>URAS01000001.1 GCA_900545825.1 uncultured Actinomyces sp.
CGCTGATGGTACTGCACTCCAACGGGTGTGGGAGACTAAGACACCGCCACACACACAACCACCACAACCCCCCACCCTCAGTTTTTTTATTGTCGTCGTCACCGTGTGTGGCGTGCCTGCGATTGTTGGCCCTGCCGAGCGTCCCCGAGACGACGGCAGGGTTTTGCCATTTAGGGCATGACCGATGACGCAGGCGACGATCCGTGGCGAGAACGGCGAGTGCCGAGGGCATCGGTTGGGGGCAGGCTACGTGGGTGCCCTCTACAAGGTCGCGAGGCAAGGAACGAGCGAGTGCTCGCGACGCCCACTGGCGAGATGGTTCGACGTGAGGCTCCACCGCGGGGCTGGCCTGGCTCATGGCTGTTCGGATGCTCGATGGACATGGCGGCGGAAACGCTGCGGTGGGTTTCAGCTTGTTCTCATAGACGACGCCGTGCTCTGTCATCGAGCCGCGGGAGCGGTGCGCGTGATGGGTGCAGCGTGACGTATTCACGTGAGAGGCTACCGCAGCCCGGCGATCGAGCGGAGCGGTGCAGAGATACGGCCAACGGCCGCGGAGAACCGCGGCCGTTGGCAGGGGTGGATGCTTTACCCGTCATCCACCGAGCGGGCTTTGCCCACCTTAGGGGAACGCGCCACAAGTGGCGAGTGATCTCATTGTATGAAAAGTTTTGCGTTGATGCGCACTCTTACTCATGTTGGGGCAAGGGTGATTAGGGTTGACTCAGCCGTTTCGGCAGGTCGGCGGCGCGTTCGACTGCCTCTTCCGACGGTAAATGTGACGCGAATTGCTCGCCGGTTGCCGGTTGTCGGCTCCCCGTCGGGTAGGCTGGAAACAGCGAAGAATCAAGGATAACGAAGGATTTAAGGATTCACGTGAGCGAAGAGTATAGGTCTGGCCGAGATCGGGGTTTCCGGGGCGACGGGTCGGAGCCGCAGTGGCGTTCCCGACGCAGCCAGAACGATCGTGGCGGGCGCCGCGAGTGGAATAACGACCGTGACGATCGTGGCGGGAAGCGCTGGGATCGTGGCGATCGGAATGATCGTGGCGGGAAGCGCTGGGATCGTGGCGATCGGAATGATCGTGGTGGCAAGCGCTGGGATCGTGATGACCGGAATGATCGTGGCGGGAAGCGCTGGGATCGTGATGACCGGAATGATCGTGGCGGGAAGCGCTGGGACCGTGGCGAGCGCAATGATCGGGGTGGCAAGCGCTGGGATCGCGACGACCGCGGAGGTCGTGGTGGCCAGCGGAACGGCGGTGACAACCGTCGGCAGTACGGGGATCGGAAGCAGAATCGCGGGACCCGCGCCGAGAGTGGGCGCGAGCCGTGGCTTCCGGACAAGGTCAACCCCAAGGATCTGGATCCGCGTGTCCTTCAGGCGATCTCGCAGCTGAACCCGGAGAACGCCGAGAAGGTGGCGAAGCACCTCGTTATGGCGGGCTCGCTCCTCGACGTGGACGCCGAGAACGCCTACGCGCACGCTCGCGCGGCCGTCGATCGCGCGTCACGGATCGGCGAGGTCCGCGAGGCTGCAGCGCTTGCCGCATATGCTTGCGGCAAGTACACCGAGGCTCTTCGCGAGGTCCGGGCCGCCCGCAGGCTCAGCGGGTCGGACGTCCTCCGGGCGGTCGAGGCCGATTGTGAACGAGGACTTGGCCACCCGGAGAAGGCACTCGACATCATTGCCGAGACGAACACGGCCGAGATGGACGAGTTTGAGCTGGCCGAGCTCGCGATCGTCGCATCCGGCGCGCGTGCCGACATGGAACAGTCCGAGGCCGGCCTGCTGGTCATCGACGATTTCCTGGCCCAGCACCAGCTGGAGGACGACGAGGCCTTGGCGCGCGTCCTCTCGGTGAAGGCCGATCGGCTGGAAGAGCTTGGGCGCGACGACGAGGCCGCCGACGTCCGCGCGTTGGCCCCGGTGTTGCCGGAGGCCGTGAGCATCGTCGACCTCGAAGAGGTCGCGGACGCCGACACGGCCTACGTCGCATCGGACCTCCACGGCTCGCGCAAGCCGCTGGTCGAGGCCTACGACCTCATGCTGCTCGACCTCGATGGCGTGTGCTACCAGGGCTCGAACCCGGTTCCGTATGCGGCCGAGGGCCTTGCTGATGCCCGCGCCGCGGGCGCGCACATGGCGTTCGTGACGAACAACGCCTCGCGTTCGCCGCAGGCTGTCGTCGACCATCTGGAGAAGTTCGGCATCGCCGCGGCTCCGGAAGAAATCATGACAGCCGCCATGGACGGGACTGCGATCCTCGTCGAGAAGTTGCCGCCGGCATCGAAGGTCCTCGTCGTCGGTGGCGAGGGGCTGCGTGCCGCGGTGTCCGAGGCCGGGTTCCAGATCGTCGAGTCGGCTGACGACAAGCCGGCCGCGGTCATTCAGGGCTACG
This sequence comes from uncultured Actinomyces sp., assembly GCA_900545825.1. GTDB lineage: Bacteria > Actinomycetota > Actinomycetes > Actinomycetales > Actinomycetaceae > Nanchangia. The sequence goes on from URAS01000001.1 coordinate 2,402, forward strand.
ACTCGTCGGTCGGCTGGGCCCAGATGAGCGAGGCCGCATACGCCATTAACGACGGCGCCCTGTTCGTCGCGACCAACCTTGACGCGTCGTTGCCGACGGAACGCGGTTTCGGAATCGGTAACGGGTCGCTGGTGGCGTGCGTCCAAAACGCCACCGGGGTGAAGCCGCTCGCTGGCGGCAAGCCGTTTGCCAGCATCTATCGACGTCCGGTCGAGCACGCTCACGCGCAGCGGCCGCTGGCCGTGGGCGACCGGCTCAACACCGACATCCGCGGGGCGCGATCGGCCGGCTACCGGTCGTTGCACGTGTTGACCGGCGTGTCGACCGCACGCGACGTCGCGCTTGCCGAGCGTGACGAGCGTCCCGACTTCCTGGGCCTCGACCTGCGTGCGCTTACCCAGCCGATGCCGGGTGTCGTCAAGAACCCCACCGAGGAATGGACGTGTGGCGCGTCGGCCGGTTTCCGGGTCGATCACCAGGCCCAGGTGCTGCGTGATGGTGAGGCTCTGGAGCCGGAAGAGTTCGTTTTCGACCTGCTGGATTATCGGGCGTTTGTCGCCGCCGTGTGGGAGGCCCGCGACAACGGGCAGTTCGTGCGGCTGCCGGAAAACGTGACCGTGGTCGAGGAGTACCCGAGCACCGTCGACGAGGCCGAAGGCCTGTTCGATGGGGAAGCCGGGAACGCCGGTGACGACACGGAGTCCGAGGTGCCCGCTCCGGCCCCCGAGGTGGAGGGCGACCTCGAATCTGAGGCCGACGCCACCGACGCGCCGGAGGAGCCCGCGGAAGCCTCCGAGGCTGACGGCGATCTTTCGGGTGAGGACACGCTCGATTCGGATGAGTGAGTCGGTCGTTCCCTCGGCGGACCTGTTCGGCGCCCGACGTCCGGCAGAGCCCGTCCTCGTTGATCGCGTCAGCGCCCTCGAGGACGACGATGAGGGCGACGTCGAGCAGTTCATCGAGCGCCTGAACAAGGTCCTCGAGGAGCTCACCCACGATTTCGAGGCGGCACGCTGATGGGTCGGCTGCGCAGGCTCGACTCCGAGCTGGTGAGGCGCAAGCTCGCGCCCTCGCGGACGCGAGCGGCCGCCCTCATCCGCGAGGGGCGGGTGTTGGTCGACGGCCAGCAGGCGGACAAGCCGGCCCGTCAGATCGACCCGGCGCAGGCGCTCGTCGTCACCGAAAACGGCGATCCCGACTACGCGTCGCGTGGCGGCCACAAGCTGGCCGGCGCCCTCGACTACCTGGGTGACGCCGCACCCCCGATCAGCGGACAGGTCTGCCTGGACGCCGGGGCATCGACCGGGGGATTCACCGACGTCTTGCTGCGCCACGGCGCAGCGAAGGTGTACGCGGTCGACGTCGGCTACGGGCAGTTGGCGTGGCGGCTTGCCAGCGATCCCCGGGTCGACCAGCGCGACCGGACGAATGTCCGCCTGATCACCCCCGAGGATTTCGACCCGGCACCGACGATCATCGTCTCCGACCTGTCGTTTATCTCGCTGACCCTCGTCATCGAGCCACTCGCGCGGGTCGCGGCGCCGCGGGCCGACCTGATCCTCATGGTCAAGCCCCAGTTTGAGATCGGAAAAGACCGGCTGGGTGCCGGGGGAGTCGTACGCGACCCGGCCGACCACATCGAAACCGTCGAACGGGTGGCCCGCTGCGCCATCGACAAGGGCCTGGTGCTCGCCCACGTGGCGCCCTCGCCGCTGCCCGGGCCTGCGGGAAACGTCGAGTACTTCCTTCATCTGATCAAAGGCGCCGACCCGAGCCTCCAAGCGAAAGAGGGAGTCGTCAGCGATATGATCGCCGAAGCAGTTGCCCGCGGACCGGCAGGAGGGAGAACGGCATCGTGAACATCCGGCGCGTCATGGTCCTCCACCATCCCCATCGTCCCGAGGCAGCCGAATATGCGCAGGTCGTCACCAAGCGGCTGGCCGAAGCCCACGTTGCCACGGCCGACGGGGACGACACGACTTCGCCGGTCGAGCTGGTCCTCAGCCTCGGTGGCGACGGCACGATGCTGGCGGGCGCCGAGAAGGCCCGCGAACGCGACGTCCCGCTGCTGGGCATCAACTTTGGACACATGGGGTTCCTCACCGACGTCGACGCCGACCAGCTCGACCGCGTCATCGACGCGATCGCTCATCGCTCGTACGAAGTGTCGCCGCGCATGGTGCTCGACGTGACGGTGATGACGAACACCGGGGCGTGTCTGCACGACTGGGCGTTTAACGAGGCGGCGATCCTCTCGCTCATGCGCGCCCAGCCCGCCCATTTGGGCGTGGGCGTCGACGGGCGCGGGATCTCGACGTATGGCGCGGACGGCATCATCGTCGCGACCCCGACGGGGTCGACGGCGTATTCGTTCTCGGCGGGCGGCCCGATCGTGTGGCCGGACGTCGAAGCCGTCGTCATGGCGCCGCTGTCAGCGCACGGCCTTTTTACACGGCCACTCGTCATCTCGCCGTCGTCCATCCTCGAGGTGTTCGTCCTGCCTGACCAGGCGTCGGGCGTCGAAATCTGGTGCGACGGGAGGCGGCGCCTCGTCGGCGAGCCGGGGACGACCATTCGGTCGACGAAGTCGGATCGGCCGGTTCACCTCGCACAGATTTCCGACCTGCCGTTCTCCGGGCGTCTGGTCCGCAAATTCGACCTGCCCATCAAGGGGTGGAGGTCGCACGCCAATGATTGACGAGATCGAGATTCGTCATCTGGGGGTAATCGATCACACGTGTCTGCGTCCCGGTCCCGGCCTCACGGTCGTGACGGGCGAGACCGGCGCGGGCAAAACCATGGTGCTGACGTCGATCGCTCTCCTCATGGGGCGGAAGGCCGACTCGGGAATCGTCCGCCACGGCGAGGACGTCTGCCAGGTCGACGGGATCTTCATCGAGCCTCCCGCCGGCCCAGCACATGCGATCGTCGCCGAGGCGGGTGGCATGACCGAGGACGACGAGATCATGATCGGGCGGACGGTTCCCGTCTCGGGACGGTCGCGGGCGTATGCGGGCGGCCGGGCGGTGCCTGCTGGGGTTTTGGCCGAGATCGGCGCCCATCTCGTTACGGTTCACGGCCAGGCCGACCAGATGGTCCTGCGCCAGTCGCAGGCCCAACGCGAACTGCTCGACGAGGCCGGGGGAGAGACGCATGCCCGGGTTCTCGCCGACTATCGCGACGCGTGGCAGGCGTGGAGTGCGGCCCACGGTGAGCTCGAGGAGTTTCGGGCGGGGGAGGCCGGGCGCGCCCTCGAACGCGAGCGGCTTGAGCAAGGACTAGAGGTGCTGGCCGCCCTCGATCCCCAGGCGCACGAGGACGACGACCTCGTCGTCGAGATCGAGCGGATGGCAAACACCGAGGACCTGCGGGTGGCCGCGACGACGGCACACGACCTGTTGTCGCGGGGTGACGATGGTCTCGACTGTCTCAGTGCGTTGGGCGAGGCCGAGCGCGCACTCACCCACGCCGCGGGGATGGATACGCAGCTGGGTGAGTGGGCCGGGATGATCGACGAGTGTGGCACCGTGCTCCAAGATGTCGCCGCGTCGCTGGCGTCCTACCTCGACGATCTGTCGGCCGATCCGCGGCTGTTGGCGGCGAAACAGCAGCGGCTCGCGGACCTGAGGCGCGGGATGCGGCCTTACGCGTCGAGCGTCGACGAGTTCCTCGCGTGGGGCGAGCAGGCCGCGCAGCGCGTCGCCGAGATGACCGCCCCCGAGTATTCGCTCGACGCGCTCGATGCGGCCGAGCAAGAGACACGGGCAGCCAGGGACGCGGCGGCGCGGGCCCTCCACGACTCGCGTGTCGCCGTGGCCAGCGCGCTGGAAAGCGCAGCCCGGGAAGAACTTGCCGGGCTGGCCATGTCGGATGCCGGCTTTGTCATCACCGTCGAGGATGCGCCTCTCACCTCGACGGGTGCCGACGCCGTGACCTTTGGGTTGACGGACGCGGCGGGGCGTGTGCGCGGCATCGGCCAGGGCGCGTCGGGCGGCGAGCTCTCGCGCATCATGCTGGCGCTCGAGGCCGCCCTCGTCGATCGATACCAGCCCCTGGGGCGGCCGACGCTCATTTTCGACGAGGTCGACGCGGGGATTGGCGGGGCGACCGCCTCGGCCGTCGGCGCCAGGCTGGCCCGGTTGGCCGAACGTCACCAGGTGATTGTCGTCACCCACTTGGCCCAGGTCGCCGCCTACGCGTCGACCCACGTGGTCGTTGCCCGGGAAGGCGACACAACCCATGTGCGCGAGGTCGCAGGTGACGAGCGGGTGAGCGAGATCGCGCGGATGCTCGCCGGAGATTCCGACTCGGAAGCGGCGCGGATTCACGCGGCTGAGCTTCTTTCCTCTCACTCAGTGGCATAATCGCAGGGTGAGTGTCTTTAGGCGAAAAGATCAATCCGCTACCGGCCAGGTGGTGCAGCGGGTACGCGTTGACCGCAAAACCAAAAACCTCACGCGCCGCTTGGAAGCCGGCGACGTTGCGGTAATTAACCACCAAGATATTGACCGTGTCGCGGCCGAAGCGCTCGTGGCCTGTCAACCTGCCGCGGTGCTTAACGCCGCAAAATCGACGTCGGGCCGATACCCCAACATGGGGCCGTCCATCATTGTCGATGCTGGTATCACGCTGATTGACGATCTGGGCGACGACATCATGTCGCTGAAAGAATTCGACGAGGTCCGCATCGACGGTAATACCGTCCTCGACAAGTCGGGCAAGGTTATCGCCGAGGGCGTGCGCCAAACCGATTCGACAATCGCCGCGAACCTCGAGGAAGCGCGGCAAGGGCTGTCCACTCAGATCGAAGCGTTCGCCGCCAATACGATGGAGTATCTGCGCAAGGAACGCGACCTGTTGCTCGATGGCGTCGGCATCTCCAAGGTCCGCACGGTCTTCCAGGACCGCCACGCCCTCATCGTCGTGCGTGGCTACCACTACAAGGAAGACCTCCAGTCACTCAAACCTTATATTCGCGAATATCGGCCGCTCCTCATCGGCGTGGATGGCGGCGCCGACGCGATTCTTAACGAGGGCCTCACGCCCGACATGATCATCGGCGACATGGATTCCGTCTCTGACAAGGCGCTGACCTGTGGTGCGGAAATCGTCGTCCACGCCTATCGCGACGGCCGCGCACCGGGCACAGTGCGGCTGGACGACAAAGGCATCGACTACGTCTTGTTCCCGGCGACGGGCACGTCCGAGGACGTCGCCATGCTCATGGCCGACGAGCTGGGCGCCCAGCTCATCGTCGCCCTGGGGACGCACGCGACCCTCGTCGAATTCCTCGACAAAGGCCGCGCGGGTATGGCGTCGACGTTCCTCACCCGGCTGCGGGTGGGGTCGAAACTCGTTGACGCCAAGGGTGTCTCGCAGCTCTACCAGCCGCGGATCTCGTCGAAGCAGGCGGCGCTGTTCGTCCTCGTCGGGATCATCGCTATCGTCACGGCACTGGCGGTCACGCCGGCCGGGCAAGCACTTTTTGGCGTCATCGGCATTTATCTGTCGGATTTCGTCGGGTGGCTTCGTACACTGATCGGCCTCGCGCCGAAGGTTCCATAATCGGGTCACGGGAGGTTGACACGTGATTGATTTTCGCTATCACCTGGTCTCGCTTATGGCGGTCCTCGTCGCGTTGACGATCGGGGTGATTCTGGGCGCCGGGCCGTTGCAGGGGCCGCTCTCAGATTCGTTGACCGGCCAGGTCAACAAGCTGACTGAGCGCCAGGCCGAGCTCACGGAACAGAACGAAACACTGAAGAACCAGGTCTCGCAAGGCGAGAAGTTCATCGACTCCTCGTCCGCGCTGACCGTCGACGGGACGCTCCGTGACGTGCCCGTCGCGGTCGTGCGGACGTCGGACGCGTCCGACGCGGCCGTTCAGGATGTCGTGACGCTGCTGGGCGAGGCCGGCGCGAAGGTCCAGGGACAGGCAAAGCTCGAGACGGCCTGGTTTGCCGATGACTCGTCGTCCGCGCGGACCTCCCTCGCCAAGCAGCTGACTGGCCACCTGGGCGATGCGGTGAACGCCCAGTCGTCCACCGCCGAGGTCCTCGCCCAGGGCCTGCTGACTTCCTTGACCACGGCCGATGACAACACCCAGCCGGTCCGCGACCTGCTCTCTGGTGGCGACACGAAGTTCGTGACCTTCAGCGGCAACGGCGGTGCCCAGGCGCTGGTCCTCGTCACCGGGACGAACAGCGACATGGGCATGGCGACGGGCGCCGACAAGGACAAGGACATGGAGCTGGCCACGGCGCAGGTGATCGGGAAGGCCGCCGGGTCGGGCGTCGTCCTTGGCGACGCCACCGTCGACAAGGATTTTGTTGCGCAGGTCCGTCACGGGTCCGTGTCGGTGACGACCGTCGACTCGATCGCGACGGCGCGCGGGCGCACGAGCGTGCCGCTCGCCCTGGCTGCCGCGCGGAGCGGGAAGTCCGCGGCGTTCGGCACGGGGATCGGCGCGACCAAGGACGTCCCGGAAGTGTCGCGCTCATGAGGGGGAAGAAACGTTACGTCGCCCTCGGCGCGCTGTCGGCACTGGCTGCCCGGCATGTCGTCCGCAAACGCGTCGAGCTTAAGGGGCCGCACGATGAGTGGACGCGGTCGAATTTTCATGGCCGCGAGGTCTCTCTTTCCGGCGGCGTGATCACCGCCGCGACGGTGACGGCGTCGGCGATGGCTACCTCGCTCGTGAGCCCCCAGGTGGGGTTCGCCCAGGCGATCGCTGCGGGCGCGGGCGGCGCCCTCGGCTACCTCGACGACTGCCAGATCGGCCCTAGGGCTAGCGAGGCGAAAGGCTTCCACGGACACCTCGGTGCCCTCGCGCGCGGTGAAGTGACCTCCGGTGTCATGAAGATCGTCGGGATCGGTGCGGGTGCCGCCGTGGCTTCGGTCGCGCTCACCAAGCGCCGCGGAAACGGTTCGCTCATTGATTTCGCTATCGATACCGCGTTGATCGCGGGTTCGGCGAACATCGTTAATCTCCTCGACCTCAGGCCGGGCCGCGCCCTCAAGGTGTCGACGGCAGCCGCGCTGGCGGGGACCGCGGCACAGGCCGCCCCAGCCACGGTTGCCGGGGCGGTTCTGGCGGCCAGCCTCGCCGAGATACGCGATGACCTCGACGAGCGCCACATGCTCGGCGACACCGGCGCAAACGCGTTGGGAGCCGCCCTCGGCGTGATGGCGGCCAGCACCTTGCCGCGCTCCGCGCGGATCGGGACGGTCGGCGCCCTCGTCGGGGCGATGGCGGCGTCCGAGAAGGTGTCGTTCTCGCAGGTCATCGAGTCGACGCCGGTACTTTCTACCCTCGATAATCTGGGACGTCGAACGGATGCGTAAACGCGCCATGCTGGGCCCCCTGGTCGGGGCCGCCGGCATGATCTCCGTGCTGACGCTCAGCTCGCGAGTCGCCGGGTTTATTCGGTGGTTTGCGCAGTCGGCGTGGGTCGGCACGGGAGCGTTTGCCAACGCCTACTCGTCGGCCAACCAGATCCCCAACGTCCTCTACGAGGTCGTCGCTGGCGGTGCGCTGTCGGGCATGACGATCCCCCTGCTGGCGCGTCCGATCGCCCGCAAGCTCAACGACGAGGTCGAGGCCACGTCGTCGGCGTTGGCGACCTGGGCGCTCATCATCCTCACGCCGCTCGCCCTCATCGTGTGGGCGGCGTCCCCGGCGATCGTCTCGCTGCTGCCGACGCCGCAGGGTGTTGATCAGGCGCTCCAGGTGGCCCTGATGACGACGTTCCTGCGGATCTTTGCCGTCCAGATCCCGCTGTACGGCGTCTGCGTTGTCTTGACGGGCGTGTTGCAGGCGCACGAGAAGTTTTTCGCGCCCGCGCTGGCGCCGCTCGTCTCATCCCTCATCGTCATTGCCACCTATGGCATCTTCGGTGCGATGACCGCGGGCGTCCACGATCCCGGCCGGGTCGCCGATTCGGCCGTCAGGGTCCTCGGGTGGGGGACCACTGCGGGCGTGGCCGGGATGTGCCTTCCCCTCATCGTCGCGACGTGGCGGCTGGGAATCCGGCTGCGCCCCCGGGTGAAACTGCCCGGTGACGAGGCCCGCCACGCCCTGCGCCTTGGCGGGGCCGGCATGGGCGCCCTCCTGGCCCAACAGGTTGCCGTCGTCGTCGTCCTCTTTGTGTCGCGGCGTTTCGGCGGCGAGGGGACCCTGCCGATCTATCAGTATTCGCAGGCTGTCTACATGCTGCCGTACGCGGTGTTGGGCGTGCCCGTCGCGACCGCGGTCTTTCCTCGGCTGGCCGGCAGCATCCATTCGCCCGACAAGTCGCGGTTCACGCAGATTCTCTCGTGGTCGACGACGCTCGTCACCGTCATCGGTGTGCTCTCGGCTGGTCTGCTGTTTACGCAGGCTTACCCGGCGCAGGCGGTGTTCACCCTCATCAACCCGGTGCCCGGCATGGCCGAGGGCCTCATCGCCATGGCGCCGGGACTCATCGGCTTTATCCTCATCTTCCACGTGACGCGCACCCTCTATGCGCTCGACCGGGGCGGAGCCGTCGTCAAGGCATCGTCGCTCGCGTGGATCGTCGTGTCGATCGTGTCGTGGGTGGGGGCGGCTGTCTGGTCGACGTCGTCGCGAGCCGTGGGGACGATGATCGGCCTGGGGGTGGGCCAGTCGGTCGGCATGCTCGTCGGCGGTGGCGTCCTCTTGGGGATGCTCGTTGCGGTGACCGGTCGTGGCGCGTTGACGGGGCTCGGGAAACGGGCAGCGATCACGCTCGCGCTCACCGTGGTAGCCTCGGCGATCGCCTGGGTGGGGGAGAAGGCCGTCCTCGCCCACCTCGGCGGCCTGGGTGGCGCCCTCGTCGCGTCGGTCATCGGAATCTGTTGTATCGCTGCGGTCGCGGCGGGGACGGCGTTGCCCCTGCTGCGCGCGATGAAGGAGTAACGGTATGTCTCGGATCCTCCAGGTCGTCGGACGGGCCAGCGGTGGCGTCGTCGGACACGTCACCGACGTCGTCGAGACGCTGAAAGCCAGCGGCGAGGACGTCCTCGTCGCCGCGCCGGAGGGGGAGTTTCCCTCCTCGATCCACCAGGTCCCCCTGGCGATCGGCGCGCGCCCGTCGAGGGAGGACGTCGGGGCCATCGCTCGCCTGCGCGGCATCATGAAGGGTGCCGACGCCGTCCACGCCCACGGGTTGAGGGCGGGCGCGTTCGCCGTCTTGGCTGGCTGGGGAATGCGGCGGCGACCCCGGATCGTCGTTACCGAGCACAACCTGCCAGTCGGAGGGCGTGCGGTCCGCGCGATCGGGTGGACGCTCGAAACGATCGTTGCCCGCGGCGCCGACTGCATCTTGGGCGTCAGCCCCGACCTCGTCGAGCGGGCCCGAACCCTGGGGGCACGTGACGCCGACCTCGCGCTCGTGCCCGCACCTAAGCGGCGGGGGGATGCGGACGTCAGCCGCGACCCGCAGAGCCTGCTCACCATCGCCCGGCTGGCGCCCCAGAAGGGCCTGGACCTGGCCCTCGACGCCGCTGGTATCCTCGCGCGGGACGGATACACGTTCTCGTGGTCGATCGCCGGGGATGGCCCCGAGGGTGACCACCTCGCCCAACGGATCCGCGACGAGAAGCTGCCTGTCACTCTATTGGGACGCCGCGACGACATTGCCACCCTGCTGGCCCGGTGCGGGATCGTCGTCCAAGCCTCGCTGTGGGAGGGGCAGCCGCTGAGCATCCAGGAGGCGCTCGCCGCCGGGTGTGCGATCGTCGCCACCGACGTCGGCGGGACCCGTGCCGTGACGGGCGACGCCGCCCGCCTTGTCGCCCCCGACGGCGCCGCCCTCGCCCAGGCGATCGCCTCGCTGCTCGATCGGCCCGAAGATGCCGAGGACCTGCGGAAACGAGCGCGAACCCGCTTCGCCGAACTGCCGCAGCGCAGCGATGTCCTCGCCCAATTGCGGGCCTGCTACGCCCTCGGTGAGTGATCCGGCGGCGATGAGCCGGCGGTGACGGGGTCGGATCGAACTGCTACGATGAGAGTCCGTGGCTGAAACACTTTCTTATCTCCAGGGCCCCGACGGGCGTCCTCGCACCAAGCACATCTTCGTGACCGGCGGCGTCGTGTCCTCATTGGGTAAGGGCCTCACGGCTTCCAGCCTGGGCCGCCTGTTGCGTTCGCGCGGCCTCAGCGTCGTCATGCAGAAACTCGACCCCTACATCAACGTCGACCCCGGCACGATGAACCCGTTCCAGCACGGCGAGGTGTTCGTCACCGCCGACGGTGCCGAGACCGACCTGGACATCGGCCACTACGAGCGCTTCCTTGACGTCGAACTGTCGGCCAAGGCCAACGCGACGACGGGCCAGATCTATTCCTCCGTCATCGCCAAGGAACGGCGTGGCGAATACCTGGGCGACACGGTCCAGGTCATCCCGCACATCACCGACGAGCTCAAGCGGGTCATGCGGTCGCAGGCCCAGCCCGACGCTGAGGGCAATGTGCCCGACGTCATCATTACCGAGATCGGTGGGACCGTCGGCGACATCGAGTCGCTGCCGTTCCTCGAGGCCGCCCGCCAGGTGCGCGCGGACCTGGGCCGCGATAACTGCCTGTTCATCCACGTCTCGCTCGTCCCGTACCTGAGGGCCGCCGGCGAGGTCAAGACCAAGCCGACCCAGCACTCGGTCGCGACCCTGCGGTCGATCGGCATTACCCCGGACGCCCTCGTGTGCCGCTGCGAGCAGCCGCTGGCCAACTCGATTACGTCGAAAATCGCCCTCATGTGTGGCGTCGACGAGGAAGCCGTCGTCGAGTGCCCGGACGCCTCGTCGATCTACTCGATCCCGTGGACGCTGCACGAGCAGGGGCTCGACGCCTACGTCGTGCGGCGCCTGTCGGTGCCGTTCCGTGACGTCGAGTGGAAGGAATGGCGCTCGGTCATGGACCGCGTCGAGTCGCCGCAGCGCACCGTCGAGGTCGCCCTCGTCGGCAAGTACGTCGACCTCCACGACGCCTACCTGTCGGTCTCTGAGGCGCTGCGCGCCGGCGGGTTCGCCCACTGGGCGAAGGTCGTCATCCGCTGGGTGGCGTCGGACCAGTGCGAGACCCCGGAGGGCGCCTCGCGGGCGCTCGGCGGTGTCGACGCCGTCCTCGTCCCCGGCGGTTTCGGCGTGCGGGGGATCGAAGGCAAGCTCGGTGCGCTCAAGTGGGCGCGCGAGAACAAGGTGCCCACGCTGGGCATCTGCCTGGGCCTCCAGTGCATGGTTATCGAGGCCGCCCGCAACCTGTGTGGCCTGGCCGATGCGTCCTCGACCGAGATGGATCCGACGACGCCGACGCCGGTCGTCACGACGATGAACGATCAGAAGGAGTTCGTCTCGGGCGGCGGCGACCTGGGCGGGACGATGCGGCTGGGCGCCTACCCGGCGACCCTCGTCGAGGGCTCCCTGGCCCACGAGGTGTATGGGACGACGGAAGTGACCGAGCGTCACCGTCACCGGTTCGAGGTCAACACGAACTACCGCGACCAGCTGGAACAGGCGGGCCTCCATCTGTCGGGCCTGTCGCCCGACGGTACCCTCGTCGAGTTCGTCGAGCTGGATCGCGACATCCACCCCTACTACATCGCCACGCAGGCCCACCCGGAGTTCCTGTCCCGCCCCACCCACGCTCACCCGCTGTTCGCGGGGCTCATCAAGGCGGCCCTCGACGCCCAGAGCGGGCGCTACGCGTCGCGTCAGCCCCAGAAGAAGGACGAGAAGTGATCGAGGACACTCCCGCCCACGCGAAGGTCGCTTCCCGGCGCACCATCTACGAGGGCGCCGCGTTCACCTTCTGCACCGACGACGTGGTTTTTGACGACTCGGATCATCCGGTTGCCCGTGACTACATCGCCCATCCCGGCGCTGTCGCGATCGTCGCGGTGCGGGAGGGTGACGCGGGCCCGGAGATCTGTGTCGTCAACCAGTATCGCCACCCCGTCGGCATGCGGCTGTGGGAAGTTCCGGCGGGCCTGACCGACGCGGCCGGCGAGTCGCTACTCGATGCGGCGCAGCGTGAACTGGCCGAGGAGGCCGGGTTGGGCGCCCGATCGTGGGCGACCCTCGCCGACTTTTACACGTCTCCGGGCGGCTCGACCGAGGGCCTGCGGATCTTCCTCGCGCGGGACCTCTACCCGCGCGAAGCGGAGGGTTTCGTCCGCGAAGCCGAGGAAGCCGAAATGGAGTGCCGCTTCGTCCCGCTCGACGAGCTGCTCGCCGGAATCGTCTCGGGCCACCTCCACAATCCTTCGCTTCTTGTCGGCGTGTTGGCGCTGGCCCACGCCCGTTCGGGCGGCCTCGAATCGCTGCGTCCCGCCGACGCTCCCTGGGAAGGAACATGTGCCCACGGCCCGCGTGCGGGTGTGTGATTTTTCTCTAGCGACCTCGCGAGTTGATTTCCCAAAATGCATCCTTGCGAAAATAGGTTAGAGTGGGATCGACAGTGCCAAAGGTCGCAGATATTTAGGTGAGGGGAGGAGTCGATGACTGAGACCGAACCTACGCGTCAAGCCGTTCTTGACCTGGTCATCGAGAAGGGCCCCGTCACCGCAGCGGTCCTCGCAAAGATCCTCGGGCTGACGACAGCTGCCGTCCGTCGCCACATCACGTCCCTCGAGGACGACGGGATGATCGAGGTCTACGAGGGCAATTCGGGCAAGCCGCGCAAGCGTGGCCGTCCTGCCCGGCACTACGTGGCGACCGACAAGGGGCACGTGGGCCTCAACGACGACTACTCGGATCTCGCACGCAAGGCGATGGGATATATCCGCCAGATCGCCGGTCCCGAGGCCGTCGACTCCTTCGCGGCCGCAAGGTCGCGCGTTATCGAGAGGCGTTATGCCCCCATCGTCCGTGACGCGGGCCCGGATCCGCGTGCACGCGCCCTCGCCCTCGCTGATGCGTTAACCGCCGATGGTTACGCGGCGACGGTGCGCGAGGTCGGTGACGGGGGCTTTGTCATTCAGCTGTGCCAGGGGCATTGCCCCGTTCAAGATGTCGCTGGGGAGTTTCCCCAGTTGTGCGAAGCCGAGACCGCGGCGTTTGCGCGTCTGCTTGACGTGCACGTCCAGCGCTTGGCGACGTTGGCGGATGGTGACCACGCGTGTACGACGTCGGTTCCCGTCGCACTTCCAACGCCGAGAATGCGTCGCGGGCAGCCGCACGCCTAGCGTTGGTCTCGATAATGGTCAAGGGAGGAAAGTAGATGACAGCGTCTCCACCAGTGATGGCGACGTCCGAGGACAAAGAGCGTGCTGACCAGCAGATCATCGAGTCGATCAGCTCGACCTATGACTATGGATGGCACGACTCTGACGCGGCTGGTGAGGCGGCGTCTCGTGGCTTGAACGAGGACGTCGTCCGTTTTATTTCGGCGGAAAAGGGCGAGCCCGAGTGGATGCTCAAGCGGCGCCTCAAGGCGCTCAAGGTCTTTGATCGCAAGCCCATGCCGATGTGGGGTCCCGACCTCACGCACCTCGACATGGACTCGATCAAGTACTTCGTGCGGTCGACTGACAAGGTGTCGGACTCGTGGGAGGCCCTGCCGGAAGAGATCCGTAACACGTATGACCGCCTGGGTATTCCCGAGGCCGAACGCAACCGCCTGGTCGCGGGAGTTGCCGCCCAGTACGAGTCCGAGGTCGTCTACAACCAGATCCAGGAGGACCTGGCCGAGAAGGGTGTCGTCTTCCTCGACACTGACACGGCGCTGAAAGAGCACCCCGACCTGTTCAAGGAGTACTTCGGCCGCGCCGTTCCCGCGGGTGACAACAAGTTTGCCGCGCTGAACACGGCCGTGTGGTCGGGCGGATCGTTCATCTACGTCCCCAAGGGCGTCCACGTCGAGATTCCGCTCCAGGCCTACTTCCGCATCAACACCGAGAACATGGGCCAGTTCGAGCGCACGCTCATCATCTGTGACGAGGACTCCTACGTCCACTACGTCGAAGGCTGCACGGCGCCGATCTACTCGACCGACTCGCTGCACGCGGCGATCGTTGAGATCTTCGTCAACAAGGGTGCCCGCTGCCGCTACACGACGGTCCAGAACTGGTCGAACAACGTCTACAACCTTGTCACCCAGCGCGCGGTGTGCGAGGAGGGCGCGACGATGGAGTGGGTCGACGGCAACATCGGGTCGAAGACGAACATGAAGTACCCGTCCGTCTACCTCACCGGGCCGCACGCCCGCGGCGAGGCGCTGTCGATCGCTTTCGCCGGCGAGGGCCAGCACCAGGACACGGGCGCCAAGATGGTTCACCTGGCGCCGCGGACGTCCTCGTCGATCGTGTCGAAGTCGATTTCCCGGTCGGGTGGCCGCTCGTCGTATCGCGGGCTCATCCACATCGCCGAGAACGCCAGGCACTCGAAGTCGTCCGTCGTCTGTGACGCCCTCCTCGTCGACCAGATCTCGCGCACCGACACGTACCCCTACGTTGACGTCCGGACCGACGACGTCGAGATGGGACACGAGGCGACGGTCTCGAAGGTGAGCGCGGACCAGCTCTTCTACCTGATGAGCCGAGGCATGACCGAGACCGAGGCCATGGCGCTGATCGTCCGCGGCTTTGTCGAGCCGATCGCCCGCGAGCTGCCGATGGAGTACGCGTTGGAGCTCAACCGCCTCATTGAACTGCAGATGGAAGGATCCGTGGGCTAGTGGCCGAAATCGTCATGAACCAAGAGAAAGTGGCGTCGTCGCGCGCGGATCGCCCCAGCTCGTTTGCCCTCACCGATCTGCCCGTCCCCACGGGACGCGAGGAAGACTGGCGGTTCACGCCGCTCGAGCGCGTCGAGGCCCTGTTCGAGCCGGCGAACTACGTCGGCACCGTGCTTCCGGCGATCGAGGCGGCGAAGCCGGCGATCGTCGAGACCGTCGAGCGCACCGATTCGCGACTGGGCAAAGTCCAGGCGCCGGGGGACCGCACCGCGGTCGTCGCATGGAACACGTTCACGCAGGCTGCGGTGTTGACCGTGCCGGCCGGCGCTCAGATTGACGAGCCCATCTACGTCCGTTTCACGGGCGAGGGCATCTCGGGTCCGCTAGCAAGCCACCTGCTGATCGACGTCCAGAAGGGGGCGAAAGCCCAGGTCATCATCGAACATGTTGGGTCGATGATCGTCAACGGCACCGTCGAGGTCAACGTGGGCGAGGACGCGACGCTCGAGCTCGTGTCGCTGCAGGAATGGGACGACGACGCGGTCCACGCGTCGAACCACCGGATTAACCTCGGCGCAAATTCCTCGCTCAAGCACATCGTCGTCACGCTGGGCGGCAAGACCGTGAGGCTGTGCCCCGACGTCAACTTCGTTGGCGAGGGCGCCGAGGTCGACATGCTCGGCCTCTACTTCACCGACACCGACCAGCACCAGGAGCACCGCCTCTACGTCGACCACGACCTGCGCAATTGCCGCTCCCGCGTCACCTACAAGGGGGCCCTGCAGGGCCGCGGTGCGCACTCGGTGTGGATCGGCGACGTCCTCATCGGGTCGGGGGCCTTCGGGACCGACTCGTACGAGCTCAACCGCAACCTCGTCCTCAACGAGGGGGCCATCGCCGACTCGGTGCCGAACCTCGAGATCGAAAACGGCGACATCGAGGGCGCGGGCCACGCGTCGGCGACCGGCCGATTCGACGACGAGCAGCTGTTCTACCTCATGAGCCGCGGCATCGACGAGCAGCGGGCCCGGAAACTCGTGGTCCACGGCTTCTTCGCCGAACTCATCAACCAGATCGATATCGATCACGTCGAGAAGCGACTGTTGGCGGCCGTCGACGCCGAGCTCGAAGCCGGTGGGAACGTATGAGTTTCCAGCGCGTCTGCTCCACCTCGGCGTTGGCCGAGGAAGAGGCCTGTCGGGCGAAACTTGCCGCCTCGGATGGCTCCGAGGTGTGCGTGGCTGTTGCCCGCGATTGCGATGGCGACTGGCACGCGGTTGGCGACCTGTGCACCCACGGCAACGTGTCGTTGTCCGAGGGTGACGTCGAGGACTATGCGATCGAGTGCTGGGGGCATTCGGCTCGCTTCGACCTGCGGACGGGCCAGCCCACCCTGCCGGCGACGGCGCCCGTGGCCGTGTATCCCATTGAAATTGACGGCGAGGACGTCCTCGTCGATGTTGACCATCCACACAGTTAAAGGAATTGAGCGTTATGTCGAGCCTTGAAATCAAGGACCTGAGGGTTTCTGTCGAGACTGCCGAGGGCCCGAAGCAGATCCTCCAAGGGGTCAACCTGACGATCAACGACGGCGACATCCACGCCATCATGGGGCCCAACGGCTCCGGCAAGTCGACGATGGCCTATGCGATCGCCGGTCACCCTGCCTACACGATCGACGGCGGCGAGGTGCTGCTTGACGGCCACAACATCCTCGAAGGCAGCGCCGACGAGCGTGCGAAGGCCGGCCTGTTCCTCGCCATGCAGTACCCGGTCGAGGTTCCGGGCGTCACCGTCTCGAACTTCCTCCGGACGGCCCGTACGGCGGTCGACGGCAAGGCGCCGGCCGTGCGTAGCTGGGTGAAGGAGCTTAAAGAGGCGATGGAGCAGCTGAAGGTCGATCCGACGTTCGCCGATCGTGACCTCAACGCCGGTTTCTCGGGCGGCGAGAAGAAGCGCCTCGAGATCCTCCAGATGCAGATCCTCCACCCGAAGTTCGCGATCCTCGACGAGACCGACTCCGGCCTCGACATCGACGCGCTTCGTGTCGTCTCCGAGGGCGTCAACCACGTTCACGATCAGGTGAACTGCGGCGTCATGCTTATTACGCACTACACGCGTATTCTCCGCTACATCAAGCCGGACTACGTCCACGTCTTCGCGAAGGGGCGCATCGTCGAATCCGGCGGTCCCGACCTGGCCGAAGAGCTCGAGCGCGGCGGCTACGACAAGTACATCGAAGCGTAAAGGAGGCGGGCCAGATGACGGCTCCAGCCGGGCTTTCGGCGGCCGAAGTTGAGGCGCTGCGCAAGGAGTTTCCCATCCTTGCGCGGCGGGGGCGCGGGGGCGCTCCGATCGCCTACCTCGATTCGTCGGCGACGTCGCAGAAACCCCAGTCCGTCATCGATGCCGAATCACACTTTTACGCCCACTCGAATGGGGCGGTGAACCGCGGCACCCACCTGTTGGCCGACGAGGCAACCGAGATCTACGAGGACACCCGCGGCAAGCTCGCGCGGTTTGTCGGCGCCGATCCGGACGAAATCGCGTGGACGAAGAACGCGACCGAGGCATTTAACGTCATCGCGTTTGCGCTGCTCGACGCCACGTTGGCCCATGCTCCGTTGGCGATCAAGCCGGGCGAACGCATCGTCGTCACGCGGGCCGAGCACCATGCGAACCTCGTTCCGTGGCAGCGGCTTGCTGACCGGGTGGGGGCCGAGTTCGCGTGGCTCGACCTCACCCCCGACGGGAGGATCGACCTCGATACGCTGGACGTCATCACGCCGAACACGCGGGTCGTCGCGTTCACTCACCTGTCGAACGTGACGGGAGCGTTCTCGCCGGTCGACCAGATTGTCGCGGCCGCCCGCAACGTTGGCGCCCTCGTCGTCCTCGACACGTGCCAGAGCTCGGCGCACCTGCCGCTCAACGTCCACGAGCTCGACGTCGACGTCGCCGCCTTCTCGGCGCACAAGATGTGCGGTCCGACGGGGATCGGCGCGCTGTACGTGCGCCGCAGCGTCGGTGAGCAGCTGCCGCCGGCGTTGACCGGGGGATCGATGGTGGCCGACGTCGCCATGGACCACACGGAGTTCCAGCCGGTGCCGCTGCGATTCGAGGCAGGGACCCAGCCGGTCGCCCAGATTGCCGGCTGGTCGGCGGCGCTCGACTTCCTCGCACGCGTCGGCATGGATCGGCTGGCCGAGCATGAGCGGCAGATGACGGCCTACCTCATGGAGGGGCTCGCGAGTGTCGACGGGCTGCGGATCATCGGCCCGGCGTCGGCGGCTGACCGTGCGGCGGTCGCGTCGTTCACTCTGGGGTCGGTCCACCCGCACGACATCGGGCAGATCCTTGACGCCTCCGACGTCGCCATCCGCGTGGGACACCACTGCGCGATTCCGCTCCACCGCTTCTTTGGCGTGAGGGCGTCGGCGCGGGCCTCGGCCGCGGTGACGACGACGACCGAGGAGATCGACCGCCTGATCGCTGCGCTTGAGCAGGTTCGCCAATTCTTCGTAAGGTGACAACCGTGGATTCTCTCCAGCAGCTTTATCAGCAAGTCATCCTCGACCACTCGCAGCAGCGGGTGGGGTCGGGGCCGATTCCGGACTCGATGGAATACCGCTCGCATCAGGTCAATCCGACGTGCGGCGACGAGGTGACCCTCGCTGTCGACCTGGCCGACGACGGCCGCCTCTCGCACGTCGTGTGGGACGGCGACGGCTGTTCGATCTCGCAGGCGTCACTGTCGATGATGACCGAACTGGTCGAAGGTAAGACCCCCCAGCAGATCGCCACGCTGGACCAGGCGTTTTCGCAGATGATGCACTCGCGCGGACACGAGGTGCCCGACGAGGTCCTCGACATGCTCGAGGACGCCGCGAGCCTGCAGGGGACCTCGCAGTTCCCGAACCGTGTGAAGTGTGCGCTGCTGGGCTGGATGGCTCTGCGTGACGCCCTCGTCCAGGCGGGGGCCCTGTCAAAGGAGGACAAATGACCAATCCGATGGCTAATCCGGATCCGGTGCCCCAGCGGTTCGCCGAGGTCCCGGGCGAGATTCCGGCCAGCCGTGAGGGCGGCGCTGCGGTGTCGCCCACGGGCGTGACCGAGGAGGACGTCCTCGAGGCCCTGCGCGACGTCATCGACCCCGAGTTGGGGATTAACATTGTCGACCTCGGCCTCGTCTATGGCGTGGCGTTCGACGAGGACGGCGGCGTCACCCTCGACATGACGCTGACGTCGGCGGCGTGCCCGTTGACGGACGTCATCGAGAACCAGGCCCAGATGATCCTCTCGTCGATGGTTAAGGACACTCGGGTCAACTGGGTGTGGATGCCGCCGTGGGGTCCCGACCGGATCACCGAGGATGGCCGCGAACAGCTGAGGGCGTTGGGCTTCAACGTCTAGGCCATTTTTCCTCGCCGCCGTGCCTGCTCGGGCACGGCGGCGAGTGCTTGTGTTTTGGGCTGTTGACCTTGATCTCAGCTTACGTTTAACCCCTAGCCTGGGTGTAGGCAAGAGCAAGGAAATAACGGTGACCGCATTGACATTGACGTCCGACTGGGACAAGGTTTTCCCTCGCAACGACGCTGTGACCCACGAGAAAGTGACGTTTCGCAACCGATTTGGTTTGACGTTGGCCGCCTTCCGCTATGCGCCCCGTGATGCTAAGGGTCGCTGCCCGGCATCGCCGTGGCCGGGCCTTTTGGTTCGGTGAAGGAACAGTCCTCGGGACTGTACGCCCAGGAGCTCGCGGCGCGTGGCTTCGTCACGATGGCGTTCGACCCGTCGTTTACTGGCGAAAGCGGAGGCGAGCCACGGCGGGTTGGGTCTCCTGATATCTGCACAGAGGACTTTTCGGCAGCCGTGGATTTCCTCGTCTGCGACCCGGGTGTCGATCCGAGCCAGGTCGGGATTGTCGGGATCTGCGGCTGGGGAGGTTTCGCCCTCAATGCTGCCGCCGCAGACACCCGCATCCGCGCGACTGTCACGTCGACGATGTACGACATCACGCGCGTCAGTGCCCTGGGGTACAACGACTCTGTCGACGCCGATGGTCGCTACGCGATGCGTGAGGAGCTTTCCGCCCAGCGCACGGCAGATGCCCGATCGGGCGTCTATCAACGCGTGGGCGGCTTCCCGGAGCACTTGCCCGACGAAGCGCCGCGCTTCATGAAGGACTATTTCGACTACTATCGGTCGCCGCGCGGATTTCACCCGCGGTCGGCGAATTCAACGGACGGATGGAACATCACGGCGGCGATCTCCTATGCCAACACGCGGATCCTCGCCTACGCCGCGGAGATCCGTTCGGCCGTCCTCATCGTTGCGGGAGAAAAGGCCCACTCACGCTACATGTCCGAAGACGCCTTTGATCTACTCACTGGCGACAACAAAGAGCTGCTTGTCGTCCCCGGCGCGTCGCACACCGACCTCTATGATGACGGTGACTATATTCCGTTCGACAGAATTGCCGACTTTTTGTCGGTCCACGTAGCGCAGTAAGGACCCTCATGAATCGCGAAGAATACCAGGCAGCAATCGACGATGGCGGGCGGCTGGAGCCAGGCAGCGAGCTTGCCGAGTTCATGACGGCCGCGAGCGAGCGGGCCCGCCGCATCTATGCTGACCTCAACGGCAGCTACCACACGCCCGACGAGGTGCGGGGGTTGATGTCCGAGCTCATCGGTGAACCGGTCGCGGACTCGGTCCGCGTGTTTCCGCCGTTTTATAGCGACTTTGGCCTCCACCTCCACATTGGGGCCGACACGTTCATCAACTCCGGCGTCCACGTCCAAGACCAGGGCGGGGTGTTCCTCGGTGAGCGGGTCCTCGTCGGCCACGACGTCGTCTTCGCCACGGTCAACCACGACCTCGCGCCCAAGCGACGCGGTGTGCTCACCACCGCTCCGATCCATGTGGGCGACGACGTGTGGATCGGCGCGAAGGCCGTCATCCTGCCCGGCGTGACGATCGGCGAGGGCGCAGTTGTGGCGGCCGGCGCGGTCATCACCCGCGACGTCGAGCCCTACACCGTCGTCGGCGGCGTCCCGGCGAAGGCCATCAAGCAGGTCCCGCGAGACTAGCCGCCGGCGTCGCCCTCGCTGGGAGTTGCCGGGGCGGAGTCGATATACTGTGCGCTCGTGATTAATGCTTCCCACCTGTCCGTGAGAATCGGCGCCCGCACGTTGGTGTCCGACGCGTCGTTTCGTATCGACAAGGGCGTGAAGGCCGGCTTCGTCGGACGTAATGGGGCGGGCAAGACGACGACGATGAAGCTGCTCGCCGGCGTCGCCGACACCGAGGGGACGATCGAGTACACGGGCGACGTTGTGCGTCGGGGGAGCGTGGCCTATCTCGAACAGAATCCCGACACGGGGGCGGCCGAGAAGGACGGGCTCGCGCGGATTATGGGCGTGCGCGGGCTGGCGCAGATCTTCGCGCGGATCGCCAAAGCCGAGCACCAGATGGCGACGACAACGGGTGACGCTCTGGCCAAGGCGATGGACCGCTACGACCGGGTCAACCACGAGTTCGAGCAGGTCGGCGGGTGGGCCGCGAAGGCCGAGGCCCTGCAGATCGCCGCGAACTTGGGGTTGAGCGAGGCGACCCTCGCCCAGCCCCTCGACACTCTCTCGGGTGGGCAGCGGCGGCGTGTCGAGCTGGCGCGGTGCCTGTTCTCGCAGGCCGACACCCTGCTGCTGGACGAGCCGACGAACCACCTCGACCACGACTCGATCGAGTGGCTGCGCGACTTTCTCAAGTCCTATTCCGGCGGGTTCCTCGTTATCTCTCACTCGGTCCAGCTGCTGCGCGACACGGTCAACCACGTGTTCTACCTCGACGCCAACCGGGGCGTCTTGGATGTCTACAACCTCGGCTGGGACGCCTATATGGCCCAGCGGGCCGACGACGAGCGGCGCCGTCGCCGCGAGCGCGAGAACGCTGTGAAGAAGGCCGAGGCGCTGCGGGCGCAGGGCGAGAAGATGCGGGCGAAGGCGACGAAGGCCGTGGCCGCGCAGCAGATGCTGCGGCGGGCTCAGGAGCTGCTTGATTCGGTGGAGCCCCAGCGTGAGGCCGACAAGGTGGCGAGGCTCCGGTTCCCGACGCCGGCGTCGTGCGGGAAGGTGCCGTTGTCGGCAACTGATCTCAGCAAGTCGTTCGGGTCGCTCGAGGTGTTTGCCGGCGTTGACTTGGCGATCGATCGCGGGTCGAAGGTCGTCGTCCTCGGCATGAACGGTGCGGGCAAGACGACGCTCCTGCGGATCCTCATGGGGCTCGAGAAACCGGACACGGGTCAGGTAGAGGCGGGGACCGGCCTCAAGCTGGGGTATTACGCCCAGGAGCACGAAACGTTGGATACGAGTGCGACGGTGTACGGGAATCTCGCCCATGTCGCGCCGGACCTCGACGAGACGCACGTGCGCAACATTTTGGGCCAGTTCCTATTCTCCGGCGAGGACGCCGACAAGCCGGCGTCGGTGCTGTCGGGTGGCGAGAAGACCCGCCTGGCGTTGGCGACGCTGGTGACGAGCGCGGCAAACGTCTTGCTGCTGGACGAGCCGACGAACAACCTCGATCCCGCGAGCCGCGAGGAGATCCTCAACGCCTTGCGCACCTATGAGGGCGCCGTCATCCTCGTCACGCACGACCCGGGCGCCGTCGAGGCGCTCGACCCCGATCGCGTCCTCATCCTGCCCGACGGCGACGAGGACCTGTGGACCGAGGAATACCTGGATTTGGTGACGCTCACCTAAAAGCGTGGAATTGTCCAGCGAACTGGGGAAAGCCTTCCTACGATGGAAGGGTCAGGGACGACACACGTTTTCGAAAGCTGGCCACCATGCACACTGAAATCCTGCTCTTTCACCCGTCGCTTGCCACCTCGACCGTCCACAAGGCGTTAGCCGACGCCGTCATCGCCGACGGGCGTTTCTCGATTCGCGACATGTATTCGGTGTATCCGGACCGCCAGATCGACGTAGCCGCCGAACAGAAACTGCTGGTCGCCGCCGACCGGATCGTCCTCGAGTACCCGATGCACTGGTACGCGGGCCCGTCGCTGCTCCAGCAGTGGTTCAACGATGTCTTCGCCTACGAGTGGGCGTACGACGCGAGCGGGCCGCGTTCGCTCAAGGGGAAGCAGCTGCGGGTCGCGATTTCCGCGGCGGGGGAGGCCCACAGCTTCACCCACTCCGGCGAGGTCAAGCACACGGTGGACGAGCTGCTCTATCCCGTCGAGGCGACCGCCAGCTACGTGGGGATGACCTATGCGGCCCCGTTCGTCCTCTACGGCTCCGCGGGGCTCAAGGGCGAGGCGCTGGCTGCGGCCGCCGCCGACTACCTCACCTGGCTGGCGAACCCGGCGGAGTAGGGCACGCGTTTCCCTCCGTCCGCTGGAGGATCCGTCCCCTTGCGGGTCTCTAGCGGGCGGGGTCGGCGTGCTCGCGCGCAACAAGGCGGCAGGTACCCGCAGCCACCTCGCTCCACGGCCCATCGACGGCCAGGACGAGGGCGGTCGCCGTCGCCACCGGCCCCGTGGCGTCGTCGTGGGTCAACTCCCAGGCCGTCTCGCCGATCGTCGGCTGATGCCCGACGATGGCGACGTCGCTCCACTCGTCGTCGAACTCGCGGATTAACGCGATGATGTCGTCGACCCAGTCGGTGTAGAGGCCCTCGTCGCTGCGCAGGTCAGCCACCTTGAGGACGTGCGCCAGCGCCTTCGCCGTCTGTGTCGTCCGCTTCGCCGACGAATGAACGATCACCTGCGGGGTGATCGTTCCGACGAGGCGTCGACCCAGCTCCAACGCCTGGGCCTCGCCCGCCGGTGTCAGCGGTCGATCCTTGTCGCGGCAAAACCCGCCGCCTGCCTGAGCATGGCGCACGAGGGTCAGCGTCCGTAAGCTCGTCATAAGCAGTATCGTAAGCCACCCAAAGGAGGCGCCCCATGGCATTGGCGGCAGGACCGCGCGAGAACACCTGCTCGGCCCGCGAATGCATCGCCCCGGCCGAATGGGCCGTCATCTGGTCGAACCCCCGCATCCACACCGGCCGCGAGAAGACGTGGCTGGCCTGCGAGGAGCACCGCCAGTTTCTCCACGACTACCTGGCCTA
Organism: uncultured Actinomyces sp.; assembly: GCA_900545825.1. Classification (GTDB taxonomy): domain Bacteria; phylum Actinomycetota; class Actinomycetes; order Actinomycetales; family Actinomycetaceae; genus Nanchangia. The sequence goes on from URAS01000001.1 coordinate 26,193, forward strand.
TCGGAACTTCCCCGTCCGCGACGTCCCGTTAGCCGAGTTCCTCGCCGCCTCCGGCAGTGCCGACGCATCAAGCGCATAAAGCGAGGCGGCGGACGCCCTCAGGCATCCGCCGCCCTTTTTTCTGCCGATTCTAGGGCTTAACAGTCACACCCTTAGGGACCACGGTGATCCCGGATTCGGTGACGGTGAAGCCGCGCTCGCGGTCGTGATCGAGGTCGACGCCCACGACGGCGCCCTCTTCGACCGTGACGCCCTTGTCGAGGATGCACTTCTTGACGACGGCGTGGCGGCCGACGGTGACGTTGTGCATGACCACCGACTCGCTGACCGACGAGTACGAATGGATGTACGTGCCGGGCGAGAGAATCGACTTTTCGACGTAGCCACCGGAAATGATGACGCCGTTCGAGACGATCGAGTCGATGGCGACACCGCGACGCTCGTGGTCGTTGAACGTCATCTTGGCCGGCGGCAGCCACCCGTCGGCCTTCGTGAAAGTCGGCCAATCGAAATTGTAGAGGTTGAACACCGGGTGGACCGAGATGAGGTCCATGTGGGCGTCGTAGAACGCGTCGAGCGTACCGACGTCGCGCCAGTAGTCGTGGTCGCGCTCCGTGGCACCCGGGACCTGGTTGTTGATGAAGTCATAGCAGTTAACGCCGCCGTGCTCGACGAAGTAGGGGACGATGTCGCCGCCCATGTCGTGCGCCGAGTCTTCGTTGTTGGCGTCGAGCTCCAACGCCTCGATGAGGGCGTCGGTGGTGAAAATGTAGTTGCCCATGGAGGCGAGGATCTTGTCGGGCGCGTCCGGCAAGCCCTCGCAGTGTTCCGGCTTCTCGAGGAAGCCCTTGACGTCGCCGTCCACCTGGTCGATGACGCCGAACGAGGTCGACAGCTCGATCGGCTGGCGGATGCCGGCGATCGTGCAGGGCTTGCCCGACGCGATGTGCGAGTCGAGCATCTGCGAGAAGTCCATGCGGAAAATGTTGTCGGCGCCGACGATCACCAGGTAATCCGGGCGTTCGTCACGCACAGCGTTGAGCGACTGGTAGACGGCGTCGGCCGAGCCGAGGTACCAGTGCTTGCCCTGGCGCTGCTGGGCGGGGATCGGGGCAACGTAGTTGCCGAGGTTTTCGGCCATCCGCCACGTCTGGGCGATGTGGCGGTCGAGGGAGTGTGACTTGTACTGGGTGAGCACGATGATGCGCAGGTACCCGGAGTTCACAAGGTTCGACAAAGCGAAATCGATGAGGCGGTAGTGGCCGCCGAAGGGAACAGCAGGCTTGGCACGATCGAGCGTAAGGGGCATGAGGCGTTTGCCTTCACCGCCCGCGAGGATGATGGCAAGGACGTGTTTGTTAACCATGCTTCGACTCTAAGGTTTATCGATCCGCCACGGGGCCGTTTCGGATCGGTTAATGTGACGATGTACACGCAATGGCCGATTGGCCGCGAGAGAGGAAGGAACGAACCGATGAGGGTCGACCTGCTGAGCCGTGAATACCCGCCGCACGTGTACGGGGGTGCCGGCGTCCACGTCACCGAACTCGCGAAAGTGCTCCGTCAACGCATTGACGTGCACGTTCACGCCTTCGACGGCCCGCGTGACGCCTCCGACGTCACCGGATATAACTACTGCGCCGAGCAGGACGGCGACAATGCGGCCCTGCGGACCCTGGGCATCGACCTTCAGATGGCCCAGCGCACCGAAGGCGCCGACCTCGTTCACTCGCACACGTGGTACGCCAACATGGCGGGCCACTGGTCGAAGCTCCTCCACGACGTACCCCACGTGGTGACGGCCCACTCGCTCGAACCCCTGCGGCCGTGGAAGGCCGAGCAGCTTGGCGGCGGCTATCGGGTGTCGTCCTGGGCGGAAAAGACGGCCTACGAGGCCGCCGACGCCGTCATCGCCGTGTCCCACGGGATGCGCGACGACATCGTCCGCTGCTACCCGGCCTTGGACCAGGACAAGGTTCACGTCATCCACAACGGCTTGGACATGGACGACTGGGCGCTGCCCACCGACCACGACAAGGTGATGGAGACCCTCAAGTCGTTCTCGATCGACCCCGACGCGCCGACCGTCGCGTTCGTCGGGCGCATCACCCGTCAGAAGGGCCTGCCCCACCTGCTGCGGGCGCTGCGCTACACGCCGGAGGACACCCAGATCGTCCTTTGCGCGGGCGCCCCCGACACCGAGGGCATCAAGAAGGAGGTCGACGGCCTCGTCGCCGACCTGCGGGCCGAACGCGACAAGGTCGTCCTCATCGGCGAGATGCTGCCGCACGACCAGGTGGTCGACATCCTCTCGCAGGCGACGCTGTTCGTCACGCCGTCGGTTTATGAGCCCATGGGCATCGTCAACCTCGAGGCGGCGGCCATGGAGCTGCCGGTCGTCGGGACGAAGACCGGCGGGATCCCCGACTGCATCGAGGACGGCGAGACGGGCTACCTCGTCCCGATCGAACAGAAGGACGACGGCACCGGCACGCCGCTCGACCCCGACAAGTTCGAGCACGACATGGCCGACCGCATCAACGACCTCCTGGCCAACCCCGACAAAGCGCGGGCCATGGGTAAGGCCGGGCGGCGCCGCGTCGAAGAGAAATTCACGTGGGACACGGTGGCCGACCAAACCGTCGAGCTGTACAAGTCGCTGCTCTAGGACTTCTTTCCCGACTCGCGGACGTGGCGGGCAAGCAGCGCCCGCCGCGTCCCTTAAAGTGTGAACTATGGAACCTCTCGTCGAACTCGATGATGTCCACGTCGTTCGTGACGGCCGAGAACTCCTTGCAGGGGTCACGTGGCAGGCTTATCCCGGGCAGCACTGGGTGATTTTTGGGCCTAACGGTGCCGGGAAAACGACGCTGGTCTCACTGATTGCCGGACGTCTCTTTCCTACCTCGGGTGGGGTAGCAGTCATCGGCGAAGACATTGGCAACGTCGAGACCCAGGAGATTCACGAGAGGGTCGGCTTCTGCTCGTCCGCCCTCCTCAAGACGATCGATCCCCAGCTCATCGTGTCGGAGACGATCCTCGCCGCGGCGTACGGGACGATCGTCAAGGCCCACTACCAGGAGTACGAGGCGATCGACGAGTCCCGTGCCGCCTGGCTGATGAAGAACTTCGGGGTGTCCGACCTCGCACAGCGCCGCATCGGCACCCTCTCGGACGGCGAACGCCAGCGCGTCCTCATCTGTCGCGCTCTCATGGCCGACCCGGAGGTCCTCATCCTCGACGAGCCCGCGGCCGGCATCGACCTGGGGGCCCGCGAAATCCTCATGGGCTCCCTGGCCGAGCTGGCGTCGAACCCGAAATCGCCGATGCTCGTCATGGTGACCCACCACGTCGAGGAGATCCCGCCGGGATTCACCCACGCCCTCATGCTCAAGGAGGGCAACGTGGCGGCGTCGGGCACCCTCGACGAGGTTCTCACCAGCGAGATCTTGTCGAGGACGTTCAGCATGTATCTGCGGTGCGGTCGCCACGAGGACGACCGCTGGTGGGCCCACGGCTAGCAAGGGAGGAAGCGGGATGGATCGCCAACAAGACGAGGTGCTGCGGCTTATTGCCGCCAAGAACGTTCGTTACCTCAGGCTGTGGTTTACCGACGTGTTGGGCAAGCTCAAGTCGGTCGCCATCGACCCGGGCGAGCTCGAGCACGCCTTCAACGAAGGCATGGGCTTCGACGGGTCGACGATCGAGGGCTTTACCCGCGTCTACGAGTCGGACATGCTCCTGTACCCCGACGCGACGACCTTCCAGCTGCTTCCGTGGCACGACGAGGGCGTCGCCGTGGGCCGCATGTTCTGCGACGTCCTCACGCCGCTTGAGGAGCCCGCGAAGGCCGATCCGCGAGGCGTCCTCGAGCGCCAGCTGGCCCGGGCCGCCGACGCCGGATTCACTTTCCACGTCCACCCCGAAATCGAGTTCTACCTGCTCAAGCCGCCGACCAGCCTCGACGAGCCGCTCGTCCCGGTCGACCGGGCCGGCTACTTCGACCACGTTGCACGCGGCGGGTCGAACGATTTCCGCCGCCGCGCCGTCGAGGCCCTCGAGAAAATGGGGATCTCGGTCGAGTTCAGCCACCACGAGGGCGGACCCGGCCAAAACGAAATCGACCTCAGAGCAACCGACGCCCTCACGGCCGCCGACAACATCATGACGTTTCGCACCGTCGTCTCCGAGGTCGCGCTGCAAGAGGGCATGGTGGCGACGTTCATGCCCAAGCCCTTCGTCGACGCGCCCGGCAACGCCATGCACATGCACATGTCGTTGTTCGAGGGCGAACGCAACGCGTTCTTCGATGGCGCCGGGCAGTATCAGCTGTCGGCGGTGGGGCGGTCGTTTATGGCGGGGATCCTCGCCCACGCCCACGAGCTCTCGGCGATCACCAACCAGTACGTCAACTCGTATAAGCGCCTCTACGGCGGCGACGAGGCGCCCTGCTACGTCTGCTGGGGCCACAACAACCGTTCCGCCCTCGTCCGGGTACCCCTCTACAAACCCGACAAGCCGCAGGCCGCGCGGATCGAGTATCGCGCGACCGATTCGGCCGCCAACCCCTATCTGGCGTTGGCGACCCTGCTGGCCGCGGGCCTAAAGGGGGTGGCCGAGAAGTACGAGCTGCCCGAAGAAGCCGAAGACAACGTGTGGGAGCTCTCGCGCGCAGAACGGCGGGCCCTGGGAATCGCCGCGCTGCCGCACTCGCTCGAGGAGGCTCTCTCGGTCTTCAAGCGTTCAGAACTCATGGCGGACACCCTCGGCGAGGACGTCTTCGCCTTCGTCATGCGGAACAAAGAGCACGAATGGCGCGAGTATTCGCGCCAGATCACGCCCAAAGAAATCGCACGGTTCATCTCGCTTCCCTAAGCCATGGCACGCGAAATCTCACTCACTCAACGGCTGCGCGGCGCAGGCGTGACCGACGTCGCCCGCGTGTCCGAGTGGATTGCGTCCGGCGAAGTGCCCCTGTTGGACTCGCCCGAGGCCGTCGCGGACCTTGGCGTGGCGGGCGACCCGGATCAGGTGGTGCTCGCGCTCATCCGGTTCGGCGAGCAGGGCGCCGACCTCCAGAAGGCCCGCACTGATGCCTCGGCCAGGCGACGCCTGTTCGCCCTGTTGGGGGCATCGCGGGCCGCCGGCGACTACCTGGCGACGCATCCCGACGCGCTCGCCGCCCTCTGGCAGCGACTTCCAGAGTTGCCGCACGCCGTCGATGAGGCGTTGGAGATGGCCACGCGGGTCGGCGGGCAGTGGCGGCGCGAATTCCTCGCCACTGTCGGGGCACGCGAGGTGCGGCCCGACGTGTGGGTGGCGACCTCGGGTAGCGCCGACGACATGCGCCGGGCCTACCGCAGCGCGTTGTATCAGGTGGCGGCGGCCGACGTCGCCTCCGGGGAACCGATGGCGGTGTTTCCCACGGTCGCGGCGCTGCTCACCGAGCTGGCGGACGCGGCGATCGAGACCGCCCTCGCCCTGGCCAGGCGTGACGTCGACCCGACGGGCGAGGTGGCGTTCTCTGTCATCGCCTTGGGGAAGACGGGGGCCCGCGAGCTCAACTACCTTTCCGACGTCGACGTCTTTTATGTCGCCGAGTCCGCGGGCGACACCCCGATGGCCCTCGACCAGGCCTCCCAGCTGGCGGTGGGCGTCGCCCAGGCGATCTCGGGGCCCGGCGAGGAGCCACCACTGTGGGAACTCGACCTGGGCCTGAGGCCCGAGGGCAAGGACGGTGCCCTCGTCCGCACGATCGACTCCTACGTCGACTACTACCGGTCGTGGGCGAAAAACTGGGAGTTCCAGGCGCTGCTCAAGGCCCGTGTCCAGGCGGGCGAACGACGCGTGGGCGAGAAACTACTGGAGGAGCTCCAGCCCCTGGTCTGGCAGGCGGCGACCCGCGAGAGCTTCGTCGAGGACGCCCGGGCGATGCGGACCCGCGTCGAGGACCACATCCCGGCCTCCATCAAAGACCAACAGATCAAGCTCGGACCCGGCGGCCTGCGCGACGTCGAATTCTCAGTCCAACTGCTTCAGCTCGTGCACGGACGCACCGACCCGTCCCTCAGGTGTCGCTCGACGCTCGAAGGAATCGGGGCATTGGCCGCGGGCGGCTACATCGGCCGCGAGGACGGCGCCGCGTTGGGGGAGTGCTACCGGTTCCTCCGCGTCCTCGAGCACCGCACCCAGCTTGAGCGGATGCGGCGCACCCACGTCATGCCGACGAAGGACGCCGATCTTCGGCGGATCGGCCGGACAATCGCGCCGGAGCTGGGCTTCCCCGATGCGTTGTGCGAGAAATGGGAGCGGGTGCGCACCGAGGTTCGCGACCTCCACCATGATCTGTTTTATCGGCCGCTGCTGACGATCGTCGCGAAGGCCGGCACCCAGGAGGTCGGCCTGTCCGAAGAAGCGGCACGCGAGCGGCTGCTGCTTTTGGGATACCACGACCCCAAGGGCGCCGTGCGGCACATGACGGCGCTGACCGAAGGGGTCAGCCGGCGGGCGGCGATCCAACGACAACTCATGCCCGGCATCCTCGAATGGCTCACGCTCGGCCCCAATCCTGACGAGGGTTTTTTGTCATTTCGGCGCCTTTCTGACCAGATCGGTTCGTCCCACTGGTACCTCGGGCTGCTGCGGGATTCGCGGGTGGCGGCGCGCAGACTCTGCCAGATCCTCGCGACGTCGTCGTACGTGGCCGAGCGGATGTCCGAGCTGCCCGAGTCGGTCGAGTGGTTGGACGACGACCACCAGCTTGAGGCCCCCAACAAGGAGCGGCTCGACCACGAGGTGAGGGCACTCGTCGAGCGTCACACCGACACGGGCGAGGCGATGGATCGGATCCGCCAGGTGCGGGCGCGCGAGCTCTTGCGGTCGGCGATCGTCGATCTCAACGACCGTGTCGATCCCGTCCGGGCGGGACGGATGATCTCTCACGCCAACGACGCCTGCCTCGCTGGCGCGTTGACCGCTGCCAGGAGGGCGGTCGAGGGCGCAGAGTCGGATATTGAGGTCGCCCTCGTCGCCATGGGGCGCCAGGGCGGACGCGAGGCCTCATACGGGTCGGACGCCGACGTCGTCGCCGTCTATCGTCCGCGGGAGGGCGTCTCGGCGTCGCACGTGGCGACCAGCGGAGTCGCCGTCGCGCAGGCGCTGAAGAAGGGCCTGTCGAGCGTCGGCCAGACCCCGGCGTTCCCCATCGACTTCGACCTGCGGCCGGAGGGGCGAGAGGGCCCGTTGGCCCGGTCGTTTGACGCCTACGCCGACCACTACGAACGGTGGGCCGACCCGTGGGAGCGCCAGGCGCTCTTGCGGGCGCGCGTCATCGCCGGCGACGAGGCGCTCGTGGCCGACCTCGGCACGTTCATCGACGAGGTGCGGTACGGGACGGGCCTGGACCGTGCGGCGATGCGCCAGATTCGGCTGCTCAAGGCGCGCATGGAGACCGAGCGGCTGCCGCGCGGGGTCGAGCCGACCCGCCACGTCAAGCTGGGGCCCGGGGGCCTCAGCGACGTCGAGTGGGTGGCCCAGATCTATCAGATGCGCTTCGCCAAGGATCACCCGGTGCTGCGGACGCCGTCGACATTGGAGGCGCTCGACGGCCTCGTCGAGGCCGAGCTGGTGGCCAAGGGTGACGCCCAGATCCTGCGCGACGCCTGGCTGCTGGCGTCGTCGATCCGCGCCGGCAACGTCCTCGCGAACGCGCGGATTTCCCCCAGGAAGGTCGACGTCATTCCCAGCGCGGCCGGCGAAGCCGTGACGATTGGCAGGCTGTTGGGGTATCAACCTGGCCACGAGGTCGACCTCGAGGAGGACTACCACAAGGCCGCGAGGCGCTGCCGCGACGTCGTCGAGCGGCTGCTCTACGGCGAGGACGACTGACGATCCTCGTCCCGATATGCTGGTGCTCAATCGCGGCCACGCGGGCCCTAAACCTCGTGACATCGCCAGACAGCGGGGTGGGCGCGGAAAAGGAGGGCACCATGGGCAACCGGTTTGAGACGCAGGATCGACTGATTGCTGCCGCTCGAGAGATCATTCTCGACGAGGGAGTCGAGGCGTGTTCTTTGGAGAAGATCTGCTCTCGCGCCGGTTTTACCCGGGGCGCCTTTTATTCGAATTTTTCGACGAAAGACTCCCTCTTCGTCGCCCTCGCCGAGGAAGAATACGGGCGGCTGATCAACGCGTTAGAAGACACCGTGAGGACGTGGCGGGACCGCGGCGTCGCCCGGGACGGCGCCGCGCCAGACGCCCCGGCCACTCAGGCAGCATCGGCGGCGCCCCAGGCCGTGAAGATCGAGGATCTCCTTTTCGAGGCTTTGGACGCCATGGGGTTCGACAGGGCGCTGTACGTGATCCACTCCGAGCTGCTTATTCGCTCGATCCAGGATGCCCAGTGGGGTGCGCGTCTACTCGACATCAACAACGCGTTCATCGACGAACTGGCGACCGTGCTGGCGGCGATTTTCCGTGCCGCTCGCAGGGAGCCGACGCAGCCGATGCGGGCTCTTTCGCACGCCATCATTGCGATTGCTATGCGCGCCGCCGGGCTGGACGCGTGGCGGAGCGCGGTGCGCGCCCTCCCGCGCCGCGGCGCTTCGGCAGCGCCCGGTGAGGACCCGCGTGCAGGGCTCACGGCGGAGGAACATCCCGGGTCAGTGGCGAATTCGCCGGCGCGTGACGTCGTCCAGATGATTACCCTGCTGCTTCACGCGGCGTCGCGGCCGATGGCGAACGAGCCGACCTCGAAACCCGCGTAACCACCAAGAAACGACGACCGCAATCGCCGCGGCGGGATGAGCACGAGGCGGCAAAATATACACAGGTGTATTTGAACCGGTTTTTCGACGGAAACAGGATGAGGGCAACTCAACGTGTTCGTCGGAGGTGACCATGGTTTCACAGATACGCCGCGCCCATCAGGCCCGGCTCGATGCCGCGGGGCGAGCGCTCATCACCCATGTGACGACGGTCGATTCGACGAACCGTGCCCTCGCCGATGCTTGGCGGAGCAACCCGGGTCTCCCGACGTGGCGGACCATCGTTGCGGAGCACCAGACCGGCGGCAGAGGCCGCTACGACCGCACGTGGGTTGACGCGCCGGGGCACTGCCTGCTCTTCTCGACGCTCGTGCGCATCCCGGCGCCGTTCCTCTCGTGGGTCAGCGCCCTTGCCGGTATGGCAAGCGTCCGTGCGGCCGCCGCGGTCGGATACGAGGCGGGCCTCAAGTGGCCCAACGACCTCATTGTCCGCGGACGCAAGGTTGGTGGGATCCTCGCCGAACACCTCGGCACGTCCGGCGGGGCAGAGGCGCACGGGAAAGACCGCGAGGACGGGTCGTGGGGCGTCGACACCGTCGTCGTGGGCGTCGGTATCAACGGCGACGTCACTCCGTCCGATGCGGGAGCGATCGCGGGATGCCTCGTCGAGGACGAGTACGGACCCATCGACCGGGACGCCCTGCTCGAGGCGCTCCTTCGCGCCTACCGTGATCTCGTCGCCCCCGCTTTCGTCGTGGCGAGTGCCCACGCCACGGGTCGCCCCACGGCGAGCATGGACTTTGACCTCAGACAACGTTGGCGCACGGAATACGAACGCGCCCTCACCGGTCGCGGCGAGGTCGTCGATATCGCCCTGGCCGATGGCTCGCACCGGAGCGGGCGAGTGCGGGGAATCGACCTCGACTCCGCCCTGGTCGTGGCGAACGGCCTGACGACCCACACGGTCACGTGCGGCGACGTGTCACTGCCCCAGACCGATCACAGCGATTCGGGCGCGGGGAAGGGGCGCTAATGAGCACGCTTATGGTGGCCAACCGCGGCGAAATCGCGGTCAGGGTGATCCGGACGGCCCGCGAGATGGGAATCCGCACCGTCGCGGTCTACGCCGAGTCCGACATTGACACCCTCGGCCCCGAACTCGCCGATGAGGCCTTTTCGCTGGGTGGTGCACTGGCCCGCGACACCTATCTCAACCCCGAGGCACTCCTCGCTATCGCCCAGCGCGCGGGTGTCGACGCCATCCACCCCGGCTACGGTTTCCTCTCGGAGGACGCCGCCTTCGCGCGGGCCGTCCTCGCCGCCGGCATGACGTGGATCGGGCCAAGCCCCGACGCGATCTGCGCCCTCGGCGACAAGATTCGGGCCCGACAGATCGCCGATTCCGTCGCGGTCCCCACGATCCCCGGAATCTCGCAGGGAAACCCCACCGTGAAGGACGTCAAGGATTTTGCCGCCGCCCACGGTTATCCGGTCCTCATCAAACAGGCCGATTCCGGGGGCGGCCGCGGGATTACCCGCCTCGATAGCGATGCCGACGTCGACCGGTTCTTCACCGAGCGCGGCGGCGACGCGACCCTTCAGCTGTGCTTCATCGAGAAATTCCTCGGCCACGCCCGTCACGTCGAAACCCAATGCATGCGTGACCGCTCGGGCGAGTTCCGCGTCGTGACAACGCGGGACTGCTCGGTGCAACGCCGCAACCAAAAAGTCATCGAGGAAGCCCCCGCACCCCACCTCGACCCCGACGTCGCCGCACACCTCACGCACTGGTCGCGTGCCCTCTTCGACGCGGTCGATTACGTGGGGGTCGGGACGTGTGAATTCCTCGTCAGCGGCTCCGACGCCTATTTCCTCGAGGTCAACCCGCGCCTGCAGGTGGAACACACCGTCTCCGAGGAGGTCGCCGGGATCGACCTCGTCCGCGAACAAATCCGGATCAGCCAAGGCCACCGGCTCACGCCCGCGGCCCCGGCGCGCGGCCACGCGATCGAAGTCCGCATCACCAGCGAAAACCCGGCCGACGACCTCATGCCGACCACGGGAGAGATCCGCAGCGTGACGTTCCCCGCCGGCCTGGGCGTCAGGCTCGACACGTTCGTCCGCAGCGGCGACGCGATCGGCGGGAATTTCGATTCGTTGATCGCCAAGGTCACCGTCTCGGCCCCCACGAGGGCACAGGCGATCGCGCGACTGGTCCGCGCCCTCGACGAGTTCGCTATCGACGGGCTGCTGACCTCGGTGCCGCTGATTCGCACGATCATCACGCACCCCGACTTTGTCGGCACCGATGCCAGCGCCCTCGCCCCGATCGAGAGGATTCCCGCGAGCGGGGAGGACCACTCTCTCGACGCGGACCCCCATAGCGAGTTCGCGGTCTACACCCGCTGGCTCGAGGACCGGCAGATCCTCGACGAGGTGAAACGCGTCCTCCTCGAATCCGGCGAGGCCCTCCCCGCCGGCAAAAACGCGCCGACACTCGCGACCTACATCGTCGAACTCGCCGGCAAACGGATGCACCTCAAACTGCCGGAGGGCCTCATCGGACAGGCCCAGGCCACCGTCCAGGCGGTCGCGGACCTGCCCCGCCAGCGCCTCCGTGGCCGCAGGGCTGGCACTCGCGGGGCCGGTACGCCCGCCCGAGCCTCGGTTCATGCCCTTACCGCCCCCGCCGGTGTCGCGTCCGATTCTGCCGACGTCGTCGCCCCGATCCAGGCGACCGTGGTGCGCGTGGCCGTTGAGATGGGCGATGAGGTGGGCGAAGGCGATCTCGTCGCCGTCCTCGAGGCAATGAAGATGGAGAAATACGTCCACGCCTCCTGCGCGGGCACCGTTACCGCCGTCGCCGTCACCGCCGGGTCCAGCGTCAACCAGGGGGACCTGTTGGTCGCCCTCGACACCGGGGAGATGAAGGAGGAGTGATGACCGAGATGACCAGCACAGATGCGCGTATCGGGCGGTCCAACTACACGCGTCGCGCGCAAGCACTACTTGACGAGGGCGAAGCGCGGGCCCGCGAGCGCCAACACGACAAGGGGCGCCAGACCGCGCGCGAGAGGATCGCCATGCTGCTCGATCCCGAGTCGTTCCACGAGGTCAGACGCTTCGCCGGCGGCGACATCGACGACGGCTACCTCGGGGCGGCCGTCATCACGGGGTTCGGCACGATCGATGATCGGCACGTCGCCGTGTGGGCGCAGGACTTTTCGGTGCGTGGTGGCACACTCGGACGCGTCGAGGGCGACAAGATTCTTTCGCTGATGAAACAGGCGATGCAGCTGGGGATCCCCGTGATCTCGATGCTCGATTCCGGCGGCGCGCGGATCCAAGAGGGCGTCACCGCCCTCGCCCAATATGGCCGGATCTTCAAGGCCACGACCGAAGCGTCCGGCGTCATCCCGCAGATCTCGATCATCTTGGGTCCGTGCGCCGGCGGCGCCGTCTACGGTCCGGCGCTCACGGACTTCATCATCATGACGAAGGAATCGTCGTACATGTTCGTCACCGGTCCCTCGGTCGTCAAAGCCGTCACCGGCGAGGACGTCTCGAGCGAAGACCTCGGTGGCGCCAGCTTGCACAACAGTATTTCCGGCGTCGCCCATTTTCTTGCCGAGAACGAGGCCGAAGCCCTCGACTATGCGCGCACCCTGCTGTCCTATCTGCCGGCGAACTGTCGCGAAAACCCGCCGCGCTACCGTTTCACGCCAGAGGAGAACGAGCCGCCGGCGCCCGAAACGGTCGGCGACCTGGTCCCCGAGTCGGAAAAGCAGCCCTACGACGTCATCGACGTCATCGAGACGATCGCCGATAACGAGGAGTTTCTCGAGGTCCAGCCCCTGTTTGCGCCGTCGATCGTCGTGGGGTTCGCGGGGTTCGAGGGCCACAGCGTCGGGGTTGTCGCCAACCAGCCGATGTGTGATGCGGGAACCCTCGACGTCAACGCGTCGGAGAAGGCCGCGCGATTCGTCCAGTTCTGCGACGCGTTTTCCCTTCCGATCCTCACCCTCGTCGACGTCCCCGGATATCGGCCGGGGTCCGAACAGGAGCGTGCGGGCATTATTCGCCGCGGCGCCAAACTCATCACCGCCTATGCGTGCGCCAGCGTTCCGCTGGTCACGATCGTTTTACGCAAAGCGTTCGGCGGTGCCTACATCGTCATGGGGTCGAAATCCCTGGGTGCCGACCTCAACTATTCCTGGCCGTCGTCACAGATCGCTGTCATGGGGGCCGAGGGCGCGGTCGACATCGTCTACCGGCGCCAGCTTCTCCAAGCCGAGCGCGACGGGGAAGACCTCGACGCGCAGCGGCGCCATTACCAGGATCTTTACGCGCGCGAGAGTGTCAACCCGAACTTGTCGCTGAAAGACGGCGAGCTCGACGGCCTTATCGATCCGGCGGACACCCGCGCCACGATTTGCCGCTCCCTAGCGGTCCTTGACAGTAAGCGACGAGAGCGCGATCCCGGGCGAATCCACGACAACGCGCCCCTTTAGGGTTCGCTCGTTCATCTGCAGGCTCACCGACATGAAGGACATATTTGATGACTACACCGACACAACTTTGTGGATCTTCACCCGACACGGCGGGTACGGTCCCCGCTCCCACGAGTTTCTTCGCCGATCTTCGTGAGCCCTACGCCCTCGTCTTTGCCGGGCAGGGCAGCGCATGGAAGACCCACCTGGCTGAGGGGGTAGCCCTCCCGCACGCGGGCACATCGGTGCGCACCTGGCTGCGCCACGCCCGATCTCTGCTCGCCCCGGTCGCCCTCGAGCTGGAGACCAGCGCCAACGGGGCCAGCGAGCGCCTCGACGCCATTCTCGACGGGGACATCGCGCCCGATCCGTTGGACGAGAATCCGGCGGTGTCGGTGCCAGGAATCGTCCTCGCCCAGATCTGCGCGCTCATCGACCTCGAGGCGACGAGTCTCGACATCCACAACCGGCCGCCCCAGGTCGTCCTCGGGCATTCGCAGGGAATTCTCGGCGCCGAGGTGGCGCGTGCATGGCTGGAGGGGAACGAGGGCGACCTTGAGGCGCTGCTCGCTCTGGCGATCCTCATCGGCCATGCCGCGCACGCGGCGACCCATCGCGCGGGCCTCATGCGGGTGGAGGAGGCGACGCCGATGCTGTCGGTACGCGGTGTCCCGCCGCTCGACCCGGAATGCACGACGAGCGACCTCGCCGCCGTCCGCGGGCGGTGGAACATCGCCGTCGTCAACGGGGCGAACACCACGGTCTACGCGGGGGATCCGCTGGCGCTCCGGGCGCTGCGCCGGCACGTGGAAGACGCCGCCGACGCCCGCAAGCGGCGCCTCGACGCCCACCACATGGGTGGCTCTCTCCCGGAGATCGATGTCGCGTTTTTGCCGGTGGGGGCGCCGTTCCACAGCCCGCTGCTGGCCGGAGCGGTCGACCTCGTGGCCGAATGGGTGAGCCGTCTCGGCGCCACCGACGCGACGCGGGGTGAAGCGGCGCTCGAGCCGCGGCGCGCCCGGGAGCTCGCCGAAGCCATCCTCACCCATCCGACCGACTGGCCCGCCGACGTCGCGCACGCGAGGGACGCCGGGGTGAACGTGTTTCTCGACCTCGGGCCGACGAATCTCGTGACCAAACTGTCGGGGGACCTCCTTGCGGGCACCGGCGCGCTCATGATCGACGCCTCGACGCCGGCCGCGCGAATCGCGTTAGACGACCCGGCAGGGCCGCACCCGCAGGCCACGTCGTGGGAGAAATTCGCGCCTCGCCTCGTGCGCCTGGGCGACGGCCGTACCGTCGTCGACACGGCATTCACACGGCTGACGGGACGCTCACCGATCATGCTCGCCGCGATGACGCCGACGACCGTCGACCCGGAGATCGTCGCCGCCGCCGCGAACGCCGGCCTGTGGGCCGAGATGGCGGGCGGGGGCCAATACAGCGAGGAGATCTTCCGAACGAACAGCGAGGGCTTGAAGAAGCTCCTCGCCCCCGGGCGGGCCGCCGGATTCAACACGATGTTCTTCGACCGCTTCATGTGGAACCTCCAGTTCGGCGTCAACCGGATCGTCCCGAAGGCCCGCGTCAACGGGGCGCCCTTCGACGCGGTGACAATCAGTGCGGGCGTGCCGGAGAAGGACGAGGCCGTCCAGCTTATTCGTCAGCTGAGTGCCGAGGGCTTCACCTCGATCTGTTTCAAACCGGGCACGATCGAGCAGATCACCGACGTTCTCGCGATCGCCGAGGCCGTTCCGGACCGGACGATCATCATGCAGATCGAGGACGGACACGCCGGCGGGCACCACTCGTGGGAGGACCTCGACGACCTGCTGCTCGCGACGTATGCGCAGATTCGGCAGACTCCGAACCTCGTGGTGACGGTCGGCGGGGGCATCGGGACGCCGCAGCGCGCCGCCGACTACCTGACGGGAACGTGGGCCCGTGCCCACGGGCGCCCCGCTATGCCCGTCGACGGGGTGCTCGTCGGTACCGCAGCGATGACCGTTGCGGAAGCGAAGACGTCACCGCAGGTCAAGCGGCTTCTCATGGAGACTCCCGGCATCGAATCGGGCTGGGTGGGGCGCGAGGAAAGCAGCGGGGGAGTGACCTCTGGGCTGTCGCATCTCGACGCCGACATGTACGAGGTCGACAACTCGTCTGCCGCCGCCTCTCGGCTCATCCACGAGATCGGCCCTGACACGGAGGCCATCGCCCGGCGTCGCGATGAGATCATCGCCGCGCTCGACAAGACCGCGAAGCCCTACTTCGGGGACGTCGAGACGATGACGTACGCGCAGTGGGCGCGGCGCGCCGTCGCCCTCGCCTATCCGTACGCGGACTGGACGTGGGCCGACCGGATTCTCGACCTGCTGCGTCGCATCGAGGCGCGTCTCAACGAGGCCGACCACGGCGAGATTCCCACCCTTTTCGCCGACCTCGGGGCGGTGGCCGACCCGGAGGACGCCGTGGCTCGCCTGCTTGCGGCATATCCCCAGGCGGAGTCGACGCGCGTGAGCCCCCAGGACGCGGCGTGGTTCATCACCCTGTGCCGCAAACACCACAAGCCCCTGCCGTTCGTACCCGTCCTCGACGCCGACCTCGCTCGCTGGTGGGGCACGGACACTCTATGGCAGTCCCACGACTCGCGGTTCGACGCTGATGCCGTCCGCATTATCCCCGGCCCGATCTCGGTTGGTGGCATCGACCGTATCGACGAACCCGTCGGCGACATGTTCGCCCGCTATGAGAATGCGGTCGTTGACGCCATTCGTGGGGGCGCAGGAGCCGAGTCCTCGATCCACACGGATGACCGCGACGTATTCTCGCGCCTGGGTGATGCCCACAGTGTCGAGGAGTTCCTGCGGCTCACTCCGCATGTGGAGTGGAACGGTAACCTCGTCGCGAATCCGCTCGTCGCCGTGCCCGGGAGCACGCTCGCCGAGGACGAGGACGGCTGGTCGATCCACGTCGAGTGCGACACGGCACCCGGCCTCGACCATGCGGTGCGGGACATCGTCATCCCCATCGCCGTGCCGGAGTCGTGTGCCGACGGCGGCTATCCGGTGGTCGACATGGCACGGCTCTCGCGGACAGCGTTCGACTTGTTGGCCGGCGCCGCGGGCGTCGGATCGACGACCGTGACGGGCGACCGCATCGACGCGATGCCGCAGGTTGCCGACGGTGAGGGCTGGGGAGTCGTCACCGGCGAGTTCACCTATACCTCCGCCCTGGGGGAGGCTCACGCCGAAGTCACCGGCGCGGCCCTGGGGACCCGACTGGCGCCCCTCGTCGCCGACGCGTGGGTGGGGCCGTGCTGGCCGACCATTTACGCCGCACTCGGCACCGCAACGTTCGGCGGTTATCCCGTCATCGAGGGCCTCATCAACGCCGTCCACCTCGACCACACGGTGACGATCGTCGGGGCGCTTCCCCAGCCCGGCACCCGCGTCGCCACGCGCGGTCGCTGCGTCGCCGTGAGCGAATCCCACGCCGGACGCGTCGTCCACGTCGACGTCGAGCTGCGCGCGAACGGTGAGCTGTTTACCCACCTCGTGGAGCGTTTTGCGATCCGCGGGAGGGTGACGTCCTCCCAGGCACCCGAGCCCGCTCCGGACTTTACCGGGGGAGCCGACATCGTCGACGTCCCGCGCGCCCTTCTCCGTCAGGTGACAGTCACCGCCCCCGCGGACATGACGGCCTTCGCGACCGTGTCTGGCGACTTCAACCCCATCCACACCTCGTATGCGGCGGCGGCCCTCTCGGGCCTGCAGGCACCCCTGGTCCATGGGATGTGGCTGTCGGCCGTCGCGCAGCACGTGGTGAGCGCACCGGCGCTGTCGAGTACGGCCCCGGTCGCCGCCCAGGGGGCGCCGATGGAGATTCGCGGCTGGTCATACCGTATGTTCGGCATGGTCAACCTCCTCGACGACGTCGACGTCAGCGTCGAGCGGGTGGGGCGGACCCGGGTAGGCGACCTCGTCATCGAGGTGACGTGCCGGGTCGACGACACGGTGGTGTCGATCGGACGCGCCCTCGTCGCCGCGCCGCGTACCGCCTACGTTTACCCCGGTCAGGGCATTCAACGTGCCGGTATGGGGATGGACGCGATGACAAGCGTGACTCGCGCGGTCTTCGCGCGCGCCGACGCGCATACCCGGGCGACCTTGGGGTTCTCGATCGAGGCGATCATCCGCGACAACCCCACCCAGATCCGCATCGGTTCCCGCGTCGTGCGTCACCCCGACGGCGTCCTCAACCTCACGCAGTTCACGCAGGTCGCGCTGGCGACGCTCGCCTATGCACAAACCGAACAACTGCGGGCCGAGGGAGCCTTCGTTGAGGGCGCGATGTACGCCGGTCATTCGCTGGGGGAGTACAACGCCCTGGCGGCGTGCGCCAAGATTTTCCCCTTTGAGCAGGTCCTCGAGATCGTCTATGCGCGTGGCAGCGCCATGCATGACCTCGTTGAGCGCGACGCGGAGGGGCGGTCGAACTATCGCATGGGCGCGCTGCGTCCCAACGAGTGCGGTATCGGCGAAGACGAGGTGCGTTCCTACATCGAGGCCCTCAGGGAAGAGACAGGAGAGTTCCTCCAAATCGTCAACGAGAATCTCGCCGGTGCCCAGTACGCGATCGCCGGAACGGTACGCGGGCTGGAGCTGCTCGCCAAGGACGCTTCAGCGCGTGCGGATGCACGGGGTGGACGCCGTCCCTTCATGCTTATTCCCGGCATTGACGTCCCCTTCCATTCGAGTGTGTTGCGTGCGGGGGTCGTGCCCTTCCGCGAGAAGCTTCGCGAATTGCTGCCCGAGGTCGTCGACACGTCCGTCCTCGTGGGGCGTTACGTGCCGAACCTCGTCGCGCGCCCATTCGAGCTCACGGAGGACTTCGCCCGCGCCATCGTCGACGTCGTGCCGTCCGGGCCGGTTCTCGACCTCCTGGAGCGCGGCTGGAGCCTGGCAATGGAAGAGCCCTCTCAGGTGGCACGCACGCTCCTCATCGAGCTGTTGGCGTGGCAGTTCGCCTCGCCCGTCCGCTGGATCGAGACTCAAGATCTTCTCCTCGGTGCGGAATATGGGGTCGACCGCCTGGTCGAGGTCGGGTTGGCGACAGCCCCCACGCTGGCGAACCTTGCGGAGAAGACGCTTCGCCTGCCGCGTTTTGCCGGTGAGGTCCGGATCCATCGCCCGGAGATTCTCAATGTCGAGCGCGATGCGGCGCGTGTGCGCGACGAGGACGTTCCTGTCGCCCTCGCGCCCACAGACACAGCGGACGACGCCCCCGCTGCGGCGGCCTCGTCGACAGATGCTCGTGTGCAGGCGGACTCGCTCGCGTCCGGAGACTCGACGAGCACCGCGGGCATGGAAGCCGTCGGCGAAACCTCGCCGGCCCCGGCCCCGGTGTCGCGTGCGGCCGCGGTCCCCGAGCTTCCGCTGTCGGCCTCCGAAGCGGTGGCCGTCCTGCTCGCCTGGAGCACGAAGATGACCCGCGACCAGATCGACGACGCCGACACCGTCGATACGCTGACGGCCGGCGTGTCATCCAAACGCAACCAGCTGCTCATGGATATGGCTGCCGAGCTGGGCGTTCCGACGATTGAGGGCGCCGCCGAGGCGACAATCGCCGACCTGTCCGCCAAGGTCGACCAGGTGGCCGCGCACTATCAACCGTTCGGCCCGGTGTTGGCAGAGGCGACGGGGGCCTGTGTGCGTAAGCTCGCCGGAGCGGCCGGGGCGAAGCCCACGGTCATTGAGGATCGACTGGCCTCGGCCTGGGCCCTGCCGGCCTCGTGGAACGCGCAGGTCAAGGCGGAAATCCTCCTGGGAACACGCGAGGGTGATTCGGTGCGAGGCGGCACGTTGGCGGCGTTTGATGTCCCCACGGGGGCCGGTGGTCTCGACGCCCTAGTCGACGCCGCCGCGCAGGCTGTTGCGGCCCGTCACGGCGTGTCGATCAGTCAGAGCCGGGGCGGCGGCGAGGGGTCGATGGTCGATTCGGCGGCTCTTCGCGAGTTGCGCGAGGCGATTCTTGGCCCCGACGGGGTTCTCGCCACCCAGGCGCGCGACCTGTTGACCACCCTTGGCGTCTCCGCTCCCGCGGCAGCCGTGCCCGATAACGATTCCGATCTGGCCGATGCCGTCATGAAGGAACTGGGGCCAAACTGGGTGCGTGCGCTCACCCCGGCGTTCGATGAGCGCCGCTGCGTCCTTCTCGACGACCGGTGGGCGAGCGCACGTGAAGACCTGGCGCGGGTCGCGTCGGGGGATCAAGCCGCAGGTGACGTCGAGATCGATCTGCTGCGCGGCGCAGGCGCATCCCTGTGCGATCTCGCCGACTGGTACGCCACACACTGCTGCGGCGAGGGCGACGACGCCGTCACGCGTCGCCGGTTCTTCGACGACGTCGCCCGTGCGGCGATGGAGGAGCCGACGGGAGCCTTCGTCGGAGAGGTTGCCCTCGTCACGGGGGCGGCCCCGGGGTCGATTGCGGCGTCTCTGGTCGCGCGGCTTTTGGCTGGCGGCGCGACCGTCATTCAGACGGCCTCACGGATCACCCACGACCGCCTCGAGTTCGCGAAAGGCCTGTACGCCCGCCACGGCGCGATCGGGTCACGGCTGTGGCTCGTGCCGGCCAATCTTGCGAGTCTGCGCGACGTCGACGCCCTCATCGACTGGATTGGCCGACAGCAGACCCGCACGGTTGGCGCGACGACGACGATCGTCAAGCCGGCGCTCCTGCCGACGCTGTTCTTCCCGTTCGCGGCACCGCCCGTACGCGGCGGACTCGGCGAGGACATGCACGAGGCGATGCTCGAGGAACGCCTCCTCGTGTGGAGCATCGAACGGAGCATTTCTCGCCTCGCCGACCTGGGACGAGACTGGGCGACGGGCCACCGTGTCCACGTCGTCTTGCCCGGTTCCCCTAACCGGGGGACTTTTGGAGGCGACGGCGCCTATGGCGAGGCTAAATCCGCCCTCTGCGCCATCGCCAACAAGTGGCGTGTCGAGCGTCGCTGGGCCGACCGGGTGACGCTGGCCCACCCGAGCATCGGGTGGGTGCGCGGCACGAATCTCATGGGCCACAACGACGCCCTCATCCCGGCCGCAGCGGCCGCCGGCATTACCGTGTTCACTCCCGACGAGGTCGCCGACCGGCTCCTCGATCTGTGCACGCTTCAGGCTCGCCGCGACGCGACCGAGGCGGTGCTTACCGCCGATCTCACCGGCGGGCTGGCGTCGACGCCCCTCGATTTTGCGGCGTTGGCGCAGGCCACGGCCGAGCAAGGATCCACGGACCAGCCCGCCCCGGCCGCGACCTTGCCGGTCAAGGACACGACAATCGGGGCCCTGCCCAACCTTCCCGTTCCCCGCATCGCCGCGCCGGTAGCGTGGCCCGACGTGACGACACCCCTGCGTGACCTCGTCGTCATCGTCGGCATCGGCGAGGTCGGCACGTGGGGTAGTGGCCGCACCCGCCACGACGTCGAAAACAGCGCAGGGTTCGAGCTCACCGCCGCCGGCGTCATGGAAATGGCATGGATGATGGGGCTGATCCACTTCAGTGATACCCCGGCCCCCGGCTGGTATGACGCAAACGCCGATCCCGTCGCCGAATCCGGGATCTATGAGCGCTTCCACGACGAAGTCATCGCCCGCAGCGGGATCCGTCCCCTCAGCGACGACTCAACGATCGTCGAGGCTGGCTCCAACGACGTCGTCACCGTGTATCTGCCCAGCGACCAGACGTTCGCCGCCGCAGGTGAAGCCGACGCCCGCGCCTATCGCGATGCCGACCCGACACACACCGAGATCTGGTGCGATGCAGCGGACGGCCAGTGGATGGTCCGCAAACGCGCGGGTGCACCTGTGCGGGTGCCGCGGCGCGCCACGCTGTCGCGCTCGGTTGGCGGCCAGATCCCCGACGGCTTCGATCCCGCGCACTGGGGGATTCCCGCGACAATGAGGCAGAGCCTCGACCGCATCGCTGTGTGGAACCTCGTCACCGCGGTCGACGCGTTCACCTCCGCGGGATTCTCACCCGCCGAGCTCCTCCGGGGAGTCCACCCCGCGGACGTGTCGAGCACCCAGGGCACGGGAATCGGCGGCATGGAATCCCTGCGGAAAGTGTTCGTCGACCGCTTCTTGGGTGAGGACCGCCCGCAAGACATCCTCCAAGAGGCTCTGCCGAACGTCGTCGCCGCCCACACCATGCAGTCCTACGTCGGCGGCTACGGGCAAATGATCCACCCCGTCGGCGCGTGCGCAACCGCCGCCGTGTCGATCGAAGAGGGCGTCGACAAGATCCGCCTGGGCAAGGCACGTGTCGTCGTGGCCGGCGGTATCGACGACATCAGCGTCGAGTCACTCACCGGCTTCGGCGACATGAACGCGACAGCAAACACCCAAGAGATGCTCGACCAGGGCATCGAGCCGCGCTACATCTCACGTGCGGGAGACCGGCGCCGAGCCGGCTTCCTCGAGGCCGAGGGCGGTGGCACCGTCATCCTGGCCCGCGCGGATGTCGCCGCAGACCTCGGACTGCCCGTCCTCGGGGTCGTCGCCTACGCCCAGTCCTTCGCCGACGGCGCCCACACGTCGATCCCCGCTCCGGGGATCGGGGCGCTCGCGGCGGCACGTGGGGGCCGTGAGTCGAGCCTCGCCCGCGGACTGTCGAGTGTGGGGCTGACCATCGATGACGTCGCGGTCGTGTCGAAACACGACACGTCGACGAACGCGAACGACCCGAACGAGGCCGAGCTCCACGCGCGGATTTGCGCCGCACTGGGGCGCGAGGCCGGTAACCCGCTCTACGTCATCTCGCAAAAGACCCTCACCGGGCACGCGAAGGGTGGAGCCGCGGTCTTCCAGATTGCCGGCTTGTGCGACCTCATGCGGACGCAGACGATCCCCGCGAACCGGAGTGTCGACTGCGTCGATCCCCAGATGGCCGCACATACGCCACTCGTGTGGCTGCGCCATCGGCTGTCGATGGGGCACCACCCGGTGAGGGCTGCGGTGCTGACGTCGTTGGGATTCGGTCACGTGTCGGCGCTCGTTGCGCTCGCTCACCCGCGTGCCTTCGAGGCCGCGTTAGCGCACGAGCGCGGGGCCGAGTCGGCCCGGTCGTGGCGTGATCGTGCCGAGGAACGCCTGGTGCGTGGCCAGGCACACCGGCAGGCGGCCATGTGCGGGCATGCGCAGTTGTTTGAACCGATTGACCATCGGCGGTTACCCGAGGAAACTTCCGCGACTGGTGATTCCCATGAGACGGAAGTGGCGATGCTTCTGGATCCCCAGGCTCGCCTCGACGCGTCCGGCGTCTTCGCCGCGTCCTCACGGGCCGGAGCCGCTGGTGAGTGAGCGGGCGGCGATCGGCTGCGACCTCGTCTTCATCCCCGACCTCCAGGCATTGGTGAGCGAGCCCGCCTCGCATTTTCGACTGGTCTTCACCGACCGGGAATGGCGCCAATGCCAGGAAAAGCCGAATCCCCTGGCCTCGCTGGCCGGGAGGTGGGCGGCAAAAGAAGCGGTGGTGAAGGCGTGGTCGCACGCCCTCGCCCCGTCTCCGAGTCCGATCGATCCCGGCGACGTCGTGTGGAGCGATATCGAGATCCTCGGGGATCGGCACGGTCGACCTCAGGTATTTTTTCACGGCCGATTTCGCGAACTCATGGAGGCCGACGCGGGTGCCACTCGGGACAAAACCGAAAGGGCCCGCCAGGTCCACGACAAATCATTTCAGGTGACGATATCCCATGACGGCGACTATGCGTCCGCCTGGGCCATCGTGCAGTAGTGCTGGAGAAAAACTCGCCCTCGAAGAGGGGCCTCACAGGGCATCCCTGTGCCCAGCACCGTCACATCACACAGAAAGGGTGTGCTATGTCAGTAGCCTCAGTTCCCGTCGTTTTTGCCGATCGCGTGATCGGGAAAGCGTCCCTCACGAAGAATATCGTCGCGGTTCTCGCCGGAGCGGCGTTGGTAGGCGCTCTAGCCCAAGTGTCGATTCCGCTGTGGCCGGTTCCCATCACCGGCCAGACGCTGGCGGTCATGCTGGTCGGAGCGATCCTCGGTTCGCGCCGCGGTGCGGCCGCACTGACTACCTACATGGTTTTCGGATTGGCGGGCTTGCCGTGGTTTGCCGGATTCTCCGGTGGCCCGGCGATGGTGATGTCGCCCTCCTTTGGGTACATTATCGGTTTCATTCCGGCGGCCTGGCTGATCGGTTATCTCAGTGAACGTCAGTGGGACCGTCATGCCTTGCTGTCGCTCGCGGCGTTCGGGCTGGCGTCGATCATTCCGTTCCTCACGGGAATCCCCTATATGTGGGTGATCCTCCACATGGGTGGCAAGACGCTGACCCTCGTGCAGACCCTCAACGCGGGATTCACACCGTTCATTGTCGGGGGAGTGATCAAGTGGGTTCTCGGCTCGCTCATTCTTCTGGGATTCTGGCGTTTCTCTGGTACGGAAGCCCCGGAGAAGAACTAAACACCGGCGACGAATAAACGAATCGGGACCCACCACAGTGGTGGGTCCCGATTCGTTCGTTGATGGCTACTGGCCGCGGAACATGCGCCGGTTGATCTTGGCGCGGCTGGGGTCGACGCCGTGCGGCATCTGCTGGGTGCGCATCCGCAGCGACTCGAGGCGCTTGGCGACCAACGGCACCTCGTCCTTGTTGATGGCCTTCGGCAGCTTCCGCAGGGCCTTCGTCACGTCCTTCAGGGGAATCTGGCCCTGGTCGTGGCCAACCTGGATCGTGTGGACGGGAACCGACGCGGCGACGCGGTGGCACTTGCGTTCCTCGTCCTCCAACAGGCCCTTGACTCGGCTGGCCGGCCCCTCGGAGATGAGGACGATGCCGGGGCGGCCGACGAGCCGCCAGACGAGGTCCTGCTTCTTATTCATTGCCACAGGATCCGACTCGATGGTCCATCCGCGCTTGATCTGGCCCAACACCCAGCTGACGGCGCCCTTGACACCGTCCATCTGCGTGTAGGTGGCCGACGTCAGCAGACGGGTGAGAAGCATCGTGTCGATGAACAGGCCACCCGTGATCGCGACGACGACCCAGCCAATGAACGAGGCCACCCGGGCATGCAGCGTCACACACAAGATGATGGCGACGGCGAGGATGACGACGGGGATGAGGATGAGCACCCAGGTGATCCACGGATACGTGCGCTTCGTGACGCGGTAGGCGTCGGCGAGGTTGTTGTACCAGTGGCGCTTCGCGGGCGCGTTCGGAGTCGTTTCGTTAGCCATGATTCCTCAGTCTAACCCAGTAACGGGTGCATCTGAGCCAGCGGCGGGGAGGCGTTATCCACAGATCCTCGTCGGTGTCCCCACGAAGGACGCCGTTGTGGTGGGGTGGGGACATGAACATCGAAGGATACGACGTGCTCGAACCCCTGGGGTTCGGCCTGGCGGGGACCGTCTGGCGGGTTGCAGATCGGAGCGGCGCCCAGTGGGCGGCGAAGCTTGCGACGCTCGATGCAGCAGGACGCGCCGACCAGTTTGCGCGGATTCACGCGTGTGGGATCCGGTCGATGGTGCCGGCCGATTTGGGGCGGATCGCCGTGATTTCGACGATCTTCGACGGCGAAGATGTGGCGACGCTGGCACGTCGCCGCTCCTGGTGCGCCGACAACGCGCTCGACGTCGTCCGGATCATCTCGCATCAGCTGGCCCAGATTCACGCGGCCGGACTGGCTCACGGCGACGTGTCGGCGGCCAATATCGTGGCAACGCGGACGGGCTTCCTTCTCGTCGACCCGCTGCTCGACGAGATGGGGACGACTGCGCACTATCGGGCGAGGGAGCTCGACGAACTCTCCCGCCCCACGCTGGCCGGCGACGTCTACGCTCTCGGGGTGATTGCCCGCGACCTGGGGGTTCACCACAGTCTGTGCGAGCAGGCATTGTCCGACAACCCGCGTGAGCGGCCTTCGAGTGCCCAGATTGCCCACGCGTTCGCCCGCGCGGGCCGATCCAGGAAGTCGGGGCCGACCGTCCGGCCCCGCCGCGCCGCTCGGACGTCCACTGATGCGCCGTGCCCGCCCGATCCGATTCGCGCCGAGCTCGCGCGAAGCGACGACCAGCGGACCCGGCACGCGCCGGCACCGACCCCGCGGGGCGGGAGGATCCGGCGCCTCGCGTTGCCGATCGTCGGCGCGGCCGCCCTCGTGGTCGGTGGCATCGTCCTCGCCCAGCCGGATGCTGCGCCGGCGAACTCGGCGACCCGGACCAACGGGCAGGCGACTAAGACGCAGGCTGCCGAGGCCGCGCTGGCCGACCACGTGAAGGAGCTGGTCAAGGCCCGCGACGACGCCCTCGTCGCCGCGGACGACGCGGCGCTGGCGCGGGTAACGGCCCCGGATTCTCCGGCGCGCGCCGCCGACACCGAATTGGCGGCGTCGCTGCGCGGCCAGGGCATCACCGTCAAGGGGCTGACGACTGGGGTCAGCGGAATCCAGCGGGAACAGGCCCGCGGCGAGGGCGTGTGGGTGCGGGCCAGGCTGCGGCAAAACGCCTACCAGCGCTGCACCGCCGGGCAATGCGAGGCCGTCCCGGCCCAGCCCGCCCGCACCGTCATCATCTCGCTGACGGCCACCGACGGCGTAGTTCGCGATATCGCGGCCGCCAACTAGACGTCGCGACGCAGAAAAACGGCCGCGGGGCCACCCCAGAAGAGGGGGTGGCCCCGCGGCCGTGATGCGTGAAGGCTACAGGCCCAGTTCGGCGGCGAAGTCGCCGTCCTCCAGGCGCTTCTTTACCGTGGTGAGGTAGCGGGCAGCGTCGGCGCCGTCGATGAGACGGTGGTCGTAGCTGAGCGCCAGGTAGCACATCGAGCGGATCGCGATCGAGTCGTTGCCATCGGCGTCCTTGATGACGGCGGGACGCTTGACGATGGTGCCGAGGCCGAGGATCGCTTCCTCCGGGTAGTTGATGACCGGCGTGTCGAACAGGGCGCCACGCGAGCCGGTGTTCGTGATCGTGAACGTCGAGCCCGTGAGCTTCGACGGGTCGATCTTGCCCGTGCGGGTCTCTTCGGCCAGCTCGTTGATCTTCTTGGCGATACCGGCGATCGTCAGGTCGCCCGCGTTCTTGATGACCGGGACCATGAGGCCGCGCTCGGTGTCGACGGCGATCCCCACGTGCTCTTCGGCGAAGTAGGTGACCTGCTTGTCCTCGATACGCGAGTTGATCTTCGGGTGGGCCTTGAGGGCCTCGGTGGCCGCCTTGACGAAGAACGGGAGGAACGACAGCTTCGTGCCTTCGCGCTCGTAGAACGAGTCCTTCGCGCGGGCGCGCAGCGACGCGATGCGGGTGACATCGACCTCGACGACCGTGGTGAGCTGGGCCGTCGACGACAGCGACTGCATCATGCGGTCGGCGATGACCTGCCGCATCCGCGACATCTTCTCGGTCTTGCCGCGCAGCGTCGTGTCTTCCTCGATCGGCGAGGCCGGGCCCTTGGCCGCGGGAGCCGCAGCCTGGGCGGCCGGGGCTGCCGGGGCGGTTTCGGCCGGGGCGGCCTGCGCCTTCTCGGCGGCGTCGAGGACGTCCTGCTTGCGGATCCGTCCACCCTGGCCGGTGCCCTTGACCTGGGACAGGTCGACGCCCTTGTCCTTGGCGAGCTTGCGGACGAGCGGGGTGACGTAGAAGCCGCCGTCACCGACGGGCTCGGACGAGGAATCGTCGGACTGGGCCGCCTGCGGGGCGGGAGCGGCCGGCGCGGCGGGAGCAGCCTGGCCGGAGGCCTGCTGGGTGCCCGGGTAGCCGGTGCCGACCTGCGGGTAGGCCCACGAGACGACCGAGTGGCCGTCCTCGGTGGCAACGGACGAGGGAATCGACTCGCCGGGCAGCGGCGGAACCGGGGGAGCGGCGGGCAGGTCCTCGGGCTCGTCCTTCTTCTCTTCCTCGGCAGGGGCCTCGGGCTCGGCCTCTTCGGCCGGGGTCGCGGGGGCCTCGTCCTTCGGCGCGGAATCGCCGGAGTCGGACGAGCCGGCCTCGCTGGCGTCGCCGATCTTGCAGATCACGGTGCCGACGTCGACCGTCTCGTCTTCTTCGAAGCACAGCTCGAGGATGGTGCCGGCCACAGGGGCCGGAACCTCGGAGTCGACCTTGTCCGTAGCGACCTCGACGATCGGCTGGTCGGCCTCGACCTCGTCACCGACCTCGACGAGCCACTGTGAAATGGTGCCTTCGGTGACCGATTCGCCCAGGGCGGGCATCTCAACATTCGTGGACATAGCGAAAAGAATCTCCTGTTCCTTAGTTGTGCAGCGACTTGCCGGCAAGGGCCATCGCGGCCTCGCCAATGGCTTCGTTCTGGGTCGGGTGGGCGTGGATCAGTTGGGCGACGTCCTCGGCGTAGGCTTCCCAGTTGACCATGAGCTGGCCTTCGCCGATCTGCTCGCCCATGCGCTTGCCGATGGCGTGGAAGCCGACGATCGGGCCGTCGGTCACGCTGACAAGCTTGACGAGGCCCGCAGCGCCGAGAATCTGGGACTTGCCGTTGCCGGCAAGATTGAACGTCTTGGTCGTGATCTGGTCTTTGCCGTACTTCTCTTCGGCCTGGGCCTGGGTGAGGCCGACCGAGGCGATCTCGGGCTCGCAGAACGTGACGCGCGGGATGTTGGCTTCGATGATGGCCGGCGGGTTGAGGCCCGCGAGCTTTTCGGCCAGGAAGATGCCCTGGGCGAAGCCGCGGTGGGCCAGCTGGAGGCCGGGAACGATGTCGCCGACGGCGTAGACGCCGGGCAGCGAGGTCTGGAGGTTTTCGTCGACCGGGACGAAGCCGCGGTCAAGCGTGACGCCCGCTTCCTCGTATCCCATGCCCTGGGTGCGCGGGCCGCGGCCCACGGCGACGAGGAGGAGGTCGGCGTCGATGACGTCGCCCTTGTCGGTTTCGACGTGGACGCCCGTGTTGTCCTGGGTGACGCCCTTGAACATCGTCTTGGTCTTGAAGGCGATGCCGCGGGCCTTGAACTGCTTTTCGAGCGACTTGGCGACGTCGATGTCCTCGTTGTTGACGAGGTGGGGCAGGCCCTCGATGATCGTGACTTCGGCACCCATCGACGCCCACACGGACGCGAATTCGACGCCGATGACGCCGCCGCCGAGGATCGCGGCGCGACGGGGCGCCCACGTGAGCTGGAGGGCCTGCTCGGACGTAATGACGCGACCTTCGATGGCGAGGCCGGGCAGCGACTTCGAGTACGAGCCCGTGGCGAGGACGATGTTTTCACCGGTGATCTGCTTGCCATCGACCTCGACGGTGTGGGCGTCGACCAGGCGGCCCCAGCCCGAGATCAGATCGATCTTGCGGCTCTTGATAAGGCCGGTGAGGCCCTTGTGCATCTGGTTGATCGTGTTCTGCCGGTACTGGCCGACGACCTCGAGGTCGAGTCCTTCGTAATTTGCGAAGATACCGAGCTTTTCCGCGTCTTTAATGCTGTCGATGGTCTCAGCGACATGGAGCATTGCCTTCGTTGGAATGCAGCCATGGTGGAGGCAGGTGCCGCCGACCTTGTCGCCCTCGATGAGGGCCACTTTCTTCCCCAATTGGGCCGACCGGAGGGCCGTGGCGTAGCCACCACTGCCTGCCCCGAGGACGACGACGTCATACGAAGTGCTGGACATATGCGCTCCTTTAGAAAATCGCGTAGCGATACGGGCGGGTCACCCGCTCATACGGTCTCCATTGTGTCACTAATTGGCCTGTGTGGCCTTCACTAGAGATGACTAAAGTCCTCCGGGAGGGGTGGCGTACGCCATACCGGAGGGCATCGTGGAGGCGACGTGCGTCAATGGCTTAGAATCGTGGGCGAGATTATTCGGCCTGGCTAGGCTTAAGCCATGAAGGTGAGGGGTCAATGGTGAACGAGAGCGTCCAGCCTACTCCGAGCGATCCGCGTCCGCCGGCGCTGGGGGCTGCTCGCGTCCTCATGGCGGCGCTGGCGTTGTTTACCGTCTGGCTGTTCGTCACGTCGATCGTGCGGATCCACGCGGGGGTGACCGTGGGCGGCTGCCTCGACCTCGTGGTCGCGGCTGTGTGGGCGCTCGTCACGGCCGGGGTCATCCACAATGGGCGGCGCATGCGTCTGGCCGCGTGGGCGGGCCTGGCGTTCCAGGTGATCGCGCTCGTGGTAGCCGCGGCGGCCGAGACCGCCCAGGCCGACTGGGTGTGCTTTTTCCTCTCGTGGCGCGGCGGCGGCGCGAATTACTGGTGGATCCCGCCGATCCTCGTCGTCGTCACCGCCGTGTGGCTGATCGTGTCGGATCCCCGGCGGCTGGCCGGACGCTAGACGGGGCCGACGTTAGACGAGGCCGGGATAGTCCAGCTGGCGCAGGGCCTCATAGACGGCGATCGACGCCGAGATCGTCAGGTTGAGGGAACGCCGGTGTGGCGTCATCGGGATACGCACCTTCGCCGTCACCCGCGGGTCGTCGAGGACCTCTTGGGGCAGGCCGGTGGGCTCGGGCCCAAACAGCAGGCCGTCGCCGTCGGCATAACTGATCGACGCGAACGACGTCGACGAATGCCCGGTGAACGCATAGAGCGCGCCGGGGACTTCGGCGAGGGCATCGTCCAGGGTGGGGTGAACCTTGACGTGGGCGAGGTCGTGATAGTCCAGGCCGGCACGCTTGAGCTTGGTGTCGTCCATGTCGAAGCCCAACGGTTCGATGAGGTGAAGCATCGACCCCGTGCACGCCGACAGGCGGATCGCCGCGCCTGCGTTCCCGGGAATACAGGGGGCGTAGTACAGCAGATGAAGCACGAGTGATAATCCTAGACCGCGCCGCGGCCGGTTGCTATCGGCGGCGGCGCGGCCCGAGACCTAGGCGTTGACCTGATAGGTCGCGGTGATCTGTGCGCGGGCGATCGTGTGGAACAGCGCCTGGAAGGACACGGCGGCCGGACGGGCCTCGTCGTCGACGTCCAGAGCGTCAACGTCGAGGGCGTGAACCGCGAAAATGTAGCGGTGAGGACGGTCGCCCGCAGGCGGCGCCGCCCCGTAGTAGCCCCACACGCCCGCGTCGCCGGCGCAGTGAAACGCCGGGCCGTCGATTGCGAGATCCGATTCGCCGATCCCGGCCGGCAGCGACGTCGTCGACGCCGGGAGGTTGACGAGGCACCAGTGCCAAAAACCCGACGGCGTGGGGGCATCCGGGTCGAAACACGTGACGAGGAACGACGCGGTCTCGGGCGGGAACCCCGACCACTCGAGGGCGGGGGAGCAGGACCCTCCGGTGGCCGTCGCGCTGGCGGGAAGTGGCTGGCCGTCAGCGAAATCCGGTGACGTTACCTGGAAGCTGGGAACCGGCGGGAGAAGATCGTACGGGTCGGGGGCAACGGGACGGGCTGAGAGATCCATCGGTGTCCTTACGGTCGATCAATAGTGTGGTCTCCACCACCCTATCCGCTGTGTTGGTGAGGTGGCGAGGGGTGCCGGGCACGAGAAAGCGAAAGTGTCAGTCCCATCGACTATCATCGAACACGTGTTCGATAGTGCTGGTGCTTCCGTGGCGCGCCTCGACCAGGCCCGCGCCGCGCTTGCGGCTGCCGAAAAACAGGTTGGCATGCGGCTTGACCAGGGGAAAGATGGCGGTGGCGTGTGGCAGGCGCCCCGGGATCGGGTCCAGCTCTACCGGTGTATGGCGTCGGCGATGGGCCCGGATCGGTGGGGCGCCGTCGTCGCGGTCAAAGACATCGGGTGGCTGGCTGCGGCCCAGTGCGGCGTCGTCCTCGACCGGGTTTTGTATGTTCCGGACACGCAGGGGCTGGACGTCCCCGTCCTCTCGGCGCTCATCGATTCGTGCGGCGTCGTCGTGGTCGGCGACCTCCGGTTGGGCGCGGCCCAGGCGCGCACCTTGACAGCCAGGGCCCGGTCACGCGACACCGCGGTGTTCACGCTGGCCCCGTGGGTGGGGGCGGCGCGGTTGCCACACGAGAAACGGCAGGTGGGTTAGCTCATGGCGCAGCGACGGTTGATGGTGTGGGCGCCCCAGTGGGGGCTGCACACGGCGGGCGGCGAATACCCGCCGGATACGCCGACGGCTTTGGCGACCTCGAGGGCGATCCTCGACGTGTCGCCGGCGGCGTACGCCCTCGGAGTGCGTCCGCGCATGCGGGTGCGGCAGGCCCGGGCTTTAGCGCCCGACCTGGCACTGCTCGCGCCCGACCCTGATCGGGCACAGCGGGCGTTCGGGCGGGTCCTCGAGGCCATGGGAACCCTGCGGTGGGACGTCGTGGCGTGGCGCGCCGGGGTGGCCGAGGCGCCGCTGGGGGCATTCTCGACCCCCGACAGCGAGGCCCAGCTGCTCAGCCAGGTCATCGAGGTCGTCGCCGTCGACACGGGGGTCGACGTCAGCGCGGGAATCGCCAACGGCACCTTGGGTGGGCTCGTCGCCGCCCATCGCGGCGTCATCGTCCCGGCGGGCGCCGAACGCCAGCTGATCGCGCCGCTGCCCGTCGACTGGGTGACGATGGTCCACGACGCCGGGCCTCTGCGTCGCGACCTCGCCCTGTTTGTCGACGACCTGAAAAGTCTGGGGTTGGCGACGATCGGCGACGTCGCCGCACTGCCCGAGGGCGCCCTCATGTCGCGGTTTGGCGTGCGCGGCCACCTCGTCGCCACCCTCGCCGCCGGCGACGACTGGCCCCTGGCCGGCATCCCCCTGGAACAGGGCGACGTCACGGTGTCCCAGGACTGCGACCCGCCGCTCCTCACCGCCGAACAGGCCCTGTTCGTCGCGAAAACGGCGGCCGACACCCTCATCGCACGGATGCGCTCGGCCGGGCAGGCACTCACTCAGGTTCGCATCACTTGCCACCTGGGGGCGGACGCCGAACGCACCCGCACGTGGATGCTCGACCCGCCCGCCACCAGCCGCGACATCCTCACCCGCATGCGCTGGCACCTGGGCGAATGGCTCGACGACCCCGATGCCGTCCGCGGGGGCGTCACCTGCATCCAACTGACGGCGCTGGCCGCCGTCCCGTTAAGCAGCGTGGGCGAAACCCTATGGGGAGACGACTCGTCCGCCCGCCACGTGCGCCGCGCCCACGACGGCGCCGCCCGCGTCGACCGGCTCCTCGGCGCCGGCGGCGTCCGCTGCGTCGCCTCCCAGGGCGGGTTCGACCCGCGCTCGCGGGTGGTGACGTGGCCGTGGGATTCCCCGCCGCCTCCACGCGCCGATCCCGCGGCGCCGTGGCCGGGCGTCCTCGGCGGGCCGGCGCCGCCCACGCTCCTCGACACCCCGGCGATAGTGGGCGTCCTCGATGAGCATGCGGCGGCCGTCACGGTGGACCCCGACGGCCTGCTCAGCGCGCCGCCGGTGCGCATCGTCACCGCCCTCAACCAGCAGACGCCGATCGCCTCCTACGGGGGGCCGTATCCCGTCAACGGCGCCTGGTGGGACGACGCCGACGCGCCTCGCGCCTACCTCATCGTCGCGTGCACCGACGCGCCCACGCTGCTTCTCGTCTATCGCGACCAGCGGTGGTGGCACGAGGGCACCTACGACTCCCAGCAGGCGGTGCTAGTGTGAAAAATTCGGTCCTCGTGTGGAAGGGAGCGTCATGGCGATCCTCATCGAGCAGGCGCTCGCGGCGTTGTCGCCAGACGACCTGCGCAATTTCATGGGGCCGGCCACCTACGCCAAGGCTCAGCGCCTGGTCAGCACCGGTGCCGTCACGGGGATCACCGTGACGGACCAGAAAGCGTCCTGCGACATCCGCGAGGCACGGACGGGGATCGTCTACACCGTGACCCTCGAGGCGCCGATCTGGTTGGTCAGCACTAACGACCTGGTCGTGACCTGCCCGTGTGGCACCCGGCCGCGGTGTGTTCACGCCCTCGCCCTCATTCTCGCCGTGCGTCAACAGGCGCGCGACGCGGGGGTGGGCTGGCGCGAGCAGTTGGGCGCGTTGACGAGTGAGGGGCAGTCCGCCGGGACCGACATGGGGTTGGCGTTCGACCTGTCGGAGCCCCAACGGACCGCCCTTGTCCCTCTGCGTCGTGACCCGCAGGGCGCGTGGACGTCCCAGCGGGCCACATGGAAAGACCTCGCCTCGGGGTGGGGGTCGGTCACCGCCGGCCTCAACGCCCAACACGTTGCGTTTTTCCGCGGGCTCGCCCAGATCGCACGGATCGAATCGGGCGGCGGGCAGGTCACCCTCGAGAGTCTGGGCGACCAGGCTTACGCCCAGATCGCCCACGCCGCGTCCGCCGGGATCTCGCTGTTTATCGACGTCGATGCCACGCGGCGGCTCGCCGTGACGACGACGTGCGCCGTCCCCGTCATCGACGTCAGCCAAACCTCGGCCGGCCTGCGGGTTCGCCCGGCCCTCAGCATCGGCGACCAGATCGTCGACGCCGCCCATACGCGGATTGGCGGGGAATCGTGCGGCTGGGTGCTCTCGCCCACCCGTCAAGAGATCATGCCGGTCAGCGCCCAACTTCACGGCGCCCGCATGTCGTGGTGGCGGCATTCGACGCCCGTCGTCGTTCCGGCCGACGACATCGCTGACTTTTCGATGACGCTGGCGCCCCGGCTGGCCGCCGAGGTCGACCTCGTCTCGACCGACCACACGTGGCAGCCCGTCACCGCCGAGCCGCTGGTGCTCATCGCGACGCTCAGTCCCCAGGGACCGGGTGTTACGCTGACGTGGCAGGCGGAAAAAGACGGCAACCGCGTGCCTATCGAGCGCTACAGCGGCGCCGACGCCGCACCCCTCCTGCGCGACGCCCAGGGCGCCTTTTCGGCGATCGACGCCCTCCCGCCCGCCCTGCGGGTGTCCGATGTCCGCGACGTCCACGCGCCTGCGGACACGCTGCCGATTTTCCTCGACCAGGTGATGCCGGCGTTGTCGGCGATTCCGCGGGTGAAGACGGCGATTGATCCCGACGTGCTCGCGCGGGTGATCAGGGACGAGCCGCAGATCTCGATCGCGATGGCGGATCAGCGGCAGCGTGACTGGTTCGGGCTGAAAGCTGTTGTCCAGGTCGCGGGACACGAGATCCCTCTTTCCGACATCATCGTTGCGCTGAGTTCGGGCCATCCCTATGTTGCGTTGGATGACGGGACGTGGGTGTATGTCGGGCAGGGGCGGTTGACGCGGCTGGTCCAGGCGATCGCCGGCGTGTCGGACCTGGCGGACTCGCCGACGGGGGTGCCCCGGCGGCTGAGTGTCTATCAGTCGAAGGCGTGGGAAGAGCTGTGTGACGTCGCCAGCGACGTCGACGCCAGTGCCCGGTGGCGTGAACGGGTGGCGGCGATCCAGCAGGGACCGGGGGAGTGGACGCCGCCGGTTCCACAGCAGGTGACGCTGCGGCACTACCAGGTCGAGGGTGCCAGGTGGTGCCACTGGTTGTGCGAGGCCGGTTTGGGCGGCATCCTCGCCGACGACATGGGATTGGGCAAGACTCTCCAGGTGTTGACGGCGATTGCCGGGGATCGGGCCGAGAATCCCGGCCGCCGCGCGGTTCTCGTCGTCGCGCCGACGTCGGTGGCGTCGACGTGGGTGAGCGAGGTCCGCAAGTTTTACCCGCAGCTGGTGATCGCCCGCCGCGAGGCGACGAAGGCCCGGCGCGGGGACGACGTGGCCGAGCAAGCAGCGCAGTGCGACATTCTCGTCACGTCGTATCACCTCCTGCGGTTGGAGGCCGACGAGTACGCGGCCTACCCGTGGGGCGGGTTGGTGCTCGACGAGGCGCAGGCAGTGAAGAATCCGCGGTCGAAGGCCCACCAGGCGCTGCTCGAGGTCGAGGCGCCGTGGCGGCTGGCGGTGACGGGCACGCCGGTCGAGAACTCGGTGATGGACGTGTGGTCGCTCTACCGCATTGTCGCGCCCGGGCTGTTGCCGGGGCGGACCCGGTTTGTCCAGCGGTTCCGCACGCCGATCGAGGTGCACGGGGACGCCGAGGCGCTGGACCGCCTGCGGCAGCGGTACGCGCCGGTGCTGTGCCGCCGCACGAAAGAGCAGGTCGCCGCCGACTTGCCGGAAAAGACCGAGCAGGTGGTGACGGTCGACCTCTACGACGACCACCGGGCGCTCTACGACACGTATCTGGCCCGCGAACGCCAGCGGCTGCTTGGCCTCCTCGACGACGTCGACGGGAACCGGCTGTCGATCCTGCGGGGGCTGACGATGCTGCGGCTGCTCAGCCTGGACTCGGCGCTGGTCAAAGGGGTGGGCGAGGCGCCCTCAGCGAAGACGGATTACCTGGTCGACCAGGTGAACGAGCTGGTGGCGGCCGGCCACAGTGCCCTCGTGTTCAGCCAGTTCACCAGCTACCTGGGCCGCGTGGGCGAGCGGTTGACGCAGGAGGGGATCGCCTACGCCTACCTCGACGGCAAGACGACGGATCGCGACGGCCAGATCGAGCGGTTCCGTTCGGGCGAGGTCTCGGTATTCCTTATGAGCATCAAGGCCGGCGGTGTGGGGATCACGTTGACCGAGGCGGACTACGTGTTTCTGCTGGATCCGTGGTGGAATCCGGCGGTCGAGGCCCAGGCGATCGACCGGGCCCACCGGATTGGCCAGCAGCGCCCGGTCACCGTCTATCGGGTCCTCTCGGCCGACACGATCGAGTCGAAGGTCGCCGACCTAGCCCAGTCGAAACGGCAGCTGTATTCCGCGCTGATCGACGCGTCCGCGGGGGCGCCGGCGTGGAGCGCGGAGGACCTGCGGGCCCTGCTAGTCGGGATGGGCGGGGACGACTAACCTGCTAGAATCGAACACGTGTTCGATAGTGGTGGGCAGTGCGGATACGCCGAGCTGCACGCGCATTCGGCCTTCAGCTTTGGCCAGGGCGTCGACCAGCCGGCGGACCTCGTCGCCCGCGCACACCAGCTGGGCCTGGCGGGGCTGGCGATCCTCGACCGCGATGGCCTCTACGCCGCGGTTCAGGCCCACCAGGAGGGCGTCAAACGCCAGTTTCCGCTGGTGTACGGCGCGGAGCTGACGCTCGACGACGGCACGCGCCTGCCGGTTCTCGCGCGCGGGGCCCAGGGGTATCGCCGCTTGTCGCGGCGCATTTCGCGGCACAACCTCCGCGCCGATCAGCGGGTCGACCCCGCCCACCAGCTGCCCGACCTGGCCGAGGATGCCGAACACTGGATGGTGCTGACGGGGGACGAGGACGGCCCGCTGCGCACACGGCTGGCCCAGGGCGGCGTGCGCCGGGCGGCCCGCTGGCTCGACCAGGCGATCGACCTGTTCGGGCGCGACAACGTCGCCGTCGAATCGTGCCTCAGAGGCTTCCACGGCGAGGCCGCCCTCGCCGACACGCTGGCCGACCTCGCCCAGAGCCGCCACGTCCGCCTGGTCGCCACCGGCGGGGTCGTGTGCGCCGACTCCACCTCGCAGCACCTGGCCGACGTCCTCGCCGCCCGGCGCCTGGGGATGACGCTCGACGAGGCGTGGGGCCGGCTTCCCGCGACCCACGCGATGCTGCGTCCGCCCCAGGCGATGCGCCGCCTCCACGCCCGCCACCCGGAGGCCTGCGACGCGAGTCTCGATATCGCCGCGCAGTGTGCGTTTACTCTCGACCTCATCGCCCCCGACCTGCCCGGCGTCGACGTCCCCGACGGCTACACGCCCCACACGTGGCTCGAGCATTTGACGTGGGAGGGCGCCCGGACCCGCTACGGCGACGACTGGCAAAGCGACGCCGTCGTCGCCCAGCTGACCCACGAGCTCGCCCTCATCGAGGAGCTCGACTTTTCCGGCTATTTTCTCATCGTCAAAGAGATCGTCGATTTCTGCCGCAGCCAGGGGATTCTCACCCAGGGGCGCGGGTCTGCCGCGAACTCCGCCGTCTGCTACACCCTGGGGATCACGGCGGTCGACGCCGTCCGCTACCGCATGCATTTCGAGCGGTTTCTCTCGCCCGGGCGGGTCGGTTATCCCGACATCGACCTCGACATCGAGGCGTCGCGGCGCGAGGAGGTCATCCAGCATGTCTACGCCCGCTACGGCCGCGACCGCGCCGCCCAGGTGGGCACCGTCATCAGTTACCGCCCGAAGTCGGCGCTGCGCGACGTCGCCCGCGCCCTCGGGTATGACGAGGGGACGTCCGCCGGGTGGCTGCGCCACAGCTTCGGCGGCGTCGACACCGACCCCTTCGCTTCGCCCGCGATTCCTGCCCAGGCCGCCGGCCTCGCCCGCGAGCTCCTGCGTTTGCCCCGGCACATGGGCATCCATTCCGGCGGCATGGTCCTCGCCGACCGGCCCGTCATCGACGTCTGCCCGATCACCTGGGCTAACACGCCCGGCCGCACCGTCCTCCAGTGGGACAAGGACGATTGCGCCGACGCCGGCCTCGTCAAGTTCGACCTCCTCGGCCTGGGGATGCTCACCGCCCTCCGCCTGGCCTTCACGTCGCTCACCGACCGCGGTGTCGCCCCGCCGCGCGGCGATGTCTGGGACATGGCGGCTATCCCGGCGGAGGACCCGGCGGTCTTCGACCTCCTCCAACGCGCCGACACGATCGGCGTCTTCCAGGTCGAATCCCGCGCCCAAATGGCCGTCCTGCCCAGGCTTCACCCGACGACGTTCTACGACATCGTCGTCGAGGTCGCCCTCGTCCGCCCCGGCCCCATCCAGGGCCAAGCGGTCAACCCCTACCTGCGCCGACGCCGCGGACACGAACCCGTCACCTACCCCCACCCCCTCACCCAACGCGCCCTCGAAAAGACCCTCGGCGTCGCCCTTTTCCAGGAACAACTCATGCAACTGGCCGAGGACGCCGCCGGTTTCACGCCCTCCCAAGCCGACCAGCTGCGCAAAGCCATGGGGTCGAAACGGTCCCCCGAACGCATGGCCGCCCTCCGTCCCGCCCTCTTCGCCGGTATGGCCGAGCGCGGCATCACCGGCGACGCCGCCCAAGCGATCTGGGACCAGCTGCAAGGCTTCGCCGACTTCGGATTCCCGGAATCCCACGCCTTCTCGTTCGCCGGCATCGTCTACGCCTCCGCCTGGCTCAAAGTCCACCACCCCGAAGACTTCTACGCCGCCGTCCTCGCCGCACAACCCATGGGCTTCTACTCGCCCCTCACCCTCATCGAGGACGCCCGCCACCACGGCATCCACGTCCAACCGGCCGACGTCAACCACTCCGACATCCACGCCTCCGTCACCGCCGACCCCACCGCCGCCTCTGGCCTCGCCATCCGCCTCGGCCTCGCCCCACTCCAAACCGTCGGCGACAGGCGCGCCCAACGCATCACCGACGAGCGGGGCGCTCGCGGGCCGTTTGGCAGCGTCGACGAGTTCGCGGCGAGGACGCGCCTGCCCGCGAAAGTGCTAGAGAACCTGGCGGCCGCCGGGGCGCTGGCCAGCATGGGGGCTACACGCCGCGCGGGCATGTGGAGCGCGGGCGCTCTCGCCCTGCCGGCTCCCAGTTCGCGCGGGTGGGTGCAGGAGGTCATCCCCGGCACGGCGTTGGGGGCCCAGGCGCCCACGCTGCCGCCGATGACCAGGGGCGAGACGATGGCCGCCGACATCCGGTTGGGTGGGGCGTCGCTCGAGGGGTTCCCGACCGAGTGGGCGCGCTGCGATCTTCATCGCCGCGGCGTCCTCCCGATCGACCAGGTCAACGGGTCTCTCAACGGGACGCGGATCAGGGTCGCCGGCATCATCACCCACCGGCAGCGGCCCCACACCGCGCAGGGGACGACGTTTTTGTCGCTGGAGGACGAGACGGGCCTGCTCAACGTCATCTGTTCGCCCGGCATATGGGAGCGCTATCGGGCGATCGTCACGACCTCGAACGCCGTCGTCGTGCGCGGAACCGTCGAGTACGCCGACGGCGCCCTCGGGCTCATCGCGGACAAAGCCGAGACGCTGGCGATCCCCGTCCAGACGAAGTCACGGAACTACCGTTAGTGGCGATCAGGATGGCACGAGGCCAGCCTAGGCGAGTTCCTCGTCGAAGAAGTCGTCGTCGATCTCGTACAGCGTGAACTCGCGGGCCTTGTGGACGGCCACGCCGTACGTGAGCATGAGCGACGTCAACGCGATGCCATCGATGAGGATGATCCTCCCATGCCGATACTGCTCGGCCGTGGTCTCAGCACTGTCGAGGAACGACGACGTCGTGATGAACACGCCGAGGTTTGCTCCATTGGACTCGAGTGCGCCGATGAAATTGCGCATTTCGGGGGCGCCGACCTTGTTGGTGTCGGCGTAACGCTTCGCCTGGATATAGACGTTGGTGAGGCCGAGGGCATCCTGCCGGATGATGCCGTCGATCCCGCCATCGCCGGACCGGCCGACGTGCTGTTTTTCGCCGTGGCTGCCGCCGTAGCCCATGGCCCACAGTAGGTCGATGACGGCGCGCTCGAAGAACTCAGGCGACGCTGCCTGGAGGCGTTTCCGCAGTTCTGTCTCGGTTTTCGAGTTGAAGCGGCGTTCGCCGTCGGCCAGGGCCTCGACAGGATCGGTCGCCTCATCGGTGGCCGGTTCGATGGCGGTAGCACCGCCCTGGGGATTCCGGCGCTGGGCAATTTCTTCCTGGTAGGCCCGCCAGGCGGGCCATTCCAGCATCTCTTTTTCGGAATACTCCTTCAGGCGTCGCCGATCGACCTCAAGTCCATCGGCCGTGATGCGATAGAAGCCGCGTTTCGGACGCTCAAGCAGTCCGGCTTGAGTGAGGGCGGAACAGGCCCACGAGATCCGGTGCTTGTATCGCTGCATTCCCGAACTGATCCGTTCGGCGCGGACCTCGTCCGTCAGCCCCATGATGTCGGCGATTCGCTCGTAACAGTCCGCGAGGGCGCGCCCCTCGCCGTCCGCCAAAATGCGAAGGACGACGGGACGGAACTCATCAATTGTTGGCGTGTTGTCCGTCTCCATGGCTGCGTCGCCCTTCCGTGAGTCTCTTGCCGGCTGAGCATCGAGTCTAGCAACGGCGAAGGGCCCTCTTGGGTGTCCGGGATTCCCCGGCGGTCGACGGCACCGAGATGCACTCGACGGTCAGATCGAAGCCGACTCGTGGGTCCCATGTGGGTCCCTTTTTCGATCTGCGTCTAGGTAGTTTCTAGGCAGATCTGGGAGAGCGGTTAGGCAGCCCCGACAAACCAACAGCCCCTGGCCCGGTTTCCCGGGTCAGGGGCTGTTTCGTGCTGTGCGCGGAAGGGGACTTGAACCCCTACGACCGTTTAATTGGTCACTAGCACCTCAAGCTAGCGCGTCTACCAATTCCGCCACCCGCGCCGGGCAACGAGAAGACATTAACACGCTTCCTCGGGACGAACAAAATCGGCGAGCGGTAGCCGTTCGGGCGGGTACGGTGGGGGTGGATAGACGGTCAAAACAGAGAGGACAAGTCGTGCAAGAACGTGACGTTACGCCCGGAAATATGCCGGATTCTCGGGATCCGGAGGCGCTGGTTCGGCAGTTCCACACCACCTATGGGCTGCCGATCGTCGAGGGTGAACCGACCGTCGACTATGACCGAGTGCACATGCGGATGTCCCTCATCCTCGAAGAGGTCACCGAACTCGTCACGGCGGTCTACGGAAAAGAAGCGGGCAAAGTCCTTGCCGAGGGCGCCGCGGCGGCCCAGGCAGCCGACGACGGCGAACGCGACCTCATCGAGACGGCCGACGCGTTGGCCGACCTCGTCTACGTCATCTATGGGATGGCCCTGGAGTCGGGGATCTCGCTGCCCGCGGTCCTCAAGGAAGTGCAGGCCTCGAACATGTCCAAGCTGGGGGAGGACGGTAAGCCGATCTACCGCGAGGATGGCAAAGTCCTCAAGGGCCCAGGTTTCTTCCCTCCGAACATCGCGAGGGCGCTCAAAGCCGACATCAACGGGCTTTCCTAGTTCGCTGACAGGCCAGACTCTCTATAGTAATCTGAACCACGAACGGCCGGGCGCCAGTGAACCCTGCAT
Organism: uncultured Actinomyces sp.; assembly: GCA_900545825.1. Lineage (GTDB taxonomy): Bacteria > Actinomycetota > Actinomycetes > Actinomycetales > Actinomycetaceae > Nanchangia. Next base: position 67,367 of record URAS01000001.1, read on the forward strand.
GAGCGGTGCCTCAGCTGTCGTCGCATCCGTGTTCGTCGTTAGGTTGGGAAAGGGCGGAAGTAAGAGATGGCCAAAGTTGTAGTGGTTGGTGGTGGTTACGGCGGCATCACCGTTGCCGGCGGCCTTGATGACGTCGCCGATGTCACCCTCGTCGAACAGAAGGATCAGTTCGTCCACCACGCCGCTTCGCTGCGCGCCACCGTGGATTCGGTGTGGGGTCACACGATCTTCATGCCGTACACGCGACTCCTCACCCGTGGCCAGGTCATTCACGGCACGGCAATGTCCGTCGATGGCACGACGGTTCACGTCTCTGGTCACGACCCGATCGAGGCCGACTACCTGGTCCTGGCGACCGGGACGACCTACCCCTACCCGGCCAAGCACCTCGTGTCGCAGTCGTCGGTCGCCAAGGCCCGCCTGGACGTCACCCGCGAGGCCCTGGGCCGCGCCCGCCGCGTGCTCCTCGTGGGCGCCGGCACGGTCGGCGTCGAGTTCGCCGGCGAACTGAGCGCAACGTTCCCGAACCTCGAGATTGTCATGGTCGACAAGGCCCCGACGATCCTCGGCACCCCCGGCTACAAGGACGAGCTTCGCCAGACGATCACCGAGCAGCTGGTGGACCGTGGCGTCGAACTCGTCCTCGGCTCGCCGTTGGCTTTCGTCCCGCCCACCGATGTCGGCACGCTCTCTCCCTTCCAGGTGTCGACCGTCGACGGTCGCACCATCGACGCCGACATGTGGTTCCTCTGCTATGGCTCCCAGACGGCGACCGGCTACCTCGGTAAGTCCTACGCCGACAAGATTCGCCCCAACGGCCGCATCCGCGTGGACGAGTACATGCGGGTCGTCGGCATGCCGAACGTGTACGCCGTGGGCGACATTACGGATGTCTCTGAATCCAAGCGCGCTGACGCTGCCCGTGCCCACGCGCGTGTCGTGATCGCCAACATTCGTGACCAGCTGGTTGGCCGCGAGCCCTCGACCACGTACGCGCCGGGCAAAGAATGGGTTATCCTTCCCCTCGGCCCCGATGGCGGTGCCTCACAGCTCGTCGAGCCCAACGGCAACACGCGGGTTGTGGGCCCGGAGGAGACCGCGGAGATCAAGGGCACCGACCTTATGGTGTCGATGATTCGCGGACAGCTGCACTTGCCGTAGGGGACGCCCCATTGGATGAATAACGACGAAGGGAGAGGGACTATGACACAAGATCCTCGCGAGGCTCTTGATCGCCTGATCGCAGCGCTGGAGAAGCACTACGAGGCCGCAACGACCTACAAGGATCCCGATGCGGACGAGGTCGTTGATACCGAGACGACGTTGCAGGACGTCTTCTTCGCCTACGACCAGGTCCTTTTTAGGGCCGTGGGTGTGGAGCTTCCCTTCGACATCCTGGACGAAGAGGACGATGACGACGAGGACGTCTTCGACGACGACGCCTACGAATTTGGCGACGACGAGGAAGAAGAGTTCTAGATTCTCCCCTCCGCTGGTGTGAGGGCGCGGGCCGAGCAAGTCCGCGCCCTTCCCAATTCAGCAACGACGTCGACGGGTAATTGAGGGCCTGCCGAGAGCGAGACGACGCCTATCGGATCGTCGACCTCGACCCGCCGGCCGCGGCGGCGGAGCTGTCGTCGAGCGCCTTACGGATTTGGTGAGGCAGCTGGAAGTCGGCAACCTCGAGCAGCTGAGTGAGCTGGCCGGGAGTCCGCGCACCCAAAAGCGCGGACGTGATGCCCGGCGCGTCGCGCACCCACGCTAGCGCCACCTGGCCGGCCGACATGCCCAGTCCGTCCGCCGCCGTCGCGACGGCCTCGACGATCCCCGCATAGCGCGGATCCAAATAGGGGCTGACAAAGCCGCCGAGGTGCTCGGTCGCCGCCCGCGAATCGGGTGGCGTGTGCGTGCGGTATTTGCCCGTGAGGACGCCGCGAGCCAGGGGAGACCAGGCGAACACCCCGGCCCCAAAGTGGGTCGTCGCGTCGACGACCTCGCCCTCGAGGCGACGATTGAGCAGCGAGTATTCGGCCTCGTGGACCGCCAGAGAAAGCCCGTGCTGCTGCAGGTGGCAGGCGATCTCGGCCAACGCCCACGCGGGATAGTTCGACACCCCGACGTAGCGGGCGCGCCCCGTCCGCACGGCATGTTCGAGGGCGGACACCGTCTCCTCGACCCGGATCGTCGGATCAAAGTGCTGAACCGCCCACACGTCGACGTGGTCGGTACCGAGGTTCGCAAGCGTCCGATCGAGCGAATCGAGGAGGAAACCGCGCGAAATATCGACGTGCGGGGCGGGGTCCGTGCGGATCCCGGCCTTCGCGCAAATCACCAGGCGGTCGCGGCACCCGAGCGAGCCGATGATCTGGCCGATCACCTCCTCGGCGTCGCCGTCGCCGTAGTGCGCGGCGGTGTCGACGAGGGACCCGCCAGCGTCAAGAAACTCGCGCATCTGCTCGGTGGCATCGGTCACATCGGTGTCGCGTCCCCACGTCATCGTGCCCAGTGCCAGCGAAGATACGGTGAGGCCAGTGTGACCGACTCGGCGTTGTTCCATACGACAACGGTAGCTTGACCTTGACTACTGTGTGTACTCGTGAACTATGGGGAAGCGTTACTACTGGGGCTCGTGCAAGGCCTCACCGAATTTCTGCCGATCTCGTCGTCGGCCCACCTGAGGATCGTCTCGGAATTCCTCGGACACGATACGGGGGCCGCTTTCACGGCCATCATCCAGATCGGCACCGAACTGGCCGTTCTGACCTATTTCTTCCACGACATCGTGCGGATCATCGCCCGCTGGGCGACGTCTCTGCCGTTCGTTAAGCCCGAGAAGCGGACGCCGTTGAGCGATCCCGACGCCCGGATGGGGTGGATGATCATCGTAGGCTCACTGCCGATCGGTATCCTCGGCCTGCTGCTGGAAAAGTGGATCGACACGACCTTCAGGAATCTGTGGATCACCGTCGTCATGCTCGTCGTCTTCGGCGTCCTCCTCGGACTTGCCGATAAATACGGGTCGTCCCGCAAAGACCTCGACCACCTGACCTGGAAAGACGCGATCCTCTACGGCTTCGCCCAGGCCCTCGCACTGATCCCGGGCGTTTCGCGCTCCGGCGGCACGATTATGGCCGGCCGTTTCATGGGATATTCCCGGGTCGCCGCGGCGCGGTATTCGTTCCTGTTGGCGATGCCCGCCGTCTTCGCTTCTGGCCTGTACAAGGCCGCCGAATCCCTGTCCGACGGCAATCCGGCCGGCTGGGGGCCCACCCTCGTCGCGACGGTCGTGTCGTTCGTCGTCGGCTACGCCGTCATCGTGTGGTTCCTCCGGCTGCTCGAGACCAAGACGTTCTCGCCGTTCGTCATCTACCGGGTCTGCCTGGGCGTCGCCGTCGCCGCGTGCCTGCTCGCGGGCGTCATCCCCGCCGTCTCGAGCTTCACGAGCTAATCCATGGCGATCTCCGCAGTACTTTTCGATATGGACGGGACGCTCGTCGACTCCGAGCCGCGGTGGCAACGGTGCGAGGAACGGATCATGGCGTCCTGGGGTGGCGCCGCGTGGACTCCCGAACTGGGCCAACAGTGCACCGGCAATCCGTTGCGGCGCACCGCGCGCCTCATGCTCGACCAGGCGGGAATCATCGGAGACGAGGACGACGTCGTCACCCTGCTGCTCGAGCGGATGGCCCGGTCCTATAAAGACGAGGGCGTCCCGTGGATGCCCGGCGCCCTGCGGCTCATCGAGGCCCTGACCGCCGAGGGAATCCCCAGCGCACTCGTGTCGTCCTCGTACCGGATCCTGCTGGATCCCGTGCTGGGGTCCGTGCCCGCCGGCTTCTTCGCGACGTCGGTGGCCGGCGACGAGGTGACCCACGCCAAGCCGGCCCCTGATCCCTACATCGAGGCCGCCACACGCCTAGGCGCCGACATCGCCACCTGCGTCGTCGTCGAGGACTCCCAGCCTGGCCTGCGTGCGGGCCTGGACAGCGGGGCCGCCGTCGTCGGCCTGGGCGCGGGGGAGCACCCCGAATGGCCAACCCCGCACTGCGCCGCGTCGGCGATCGGCGACGTGACGATCCCCCTGCTGGCCGAGGCCGTCGCTAGGCGTGCATCGACAGCAGCCGATCAATCCCCTCGCTAGGAATCGGCGGGGTAGTGCCGTCGAAAAGCGGACACAGGGAGCGCACGTCGCACCAGTCGCACAGCTTCGAGCGGCGGGGCTGGAAATCCTGGGCCCGCGCGGCCTGCTCGATCTGGCCCCACAGCAGCATGAGCTCGTCCTCCGTGGCGTCCAGCTCGTCCTCCGACGGGTCGTGGGTGTAGGTCATTTCGGACTTGAGGAACAACAGCTGCAGCCGCTTCGGCGCCTGCCCTGTCAGGTTGCGCCACGCGAGGGCATAAAAGCGCAGCTGAAACAGGTAGGGGCCCAGATACGCCGGATTGGGGGCCTTGCCCGTCTTGTAGTCGACGAGGCGGACGAGGCCGCCCGGCGCCACGTCGACGCGGTCGATAAACCCGTGAATGTGGAGGCCGTCGCCCACATCCGTACGAATGTATTCCTCGCGATGCGCGGGCTGGAGGTTGACGGGGTTCTCGAGCGCGAAATAGCTGCCCACCAGGGTCCGCGCCTGGTCAAGAAACTGCTCGCGCGTGAGGCCGTCGACGAAAAGCTGCCCCTCGAGCTGCGGGTCCTTCGTGGTCATCGCGTCCCACGTGGGCCCGACCATGTCGGTCGCGACCTGCTGCGTGCGCTCGTGGGGCTGGCGGTCATAGAGCTGCTCGAGCACCGAATGGACGAGCGTGCCCCGCTCCCGGGCGGGCGCCGGCGGCTGGGGAATCCGATCGACGACGGTCAGGCGAAACTGCAAGGGACACTTGCGGAAGTCGTTCGCACGCGACGGCGAGAGGGCGGCGGTCTGTGGGCTCTTCATGCGTCTCACCCTAGCGGGGGCCACTGTCACTTTCCTTCTAGGATGGGGGAATGACCTCCACACCGACACCTGCCGGCCCGGCGTCGCGGCGCGGCCCCTTCCGCGTGGGCGAACGCGTGCAGCTGACCAACGCGGCCGGACGCCCCTACACCGTGACGTTGACGGAAAAAGGGTGGTTCACCATCCACAAGGCGTCGTTCCCCCTGGCCGATCTCATCGGCAAGCCCGAGGGGACCGTCGTGACGACCCGCGAGGGGCGCCAATTCGTCGCCATGCGGCCGAGGCTGCAGGACTACACCCTGCAGATGCCGCGCGGCGCGACGATCATCTACCCGAAAGACACGGCCCAAATCGTCCAGCTGGCCGACATCTATCCCGGCGCCCGCGTCCTCGAGGCCGGCGTGGGATCCGGCGCCCTCACTCTCGCATTGCTGGGGGCGATCGGCGACCACGGACGGCTGACGGGTATCGAACTGCGCGAGGAATTCGCCGACATTGCCCGCGCCAACGTCGAACTGTGGTTTGGCGGCCCAGTCCCGACATGGGACCTGAAGCTGGGCGACCTCGCCAAAGTCGGGATGACCCTGCCGGAGGGGCAGACCGACCGGTGCGTCCTCGACATGCTGGCCCCATGGGAACACCTGGACGTCGTCGCGCGCGCCCTTGCCCCCGGCGGCGTCCTCGTCTGCTACGTCGCCACGGTGACGCAAATGTCACGCCTCATCGAGGAGCTGCGGGCGACCGAGCGGTTCACCGAGCCCGAGGTGTGGGAATCGATGCAACGCGGCTGGCACGTCCAAGGCCTGGCCGTCCGCCCCGAGCACCGCATGGTCGGCCACACGGGTTTTCTCGTCATGACGCGGCTGCTGGCCGAGGGCTGTCGACCGCCCGAGACGAAGAAACGCCCGGCGAAGGCGGCCGAGGGCCAGGGTGGCCAGTGGGACGAGGCCGAGGGCTGGGATCCGGCCGACGCGGGGCAGCGTCCCATCTCGGACAAAAAGCTGCGGAAAGTCCGCCGCGACGCCGTGAAACGCGCGGATCTGTGGGGCCCGGCGATGGCCGGAGAAGATCCGCTCTCCGAGTTCTAATGGCGAAGGGTGGCCTAAGTTCTTACGATGGAGAGGGAAGAGAACTAAAGGAGGACGCCCCGTGGCCAACGCCCCAACTGGCAACGTGCCGACGTACGAGGACTTCGCCCGTCGCGAGGAGCGCCGGCGCTCGATCAGCCTGGCCGAAAAGAACGAACGGCTGGCCGAGGCGCTCACCCAGGCGAAGGCCCGGCTCGTCCAGATGCAAGAGATCGTCGACGCGTGCGCGAGGCCGCCGGCGACGCTCAGCCTGCTGCTGGGAGTCGACCCGGAGGCCGGCGAGGTCGAGGTGTGGATGTCCGGCAAGCGGATGCGCCTGGCGCTGGCCGCCGACGTCGACCCGGACACCTTGCGGGTCGGCCAATACGTCCGCGTCAGCGACCAGATGGTCGCCGTCGCCCCGGCGGGCGACGTGCCGGCGGGAGAGATCGTGTCGGTCGTCGAGGTCACTGCGGATCACCGGGTCCTCGTCCAGTCCGGCCAGATGAGCACCCTGGCACTCCAGCTGGCCGACACCCTCGTCGGCGAGGTCGACGCGGGCGATTCGCTCCTGGCCAACCCGGCGGCGGGCATCGCGTTCGAGAAGATCGTCCGTAGCGACGTCGAACAGCTCCTCACCCCCGAGGTCCCCAACGTCTCGTATCGCGACATCGGCGGCCTCGCCGACCAGATCGAGCTGATCCGCGACACCGTCGAGCTGCCGTTCGCTCACCCCGACCTGTACCGGTCGTACGGCCTGACGCCCTCGCGCGGCATCCTCCTCTACGGTCCGCCCGGATGCGGGAAAACGCTGATCGCCAAGGCGATCGCCACCAGTTTGGGAGGCGAGGGCGGCGCCTACTTCCTGTCGATTAAAGGCCCCGAGCTCCTGTCGAAATTCGTCGGCGAGACCGAGCGGCAGATCCGCCAGATTTTCGCGCGCGCCCGCCAGTTGGCGTCGGCCAACCACCCCGTCGTCATCTTCTTTGACGAGATGGAGGCGTTGTTCCGCACGCGCGGATCCGGCGTGTCCTCGGACGTCGAAACGATGGTCGTCCCCCAGCTGCTGTCGGAGATCGACGGCGTCGAAACGCTGGACAACGTCATCGTCATCGGCGCGTCGAACCGCGAAGACATGATCGACCCCGCGGTCTTGCGCTCGGGCCGATTGGATGTGCGCGTGAGGGTCGACCGGCCCGACATCAGCGCGGCCCGCGACATCGTGCGGATCCACCTGGGCGAGGGCGTGCCCCTCGATCCCACGCTGGTCGCCCGGTGCGGCGGTGACGAGGGCGCCCGCACCTATCTCGTCGACGCGATCGTCGACGCCGCGTGGGCGTGTGAGACGGCCACGCAGGTGTTCTCGCTCACGTACGCCTCGGGGGCCAGCGGGGTCGTCTATTTGAGCGACGTGGCCTCCGGCGCGATGCTTGCCGGCATCGTCGAGCGGGCGAAGAAGTACGCGATCAAGCACACCCTCGACGGGGACGGCGAGGGGCTGAGCCTGGCCCACTGCCTCGACTCGGTGCGCGAGGAAATCCGGCAAACGTCGGAGCTTGCCGCGGCCGCCGACCCCGCTGAGTGGACCCGTGCCCAAGGTTTCCGAGGGGATACGGTGGTACTGATAGAACCACCTCGTCAATCCTGAACCCGCAACGGAAGGTGTCGCCATGAGCATCGCTCGACCCATCGGAACGGAGACGGAGTTCGGCATCCTCTCGCCGTCGACGCCCGGCGCCAACGCCATGGTGCTGTCCTCTCACGCCGTGTCGGCGTACTATCCGTCGGCCAGATCGGGTGGCGAGGGCGCCAGCGTCAGCTGGGACTACGTGGGCGAGGATCCGCTGGCTGACCTTCGGGGATACCGCATGGATCGGGCGAGCGCGGACCCGTCGATGCTGACCGACGATCCGTTGAATCCGGCGCCGTCTGGGCCCGGCTCGCGCACCGAACGCGTCGCCCGCCCCAGCCGCGAGCAGAGGCGGCTTCCGCAGGCGGCCTCGTGCATGCTGGCCAACGGCGCGCGCTACTACGTCGATCACGCCCACCCGGAGTATTCGGGGCCGGAATGCGCGACCCCGCTCGAGGCCGTCCTCTACGATCGCGCGGGCGAGGTCATTGCGCGGCGTGCCATGGCGGCGCTGGCCCAGCGTGGCGAGACGATCGTCCTCTACAAGAACAACGTCGACGGCAAGGGTGCGTCGTACGGCGCCCACGAGAACTACCTCCTGCGCCGCGACGTCGACTTTAAGGAACTGTCGCGCTTACTTATTCCCTTCTTTGTCACCCGGCCGCTGATCTGTGGCGCGGGACGCGTCGGCCTGGGGCAGTCGTCGGAGAATCCCGGCTTCCAGATTTCCCAGCGGGCCGACTACGTCGAGAACACCGTGGGGCTCGAGACGACGTTCAACCGCCCGATCGTCAACACGCGCGACGAACCGCACGCGCACGCCGGGCGGTGGCGCAGGCTCCACGTCATCGGTGGCGACGCCAACCAGTTCGACGTGTCGACGTACCTACGTCTGGCCTCGACGTCGGCGGTGCTGTGGTTCGCCGAAAATGGCGACATGGCGGCGCTTCACGACGTGTCGCTGGCCGGCGATCCCGTGGTCGAGACGTGGAACGTTTCCCACGATCCCACGCTCGCCTACGAGGTGGCGACCGAGGGCGCCGGGACGCTGCGGGCGGTTGACATCCAGCGCCGCTACGCCGACGTCATCTCTCAGGCGATGGATCGCGCGGGCGCGATCGACGCCGATACCCGCGAGTTTTTCGACCGGTGGACCGGTATCCTCGACACGTTGGCGACGCATCCGATGGAGGCGGCCAAGCAGGTCGAGTGGGTGGCGAAATATCAGCTGCTCGACGCCATGCGGCAGCGTCTGGCGTCGGGGTGGGAGCATTCGAAGCTCCAGGCCATGGACCTCCAGTGGGCGGATCTGCGGACCGAGACGTCGCTGGTTACCAGCCTCGACGCGGCCGGGCGGATCGAGCGGCTGTTCACCTCATACGAGGTCGACCAGGCGGCGGACACCCCGCCGGCTGCCACGCGGGCCTTCCTTCGCGGCGGCGCCGTCAGGCGGATGCCCGAACTTGCCCAGGCGTCGTGGGGATCGTTGCTGTTCGATCTCGGCGGCGAGGACCTGGTTCGCGTCTCGCTGCCGGATCCCAATGTCGCTCCCACGGCGGCGCAGCGCCAGGCGATCGACGAGGGCGACGCCCAGGCTCTGGTCACGGCGCTCACCACGGCCTCAGCGCGCTAGAATTTCCCCACGCAGTCAACCGAGGAGCAGCCATGTCCCAAGAACAGATCACCGCGCCGGGCGATAACGGCAGCGAGGACGATGACGCCCAGGGCGGCCAGACAATGGCAAACCCGGGGATCGACGACCTGCTCGATCAGATCGACGAGGTCCTCGAGTCGGACGCCCAGGCGTTCGTCTCGGGTTTCGTGCAAAAGGGCGGCCAGTGAACCGACGCGTGTGGGGAATCGAGACCGAGTACGGGATCACGTGCGCGGCCACGCGGCCGGGCCCGTCGCCGCTCGACGCCGACCACGCCGCGCGTGAGCTGTTTCGCGCGGTGATCGAGCACGAACGGTCGACGAACGTCTTTCTCGGCAACGGCGCTCGCCTCTACTTGGACGTCGGTTCCCACCCCGAATACGCCACCGCCGAATGTGACCGGCTGGGTGACCTCCTCGCGCAAGACAGCGCCGGTGCAGCGCTCCTTGCCGATCTCGCGGCGCAGGCGAACACGCGGATGGAGGCGCAGGAGGTTCCGGGCCGGCTCCACCTGTTCAAGAACAACGTCGACTCGGCCGGCCACTCATGCGGGTGCCACGAGAACTATCTGCTCCACCGCTCGGCCCGGTTCCGCGACATGGCCGACGCCCTCGTGTCGTTCTTCATCGCCCGGATCGTCCTCGTCGGGGCGGGGCGCGTGTGCCCGGACGGCTCCTACGCGTTTTCGCAGCGTGCCGAGTACATCGACGACGCCGTGTCGTCGGCGACCACCCGGACGCGGCCGATCATCAACACCCGCGACGAACCGCTGGCGCACGCGAAGGACTACCGGCGTCTCCACGTCATCATCGGCGACTCGAACATGGCCCAGGGGTCGACGCTCCTCAAGGTCGGGATGACCCACCTGCTGCTCGGCGCCCTCGAGGACGGCCTCGACATTTCTGACCTGGCGTTCCGTGAACCGCTGCAGACCCTGAGGGCGATCTCGACTGACCTCGACGCCCGGGCACGCTACGAGCTGACCAGCGGCAAGACGATGAGCGCATGCGAACTACTGGAAGAGATCGCGACCCGTATCGACGGCGCGAGCACCTGGGACGATCCGCTGGCCGACGACGTGTGGGACCTGTGGCGGCGGGGCATGGCCGCCGTGTCTAGCGGCGACTGGAGCGGGGTCGACACCGAACTGGACTTCGCCATCAAGAAACGCCTGCTCGACCAGGCCGCCTCACGTGCCGGGCACCTCGACCACGACCACCAACTGCGCCTCGAGCTGGCCTATCACGACATCACGGCCTCCGGGCTCGCGCCCGCGTTGGAGCGGGCGGGGCGGATGCGCACCTTCGTCGACGCCCAGGCGGTCGACCAGGCGCAGCAGACGCCGCCGGCCACCACCCGCGCGGCCCTGCGCGGCGCCGTCATTCAGGCCGCGAAGACACACCACCGCGAGGCGATTTGCGACTGGCTCCACGTGCGCCTCAACGACTCTCGGCTGCCCACGGTCACGCTGGGCGAGCCGCTGGCGACGTCAGATCCGGGAATCGACGCGATTCTCGCGGAAATCGAGCAGGGGTAGCGGCGATGGGAAGTCACTCGAAGCGGCCCCGCCAGCCGCTAAGCGAGAACGAGCGGGCCCAGTGGATCTACGAGGACATGATGAACTCGGTGCGTCGCGGCGAGGCCTTCGTGCCCGAGGACGCGCCGGAAGAGATTCCCGACTTTTCGGCGGCCGTTTACGTAAAACCGCAGGTCATGAAGCCTAAGACGGATGACGATTACCGGTCGTTCGCCCGTCGCGGACGCGGATTCCTCGACGGCGAGACCAGCGAGCCCGAAGCCGGCTGGATCGACTCGGAGGGCAACGCCGAGCCCGACGAGGTCATCGGCCGCCCTCTGGGGAACCGCGGCACGCGGTATACGACCCCGATTGCGCCCCGCGAGGACACGCCCACCGAGACCCCTGCTACCCCCGCGGAAGCGGAGCCGCGGCAGGCCCGTCCACAGGCGGATTCCGACGTTTCCCACGAATCGTCTCACCCGCACGAGAAGGCCCCGACTCACAAGGCCTCAAAGGCGGATGGCCACCGGCGGATGAGCGTTCACCGGCCGACGCGGCAGCCGCGGCCGACGGGCACGACCCAGCGTGCCCTGCCGTCGCGCAAGGGAGTCAGCCGCGTCAAGCAAGCGCCGATGCACAAACGCCTTGTGCGGATGTGGCCGCTGCTTATCGCCCTCGTCATCACCGCCGCGCTGGTCCTCGCCGGCATCGCGGGTTTCGGCTATTACCGCGAGAGCCACCCGAAGGGCGTGAGCACGCAGATGACGATCACCGGCGACATCGGCACGGTCCCCGTCCTTGACTTGCCGGCGCCGCTCCCGCTGACGTTCCCGAAGACCCAGGTCGTGACGCGTGGCAAGGGGGCGAGCCTGGAAGAGAACGATCCCGTCCTCCTGCGGCTCACCGTTTTCGACGGCAAGACCGGCAAGCTCCTGTCCTCTGGCGACGCCCCGCACTACCTGGCCGGCCGGGTCAACGCCGAGACGCTGACGCCCGATATCGAGGCGGCGGTCCTCGGCCAAAAGGTTGGCTCGCGCCTGGCGTTGCGTCGCCCGGTGTCGCGCAGCGGCGAGCAGGCGATGGAGATCGACGTCATCGACGTGCTTCCCACCGAGGCGACCGGCAAACCCACGAAGCCGGACGACAACCCGCCGGTGACGATCGACGAGTCCGACGATTCTCCGACGCTCGGCACGCTGGCGGAAGAGCCGCCGAAGTCGGCCTACCTCAAGGTGCTGCGCACCGGGTCGGGCGCCCAGGTCCAAGACGGCACCAGCGTCATCGCGAACTTCGCCGTGTGGCGATGGCACGACAAGTCTCAAAGCTCGAACACATGGGAAGGCAAAGGCCCACAAGTGATCGACTTGGCAGGGGCGATGACCGGCCTGCGCGAGCAGCTGTCGGACCAGCGCGTGGGGTCGCGAGTCGTCATCGTCTTGCCGCCCGAGCTGGCGCAGGGCGACGACACGCTCGTCGTCGTCGTCGATATCCTCGCCGTCATCGACCACAGCAAATAGGAGGACTGCCATGTCGGTTGCCATCCGGGTCATTCCCTGCCTCGATGTCAGTGACGGCCGGGTCGTCAAGGGCGTGAATTTCGACAACCTTCGCGACGCCGGAGACCCCGTCGAACTCGCCAGGCTCTACGACGCCCAGGGCGCGGACGAGGTGACGTTCCTCGACATTTCGGCGTCGGTGCGCGGCCACGAGGCCATGGAGGACGTCATCGCCCAGACGGCGGGCCAGGTCTTCGTCCCCCTCACCGTTGGCGGCGGGATCCGCAGCGTCGACGACGTCGGCTCCCGGCTGCGCGCGGGCGCGGATAAGGTGGGCGTCAACACGGCCGCGATTGCGAACCCCCAGCTGATCAGCGATATCGCCCACAAATACGGCAACCAGGTGCTCGTCTTGTCGGTCGACGCCAGGCGCTGCCGGGAGGGCGTGACGACGCCCTCGGGATACGAGGTGACGACCCACGGCGGCACGCGCTCGACGGGAATCGACGCCCTCGAGTGGGCCCGACAGGGCGCCGAGGCCGGCGCCGGCGAGATCCTCCTCAACTCGATGGACGCCGATGGCGTCCGCGACGGCTTCGACCTGAAAATGATCGAGGACGTCCGCGACTGCGTCGACGTTCCGCTCATCGCGTCGGGCGGGGCCGGCGAGCCCCACCACTTCGTCGACGCCGTCCGCGCCGGCGCCGACGCCGTGCTGGCCGCCTCGGTCTTCCACTTCCGCTACCTCTCGGTACGCGACGTGAAAGACGCGTTGAGCGCCGCCGGTTTCCCCGTTCGCTAGGAAGGATTCGCTATGCCCTCGTTGGACCCCGATATCGCCAACCGCCTGCGACGCAACGATGCCGGCCTCGTGGCGGCCGTCGTGCAGGACGACCAGAACGACCAGGTGCTCATGCTCGCCTGGATGGACGACGAGGCGCTGCGGCGCACCCTCACCGAGGGGCGTGTGACGTACTGGTCCCGGTCGCGGCAGGAATACTGGCGCAAGGGCGACACATCGGGGCATGCGCAATACGTCAAGTCGGTGGCGCTGGATTGCGACGGCGACGCCCTCCTCATCCGCGTCGACCAGGTGGGCGCGGCCTGCCACACTGGGACGCGCAGCTGCTTCGAGGCCGGCGGCCCGCTGCCGGCGGTTCAGGGGGAGCGGCCGTGACGCGGGTCGGCGACATCTTCTGGGGCCAGACGTGGCCCAGCAAGAACGGATTTATCGAGATCGGGCAGACGCACCGCGTCGTCCCCGTCGTCCGCCGGCTGCTGGCCGACGAGGCCAACGCCGTCGGGATCTACCGCCGGGTGGCGCGTGAGGAACCCGGCACGTTCATCCTCGAATCGGCCGAACACGATGGGACGTGGAATCGCTGGTCGTTCATCGGCGCCAGTTCGTGTGCCACCCTGTTCTCCAAGGACGGCACCGTGTGGTGGGAGGGCGACGTCCCCGCGGGCATCCCGCGCACCGGCTCGCTCGTCGACGTCGTCTCGGGCACGCTCGACGTCCTCCACACGCCGCCGGTCGAGGGTCTACCGCCGCTGACGTCCGGCCTGGTCGGGGCGTTGGGCTGGGACACGATCGCCGAGTGGGAGCCGCAGCTGCGCCCGACCAACCCGCGCGAGGTCAACACCCCGGACGTCGCCCTGCTGCTGGCGTCCGACATGGTGGCCGTCGACCACTTCGACGGCTCGGTGTGGCTGATCGCCAACGCCATCAACGGCAACGGCCTGTCCACGGGGATCGAGGCGGCCTACGATCACGCGGTCGCCCGGCTCGACGCCATGGAGGAGCGGCTACGCGAGCCGCTCGACCTCGACGTCAAGCGCGTCCAGGCGGGGGCAGCCCAGCCCGACGTCCACTACCGGGTGAGCGAGGACGACTTCTGCGCGACCGTCGAGGCGTGCAAGCGGCACGTCGTCGACGGCGACGTCTTCCAGGTCGTCCCCTCGCAGCGGCTCGACGTCGCATGCGAGGCGACGCCGCTCGACGTCTACCGGGTGCTGCGGACGGTCAACCCGTCGCCCTACATGTACCTCGTCAACGCCCGGTCGAAGGACGGCGATTTCGCGATCGTCGGCGCCAGCCCCGAGACCCTCATGCGGCTGCGTGGGGGAGAACTGACGACGTTCCCCATCGCCGGCTCGCGGCCGCGCTCGGGCGACCCGGACGTCGACCGGCAGCGCGCCGAGGAGCTGCTCGCGGACCCCAAGGAGCGCTCGGAGCACCTCATGCTCGTCGACCTCGCCCGTAACGACCTGTCGAAAGTCGGCAAACCCGAGACCGTGCGGGTCGACGGATTCATGCGGGTCCTCAAGTTCTCGCACATCATGCACATCACGTCGACCGTTTCGACCCAGGTCCGCGAGGGCGTCGGCGCGATGGACTGCCTGGCGGCGACGTTCCCGGCGGGCACCCTGTCCGGGGCGCCGAAACCGAAGGCGATCGAGCTGATCAACCGCTACGAGCCGGCCAGGCGTGGCTTCTACGGCGGCGTCATCGGGCATATCGATTTCACGGGCGACGCCGACCTGGCCATCGCCATCCGCACGGCGATCATCGCCGACGGGCGAGCGTGGGTCCAGGCGGGCGCGGGGATCGTCGCGGATTCCGATCCGCGAACCGAGTTTCTCGAGACGACGACCAAGGCTCAGGCGGCGCTCAAAGCCGTGCGAATCGCCGCGACGCTGTGACGTGGACACCGGCGCGGGGGCTCGCCTGCGCTGGTTTACCATGGAGAACAAAGGAGGCGATCATGACGATTCTTGACGACTTAGTTGGCGGAGCCCTCAAAGATATGGAGGTCCGGCAACGCGACGTCAGTCTTGACGACCTCAAAGAACGGTGCCGGCGCATCCCGTCGGCGAAAGACGCCGTCGCCGCGCTGCGGCAGGCCGGGCCCGTCGGCGTGATCGCCGAGGTCAAGCGGTCGTCGCCCTCGAAGGGGCATTTGGCGGACATCCCGTCGCCCGGCCAGTTGGCGGCCGAATACGAGGCCGGTGGCGCCGCGTGCATTTCGGTGCTGACGGAGCAGCGGAAATTCTCCGGCTCGCTCGCCGACCTCGACGCGGTGCGCAGCGCGGTGTCGATTCCCGTGCTGCGCAAGGACTTCATCGTCCATCCCTACCAGGTCCACGAGGCTCGCGCCCACGGCGCCGACCTCGTCCTCTTGATTGTCGCGGCCTTGGAACAGATGGCGCTGACCTCGCTGGTCGAGCGCGTCCATTCGCTGGGGATGACGGCGCTGGTCGAGGCCCACTCGCGCCTCGAGGCGCTGCAGGCTCTCGACGCGGGGGCCCGCGTCGTCGGCGTCAACGCCCGTGACCTGCGGACTTTCGAAGTCAATATGGACAATTTCGCCCAGATCGTCGACGTCATCCCCGAGGACGTCATCGCCGTCGCCGAGTCGGGCGTACGCAAGCCACAAGACGTCCTCTCATACGCGCAAGACGGGGCCGACGCCGTGCTCATCGGCGAAGCCCTCGTCAAAGAGGGACATCCGCGCGACGCCGTCGCCGCCATGGTCGCGGCGGGTGCACACCCCACGTTGGCCACGTCGAGGAAGGCCCGCGTCTCGTCGGCCCGCCACGACGAGACCCGCAACTGATCGACCAACGAAAGGACGTCATGGATCAGGCATCGCACTATTTTGGCGAATTCGGAGGGCGCTACGTCGCCGAGCCGTTGATGGGGGCGCTCGCCGAGGTCGACGAGGCGTGGACCCGGCTCAGCGCGGACCCCGACTTCCAGGCCCAGCTCAAGGATCTGCTCGTTAACTATGCCGGGCGGCCCTCGCTGCTCACGGAGGCCCCGACGTTTGTCGAACACTGCGGCGGGATCCGCGTCTTCTTGAAGCGCGAGGACCTCAACCACACGGGCTCGCACAAGATCAACAATGTCCTCGCCCAGGCGCTGCTGACGAAGGCGCTGGGCAAGACCCGCGTCATTGCCGAGACCGGGGCGGGCCAGCACGGCGTCGCCACGGCGACTGCGGCCGCCCTGCTGGGCCTCGACTGCACGGTGTACATGGGCGAGGTCGATACGGAACGCCAGGCCCTCAACGTCGCCCGCATGCAGATGCTCGGCGCCGAGGTTATTGCCGTCACCCAGGGGTCGCGGACGCTGAAAGACGCGATTAACGAGACGTTCCGCGATTGGGTGAGCAACGTCGAGACGACGAACTACATATTTGGCACCGCCGCCGGCCCCGATCCCTATCCGCGGCTGGTCCGCGACGCCCAGCGCATCATCTCGGACGAGGCAAGGAGCCAGATCCTCCAGGCGACCGGGCGCCTGCCCGACGTCGTGGCCGCCTGCGTTGGCGGCGGCTCGAACGCTATCGGCGCGTTCACCGCATTCATCGACGACGAGGACGTCGCCCTGCTCGGCTGCGAGGCCGGCGGCGACGGGCTCGCCACGGGGCGTCATGCGGCGTCGATCGAGGGCGGCCGCCTGGGCGTCCTCCACGGTGCAAAGACGCTGCTGCTCGAGGACGAGGACGGCCAAACGATCGAGTCTCACTCGATCTCGGCGGGTCTCGACTATCCCGGCTCGGGCCCTCAGCACGTGTATCTTCAGTCGATCGGTCGGGCCCGTTACGTCGCCATCACCGACACCGAGGCGATGGAGGCCATGCGCCTGCTGTCCCAGACCGAGGGCATCATTCCGGCCATCGAGTCGGCCCACGCCCTCGCCGGGATCATGGCGTGGGGCCGCGAGCATCCCGCGACTCCCGAGAACCAGCCCATCGCCATCGTCTGTCTGTCGGGCCGTGGCGACAAAGACATGGGGACGGCCGCCGAATGGTTCGGCCTGGGCAAAGCCACGCCCTCGACGGGGACGGGCACGCGCGCCGAAACGAAGGAGACGAAGTGACTGCCGCACAACGTATTCGCGACCGCCTCTCAGCCGGCGGCGCCGCCCTCATCGGGTATCTGCCCGTCGGCTTCCCGACGGTCGACCGGTCGATCGAGGCGGCGAAGATCCTCGTCGACGCCGGTTGCGACATCGTCGAGTTCGGCCAGCCCTACTCGGATCCGTCGATGGACGGCCCGATTATCCAGCGGGCCTCGGTGGCCGCGTTGGAGCGCGGAGTCCGCACCGACGACGTCTTTCGTGCGGTCCAGGCCGTCGCCGATCACGGCGGCTGCGTCATGACGATGACCTACTACAACCTCATGTTCGCCCGCGGCGTCGATCGCTACGCCCGCGACCTCGCGGCGGCTGGCGGCGCCGGCGTTATCACGCCCGACTTGCCGCCCGAAGAGGGCGCCGAGTGGGAGGCCGCGTCGGACGCCCACGGGCTCGAGCGGACCTACCTCGTCGCGCCCTCGTCGTCGCCCGAGCGCCTGCGTCTCATCTCCGAGCACACGCGCGGCTGGGTGTACGCCGCGTCGACCATGGGGGTGACCGGGGCGCGCCGCGACGTCGACCAGACCGCCAGGGGACTGGTCGCGCGCACCCGCGAGGCCGGCGCCGACCTCGTCTGCGTGGGCTTCGGCGTCTCGAATGGCGCTCAGGCCGCCGAGATCGGGTCGTACGCTGACGGTGTCATCGTCGGATCGGCGCTCCTCAAGTGTCTGTTCGACCCCGACTGGACCACCGCCAGGCGGCGGTTGGAGGACCTGGCTTCCGAGCTCCGTCAGGCCACCGTGGAGGTCGCTCGGTGACGCCGGCTGCGATCCCGTCGCCTGGCATCAACGTCCTTCACCTGGGGCCACTGACCGTCCACATCTACGGCCTGTGCATCCTTGCCGGCATCGTCGCGGCCATCGTCATTGCCAAGCGCCGCTATGCCGCGCGCGGGGGAGAGGCCGACCTCGTCGTCGACGCCGCACTGCTGGCCGTGCCGCTGGGCATCGTCGGAGGGCGGCTCTACCACGTCATCACGTCCTACCAGCCCTATTTTGGGCCCGGCGGTCACCCCGTCGACGCCCTGAAAATCTGGCACGGCGGCCTGGGCATCTGGGGTGGCGTCGCCTTTGGGGCCCTTGGCGCCTACCTCATCGTCCGCCGGAAGGGACGTTTCGCGCCGTTCGCCGACGCGCTGGCGCCGGGCCTGCTCGTCGCCCAGGCGATCGGCAGGCTTGGCAACTGGTTCAACCAGGAGCTGTTCGGTCGGCCCACGACGCTGCCGTGGGGCCTGCGGATCGACGAGGCGCACCTGCCGATCGGCTACACGCCGGGGACCCTGTTCCACCCGACGTTCCTCTACGAGGCACTGTGGAACCTGGCCCTGGCGGCGGCGCTCGTCATTCTCGACCGGCGCGTGCGGCTCAAGGCGGGCCAGCTGTGGTGGCTCTACGTCGCCGGATACTGCACGGGCCGCCTGTGGATCGAACTGTTGCGCATCGACACGGCCAACCACATCCTCGGGCTGCGCCTCAACGTGTGGACCTGCCTCATCGGGTTCACGGTCGCCGTCGTGTTCTTTATCATCGCGGGGCGTCACGGTGCGCCGCGAGAGGAGTCGCCGGCGGCAATCACCACCGAGGCCGACGTCACTCCGAAAGAGTGAGTTTTCCCTCCGAAGCTGACTAAGGTCCCTGCTACCGGATAGGATTAACCCATGCGACGAGCAAAGATTGTGTGCACGATCGGTCCGGCGACCGATTCGCCCTCGCAGATTCAAGCGCTGGTCGACGCAGGGATGGACGTGGCCCGACTCAACAGGTCCCACGGCTCCCAAGAAGAAGACGAACAAGTCATGGCGTCGATTAGGAAGTCAGCCCGCGACTCGCGCCGTTCGGTAGCGATCCTCGTGGATCTGCAGGGCCCGAAGATTCGATTGGGGACATTCGAGAACGGTCCCCAGACCCTCCATAAAGGTGACACGTTCACCATCACGACGCGTGACGTCCCCGGTGACGCCGAATGCGTCGGAACAACGTTCCCCGGCCTGCCCGGCGATTGCCGCCCGGGCGACCGGCTGCTGATCGACGACGGTAACGTCGGCGTTCGCGTGAAAGAGGTGACGGATACCGACGTCGTCACCACCGTGGAAATCCCGGGCGTCGTCTCGGACCACAAGGGGCTCAACCTGCCCGGCGTGGCCGTGTCGGTTCCCGCCCTGTCGGAAAAGGACCGCGACGACCTGCGGTGGGCGCTGAAGAACCGCGCCGACATCATCGCGTTGTCGTTCGTCCGCTCGGCCGACGACTACCACGACGTTCGGGCGATCATGGACGAGGTCGGCTATCGCTGCCCCGTCATCGCCAAGATCGAGAAGCCCCAGGCCGTCGAGAACTTGATGGAAATCGTCGAGACCTTCGACGGCGTCATGGTGGCCCGCGGCGACCTCGGCGTCGAGCTGCCGCTCGAGCAGGTTCCGCTGGTGCAAAAGCACGCCATCGAGATCTGCCGGCGCATGTCGAAGCCGGTCATCGTCGCCACCCAGGTGCTCGACTCGATGATCCACAACCCGCGCCCCACGCGCGCCGAGGCCTCCGACTGCGCGAACGCCATCCTCGACGGCGCCGACGCGGTCATGCTGTCGGGCGAGACCTCGGTCGGCCAGTTCCCGATCGAGGCCGTCCGTACGATGTCGCGGATCGTCGAAAACGTCGAGGTCAACGGCGGCGAACGGATCGCCGCGCTGGCGGGCGAGTACTCGCTGACCCGCGGCGGCGTCCTCACGAAGGCCGCCAACGAGGTCGCCGAGACGCTCGACCTCAAGTATCTCGTGACGTTCACCCAGTCGGGTGACACCGCCCGCAAGATGGCCCGGCTGCGTTCGCCGATCCCGATCCTGGCGTTCACGCCGCTCGAGACGACGCGCAACCAGCTGTCGGTCACGTGGGGCGTGACGACCTATCGGGTTCCCGAGGTCCGCCACACCGACGACATGGTGTGGCAGGTCGACCAGCTGCTCCAGGCCTCGCATCTGGCCGAACGGGGCGACCAAGTGGTCATTCTCGGCGGCATGCCGCCGGGGGTTGAGGGCTCGACGAACTCGCTGCGTATCCACACGGTGGGAGAGGAAATGGATTACCGCTCCCTCGCGTAGCGACCAGGAACGCCCGCACACCGAGTGCGGGCGTTTCGCGTGTGGGCCTTACACGATCCGACCAAGGGTGATAGTGTGGGGCCGGTCTTAGGACCTAGGGGCTGCCAGGCACACCGTGTGCCCACCCCGAACTGCAGAGGAAGAGGAAGAAGGAGTATCTTCATGACACTGTTTAATATCGAGGAGAACGGCACGGGCCGCCAGGCGAACAACGTTCTGGCCGCTTCGCTTTCCGAGGCGGTGCGTCCGTGGTTCTCAGAGGTCGCTGACAACCATCGTGTTGTCCAGGCGTTGTCTCTCTTGGGTT
The DNA here is from genome assembly GCA_900545825.1 of uncultured Actinomyces sp. Taxonomy (GTDB): domain Bacteria; phylum Actinomycetota; class Actinomycetes; order Actinomycetales; family Actinomycetaceae; genus Nanchangia. The sequence continues at coordinate 87,986 of URAS01000001.1, forward strand.
CGACGCGCGAAACCGATCGCGCGTGGGCCCAGTCGGTGTTGGGTCTGTCGATTCGACCCGCCGCCTAAGCTCATCGACGATCCCCCGGGCAATTTCCCGGGGGATCGTTCTATTGTCTGGGAAATCTCCCAGGGCTCTTGTTCTGACGATCGGATGATTACACTCGAGTCGGCGCTGCCGCCACTATCCCACCTCGATCGGAGAAAGCGATGCTGCTTACTGATGCCCCCGAATGGCACCAGACCTTAGGGACGACGCCACTGCTTCTTATTGCGCTGGCCGCCGTCGTGGTTATTCTCGTTGCCGTCATTGTCTTCCGGCTACACGCGTTCATTACCCTGATCTTCGTCTCGGTCATCACGGCGTTTGCGACGGGTATCCCGCCGACAAAAATCGTCGAAACGCTGGTTACCGGCTTTGGAACGACCTTGGGGTCGGTTGCCCTTCTCGTGGGGCTCGGCGCCATGCTCGGGAAACTCGTCGAGGCATCCGGTGGCGCGAGAGTGCTGGCCGACGCGATGATTCGGGTGTTCGGCGAGAAGCGGGCTCCCGTAGCCCTCGGCGTTACCGCACTGCTCATGGGGTTCCCCATCTTCTTTGACGCCGGCCTCGTCGTCATGCTGCCGATCATCTTTGCCGTGGCGAAGCGTCTGCGCGGCAACGTCATCGCCTATGCGATTCCCGCGGTCGCTGGTTTCTCGGTCATGCACATCCTCGTTCCGCCGCACCCGGGCCCCGTCGGCGCCGCGACGATCCTCAACGCGAATATCGGCGTCATCATGATCGTCGGCCTCATCGTGGCCATCCCCAGTTTCTATGTGTCCGGTGTGCTGTGGAGCCGCTACATCTCGCGTCACGCCGAGGTCGAACTGCCCACCTTGTTCGGTGCCCCGGACGACGACGAGCTGCCGGGCGCCAAGCCGAAGGTCGGCGAGGTCATCCTCATGCTCATCCTCCCGGCGCTGCTCGTCTTCATGAACACCGGTCTCAACACGCTCGTCCAGGCGGGGATCATCGCCGGCCATAAGCCCGATCCGGACACGACGGCGCTGGTCCCGGACTCGACCGCCATCGCGATCCTCCTCCAGCTGGGCCAGACCCCGATCGCCCTCCTCATCTCGACGATGGTCGCGACGTTCGTCATGGGCCGCTACATCACGCACGACGGTGCCGAGCTCGAGAAGATTGTCGACTCGGCGCTCGGGCCGGTCTGCTCGGTCATCCTCATCACCGGCGCCGGCGGCATGTTCGGCAAGGTCCTCCAGGCGTCGGGCATCGGCGACGCCGTCGCACAGACGATGGACAACCTTGGTGTCCCGCTGCTGCTCGCGACCTACCTCGTCGCCGTCGTCCTCCGTCTGGCCCAGGGGTCCGCGACCGTCGCCTTGCTGACGGCGACCAGCCTCGTCGCTCCGGCCGTCGCGAGCGCCGGCCTGTCGCCGCTGGGGACGGCCTGCATCGTCCTCGCCGCGTCCGCCGGCTCGGTCTTTGGCTCCCATGTCAACGATTCGGGTTTCTGGCTCGTCGGCCGGCTGACGGGCATGGACGTCAAGACGACGCTGAAAGTATGGACGACGCAGCAGACAATCGAATCGGTGTGTGCGTTCGCGATCGTCTCGATCGTCTTCATCTTCGCCTAGGGCACCGGTAGGGTAGGGGGCACCGAGGAAAGGAGCCCGTCATGGTTCGCCGCTGGAGCCTCGATTGTGGCCGATGGGCAGACGTGGCGTGCCCCGACCTCGTCATGAGCGATGTCGACGGCACCCTGACCGACGGCGGATATGGCGTGAGTCCCCACGTCGCCGCCCTGCTGCGGGATGTCGTCGACGCCGGCGTCCGCGTCGCCTTGATCACGGGGCGGTCGCTTCAGTCCCTCACCCAGATTGCGGCCCTCGTCGAGCGCCCATTGATCCTCGGCTCCTGCAACGGCGGCTATGTCATCGACCAGGTGACGGGGCAGGTCATCCACCGTGCGCGCTACGACACCGCCCTCGTCGAGAAGATTGCCCAGGCGCTGGAGGGCGAGGACGCGGGGATCATGTATTACACGCCGCAGGCCGTTTATGCGCCGGCGGATTTTACGATGCGCGGACTTGTCGAAAGCTCCGAGAAAATCCGTGTCCACTTCGGAATGCCGCCCCAGTTTGCCGACGTGTGTAAAGTCACGGTGGCCATGAATGAGGAGTTGTGCGAGGCGATTGCCGCCCGGCTTCAGCCGCAGTTTCCCCAGCTTGTTCGGTCGGTGCCGTGGATCCTCGAGGTCACCCAATCATCGGCGTCGAAGGAGGCGGCGACGCGGGCGCTGCTCGACGACCTGGGCCTCGATCCCTCCCGGGTGATCGGGTGTGGTGACGGCGAAAACGACGCAAACTGGCTGAAAATGACGGGAACCGTCGTGGCGCCCGAGGACGCGACGCCCGGCGTCCGTGCGATCGCCGACGTCCTCGTTCCCCCGTGCGAGGACGAGGGCGTCGCCCGATTCCTGGCCGCACACTGCCGATAGCACAATGCCCACGCCGTGTGGCGCGGGCATAAAAAAGGGTACCCCGAGTGGGATTCGAACCCACAACAAGCCGGGTTTGAGCCGACCGCCTCTGCCAATTGGGCTATCGGGGCAGGACGCAAGTCCGTGACTCATCATAGAATACTCTCGTGACAACTACGAAATCTGATGAAACCCCCGAGACGCCGGCACCGCGCACGGTGCTGGTTGCCGAGGACGAAACGCTGATTCGTCTCGACATCGTCGAGACTCTGACCGAGGCCGGCTACGAGGTCGTCGCCGAGGTGGGCGACGGTGAAGCGGCCGTCGAAAAGGCCCGCGAGCTCCAGCCGGATCTGTGCGTCATGGACGTCAAGATGCCCAAGATGGACGGCATCGAGGCGGCCGAACAGATCACCGACTCCGTGGCGTGTGCCGTCGTTATGCTCACGGCATTCTCCCAACGCGAACTGGTCGAGCGGGCGCGCGACGCCGGGGCCATGGCCTACGTCGTCAAGCCGTTCACGCCGAACGACCTGCTGCCGGCCGTCGAGATCGCCGTGTCGCGGGCGCAAGAGATCCAGGCGCTCGAAGACGAGATCGCCGACATCACCGAGCGCCTCGAGACCCGCAAGGCGGTCGACCGGGCGAAGGGCCTGCTCATGGAAAACATGGATATGACCGAGCCCGAGGCCTTCCGCTGGATCCAGAAGACGTCGATGAATCGGCGTCTGTCGATGCGCGAGGTCGCCCAGGCTGTCATCGAGCAGGTGGGCAACAAGTAAAAACTGCGCAGCGCCGGGCGGGTCCGTCCGGCGCTGCGAGTTTGCCTGCTCGCTCCCGTAGGCTAAAGGGGTGAGCAGCAACCGACTCCTTCTCATCGACGGCCACTCGACGGCCTTCCGCGCGTTCTACGCCATGCGTTCGCCCGAGGGTTTTTGCACGTCGACCGGCCAATACACGAACGCCGTCTTTGTGTTCTGCCGGATGCTTCAGCGTCTCCTCGGCGACTACGAGCCGGCCCACATTGCCGTCGCCTTCGACACGCACGCGCCGACCTTCCGGAAAGAGCAATATCCGGAGTATAAAGAGGGGCGCAAGCCGACCCCGCCGGAGTTTGCGGGCCAGATCGACCTCATCATCGAGGCGCTGGGCCTGCTGGGGATCACCACCATCACGAAAGACGGCATCGAAGCCGACGACATCCTCGCCACCCTCGCCACGCAGGGGGCCAAGCGGGGCATGGAGGTCTACGTCGCCTCGGGCGACCGTGATATGTTCCAGCTGATCGACGACCAGGTCAAGGTCCTGTTCCCCGGGTCGTCCGCCCAGAACCTCTCGGTCATGGACCCCCAGACGGTCGAGGAGAAGTACGGGGTCACACCCCAGCGCTATCCCGAGCTTGCCGCCCTCACGGGCGAGGCCGCCGACAACCTCGCCGGGGTCCCCGGCGTGGGGCCGAAGACCGCGGCCGACTGGCTGCGCCAATACGACGGCCTCGAGAACCTGCTGGCCAACGCCGACAAGATCGGCGGCAAGCGCGGCCAGGCGCTGCGCGACAATGTCGAGGCGGTACGACGCAACCGGCGCCTTAACGCCCTCCTCGTCGACGCCGACCTGCCGGTGACGCTCGACGACCTGGCAATCGGCGAGGGCGACCGCGCCGGCTGGGACCGGCTGTGTGACCAGCTCGAGTTCAACACGCTGCGCGCCGACGTGTGGCAGGCAATGAAACAGGCGCGGGGGGACAGCGCCGATGCAGACGACGACGCCGGGATCTCCCTCACGGTGACGACTCCCGATTCGATTCGCGGCGGCCTGCCCGCCTGGGTTGAGGCCCAGGGCCAGGCGACGATCGGCGTCAGCGTGGTCGGTGACGACCGCCCGGGGATGGGGGACGCCACCCTGGTCGCGCTGGCCCGGGGCAACGAGGCCGTCGTTATCGACCTCGCTGCGGGCGAGGATGCCGTCCGTCAGCTGGGTGACGTTGTGCAGAACAAGGCCGGTCAGCTGGCCTATTCAAACTTCAAGGGCGCGTGGCATGCCCTCCACGGCGCGGGGATCGATGCGGCCCAGCCGGCGATCGACGTCAGCCTCGGCGCCTACCTGTTGGCCCCCGCCGCCCGGTCCTATGAGGTGAGCGACCTCGCCCGCACCTACCTGGGGCGGGTCGAGCCCGTCCACGAGGGCGGTGACACCCTGTTCGGCAACGAGGAAGCCCCGGCCGCATGGCGGGCCCAGGCGATCGCCGACCTCGCCCCGGTCATCACCGAGCGCGTCGCCAACGTCGAACAGGACCAGCTGCTCGAGACCATGGAGATGCCGCTGACGCGCATCCTCGCGCACATGGAGGACACGGGGATCGCGATCGATCAGCGCACGCTCACCACCTTGAGGGCCGACCTCGACCACGAGGTCGAGCGGGCCCGCGAGATGGCGCTGGCCGACGTCGGCCGAGCGGACCTCAACCTGTCGAGCCCCAAGCAGCTGCAAGAGGTGCTGTTCGACCAATTGAAGATGCCGCCCACCCGCAAGACCAAGCGGGGATACACGACGAACGCCGAGGCGCTGGCGCAGCTGTACGTTCAGACCGAGCACCCGTTCCTCGCGCACCTCCTCGAGCATCGCGACAAGATCAAGCTGCTCCAGACCGTCGACGGGCTGGCGCGTGAGGTGCGGCCCGACGGGCGTATCCACACGGTCTTCCAGCAGACGGTGACGGCGACGGGACGCCTGTCGTCGACGGCGCCGAACCTCCAAAACATCCCGGCGAGGACGCCGACGGGCCTCAAGATCCGCGACGCCTTCGTCGCCGGCGAGGGCTTCGAGGGCCTCATGACCGTCGACTACTCCCAGATCGAGATGCGCGTCATGGCGGCGATGTCGGGCGACCAGGCGCTCATCGACGCGTTCGGCGCCGGCGAGGACCTTCACAAGACCATGGCGTCGATGGTGTTCGGCGTCCCGGCGGGGGAGGTGACACCGCAGCAGCGCTCGCGCATCAAGGCGACGTCGTACGGGCTGGCGTACGGGCTTTCGGCGTTCGGCCTGTCGCGGCAGCTCGACATTTCGCAGGCCGAAGCGACCGAGCTTCGCGACGCCTACTTTAAGCGCTTCGGCGGGATCCGCGACTACCTCGAGTCGATCGTCGAGCAGGCCAGGCACACGGGCTACACCCAGACGCGCTTTGGCCGCAGGCGGTATCTGCCCGAGCTCATGTCCCGGTCGCGCCCGGAGCGCCAGATGGCCGAGCGGGCCGCCCTCAACGCACCGATCCAGGGGTCGGCGGCCGACATCATCAAGATCGCCATGGTGGGCGTTGACGCCGCGCTGTCCGAGGAGCAGCTGAAATCGCGGATGCTGTTGCAGGTTCACGACGAACTGATCTTCGAGGTGGCGCCGGGCGAACGCGACGCCCTCGAACGCTTGGTGCGCGACCGGATGGGCCATGCCGTCGACCTGGGCGTCGACCTCGAGGTCTCCGTCGGGTATGGGGCCACGTGGAAGGAAGCGGCCCACTAACCGCCCCGCCGGCCTTTAGGACGGGTAGCGCGGCCTGATCTCGAGGTTCTCGACCATCGCGTCGTCGCCGATCTTCAGGGCGAACGCGCAGGCCCGGGCCACAGACGCAGGGTCGACGTAGCGTGTGCCGTCGTAGTCGTCGCCGGCGTCTTGCAGGGCCACCTGCATGTCGGTGTCGACGCGGCCCGGGTGGATCGAGATGACCCGGATGGCGTCGCGCTCCTCGTCGCGCAGGGCGTCGGTGAAGGCCCGCAGGGCGAACTTCGAGGCCGCGTAGGTGGCGCCGCCGGCGGACGAGCGGTACCCGGAACCCGAATTGATCGCGACGACCTGGCCGTGGCGGCGGCGCAGCGCCGGCAGCAGCAGCGAGGTCAGCTGAACGGGCGCGAACACGTTGATCTCGAAGACGTGGCGCCACTCGTCGCGCGTGGTGTTGGCCACTCGGTGGGAGCCGGCGACGCCCGCACAGTGGACGAGAACGTCGAGTTCGTCGATGCCGGCAGCCGCCTGGGCGAGGGCGTCGGCGTCGGTGAGGTCGACGGGCCACGGGGTAGCGGAAGGGTAGGTTGCGGCCACGTCACGGCACTTTTCGGGCGTCGTTCCGCCGATGTACAGGTGATAGTCAGGCGCGAGGGCGTCGGCGATCGCGCGGCCGATCCCGCGGGTCGCGCCGGTGATCAAGGCGTAGCGCACCATGGGTATCCTTACGTGGGCAAAGGGGCTTTCGATTTGGAGTATTGCCCGTATTTGCTAGACTAAGCCGAGGTTGGACCCTAGCTGGGGTCCATCGCAAGACAACTGTCCATCTACAATAGTCCGTTTCGGAGACTCTTCTACATGACCACCTCCACCACCGCGCAGCCGGACCAGGTTGCCGTGAATGACATCGGGTCGAAAGACGACCTGCTCGCTGCCATCGACTCTACGATTAAGTACTTTGACGATGGCGACATCGTTGAGGGCACCGTCGTCCGCGTAGACCGCGACGAGGTGCTGCTCGACATCGGCTACAAGACTGAGGGCGTGATCCTCTCTCGCGAGCTGTCCATCAAGCACGACGTCAACCCCGATGACGTCGTTAACGTCGGCGACCAGATCGAAGCCCTTGTCCTGCAGAAGGAGGACAAGGAAGGTCGGCTCATGCTGTCGAAGAAGCGCGCGCAGTACGAGCGCGCGTGGGGCGACATTGAAAAGGTGAAGGAATCGGACGGCGTCGTCACCGGCACGGTGATCGAGGTTGTCAAGGGCGGTCTGATCCTCGACATCGGCCTGCGTGGCTTCCTGCCCGCGTCGCTGGTCGAGATGCGTCGCGTCCGCGACCTCCAGCCCTACATCGGTCGTCAGCTCGAGGCCAAGATCATCGAGCTCGACAAGAACCGTAACAACGTCGTCCTCTCGCGCCGCGCCTGGCTCGAGCAGACGCAGGCCGAGGTCCGCTCGCAGTTCCTCAACACGCTGCAGAAGGGCCAGATCCGCTCCGGCGTCGTCTCGTCGATCGTCAACTTCGGTGCATTCGTCGACCTCGGCGGCGTGGACGGCCTCGTTCACGTGTCCGAGCTGTCGTGGAAGCACATCGACCACCCGTCCGAGGTCGTCGAGGTGGGTCAGGAAGTCACGGTCGAGGTCCTCGACGTCGACATGGACCGCGAGCGCGTGTCCCTGTCGCTCAAGGCAACCCAGGAAGACCCGTGGCAGGTGTTTGCCCGCACGCACGCGATCGGCCAGGTTGTGCCGGGCCGCGTGACGAAGCTCGTCCCGTTCGGCGCGTTCGTCCGCGTCGAGGACGGCATCGAGGGCCTCGTCCACATCTCCGAGCTCGCCCAGCGTCACATCGACGTTCCGGAGCAGGTCGTCAAGATGGGCGAAGAGATCTTCGTCAAGGTCATCGACATCGATCTCGATCGTCGCCGCATTTCGCTCTCGCTCAAGCAGGCGAACGACGGTGTCGACCCGAACGCCCAGGAGTTCGACCCGTCGCTGTACGGCATGACTGCCGAGTACGACGACGAGGGCAACTACAAGTACCCCGAGGGCTTCGATCCGACGACGAACGAGTGGATGGAAGGCTACGACGCCCAGCGCGAGGCGTGGGAGCAGCAGTACGCCCAGGCCGAGGCCCGGTGGAAGGCTCACAAGGAGCAGGCCGCCAAGGCTCTCGAGGCCGACCGCGAGGCGCTCAACACGGATCCGGCGCAGGATGCGTCGTACTCCACCGAGACGACGGACGCGTCGGGCACGCTCGCCTCTGACGAGGCGCTCGCCGCCCTGCGCGAGAAGCTGACCAGCGATCGCTAAAGGGTCTGATCAGCTCAGCTAACCGGGTGAGGGCCCCGCATTCTTCGGAGTGCGGGGCCCTCGCGTACGATGAGTGGCCCGGGTGTGGGGCCCGATGCCAGGAAGGACAGGGATGATGGGACGATCGGTGCGCGTGGGGAGCCGCGAGGTCAGTGGGGCGGCCCCCGCGATTTGTGTGCCTGTCGCGTCCCCGATGCGGGCGGAGGTCCTGGCCCAGGCGCAGGCCGCGGCCGCCCATCCGGGGGTCGACATCATCGAGTGGCGGGTCGATTACGACCCCACGTACGCCGACGCGGACGCGATGGTCGCCCTCGGGAACGACGTCCGCCGGGCGATCGGTGGCACAGCGCTGCTGGCGACGGTGAGGACGACGGGGGAGGATGGTCGGGCCGACCTGGACGCCGCGAAGTACTGCGCACTGCTCGGGTCGCTGTGCGCCGCACCGATCGACGCCCTGGACGTCGAGTTGACCAGCGGGCAGCGGGCGGCCACGCTCATGCGGAGGGCCGCCGCCCGGGGCATCACGACCGTCGTGAGCCTCCACGATTGGGAGGGGACGATGTCGGGTGATGACCTCGCTGACGCCCTCGTGAGGATGGAGCAGTCCGGCGCCGATATCGTCAAGATCGCCGCGATGGTGCCCGACGCGGCGTCGGCGATGGAGTTCCTCGGCGTCGTCGCCGACTATGTGGCGAGGCCCCAGGCGAAGCCGCTGATCGCCGCGCCCATGGGACCCTCGGGAGCTGTGGCCCGGCTCATGGCAATCGAGCTGGGGGCCGCCGGGACTTTTGCCGCGCTGAGCGAGGTCACCGCCCCCGGCCAGATGAACGTCGGCGTCGTCGCGAGCGTGCTCCAGGCGATGGGGCGCCGGTAGGCGAGCCGGTACGGTATCGCGCTACACTGAGGCCGCCTTGCCGTGGCCCGATGTCCCCGCGCCACCGCGTGTGGCGCCTCGTACCGCGGAGTTTCAGCGAAAGGATTGGTGGGATGAGTGATCTGACCGAGGTCGAACGGATGCTGAGTCTCGAGACGACTCCCGCTCAACGGGCCGCCTGGCTGGCGGCGCTGCCAGACGTCACCGATCGCAGCGAGATGGCTCAGGGCAACGCCGTGAGGGCGTTAGGCCTCAAGGTTCACATCATCGGCTCGGACGTCATGGTGTGCTCGCTGCCGGTGGACGGCAACGAGCAACACATGGGGATCCTCCACGGCGGCATGCACGCCGTGCTGGGCGAGACGACGGGGTCGTTCGCCGCCTGCCACGGGTGCGAGCCCGGATGGACGGCTCTCGGCCTCGACATTTCCATGCACCACCACCGCGGAGTAGCGGAAGGGCGCGTGTGGTGCCTGGCCCGCTGCGTCAGTCGGACGCGGAGCTTCGCCTCGTACCAGCTGGCCGTCTATCGCGACGACGGCAAGGTGGCGTCGACCGGTTATCACACGTGTGCGCTGCGGCCGGTCAGCGAGACGGCCGAAGCCCGGATGCCCCGCTAGTCGTCGTCGCGCCGGGCGGCGTTCCCGCCGGGCGTATGACCCGGCTGCTTGGGGGCGCGTGGGCGGGCGAAGAAACGACGTGCTTCCCTGAGGAGCGGGCCGGTGCGGTCGCCGCTGGGCAGGGGACCCGCGGGCAGATAGTCGCGCATGTCACCACTCGTCAGGTCGGCCGCGATTTCGGCCTTGACCGACTCGACGAGGAGGGCACGGATCGCCAGGCGTTGCTCCTTTTCCCGCCGCGCGTGGTCTTCGCGCATCTCGCGGACGAGCGACCAACACATGCCGATCATGATGACAGAGAACGGCAGCGCCGCGAGAATAGCGAGCGCCTGGAGGGCGGCGAGCGCCGTGGACGACTCGGCCGTCGAGAGCATCGCCGCGGTGACGGCGCCCGTGAGGACCGCCCACGTGAGGCGCACGGGCAGCGAGGGATCGGGATGGCCGCCGGACGACAGCATGGCCATGACGAACGACCCTGAGTCGGACGACGTGATGAAGAAGATGATGACGACGATAATGGCGAGGCCGGAGAGAACCCGGGCCAGTGGCATCCCCTCGAGTGACTGGAAGAGGACGGTGTCGACGTTGACGGTCCCGTCCTTGTCGAAGAGCTTCCGTCCCTCGAACATCACCTGGTAGAGGGCGTTACCGCCGAGGATCGCGAACCACGCCGTCGTCACGAGGACGGGGATGGCGACGACGCCGACGATGAACTCGCGGATCGTCCGTCCGCGCGAGATCCGGGCGATGAAGATGCCAACGAAGGGCGACCACGAGATCCACCAGCCCCAGTAGTACGTCGTCCATGCGGTCAGCCACTTCGTGCCGGCGGGCCCCTCGAACGGCAGGGTAGTAAATGACCGCTCGATGAAGTTGCCCAGGTAGGCGCCGAGGTCGGAGACGAACTCCGACAGGAGGAACGTCGTGTTGCCGAGGACGAGGATGGCGATCGCGAGGATCGACGCGAGGATGAGGTTCGTCGTCGACAGCCATTGGATACCCCGGCCGATGCCCGTCACCACGGAGATCCCGGCGACCGTCGAGATCGCGATGACGAGACCGATGAGGAGACCGCGGGACGTGTGGATTCCCGTGAGGTAGGTGAGGCCCGAACTGACCTGGACGACACCGAAGCCCAGCGAGGTCGCGATGCCCAGAAGCGTGCCGATGATGGCGACGACGTCGATGAGGTCGCCCAGGCCGCCGGTGATCTTGTCGCCGAAGAGGGGCTCAAGCGTCCACCGCAACGAAATCGGACGTCGCCGACGGAACGACGCATAGGCGACGGCGAGTCCGACGACGACATAGATGCACCACGGGTGGAAGCCCCAGTGGAGGAAAGTTGACGCCATGGCGTCGCGGGCCAGCGCGGCGTCCGATCCCGTCATCCCCGGGCGGGGGTTCGCAAAGTGCGAGAGGGGCTCGCCGGCGCCGTAGCAGAGGAGGCCAATCCCCATGCCGGCCGCGAAAAGCATGGCGAACCACGATTTCGTCGAGTACTCGGGCTCCTCGTCGTCCGCTCCGAGCCTCAGGTCGCCAAAGCGCGAGCAGGCGACGATGAGGGCGAACACGACGAACGCCGTGGCGATGAGGATGTAATACCACGAGAGGTTATTGGTGACCCGGGTCGACAGCCACGACAGTGCGGCATTGAGCGGGTCGGGGGCGACGATCGCTGCGACGACGAGGGGGCAGAGGATGATGACGGCAGGCCAAAACACGGCTTTGCGGACCGTCGCGGCAGACAGGCCTGGCGGGGGCCCTCCCGCTGTCGACGATGCGGGGGCAGTCTGGGGACCGCCGCTCGCGCTGGTGTCGGTAGTGGAGGAGGGGTTAACAGGCTCTGACATGGGTATCTCGGGGTTGACGACAGGGTAGACCGCCGTGGCGGGCTTCGGCCCAGTATAGGAACGTTGAAGTGTTATGTCATGTGGAAGGCGTCTGGAATAGTGAAAGACGGCGCTTTCGCCTAATGTGGAAGGCGAACTTGCGGGAAGGAGCGTCTGTGGCTGTTTCGCCCATCCGTGTGATACGACCGTTTCATTTTGTTGGCTCGGGTCGCGCCCTGCGTGTCGGGGTAACCGGGGGTATCGGGGCTGGCAAGACCACCGTGACGTCGACGCTCGCCCGGCTTGGCGCCGCGGTCGTGTCCGCAGACGACCTCGTCCGCGACCTGCAGGGTCCTGGAGGCGGCGCGGTCGATCCGATCCGGCAGCGTTTCGGCGACGGCGTCGTCACGCCCGACGGGGACATCGATCGGAAAGCGCTCGCCAGTATCGTCTTTGGCGACGCCGCAGCACGTGAAGATCTCGAACACATCGTCCACCCGCTGGTCGCCGAGAGGGCCATCGAGTTCCTCACCGAGGCGGGTCCCGGGCAGATCGCCGTCTATGACGTCCCCCTGCTCATCGAGACCCACGTTGACGACTACTGCGACGCGATCGTCGTCGTGTGGGCCGACGTCCCGACCCGGCTGCAACGTTTGCGGCGCGACCGGGGGATGAGCGAGGCGCAGGCGATGGCGCGGATCGAGGCTCAGGTCAGCGATGCCGCCCGCGAACGGGTCGCCCACGTCGTCATCGACAACACGGTCGATCCCGCCCGGGTTGAGGAAGCGGTCGAGGCTGAGCTGTGGCCCGCCCTCCTCGCAGCCACGGGTGTCGGCAGCTAATCTGGCTGGTATGACTGCGCCCCTCGTACGCCAGACCAAGCCTTTCGAGGTCGTCTCGGACTACACCCCGTCGGGTGACCAGCCGGCGGCGATTGCCGAGCTCACCAAGCGAATTCAGGCGGGGGAGAAGGACGTCGTCCTCATGGGGGCGACGGGCACCGGCAAGTCGGCGACCTCGGCGTGGCTGGTCGAACAGGTCCAGCGGCCGACGCTCGTCATGGAGCCCAACAAGACCCTGGCCGCCCAAATGGCCGCCGAGCTGCGCGAGCTCTTTCCCAATAATGCGGTGGAGTACTTCGTCAGCTATTACGACTACTACCAGCCCGAGGCCTACGTTCCTCAGACGGACACGTACATCGAGAAGGACTCGTCGATCAACGACGAGGTCGAGCGGCTGCGCCACTCCGCCACCAATTCCCTCCTTACCAGGCGTGACGTCATCGTCGTGTCGACGGTGTCGTGCATCTACGGCCTGGGCACGCCCCAGGAATACGTCGAGCGCATGGTGCCGCTCGAGGTCGGAATGGAGATCGATCGCGACGACCTCCTGCGCCGCTTCGTTGACATGCAATACACCCGCAACGACGTGGCGTTCGAGCGCGGGACGTTTCGGGTGCGCGGCGACACGGTCGAGATCATCCCCGTCTACGAGGAGCTGGCCATCCGTATCGAGATGCTCGGCGACGAAATCGAGTCGCTCGCCACGCTCCACCCGGTGACGGGCCAGGTCGTAGCACAGGAGGACCACGTCTATCTGTTCCCGGCCTCGCACTACGTCGCCGGGCCCGAGCGCATGCAGCGGGCGCTCGACTCGATCGAAGAGGAGCTAGGGGAGCGCCTGGCCGAGCTGAAGAGCCAGGGCAAGCTCCTCGAGGAGCAGCGGCTGCGGATGCGGACGACCTACGACCTCGAAATGATGAAGGAAATCGGCACGTGCTCGGGCATCGAGAACTACTCGCGCCACATCGACGGGCGCGGGCCGGGCACGCCGCCAAACACGCTGCTCGACTATTTCCCCGACGACTTCCTTCTCATCATCGACGAGTCGCACGTGACGGTACCCCAGATCGGCGGCATGTTCGAGGGCGACATGTCGCGCAAGCGCACCCTCGTCGACCACGGGTTTAGGCTGCCGTCGGCCATGGACAACCGGCCGCTGAAATTTGCGGAATTCGAAGAGCGGGTCGGCCAGACCGTCTACATGTCGGCGACACCCGGCCCCTTCGAGCTCGAGCGCGCCGACGGCGTCGTCGAGCAGATCATCCGCCCGACCGGCCTCGTCGACCCCCTGATCGTCGTCAAGCCGACCGAGGGCCAGATTGACGACCTCCTGGCCGAGATCACCAAGCGCACGGCGAAGCACGAGCGCGTCCTCGTCACGACACTGACGAAGAAAATGGCCGAGGACCTGTCGGACTACCTGGCCGAACGCGGCGTCGCCGTCGAATACCTCCACTCCGACGTCGACACGCTGCGGCGCGTCGAGCTGCTGCGCGAGCTGCGCATGGGGAAGTTCGACGTCCTCGTCGGCATCAACCTCCTGCGCGAGGGCCTCGACCTGCCCGAGGTGTCGCTCGTCGCCATCCTCGACGCCGACAAGGAGGGCTTCCTCCGCTCGACGACCTCACTCATCCAAACGATCGGCCGCGCCGCCCGCAACGTGTCGGGCGAGGTCCACATGTACGCCGACTCGCTGACCGACTCGATGAAGGCGGCGATCTCCGAGACCGAGAGGCGCCGCGAGAAGCAGCTGGCCTACAACAAAGAGCACGGCATCGACCCGCAGCCGCTGCGGAAGAAGATCGCTGACGTCACCGACATGCTGGCCCGCGAGGAGATCGACACCGAGGAGCTGCTGGCCACCGGCTACCGCGGCGCCGGTCGGGGTCCGGGCCGCGACGAGCGTGCCCAGGCGGCGACCAGCGTCCGCGAACAGCTGGCTGTCTCCGCCGAGGGCGACCTCGCCGGCCTCATCGAAGAACTCTCGGCCCAGATGATGCAGGCCGCCGAGAACCTCGAGTTCGAGGTCGCCGCACGGCTCCGCGACGAGGTGGCCGACCTCAAGAAGGAACTGCGCGGGATGAAGGCGGCCCACTGATGAGCTCGCACGAGATCAGCTATGACCCGCGCGGTCTGACCAGCGACGAGGTCGCGCGTCTCACCGCGGCCGGCCAGGTCAACGTCGCCGCGACGCCGACCTCGCGAACGGTGAAAGAGATCGTCAAGGACAACTGTTTCACCCTGTTCAACGCGATCCTCACGGTCTGCCTGGTCATCGTGCTTCTCGTCGGATCCTGGCGCGACGGCGTGTTCGCTGGCGTCCTCATCCTCAACGCGGCCACGGGCATCGTCTCGGAGATCCGGGCGAAACGGACGCTCGACAAGCTGGCGATCCTCTCGACCTCGCCGGTCGCCGTCATCCGCGACGGCGCGGAATCCCAGGTGCCGCCGACCGAGATCGTCGCCGGCGACCTGTTAGTCCTGCGCGCCGGCGACCAGATTCCCACCGACGCCACGGTCGTCGACTCCCGCGGCCTCCTCGTCGACGAGGCGATCCTCACTGGCGAGTCCGTGCCGATTCGCAAGGAGGACGGCGACGAGGTGCTCTCCGGGTCGTCGGTGACCGCGGGTGAGGCCCGGGCGCGCGCCGACCGCGTGGGCGCAGACTCGTGGGCCAATTCGATGGGTTCCCAGGTCAAACGGTTCGAGCTGGCCCACTCCGAGCTGTCGGCGGGCATCGACAAGATCCTCCGCGTCATCACGTGGGCGCTGCCGATCATGATCGTCATCCTCGGGTGGTCCCAGATCGACTGGTCTAACGGGATCGCCGGGGTCTTTCGGTCGGGTCAGTGGCGCGGCGCCCTCCTGGCGATCGTCGCCGCGCTCGTCGGCATGATCCCTCAGGGCCTCGTCCTCTTGACGTCGATCAACTTCGCTGCCGCCGCGATGAAGCTCGCGCGCCGCAAGGTCCTCGTCCAGGAGCTGCCGGCCGTCGAGATCCTCGCGCGCGTCGACGTCCTCTGCCTCGACAAGACGGGGACGATCACGACGGGAGAAATCACCTGCCAGGGCGTCGCGGCTCCGGGGGCGACCGAGCTGGCCGACGTGGCGTACGGCCTGGGCGACGAGGCCCGATCCGCCCTCGCCCTGCTGGCCGCCGACAAGACGAACGCTACGGCGAAGGCGCTCGCCGGTGCCATCGGTGACCCGGTGGGGGAGCCGGACGTTCGGGTTCCGTTCTCGTCGGCGACGAAATGGTCGGCGATCGCCCGCGCCGGAACGACGTGGGTCATGGGCGCGCCCGAGATCCTCGCCGACGCCTGCACGAACGGCGACCAGATGGCCCTGACGACACAGCACTTCGCCTCGTCGGGTGCGCGCGTCGTCGCCCTCGCGCGGGCCGAGGGGACGATCGAGGCGACCGCCGACCAGCTGCCTGCCGGCCTCGAGGGCGCAGGCCTGCTGATTCTCGCCGAGGACATTCGCCCCGACGCGGCCGAGACCCTCCGCTATTTCGCCGAACAGGGCGTCGCCATCAAGGTGATTTCGGGCGACTCGCCGGTCACCGTCAGGGCGATCGCCCGGCGGGCCGGGCTGGGCGATGACATCGCCGTCTGCGACGCGCGGACGCTGCCGGCTCCGCCCACGACGATCGAGGCAACCGAGCGGCCCACGCACCATCGACGGCACGGCCGGAAAGCGCAGGCCGCGCCCCGCAACGCGTTCGACGACGCCGTCGAGAACACCCAGGTGTTTGGCCGCGTGACGCCGGAGCAGAAACGCGCCCTCGTCCACGCGCTCCAACGCGGCGGCCACACGGTCGCCATGACGGGCGACGGCGTCAACGACGCCCTCGCGCTGAAGGACGCCGACCTCGGTATCGCCATGGGGTCGGGCGCGCAGGCGACGAAGGCCGCGGCGAAGGTCGTCCTGTTGGATTCGGCGTTCTCGCGGCTGCCGGACGTCGTCGCCGAGGGGCGACGCGTCCTCGGCAACATGGAGCGGGTGTCGACCCTGTTCCTTGCCAAGACGACGTGGGCGTTCATCGTCGCGATGACCGTGTCGATCGCCGGGCTCAGCTACCCGTTCCTCCCGCGCCACCTCACGCTCATCGGGGTCTTTACGATCGGGGTGCCCGCCTTCCTGCTGGCGCTTGCGCCCTCGCATACGCGGTACAGGCCGGGATTCTTGAAGCGCGTCTTCGCCCTCGTCCTGCCCTGCGGCACGATCATCGCCGCACTGGGGCTCGGCGTCTACGTCGGCTCCCTCCATCTGGGGCACCGCCTCCCGCAGACTCTGACGACGCTGACGATCACCGGCTGTTCGCTCGCGCTCCTTGCCGTCCTCGCGCGGCCGCTCAAGTCGTGGCGCGGAATCCTCGTCGCCACAATGGCGGTCTGTGTGGTCCTCGCGACTCTCGTCCCCCAAGCCCGGCATTTCTTCGCCTTGCAGTGGCCGAGCTTCCTCCTGTGGCTCGCCGTCCTCCTCGTCATCGCGGTGGGTGTCGCGCTCATCTGGTTCATCGGCCAGTGGTGGTCCCGGCGGTATTACCCGCATGTAACTTTTCCCACCCCGGATCGGGTCGCGACCGTGGCGCCGGGCAACGTAGACTAAGAGACGAGGGGAGTAAACCCGGAAACGTCCTGGTCGTCATCACGGCGTACGCGCTCGGTCAGGCGGCCCTCGTGGCGGTTGAGACCTCGGACCTGTGTCTACCACTGTGTCGGAGGAATATCGCCTATGCACGTCCACGCCGCCGGCTGGATTGGCCTTACTGTTGTCATTATCGCCCTGCTGACCATCGATTTTGTTGGCCATGTCCGATCCCCCCACGAACCCAGTTTGAAGGAAGCGAGTCGGTGGAGTGCCGCCTACATTTGTCTTGCCGTCCTCTACGGTTTCGGGATCTGGGCGATTTGGGGAATCCATTACGCCGGCGAATACTGGGCCGGTTGGGTCACCGAATGGTCGCTGTCTCTTGACAATCTCTTCGTTTTTATCATTATTATCGGGGCCTTCCGGGTGCCCAGGAAATACCAGCAGGAAGTGCTTCTGGGTGGCATTATTTTCGCCCTCATCTTCCGTCTGATTTTTATCCTCATCGGTGCGACCCTCATCAACCGGTTCGCGTGGATCTTCTACCTCTTCGGCCTGTTCCTCATCTACACGGCGATCAGCCAGGCGCGCACGCCGCTCGAGGAAGACGAGGAATACAAAGAGAACGGGTTCACTCGCTTGGTGCGGCGGGTCTTCCCGATGACCGACGGCTTCGTCGGCGGGCGCCTGCTCGTTCGTCACCGGGGAAAGACGTTTATTACCCCCATGCTTGTCGTCATGGTGGCGTTGGCCAGTGCCGATATCATGTTTGCTTTCGATTCGATTCCGGCGATCTTCGGTCTGACCCGTGAGCCTTTTATCGTCTTTTCGGCGACCGTCTTTTCGCTGCTGGGACTGCGTCAGCTCTATTTCCTTATCGACGGCCTGCTCGAGAAACTTGTCTTCCTTAACTACGGTCTCGCGTTGATTCTCGGATTCATCGGGATCAAGCTCATCATCCACGCGATCGCGGAAAACAACCTGCCATTCATTAACGGCGGCCAGCCCGTCGAGGGGATGTGGGAGCCGTCGATCGTCGTGTCGCTGGCCTACATCCTCGTCGTTCTCATCGGTACGACGGTGGTGTCGGTGCTGTGGTCGCGCCGGCATCCCGAGGAAGCCCAGGCGATCGAGGATCAGCCGGGCGAGGCCGTGGCGGACGACTAGTCGGTGCACACGGCCCCGCGGGCGGCTTAGCGTTCCAGCGAAAGCTTGCGGGCGAGGACGGCGCAGACGAACAGCTGGAGCTGGTGGAAGACGATCACCGGCACGGTCACGGCGGCAAGTGTCGACGCCGGGAAGATAATCGAGGCCATCGGCAGACCGGTCGCCAGCGACTTCTTGGATCCGCACATGAGGAGGACGATGCGGTCGGCCCGGTTAAGGCCCAGCAGTTTGCCGCCCCACCAGGTCACACACAGCATGATGGCGAGGAGGATCGCCGAGGACGCAAGGAGGGCGCCAACCTGCCCCCACGTGATCCCCGACCACAGTCCTCGGGCTGTCGCGCCGCACACCGCCGAGGCGACGACGATAAAGATCGTCCCGTGGTCGACGCCCCTGGTCAGCCACTTCTTCGAGCGCACCCAGTCGCCGACGTGCGGCTGGGCGATTTGGCCGAGGACGAACGGGATGAGCAGCTGGACGACGACGTTGAGGATGCTCGACGGGTCGACGCCCGACGACTTGCCCATGACGAGGTAGACGAGCAGTGGGGTGATGACGACCCCGGCGATGTTCGACAGCGTCGCCGCGCACACGGCGCCGGCGACGTTGCCGCCCGCGATCGACGTAAACGTGACCGACGACTGGACGGTCGAGGGCAACAGGGTGAGGTAGAGCGTCCCCGTGGCGAACATCGGCCCGAGGACGGCCTCGGTGGGGACGCGGGTGGCCCACCCGAGGAAAGGAAAAATGACGAACGTCGCTAAGGCGACCGCCACCTGCAACCGGCCGTTCTTCATGCTGTCGGTGACCTCGCGGGTCGACAGCCTGGCGCCATAGACGAGGAACAGCAGCATGACCGCGACTTTGCCCGCGATCGTTAGGGCTGAAATGAGCGACTGGGGAACGGGAATGAGGATGCCGAGCGTCAAGATCACCAGGATGGTGACGATGAACGGGTCGACGTTACGTTTGAGCCAGGCCGCCATCACTAGTCCGCGAAGCCCCCGCGGACGACGGTGAAGGGGCGAACGGTTCGGCGAGCGATGAGTCCGAGGACGTGGAATGGGTCGTCGTCGACGGCGTGGAGGGCGGCGTCGGCGTCCTCGGCCTCGATGAAAACGAACGCGCCAGGCGTCCCGTCGGGCGCGGGGGAGGGACCGAAGAGCTTGATGACGCCGGAGTCGACGAGGCCCCCGAGGAATTCGCGGTGCTTCGGCCGCTCGACGTCCATCTCGTCGCTGCGCGTGGCGTCGTAGACGTATTCGATGACAAACAGGCTCATCAGAGTCCTCCCTCTCGACGTGGTCAGTGATCGTCGTCATTCTCCCACGCTCGAGACCGGGTGCGCGCGCTGGCTCACGCGTTGCCTTTTAGAATGAGGGGCGATGAATGACTCCCTGATTGTCTCTGGCGCCCGCGAACACAACCTCAAGAACGTCTCAGTCGAGATCCCCCGGAACTCGATGTCGGTGTTTACCGGGCTGTCCGGGTCGGGCAAGTCGTCGCTGGCATTCGACACGATCTTCGCCGAGGGACAGCGCCGCTACGTCGAGTCGCTGTCGGCCTACGCCAGGCAGTTCCTCGGCCAGATGGACAAGCCGGACGTCGACATGATCGAGGGCCTCTCGCCGGCCGTGTCGATCGACCAGAAGTCGACGTCGCGCAATCCCCGCTCGACGGTCGGGACGATCACCGAGGTCTACGACTACCTGCGTCTGCTCTACGCCCGCGCCGGCGACGCCTACTGCCCCGAGTGCGGCGAGAAGATCCAGGCCCAGTCGGCCGAACAGATCGTCGACGTCCTCCTCACCTATCCCGAAAAGACGCGCCTTCAGGTGTTCGCGCCGGTTGTGCGCGGCCGCAAGGGCGAATACGGCGAGCTGTTCGAGGACGTCCGCTCCCAAGGCTTCACGCGTGCCCGGGTCGACGGCGAGGAGATCCGGCTCGACAACCCGCCGATGCTCGAGAAGCAGCTGCGCCACGACATCTGGGTGACGGTCGACCGCCTGGTCATCCGCGAGGGCGTCCGCAGCCGCCTCAACGACTCGGTCGAGCAGGCGCTCGAGCTGGCAGGGGGCCTCGTTGTCATCGATTTCGTCGACCGCGATAGCGACGATCCCGAGCGGACGCGCCGGTTCTCCGAGAAGCGCGCCTGCCCCAACGGGCACCAGCTCGCCCTCGACGAGATCGAGCCGCGGACGTTCTCGTTCAACGCCCCCTACGGTGCATGCCCCGAATGCTCGGGCATCGGGTCACACCTCGAGGTCGATACCGACCTCATCGTCCCCGATCCGTCGAAGACGCTGGCCGAGGGTGCGATCGGCCCGTGGAGCGGCTCGAACGAGTACTTCCTCCGCGACATGCAGGCCCTCGGCGAGCAGCTGGGATTCGACGTCAACACGCCGTTTGAGAAGCTGCCGGCCAAGGCCCGCAAGGCCCTGCTGTTCGGCAAGGACTACAAGGTCAAGGTCCGTTACCGCAACCGGTGGGGCCGCGAGCGCGTCTACTCGTCGGGCTTCGAGGGCGTTGTCCACTACGTCGAGCGCAAGCACGCCGAGACCGAGTCGGATTCGGCCCGCGAGCGCTACGAGGGCTACATGCGTGAGGTGGCGTGTTCGGCGTGCCATGGTGCGAGGCTGCGGCCCGAGGTCCTCGCCGTGCGCGTCGGGGAGCTCAATATCGCCGAGGTGACGAACCTGTCGATCGAGAAGGCGGCGGCCTACCTGTCGGGCCTGCGGCTGACCGGCCGGGCCGAGGCGGTTGCCGGCGCCGTCCTCAAGGAGATCCAGGTGAGGCTGCGATTCCTCATCGACGTCGGGCTGTCGTACCTCACGCTGTCGCGTGGGGCCGGGACCCTGTCTGGCGGCGAGGCCCAGCGGATTCGCCTGGCCACCCAGATCGGGTCGGGGCTCGTGGGGGTCCTCTACGTCCTCGACGAGCCGTCGATCGGCCTCCACCAGCGCGACAACCATCGGTTGATCGCCACGTTGGAGAAGCTGCGCGACCTCGGCAACACGCTCATCGTCGTCGAGCACGACGAGGACACGATCAAGGCGGCCGACTGGATCGTCGACATCGGCCCGGCGGCCGGCGAGCACGGTGGCGAGGTCGTCTATTCTGGTCCCGTCAAGGGGCTGGTCAAAGCCAAGGGGTCGCTGACCGGCGACTATCTGGCGGGACGCCGCGAAATCGAGATGCCGAAGGTCCGCCGCCCCCAGGATCCCGAGCGGATGCTGCGGGTCGTCGGGGCCCGTGAGAACAACCTTGACGGGATCTCGGTGTCGTTCCCCCTGGGGAACCTCGTCCTCGTCACCGGCGTGTCGGGCTCGGGTAAGTCGACGCTGGTCAACCAGATCCTCTATCGGGCGCTGGCGAAGGAACTCAACCACGCCCGGGCGGTCCCGGGACGCCACAAGCGGGTCGAGGGGATCGAGGGCCTCGACAAGGTCGTCCACGTCGACCAGTCGCCGATCGGGCGGACGCCTCGGTCAAATCCGGCGACCTACACGGGGGTGTGGGACCACATTCGCAAGCTGTTTGCCGCGACGCCCGATGCGAAGGTCCGCGGGTATGGGCCCGGACGGTTCTCGTTCAACGTCAAGGGCGGCCGCTGCGAGGCCTGCAAGGGCGACGGAACGATCAAGATCGAGATGAACTTCCTGCCCGACGTCTACGTCCCCTGCGAGGTGTGTCACGGCGCCCGCTACAACAAGGAGACGCTCGAGATCACCTACAAGGGCAAGACCGTCGCCGACGTCCTCAACATGCCCGTCGAGGAGGCGGCCCAGTTCTTCGCGCCGATCACCGCGATCGCCCGCCACCTCAACACGCTCGTCGACGTCGGCCTGGGCTACGTGCGGCTGGGGCAGTCGGCGACCACCCTGTCGGGAGGCGAGGCCCAGCGCGTCAAACTGGCTTCGGAACTGCAGCGCCGTTCCAACGGCCGGTCGGTCTACGTCCTCGACGAACCGACGACGGGCCTGCATCTGGAGGACGTCCGCAAGCTCCTCCTCGTCCTCCAGGGTCTGGTCGACAAGGGCAACACGGTCATCGTCATCGAACACAACCTCGACGTCATCAAGTGCGCCGACTGGGTGATCGACATGGGGCCCGAGGGCGGCGAGGGCGGCGGACGCGTCATCGCCGAAGGGACGCCGGAGCAGGTGGCTGCCTGCCCCGAGTCCTACACCGGGCACTACTTGGCCGAGTTGGTCGGCTCCGAGTAGATCTCGTCGATCTCGGCCGCGAAGCGTTCGGTGATCAGCGGTCGCTTGATCTTCTGCGACGGCGTGAGCAGCCCGTTGTCCTCGGTGAAGTCGGACGAGAGAACACGGATCTTGCGGATCGACTCGGCGCGCGAGACCGACTCGTTCGTCCGCTCGACTGCCCGGTCGAGCGCCGCGAGGACCTTGGGGTTGCGCGCGGCGCGCGTGACATCCATCGGGGGTAGGCCGTGGTTCTTCAGCCACGCCGGCAGCATGTCGCGGTCGAGCGTGACGAGGGCGCCGACGAACGGACGATTGTCGCCGACGACCATGACCTGCGAGATCAGCGGATATGCCTTGAGGGATTCCTCAAGCGGGGCGGGCGTGACGTTCTTGCCACCGGCGGTGACGATGATTTCGCGCTTGCGGCCCGTCACCCACACGCGGCCGTGATCGTCGATCGACCCGAGGTCGCCGGTCTTGTACCAGCCGTCCTCGGTGAAGGCGGCGGCAGTCGCCTCGGGATCGTTGTGGTAGCCCCGCATGATCGAGGCGCCGCGGGCCAGCAGCTCGCCGTCCTCGGCAATCTTCACCTCGTTGCAGGCCAGCGGCTCGCCGACGGAGCCCATGATGTTGTTGTCGCGCCGGGCCATCGTCAGGGGGCCCGTGCATTCGGTGGAGCCATAACCCTGAGTGACCTCGACGCCCATCGCCGTGAAGAAGTAGCCGACCCGCGGCGACAGGGGAGCGCCGCCGCACGTCATGTTGACGAGGTTGCCGCCCAGCATCTTGCGCACCTTGTTGAAGACGAGCATCCTGGCGATTTGGATGTTGCGCTTCTGCTTCCGGGTCGGGCCCTCGGGCGTTTCGCTGGCGCGGGCCCACTCTTCGCCGACGCGAACCGCCCAACGGAACACCCGCAGCGTGAGTTTCGAGGAACCGGCCTGCGTGTCCGCCACGTTAAAGATCTTCTCGAGGACGCGCGGAACGACGAGGAGGGCGTAGGGCTTGAACGTCGCAAGGTCGTTGAGCAGGGTCTTCGCCGAGCGCGTATAGCCGGCGACGCCGTGGCCGACGAGCATCTGGTAGCTGATGAAACGCGCGAGGACGTGGGCGACGGGGAGGAAGAGGAGGACGCGGGCGGTCGACCGGTCGTAGATGAGGGGTCCCCAGGGCTCGCGGACGGCCTCGAGCATGTGCATCATCGAGTTTGGCGTGATCTCGACGCCCTTGGGAATACCCGTCGTGCCGGACGTGTAGACGATCGACATCGGTTCGGCCGGGTCGATGTCGTCCAGCCGATCGAGGACTACCTGCGGGGGAACGGACGCCCCGATCTCCAGCAGGTGCTCGAGCGCGCCGTCGGCGAGCGCGAGGGCCTGGGTGAAGTTGGGGTCGTCGCAGGCCTGGCTGGTAATGCGCCGCGCCTGCAGCGTCGTGTCCGTAATCGCCACCCGCACGGCCGAATCCGAGAGGATGTGGTGAATCTGGCTGTCGGAATCGGTCTCGTAAATGGGGACGACGATGAGTCCCGCCGCCTGCGCCCCCAGGTCGATGAGCATCCACTCGTACGAGGTCGCCGCGAGGATCGCCACGGTGTCGCGCGGGGCGAGCCCCATCGCCGTGAATCCGCGCCCGACGTTGATGATGTCGTCGGCCAGCTCTTTCGCTGTCGTTTTCACCCAGGCGTGACCCAACTGGGCCGGCCGTTCGACGGCGATTTCCGTGGGGAAATACTTCGCGCGACGCATAATCGCGTGGACCACGGTGGGCGAGACGAGCAAGGACTCGTTACGGTGAGTGTTGCGGAGCACGGACCTCTCCTTCACTGGCAGGACTTACGGTAGTGGAGCCTACCCGCGTGAGTCCGAACACGCAGGCAGACGGGATTATCGTGCCGGAGCCGACAAATCGTTGATAATAAAAGTATGCACCCGATCGACCTGTTGCCTCGACGTCGTTTTATCACGGTGACGCCGCTCGGCTCCGTGTTTCTTATCGCACGGGGTCGCTATCTCGAGGGGTGCTACTTCCTGTCGTCGCGCACATTCCCCGAGGACATGGGGATTTGGGCCCATCCGACGGACCCGGTGCTCGAGCCCGCCGCCCTTCAGATCCGCGAGTACATGGCGGGTACCCGCCAGGAATTCTCGATTCCGCTGCGGGCCGAAGGAAATGACTTCTGTCAACGGGTGTGGGTGCGCATCGCCCAGATCCCCTATGGGGCGACGGCGACGTATGGCCAGTTGGCAGCGTCGTTGGGCAACCGCCACATGGCCCGCGCCGTCGGGCAGGCCGTCGGCATGAACCCTTTGAGCATCGTCGTTCCCTGCCACCGCGTCGTCGCCGCGAACGGCGGGTTGGGCGGCTATATCGCCGGCCCCGAGGTAAAACGGGCCCTCCTCGACCTCGAGGCGTGTCACCGGGGAACGCCCGAGGACGTGCCGGTCGAGGGCCAGGACCAGCTGTTCTGAGGGCGTCGTCCGCGTGCAACAATGGGGTCATGTCTGATACTCACTCTCAGATTCCCGACGACGAGACGCTGGCGATGTCCGTGGAAATCCTTCGGCTGCTGGCCGATCGGACGCGGCTGGCCATCCTCGCGATGATCGCCCACGGCGAGATGTCGGTCTCGGCCATCGCCGAGGCCCTCGGCCGTCCGTCGCCGTCGGTGTCGCAGCATCTGGCGAAACTGCGCGCGGGCCGTCTCGTGTCGACGCGTCGCGAGGGGACGACGATCTACTACTCGCTGCCGGACCGCCACATCGAGGCCCTGGTGACGAACGTCCTCGACCACATCGACCACCTGTTGGACGATGAGCGATAAGGACATGGGCTCGAAGCCGGGTCGCCGCGCGTTCCTCCTCGCCGCGGGCCTCGTTCTCGTCGGCTGTAGCCCCGCCGCCCGCCGGGGCACAAAGGACGCCGGGCCCCGGGTCACGGCGAAAGGAACGGCGTCGCTGCCGAGCGCGACGGCCAGCCGACTGTCCCCGTCGCCGACGTCGCAGCCGGCGACCGCCGACGTCGATGCGGTCATCGCCCGGATGAACGGCCGCCGGCCCACGGCGTGGGGGATGGACCTGTCCGGCATCCTCACGCGGGGCAGCGCCGACGCCATCACCCTGACCTTTGACGCGTGCGGCGGCCCCGGCGGGTCGGGGATCGACCGCCAGTTGATCGACCTCCTCACGTCCCGCGGCGTCAAGGCCACGCTGTTCCTCAACATGCGCTGGATCAAAGCGAACACGTCGTACGCGAAGGAGCTGGCCGCCAACCCCCTGTTCGAGCTGGGCAATCACGGGTCGCGCCACTGCCCAATCAGCGTGACGGGGAGGGCGGCCTACGGCATCCCCGGGACCGCTAACGTGTCGGAAGCGTGCCACGAGATCGCCGACAACCACGCCTACATGGCGTCCGAACTCGGCAAGGCGCCCCGGCTGTTCCGCGCGGGGACAGCGCACTACGACGACGTCGGCGTCGCCTGCTGCCGCGAGTTCGGCGAGACCCCGGTGGGCTTTGCCATCAACGGCGACGCCGGCGCGACCTACACGGCGTCGCAGGTCGTCACCGAGGCCGGAAAAGCACGCGCGGGCGACATCGTCATCTCGCACATGAACCAGCCGGCCGGGCAAACCTTCGAGGGATACTCCCAGCTGATCCCGCGCTGGCTCGACGCCGGCGTGTCGTTCGCCCACCTGCCCGCCTAGCGTAGTCGGCGAACACCAGGGCGCTTCGCTACCCTTAAGGCCATGGCCGATCCGTCTACCTACCGTCCGCGTCCGGGCGAGATCCCCACAAATCCGGGGGTCTACCGTTTTCTCGACGCCCACGGCCAAGTCATTTACGTCGGTAAGGCCAAGAACCTCAGGCAACGCCTGTCGAATTACTTTCAGGACCTCTCGGTGCTTCATCCGCGGACGCAGCAGATGGTCCAAACGGCGTGCGCCGTCAAATGGGTGATCGTCGGCAGCGAAATCGAGGCGCTCTCGCTGGAATACGCGTGGATCAAGGAGTTCCAGCCGCGGTTCAACGTCATGTACCGCGACGACAAGTCCTATCCCTACCTGGCGATCACCATGGGCGAGACCTATCCGCGGATGCACATCACCCGCGAACGCAAACGCAAGGGCACGAAGTATTTTGGCCCCTACACCCAGGTGTGGGCGATCCGGGACACGATGGATCAACTGTTGCGGGTCTTCCCGATCCGCACGTGCACGGCCGGGGCCTTCGCCCGCGCGAAGGCGCAGGGGCGGCCCTGCCTGCTCGGCTACATCGACAAGTGTTCGGCCCCGTGCGTCGGGCGGATCACCCCCGAGGCCCACCGCGAACTCGCCGAGCACGTCGCCGACTTCCTCGCCGGCAAGACAGGCCCGTTCGTCCGCGAGCTCGAGGCCGAGATGAAAGAGGCCTCCGCGGCGCTCGACTTCGAACGGGCGGCGAAGCTGCGTGACGACCTCCAGGCCCTTCAGCGGGTGTTGGAGAAGAACGCCGTGGTCTTCGACGACGGCACCGATGCCGACGTGTTTGCCCTGGCCGACGACGAATTGGAGGCGGCGGTCGCCGTGTTCCACGTCCGCGGCGGCCGGATTCGCGGTGTACGCGGCTGGGTGGTCGAACGCGTCGACGACTCGGGACGCGCCGCACTCATGGAGCGCCTCCTCGAGCAGGTTTACGGGTCGCTGACCCCAGCCGAGAAGCCGCTGCGAGGGCGCCCCACCGACCGCGAGGCGGCAACCAGCGTCGACGACGTCGCCCACACGTCGACGTCGGAGGTTCCCCGCGACGTCCTTGTGTCGGACCTCCCCGAGCATCAGGCAACGCTGGAGGAGTGGCTGAGCGGGCTGCGCGGCGCCGCCGTGCGGATCCGTCAGCCCCGCCGGGGCGACAAGCGCGCCCTCATGGAGACCGTCCAGGCCAACGCGGCCGAGGCGCTGCGCGTCCACAAGTCCCGGCGCAGCGGCGACCTCACCCAGCGTTCGATCGCTCTGGAGGAGCTGCGCGACTACCTCGACCTCGACTCCGCGCCCCTGCGGATCGAGTGTTACGACATCTCCCACACCCAGGGGACGAACCAGGTGGCCTCGATGGTCGTCTTCGAAGACGGCGCGCCCCGCAAGGCCGACTACCGCCACTTCACGATCCGCGGCGAGGCCGGCGAGGGCGCACGCGACGACACCGAGGCCATGGCGGAGGTGCTCACCCGCCGTTTCCGGCGGCTCCTCGCCGAGGAGGCGGGGGAGCAGGGGATCGACGAGGACGGCGTCGCCCTCGCGTCCGGGCCGCTCGATGAACAGACGGGCAAGCCGCGGCGTTTCTCGTATCGCCCCGACCTCGTCGTCGTCGACGGTGGCGTGCCCCAGGTCAACGCGGCCCGCGCGACGCTTGACTCTTTGGGGATCGACGTCGCTCTCGTCGGCCTGGCGAAGCGCCTGGAAGAGGTGTGGATCCCCGGCGACGAGTTTCCCGTCATCCTGCCCCGCACGTCGGCGGGCCTCTACCTGCTCCAACACGTGCGCGACGAGTCCCACCGCTTCGCCATCACCGCGCACCGCAAGAAGCGGGGCAAAGCGATGACCCGGTCGGTGCTCGACGCGATCCCCGGCGTGGGGCCGAAACGCCAGCAGGCGCTCCTGCGCGCCTTCGGGTCGGTCGCGGCACTCAAGTCGGCGCCTGAGGACCAGATCGCCGCCGTCGCGGGGATCGGGGACACGCTGGGTGCCACGATTTTTGCC
Source organism: uncultured Actinomyces sp. (assembly GCA_900545825.1). Taxonomy (GTDB): domain Bacteria; phylum Actinomycetota; class Actinomycetes; order Actinomycetales; family Actinomycetaceae; genus Nanchangia. The sequence continues at coordinate 116,153 of URAS01000001.1, forward strand.
TACTTTCATCCCGAGGCTAAAACGGCGGGTGAAACCGGCGCGAAGATGACACAGTAGGAGCATGACGAACGACGAGACACCCTTCGTATCCTCTCCGCCCACCGTCCCCGAGGGCGTGCCCCAGCTCGACGCCGATGGCACGCTGCCCGAGCCCAATCAGCCCGAACTCCTCATCATCACCGGCATGTCCGGGGCCGGACGCTCGCGCGCGGCCCAGGCGCTCGAGGATCTCGACTGGTACGTCGTCGACAACCTCCCGCCCCACATGCTCATCCCGTTTGCCGACCTCATGACGCCCGACGGCGGCGGCGTCCACCGTCTGACGGCTGTCGTCGACGTCCGCTCGGGCGAGTTCTTCGACCGCCTCGTGACCGTCCTCGACGAGCTCCAGGTGCGCAACGTCAACTACCGCATCGTGTTCCTCGACTGCGAGGACGACGTCCTTGTCCGCCGCTACGAGTCGAATCGGCGGCCCCACCCCATGCAGGCGGGAGGCCGGATCCTCTCGGGGATCGAGAAGGAACGCCGGATCCTCGAGCCCGTGCGCCAGCGCGCCGACGTCCTCATCGACACGACCCACATGAACGTCCACGACCTCGCCCGCCACATGCGTGACGTCGTCGCCGGCGAGGCCGACGAACAGGCCCGGCTTACCGTCATGTCATTCGGGTTCAAGCACGGCATCCCGTTGGACGCCGACTGGGTGGCCGACATGCGCTACCTCGCCAACCCCTACTGGGTGGCCGAGCTGCGTCACCTTACCGGCCTCGATGCGCCGGTCGCCGACTACGTCCTCGCCCAACCCGGCGCCAAGGAATTCGGCGATGCCTACGTCAAACTGCTGACGCCGATCCTCGGCGGGTTCGTTCGCGAACTCAAACCGTTCATCACCATCGCCGTCGGCTGCACCGGTGGGCGCCACCGGTCGGTCGCCATGGCCGAATACATCGCCCAGAAACTGCGCGACCAGGGCCTGGCCGTGCGGACGCTCCACCGCGACATGGGGAAGGAATAAATGGACACCCTCATTGATTCGGCGGGCTGGGTGACGCGCGGATACGCCGGCCCCAAGATCGTCGCACTCGGCGGGGGACACGGGCTGTCCGCCACGCTGCGCGCGCTGCGCCACGTGACCCGGCAGCTCACCGCCGTCGTCACTGTGGCTGACGACGGGGGCTCGTCGGGGCGGCTGCGCGACGAGCTGGGCGTCCTTCCGCCGGGCGACCTGCGGATGGCACTGTCGGCGCTCTGCGACGACTCGGAATGGGGCCTCACCTGGCGCGACGCCATGCAGCACCGATTCAAGTCCGAGGGCGACCTTGACGGGCACGCCCTGGGGAACCTCCTCATCGTCACGATGTGGGACCTGCTGGGCGACTCGATCGACGGCCTCGACTGGGTGGCGCGCCTGCTGGGGTGCCACGGGCGCGTCCTCCCGATGGCGGCCGTCCCCATGGACATCGAGGCGACGATTGTCAACGACGGCCACTCGTCGCGCATCCACGGCCAGTCGCGGGTGGCGACGGCCCGCGGAACCGTCGGCGACGTGCGGCTCATTCCCGACGACCCGCCGGTCTACGACGAGGTCATCGAGGCCGTCCGCGACGCCGACGCCGTCGTCTTGGGTCCGGGTTCGTGGTACACGTCGGTCATCCCGCACCTTCTCGTCGCCCCGCTGGCGCAGGCGCTGCGCGAGACCAAAGCGCGGCGGATCCTCGTCATGAACCTCGAGGCCCAAAAGGAGACCGAGGGCCTGTCGATCAGCGACCACATGCGGACGATTCGGGCCTACGCGCCCGACATGCGGTTCGACGTCGTCATCGCCGACCCCTCGGTGATCGACGATGACGACGACCTCGATCGGGCCGCTAAAGAGGCGGGCGCCCAGGTGCTCATGCGGCAGGTGCGCGCGGGCGACGGGTCCTCGCGCCACGATCCGCTGCGGTTGGCGGCGGCGTTGCGCGACGCCCTCGAGGGCTTCCTCGGAGACGTGGGGACCAGCGAGCTGGACGGCTAGGGCCGCTACAATCAAACGCGTCACGGATTACCTTCGAAGGAGGACGCATGTCGCTGACGCTCGACATGAAGAGCGAGCTCGCCCGCGTCGCGGTGTCCCAGCTTAACGAGCAAAAGGCCGAGGTCGCGACCACTCTTCGGTTCGCCGGAGGACTGACGCTCGTCAAGAACGGCCTCATCATCGAGGCGGAACTCGATTCGCTCGATGCGGTCACTCGGCTCCTCTCGTATCTGCGGACCCTCTACTCCGTCGAACCCTCGGTCGTCATGGTAAAGGCGGGGAGCCTCCACCGGCACGACCGCTACATCATCCGGGTTATCGAGGGCGCCGAGCAGCTGGCGCACCTCACCGGCCTGCTTGACCGCCACCGCCGCCCCGTGCGCGGCCTGCCCCCGGCGATCGTCAGCGGGACGAAGGGCGAGGCGCTGGCCGCGTGGCGCGGCGCCTTCCTTGCCCGCGGATCGCTGACCGAACCGGGACGGTCGTCGTCCCTCGAGATCACGTGCCCGGGGTCCGAGGCCACGCTGGCTCTCGTGGGCGCCGCCCGCCGGCTGGGCGTCACGGCGAAATCGCGTGAGGTCCGCGGCGCCGACCGCGTCGTCATCCGCGAGACCGAGGCGATCGCCCGCCTCATCGAACTGCTCGGCGCCCAAAACACCCTGGCGACGTGGCGGGCGCAGCAGGAAAAGCGCGAGGCACGCGGGTCGGTCAACCGGTTGGCCAACTTCGACGACGCGAACCTGCGCCGCTCGGCGCGGGCGGCTGTCGCCGCCGCGGCGCGCGTCCAGCGGGCCTTCGACATTTTGGGCGACGAGGTCCCGGACCACCTGGTGACGGCTGGCCGGCTGCGGTTGGCCCATCGCGACGCGTCGCTCGAGGAATTGGGCAAACTCGCTGATCCGCCGCTGACGAAAGACGCGGTCGCCGGACGAATTCGCAGGCTGTTGGCCATGGCCGATAAACGGGCGCGCGAGCTTGGTGTCCCCGACACCCAAGCGGCGTTGCCCGACGATGTCGAGGCCCACTGATATTCGCTATGCGCGAAATGGTCGTTTGTCCACGAAATGCCTAGGCGCACGGGGAGAACGTCGACCCTCTAGACGGACTATTGACCCGGTCTGAATCGCCAAAACCGTGTAGATTAGTAACTGCTGGCGTGACGAAAGTGAACGCCAGGAGTGGACCAAGGTCCACTCCCTCGATTGTGAACTCGACAGATACTGCCCCGTGCAGTTGTCAGGAGGACATAGTGACCATCCGCGTTGGTATTAATGGCTTTGGCCGCATCGGCCGCAACTTCTTCCGCGCCGCCCTCGAGCGTGGCGCTGACTTTGAGGTCGTGGCGGTTAACGACCTGACCGACAACAAGACGCTGGCCCACCTGCTGAAGTACGACTCGATCCTCGGTCGCCTCGACGGCGAGGTCTCCTACGACGAGGAGTCCCTCACCGTTAACGGCAAGAAGATCACCGTCTTCGCCGAGAAGGATCCCGCCAAGCTTCCCTGGTCGGACGTCAAGGCTGACATCGTTATCGAGTCGACCGGCTTCTTCACGGACGCGACGAAGGCCAAGGCCCACCTCGACGGTGGCGCTAAGAAGGTCATCATCTCGGCTCCGGCCAAGAACGAGGACGCCACGTTCGTTGTCGGCGTGAACCACAAGGACTACGACCCGGCCAAGCACAACGTCATCTCGAACGCGTCGTGCACGACCAACTGCCTCGCCCCGCTGGCCAAGGCGCTGAACGACTCGATCGGCATCGAGCGCGGCCTCATGACGACGATCCACGCCTACACCGGCGACCAGCGCATCCAGGATGCTCCTCACAAGGACCTCCGCCGTGCGCGTGCGGCCGCGCAGAACATGGTTCCCACGACCACGGGCGCTGCCCGCGCCGTGGCCCTCGTTCTGCCCGAGCTCAAGGGCAAGCTGGACGGCTACGCCGTCCGCGTCCCGGTGATCACCGGCTCGATGACCGACCTCACCTTCACCGCCCCCAAGGAGGTCACGGTGGACGAGGTCAACGCGGCTGTCAAGAAGGCCTCGGAAGAGGGCGACCTCGCCGGCATCCTCGCCTACACCGAGGATCCGATCGTCTCGACCGACATCGTGACCGACGCTCACCCGTCGATCTTCGACTCGGGCCTCACCAAGGTCATCGGCAACCAGGTCAAGGTTGTCTCGTGGTACGACAACGAGTGGGGCTACTCGAACCAGCTCGTGTCGCTGACCGAGTACGTTGGCGAGCGCCTCTAAGGCAGCGCAAGGATTGCTTCAATCCGATTAGGTGACGGACGCCCGTGCATCTCACTCAGGGTGCACGGGCGTCCGCGCTATCACGCCTAGCGACCCACGTTTACAGGTAAAAGGAGAATCATGCGCACAATTGATACGCTCGGCGACCTGCACGGCAAGCGCGTGCTCGTTCGTTCCGACTTCAACGTTCCCCTGAAGGACGGCCAGATCACCGACGACGGCCGTATCAAGGCGGCGTTGCCGACCCTCACCCGCCTGGTCAAGGCCGGCGCGAAGGTCGTTATCATGGCCCACCTGGGCCGCCCCAAGGGCGAGGTTAAGCCCGAGTTCTCGCTGGCCCCGGTCGCCAAGCGCCTGGGCGAGCTCATCGACGCCCCCGTCACGCTGGCCGGCGACGTCGTCGGCGAGAAGGCCCACGCTGCGGTCGACGCCCTCGAGGACGGCCAGATCGTCCTGCTCGAGAACGTCCGCTTCGACGCTCGCGAAAACTCGAAGGTCGATGCGGAGCGCGAGGAGCTGGCGGCTGAATACGCCAAGCTTGGCGACGTCTTCGTGTCCGACGGCTTCGGTGTCGTCCACCGCAAGCAGGCGTCGGTTTACGACGTGGCGAAGCTCCTGCCCAGCGCGGCCGGCGAGCTCGTCGTCAAGGAGATCGAGTCGCTGCGTCGCGCGACCGACAACCCGGAGCGCCCCTACGGCGTCGTCCTCGGCGGGTCGAAGGTCTCGGACAAGCTCGGGGTCATCAAGAACCTCCTCGAGAAGGCCGACTTCCTCATGATCGGTGGCGGCATGGCCTACACGTTCCTCGCCGCTCAGGGCTACTCGGTCGGCAAGTCGCTGCTCGAAAAGGACCAGATCGACACGGTCAAGGGCTACCTGGCGACGGCCAAGGAGAAGGGCGTCGAGCTGCTGCTCCCCGTCGACACCGTCGTGGCCCCCGAGTTCAAGGCGGATGCGCCGGCGACGACCGTCGACGTGGACGCGATCCCGGACGACCAGATGGGCCTCGACATCGGCCCGAAGACCGCGAAGCTGTTTGCCGACAAGATTGCGACGGCCAAGACGGTTGCCTGGAACGGCCCCATGGGCGTCTTCGAAATGGAAGCCTTCGCGGCGGGCACCAAGGCCGTCGCGCAGGCCCTGTCGGAATCCGACTGCTTCTCGGTCATCGGCGGTGGCGACTCCGCTGCCGCGGTCCGTCAGCTGGGCTTCGACGAGTCGACTTTCTCTCACATTTCCACTGGCGGTGGCGCCTCCCTCGAACTCCTCGAGGGCAAGACGCTGCCCGGTATCGCAGTTCTGGAGGACTGATTCATGGCACGCACACCTCTGATGGCCGGCAACTGGAAGATGAACCTCGATCACCTCGAGGCCATCCGCCTGGTTCAGGAGCTCGACCTCGACCTCAAGGATCACAAGTTCGACCCGGCTTCGGCTGACGTCGTCGTCATCCCGCCGTTCACGGACATCCGTTCCGTCCAGACCCTCATCGAGGGCGACGACATGGCGATCAAGTACGGCGCGCAGGACATCTCGGTTCACGAGAACGGCGCCTACACGGGCGAGGTCTCGGCCGCCATGCTGACGAAGCTCGGCTGCTCGTACGTCGTCGTGGGCCACTCCGAGCGCCGCGAGTACCACAACGAGTCGGACGAGCTGGTCGGCCAGAAGGCTCAGGTCACCCTGGCCGCCGGCATGACCCCGATCATCTGCTGTGGCGAGGGCCTCGACGTCCGCAAGGCGGGCAAGCACGTCGACCACGTCGTTTCGCAGATCAAGGGTGCGTTCGCCGGCATCTCGGCGGAGGACGCCGTCAAGACCGTCGTCGCCTACGAGCCCATCTGGGCCATCGGCACGGGCGAGGTCGCGACCCCCGATGACGCGCAGGAAGTCTGCCACGCCATCCGCGAGACGCTCGCCGAGCTCTACTCGGCAGAGGCGGCCGACTCGATCCGCATCCTCTACGGCGGCTCGGTGAAGTCCGGCAACGTCAAGGACATCATGGCTCAGGCCGACGTCGACGGCGCCCTCGTGGGCGGCGCGTCGCTGAAGGCCGACGAGTTTTCGAAGATTGCTCGCTTCGCCCAGGCGTAAGTGAAATCTCACGCGGGCCCCGCCAGGCAATGTGCCTTGTGGGGCCCGCGTGTTGTATCGTCAGTTATGTTTGTGCCAACAGCTGAGTTGAGGTGAATAGTGAACGCCATCCATATCGTCACCATCGTGTGCGAGGTGATCCTCGTGATCTCCAGCATTTTCCTCATCCTCACGGTCCTCATGCACAAGGGCAAGGGTGGCGGCCTCTCCGATATGTTTGGCGGCGGTTTCACCTCGACGGCGGGCTCGTCCGGCGTCGCGGAGCGTAACCTCAACCGCATCACGATCGGCATCGCCCTCGTGTGGATCATCGTCGTTATCGTGCTCGGCGTGCTCATGCGCTTCTCGAGCTAGCCAGACGAGCTCACAGGAAAGGCCGGGATCCCAAAGATCCCGGCCTTCGCTTATGCCGTGGGGGGCGGGGACGACCCGCCCCCCACGGGTCGATTACTTGCCCAGCTGGCGCTTGGCGGCGGCCGTCACGGCGTCGGCGGTGAGGCCGAAGTGCTCGAAGAGCTGGTTCGCCGAGCCGACCTCGCCGAACGATTCGATCGAGAGGGCCTCGCCGGTCGTGCCGATGTACTTGAGCCACGGCATGGCGATGCCGGCCTCGATCGACACACGCGCCGACACCTCGGGCGGCAGGACCTCGTCGCGGTAGGACTGGTCCTGAGCGTCGAACCACTCCATGCACGGAACGGACACGACGCGCGCACCGATGCCTTCGGCCTCAAGCTGCTTCTGCGCCTCGAGGGCGTACTGGACCTCGGAGCCCGACCCCATGAGGATGACGTCGACGTCGCCCTTGGCCTCAGAGAGGACGTAGGCGCCGCGCGCTACGCCAGAGGCGGGCGCGAGGGCGCCGACGCCACGCTCGGGGTTCGGCAGCGCCTGGCGGGTGAGGATGAGGCCGACTGGGCCCTCGTCGCTACGCTCGAGGATCTGGGCCCACGCCTCGGCCGTTTCGGCGGCGTCGGCGGGACGGAGAATCGAGAGGTTCGGGATGGCACGGTAGGCCGCGAGGTGCTCGATCGGCTGGTGCGTTGGCCCGTCCTCGCCGACACCGATCGAGTCGTGCGTCCACACGTAGGTGACGGGCAGGTTCATGAGGGCGGCCAGGCGGACCGCGCCGCGCATGTAGTCGGAGAACACGAAGAACGTGCCGCCGTAGAGGCGGGTGAAGCCGTCGAGGGCGATGCCGTTCATGATGGCGGCCATGCCGTGCTCGCGGACGCCGAAGTGGAGGTTACGACCGTAGGGGTTGCCCTTCCACATCGCCGTCTGGTGGTCGGCCGGAATGAACGACGGGTACCCCTTGAGGGCCGTGTTGTTCGACCCGGCGAGGTCGGCGGAGCCGCCCCACAGCTCGGGGACGGTCGCGGCGAGGGCGTTGAGGACCTGGCCCGACGCGGCGCGGGTCGCCAGGGCTTTGCCGGCCTCGAACTGGGGGAGCGCGTCGCGGTAGTTCTCCGGCAGCTTGTGTTGCGAGAGGCGGTCGAGCCGCTGCGCCTCCTCCGGATTCGCCTGCTTCCACGCGTCAAACTGCTGCTGCCAGGCCGAACGGGCCTCCTTGCCGCGGTTCGCCGCGTTTTCGCGTGCGTGGGCCAGGGCCTCCTCGTCGACGGCGAACATGACCTCGGGATCGTAGCCGAGCTTCTCTTTCAGCGCGGCCAGCTCGTCCCCGCCAAGCTTCGCGCCGTGGATCGTCCCGGTGTTCTGCTTCGTCGGCGAGGGCCAGCCGATGATCGTCCGCAGGGCGATGATCGACGGCTTGCCGGTCTCGGCCTTCGCGGCCTCGATCGCCGCGTCGAGGGCGTTGACGTCCTCGGTGTAGCTGCCGTCGTCGGCCAGCCAGTCGACGCGCTGGGTGTGCCAGCCGTACGCGGCGAAGCGGGCGAGGACGTCCTCGTTAAACGACACCGACGTGTCGTCCTCGATCGAAATGTGATTGTCGTCCCAGATGAGGATGAGGTTGCCCAGCTCCTGCGTGCCGGCGAGCGAGCAGGCCTCGGACGAGATGCCCTCCTGGAGGCAGCCATCGCCGGCGATCGTGTAGACGTAGTGGTCAAACGGCGAGTCGCCCGTCGCCTTGGGATCGAACAGGCCGCGTGCACGGCGGGCCGCCATGGCGAAACCGACGGCGGTGGCGAGGCCGGAGCCGAGCGGCCCCGTCGTCACCTCGACGCCCTTGCACCAGCGGTATTCGGGGTGGCCCGGCGTCTTCGACCCGTACGTGCGGAACTGCTTGAGGTCGTCGATCTCGAGGCCGACACCCGCGTAGTACAGCTGGATGTACTGGAGGAGCGAGGCGTGCCCGGCCGAGAGGACGAACTTGTCGCGCCCGATCCACTGGTCGTCCGTGGGATCGAAGCGAAGGTGACGTTGGTAAAGAAGGTAGGCTGCGGCAGCCAGTGAGATCGGCGTGCCCGGGTGTCCGGACCCTGCCTGTTCGACGGCGTCAGCGGCCAAAACCTTGGCCATCGTGACGGCTCGGTCATCAAGTGCGTTCCACTCTAGCGACATGCGGTATTCCTCTTTTCTGCGACCGTGAGATTCGTGTCGTTTCCTTCGGTTGATAGGTCGATTCTATCGGCGGAATCCGCAGCGCAACCCCGGTTGCTGCGCGTTGCCATCATCGCCAACTCTTTGTCTGGGGCCTACAATTGTGCATGTGAATCCGATTGAGCAGGCCGTGCAACGATTTCTTGATTATGTTGCACTCGAGCTTCAAGCCTCCGCGCACACTCGTGCCGCTTATGGCCGAGACCTCGATCGATACTGCGACTACCTCAAGGTCCAGGGGATCGACTCCCTCAACCAGATCGATGCAGGCGTCGTCGAAGCCTACCTGGCGGCGTGCCGTGGGGGAGAGGACGGGCGCCACGCCCTCAAAGCCTCGTCGGCGGCCCGGATGCTGTCGTCCCTCAGGTCGTTCCACGGTTTCTGCGTCGCCGAGGGACTCGCCTCCGACAACCCGGCGGCGCGGGTCGCCCGGCCCAAGCTCGACAAACGGCTACCGCAGGCCCTGAGCGTCGACGAGGTCAACCGCCTGCTCGACGCGACGGGCGGCGATAAGCCCCACGACATCCGCAACCATGCGCTCCTCGAGCTGCTCTACGGCACGGGCATGCGTATTTCCGAGGCGATCTCGCTGGACGTCGACGATGTCGACTGCCGGGCCGAGCGGCCTGTCGTCAGGGTCTTGGGTAAAGGCCGGAAGGAACGGATCGTCCCGCTGGGGACGTACGCGTGCGACGCGATCGAACGTTACCTTGTGCGGGTGCGGCCGGCGTTCGCGGCTAAGGGAAGCGGCTGCTCGGCCCTGTTCCTCAACTCGCTCGGGCGTCCGCTGTCGCGCCAGTCGGCCTGGGGCATCCTCAAGCAGGCCGCCCAGGCGGCCGACATCTCGCGCCCGGTGTCGCCCCACACCCTGCGGCACTCGTTCGCCACCCACATGTTGGAAGGCGGCGCCGACGTCCGGGTCGTCCAGGAGCTGCTCGGACACGCCTCGGTCGTCACGACACAGATCTATACGCAAGTGACGGCACAAATGCTCCGCGAGGTGTACGCGACGACCCATCCGCGGGCGAATGAGGCCGAAAACGATGCGGACTCTGCCAGAGTCCGCCCCATGTAATAACGTAGACGTGTGAACACCGTGCAGCCTGGACTGATTCCCGTGCCGCCAACCGGCGGTAACGACCCGGATTTTCCGGTACCCGAAGCCCTGACTCAGCACGGTCCTGCGCGCGTCATCGCCATGTGCAACCAAAAGGGCGGCGTCGGCAAGACGACAACCTCGGTTAACCTGGCCGCGGCCCTGGCGGAATACGGCCGCCGCGTCCTCCTCGTCGACTTCGACCCCCAAGGCGCCGCCTCCGTGGGGCTGGGGGTCAATGCGAACGACCTCGACCAGACGGTCTACGACCTCCTGCTCGCGGCGAAACCCATGACCGCCGACGTCATCGTGCCGACCTCGGTGCCTGGCCTCGACCTCCTGCCGGCCAACATCATGCTGTCGGCGGCCGAGATCCAGCTGGTCAACGAAGTCGCCCGCGAACACGCCCTCGACCGGGTGCTGCGGCCCGTGATCGACGACTACGACGTCATCATCATCGACTGCCAGCCCTCGCTGGGCCTGCTGACGATCAACGCCCTCTCAACCGCGCACGGCGTGATGATTCCCGTCGAGACCGAGTTCTTCGCGCTGCGCGGCGTCGCCCTCCTCATCGAATCGATCGAGCGGGTGCGCGACCGCATCAACCCCAAGCTGAAGATCGACGGCTTCCTGGCGACGATGGTCGACAAGCGGACCGTTCACGCCCGCGAAGTCCTTGATCGTCTGACCGACACGTTCGGCGATCTTGTCTACGACACCCAGATCCGCCGGACGATCAAATTCCCGGACGCCTCGGTCGCGTCGGAACCGATTACGACGTATGCGCCCTCGCACCCGGGCGCCGAGGCCTACCGGCGGCTCGCGCGCGAGGTCATCGCCCGTGGTGACGCCTGAGAACCAACCGGGACGCCTCGACCAGTTTTCGCTTGAACTCGAGAATTTCTCGGGGCCGCTCGACCTGTTGCTGTCGCTGATTACCCGCAAACGGCTCGACATCACGGAAATCGCCCTGGCCGAGGTGACCGACGAGTTCCTCGACTACATGCGCCGCTACCCGGACCTGTCGCAGACGTCGGAATTCCTCGTCATCGCGGCAACGCTGCTCGACATCAAGGCGACGAGGCTGCTGCCTAACGCCGAGATCGAGGCCGAGGACGCCGAGTATCTCGAGGCGCGCGACCTCCTGTTCGCCCGGCTCCTCCAGTACCGCGCCTTCAAGGAGGCCGCCGCGGCCCTCGAGTCGTCGTGGGAGAGAGAATCGCGGCTTGTTCCCCGCAGCGTCGAACTTGAGGACCACTTCAAGGCCCTCGTCCCGGAGCTGTCGATCGAGACGACGCCCGACCAGTTGGCCCGCATCGCGGCCCTGGCGTTCTCGGGGGCGAAGCCCCACGTCGAAGTCACCCACCTCCACGACCCGGTGGTGCCGGTGGCCGGGCAGATCCACGTCCTCATCGAAACGCTGCACGACCGCGGCGTCCAGACGTTCAGCGAACTCATCGCCGACGCCCCACGCCGGGCCGTCGTGATCTCGCGATTCCTCGCCCTCCTCGAGCTTTACCGCGCCCGCATGGTGACGTTTAGCCAGGACGAGGCGTTGGGGACGCTGACGGTGACTTACACTCCGAAAGGAGACGATGTGGGCCCGGTGAACTGGTCCCTCATGAGCGAGGAGGTAACGCGTGAGCACGCCTGACGCCGACGTCATGTCGGGGATCGAAGCGATCCTCATGGTGACCGACCGCGCGGTGAACGAACGTGAGCTGGCCGACGCCGTCGGTGTCACGCCCGGGGTCATCCACGACTGCCTGGTTGCGCTGGCCGACGAGTACGCGGGGAAGACCGGTGGGCGGACGCGGGGATTTCAGCTGCGTCGCATCGCGACGGGCTGGCGGATCTTTTCGGCGCCCCAGTGGGCGCCGCAGGTGGGTCGTTTCGTCATCGGCGGCCATCCGGCGAGGCTGTCCCAGGCCGCCCTCGAGACCCTGGCGATCATCGCCTATAAGCAGCCCGTCACCCGGTCGCAGGTCGGTGCGGTCCGTGGCGTCAGTGTCGACGGGGTCATTCGGACTCTCCTCAACCATGACCTCATCGCCGAGGCCGGGCAGCTGCCCAGCGGTGCGATCACCTATCGGACTACCGACACGTTCCTCGAGAAGATGGGGTTGGCTAGTCTCGATGACCTCGTGCCCTTGGCCCCGTATTTGCCTCCGAGCGACCAGCTCGATGTCATCAACGCGGAAATGGAAGGATGACGGCCATGACGAATCCGTCGACGCCGATGGAGGGCGAGCGGCTGCAGAAGGTCCTCGCGCGCGCGGGTGTCGCCTCCAGGCGGGCCTGTGAGGAATTGATCGCTGCCGGGCGCGTCGAGGTCGACGGCGTCGTCCGCGATGAGCTGGGGACCCGGATCGATCCGGCGAGCGCCGTCGTCCACGTTGACGGGCGGCGCGTTTTCCTCACCGATGACCACCTGACGGTCGTCCTCAACAAGCCCGAAGGGGTTGTCTCGACGATGGAGGATCCTCAGGGGCGCCCCGCCCTCGAGCCCTACGCCAGGCGCTACTCCCAGCGGCTCTTTCACGTCGGCCGGCTGGACCAGGCGACGGAGGGTCTCCTCCTACTGACGAACGACGGCGAGCTGGCGAACCGGCTCATGCACCCGAAATGGGAGGTCCCCAAGACCTATCTTGCGCAGGTGCGTGGGACATTCGGGGGTGGCGACGCCAAGCGGCTCCGCGAGGGCGTCGAGCTGGACGACGGCCTCGCCCAGGCCGACCGGGTGACGATCAAGGATCGGCTCGGCGGACGCACGTTGATCGAGATCGTCCTTCACTCGGGCCGCAACCGGATTGTGCGGCGGATGTGTGACGCTGTCGGCCACCCCGTTACCCGACTCGTCCGCACTCAGCTCGGGCCGGTCACGTTGCAGGGGCTCGCGCCGGGGGAGTCGCGCAGGCTCGATGACGACGAGCTCGTCGACCTCATGAGCATGGTGGGCCTATGAGTGCCCACACTGTAGGCCCGGTCCTCATCGTCGGGACAGGGCTGCTGGGGGCCTCGATCGGCTTGGCGCTTTCCGCCGAGGGCGTCGACGTCCAGCTGAGCGACACCTCTCCGGCCGCGGAGGCCCTGGCCCGCGACGTCGGGGCGGGTGCCATTCGCACCGAGTCGTCGCCGACGCCGACCCTCGTCGTCGTCGCGGCGCCGCCCGACGTCACGGCGAGTGTCGTCGCGGACCAGCTCGAGCGGTTCCCCCATGCCACGGTCACCGATGTGGCCTCGGTGAAGTCGATTATCGCCGAGGAGCTGGCCGCGCACGGCGCGGACTGCACGCGCTACGTCGGCTCGCATCCCATGGCGGGACGTGAACGGTCGGGTGCGGCCGCGGCCGACGCCGACCTCTTCCGCCGCAGGCCCTGGGTGATCGCGCCGGTCGATAAGTCGGGGGAGCGGGCCCGCCGCGACGTCCTCTCGCTGGCGCTCGACGTGGGGGCGATGCCGCTCGACTATCGCGCCGAAGACCACGACGCCGCCGTTGCGTGCGTCTCTCACGTTCCGCAGCTCGTCTCGTCGCTTCTCGCGTCGCGGCTCACCGGCGTGCCCGATCACGCGTTGAGCCTGGCGGGACAGGGGCTGCGTGACATGACGCGCATCGCCCACTCGGATCCCCGGCTGTGGGCGTCGATCGTCGCCGGCAACTCGAAAGAGATCGCCGCCGTCCTCGAGGATTTCCAGGCCGACCTTGCCTCGCTGGTCGCCTCGCTACGCGAGTCGAAAGGCAACCCATTGAGCCCCGGCCTCGTCGGCGAGGTCACCCGGGTCCTCCAGGCGGGAAACGAGGGCGTCGACCGGATTCCCGGCAAGCACGGCGGCGCGCCCAGGCGGTACGCAGAAGTCAGCGTCCTCGTCCCCGACAGCCCCGGCGAACTCGGGCGGCTTTTCGGCGACCTGGGGCGAATCGACGTCAACATCGAGGACTTCTCGCTCGAGCACTCGGCGGGCGCGCCCGTCGGTGTCGCACGCCTTCAGATCGATCCGTCCCGCTCGGAAAACGCCCGCATCGAACTGGCGCGACTTGGATGGACCGTTCTCGATGGCGGATTGTAAATATCGGATATAGTGATGTCAGTAACACCGAGAAGGGAGTGACTGTGCCGACGTCGTCGACCCCGTTGGGGGAACAAGTTATGGGCAGGGGATTGATCATCGCGATTGACGGGCCTGCCGGTTCCGGTAAGTCCAGCGTGTCGCGGACGGTCGGCGCCGACCTCTACCTCGACTATCTGGATACGGGCGCAATGTATCGCGCCCTCACGTGGTGGCTGCTCGAGACGGGTGTTGACCTCGAGGATCGCGATGCGCTGGCCGAGGCCGCGAAGGCGCTGCCGCTCGAGATGGGGCTTTCCCCACACAATCCTTTCTTCGTTGTCGATAACCGGAACGTCACGCGGCTCATTCGGGGCCCGGAGGTGACGTCGGCCGTGTCGAAGGTCGCAGCACACCCGGATGTGCGCGCCGCCCTCATCGACAAGCAGCGCGCCTACATTCAGGCGGCTCGCGACTCCGGCAAGGGCATGATCGTCGAGGGACGCGACACGACGACCGTGGTTGCCCCCAACGCTGATCTGCGGATCCTTCTCACGGCGTCGGCTGCCGAGCGGGAGCGCCGCCGCGCCGCCGAGGCGGGCGACGAGACGGCCAGGACGATGGCGCAGCGCGACGCCCTCGACTCGACGGTGAACAACTTCACGACGCCGGCCGAGGGGGTCGTCCTCATCGACAGCGACAAGCTGACGCTGTCGCAGACGGTCAATGCCGTCCTCGACCTCGTGCGCGGTCTGCTTTAGTCGACGCCATGGACTAGACTCGGGGCGTCGCAGCCTGGGGTCACCAACAGGTATTGTCGCCTCGAGCGGGGATACGGCTCGCTTCCCTGGGCACGGACGTACTCGAAGCTGGATTAAAAGGAGCATCGCATGCCCACACTGACGTTCGACTATCACTGTTCGCCGGCGCAGCTCGGCAGGATTGTTGATGCGTCACCGACGCCGGAACTGTTGCAAATGGCAGCGTGGGCGCAGGTGAAAGCCGAGAACTGGGATAGCGAACGGTTCGGGATCCGCGCCGACGGCGAGCTCGTGGGGGCGTGCCAGATCTTATTCCGCAGGTTGGCGAATCGGCGGGCATTGACCGTGGCCTACACGGCGCGCGGACCGGTGTTTACGACCGCCGATGTTCCCGAGGAATGGTACCGGCTGACCTATGCGGAGGCCGAGCGCGTCGCCAGGCGCCACCGTGCCCTTGTCATGCACGTCGATCCGCCCGTTTTGCGCGCGAACGCCCGACAGCTCTACAGGACACTCCGTCTGGCCCACTACACTCACGCCGGCTTCTACACCGATATGCGCGAGATCCAGCCGCGAGCCGCGATGATGATCGAGCTGAGCGGTGCGCCGGACAAGCTCGACCAGCAGCTGCCGAAGAAGATGCGGCAGCACGTCCGTCGCGCGACGAAGCGGCCCTTTATCTACCGGACGGTCGACGCCGACCACCTCGACGACTTCGTTTACGTCATTGACGAGATGGCCGATCGGCAGAGTATCGCGATGCGCCAGCGTGAGTACTTCGCCACGCTGCTCAACGCTTTTGGCGATCGGGTGACCGCCCAGGTCGCCTATCTCGATATCGAGGCCGCCCGGGCCGACGCCGAGAAGTCCCTGAGCAAACAACGCGAGGATCTCGAGGCCGCACGCAAGGTCGCGGCCGACAGCGATGACGAGGCCGCGGCGAAGCGCGTCGCGAACCTCGAGCGAGGAATCGAGCGGCTCGAGGCGCAGTGCGCGGATCTGGCCTCGCGCGACGACAAGCCGCTCCCGCTCGCGTGCACTCTCGTCATCTACACGGGCGACCGTGCAACGTACCTCTACGGGGGCTCGACGAACGACTACCGTAACTACCGCGCGCCCTACGCCCTCATCTACCGGTGCATGCAGCAGGCGGCCGAACACTTTGACGGCAAACCGTTCGTCTTCGACTTCGGCGGGGTGTCGGGCGAGACGGATCCGGCAAAGGATGCACGCCATGGCGGGCTCTATGAGTTCAAGTCCTCATGGGGCGCCCACATGGTCGAATACGTCGGCGAATTCCACAAGCCGATCCTCCCGGTGCTCGGCCACGCGTTCACCCCGGCGACGCTCGTCTACAAGAAGGTTCACGAGCGGATTCGCCTGGCGAAGGCCGGGCAGGACCAGACAGAGTCAGCGCAGTAGCCGCGGTGAGGGCTCCTGTACACTGGGTCAGTGACTTCTCTCGATAACGACGCCGCACGCGCTGAAGCCCTTCGAGCAGGGCTGGAGGACTACGACCTCAGCGACGACGATCGCCTGCTGCTCGACACGCCCGCAGACCAGGCGGAGGACGAGCCTCGCCAGGCGCTGCCCGTCCTCGCCGTCGTGGGGCGCCCCAACGTAGGTAAATCGACGCTCGTCAACCGCGTGTTGGGCCGGCGCCAGGCCGTCGTCCAGGACACGCCCGGCGTCACGCGCGACCGCGTGCGCTACCCCGCGGAATGGTCCGGCCACCGGTTCATCCTCCTCGACACAGGCGGGTGGGAACTGCAGGTCGAGGGCCTCGACCAGGCGGTGTCGCGTCAGGCCGAGCTCTCGGTCGATCAGGCCGACGCCGTCGTCTTCGTCGTCGACGCGGTCGTCGGAGCCACCGAAACCGACCTCCAGGTCGCTCGCATGCTTCAACGCTCCGGCAAGCCCGTCGTCCTCGCGGCCAACAAGGTCGACTCGGCCTCGCAGATGGCCGAAGTCTCGTCCCTCTGGTCGTTGGGGCTGGGCGAGCCGTATCCCGTCTCGGCCCTCCACGGGCGCGGGTCCGGCGACCTGCTCGACGCCTGCATCGCCGTGTTGCCCGAAGTCCGCGACGAGCACCTCAAGCCCGGTCCGCAGCCCGGCCGGGTCGCCCTCGTCGGGCGCCCGAACGTCGGCAAGTCGTCGCTGCTTAACGCCCTGTTGGGCGAGGAACGCGTCGTCGTCGACCCGACGGCGGGCACAACCCGCGACCCCGTCGACGAGACGGTGATGATCGGCGGATCCCCGTGGATCTTCGTCGATACGGCCGGCATCAGGCGGCGGATGCAGAAGTCGCGCGGCGCCGACTTCTACGCGTCGCTGCGGACCGCGCACGCGATCGAAGAGGCCGACATCGCCATGGTGCTGATTGACGCCTCGCAGCCGCTGTCCGAGCAGGACCAGCGCATCGTCAATCAGGCGGTCGAGGCCGGCCGTGGCATCGTCATCGTCAACAACAAGTGGGATCTCGTCGACGAGGACCGCCAGGTCGAGCTCGCGCGCGAATACGACCGTGAACTCGCCCATATCTCGTGGGCGCCGCGGATCAACATTTCGGCCAAGACGACGTGGCACACGAACCGCATCGAGAAGCCGCTGCTCGACACCCTGGCGGGGTGGCGCACGCGCGTGCCGACCGGCCGGCTCAACGCGTTCCTCGGCCAGCTGGTCGCCGCGAACCCGCACCCGGTGCGCGGCGGCAAGCAGCCCAGGATCCTCTTCGCGACGCAGGCGCGCACGTGCCCGCCGCGATTCGTCCTGTTCACCACCGGTTTCCTCGATCCCGGGTACCGCCGCTTTATCGAGCGGCGCCTGCGCGAGGAGTTCGGCTTCGTCGGCACGCCGATCCAGATTGGCGTGCGCGTGAGAGAAAGGCGTCATCGGCGATGACCAGTATTCCCGATTCCATCCCGCACGACTGGCCGTGCGATTTCGTGCCCGTCATCCTCGGCGCCCACATCGGCACCTACGGGTTCGTCCGGTCGTTTGCCGAGGCGTTCGGGACTCCGTCGATCGTCGTCACCGGGGCGATTCTCGGGTCGATTCGCGATTCGCAGATCATCCACCCGATCGTCACCGAGCCGTCCGGATCCGACATTCCCGACTCGGTGGCGTTCCTCCTCGAGCATGGAGACGAGCTCAAGCAGCACGTCGGGGGACGCACCCTCGTCCTCGTCGCCAATTCCGACACCGAGATCCACACGATCGCCGCCCACGAGGACCAGCTGCGGCAGCACTTCGTGTTCGCGTCGCCCTCGCAGGCCGTCATCGATCTGACGACGCCTAAGATCGGATTCGCCGAGGCGGCGAAGACCTATGGGATGCGCACGCCCGACACCCGGCTCGTCGACGTCGGCGACGGCGTGGACCACTGCGTCGACGCGCTGAGTGACATGACGTTGCCGCTGATCGTCAAGGCGAACGAGAGCTTTGGCTACGAGACGCTCAAATGGCCGGGCAAGGCCAAGGTGTATCGGGCCGGCACGATCGACGAGCTGCGCGCGGTCCTCGACGAGCTGGCGGAGCACACTGCCGGGCACCGCCGCGCCCAGCACTTCGTTGTCCAGCCGCGGGTCCCGGGCAACGACACCCATAACCTGTCGGTGACCGCCTACGTCGACCAGTCGGGGCGCGTCACCATGCTGGGGTCGGCCCACGTCCTCCTCGAGGACCATCACCCGGCCGCGTTGGGCATTCCCGCGGCGATGATCACCGAGGCCTATCCGCACCTGTACGAGCAGGCGGTGGCGTTCCTCGAGGGCGTCGGCTGGCGCGGCTTCGCCAACTTCGACGTCAAGGTCGATCCGCGCGACGGCCAGGCCTACTTCTTCGAGGTCAACCCGCGAATCGGCCGCAACCTCTACTACAACACGGCCGCCGGCCTCAACCCGGCGGAGTTCATCGTGGCCGACCTCGTCGAGAATCGGCACGTCGAGCGGCGGTGTATCGCGGAGCATGCGCTCTACACCGTTCTGCCACTGCAGCTGGTGCGTCGCTACATTGACGCCGATCTGTGGCGCCAGATCTCATATCTGCGGCAGCACGGCCGGGTTGTTCACCCGCTGGTGGGGCCGGATGAGTCGAAGAAATCGGTCGTCGGGTGGAAGAGGCGCCTCTACGTCACCGAGTCCAAGCTCAACCACTGGCGAAAGTTCCACAATTACTATCCGCGCTCCCGGTGGGGCGCAGACGGTGAGGAATGCCTGGACACGTCCGCGTTGCGGGCGTGAGATTGACTGCAGCCGTGGTCGGGGGAGTGCGTGAGCACCGTCCCGGCCACGGCTTGCTGTATGGGAAGCGTGGTCTATCTATGGTCTACGTTGTCATTTTTGGACTGATCCTGGACTCACCAAGGGAATGGTGAGGACTTGTGGCCCGCGACAGCGCGATGGGCGGAATTGCCGGAAAAAACCGGTGTTTGCCCCTGGTAGGGGCGAGGTAAGAGTGAACAGAAAACGGTCGGGCTGACAGGATTTGAACCTGCGACCCCTTGACCCCCAGTCAAGTGCGCTACCAAACTGCGCCACAGCCCGTTCGTGCACCTAACTTACCGGAGATGCGGGTGATGTCAAAATCGAGCCGTTGGCCGCCCTCTCGCTGCCGATATCGCGCGTGCAAAGGGGAGGGAAACAGGCGACAATGGGGACGCAGAAGCAACCGTCGGGAGGCTCCATGTCCGCTCTCACCGCCCTCTTTCTCGTCCTGCTGGGATGCGTCATCGCCCCGGCGGTGTGCCACTTCGTCCCACACCGTCTGCTGCCCGAGGTCGTGCTTCTCCTGGCCTACGGGGTGCTCATCGGGCCGCACGGGCTTGGGTGGGTCAATCCCGGACCCCAGCTGGGGCTGCTCCGCGAGATCGGGATGGCCTTCCTCTTCCTCCTCGCCGGCTACGAGGTCAACCAGCGCGACCTCGTCTCCAAGGCCGGGCGGAACGCGACGTTCACGTGGGTCGTCTCACTGATCCTCGCGGCCGTCGTCGTCGGGCTGAGGGGGCGGATCGCCCTGTGGTCGCTCGAGGGCGCAGCGACGGTCATCGCGATGACAGCGACGGCGTTGGGCACGATCTTGCCGATTCTCAAGGACCGGAAAATCCTCGGGACGCCGCAGGGCCGCTACATCATGACCCAGGGCGCGGTGGGCGAGGTCGGTCCCATTATCCTCATCGCCCTCGTCCTCTCCGCCAACTCGCCGCTGATCTCGCTGATCTGCGTTATTCTCTTCATCCTCGCGACGGTCGCCATCATGGTGGCCCGCAAACGGATCGTCGAGATCGGAAAGCGGCTGGTCGACATGGTCCACTTCGAGGCCGAGACGACCGCCCAGCTGACCGTGCGGATGGCCTCGGCGCTTCTCGTCGGACTCGTCGCCCTCGCCGATGGGATGGGGATCGACCTCGTGCTCGGGGCATTCGCCGCTGGCTTCATCATCCGCCAGACCGTCCCGAACGGCCGTGAGGAATTCGACTCGAAGCTCGACGGCATCGCCTACGGCTTCTTTATCCCCATCTTCTTCGTCCTCTCGGGGACGACGATCGACCCCTCGGTCGTGGCGGGTGACTTTACGGGGTGGCTGCTATTCCTCGTCGCCCTCATCGCAGTCCGTGGGGTGCCGATCTTTTTCGCCTCGTTCGTGCCCCAGACCGACGACATTCACCGTCACATGAGCATGAGGCAACGCATCTCGGCGGCATGCTACTCGACAACGAATCTGCCGATCATCGTCGCCGTCACCCACCTGGCCGTAAACCAGGGTGCGATGACCGAGACAACGGCGTCGACCTTGGTCTTTGCCGGTGCTGCCTCGGTTCTCGTCATGCCGTTCCTCGCATTCATCCTTGGGGGAGAGGCGAAACAGGCCAAGGAATCGACGCGCGAGCTCAAATAGCGCCCACAGTTTTTGGCCTTCCCGATCTGCCGCTCCTAGTGTTGGGGGCATGAGTCTACTGACGAAAGCGGATGCGCTCGCGCGCTCTCAGGCGGTCTCCGTCACTTGGGCGGACGTCTCCATTGACCTTCGGTCCGGTGCGACCGACGCACTCGATTACCCGGTGACCTCGCTCTTTACCTGTGAAGTCCGCGGCGGCGACATGATGATCGACGTCGCCGGCACGGTCGAGGCCGTGACGGTCGACGGCGCCGCGGTCCCGTTCACCACCGACGACCACCACGTCTACCTCACCGGGGTTCCGCGCGGGACTCGGCAGATCGGCGTGAGTGCGCGGTGCCGCTACTCGACGAATGGTCAGGGACTCCACCGCTACGTCGACCCCGAGGACGGGCGCGTCTACTGCTACACCCACTTCGAGCCGATGGACGCGCACACGGCGTGGCCGTGCTTCGATCAGCCCGACATCAAGCCGCGCTGGCGCTTCAGCGTCATCGCGCCGGCCCACTGGGAGGTCCGCAACAACCAGCCGGCCGTCGAGACCGAGACGGTGTCGGAGGGCGTCGTCCTCACCCGGTTTGCGCCCACGCCGCCCCTGTCGGCGTACCTCTCGGCGATCATCGCCGGCGACTTCGCGGTGGTTCCGTGCCAGCCGTGGACGGGTACCCTTGCGGGCGAGGACCAGTCGGTCGACCTCACGTTCCTCTGCCGGCAGGCGCTGGTCGACGACATGGACGTCGAGGATCTCGAGCGGGTAACCCGGCAGGGTTTGACATTCTTTACCGACCGCTACCGCTTCGCCTACCCGTGGGGCAAGTACGACCAGGTGTTCGTCCCCGAGTACAACATCGGCGCGATGGAGAACCCCGGTCTCGTCACGTTCAACGAGCATTTCATTCGCCGCGGCGGGCCGACGAGGTCGTCGCGTCAGGGGCTGGCGTCGACTGTGCTTCACGAAATGTGCCACATGTGGTTTGGCGACCTCGTCACCCCGAAGTGGTGGGATGACCTGTGGCTCAAGGAATCGTTCGCCGACCACGAGGGCACCGAGGCCCTGGTCAAGGCGACGGAGTACACGACCGGATGGGCGGCCTTCACGCTCGAGCGCGAAGGCTGGGCCCACGCGCAGGACCAGCTTCCGACCACCCACCCGATCCTCGCGACGATCGACGACGTTGAGGCCGCGAAACAGAATTTCGACGGCATCACCTACGCCAAGGGCGCCTGCGTCATCCGTCAGCTTGTCGCCTGGGTGGGGCCCACGGCGTTCGTCACCGCAACTCGGGCCTACTTCGCTGCCCACGCGTTCTCGTCGGCGACGTTCACCGACCTCATTGACGCCCTCACCGAGGCCTCCCAGCGCGACGTCCAGGGATGGGCCGATGCGTGGCTGGCCACGCCCGGCCCGTCGATCCTTTCCGCCGAGGACGAGGCCGTCGCCCAGCTGCCTTCGCCGGTCGACCCGGCCGGCACGCTGCGTCCGCACCGTTTGGCGGTCGCGCGACTCAACGGGGATGGCGAGAACCTCGTGCTGGGGCCGGTCGCGCAGATCGAGCTTCCGGCGAGCGCCGACCTGGTGCAGACGGGGGAGGAGGCCCCGGTTCTCCTCAACGTCACGGGCGCGACGTACGGGGTGCTGCGGCAGGACCCCGAAACGTGGGAGCTCGCCCTCGACCGCTTGAGTACGCTGGCGAACCCGGACGCCCGCGCGGTGATCTGGCTGTCGATGATCGACGCGGTCCGCGATGGCCTCCTCGACGTTACCGACGTCCTGCGGCGCGCGCCGCTCCAGGCCGACGGCGAGGACGAGGCGCTGCGCCCGTCCGCGGTCGCCGGTTTGCGCGGCATGCTTCGATTCGTCCCGCGCGAGCTCATCGACGACGTCGCCCGGCCGCTGGCCAGCCAGGTGACGTCTTTCCTCGGCGACGCCGACCGGGTGCGTCTCGACGCGTGGCTGCCGATGGTCGCCGACCTGTACGGTCGCGGCACGCCCAGCGAGGCCGAGCGTGAGTGCGTGACGGGCCTGCTCGACAACCCGTTGGTCTCGATCGACCACCGCTGGAGCCTCATCACCGCGTTGGCGGCTCAGGGCGAATGGGGTGAGGCGGAGATCGAGGAGTTCCGGCGCAGCCACGACGCGACGGGACGTGGCGCCATGCGCGCCGCCTTGGCCCTCGCCGCGCGGCCCGGCGTCGAGGAGGAGGTGACCGAGCAGCTGTGGAGTGACCTCTCGCTCACCAACGAGCGGGCGAACGCCCTCATCGCCGGTCTCCACATGCCGACGCACGCCCCCGCACACTCGGCGACTCGCTACGTGGCGTCCATCGTCGCCGCGTGGCAGGCGAGGCCGCTTCACATGGCGATCAAGCTGGCCGAGGGAATGTTCCCCGGCGACGTCGACATCGCCGACGGGGGAGCGGCCGACCATCCTGTCGTGGTGGCGATCACGAAATTCCTTGATGAATGCCAGCTCGAGCCGGCGTTGCGCCGGGTTGTCACGGAATGCCAGGACGAGACCGTCCGCCGGCTGCTCCGGCAAGAGGAGACGCTCGCGCATCACAAGCCTTCGGCTTAACGAAATCGTGACCAAAAGGCTATGATTGGTCCTGTTGCTAGACGAAGCGTGAGGAGGTGCCGGCTATGACGAATAGCCCCCAAGTCGACCCCACTACCACTGCGGTCTTGGGTGCGGTGCAAACGGGTGAACTGGATCTGTCGCACCTTAACCTCCGCGAGGACGCCAGGGCTGCCGTCGAGGCGTTGCCCGCCGGGTCGGCCCTGCTGGTCGTTCAGCGCGGCCCGAACGTCGGTGCACGGTTCCTCCTCGACTCCGACCGCGTGACCGTCGGGCGCAAGACGTCGTCCGACATCTTCCTCGACGACGTCACGGTGTCGCGTAAGCACGCCGAGTTCTATCGGACGGCCGAGGGCGGCTTCGCCGTGCGCGACGCCGGGTCCTTGAACGGCACGTACGTCAACCGCGAACGTGTCGAGGACGTCGCCCTGACTGGTGGCGACGAGGTCCAGATCGGCAAGTTCCGCATGACGTACCACCCGTCTCTCCAGGGGTTCACCCGGTGAACGCAGCGGTTGCCGATTCCGGCGCCGAATCTCACTCCGGTCCTTGGCCGCGCGGTGTGTCCCATGCCGCCACGATGTCGATCGGTCGCGTCGTCGACCGGTTGAAGACCGAGTTTCCGGCGGTGACGCCCTCGAAGCTGCGGTTTCTTGAGGGTGAGGGCGTGGTCAGCCCGGCCCGTACGGCCACGGGGTATCGGAAATTCTCCGAGGCCGACATCGAGAGGCTGCGTTATTGCCTTTCGATGCAGCGGGATTCCTACCTGCCGATTGCCGCGATCGTCGACCAGTTGGCGGCGTTGGACGCGGGCCACGAGGCCGAGATCGCGCCGACGGCGAGGGTCGTCGCGTCGGAAGGTGAACTCGTGGCCCCGGTTCGCTCGGACCTGACGGTGACGGCGGCCGAGCTGTGTGCGCTGACCGGCCTGGATGCCGCGGAGCTCGAGCAGATCGTCGCGACGGGCCTCATCACACCGGACCTCGCGGGGTATTTCCCCAAGCGTGCCCTCGAGGTCGTGCGGACGGTCGTGGCGCTGCGGCGCGAGGGGATTCCCCTGCGCAACCTCCGCTATCTTCACACGTTCGCCCAGCGCCACGTCGATCTCGTCGACCAGGTGACGAACACGGGCCGACGCGACCGGTCGGGGGCCGAGAAGGAGCGGCGGCTGGCCCGCAGCAGCGAGATCGCGGAGCTTTTGTCGACGCTGGCGACCGAGCTCACGCGGATGGAGATCGGGCAACTCGATTAACCTTCAAGTCGAGGTTGAGGGTTTCCCGCGTGTGTCGTTGACCGACCCCCCGGGCGGGCATAGATTGGACCGTGACACATCCCCGCAAGGAGTATTCGCTCATGGCCTCTCACCCGGTTCCCGGTACCGACGCCGCCGGCCGCACCCAGGGCATCCTGTTTGGCGACCAGCCGGCGCTTGACGCGTTCACCGGATATCGCGGCCCCGTCGCTTGTAAGGCGGCAGGGATCACTTATCGGCAGCTCGATTATTGGGACCGCACGGGCCTCGTCCAGCCGACGGTGCGTTCGGCAAAAGGATCGGGGTCGCAGCGACTCTATTCGTTCCGCGACATTATTGTCCTCAAGGTCGTCAAGCGGCTGCTGTCGGCGGGGGTGTCGCTGCAGCAGATCCGCAAGGCCCTCGAGGTACTCAAGGACCAGGGCGTCGACGATCTCGCCCAGATCACGCTCATGTCGGACGGGGCGTCGGTGTACGCCTGTTCATCCGCGGACGAGGTCGTCGACCTTATCCAGGGTGGCCAGGGCGTTTTTGGAATCGCCGTGGGGCGTGTCTCCCGCGAGGTCGAGAACGAGCTGGCGGCCTTCCCCAGCGAGCAGGCCCGCGACATGGTGGTCGTCGACGAGCTGGCGGCCAGGCGGGCACGCAAGAACGCCGGCTAGCGGAGTCTGGCCACGAAGCTTACGCGTCGGCCCCCTCGGATCACCGAGGGGGCCGACGCGTCTATCTGAGCTGCTAGTTGAGCTCTTCGAACTTGCGTCCCCACGCCGTGCGGACGGGGTTGGCATCGGCGAGCATGATGTCGAAGCGGTCGGCGACAACCTCGCCGACCTCGCCGATCGCGACGATCCGCTCGAGGGCCGGGGCATTCTCGAGACGGTGGAGGCCGGCCTCGATGATGTCGTCGACCGACTCCATCCGCTCGAGGCAGACGACGAAGGGGAAGCCGAACTTCTCGCGGTAGCTCGCCGAGAGCTCCTCGAGCTGAGTCCGCTGGTCGCCCTCAATGTCGCCGAGGGCGAGCGAGCCGACGTCCTGGCTGATTGCGCGGGCCTCGTCCTCGCTGGCGGTGAGCATGTCGGTGATGTCGGGGTAGTTGTGGAGGAGTGCATCCTGCTCGTCGCTGGGCGCCGAGAGGGCGGCCTCTTCGAGGATTTCCTTGAGCTGTCCGACGTCGCTGAAGGGGCGGCGCTCCCACGCGGCCTCGAGCGGCCACGTCGCGCCGTTGTAGAGCGACGTAAACGTCGTGACGAACGTGTCCTTGTCCATCGCGTTGACCTGGTCGAGCGTGACGGGATGTCCCGTGGGGGAGAAGGCGATGGTCTCGCCCTCCTTGGGGCCGACGTGGAAGAACAGGAGGTTGAGGACGATCGCGGTGATCGATCCGACGGTGACGCCCGAGGCAAAGAAGATCTGCGCCCACGCCGGGAAGACCCCGGCGATGCCCGGCTTGAACGACACGAGCATGGCGAGGCCCAGCGACGTCGTGAGGATCGCGGCGTTGCGGGTGTCGGTGAGGTCGACGCGCGAGAGCGTCTGGAAGCCGACGAGCGCCACGTTGGCAAACAACGCGAGTGAAGCGCCGCCGAGAACGGGCGAGGGGATCGCCGCGACGATTGCGCCAGCCTTCGGCAGGAGACCGAGGACGATCATGAAGCCGCCGGCGAGGGCGACGACCCAGCGCGACTTCACCCGGGTGAGGCGGACGAGGCCGACGTTCTGGGCAAAGCACGTGTAGGGGAACGAGTTGAAGATGCCGCCGAGCATCGTCGAGAGGCCGTCGGCCCGCAGCGCCGCGGAGATGTGATCGCGGGTGATGCGCTTGTTGACGATCTCGCCGGCGGCGAAGACGTCGCCCGTCGTCTCGACCATCGTGATGATCATGACGATGATCATCGAGATGCAGGCAGTCACCGAGAACTGGGGGGCGCCGAAGTAGAACGGCGTCGTAAAGCCGAACGCGGGGGCCGACGAGACGTTCGAGAACGAGGCGTCACCCATGGCGAACGCGACCGCGGTGCCGACGACGAGGCCGATCAGAACGGAAATCGTTCCCATAAAGCCCTTGAAGAAGCGCTGGATAACGATGATGATGAGGAGCGTGAGGCCGGCGTACCCAAGGTCGACCATGGAAATCTGACCCGGAGGCGTCTGCTCGTCGACACGGTTAATGATGTCGCCGGCGGACACGCCGAGCAGCGTAATGCCCATCGTCGCCAACACGGTGCCGATGACGATCGGCGGGAAGAAGTGGATGATCTTGGCAAAGAAGGGCGCAGCGATAAAGGTGAAGAGGCCGGCCACGATAATCGAGCCGTAGATCATTGGCAGGCCGGCGGTGCCGCCGTCGGGCCCGGTGACGGCCAGGCCGATGGCGATCATCGGCGACAGGGCTGTCGTCGTCACGCCCTGGATGATCGGCAGTCGGCAGCCGACCTTCCAGAAGCCGACCGACTGGATGAGCGTGGCGATGCCGCACGTGAAGAGGTCGGCGTTGATGAGGTGCATCGTCGTCAGCGGGTCGAGCTTGAGGCCGCCGGCAACGACGAGCGGCACAACGACGGCGCCCGCATAGAACGCGAGGACGTGCTGGATGGACAGGACGGTCAACCGGCCCGGATTGGGAACGCGATCGACGGGGTGAACAGATGGAGAGCCTTGAGCCATGGGGTGAATCCTTAGTGGTCGAAAGGAGTCCTTGGCCCAACAGTATCCGGCCCGACTGGCGCCGTCCCAATCGGTGTGAGCCGTCCCATGGTGGCCGACGGTGGGAGGGCAAGCCTCCAAGGCTAAAATGTCATAATGTACATTATCGAACCAAAGCGGAAGTGGCGGGGTGTGGCTCAGGCGTCCTCGCCGGCGACACCGTTCTGCTCCGCCAGGCGTGCCCGGTGGACCCGTGAGTGGCGCCGTCCATAGAAGCCATAAATCACCAGGCCGATGGCGAGCCACACGACGAACCGGATCCACGTCATGACCGACAGCGAGCACATGAGCAGTAAGCACGCAATCGCCGAGAACACCGGCAGCCACGGGCTGAGCGGAACCATAAACGGACGCTTGAGCTCGGGTTGAGTCTTCCGGAGAATCGCCACGGCGATGGCGACGACGAGGAACGCAAACAACGTGCCGATACTCACCATGTCGGCGAGCTCGGCCAGCGGGATGAATCCGGAGATCAAGGCGATCGCGACGGTGACGACGCCCGTGACGGCCAGCGGCGTGCGCGTGCGCTCGTTGACCTGGCCAACCTTGGGCGGCAGCAGGCCGTCGCGCGACATAGCGAAGAAAATACGGCCCATACCGACGATGTCGATGAGGATGACCGACGTGAGGCCACACAGGGCCGCCAGTGCGATGAGCCCGGACGCCCAACCAACGCCCATCTGCTTAAACGCGTCGGCGATCGGCGCGCCCTCGTCAAGTTTCGAATAATGAACCATCCCGGTCACAACGAGACTGACTCCCATGTACAAGAGAGTGCACAGGGCGAGGACGATGAGGATGGCCCGGGGCATGTCCTTGCCGGGGTTGCGGGCCTCCTCCCCCATGTTCGCCATGAGCTCGAAACCCGAGTACGAGAAGAAGACGACGGCGGTGGCCATGAGGATGCCGGAGACGCCGAAAACGTTAGGCTGGATCCCGCTGACGGCCTGCCACAGCGGCTGCGCCAGCCCGCCCAGACGGTTATTCGCCGGCATCGGCTGCGACTTGGGGACGAACGGGATCCAGTTTTCGACCCTGACGAACCAGATGCCGAGCGCGATAACGAAGATGCAGACCGTCACCTTGATGAGGACAAGGATGTTCGTCACGGTCTTCGACTCCTGAATCCCGAGCGCGGCGATCACCCCGAGGACGACGGTGATGACAATGGCCCCAACGTTGACGGTCGAGCTCTCGCCAAACCACTGGGGCCACAGGTCGAACAGGTTGCCGAGATAGCCCGACCAACCGCGGGCGACGACCGAGGCACCGAGGGCGAACTCGAGGATGAGATCCCACGCGATGATCCACGCGAAGACCTCGCCGACGGTGACATAGGCGTAGGTGTAGGCCGAGCCGGCGGTGGGCACGGCGGACGCCAGTTCTGCGTAGCAGACGGCCGCGAGCATGGCGACGATGCCGGCGACGAAGAACGAGATGACAACCGCGGGACCCGCGTGGTTCTTCGCCTCGATACCCGTGAGCGTGAAGATTCCCGTCCCGATGACCATGCCGATGCCGACACCGACGAGGTCCCACATCCCGAGCTTCTTTCTCAGACCGGGACTGGAGGATTCCCTCTGGCCCTCCGGATCATTCTGGTGAATAACGTCGTCGACGCTCTTCTTCCGAAAGATCGTGTCGTCGGGCGAAGCAGATGAAAAAACACTCACGGTACTCGACAGTAGTGCATAACATGCTTCCTGGCCTGGTGGGCGGGTGTCGCCCGGCCTCGCAGTCCGAGGCGACGCCGCGCCGCGGGCCTGGTACGATAATGGGCCGAGGCGTATCCTGTAGCGCCTGTTGACCGGCAGACTTCAAAGGGAGGGTCCCCCATGGCGGAGCGCGCACTTCGAGGAACAAGCATTGGATCGAAGAGCCTCGAGTCCGAAGACGGCGTGACCTTCGCCGAGCGTCGCATCGCGACGTATCGACTCGACGACGGGTCGACCTTCGAGGTCACCTTCGCAGCCGAGGCCACTCCCCCGGCCGAGTGGGAATCGAAGAGCGGCCAGATCGCCCAGCTGATCGGTGACGGCGCCGAGGACGACGAGGACAAGCCCGTCAAGCCTCAGCGCACCCACTGGGACATGCTGCTCGAGCGCCGCTCGGAGGAGGAGCTGGCGAAACTGCTCCAAGAACAGCTGGACCTGTTGCACCAGGGCAAGCTCCGCGAGGGCCCTCACTACCGCATGCGCTGAATCAGCCCCTTGACCTGGGCCGTGCGGTCGGCGATCGCCCACCGCGTCACCTGGCCCAACGCCTCGGTGACGATGCTGCCCGACATCTTCGAGACGCCCAGCGCGCGTTCGTCGAACGCGATCGGCACCTCGGCAATCCGCAGGCCCGCGCGGCGGGCACGACGGGTGAGGTCGATCTGGAAACAGTAGCCCGCCGAGTCGACCGCGTCGAGGTGCAGTTTGGGCAGCGAGGCCGTCTTGTACACCCGGAAGCCTGCCGTCGCGTCGTTGACGCCCAGACCGAGGGCAATACCGATGTAGAGGTTTCCGGCGCGCGAGAGCAACTCACGATGCTTGGCCCAGCCGACGACCGAACCGCCGCGCACCCACCGCGACCCGATGACCAAATCAGGCTGGTCCGGCGCGGCGGCGCGGGCCAGAAGCTTCGGCAGCTGCTCGGGGCGGTGCGACCCGTCGGCATCCATCTCGACAACGTAGTCGTAGCCCTGTTCCATCGCCCACGAGAAGGCGTTGAGATAGGCCGGACCGAGGCCCTCCTTCTTTTGCCGGTGGAGGACGCGAACGTGGGGATCCTCGGTGGCGAGCCGGTCGGCCAGGTCCCCGGTGCCGTCGGGCGAATTGTCGTCGACGACGACGATATCGACGGTGTCCGCAGCGGCCCGCAGGCGGTCAAGCGTGCGGGGCAGGGACTCGATTTCGTTGTACGTCGGAATGGCGACGACGGTGTGAGCACCGGTGACAGACATGTCTAATCCTCCTTGTGGGTGGCGGCGCGGCGGCGCGCTCGAAATGGCGCGGTGACCCAGCAGGCGACCGCCCAGAAAAGCGTTACCCCCATAGTAAGGGTGTTGGCGGCGGTGCCGAAACGAGCAGCTGGGGTGATCGACGTGCGCAGCGGAACGGTCGCCTTGAGAGTGTCGGGGGTGAAGAGGGTCGTCCTCGCGATGAGCTTCCCGTTGGGCAGGACGATGCCCGAGACGCCCTGGGTCGACACCTGGACGACCGAACGCTGGTACTCGAGGGCGCGCAGCCTGGCCATCTGGAGCTGCTGAACCGACTCCGAGGTCTCACCGAAGAGCGCATTGTTCGTCGGGATGACGATGATCTGGGCGCCGGCGTTGACGTCGTCGCTGATGGCTTGTTCGACGGCGACCTCGAAACAGATGCCGACGCCCATCTTCACGGTGCGATCGGCGAGGGGGACGTCGATGACGCCGACCTTATGCCCGGCCACCATGTCGGTCCCGATCTTGCTGGCATCCGGGCTGATCCGCAAGTAGAAGTCCCGGTCGGGCAGGAACTCGCCGAAGGGAACGGGGTACCGCTTGGCGTACGTGGCCTCGGGTTGTCCGGCCAGGCGGTATTCGCCCCAGCGGGCCTCGCGTCCGGCGTGGCTGCCGTAGCGGACGGTGCCGTAAAGCAGGGGAATGTCGAGGGAATCGGTGACCTCGGCGAGGGCGGTGCCCGCCGAGGAGTTGACCAGCGGGTCGCGGTCGGCCGCGTGCTCGCCCCAGAGGATGACGTCGGCGTCGCCGGGCCGGATCGACTGAAGCGTCTGATAGACGTGGTTGGCCAACACCGACCCATTCCCGTAAGTCTCGCGGACAGGGCGGTCGACGTTGCCCTGCACCGCGGCGACGCGAAGGTCCCCGGCCTGGGGCCTGGTTGGGGCGGTAGCGACCAAGGGGACGGCGCAGAGGCAGACGGCGAGCGCCGCTGTGCCGATTCGCGCGGGAAGGTGCGTCCACGCGCCGAGTGCCGTCGCGACGCCCGCGCAGGCGGCGACGACGAGGGCGGTGAGGCCGACCTCGCCGATCCACGGGGCTAAGCGGCCGATCGGGGCGTCGACCTGCGAATAGGCGACGATCCCCCACGGCATGCCGCCGTACGGATAGTGGGCGCGAATCTGCTCGACGCCGGCAAACGAAACCGCGGCCTCGACGATCCAGGCCCACGGGTGCGCGCGAATCCACCGGTGGTGGGCGGCCAACCCCATCGTCCAGCCCCACAGGCTGACCGCGAGGATCTGAACCCCGGCGAGGGCAAGCCACGGGGCGACGCTGCCCGCGGCCTCCCGCGCCCACGAAATGTGGGGCAGGAAAAAGCCGCAGCTCCAGGCGAACGCGCTGAGGAACGCCTGGCCGCCGCCGCGGCCGCGAACCAGGGTGAGGAGAACGACGAGGCCGAGGTAAACAAGCGGCCACCAGCCGCCAGCCGGGCCCGGAAAGCCCAGCCATACGGCGACGCCCCCGAGTGCCCCGATAATCAGTGACGCGAGAGTCGGGATCATAGGGTGTCGCTCCAGGCGACAACTCCGTGCCGAAGTGCATGAATAGCCTGATCGGCGGGGTGAGCAAGCGTGGGAGACAAGGCGCGCAGCTGGCGGAGCATGTCGATGACCTGCTTAACGATGCGGACGAAATCGCCGGCGGTCAACCCGTCCGCCTGGGCGAGGACGACGTCGAGCGACACGCCCTGGGCCCACTGGGCGATGGGGCGGGCCATGCCGGGGTCGGGCTCCCCCGACCGCGGGGCACTGACACTCCCCTCGATTGTCGCGATCCGGGATTTCGCCTGGTCGATCCGCCGCAGGGCCGCGCCGAGGCCGGGTGCTGCCTCGGCCTGTTCGCCGAGCTGGGTCGGCTGGTCGCCGCGGGGCGTGTAGAGGCACGCCGAGACTGCCCCGGCCAGCGCGGCAGGCGAGAGACCGTCGAAGACGCCGTGCCGCAGGCACTCGGCGGTCAACAGGTCGTATTCCGCGTAGATCCCTGCCAGCAGGTGGCCGTCGTCGGTCAGGTGGCCTTCCTCGGTCACGTAGCCGAGCTGGCGCAGGATCTCGCGGACCCGGTCGAACGTTACGCCGATCGAGGACGTCCGGTGCTCGATCGAGGCGAGCAGCTGGTCGAGCTTGCGCTTGTCGCGGAGGTAGCCGCGCATCTTCGCCTTGTGCTCCTTACGATCGGGGCACGTGTGGCAGGGATGTGAGACGACCTGGTCGCGCAGCTGCCGCGCCGTCTCCCCCGAGGCGGCGCTCAGAGGAACCTGCCAGTCGCCCTCGCGGCGGGCGCGGCGCAAGAGCGAGGCCATCCGCTGCCGATCGCGCGGCTTGCGCGGCTGGAGGCCGGGGGTCGCCAGATGGCCGAGCAGGGTAAGCGGTGCGGAATGGGTCGACAGGTGCCTCAGGGTCGCGCTCTGGGTGAGGACGTCGAGGACGGGTGCCCCACCGGACGGGGGTTCGCCGACGACGAGGGCGATGATTTCGCGGCCGCCCTCGCGATACCCGATGACGTCGCCGACGCGCGCCTGGGCGATGAGGGCTCGGGCGGCCTCGCGGATTTGGGGGTCCGGGCGTGAGCGTTCGGCGTCGTGCAGCTGCTGGACGAGTTCGGAGTAGGCGAGGTAGTCGCCCCTCGAACACCTGACGGCCTGGGCTTCCCGCTCGACGCGCTTGCGCAGTTTGGCGGCTTCTTGGGCGCGCCCGACGACCATGCGGTCGGCCTGGAACTGGGCAAACGAGCGCTCCATGAGCGAGCGGGACTCCTCGATCGACCAGTGGGCCAGGAGGTTGGCCGTCATGTTGTAGGTCGGATGGAACGCGGAAATCAGCGGGTACGACCGCTTCGACGCGAGCGACGAGACGACGCGGGGATTCTGGTCGTGCCCGTAGAGGACCACGGCGTGGCCGAGCGTGTCCATCGAGCGGCGGCCGGCTCGGCCCGTCAGCTGGGTGTACTGGCCGGGCGTCAGGCGGACGTTGTCGCGGCCATCCCACTTCGTGAGGGACTCGATGACGACCGTCTTGGCCGGCATGTTGATGCCGAGCGCCAGGGTCTCGGTGGCGAACACGATCTTGAGGAGGCCGCGCGAGAACAGGGTCTCGACGATCTCTTTGAGCAGCGGCAGCATGCCGGCGTGGTGGGCGGCGATGCCGGCCTCGGCGGCCGCCTGAAACTCGGCGAGCCGCAGCACCTTGCGGGCCTGCGGATCGACCTCCGCGGTCGCCTGGCGAATGTAGTCGGCGATCTCGTGCGCCTCGTCGACGGTGGTAAGGAGGACGCCGGCGCCGAGCAGGTGGCTGACGGCCTGGTCGCAGCCGTTACGCGAAAAGATGAAGTCGATGGCGGGCAGCATGTGCTCGCGCCTCAGCGCCTCGGCGAGCTCGACGTGCGAGGTCCGGCGGATCCGTCGCAGCTGAGGCCCGCGGCCCGTGTGACGACGTTGGGACGCCGACTCGATCGCCGTGAGCAGCTGGTGGTTGAGGGCGTGGTCGCCGCCGCGGTCGGCGTAGAGGGGGTAAATCCGCCCGGCCACGCACATGTGCTGGACCAGCGGGACCGGCCGGGTCTCCGAGACGACGACCCGGGTGGCGCCGCGCAGCTCCTGCAACCAGTCGCCGAACTCTTCGGCGTTCGACACCGTGGCCGACAGCGACACGAGGGCGACGTGTGCGGGCAGGTGGATGATGACCTCTTCCCACACGGGACCGCGGAAGTGGTCGGCCAGGTAGTGGACCTCGTCCATGACGACGAACGCCAGCGAATCGATCCGCGAGTCGAAGCGGTAGAGCATATTCCGCAACACCTCGGTGGTCATGACGACCACCTGGGCGTGGGCGTTAATCGTCACATCCCCCGTCGCGAGGCCGACGTTTTCGGCTCCGAAACGGTCGCAGAAGTCGCGGTACTTCTGGTTCGACAGCGCCTTGATCGGGGTCGTGTAGAACAGCCGATCGTCGCCGGCAAGCGTGCGGGCAATGGCGTACTCGGCGACGACGGTCTTGCCGGCGCCAGTGGGGGCCGCGACGAGGACGCTTTCGCCCGCGTCGAGGGCGCCTATGGCCTCGAGCTGGTACGGGTCGGGGAAAAAGCCCAGCTGGTCGACAAACTGGTCAAGCAGGGGACTGCGATGGGCCTGGCGCTCCTTGAACGCACGATACCGCTCGGCGGGCGAGGCCTCAGCCGGCTGCTGGGGCTCGTCCTGGCGGGTGCGGGTGCGGTGGCGGCGCCGCTTCGGACTCACTGGGGAGCCGTTTCGTCGATAATGCCGGCCTTGAGCCACCGGTCATGCGCCGCGTCGACGCGGGCCTGGCGGCGCTGGGCGCGGCGGACCGCGACGTCAGCGCGTTGGGCGTAGGCGGCGTCACGCGCGTCGGCGTCGGAGCCGGGACCCGGCGCACGCAGCGGGGCCAACGGGTGGGCCTCCACCTTTGAGGAGGCGGCCGCCAGCTGGTCGGAGGCCACGCTCATCTCGCGGCCGACGCCCTTGAGCTTGCCCCACGCCTTCCACAGAAGGACGATCGGCACGATGATCGCCGCGGCCACGAGGACCACCCAGAGGAGAACCCAACCCAGACTTGTCATGGTCCCAGCTTACCTGTCAGCGGCGAGGGCGCTCTCGGCGCGCCGAGCGACGGCCTCGGCAACCGACGTCGGCGAGACGGCGACGACGGCCCGCCCCAGCGAGCAGACGTAGCTGACGGCCCAGTCGTGCGTGAAGGCCGAGACGTGGAGGACGGGCCGGCCCTGCTCGTCTTCGGTGACGCTCTCGACCTCGCGCTCGTCGCCCAGGTACGCCGAGTCGGGCGTCACCGTGATCGCGAGGTTAAGTGTCGCCATGTCAGGATCGGGCTCCGGATGCGACTCGATAGCCTCGTCAAGGACGACGACATCACTCATCCGGTCGACGCGGAATTGGCGCCATCCGTTCTTCAGGTGGCACCACGCGGTGAGGTAGAGGTAGCCGTCCTCGTTGCTCACGTGATAGGGGTCGACCCGGCGGGTCGTGACCTCGCCGCGCCCGTTGACGTAGGTCATCCGAATCTGGCGCTTTTCGGTCTTGGCGTGCACGACGTCCTTGCGGGTCTGTTCGGCGGCGTCGTCCGAGAACGCAAGGGTGGGCAGCTGGTCGATTCGGCCCATCTGGGCGAGTTTGGCGATGGCACGTTCGGTTGTCGCGAGCTCGTCATCCGCGGCCCCCTCGGCGTAAATCATGAGGGCAAGCAGCAGGCTGCGGCACGATTGCTGATCGACCGAGAGGACGATCCCGAGATTCTGGTCTTCGAGGAGGAGGATCACGCCGTCGTCCTCGTCGTCGATACCGATGTGGATCGAGGCGAGCGGGTCTCCCCTGCCCCAGGTAATCGCCGCGGCCGTCGTCACGGTGTCGCGCAGCTGCCGAACCGACAGCTGGAGATCCGCCGCGGTTTGCCTGATGGGCGAGGGGCCGTGGGCCTTCAAATACCTGATGAGGTTGAGGACTCGTTGCGTTGCCGTATAGCGTTTCGTCTCACTCATCGCACGCCTCCAAGCTGGTCCATGCGGCCGCCACATCATTGGCAAGTTCGTCTGGAGAAATGACGCGGACGCCGACCCCGGCCGCGAGGATTCGGCTGAGCCACTCCTCGTACGGGCCCGCCTCCATCTGCCACGTATCCCCCGCCTGGCCGGGAGCCGGCGCGACGATTGAGCGTCTGAGTAGCTCAAATCCCTCGCCAAACTGGAGGATCGGCGCGCAGGTGGGGACACTGATCAGCTGGCCGGTGTCATCGGGAATGGTGTAGGCCTGCGGCTCGCCCACCGGCGTGATGGCCGATCGGATTCGGCCGAGTCGGAAGGTCCTGGGCGATTCGCGGTCACAGTCCCAGCCACGCAGATAGCGCTCCTGCCCAAACGCCCCGACGATCCACGGTTCGACGGTACGAGTGGCGGTCACGCCGGACCGCGGGGTATAGGTGAACGTCACGCGTTGGCGTGCCATGATCGCCAAACATGCCTCGAGCAGGCGATCGGCGTGTCGAATAGAGAATGTCGACCCGGGCCTCGTGGGCTGATCGGTGTGGGCCAGAGACGGCGACAACGATGCCAGGGTCATCTTGAAGGGGAAACCCGCCGAGGATTCCCGCCACATCTCGGCGGCGAGGCGGACGACCTGCGACTCTTCCTCGGTGAACACGATATCGGGCTGCGTCGGGCCGGGTTCGATCGAGTAGTAGGTGACCGATTCGTCCCAGTCATCCGTCGTCTTGGTGAGGGCGATTCCCAGCTCCTCGCGGAGGTACTTGTTGTCCTTCTCGAAGCGGTCCCTACCGCTTTGTCCTTCCGGGTAACCGGGGACGTTCTCGAGAATTTCCGACACGGTGAGTGGCTTGCGCGCTTGGATGAGGGCGACAATCAGGCCGATTCGTCGGCGAGTTGTCTCGTCGCGGGTTTTCATGTCTCCACCGTATCGCCCCTTTACCATGGAGACATGATGTTGCGTGATGCGGTCGTCGTCTCTCTCAAGCGGACGTGGCCAGGAGTAATGACGGCCCAGGTCACGGTCGACCAGGCCCCCGAGGGTGCCACGGTGTTCCCGCCGGGCGAGACGCTGGGTGCCCTCGCCTACACCGAGGTCGTCGGCCCGCTGAGGGTCGGCGCGAGGGTGCGTGTCGAGGTGTCGCCGCTCGCGAGACGGCTGGGCACGGGCGGGAACGCCCTCGTCACCGCCGTGATCTCCGAGCTGCCGGAGGACGTTCCGGTGCCCCACAACGGCCACATCGTCAAGGCGCGCTACACGCCGACGCAGGTCATGGTGTCGGCCGTCGAGGAGCAGGATTCGCCCCACCACGCCGTCATGGAGCAGGCGACCTCGCTCGAGGGGATGCCGGTCATCGCGTGCGACCTCCACTCGCAGCTGCCCGCGGCGATCGCGGGTATCCGCATGGTCAAGCCCGACGCCCGCGTCGTCTATGTGCTCACCGACGGCGCCGCGCTGCCTGCGGCCTTCTCGATGGCGGCCGCGCGTTTGCTCGAGGTCGGCTGGATCAGCGACGTTGTTAGCTGCGGTCAGTCGTTCGGTGGCACCCTCGAGGCCGTGTCGATCCCGTCGGGCCTGCTGGCGGCCCGTCACGTCGCCGAGGCTGACGTCGTCGTCGCCGCGCAGGGGCCGGGCAACGCGGGGACGGGGACGCCGTTTGGGTTCTCCGGCGTCGACGTGGCCTGGGCGCTGTCGTCCGCGGCGGCCCTGGGAGGGGCGCCGATCGCCGCCCTGCGGATCTCTGCCGCCGACGCGCGCGAGCGACACCGCGGCATCTCGCACCACACGACCGCGGCGGTCGGCACGCTGACGCCGGTTCCGGTTGCCGTTCCCGTGCCCGACTTGAGTGGCGGCAGCGCGATCGAGCGGGACCTTGCCCGCGACGTGCCCGACCTCGCCGAACAGGCCGATCAGATGGCCGGCAGCAGGCATCGGGTCGAGAGCGTCGACACCCACGGCCTGGCCGACGCCCTCGAGGGCTGCCCCGTGGCCCTGCGGACCATGGGACGCAGCCTGGCCGAGGACGCCGGGCCGTTCCTCGGCGCCGGCGCGGCCGGAATCTACGCCGCCGGCCTCATCGGCTCACCGCGCTAGAGGCGGCAGGACATCAGCTCGGTCACGAGGATCGCACGGGCCTCAAGGCCGTAGAGCTGATCCATGACGTTGTTGACGTCAGTGCGCTTGACGAGGGCCCTCACGGCCACCCAGTCGGCGTCGCGCAGGTGCGAGATCGTCGGCGACTCGAAACCGGGCGTCACCTGGGCGGCGGCCTCGAGGTTGTCGACGTGGACGTTGTAGTCCATGAGGACGTAGTCGCGGGCCACCATGACGCCGTGGAGGCGCCGGTCGAGGACGGCAAGCGACGGCAGGTCAGCCTTGGTCTCGGTGGTGATGAGGATGGCCTCGGACTTCAAAATCGGATCGGCGAAGACGTCGAGCCCAGCGGCGCGCAGCGTCGACCCTGTCTCGACGACGTCGGCGATCGCGTCGGCCACACCCAGTTGGATGCTCGACTCGACGGCCCCGTCGAGGTGGACGATCTGGGCGGACACCCCATGGGCGGCAAGGTGATCGGCAACGATCCGGTCGAAACTCGTGGCGATGCGGCGACCCTCGAGGTCGGCGACGCTCGACATGCTTCCGGCCGGCGCGGCGAAACGGAACGTCGAGCGGCCAAAGCCCAACGGGCGAACCTCGAGCGCGCTGACGCCCGAGTCGAGGAGGAGGTCGCGGCCGGTGATGCCAGCGTCGATCGTGCCCTCCGAAACGGCGACCGCGATGTCGCGGGGCCTGAGGAAGAACAGGGTGACGTCGCCCGGCTCGTCGGTGATGAACAGCTCGCGGCCGTGGCGCTTCGTGCGGTAGCCGGCCGCGGCGAGCATGTCGACGGCGGGGCCGGACAGGGCCCCCTTGTTGGGGATGGCGATGCGGAGCATGGTTCTCCTAAAGCTTCTTGTAAATGTCCTCGAGCGAGATGCCCTTGGCGATCATCATGACCTGGGTGTGGTACAGCAGCTGCGACACCTCGAGGGCAAAAGCGTCGTCCGACTCGTATTCGGCGGCCATCCACACTTCGGCGGCCTCCTCGACGATTTTCTTGCCGATCGCGTGGACTCCGGCATCCAGTTCTTTCACCGTGCCGGAATCGGCCGGGCGGGTGCGGGCTTTCTCGTTGAGCTCGTCAAACAACTCGGTAAAGGACTTCATGGCCCCTACCCTATCGGCACCGCGCCCGGTTCCTCGCCACCGGCCGCGCCGTGGACGCCTAAGCGCAGCAGCTGCCGGCCAGGCTACGGAGCGTGGCGATCTCGGCGCCCGGGTCTTCGGAGTGGAAGACCGCGGAACCGGCGACGAACACGTTTGCCCCGGCCTCGGCCGCCCGCTCGATCGTCGCACGCGAGACTCCCCCGTCCACCTGGATCCCGATGTCGAGATTGGCGGCGCTGATGGCCTTGCGGGTCCGGGCGATCTTCGGTAGTTGCGAGTCGAGGAATTTCTGGCCGCCAAAGCCCGGCTCGACCGTCATGATGAGGATCATGTCGAACTCGGGCAGCAGGTCGATGAGGCCAGTGATGTCGGTTGCCGGACGCAACGCGAGGGCGGCGCGGGCGCCCAGGCGATGGAGTTCGCGGGCCAGCCGAATCGGCGCCTGAGCGGCCTCGACGTGGAACGTCACCGACTGGCATCCGGCCTCGGCGTACGCGGGCGCCCAGCGGTCGGGGTCCTCGATCATCAGGTGGGCGTCGATCGGCAGCCCGCCGTGAGCAACGCAGGCCTCGACGACGGGCAGACCCCACGAGAGGTTGGGGACGAAATGGTTGTCCATGACGTCGACGTGGGCCGCGTCGGCGGAGCTAATGGCGTCGAGCTCGTCGGCCAGATGGGCGATGTCGCAGTTAAGGATTGACGGGTGGATCGTGGGAGTAGTCATGACAGACTCCTATCAACGGGTGTCAGGAAACGACTCGCATAAGGGCGAGGAACATGGCGTCGGTGCCATCACGATGGGGCCACAGCTGGAGGAATGGCCCCGTGCCAAAGTCGTGGTCGCCAGGTGCGATGTCATGAGCGAGGGCGACGGCGTCGACGAGCTCGGTCTCGCGCGTCTCGCGGGCCCGCTCGACGACGCGCAGGGTTTCGGCAACGTGGGGTGAACACGTCGAATAGGCGACGAGCCCGCCAACCCGGGTGCAGGCCAGCGCGTGGCTGAGGAGGCGCACCTGGAGGCTCGACAGCTCGGGCACCTGGCGGGTGCGGTTGCGGAAGCGGGACTCGGGGCGCCGGCGCAGCGAGCCGAGACCCGTGCACGGCGCGTCGACGAGGACGCGGTCGTACGGCGGGTCCTCGTCGATGGTCGTCCCATCCCCGTGGCGGACGTTCACTGTGTCGAAGGCGCGGCACGAGTCCTCGACCAGCCGCGCGCGCGAGGCCGAGACCTCGTTGGCGTCGATGGCGACGTCGGGACCGGCGAGGGCAGCGAGCAGTGCGGTCTTGCCGCCGGGACCTGCGCACATGTCGAGCCAGCGCCGATCGTCGCCCTCGAGCGGAGCAGACGCGAGGACGCCGGCGACCAACTGGGAGCC
Organism: uncultured Actinomyces sp.; assembly: GCA_900545825.1. Classification (GTDB taxonomy): domain Bacteria; phylum Actinomycetota; class Actinomycetes; order Actinomycetales; family Actinomycetaceae; genus Nanchangia. Next base: position 156,493 of record URAS01000001.1, read on the forward strand.
CTCGTCCTCGACGGCGGCGAATCCCCGCTGGACCGAACGAATCCGGGCGGGGTCGCCGCCGGAGATGATGAGGCCCCACGGCGAAATCTGGCCGTAGGCGACGTCGACGTCGAGCGTGTCCTCGACCTCGTCGGCCAGGTCGTCGAGGGAGACAAGACCGGGCCGGGCGACGAGCGTGACCCACGGGGTGTGGTTGTCGGCCTCGAGGAGCTGGTCGATCTGGTCGCCCATGCCGTGGGCCGCAAGGGACGCCCGCAGCGCCTGGACGACGGGCCGCGGGTGCGAGGTCTTGACGGCGCGCCGGGTGTCGTCGTCGGCGATCGCGTCAATTCGCGCGTCCCATTCGTCGGCCTCGCGCGCGACGCGGCGCAGGACGGCGTTGACGAGGCCTACTCCCCCGCGATGGGTGAGGCTGCGGCACGCGTCGACCGTGGCCGACACGGCGGCGTGGGTGGGGACGCGCATCCCCAAAAGCTGGTGGACGCCCAGCCGCAAAATGACGCGGACCTCAGGGTCGAGCTGGCCGAGCGGCCGGTCGAGGCACCGGGAAATAATCCAGTCGTAGCGCCCCTGGAGCCGCTGGGTCCCGTAGGTCAACTCGGTGGCGAACGCCTTGTCTCGCGCCGACAGGTGCGTCTTGGCCAGGCGCGCGGGCAACAAAAGGTTGACGTAGGCGTCGTCGGTCTCGACCGCCAGGAGCACCTGGGCGGCAATGACACGCGGGTCGTCGCGCTGGTCACGGCTCATTCGGCGTCCCCCAGTTCGAACGCGCTGTCGGGACCCAGGTGGGCGCCACGGGCCCAGTCCCCCGCCGGCATGAGACGTTTGCCGGGGGCGGCGATCGACGCAATGAGCAGGTCTTTCGTGCCCGTCCCCACGCGGACCTCGTTCTTCCCCACGCTCAGGCGCCCGGGTGCGAGGTTGGCCGTGTTCTCGAGGACGACGCGGCCGATCTTCATCCGCTTCTCGCCGAGCATGGCCCAGCACCCCGGGTTGTCGGCCAGGGCGCGCACCTGGCGCTCGATGACCTCGGCGGGGTCGGCGAAGTTCACGTGGGCGTCGGAGGAATGGACCATCGACGCGTACGTGACGCCCCGGTCCTCCTGCTCGCGCGGCGTCGCGGTGCCGGCGGCGAAACCGTCGACGACGGCGAGCGTCACCTCGGCGCCGTGGCGCGCCAAACTGGCCATGAGCTGCGGCGTCGTCACCTCCGGCAGAATCGGGTAGGGGTACTGCGCATAGACCGGGCCGGTGTCGAGGCCCTCCTCAATCTGGAAAACGCTGACACCCGTGACGGTATCGCCCTCCATAATCGCGCGTTGGACCGGCGCAGCGCCGCGCCACCTGGGCAGCAGCGAGAAGTGAAGGTTAATCCAGCCGTGCGGGAAGGCGTGAAGGAGTTCCTTCGGGATGATGAGGCCGTAGGCGACGACCACGACGACGTCGGCGTCGAGGGCACGCACCTGGGCCTGGACCTCGGGATCCTTCAACGTGCGGGGCGTGAGGACGTCGATGCCGGCGGCCTCGGCGGCCTGATGAACCGGCGAGGGGACGAGCTGACGGCGTCGCCCCTTTCGTGCCGGAGGTCGCGTGAGCACCGCCGTCACCTCGTGGGGCGAGTCGATGAGGGCCTGCAACACGGGCACAGCAGTGTCGGGAGTTCCGGCAAAAACGCACTTCATAACCCCCAGCTTAGCGGTGCCGCTGCAGCGGGCGAATTCCTAGATGCTCGGCGGATCGACCTGGATTCGCACGCGGTCGAGTCGGCGGATCGATCGCGCGGCGGCGACCTCGCGTACACGAGTGCGCAACGCGTCGGCGTCCTCGGGGTCGGCGCGGACGAGCGCCCGTTGGGTGTCGTCGCCGACGGCGAGGGGGCCGAGGATCTCCCAGTCGTCGCCGAGGCGGCGAAGGAAGTCAGCCACCGCGTCGGGCGCGCCCTCGAGCGCGATCATCGTCGTCGCCGGCGGAAAACGGAGCTCGCATCGCTCCTCCAGGGTCGAGCGCGCCCACCCGGACGCGTCCCAGCGGATCAAGGTTTGCGCCAGAGCCGTCGAGACGTCACCGAGGACGACGAACGGCGCACCGGGGCGCACGAGGGCGGCCGCCCCAAACCAGCGCCGCAGCGCCTCGCTGGGCGCCCACATCTCGGGGCGAGACAGGAGGACGTGGGCGTCGAGGACCGCCGCGGCGGTGTATCCGCCCTCGGCGCGCGGCTCGGCCCCGGGGGTGGCGACGACCAGGCGCGGCTGGGAGTCGAGGGCGTCGACGATCCCCGACGCGGCCCCCGAACTGACGACGACGGCGCCGGGAAGTGCACGGCCCAGGTCCTCGGCCGTGCGCTCGGACCCAACGGCGGCGCTGCGCCACGACGTCGTCCCGCACGCGGCACAGGCGAACTCCGTCGCGAGGGCGCCGCACCACCCGCACGTGAGGGTGCCGGTACGCGAGGCCCCCAGAGGCCCGGCGCAGCGGACGCAGCGGGCGGGCTCTCCGCAGCGCGTACACACGACGAGGGGCGTGTGGCCTGCCAAGGGCACCTGGACGAGGACGGGCCCCGATTCGAGTCCGTGGCGCAGGGTCGACTGGACGAACGCGGGCAGGCGCCCGCGCCCGGCCGGTCCCAGCTGGTCGCGGCGGCTCTCGCTGACGACGTCGATCCGCGGGGTCCGCTGCCGGACGAGGGCGCGCGGGGCGACGAGCGGATGTGCCCACCCCGACTCGGCGAGTTTCTGGCAGGCAACCGTGCGGGTGTATCCGCCGATGAGGACGCCACAGCGGGCCACCCGCGCCCTGGTTAATGCGCCAACGCGTGCGTGGACGTACGGCTGGCGATCGGAGCGCAGGGCGTCCGCCCCGTCGTCCCACACGGCGATGAGACCCAGATTCTCGAGCGGCGCGAACGCCGCCGACCGCGTGCCGACGACGACGCGGCACCGCCCGAGGAGGACGGCGAGAAACGCCCGATACCGTGCCTCCTTGTCCAGCCCCGCGTGGTAGCTGACGATCGGCTCGCCCTGGCCCAACCGGGAACGCAGGACCGCCGCCAGTTGCCCCACCTGCGTGGCGGTGGGGACGATGAGGATGACGCCGCGGCCGCTGGCGAGGCACGCCGCCGCCGCGTCGGCCAGGGCGGCGAAGGGCTCGGTGGGGCCGAGGCCAGGCAGGGCCTGCCACACGGCCCGCGGGGCGTCACCGTCGGCCAGGTGGCGGATGAACGCCGCCCCTCCCCCATACGACTCCCAGTCCCCCACCTGTGCCTGCTGGGTCGGGAAATCGACACTGATCGAAACCTGCAAGACGTCGGCCTCGGCGCGGGCGTGGCGCGGCGGCACCGCTTGCGAGATGACATCCGCCGTCACGCCGGCGTAGCGCTGGGCCAGCCGCTGACAGACCTGGAACACCTGCGGGGTGAGCGCGGCGACGCCGTCGAGCACCCGCTCGATCGGCGACAGCTTCCCCGTGTGCGTGGTGGTGGCGGCGCGCTCGATAATCCACGCGGTGACGAGAGAGCCGGCGAAATGGACGCGGCAGCGGCGGCCGGGCTGAGCCTGGGCATCCCATTTCTCGTCGACGACGTAGTCGAACAGGTGGTCGAGATGCGGCAGCGAGGAGTCGACGAGGACGCGCACCACCGGATTCGTGACAGTCGATCGGATGGTGCGCTGGCTCGGCTCCTCGGCCCACAGGGCCATCTGGTCTTGCGCGGCGCTCATACCGCCATTTAACACCGCAGGGCAGTCACTTAGTGGTGTGGGCGAGGCGATCGGCGCACGCCTCGATCAGACGGTCGGCGATGACCCGTTTGGTCCCCTCCCACTGGGCGACCGTGTCGCCTGCCGCGTCGACCAGCGTCACCGCCGTGTCGACGTCGCCAAAGCCGGCGGCGTGCCCGACCTGGTTGATCGCCAACAGGTCGGCGCCCTTCCGGCGCGCTTTCTCGCGTCCCAGCTGCTCGAACGAGCGGTGATCGCCCGTCTCGGCGGCGAAACCGACGATCATCTGGCCGTCCCTGCGCTGCTGGACGAGGCTGGCGAGGACGTCGCGGGTGGGGATCAGTTCGAGCGTGAGGGCGGCCTGTGCGTCGCCCTCCTTCTTGATCTTCGCGTCGCGCGCGCGGGCCGGCTTATAGTCGGCGATGGCCGCCGTCATGATGAGGAGGTCCGCGCCCGGGGCCTCAGCATGCATGGCGTCGAAAACGTCGTCGGCCGTGGGCGCCGGGACGACGCGAACGCCCGCCGGGTACAGCTGGGGCGACACGTTGGACGCGACGAGCGTGACGTCCGCGCCGGCGCGCGCCGCCGCGGCGGCGATTTCGCAGCCGAACCGGCCCGACGACCGGTTGCCGATAAAGCGCACGGGGTCGATCGCCTCGCGCGTGCCCCCCGCCGAGATCACGACGCGGCGGCCGGAAAGCCGGCCCGACCGGCCAAGGTGCTGGGTGATGATCGCGAGGACGTCCTCGGGTTCAGGGAAACGGCCAGGCCCGAAATCTCCGGACGACAGGGCGCCGACCGCGGGGGTGACGACCTCGACGCCGCGCGAACGCAGCGTCGCGACGTTCGCCTGGGTCGCCGGGTGGGCCCACATTTGCGTGTGCATGGCGGGAAAAAGGACGAGCGGCGCGGTCGAGGCGAGGATCGTCGACGTCAACAGGTTGTCTGCCAGGCCCGCGGCGAGCTTGGCCATGGTGTTCGCCGTCGCCGGGCCGCAAACGACGAGGTCGGCGTCGCGGGCGGCGGCCACGTGGGCCACCGCATGGGCGTCAGCGAACGTATCGGTGGCGACCGGATGACCGGCCAGGGCCTCCCACGTGGGTGCGCCAACCATGCGTAGCGCCGAGGGCGTGGGGATCACCGTTACCTGGTGTCCGTCCTTGACGAGGCCGCGGACGACGCTCACCATCTTGTAGGCCGCAATCCCGCCGCAGACACCGACGATGATGCGGGCCATCGCCGGAACCTACTTTTCCGGCTCGGACTCGTCCATGTTCATGGCGAGAAGGCCCTCGTTGAGCTCGCGCAGCGCGATCGACAGGGGCTTCTCGTCCGGGGCGGACTCGACCAGCGGGCCGGGGGTCGTAAACATGCCCTCGGTGATCTGCTGGTTGTAGGTGTTGATCTGGCGGGCGCGACGCGCCGCGAACACCACCAGGGCATACTTCGAATCGACGTGCGTCAGCAGGTCGTCGATGGGCGGGTTCGTGATACCAACGGGCTGGGCAGTCGTGCCAGACATAGGACCTCTCTTCGTAAGTGAACTGCCTAGAGTCTAGTGAAGACCAAGCAAATCGGCCAGTTCGTCGGCCGCGCGTTCGACGGTGTCGTTACAGATCACATAGTCGAACTCGTCGCGCGACGCCATCTCGCGGCGCGCGGTGATGAGCCGACGCTCGACTTCCTCGGGAGATTCGGTGCCGCGGCCGACCAGGCGACGGACGAGCTCGTCGACGCTGGGAGGCTCGAGAAACACGAACATCGCGTCGGGCCGGGACGCACGTACCTGCCGGACCCCGTCGAGGTCGATCTCGACGAGAACCGGACGCCCCGCCGCTAGCGCCTCGTCGATCGGCGCGGCCGGCGTGCCATAGCGGGCCAGACCGTGGACGGTCGCCCACTCGAGGAGGCCGCCCGAGTCGATGAGCTGGTCAAACTCGGCGTCGGACACGAAGTGATAGTGAACGCCGTCGACCTCGCCGGTGCGAGGCCGCCTGGTGGTCGCCGACACCGACAGGTAAACCTCGGGGTGATCGGTCAACAGCTGATGGACGACGGTGCCTTTACCGACGCCGGACGGGCCGGCTAAAACGACAAGGCGGGGGCGCACCGGGGTGGCAATGAAACTCATGGTCTCAGTGTGCCACGCGGTGCGCCCCCACCTAAAACGTCAGCGTCAGGAGAAGCGGCTGAGAAGGGCGGCACGCTGGTGCTCGCCCAAGCCACGAATGCGACGCGACTGGGAAATCCCGATTTCCTCCATCACTTCGGTCGCCGTGGTGGTGCCCACGCGCGGAAGCGACTTGAGGAGTGCATACACCGGCATCTTGGCAATCGCAGGTGAGGTCTCGGCCATCTCGAGTGCCTGAGCGAGCGTAATCTCTCGGCTCTTCAGCCGAGCCTTGACGTCAGCGCGTTCACGCCGAGCCTTGGCGGCCTTCTCCAGTGCGGCAGCGCGCTGCTGGGGGGAGAGGGAAGGAACGTCCATGACCCTGTTCATCCTTTGTTCGTTCGGGTATATCTGCAGTTCAAGATTACGGTGTTAGGGGCAGTTTTGTGCGGGACGACGCGTGATAAACGTCTATTACAGGAGTTTTTCGATTCTGCCGGTCGTCTCGACCGCCGCACGTCGCAGATCGGCGAGCGCCGGACCATGCGACAGGATGCCCCGCGACGAAGAGGCCAAGACGTTGGCGACCGCGGAACCAAACACCTGTTTTACCTGGTCAGGGCCCGCTCCCTGGGCGCCAACGCCGGGGGCCAACACGGACGCATTGGTGGCGGCGAGGTCGATCCCGGCCTGGGCAACGGCGTCTCCGACGGTCGCGCCGATGACCATCCCCACCGACCCTAAGTGACCTTCGTCACGATCTCTCGTATTGTGGTCACCAACACATGCTGCGATCTCGCCTGCTACCCATCGGCCGCTACTCCCCCGCGCGTGCTGGACCTGCGCGCCCTCGGGATTCGAGGTGAGCGTGAGGACGTAGATGCCGCGTCCGGTCTGGTCGGCCAGGTCGATCGCCGGAGCGAGCGAGCCGAACCCCAGGTAGGGCGACAGGGTGATCGCGTCGGCCCGCAGAGGCGAGTCGTCGGACAGGTAGGCGCGCGCATAGCCCGCCATCGTCGAGCCGATGTCGCCGCGCTTGACGTCGAGGATCGTCAGCAGCCCGGCGTCGCGGGCCGCGGCAAGGACGTCCTCGAGGGCGGCGATGCCGGCCGACCCGCACTGCTCGAAGAGCGCGGACTGCGGCTTGACGACGCCGACCGTGCCGGCCATCGCCTCGACGACCCTCAGCCCGAACGTCCGCAGGCCCTCGGCGTTAACGCCCAGGCCCCAGTCGGACAGAAGCTGCGGGTGCGGATCGATGCCCACGCACACGTGACCGTACTGGTCCATAGCGCGTTCGAGCCTGATTCCGTAGTGTTCCATGGCTAGGCGGTCCTTTCAGCCGACACGGTGGTCTGGAGCGGGTAGACCTCAAACGGCCCCGACGCTTGGGCTTCCATCGCGAGGACGGACGCCTGGAACTCCGCCATCGTCTGGACCAGCGGGACCGACGCGGCGACCGCGGCCGCCCGGATGGCGTAGCCGTCGCGGCGCGTGTCGGACGACTCCGGGGTGTTGATGACGAGATCGACCTTGCGTTCAGCGATGAGGTCGACGATCGTTTCGTCGTCCTCGCAGGTCTTCTCGCCCGCTTTGCGGACGAGCGTCGCGTCGATGCCGGCGCGGCGGAGGACGCGCGCGGTGCCCTCGGTCGCCAGCACGGTGAAGCCGAGCTCGACGAGCTTGGCGGCCGGTAACGTGAGCGAGCGCTTGTCGCGGTCGGTGACCGAGATGAAGGCGACGCCGCCATTCGGCAGCCCGCCAAACGCCCCGACCTGTGACTTCGCGAAGGCCTCGGGGAACGAGTAGGCCAGGCCCATGACCTCGCCCGTCGAGTGCATCTCGGGGCCGAGCATCGTGTCGACCGCGCGGCCCGAGCGCGTGAGGAAGCGCTCGAACGGCAAGACGGCCTCCTTGACGGCGACCGTGGCCGGCTCTGGGCCCTCGACGGCGTCGAGGCGCGGCAGCATCCCCTGCTCCTTGAGCTCGGCGATCGACTGGCCCGTCATGATGCGCGCCGCCGCACGCGGCAACGCCCATCCCTGGGCTTTCGAGACGAACGGGACGGTCCGCGAGGCGCGGGGGTTGGCTTCGATGACGTAGAGCGTCGTCCCGGCGAGGGCGAACTGGATGTTGATGAGGCCGCGGACGCCGACGCCGGCGGCGATCGCCTCGGTCGCGGCGCGGATCTTGCGGAGGATCGTCAGCGACAGCGAGAACGGCGGGAGGACGCACGCCGAGTCGCCTGAGTGGATGCCGCAGGCCTCGATGTGCTCCATGATGCCACCCATAAACAGCTCGTGGCCGTCGTAGAGGGCGTCGACATCGATCTCGATGGCGTCGTCGAGGAAGCGGTCGATGAGCAGCGGCCCGCCGGCCTCGCCCCAGTCGTGGCGCTCGACATAGGAGACGAGTCCGTCCCGGTTGTCGATGATCTCCATCCCGCGGCCGCCGAGGACGAACGAGGGGCGGACGAGGACGGGATAACCAACCTGCTCGGCCTTCTCGAGGGCCTCGCCGGGCGACACGGCGGTCGCGTGCGCCGGGCTGGCGAGCCCCGCCTTGTCGAGGACGGCGCCGAACAGCTCACGGTCCTCAGCCGCGGCGATCGCTTCGGGAGTCGTCCCGAGGATCGGCACGCCCGCGGCCTCGAGCCGCGACGCCAGCGACAGCGGGGTCTGCCCGCCCAGCTGGACGAGGACGCCCTCGACGGGCCCGGCCGCGCACTCGGCGCGGTAGACCTCCATGACGTGCTCGAACGTCAGCGGCTCGAAGTAGAGCCGGGTCGAGATGTCGTAGTCGGTCGAGACCGTCTCCGGGTTGCAGTTGACCATGATCGTGTCGAAGTCGCGCTGCAGCTCGCTGGTTGCGTGGACGCACGAATAGTCGAACTCGATGCCCTGGCCGATCCGGTTGGGGCCGGCGCCGAGGATGATGATCGCGCTGCGCTCGCGCGGGGCGACCTCGGTCTCGGTGTCGTACGCCGAGTAGTGGTACGGCGTGTCGGCCGCGAACTCCCCCGCGCACGTGTCGACGCACTTATAGACCGGGTGAAGGCCGAAGGCGTGACGCACCTCGGCGACGGCGCCCTCGGAAATCCCGCGGATCTGGGCGATCTGGGAGTCGAGGAGGCCCAGCCGCTTGGCCCGGCGCAGCAGGTCGGGCTTGAGGGCGTTGGCGTCGGCGATCTCGCGGGCGATGTCGTTGAGGAGGACGATCTGGTCGAGGAACCACGGGTCGATGCCCGTCGCCTCGTTGACCTGCTCGACGCTCGCGCCACCGCGCAGGGCCTGCTGAACCTCGACGAGGCGGAACTCGGTCGGCGTCGCGCAGGCGCGAAGCAAGCGCTCAACCTCCGCCTCATCCGGCGGGTTTCCCCGCCAGTGCAGCTGTGCCGCCGGCTTGTCGAGCGAGCCCAGGGCCTTGCACAGGGCTTCGGTGAAGTTTCGGCCGATCGCCATGGCCTCGCCCACTGACTTCATCGACGTCGTCAGCGTCGGGTCGGCCTCGGGGAACTTCTCGAAGGCGAACCGGGGAGCCTTGACGACGATGTAGTCGAGCGCCGGCTCGAACGACGCCGGCGTCGAGTGGGTGATGTCGTTGGGGATCTCGTCGAGCGTGTACCCGAGGGCCAATCGCGCGGCGAGCTTGGCGATCGGGAAGCCCGTCGCCTTCGACGCCAGCGCGGACGAGCGCGAGACGCGCGGGTTCATCTCGATGACGATGACCCGCCCGGTCTTGGGGTGGACGGCGAACTGGATGTTACAGCCGCCCGTGTCGACGCCGACCTCGCGGATGACGGCGATCCCGATGTCGCGGAGCCGCTGGAGCTCGCGGTCGGTGAGGGTGAGCGCGGGCGCGACCGTCAGCGAGTCGCCGGTGTGGACGCCCACGGGGTCGATGTTCTCGATCGAGCAGACGACGACCACGTTATCGGCGCGGTCGCGCATGATCTCGAGCTCGTATTCCTTCCACCCGATGATCGCCTCTTCGAGGAGGACCTCGGAGGTGATCGAGTCGTGGATGCCCTCGCCGGCGATCCGGTCGAGGTCGCGGGGCGTGTAGGCGATACCCGAACCCTGGCCGCCCATCGTGAACGACGGGCGCACGACCAGCGGATATCCCAGCTCCTCGGCGGCGGCGTGGCACTCGTCGAGCGAGTGGGCGATGCGCGACCGCGCCACTTCGGCGCCGCACCGCTCGACGATCTGCTTGAATTCATCGCGGTCTTCGCCGGCGTTAATCGCCTCGGCGGATGCCCCGATCAGTTCAACGCCATACCGCTCGAGCACCCCGTTCTCGCTCAGCGCGATCGCGATATTGAGGGCCGTCTGACCACCCAGCGTCGGCAGGAGGGCGTCCGGGCGTTCCTTGGCGATAATCCGCTCGACGACCTCGGGCACCAGCGGCTCGACGTAGGTCGCGTCGGCCAGCTCGGGGTCGGTCATGATCGTCGCGGGGTTCGAGTTGACGAGGACGACACGCAGGCCTTCGTTCTTCAAGACGCGGCACGCCTGCGACCCCGAGTAGTCGAACTCGCAGGCCTGGCCGATGACGATCGGCCCAGACCCGATGACGAGGACGGATGAAATGTCAGTTCGTTTGGGCACGATACTCCTCCATGAGGGCGACGAACCGGTCGAACAGGTGCTCCCCGTCGTGCGGACCGGCGGCGGCCTCGGGGTGGAACTGGACCGAGAATGCCGGCAGGTCGAGGCAGTGCAGCCCCTCAACGACGTTGTCGTTGAGCCCGACGTGCGAGACCTCGACACGGCCGAAGTCGGCGTCCGGGTACGGGGCGTGGCAGACCTCGCCGATCGGCGCGTCGACGGCGAACCCGTGGTTGTGGGCGGTGATCTCGACGCGGCCGGTGTGGATGTCCTTGACCGGCTGGTTGACGCCGCGGTGGCCGTAGGTGAGCTTGTAGGTGCCGAATCCCAGGGCGCGGCCGAGGATCTGGTTGCCCAGGCAGATCCCGAAGAACGGGATCTTGCGGGTGAGGATCCCGCGGGCCAGCTCGACCTCGTGGTGCGCGGTCTCCGGGTCGCCGGGGCCGTTGGAGAAGAAGACGCCGTCCGGGTTCATCGCGAGGATCTCGTCGAGCGAGACCGACGACGGGACGACGTGGACCCTGGCGCCGCGTTCGGCGAGGTGCTGGGGGCTGCGGGCCTTGATGCCCAGGTCGACGGCGACGACGTCGGCGCGGGCGGGCTTGCCCTCCCACTCGCCGGCCGGCTCGATCGTGTAGGCGTCGGGCGTCGTCACCTCGTTGACGAGGGCGGATCCCGCCATCTCGGGGCTGGTCTTGACGATGGAGACGAGGACCTCGGCGACGTGCTCCGGCAGCGGCCACACCGAGGCGCCCTCGGGTAGCGCGTCGCCGGAGAAGATGCCGGCCCGCATGGCGCCGGCTTCGCGGACGTGGCGGGTGAGGGCGCGTGTGTCGACGTCGCGCATCCCGACGATCCCCTGGTCGACGAGCAGGTCGTCGAGCTCGCCTGACGTACGCCAGTTCGACGCGCGCGGGGCGGGGTCGCGGACGATGTAGCCGGCGACCCAGATCTGGCGGGACTCGGGATCCTCGTTGTTGACGCCGGTGTTGCCGATGTGCGGCGCCGTTTGGATGACGATTTGGCGGCGATACGACGGGTCGGTGAGGGTCTCCTGGTAGCCGGTCATGCCGGTCGAGAAGACCAATTCACCGAGGGCCCGCCCGGACGCGCCCCAGGCACGTCCGGGCAGGATGTAACCGTCTTCGCAGACGATAAGCGCGGTGTCACCGGGCATTAATGCTGCTCCTGCGGCACGCCGTCGGCCACCGTCACGCGGCCGCCGAAGATCGTCCAGCGGACCTGGCCAGGCAGGGTGCGGCCAACCCACGGGGTGTTGGTCGACGCCGAGTACTGGCCTTCGAGCGTGATCTCGCGGGTTGCCGTGGGATCGACGAGGGCGATGTTCGCCGGGGCGCCGACCTTGAGGGGCTGGCCCTGCGTCGCGACGCGGCCGATGCGCGCCGGCGCGTACGACATGACGCGGGCGACATCGGCCCAGCTCATCTTGCCGGGCTTGACCATCGTGTCGATGACGACGCTGAGCGCGGTCTCGAGGCCCGTCATGCCGAACGCGGCGACCTGCCACTCGCAATCTTTCGACTCGAGCGAGTGCGGCGCGTGATCGGTCGCGACGATGTCGATCGTCCCGTCGACGAGGCCCTCCCGGACCGCCTCGACGTCCTCGCGGCGACGCAGCGGCGGGTTGACCTTGTAGCGCGGGTCGTAGCTGGTCGCCTGGTCTTCGGTGAAGTACAGGTGGTGCGGCGTGACCTCGGCGGTCACGTTGATCCCCCGCTTCTTCGCCCAGCGGACGAGGTCGACCGACCCGGCGGTCGACAGGTGGCAGACGTGGAGGCGCGAGCCGACGTGCTGGGCCAGCTGGAGGTCGCGGGCGATGATCGACTCTTCGGCGACGGCCGGCCAACCGCCCAGACCCAGGCGGCCGGACAGCGGCGACTCGTTCATTTGGGCGCCCTCGGTGAGGCGCGGATCCTGCGAGTGCTGGGCGACGACACCGTCGAACGACCGGACGTACTCGAGGGCACGCCGCATGAGGACGGGATCGCTGACGCACTTGCCGTCGTCGGAGAAGACACGGACATTCGCCGACGACTGGGCCATGGCGCCCATCGCCGATAGGTGCTGGCCCTCGAGGTTCTCCGAGACCGCACCGACCGGGCGGACGTCGACCCAACCGGCCTCGCGGCCCAGGTGGGCGACCTGCTCGACGACCGACGCGTTGTCAGCCACCGGGTTGGTGTTCGCCATCGCGTGGACGCAGGTGAAGCCGCCGACGGCGGCCGCGCGGGTGCCGGAGTACACCGTCTCGGCGTCCTCCTGGCCCGGCTCGCGCAGGTGGCAGTGGAGGTCGACGAGGCCGGGCAGCGCGACCAGGCCCTCGGCGTCGATGACACGGGCGTCGGCCGCGCCTTCAGCGTCGGCGCCGATCGCCGTGATCGTGCCGTTCTCGACGGCGATCGACGTGGGCTCGTCGCCCAGGATCGAGACGGACTTGATGAGCAGATTAGTCATTGGTGGACCCCTCTCCAGCGAGCAGCAGATAGAGCGCGGCCATACGCACGCTCACGCCGTTAGCGACCTGTTCGACGATGACCGAGCGCTCGGAATCGGCGGCCTCGGCACAGATTTCCAGCCCGCGGTTCATCGGGCCGGGGTGCATGATGACGGCTTCGGGCTTGAGCATCCCGAAGCGGCGCTGGTCGAGCGCGTACTCGCGGTGGTACTCGCCCGGCGAGGGGAAGAACCCGCCGCCCGCGGCGCTCATGCGCTCGCGCTGGACGCGCAGCATCATGACGGCGTCCGGCTCGGTGGCCAGCGCCTCGTCGAAGTTGAAGACGACGTCGCAGTCCCAGCCTTCGATGCCGACGGGCAGGAGGGTCGGCGGGGCGACGAACGTCACGTGCGCACCTAGGAGGGTGAGGAGGTCGACGTTCGAGCGGGCCACGCGCGAGTGGAGAATGTCACCGACGATGACGACGTGGGCGCCCTCGAGCATTTTGCCCGGCTCGGCCGGCGCGCCGTCGCCCTTGTAGTAGCGGCGCAGCGTCATCGCGTCGAGCAGCGCCTGGGTCGGGTGCTGGTGGGTGCCGTCGCCCGCGTTGAGGACGGGGACGTCCAGCCAGCCGGCGTGGGCCAGCCGATGCGCCGCGCCCGACGCACGGTGACGGACGACGACGCCGTCGGCGCCCATCGCCTCGAGGGTGAGGGCCGTGTCCTTGAGCGACTCGCCCTTCGACACACTCGACCCCTTGGCGGAGAAGTTGATGACGTCGGCCGACAGGCGCTTCGCGGCGGCCTCGAACGACAGGCGCGTGCGGGTCGAATCCTCGAAGAAGAGGTTGACGACCGTCTTGCCGCGCAGGGTCGGCAGCTTCTTCACGCGACGCGACTGGGTGGCCGCCATCGCCTCGGCGGTGTCGAGGAGCTGGAGCGCCTCGGCCAGTGACAGATCAGCAATATCAATGAGGTGGCGCATGCCTACTTCCCCTTCCCGATGACGACGGCGTCGAGGCCGTCCGTTTCCTCAAGCAGAACGTGAACGGCTTCCGTGTGCGACGTCGGCAGGTTCTTGCCGACGTAATCGGGGCGAATAGGAAGCTGGCGGTGGCCGCGGTCGACGAGGACCGCGAGCTGAACGGCGGCAGGCCGACCAATGTCGGCGATCGCCTCGAGCGCCGCGCGCACCGTACGGCCGGAGTAGAGCACGTCATCGACGAGGATGACGGTGCGGCCGTCGATACCCCCGTCGGGGATCGACGTCGGGTGGGGGGTCCGGGTGGGATGCCGGTCGAGATCATCGCGATACATCGTGATATCCAAAACACCCGCGGGGACCGTGGCGCCTTGCTGAGCGAGCTTCTCAACAATTCGGTGCGCCAAGTCAACACCGCGGGTGGGAATACCGAGAATCACGAGGTCGTCGCCGCCGCCCGTCTTTTCGATGATCTCGTAAGACAGACGCGTGATCGACCGGTCGATGTCATCGGCGGCCAGCACTTTTTTGCCGGCAGCCACAAGGTCCTCAGCGGTGAGAGAATCAGCCACTGATCGCCTCCTTCCCCGCCTCACAGGACGGACTTAAAGGAATATGTGGATTCGATATTCAGTTGTCGTTGGCCTGTTACTCGACCGGGTCGGGCGAACCGGGCTGGTCCGCGCCGTCCTCGTCGTCCTCGTTCCTTTCGCCCTCGCCGGCGCACTGCGGCTCGGGCAAGACATCGGGGGTGGGGGCGGACTCGGAATCGCCGGTCGGGTTCTCGGCGTTGCTCACAGTGTACTTGTCACGCCTGATGGCGTCCAGAATCGCGTTGACGAATCCCGGCGACTTGAACGTCGAGATCCGACGGACGAGGGTGAGCGCCTCGTTGATCGCCACGGTGTCGGGGACGTCCTCGTTGTAGAGGATCTCCCAGGTGGCGGCACGCATGATGGCCAAGTCGGTTTTGGCCATGCGGTCGAGAGACCACGAGTGGGAATGGGTGGCGATCGCGTCGTCGATGCTGTCGATGTGATCAGCCACACCGGTGACAATCTGGTACGCGTAGTCGGGCAGCGGGGTCTGTGCCGTCGAGACGACGCGGCGCTTGTCCGCGATGCCCCGCAGTCCTTCGGGATCGGACCCGAAACCGCGCACCTCGGCTTCAAATAGCGTATCGACCGCACGCGAGCGAGCCCGCGTGCGTGCCGACATCTTCTGTGAACGCGCCATTAGTCCTTGACCCGGCTGATGTAGCTGCCCGTGCGGGTGTCGACCTTGATCTTTTCGCCCTGGTTGAGGAACAGGGGGACCTGGATCTCGTAGCCCGTCTCGAGGGTCGCCGGCTTGGTGCCCGCGTTCGAGCGGTCACCCTGGAGGCCCGGCTCCGTGTAGGAGATCTCGAGGATGACCGACGCCGGCAGTTCGACGAAGAGGACGCGGCCCTCGTTGAACCCGATGATGACGTTAAGGTTCTCGAGCATGAAGTGGGCCTGGTCGCCGACGACGGCGGCAGGCACGGTGACCTGCTCGTAGTCCTCGACGTCCATGAAGACGTAGTCCTGGCCGTCCTGGTAGAGATACGTCATGTCGCGGCGGTCGACCGTCGCGGTCTCGACCTTGATGCCGGCGTTAAACGTCTTGTCGACAGTCTTGCCCGAGAGGACGTTCTTCAGCTTCGTCCGCACAAATGCGGGGCCCTTGCCCGGCTTGACGTGCTGGAACTCGACGACCTGCCACAGCTGGTTGTCCAGCTTGAGAATCATGCCGTTCTTCAGGTCATTGGTGGTTGCCATAGAGGCCTCCTCTTTCTGCCACGGGTCTCATATCCACCGGGAAGTCTATCGTTCACCCCCGCGTTATGCGAAAATCAGCCGGCCGAGATGGCGGCCGCCACATCGCGTGCCTGCGCGGCAGGGGCGGCGCGGGACGTGTCGACGACGAGGGGGTCGAGGACGCTCCACCGCTCGTGGCGTTCGCGCTCCATCTCGCGGACCCACAGCCGCGGGGCGCCGACGCCGACGGGCCGCGGGACGTTGAGACCCAGACGGGTTACGAGGACGGGCATCGGGCAACGGGTCTCGACGAGCGGCGTTCCCTGCTCCCGCACGCCGGCGAGGCGCCCGACGTTGTCGGGGCGATCGAGAACTCCCCCGCCGAGGACGACAATCCCTTCCGCGTCGTCGAGGGCACGCGCGAAGGCGGCGTCCTCGGCTCGGTCGAATGCCTCTTGGCCGTCCTCGAGAAGCAGGTCGGCGGCCGAGCGCCCCATGCCGGCCGCGATGAGGTCATCGGTTTCCGTGACGTCGCAGCCCAGCAGCTGGGCCAGGTGCGCGGCGAGCGTCGACTTCCCGGAGCCGGGCACGCCGATGATGACGAGGCGGGGCGTCACGACGCGTCGTCCTCAGCGACCAGGCGTGCGGCGGCAAGGAGAACGTCGGTCTCACTGATCGGCTGGACAATGGGGCGACCCCAGTCGGACAGGAGGACCATCCGGATCGTGTCGGACCGGACCTTTTTGTCGGAGCGCATCGCGGCCACCAGCTGCTCGGGCGGCGTCGCCGCGTACGAGGTGGGCAGTCCAAGTGTTGTGAGGATACGGCGCGTCTGCGCGACGAGGTCGTCGGGCCCCATCCCCTTGAGGGTCGCCACGTGCGCGGCGAACATCATTCCGAGGGCCACCGCGTCGCCGTGGCGAACCCGATAGTCCTCGGCCCACTCGACGGCGTGGGCGAATGTGTGGCCGTAGTTGAGGTGCTCCCGAACGCCCGACTCAGTGAGGTCGGAGGTGACGACGTCGGCCTTGACGCGGATCGCCCGCTCGACCAGTTCGGCGGTGGCGATCGACGACGGCTCGAGGCACGCCTGCGGCCCTGCCTGCTCGACGACGTCGATGATGTGCCGGTCGGCGATGAAGCCGCACTTGACGACCTCGGCGAGGCCGGAGCGGAACTCGTCGCGTGGCAGCGTCTTGAGGTAGTCGAGGTCGGTGATGACCGCCCGGGGCGGATAGAACGCGCCGACGAGGTTTTTGCCGCTCGCCGTGTTAATCCCCGTCTTTCCGCCAACAGCCGCGTCGACCGCGGCCAGCATGGTCGTCGGCACCTGGACGACGTCGATGCCGCGCATCCACGTCGCCGCGACGAAGCCGGCCATGTCGGTCGTCGCTCCCCCGCCCAGGGCGATGACGGCGTCGGTGCGGGTGAACTGGCGCTGGCCCAGGAGGTCCCAGCACTGGGCGACGACGCCGATCTCCTTGGCGTCCTCGCCCTCGGGGTGGACAAACGGATAGGCCTCGACGCCCTTGGCGCGCAGCCGCTCGGCGAGGCGATCCGCCTCCGACTCCAGCGCGGCGGGGTGGACGAGGAGAACGCGGCGGGTGGCCGGCGCCAGCGCGGCGACGATGTCGTCACCCATCCCCCGGCCAACACTGACGCGGTAGCCGTCGCGGTCGCCGACAGGGATCGAGGTCGCCCCCGACACGTATCCGTCAAATCGTTGACTACCTGTGGAAGAGGCCAGGTAATGAAGCCTTTCGACGCAGCGCTGCGCGACCTCGTTCGGGGTGAGCCCGTCGGTGTCGATGTCGATGCTCGCGACGTCGTTGTAGTACGCCTGGCGTTCGGCCAGCAGCTCGGAGATGACGTGCTCGGTCGACAGGGTGCCACGGATCAGCAGCGGACGCCCGTGGTTGACGCCGACGCGCTGGGCGGCGACGCCGGGGCTCACGCGGAGGTAGATCACCGTGCGGCCGCGCAGCATGTCGCGGTTCTTGATCCGCAGCAGCGATCCGCCGCCCAGCGAGAGGATTCCCTTGTCGGTCTCGAGGGCGTCGGCGAGTGTTTCGGTCTCGATCGTGCGGAACACCGTCTCGCCGCGGGTGGCGAAGATTTCGGGGATCGTCGTTCCCGTCCGATCGACGATCAGCTGGTCGAGGTCGCGTTCGTCGCGGCCGACGAGGCGCGAGAGCTCCCGGGCGACGGTCGTCTTTCCGGCGCCAGGAAGCCCGACGAGGATGAGCGGGAAGAGGTCTTCGGGAAGAGCCGGGGCTGCGGACGTCACTGGCGTTCTCCGATCCGGGTGAGGTAGGCATCGAGGTTGTCGCGCACCTGCGCGACGGAGTAGCCGCCGACATGGTCGAGCAGGTGACGCGCCAGCTCGAGGGCGACCTGGTGTTCGGCGACGACGGCTCCGGGCACGACGGCGCACACGTCGGAGCGCTGGTGGAGGGCGGTAGCCGCCTCTTTCGTCGCGAGGTCGACCGTGCGGAGGGCGTGCGGCACAGTGGAGATCGGCTTGAACGCGCAGCTCACGCGCAGCGGAGCACCGGAGCTCATGCCGCCCTCGATACCGCCGGCGTGGTTCGACGCCCGCTCGAAGCCCTGCGGTCCCGGCAGAATCTCGTCGTGGGCCTGCGATCCCGGCAGCTGGGCCTGGCAGAAGCCGTCGCCGACCTCGACGCCCTTGACCGAGGGGATCGACATGAGGGCGCCCGCGAGGGCCTGGTCGAGGCGCCGGTCGTACTGCGTGTGGCTGCCCAATCCGATCGGGACGCCGTAGGCGACGACCTCGACGACGCCGCCGAGCGTGTCCCCATTCTTCCGCGCCGTGTCGATGGCCGCGATCATCGCCTGGGACGACTCCTCGTCCAAGCAGCGGACGGGGCTCTCGTCGAGTGCCTGGGCGTCGGCGGGGGCAGGTTGCGCGGCCGCCGATGTGACGTCGCCGATCCGCGTGACGTGCGAAACGATCTGGATCCCGGCGACCTGCTGAAGGAACAGCTTGGCGACGGACCCCAGCCCGACGCGCATCGCCGTTTCACGGGCCGAGGCGCGTTCGAGGACGTTTCGGGCGTCGTCGAGGTCGTAGGCGAGCATTCCCGCGAGGTCGGCGTGGCCGGGACGGGGACACGTCAGCCGCTTGTTGCGGGCAATCTCGCGTTCGTCGCCCGTGCCGGCGTCGACGAGCAGGGCCTCGGGCGGCACCGGGTCGGGGCTCATGACGACGTCCCACTTGGGCCATTCGGAATTGTCGATGATGAGGGCGAGTGGCGCCCCCGTCGTCACGCCGTGGCGGACGCCGGCGACCAGAGTGACGTGGTCCTGTTCGAACTTCTGCCGGGCGCCGCGGCCGTAGCCCAGCCGCCTGCGGGCCAACGCCGACGCGACGTCGTCCGTGGTCACGTGGATGCCTGAGGGCAGGCCGTCGAGGATACCGACGAGGGCCTGACCATGAGATTCACCTGCCGAGAGCCAACGCATGGGCCCAGTCTGACACGACACACGCGCGTGCCGCCCGCCGTGCCAACTATGCGGACATCAGCCGATGGCCAGCCCGGCCAGCAGCCCGAGCATGAGCCAGGGCCCCAGCGCCAGCGGGCTCGACATTTTCGCCCGATGCGTCGCGACGAGGACGAGGGCGTACAGCCCCGCGCCGACGAACGTCACCCCGACCATGACGCCGAGCCCCATGAGCGAGTGCGCGGCGGCCAGGCCGAACGCGGAGGGCGCCAGTTTAACGTCGCCCATCCCGAATCCGCCGCGGACAAAGTTCGACAGGAGGAACACGAGGCCGAAGAACCCGGCGGCGCACACGGCGCGGAGGATCCGCGACGAGTCGGAGTCGAGGATCACCGCCGTAATGAGGACGACGACGCTGAGGACGGCGAACGCCGTCGTGATGGCGTTCGGCAGCCGGTGGACGGCGATGTCGGTGAGCGCCAGTGTCGGACCGAAGACAACGAGCGGCAACGCGAGGACGAGGTCGGCGCTCCCCCACAGTGTCGCGCACGCGATGACGATGGCGACGAGGGTGAGGATCGTCGTGGCGACGCGCCCGTCCCACCACGTCGGTGCATGCGAGAACCGCAGGCCGTAGACGCGCTGGGCACGGAAGCCGGGGCCGAGCGCGTAGGTCAGGGCAATCGCCGCGACGACGACGCCGGCGAGAACCTGTTGGGCGGCTAGTTCCATCGGCCTTCCTTTCGCAGCTCATCGAACATGACGGAAGCGTCAATGGTCTGTGAGGTCATCAGTTGAACCTGGAGGACGGCCTGGTGGACGAGCATGGCGAGACCGGGCACGAAGGACGCGCCGGCACTGTCGCACGTCGCGCACCAGGCGCTCTCGCCCGAGCCGTAGGCAACGTCGAGGACGGCCGCGCCCTTCCGCGGCCTGCCGGCGGCGGCGAGGGGTGCCCCGGCCGTTCCGGGCAGCGTCGAGACGATGATGTCGGCGTCCGCGATGGCCTGGGCGACGCGGGCGTCGTCGCGCAGCGGGACGAGCGTCGGGCTGAGACCCAGCCGGTTCGCCGCGGCGGGCGCCCGGTGGGGCCCGGAGAAGTTCCTGGCGACCAGCGTGATGTCGCGCGCGCCCAGCTGGACGGCCGCGGCCATGGCAGATGCGGCCGTCGCCCCCGCGCCGATGATCGTTGCCCGCTGGGCGTCCGCGTCCCGCACCTGGCTGATGGCCTGGACGATGCCGTAGACGTCGGTGTTGAACCCGGCGAGCATCGAGGCGGCGGGAACGACCGTGTTGATGGCGCCCGTGGCCTTGGCCAGCCCGTCGACGTGGTCGAGGAAGCCGGCGATGTCCTGCTTGTGCGGCATCGTCACGCTGAGCCCTCGGCAGTTGGGGTCGAACGGCCGCATGAGCCCGGCCAGCTGACCCTTCGGCACCTGGATGGCCCGATACTCCCAGTCGAGGCCGAGCTCAGCGTAGGCGGCACGATGAAGCAGCGGTGACACCGAATGGGCGACCGGATCACCAATAACCGCAGCGTAGGGCATTACTTACACACATCCGGGTTGTCGCGGCAGTACTTCTTGAGCTCCTCCGTGTTGCGGTTTTGCTCGGCGTTCGTCGTGGCGAACTTCGTCTCGCCCGTCTCGAGGTTGACGGTGACGTAGTACAGCCACGAGCCCTGCTCGGGATGCATGACCGCGGTGATCGCCTTCTCGCCTACCGCACCGATCGGCGAGGGCGGAAGCCCCTTGTGAAGGTAGGTGTTGTACGGCGTGTCCTGCTTGAGCTCGTCGGAGCTGGGAATGCCACCGGTCTTGCCCAGGCCGTAGAGCACGGTCGAGTCCATCTGGAGCAGGCCGTGCGTCTCGTTGTTGTCGGCCAGCCGGTTCTCGAGGACGCGCGCCACCTTGCCGTAGTACTCGTCCTTGTTGACCTCGCGCTCGAGGATCGAGCCCTTGATGAGGACCTTTTCCCGGTCGGCGGCCGGAACCCCAGCCTTGTCGAGGCGCTCGATCGTCAGGTCGACCATCCGCTTGAGGAGCGTCGCCGCCGTGTCCCTCGGGCCGATCGTGTAGGAGTCGGGGGCCAGCCAGCCCTCGACGTTTCCGCCGGCCTCGGCCGGAAGCCCCAGGGCACTACTGTCAGTCATCGCCTTGTCGACATCTGTGGCATTGAACTTGCCGACGTTGACTAATCGGTCCTTGACCTGGCTCTTCGTGAAGCCCTCGGGGATCGTGATCATGAGGTCGGCCTTCGAGGCCGGGTTGAGCATGAGCGCCAGCGCCTCCGACGCCGACATATGCTTCCTCATGTTGTAGGTGCCGGCTTGAATGCCCTTGGCCAGCGAGGACGACCGATAGGCGTTCTCGAAGGCTTGGGCCGAGGCGACGACGTCTTTATCGGCGAGGATCTTCGCGATGTCGCGGCCCGTCGAATTCTCGGGGATCGTCACCGTCACCTGGCCGGTGCCCTTGCCCTCGTAGTCGTCGGCGCCGCCGAAGAGGCTCTGAAGGCCGCCGAGATAGTGGATGGCGCCGAGGGCGGCGACGAGCAGCAATGCGGCGATGACGATGATCGCGGCCGCGCGACGGCGCCGCTGCTTCCGCCGGGCCATCGTCCGCTGACGCGGGCCCGAGGGCGGCATCGAGGTGTCCGTCGTCGTCTGGGAAGGCGCCGCAGGCGCAGGCCCCGCCGTGGGAATGGGACGCGTTGGGCGGGCGGCCTCGGGGCGAGTCGGCTCGCGGCGCGGCGTCGGGGTGGGCTGCGGGCGATCGTAGATCGGCGCGTCCGGGACCACGGGCTCAACGGGGCCGAACGGTTCCTCGGGCACCGTGGCCTGCGAGCGGTCATACGGCTCGGAAGGCGCGCCCAAGTCGGCCGCGTCGTAGCCGGGTCCGGAAATCGGGGGCTCCTCGGGCGCCTCGGGGGCCGCGGGGATGTCGTAGGGAATACCGGGCGCCATCGGGGTCTCGGGGTATCCCAGGTTAGTGTCCCGCGTCGCCAGCGGATCAATCTCGTCGAGGTGGTTGTCCTCGATGAGGGGAACGCCGGTTGTGGGGGTGACGCGGCCGGCGACGATGTCGTCGAAACTCGCCGAATAGCGCGGTTCGGGCTGAGGCTCCGTCACGTCGGGAACAGGCGTGCTCGGTTCGTCCCACTGCCACTCGTGGGAGTTGGCGGTGTGGGCACGCGAAGGGGCGTCGGGCTCAGCGTCGTAATGTCGGCGCGATTTGCGCGGCGGATACCGCTTGTGGCGGTGGTCCAGGGGGTCCAGGTCACTCACCTGTTGCTTCCTCCTTCGCGTCGGACACGTCGGCCAGCGGGATGCCGGGCAGCGACCCCGTGCGCCGAATGGTCAGGAGCGCTTGTTCCACCATGATAACCGCTGCCTGCTGATCGACGACTGATCGATGGGTTCTCGTTGAACGCCCGGCCTCGCTCAGCGAGCGGTGGGCCGAGACTGACGTCAGTCGCTCGTCGACCATGCGGATCGGTGGAGAAATGATTCCTGCCAGCTCGTGGGCGTAATCGATGGCCATACGGGTCGCTTCACCCGCTCCCCCGCCCATGAGGCGAGGGAGACCGACGACGACCAAATCCGCGGCGTAGTCCGTGACGATATCGGCCAGGGCGTTGATGTCCTCGCCGTAGCGTGACCGCTTGAGAGTTGTCACGGGCACCGCCATGATGCCATCGGCGTCGCAGCGGGCGACGCCGACGCGGGCTTGGCCCACGTCGACGCCGATGATGACCCCGCTGCGCACGTCGGTTACTTCCAGTCGCCTGTCTGGGCGGCCTTCGTCAGCGCGTCGAGGGCGTCCGAGACCTTGGTGGCGTCTTTACCGCCACCCTGGGCCACGTCGTCCTTGCCGCCGCCACCGCCGCCCATGCGGGTGGCGGCTAGGCGCACGAGGTTGCCGGCCTTGACGCCGCGGCTGCGCGCCTCGGGGTTGGTCGCGACGACAACCACCGGGCGGCCCTTGACCAGCCCGATGATGGCGGCCACGCCCGCCGACTCCCCCAGCCGGTCCCTCACGCCCAGCGCGAACGACCGCACGGTATCGGCGCTCGAGACGTCTCCGACGTTGTGGATGACGGCAGCGACCGGACCGAACTTCTGCGCCTGGGCGACGACCTGCGGGATTTGGCTGTTCAGACGCTCTTCGGCAAGCTTTGCCATTTCCTTTTGCGTCTTCTTCAGGCGGTCCATCAGCGTGCCCACGCGCTCGACCAGCTCGTCCGGCTGTGCGCCGACAAGGGTCGACAGCTGGCTCACGAGGGCGTGCTCACGGGCTTGGAACGCGTACGCCCCGTCACCGACGAGGGCCTCGATACGCCGCAGACCCGAGCCGACGGACGACTCGCCGAGGACGGCGATACGGCCGACGTGTCCGGTCGACGGCACGTGCGTACCCGCGCACAGCTCGCGCGACCACCCGTCGCCGATGTCGACGACGCGGACGACGTCGCCGTATTTCTCGCCGAACAGGGCCATGGCGCCGGAGGCGCGGGCCTCGTCGATCGGCATCTGCGAGTCGGTGACCTGGAGGTCGCCGGCGAGGCGCTCGTTGACGCGCTGCTCGATGGCGTCCATGATGTCGCCGGGGATCTGCTGGCCGTGGCGGAAGTCGAAGCGCAGCCGGGACGGCGAGTTCTCGGAACCGGCCTGGGTCGCCTGCTCGCCCAGGTGCTCGTGGAGCGCCTTGTGGACCATGTGGGTGGCCGTGTGGGCGCGGGCGATGGCGAGGCGCCGCTCGCGATCGACGTGGGCTTCGACGACGTCGTCGAGCGCGAGCTCGCCGGCCGTCAGCGTGCCGCGGTGGACCGAGAGTCCCTTGATCGGGGCCTGGACGTCCTCCACCGTCATCTTCGCGCCGTGGGCCGTGGTGATCGTCCCGTGGTCGGGCTGCTGGCCACCCATCTCGGCGTAGAACGGCGTGCGGTCGAGGATGACGTCGATCGTCGCCGGCGCCTTGACGACTGCCTGTTCGACGCCGTCGACAAGGATGCCGCGCACCGTCGCCGTCGCGTCGAGATCGGTGTAGCCGAGGAAGTTGACAGACCCGCCGACACGGGCGGCGAGCTCGTTGTAGACGTGGGTGTCGACGTGTCCGCGCTTCTTGGCCTGGGCGTCGGCACGCGCCCGGTTCTTCTGGACCTCCATGAAGTCCCGGAACGCCTTTTCGTCGACCTCGACGCCCTTCTCGCGGGCCATCTCGATCGTCAGGTCGATGGGGAACCCATAGGTGTCGTGGAGGGTGAAGGCGTCCTCACCCGACATGACGGGGGCCTTGCCGCCCGCGGCCTTCTTGGCCTGCTTGACGGCCGCGTCGAGGATCGTCGTACCCTGCGCCAGCGTGCGGCGGAACGACTCTTCCTCGGAGTAGGCGACCTGCGAGATGACGTCCCAGTTCTTGTCGAGATCCGGGTACGAGGGCGCCATCGCCGCGCGCGAGACCGGCAGGAGGACGGGCATGACCGGGTCGGTGACGCCGAGGAGTCGCATCGAGCGGACCGCGCGACGGACGAGGCGGCGCAGCACGTAGCCGCGGCCGTCGTTGCCCGGCCGCACCCCGTCGTTGATAAGCATGAGCGAGGAACGGACGTGGTCGGCGACAATCCGCATCCGGACGTCGTCGGGATCGGACGAGGTCGTGCCCACCTTGTACTTCTTGCCCGACATCTCCTGGGCCGCCTCGATAACCGGGTATACCTCGTCGATCTCGTACATGTTGTCCTTGCCCTGGAGGACGAACGCCAGGCGCTCGAGACCCAGGCCGGTATCGATGCACTTCTTCTCGAGGTCGCCGATGAGCTCGTAGTCGTTGCCCGTGCCGGGGCCGCGGAGGAACTCGTCGAACACGAGGTTCCAGATCTCGAGGTACCGGTCGCCCTTCGTGTCGGCCTCGGGCCCGCCCTCGGGACCGTAATCCGGCCCGCGGTCGAGGTGAATCTCGGCGCACGGCCCGGCGGGACCCGGCTGCCCGGTGTGCCAGAAGATCTCCTCGCGCGGGAGCTCCTGCAGGTGTCGCGGATCGATGCCGATCTGGTTGAGCCAGATGTCCTTGGCCTCGGCGTCCTTCTCCCAGATGGTCACCCACAGTTTGTCGCCATCGAGGCCGTACTTGCCCTCGTCCTGGCTTCCGGTGAGGAGATCCCACGCGTACTTAGACGCGCCCTCCTTGAAGTAGTCGCCGAACGAGAAGTTGCCGCACATCTGGAAGAACGTGCCGTGGCGGGTCGTCTTGCCGACCTCGTCAATGTCGTTCGTCCGAATGCACTTTTGCACACTCGCGGCGCGCGGCCACGGAGCCTTCTCGGTGCCGACGATGTAGGGGATGAAGGGGACCATGCCGGCGATCGTGAAGAGGATCGAGGGGTCGGAGGACACGAGCGGCACCGAGTCGCACAGATGGTGATCGTGGGAACCAAAATACTCTAGCCAACGGCGCCGAATTTCCGCAGTGCGCATGTAGGTAAAACCTCGAATGGAAGTGAGAAAACGAAAAAATCAGTTGGTCCGCGAGTCCGATTCGTCAAGCAGAGCCGAACGAATCTGGGCTTCGCGGTCGTGATAGAGCTCGCTAAAACGGGTGTAGGTGTCGACGATCCTCGCCCTCACCGGGGGGATCGACCAGGCGACGGCGGCCGAAGCGGCAACGACACCAGCGACGATGATCGTGCGTTTCATGCGTTGTCCTTGCCTGAAGCGTCCTCGCCCCGAGCATGCAGGAGCGAGCGGGTAGCGTGGCTGAACGCGGCCAGCTTGATGAGCGGGCTGGCGAGCGTCGCCGACGTCAGCGCCGACAGGGCAGAAATATCCTGGCTGACCTGGGCCGCGGACGTCGTCACCGCGTCGACGCGGGTGAGCTGGGTGTTCGCGTCCTTAATGACCTGGTTGGCCTCGACGATCGTGCCGTTTGCATTCGTTGCGACGTCGCGAATCGACTGCTGCAACTGGTCGAATACCTTGCCCAATTTGACGAGAGGTACCGCCGTGACGAGGACGAGTACAGCAAACGCGATCGCGGCAATCAGCCCCGCAACATCGGAAGCGGACATAGCCCTCTCCTTTCTCTTGAGGTCGCCACCACTTTATACCACCGTGCGACGAGGCCCCGACCCGGACAATAACCGGGCCGGGGCCTCGCCGAACACGAAAAGGTTTAGCGCGAGTAGTGCTCGACGACCAGCTGGACCTCGCACACGACCGGAACTTCCTCACGGACGGGCTTGCGATCGAGCGTGGCCTGCAGCTTCTCGAGGTCGACCGTGAGGTACGGCGGGACATCGGGCAGGACGTCGCGGTGGGCGCCGGCGGCCGCCACCTGGAACGGATCCTTGACCTGCGAGGTCGGCTTGACCTGGATGGTCTGGCCCGGCTTCACGCGGTACGAGGGGCGGTCGACGATCTGGCCGTCGACGAGGATGTGCCGGTGAACGACGGTCTGGCGGGCCTGCGCCATCGTACGGGCGAAGCCGGCGCGCAGCACGAGCGCGTCGAGACGGGTCTCGAGCAGCTGGACGAGGTTGTCACCGGTCTGGCCGGGCATGCGGCGGGCCTCTTCGAACGCGCGGCGCATCTGGGCCTCGCGGATGTTGTACTGGGCGCGCAGACGCTGCTTCTCCTTCAGTCGAACCGCGTAGTCCGACTCGTTGCGGCGGCGGGCGCGGCCGTGCTCGCCCGGGCCATAGGGGCGCTTGTCGAGGTAACGCTGAGCCTTGGGGGTCAGGGCGATACCGAGGGCGCGCGAGAGACGCACCTGCTTGCGAGTACGAGTTGCCATAGTGGCACCTTTCTATTCCGAAATCATGACGTTTCGCCCTCCGTGGAGTGGAGGGTGGGGCCGACCTCACGTGGCTAAGGCCCCGGATTGCCCGAAAGCAACGTCGGCAAGCCTACCGCATTCGCTGGATAGAACGCACGTTCGCTAGGCGTTTCGTGAGCGTTGCCTCAAATCCGCGCCCACTCGGTGTGTAGTACGTCGCATCGGAGAGTTCGGCGGGCAGGTAATCCTGGGGCGCGATCGCGTGGGGAAAATCGTGCGCGTACTGGTAGGTTCCCGCGCTGCCCGGCTTCGGGGCGCCGGGATAGTGCTGGTCGCGCAGGTGTGCCGGCACAGCCCCGCCCTTGCCCGCCCTCACGTCAGCGAGGGCGGCGTTGATCGCCGCGTAGGCGCGGTTCGACTTGGGGGCAAGGGCGACGGCGATCGTCGCCTCGGCCAGAGGAATCCGGCCCTCGGGCATCCCGATCTTTTCCACGCACGTCGCCGCGGCCACGGCGATCTCGAGCGCCTGGGGGTCGGCGAGGCCGACGTCCTCGGCGGCGCAGATCATGATGCGCCTGGCGATGAACCGGGGGTCCTCGCCGGCCTCGATCATCCGGGCGAGGTAGTGAATCGCCGCGTCCGGATCGGACCCGCGCATCGACTTGATGAACGCCGAGATGACGTCGTAGTGGTCGTCGACGTCGTACTTCGTGTATTGCTTGTTCGCCGCGCGCTCGATATCGGCGATCGTGATCTCCTGCCGTGCCGCGTCGTTCGCCCCCTGGGCGGCGGCCTCGAGCAGGGTGAGCGAGCGGCGCGCGTCGGCGCCGGCCATGTGGACGAGGGAGTCGATCGCGTCGTCGTCCATCGTGTAGGCGCCGCCCAGGCCGCGGTCGTCGGCGAGGGCCCGCGTGACAACGGTGCGGACGTCGTCTGGGGTCAGTTCGTTGAGGGTGATGACGAGCGAGCGCGAGATGAGCGGCGAGATGACCGAGAAGACGGGGTTCTCGGTGGTCGCGGCGACGAGGATCACCCAGCGGTTCTCGACAGCCGGCAGGAGGGCGTCCTGTTGGGACTTCGAGAAGCGGTGGACCTCGTCGACGAAGAGGACCGTCTGCGTCCCCGAGGATGCGAGGTGCCGCTTGGCCTCGCTGATGACCGCGCGCACCTCTTTGACGCCGGCCGACACCGCGGAGACCTCGACGAAACGCCGCTCGACCGAGCGGGCGATGAGGTAGGCGATCGTCGTCTTGCCCGTGCCCGGCCCGCCCCACAGGATGACCGAGGACGCGCTCGCCGCTCCCCCGCCCTCGATGAGGCGGCGCAGCGGCGAGCCCGCGGCGACGAGCGAGTCCTGGCCGACCAGTTCGTCGAGGCTGCGCGGGCGCATCCGCACGGCCAGGGGCGCGTTGGCGTCGGGTTGCGGAATCCCCGCGTCAGAGAGCATCGCGGAATCGAAAAGGTCCATCGGCTCCAGCCTATGCCGAGACCCCCGCGGGCGCCTCTAGGCGATGAAGGCCGACGCGTCGCCCGCGCCCTGGCGGACGATCGTCGGGCCTTCGGGCAAGGTCATGTCGATGACGGTCGTCGCGCCCGCGTTGCCGATCTCGCCCTCGATGACGGCGTCAAGCATGTGGCCGATTTCGTCGCGGATGGCCCAGCCGCTCGACTCCGGCTCCTCGTGGCCCGGAAGGATAAGCGTCGACGACATGAGGGGCTCGCCCAGCTCGCCGACAAGGGCGAGGGCGAGCTTGTGGTCGGGAATGCGGGCGCCGACGGTCTTCTTCTTCGGGTTGAGCATGACGCGCGGGACCACGCGGTCGCCCTTCATGATGAAGGTGAACGGGCCCGGCGTCAGCGCCTTGATGAGGCGGTAGGCCGAATTGTCGACGATGACCATGTGGCCGAGCTGTGAGAAGTCGTGGCACACGAGCGTGTAGTTGTGGGTGGTCGGCAGCTTACGGATCTTGGCAATCCGCTCGAGCCCCTCGCGGTTGCCCAGCTTGCATCCGATCGCATATCCGGAATCCGTGGGATAGGCGACGACCCCGCCGTCGTTGATGATGTCGACGGCCTTGCGGACGAGGCGCGGTTGCGGATCAACAGGGTGGATATCGAGGTAGGCAGTCATAGAAGACAGTATAGCCGCCGTGTTACCCAGGTCACGTCGCTTCGATGAGTGTGGTTCTCGTTGGCGCGGGTTTGGAGCACACCTAGCCCGCGGCCCGTGACCTACGTCACGCCGGCCTGGCGCTGTGACCAGTATGTTTGCGTGCTATCGTCGCAAAGGCAGTAAAACCAACACGAACCCACATATACACAGATTTGTGGGGGCGCAACGATGCGCCGGAGGCTTACACATGAATCCCCTCGTCCTACGTTCCGCTGTCGTGGCGGCACTCGGTGGACTCTTGTTCGGTTTCGACACCGCAGTCATTTCCGGGACGACGACAGCCCTCAAGTCGACCTTCTCGCTCAGCCCCTTCGCCCTGGGGTTCACCGTGGCGACCGCCCTCATCGGGACGATCGTCGGCGCGCTCACCGCGGGCAAGCCGGCCGACCGCTTCGGCCGTAAGAAGGTGCTCTTCGCCATCGGCATCCTCTACTTCATCTCCGCGGTGGGGTCGGGCGCCGTCAGCAACTGGTTCCTCTTCATGTTCTTCCGTTTCATCGGCGGCATCGGCGTCGGCGGCGCCTCGGTCGTCGCGCCGATCTACACGGCCGAGATCGCCCCGCCCAAGCAGCGCGGGCGCCTCGTCGGCCTCGTCCAGTTCAACGTCACCTTCGGTATCCTCCTCGCCTACCTGTCGAACTACGTCCTCGCGGCGTCGCTCGACAGCTCGATCGCCTGGCGGTGGATGTTCATCGTCGAGGCGATCCCGGCGGCCCTGTTCTTCCTCCTCCTCTTCACGGTGCCGGAGTCGCCGCGTTGGCTCTTCTCGGTCGATCGGCTCGAGGACGCCCGGTCGACGCTGGCCCGCCTCGTGCGCGACAAGGAGGTGGCGGCCACCGAGGAGCGCGAAATCCTCCAGGCCCTCGAGGCCAACCGCCAGGCCCTCAAGGTCCCGTTCTTCGTCGCCAAGCACCGCAAGATGATCCTCCTGGCCATCGCGATCGCCGCGTTCAACCAGCTGTCGGGCATCAACGCGATCATGTACTACGCCCCGGACATCTTCCGCATGGCCGGCGCGTCTGACTCGTCGGCGTTCATGCAGTCGACGGTCATCGGGGCGATCAACATGGTGACGACGATGCTGGCGCTCGGCGTCATCGACAAGGTGGGCCGCCGGACCCTCATGCTCGTCGGGTCGATCGGCTACCTCGTCAGCCTGGGCCTCATCGGCGCCCTGTTCTACGTCTACCCGAACGGGTCGATGCCGGGCGTGCCGTCGGCCTTCGTCCTTATCGGCCTCGTCCTCTTCATCGCCGCGCACGCGTTCGGCCAGGGCTCGGTCATCTGGGTGTTCATCTCGGAGATCTTCCCCAACCGCATCCGCGCCCGCGGCCAGGCGCTGGGGTCGTTCACCCACTGGTTCTGCGCCGCCGTGATCTCGTGGTCGTTCCCCGCGATCGCCGGGACGCTGGGCGCCGGCTCGGCCTTCACCGTGTTCTTCGTCTGCATGGTGGGCCAGCTGCTGTGGGTGCTCATCGTCATGCCGGAGACCAAGGGGATCCCCCTGGAGGAGATGGAGCAGAAACTCCTCCGCAAGTAGCGTCTGCCGCAAGGCACGAGGGAGGGATCGAAACCGATCCCTCCCTCGCCGTTTACCCCGCAAACGCTGTGGCCGCCTGGACGAGGCGGCGATGGATCCGCAGGTCGTCGCCCAGTTCCGGGTGGAAGGTGCACGCGTAGACCTGGCCGCGGCTCACGGCCACCGGGTAGCCGTCGTAGGTTGCCTCGACCACCGCGCCGGGGTGCAGCGCGGCGATTTTGGGCGCGCGGATGAACGTCATCTCCAACGGCTGGCCCGAGACCTCGCCGCGGCCGACGAAGCTGCCGAGCTGGCGCCCGTAGGCGTTGCGCTCGACCTCGATGGGCAGCGACGCGAGGGCGCCCCTCCCCTCGCCCGCGACCTGGTCGGCGAGGAGGATGAGGCCCGCGCACGTGCCGAGCGCCGGCATCCCGCCGGCCATCCACTGGCTCAGCTGCTCGACCATCCCCAGGCGGCGGAGGAGCCGCGCCTGGGTCGTCGACTCGCCGCCGGGAAACACGAGGCCGCGAATGTCGCCGGTGAGGTCGCTCGCCTGCCGCAGCTCGACGGGCTCAGCGCCCGCGGCGGCCAGGTGGTGGGCGTGCTCGGCGAACGCCCCCTGGAGGGCGAGGACGCCGACGCGCGGGCGGCTCACTTGCCGCGCTCCGCCATGAGCAGGCTGATCTCGTCGGCGTTCGTCCCGACCATCGCCTCGCCGAGGTTACGTGAGACGTCCGCCAACAGCTGCGGGTCGCGATAGTTCGTCACGGCCTGGACGATCGCGCGGGCCCGCTTCGCCGGGTCCCCGGAGGCGAAGATGCCGGAGCCGACGAAGACGCCCTCGGCGCCCAGCTCCATCATGAGGGCGGCGTCGGCGGGCGTCGCCACACCCCCGGCCGCGAAGTTGACGACGGGCAGGCGCCCGGAGTCGTGGACCTCGCGCAGCAGAGCGGCGTTGACGCCCAGCCGCTTCGCGTGGTCGAGCAGTTCGTCCTCGCGCATCGCGGCGACCTGCCGGATCTGCGACATCATCGCCCGCATGTGGGTGACGGCCTGGACGACGTCGCCGGTGCCGGGCTCGCCCTTCGTCCGGATCATCGTCGCGCCCTCGTCGATGCGGCGCAGGGCTTCGCCGAGGTTCTTGGCGCCGCAAACAAACGGGACATCGAACGCCCGCTTGTCGATG
The DNA here is from genome assembly GCA_900545825.1 of uncultured Actinomyces sp. Classification (GTDB taxonomy): domain Bacteria; phylum Actinomycetota; class Actinomycetes; order Actinomycetales; family Actinomycetaceae; genus Nanchangia. The sequence continues at coordinate 188,258 of URAS01000001.1, forward strand.
TGGTAGACGGGATCGGCGGGCGTCAGTACCTCGGACTCGTCGATGTAGTCGATTTCCAGGGCCTGGAGGATGCGGGCCTCGGCGATGTGGCCGATGCGGCACTTCGCCATGACGGGGATCGACACGGCCTCCTGGATGCCGGCGATCATCGCGGGATCCGACATGCGCGAGACGCCGCCGGCGGCGCGGATGTCGGCGGGGATCCTCTCGAGCGCCATGACGGCGCAGGCGCCCGCGTCCTCGGCGATCTTCGCCTGCTCGGGCGTGGTGACGTCCATGATGACGCCGCCGACGAGCATCTGGGCGAGCTGGCGGTTGAGGGCGGTGCGGTCGGACTTCTCGGTGCTCATGCGGAGCTCCTTGCGATCGATTGACAACGAAACACGCCCACCGTAGGAAACGCCGCGCCGCGTGAGAAGACCCATCTGACGACCGCGGGACCATGCCAGAATAAGACCAGATCACCACCAGAGGAGACGACGTGCTTACTTACCCCCTCGGCCAACGGGGAAACCGCCCGCTCTACCAGTATCTGGCCGACCGCCTGCGCGACGACCTCGCCGCCGGCGTCATCTCCCCGGGCGAGCGGCTGCCGTCGAAGCGGCGGTTCGCCGAGCACCACGGGGTCTCGCTCGTCACCGTCGAGGCCGCCTACCGCACGCTCCTCGACGAGGGCTTCATCGAAGCCCGAGAGAGGCGCGGCTACTTCGCCGCCGCCCTCCGGCAGCCGGGCGCGTCCGCGACGCCGGCAGTCACGTCGTTGCCTCCCCTGCCCGTCCCCGCCGGCGAGTCGACGTTCCCCTACGCGACGTGGTCGCGGACGATCCGCGAAGTCCTCCGTGACGAGAACGAACGCTCTCTGGCCCTCGCCGCCGAATCCCCCGGCGCCATCCAGCTGCGTCAGGCGCTCACCGACCACATCCGGCGGTTCAACGGCCTCGAGGTCGACCCCGAGCGGATCGTCATCGGCGCGGGTTCGCAGACCCTCGATTCCCTCGTCGCCGACATGCTGGGGCCGCACGCCCACTTCGGCGTCGAGGACCCCGGCTATCCGCTGCTTCCCCGGCTTTACGAGGCCCGCGGTGTCGCGTGGTCACCGATCCCGCTCGACGCCAGCGGGCTCAGTGTGGACGCGCTCGAGGACTCCGGGGTCACCGCGGCCCACGTCACGCCCTCCGCGCAGTTCCCCACGGGCATCGCCATGCCGATGGCGCGCCGCTACGAGTTGCTCAGCTGGGCGTCGAAGCACGACGACCGCTACCTCATTGAGGACGACTACGCCCGCGAATTCGTCCTCGACGACCCCGCGCTGCCTACGCTGGCGAGCATCGACCCCGCCGGCCGGGTCATTTACACGAACACGCTGACGCTGACGCTGGGTGCCGGGTTCCGGATGGGCTACATGGTCCTCCCCGAACACCTCGTTCCCGTGTTCCACGAGCGGCTGGGCTTCCTCGCCTGCACGGTGTCCGCCCTCGAGCAGTTGGCGCTTGCACGATTCCTTGGTTCGGGCGGGTTCGAACGGCACATCCACCGGCTGCGCACCCACTATCGGCGCCTCCGCGAGCAGCTGGTCACTGCCCTGGCCGACGTTCCGGGCCTCGAAGTCGCCAGCGACCGGGTGGCCCCGCGCCTGCTCGTGCAAACCTCGCCCGACGCAACGGGGCGGGCGTGCGCGGCGTTCACCTGCCGCGGGGCGACGTGCCGGCCGCTGGCCGACTTCCGCGTGAGTGGGAGGGACGAGGCGGATCCGACGACCCTCCTCGTCGACTACCGCGCGCTGGAAGGCGATAGCGTCGCCGAGCTGGCCGACCGGGTGCGGCACGCCCTGGCCGCCCCGAGCACTCACCCAGATACAGCGGCGGCGGGGCGCTTCGTGCGCCCCGCCGCCACCGATGACAACGCGTGAAAGACCGAGATTACTCGGCGTCCTCCTCATCCTCGGGCACGTAGTCGACGCCGGCCTCGGCACGCTGCTCCGGCGTAATCGGGGCCGGCGCGTCGGTCAGCGGGTCGTAGCCGCCACCCGACTTCGGGAAGGCGATGACGTCGCGGATCGAGTCGGAGTGGCTCATGAGGCCGACGATGCGGTCCCAGCCGAAGGCGACGCCGCCGTGCGGGGGCGCGCCGTACTTGAACGCGGTGAGGAGGAAGCCGAACTTCTCCTGCGCCTGCTCCTCGGTGATGCCCATGACCTTGAAGACGCGCTCCTGGACGTCGCGGCGGTGGATACGGATCGAGCCGCCGCCGATCTCGTTGCCGTTGAGGACGATGTCGTAGGCGTAGGCCAGGGCGTTGCCCGGGTCTTCCTCGAAGCGGTCGAGCCACTCGGGCTTCGGCGAGGTGAACGCGTGGTGGACGGCCGTCCAGGCCGACGAGCCCAGCGAGACGTCGCCCTCGGCCTTGGCGGCGGCCGACGGCTTGAACAGCGGCGCGTCGACGACCCAGACGAACTTCCATTCGTTGTCGTCGATCAAGCCGCAACGCTTGCCGATCTCGAGGCGGGCCGCGCCGAGGAGGGCGCGCGCCGAATCGACGTCGCCGGCGCCGAAGAAGATGCAGTCGCCCGGCTTCGCGCCGGTCGCCTCGAGGAGGCCATCGCGCTCGGCTTCGGAGATGTTCTTGGCCACCGGGCCGCCGACGGTGCCGTCCTCGGCGACCGTCACGTAGGCGAGGCCCTTGGCGCCGCGCGAGCGGGCCCAGTCCTGCCACTTGTCGAACGTCCGTCGGGGCTGCGAGCCGCCGCCCGGCATGACGACGGCGCCGACGTAGTCGGCCTGGAAGACGCGGAACGGCGTGTCCTTGAAGTACTCGGACATATCGACGAGCTCGAGGCCGAAGCGCAGGTCCGGCTTGTCCGTCCCGTACTTCTCCATCGCCTCGGCGAAGGTCATCCGCGGAATCGGGAGGGCGACGTCGACGTCGATGAGGGCGAAGACGTTCTTCAGCACCTGCTCGGCCACGGCGATGACGTCGTCCTGGTCGACGAACGACATCTCGATGTCCAGCTGGGTGAACTCGGGCTGGCGGTCGGCGCGGAAGTCCTCGTCGCGGTAGCAGCGGGCGATCTGGTAGTACCGCTCCATGCCGCCGACCATGAGGAGCTGCTTGAACAGCTGGGGCGACTGGGGCAGGGCATACCAGGAACCGGGCGCGAGGCGCGCGGGCACGAGGAAGTCGCGGGCGCCCTCGGGCGTCGAACGGGTGAGCGTCGGGGTCTCGACCTCGACGAAGCCCAGTTCGTCGAGCGTGTCGCGCGCGGCCTTCGAGACCTTCGAGCGGAGGACGATCGCGTCGTGGATCGGCTTGCGACGCAGGTCGAGGTAACGGTAGCGCAGCCGGGTTTCCTCACCCACCTGGCTGGAGTCCTCCGCGTGCTCCGAAACCTGGAAAGGCAGGGCGGCCGCCGGGTTGAGGACCTCGACGGTGTCGGCGAAAACCTCGATCTCGCCGGTGGGAAGCGTCGGGTTCTCGTTGCCCTCGGGGCGGGCCTCGACGCGGCCGGTGACCTTGATGACGTATTCGGCACGCAGCTCGGACGCCACCGCCTCGTCGTGGATGACCACCTGAGCGATACCCGAGGCATCGCGCAGATCGATAAACGCCACGCCACCGTGGTCACGCCGACGATCGACCCAGCCCGCGAGGGTGACGGTCTCGCCGACATTGTTCGCACGAAGGCTCCCAGCGTAGTGAGTTCTCTCCACGATCCGGTTCCTTTCTTGAGACATTGACTTGGATTCCTCTCAACTGTAGTTGTCGCGCGGGTCATAACGCGAACCAGGGACCAGTGACGGTGGGAGAACACACACCGTCCCCGCTAGGTTGGGCGCAGCCTGGGCGTTAGGGTGGAGGGAATGGCCACCGTGGCCGTTTCTTCACTTCTACCGACAGGTATCCCGCATGAATTTCCTTGACCTCCCGCTGCCCGACGAGCTGCTTTCCGCCGTCGCCGACCTGGGGTTCACCACGCCCACGCAGATCCAAGAGGAGGCCATCCCCGCTCTCATCGACGGACGCGACGTCGTCGGTATCGCCCAGACGGGTACGGGCAAGACCGCTGCGTTCGGCCTGCCGCTGCTCGCCGCCATCTCCTCCGAGCCGGGCCTTCAGGCGCTCGTCCTCGCGCCGACCCGCGAACTGGCCCAGCAGTCGGCCAAGGCGATCGAGTCGTTCGCTCAGTCGATGCCCGACGTCGGCGTCGTCTGCGTCTACGGCGGCTCGCCCTACGGCCCCCAGATCGGGGCTTTGCGCCACGGCGTCCAGGTGTGCGTCGGCACGCCGGGCCGCATCATCGACCTCATGGACCGCGGCGAGTTGGTCCTCGACAACCTCAGGTTCTTCGTCCTCGACGAGGCCGACGAGATGCTGCGGATGGGGTTCGCCGAGGACGTCGAACGGATCTCGGCCGATATTCCGGCCGACGCCCACAAGGCCCTGTTCTCGGCGACCATGCCGCCGGCGATCCTCCGCGTCGCCGACCAGTACCTCAACGATCCCGTCTCGATCGAGGTCGCCCCACAGTCGTCGACGGTCGAGACCGTCGCCCAGACCTACGCGGTCGTCCCCTTCAAGTTCAAGATGGAGGCCCTTTCCCGCGTCCTCGCGACGATGGACGCCGAGGCGGCGATCGTCTTCGTCCGCACCCGCGCGGACGCCGAGGGGATCGCCACTGACCTCCAGCAAATCGGGATCAAGGCGGCGGCCCTGTCCGGCGACGTCGCCCAGGACGAGCGCGAACGAATCATCGCCCGGCTGCGCAGCGGCAAGCTTGACGTCCTCGTCGCCACCGACGTGGCTGCGCGCGGCCTCGACGTCGAGCGGCTGGGGCTCGTCGTCAACTACGACGTCCCCCGCGAGGCCGAGGCCTACGTCCACCGCATCGGCCGCACGGGCCGCGCGGGACGCGAGGGCCGTGCCCTCACGTTCTTTACGCCGCGCGAACGCTACCGGCTGACGAAGATCGAGAAGCTCACGGGCACGCCGATGGAGGAAACCCACGTCCCCTCCCCCGCCCAGGTCAGCGACTTTCGCGCCCAGGCGCTGCTCGAGCGCTGCGCCGACCGCCTCGAGACCGGCGAGATGGACGTCTACTACCACGCCCTCCAGGACGCCCAGCGGACGACGGGCATGGATATCGGCGACCTCGCCGCGGCCCTGCTGGCCCTGGCTGCCGGCGACCTCGGGCCCGAACCGTCGCGCAAGCGCGGCCACGGACGCATCCGCCGCGAGGAGGAGGTCGACGAGTACGGCCGCTTTGTCTCCGCGACGTTCGAGGGCGGCCGCGACAAGGCGCCGAAACAGGGACGCGTCGCCCGGACGAACCGGCGCCAGTCTTCGCGCCACCCCGCGCTCCACGGCGCTCGGAAATACCGCATCGAGGTCGGCAAGCGCGACGGCGTCAGCCCCGGCGCGATCGTCGGCGCGATCACCGGCGAGGGCGGGATCCCCGGCAAGGCGCTGGGTGCGATCGACATTTTCCCTTCGTTCTCGCTGGTCGAGATTGCGGGCCTGGAAAAGAAGCAGGCGGCCCGGATCTCCCGTGCCCGCGTCGCCGGCCGCAGCCTGCGCATCCGCGAGGATTCCGGCCCCAAACACGCCGACAAGCGGCGCTTTAACGACGACCGCGGCGCCCACAAGGAGCGCCGCGGCAAGAAGTCGTCGGATCGGTAACCGCTAGTCGGCTTCGACGGCCTCGACGCGCGGATACAGGTCCGCCTCGGGCGGGTTCCACGTCTGGGCGTCGGCGACAGCCTGCTCGCCCGAGCGGATGTCCTTGACCTCGCCCGTCTCCGGGAACCAGACGAACGGGATGCCCCGCTTGTCGGCGAACTTGATCTGCTTGCCGAACTTCGCGGCTTCGGGCGCCACATCGGTGGCGATCCCGCGCGAACGCAGGGTGGCCGCGACGTCTTCGGACTGCTCGCGCGAGTCCTCGCTGGTCACGGCGACGAGGACAACGGTCGGTACCTTGCGCGACACCGTCACCATGCCGGCCGAAATCATCCGCGACACGAGGCGCGAGACGCCGATCGACAGGCCCACGCCGGGGAACGTCCGCTTGCCGGAGTGGACGAGCGAGTCGTAACGCCCGCCCGAGCAGATCGAGCCCAGGTCCTCGTGGCCCGCGATCTCGGTCTCGTAGACCGTGCCCGTGTAGTAGTCGAGGCCACGCGCGATCCGCAGGGCCGCGCGGACCCTCCCGGGCGCGCGGCGCTCGGCCTGCTCCAGCAGCGCGGTGAGTTCGGCAAGGCCGGTCTCGAGCGTCGGCGAGGTTACCCCGAGGGCGGCCAGGCCCTCGCGGACGGCCGCCGCGTCGCCACTGATCGTCGCCATCTGGGCGAGCTTCTCGATCGCTTCGTCGGCGAAACCGAGCTCGCGCATCTCGTCCGCGACGCCCTCGGCGCCGATCTTGTCGAGCTTGTCGAGGCACCGCAGGGCGCCCTCGACGTCCTCGACACCCAGGGCCTCGCAGAAGCCCTGGACGACCTTGCGGTTGTTGACGAGGATCGTCACCGGCGGAATCGGCAGGGCCTCGAGGGCGTCGGCCATGACAAGGGCGACCTCGACCTCGTAGGCGAAAGGCAGCGACCCGTCGCCGACGACGTCGATATCGGCCTGGACGAACTCGCGGAAGCGACCGTCCTGGGGCCGCTCGCCGCGCCAGACCTTCTGGATCTGATACCGCTTAAACGGAAAATCGAGGCGTCCCGAGTTTTCCCGAACGTAGCGCGCAAAGGGAACCGTCAGGTCGAAATGGAGGCCCAGTTGCTTCTTCGACTGCGCCGCGCGGAGCGGATCCTCCTGGAGGCGCCGCAGCAGATAGATCTCCTTCGACGTCTCGCCTTTCGCCAGCAGCTCCTTCACCGGCTCGATGGCACGGGTCTCGATGCCGGCAAACCCGTGCAGCTCGAACGTCCGCCGCAGAGTGTGGATGACCGACATTTCGACGATCCGGGCCTCGAGGTCGCCCTCGGGAAACCCGGAGAGGGACACAAGATTCTCCATAGTGGTCGTTCTCCTTTCGTCTTAACCCTAACGGCTGCTAGCCGACGTGCCGCGCCTGGTTCAGGTACGGGTTGGTCGCCGACTCCTTCTTCATCGTCGTCGCGGGTCCGTGGCCTGGCAGGAGCACCGTCTCGGGATCGACGACGTTGAGGAGCGTCCGCAGCGTCTGGAGCATGAGACGCGAATCACTGCCGGGCAGGTCGGAGCGGCCGACCGACCCGGCAAAGATGACGTCGCCGTCGAAGCACAGCAGCCTGGCGTCCTCGCCGGCCACCGTCTGGTTGCCGTCCCGAATCGGGCCGGCCGTGAAGAACAGCGACGACCCTTCGGAGTGGCCGGGCGCGGGCAGCATCCGCACGCCAACGCCCTCGACGAGGTCGACCGTGGCCGAGAGCGCCTCCTGGGGAACCGGCTGGACGTTCGCGGGCTTGACCCACGGCGTCGGCAGTTGTTCGAGCAGGGGGACGAACATCTCGCCAACGATCTCGGGCGCCGCGGGATTCTCCATCCGGTAGAGGTCGGGCTGTGGCACGTAGACGGGCGCGTCGCCCGCGACGGCCGCGGCGTCCCACACGTGGTCGAGGTGTCCGTGCGTCGCGAGGACCGCGCCGACCGAAAGGTCCCAGCGGGCGAGGACGTCGCCCAGGCGATCCGCGATACCGACGCCGGGATCGACGACGAGGGCGGGCGCTCCGGCGGCCGGTGCGCACACGTAACAGTTCGCATCAAGGAAGGGAGAAACAAGCGATTCGACAATCATGAAGTCAACCCTAGTGCCCGCGCGAGGAAGAAACGACGCGCAGTAAGGTGACCTGCCGCCGTATTGTGCCTAGACTAGGGGTGCACTTGACATGACGTACGGGGCATGGTTTCGGCCTGACCCCCACACCTTGAGATAAAGGAACCGCAGTGACCTCTACCGGCGATGCCACCCAAGCTCCGAAACCGCGTCCGATTCCTCGGCGTGGTCCCGCCGCCGCACCGAAGCCTGATTTGGCGACCCCGCAGCCCCCGCAGGCCGAGGACGTCCTCGCCGCCGAGCAGTTTGGCCGCGTCGACGACCAGGGCCGCGTGTGGGTTCGCGAAGGCGACACGGAACGCGAGGTCGGCCAGTTCCCGGAGACGGTGCCTCCGCGTCCGCTCGAGATGTACGTTCGCCGCTACCTCGAACTCGTCGCCCAGGTCGACCTGTTCGAGAAGCGCCTCCCCCACCTCGGTGGCCGCGAGATCGACCAGACCCTGACCAGCCTGCGCGAGCAGGTCGTCGAGCCCGCCGCCGTCGGTGACCTGCCGTCGCTGCGCGAACGCGTCGAGAGGCTGCACAAGGAGGGCGAGGCCCGCAAGCAGCAGATCGGCATCGAGCGCGCCCAGGCCAAGGAAGAGGCGCTGGTCCGTCGCCAGGCGATCGTCGACGAGGCCGTCAACCTCGCCGCGCAGGATCCCAGCCGCACCCAGTGGAAGCAGTCGGGTCAGCGATTCCGCGAATTGCTGGACGAGTGGAAGAGCGAGCAGCGTCGTGGCCCGCGCATCGAGCGCGCCAAGGAGGACGAGCTGTGGAAGCAGTTCTCCAGCTCGCGGACGACGTTCGACAAGCACCGTCGCGAGTTCTTCTCGCAGCTCGACGCCGCCCAGGCGACCGCCAAGGGCGAGAAGGAGCGTCTGATCGCCGAGGCCGAGCGCCTGTCGACCTCGACCGACTGGGGCCCGACGGCCCGCGCCTTCCGCGACCTCATGACCCAGTGGAAGCGCGCTGGACGCGCCTCGCGCAAGGAAGATGACGCCCTGTGGGAGCGCTTCAACTCGGCGCAGCAGCGGTTCTTTGACGCCCGCCACGCCCAGAACGCGGCGCTCGACGCCCAATTTGAAGAGAATCTCAAGGTCAAGGAGCACCTGGCCGAGCAGGCCGAGGCGCTCCTCCCGATCACCGACGTGACCGCGGCCCGACGCGCTCTCGCGCCGATCCAGGACGCGTGGGACGAGGCCGGCATGGTTCCGCGCCACGCCCTCAGCCGGATCGAGGGCCGGATGCGCGCCGTCGAGGACGCCCTTCGCGACGCCGAGGAAGCCGAGTGGCGCCGGACGAATCCCGAGACGCAGGCTCGCGCCGAGGGGATGGCCGGACAGCTGCAGGTCCTCATTACCGAGCTCAAGGGCGAAATCGAGCAGGCCCGCGCCACCGGCGACGACGCAAAGGTCGCCGAGCTCGAGGAGAACCTCAAGGCTCGCGAGGCCTGGCTGGCGCAGGTCCAGTCGGTCACCGACTAATCCCGGTCAGACGTTTCGGGGGCGCAGCGTGAGGCTGCGCCCCCGACGTTTATCCACAGGCTCTCCCCCGTCTCCCCCGCGTCGCACCGAAACCGGGCACACTGGCCCCATGAGGTTCGACGTCATTCTCAACGAGACCGACCGCTACGTTTTGCCGCCGGAGCAGGCGACGACGCTTGGCGGTGCCCGCGCCGACGGCACCCTCATCGAGGTTCTCCCCGGCGTTCTCGCACCCCCGCGGCTGCTCGACACCCGGTCGGGCCGCGCGGCGATTGCAAGGACCCACACGTTCGTCGGCATGTGCGTAATCGGCGCTTCGGCCGCATGGATGTGGGCCGGCGGCCCGCCGCCGTATCACCTGGAGCGGGGAACGTGGCGCCGCGACCGGACGGGTGCCGCCAAGCATCTGCCGGTGCTCGGCCCCTCATACGAGCACTGCACGCTGGCCGGAATCGAGGTGGCGACGCCCCGCCAGGCGCTCGTCGACCTGGCGGCCGGCCAGGCCGACGACGAGGCCCTCGGCGATGCGGCGAAGGCGCTGGCCCCGCTGGGGGTCACGGCGCGCGACGCGTTGGCGCTGTCAGCGTCTCAGCGAGGCGTCCGCGGCGGCCCGAAGGCGCGGGCACGCCTGCGTCGGCTAGTGCCCGATCGACCGCTCGGCTGAGAAGACCCCGTCGATGCGCCTGATCGCGTCGAGGAGGGCGTTGAGGTAGCGAGCCTCGGCCATCTCGAACCCGAAGCGCGTGATCGCCACCCGGTCGCGCGAGGTTCCCATCGTGCCCGAGAGGATGTTGACGTGGAACTCCGACAGCACCTGGGTGATGTCGTTGAGCAGGCCCTCGCGGTCCAGCGAACGCACCTCGATCTCGACGCGGAACTTCGTTGCCGGGTGGGCCGCCCACGACACGGGGATGAGCCGCTCGGGGTGGTTCTCCAGCTGCTTGGCGTTCGAGCAGTCCCTGCGGTGCACCGAGACGCCCTGGCCCCGCGTGACGAACCCGATGATGTCGTCGCCGGGGATCGGGTTGCAGCACTTCGATAGCTTGGTCCAGATCTCGCCGGCGCCCATGCCCTCGACGACGATCCCCGTGTCTTCGGGCGCCCCGAGGTCACCTCCGTGGCGCGGGGCGATCGTCGTCGGCGTGACGGCCTCGGCGAGCGTCTCCTCGGCGCCCTGGACGCCGCCGTTGACCTCGATGAGGTGCGAAACAACCGTCGAGGGCGAGATGTGGTGCTCGCCCACGGCCTGATAGAGCCCGGTGACGTCGGGGTAGCCGAAGTCCGCGGCTAGCGCGATCATGGCCTCGCGGGACATGAGGCGACGCAGCGGGAGGTTGGCCTTACGCAGCGCCTGAGCGATCTCGTTCTGGCCGCGCTCGGCGGCACCCTCGCGACGCTCCTTCGAGAAATACGCCTTGATCTTGTTGCGGGCACGCGCCGACGCGACAAAGTTCAACCAGTCGCGTGACGGCCCGGCGGCGTCAGATTTCGTCGTCAAAACCTCGACGGTGTCGCCGTTTTCCAAGCGTGTGTCGAGGGGAACGAGGTTGCCGTTAACCCGGGCCCCGACGGTCTTGGCGCCGACCTGCGTGTGGACGGCGTAGGCGAAGTCGACGGGCGTCGACCCGACAGGCAACCCCTTCACCTCGCCCGCCGGGGTGAAGACGTAGACCTGCTGGCCAGACATTTCGTAGCGCAGCTGGTCGAGGAACTCACCTGGATCCTGCGTGTCGCGCTGCCAGTCGACCAGTTGGCGCAGCCACCCCATGTTGGCCGCCTCGTCGGCCACCGCCTTGTTCGCGCCCTCGTCGCCCTTAGCGTTGGGGTTTTCCTTGTACTTCCAGTGCGCGGCGACGCCGTATTCGGCGCGCTGGTGCATCTCGTGGGTGCGAATCTGGATCTCGACCGGCTTGCCACCCGGCCCCAACACCGTCGTGTGCAACGACTGGTAGAGGTTGAATTTGGGCATGGCGATGTAGTCCTTGAACCGCCCGGGAATCGGGTTCCACCGGGCGTGCAGCGCGCCGAGGACGCCGTAGCAGTCGCGCACGGTGTTGACGAGGACGCGGACCCCCACGAGGTCGTAGATGTCGTCGAACTCGCGGCCGCGGACGATCATCTTTTGATAGATCGAGTAGTGGTGCTTCGGCCGACCCGATACCGTCCCCTTGATCGAGTTGCGGCGCAGGTCGTCCTCGATCTGGCTGATGACCTCGTTGAGGTACTTCTCGCGCTCCGGCGCCCGCTCGGTCACCAGGTGGTCGATCTCTTCGTAGATATCGGGGTAGAGCTGCCGGAACGACCGGTCCTCGAGCTCCCACTTGATCGTGTTCATCCCCAGGCGGTGGGCCAGCGGCGCATAGATTTCGAGGGTCTCGCGCGCCTTGCGGCGGGCGGATTCTGGCTTAACGTACTTCCACGTCCGCGCGTTGTGGAGGCGATCACCCAGTTTGATAACGAGGACGCGGATATCGCGCGACATGGCGATAATCATCTTGCGCACGGTCTCGGCCTGGGCGGCCTCGCCGTACTTCACCTTGTCGAGCTTCGTCACGCCGTCGACGAGCAGGGCGATGTCCTCGCCGAAATCCGCCGTCAACTGCTCGAGGGTGTAGTCGGTGTCCTCAACCGTGTCGTGAAGCAGCGCGGCCGCGACCGTCGTGTCGGTCATCCCCAGGTCGGCAAGGATCGTCCCGACCGCGACGGGGTGGGTGATATAAGGCTCGCCAGACTTTCGAAACTGTCCGGTATGCCAGTGCCGCGCCGTGAGATAGGCCCGCTGCACGAGGTCGATGTCGGCCTTGGGATGGTTGGCCCGCAGGGCCCTCACAAGGGCCTGGATCTCGGGTTCCACGCCCTTTGCCCGGCCGCCAAACCACGCGAGCGACGAGCGCACGCGTGATGACGGCATCGCCACCTGTTGCGACTGGTCCGCCTGTGCATCACTCATAGATCTAGTGTAATCGGCGCAGGGCGGACAGTGTGCACCGCGCCACAGGACGGCCGCATCCCGTGGCGCGGGCGACGTTCCTCAGACGAGGAGGATCGACTGGAACGGGGTGTCCCCCAGGTTCTTGCGGCCCGCGAGATCGACGAGCTCCATGAGGACGAGGATCTCGGCGACCTGGCCGCCCGCGCGCTCGATGAGGCTGCGCGAGGCGTTCGCGGTCCCGCCGGTGGCCAGCACGTCGTCGACGACGAGCACGCGGGCGCCCTCGGGGACCGTGAACGGCTGGAGTTCCATGGACGCCGTCGCGTACTCGAGGGTGTAGTCCTCGCGAAGCACGGGCCCCGGCAGCTTGCCGGCCTTGCGGATCATGATCATGGGGATCCCCAGCTTGACCGCAAGCGGCGCGGCCAGCGGGAACCCACGCGATTCAAGACCGGCGACCGCGTCGATCTGGCCCCGATAGTGTTCGGCAATCGTCTCGATAAACCGCGGGAACGCGTCGCCGTTGGCCAGCAGCGGCGTCATGTCGCGAAACAGGACGCCTTCCTCGGGAAAATCCTGAATCTCACGAAGGTTCTCGTTGACCATGTCAGCGAGAAACTCGGGCAGACGACTTGTCATCGCTTACTCCTAGGCTTGCGGGTGGGCTGAGATGCCTGACCACGGTGGTGGCCGGCGAGCAGCGGCTTGGCGACCTCGTCGGCCGCGCCCTCCTCGTCGATCGTCGCGCCACCGTGGCGCAGCTGACGGTTCGAGATCCCCTGTCGCCGCTGAAGGACGACCTGGGTGTGATCCTTGACCTTCTTTTGCCTCTCGCGCATGAGGACCAGCGCGGGTGAGGCGATGAAGATCGACGACCACGTACCGATGATCGTGCCGATAAACAGGGCCATCGAGATGTCACGGAGCGTGCCGCCGCCGAGGACGACGGTCGAGACGATGAGGATCGACGCGATCGGCAGGATCGCCACCACCGAGGTGTTGATCGACCGGACCATCGTCTGGTTGACCGACAGGTTGACCAGCTCGGCGTAGGTCGAGCGCGACTGCTGGGTGAAGTCGGTCGTGAGCTCGCGGACCTTATCGAACACCACGACGGTGTCGTACAGCGAGAACGCGAGAATCGTCAGGACGCCGATGACCGTCGCGGGTGAGACCTCGACCCGCGTGACGGCAAAGACCGCAGCGGTGATCAACACGTCATGGCAGAGGGCGAAGAGCGCGGCCGCTGCCATCGTGAACGTTCGGAAGTAGAGCGCGAGCATGAGGCCGACGAGGACGAAGAAGACGACCAGCGAGGTCGCGGCCTTCACCGTGACGTCGTGGCCCCACGACGGGCCGATGCCCGTCGAAGCAACGTCCGACTGGTCGACGTCGTAGGCCTCGGCAAGGTCCTTGACGACCTCACGTGTCTTCGCGGTCGACATCGAGGACGCCTGAACGCGCACCGACGACTGGCCGAGCGAGGTCGCCGAGGCGCCCTCGAGCTGGGGCAGCCGGGCGATGACGCCGCGGGCCGGCTGTTCCGACGTGTTCTCGACGTGCGTCACCGTGAACTCGGTGCCGCCGCGGAACTCGATCGACTGCTGGAGACCGGGGAAGATGAGGAAGATGATCGACAGGACGATGAGGCCCGAGCCGATGGACACCCACAGCTTGCGCCGGCCGACGACGTTGTAGGAACGCTTTCCGGAATAGAGTTCATTACCCCACTGGGCGAAGGACATCATTCGTCTGCCCCCTTTCGGATCGCGGCTTCGTCATCCACGGCGAGCTCCTTTTCTGCGTCCTCGGTCTCGGTGAGGACGGCGCCGTCGGAGTCCTCTGACTCCGGCTTGGCCCTGTAAGCCGACTTGACGCGCCGCACCTGGCCGCGGCCGGCGTAGCTGTACGTGCGCTTCGTCGCCCCCAGGTGCTCCGGATCGAGGCCGGAGAGCCGGTGGCCCTGGCCGAAGAACGGCACGTTAATGAGCAGCGCAAGCAGCGGGTGCGTGAAGAGGAAGATGACGATGAGGTCGATCGCGGTCATGACACCGAGGGTGAACGCGAAGCCCTGAACGCCGGAGACGGCGAGGAAGTAGAGGACCAACGCGGCCAACAGGTTGACGGCGTCCGACGTGACGATCGTCCGGCGGGCGCGGACCCAGCCCTCGGAGACGGCCTGCTTAAGCGGCCGGCCCTCGCGGACTTCGTCTCGGATACGTTCGAAGTAGACGATGAACGAGTCAGCAGTCGTACCGATCGAGATGATGATACCGGCGACGCCGGCGAGCGACAGGCGATACCCCATTCGCCACGACAGCAGCGAGATGATGAGGTAGGCCAGGCCCGCGGCGACGACGAGCGACCCGACCGAGACGATCGAGAGGCCGCGGTACTGCCACATCATGTAGAAGACGATGAGGACGAGGCCGATGACGCCGGCGATGACGCCCCACCGCAGCTGGTCAGCGCCGAGGGTCGCGGAGATCTGCTGTTCCTGCTGGACCTCGAAGTTCAGCGGCAGCGAACCGAACTGCAGCTGGTTCGCCAGGGTCGTCGCTTCCTCGCGGGTGAAGTCACCAGAGATGCGTGCCTGGCCGTTGGGGATGACGCCCTCGATGCCCGGCGACGACACGACGATGCCGTCGAGGACGATCGCGAAGCGGTTCTTCACCGACTCCGGCGCGCCCGTGACCTTCGACGTCTCCTGGGAGTTGCGGTAGGCGTAGAGCCGCTTCGAAACGTCGGCGAACTGCTTGGCGCCGGTCTTGTTCAGCTCGAGGTTGACCTGCCAGCCGTTGGTCGTCTGGCCCTGCTCGTTCTTGGCGACACTGCCCTGAGCAGCCGTGATCGACGAGCCCTTGACCTCGACCGGCGAGAGGATGAACTTCTGCGTGCCCTTCTGGTCGCACGTGACGAGTGCCTTGTGGAGGTCGCCCGAGTCGCCGCCCTCGCGGTTCGCCTTCTTTGTGCAGTCGAGGGCCAGGTACTTCTCCATGACGGCCTCGGTGATCCACGCGTCGTCCGAGCCGTCCTTGGGCTTGGTTTCGGGCTCGTCGGAGATCTTGCCATCGTGGTTGATGTCGGCCGCCTGCTTGGCGAACGCCTCGGCGTCCTTGAACATGCTGACGTCGGCCTTGGGATCCTGCTGCTTGGCCTGGGCCGCCGCCAGCTGGGCCTGCGACTGCGGCGCACCCACCGCGATCACCGACCGGAAGTAGAGCTCGGCGGACTGCCTCACGAGGTCAAGCGTCTCTTCCGACGGATGCCCCGGAAGCGACACGATGATGTTGCGGCCGCCCTGCGACGTGATCTGGGCCTCCGACACACCCGAAGCGTCGACACGCTGACGAATGATCTCGATCGCCTGGTCCAGGTCCTCATCCTTGACGGAGCCGGAGCCGCCGGCCTCCTTATTGACCCGGGGGGTGAGGACGAGCTGGGTGCCGCCCTCGAGGTCGAGGGCGAGCTTCGGGGTGGGGTCCGTCTTCTTGGTCGCGATGCCAGCGATGAGTGTCCCAACAAGGACAGCCACGATGACAAGCAAAGCGATCAGTGAACGCCCGGGATGTTCTTTTTTAGTGCGGGTGGCCACGACTGTAGTCTTTCTTCTTCGGTGAGGGGCCAAGGCGAGCCCCGGTTCAGCTTAGCGCCTGAGGGACGTGGGGCAGAATCAGGCCTGGTCGGCCGAGTCGTCCGTCCGCTTGGTCGGTCGCGGGAGGATGTCGTCATCCTCCGTGTCCTTCGCCAGGTCGTCATCGACGGGGGCCGCGGGCTCTGAGGCGACCGCGTCGGCGAACGGCGGCGTGTCGACGACCTCGCGGACGACCTGGGCCAGCCAGAAGGTCTCGTGGCCGTCGGCGGTTTCGAGGATGATGACCGAGCCATCCTGGTCGACGAAACGACCATAGAAACCCGAGGACGTCATGACCCACGCGCCGGGCACCATGCGCTCTTCCATCGTCTGGGCGTGCTGCTGCTGCTTCTTTTTCTGCGACCGGGACTGGAACATCATCAAAAGCATGAAGATGCCAAGGATAATCAGCATGGTCACAAGCATGGGTGCGCTCCTCGTTTCTGCGATGTCACAAACGTTGCGATTCTACGGGACCATGGCCACAAAGTGCACCTTTGTGACGGGCCAGACTGCCCCGTCACGTAAAAAGAGTGTCCGTCGGAGGCGTCAGGCCCAAGTGTTTCCACGCCTGCGGCGTCGCCATCCGCCCCCGCGACGTGCGCTGAACGTACCCTTCGCGGACGAGATAGGGCTCGGCAACCGTCTCGACCGTCTCGGTCTCCTCCCCCACGGTCTGCGCCAGTGTTGACACGCCCACGGGACCGCCGTTGAAGCGGCGGCACAGAGCGTTGAGGACGGCGCGGTCCAGTCGGTCGAGCCCGGCCGGGTCGACCTCGAACAGATCGAGCGCCGCCTGGGTCGTCTGGAGAGTCCCCCGCTGGGCCTCGCCGTGAACCTGGGCGTAGTCCATGACGCGGCGGAGCAGCCGGTTGGCGATACGAGGCGTGCCACGCGAGCGCCTGGCCAGCTCGGCCGCGGCGTCCGGCTCGAGCGTGAACGCCAGCAGCCCCGCAGAGCGATCGAGGACCTGCGCCAGCTCGCGAGACGAGTAGTAGTCGAGATGGGCGGTGAAACCGAAGCGATCGCGCAGCGGGGCCGGCAGCAGGCCGGCCCGCGTCGTCGCGCCGACAACGGTGAAAGGCGGCAGGGTCAGCGGAATCGACGTGGCGCCCGGTCCCTTGCCGACGATGACGTCGACGCGAAAGTCCTCCATGGCCAGGTAAAGCATCTCTTCCGCCGTGCGCGACAGGCGGTGGATCTCGTCGATAAAGAGGACATCGCCCTCTTGCAGCGAGGAGAGGATCGACGCGAGGTCGCCCGCGTGCTGGATCGCCGGGCCCGAGGTCAGCCTGAGGGCCGTGCCCATCTCTTGGGCAATGATCATCGCCAGCGTCGTCTTACCCAGCCCGGGAGGCCCCGACAGGAGGACGTGGTCCGGGGTCACGCCGCGCTGCCTGGCCGACGTCAGGACCAGTTGGAGCTGACGGCGTACGACCGGCTGGCCAACGAAGTCGTCCAACAGTTTGGGGCGCAGCGCGGCCTCGGCCGCCCGCTCGACGTCGTCGGCGCCGGGTGCCATCGGGGACACATAATTCTCATCCACGGTGAGCCCCTAGGTATTGGAGGGCGCCACGCAGGAGCGCCGCATCGGACATGTCGCCGCCAGCGGAGCGCTGCACCTCCATGGCCTCGGCGGCCTTAGCGCGCGGCCACCCGAGGTTCTCGAGCGCCCCGATGAGCGGGTCGTCCGCCGCGGCACCCCGAACGGTCGACGTGCCGGCCACCGTTCCTGACGCCGGACGGAGCTTGTCGCCGATGTCGATGAGCATCCGCTGGGCCGACTTCTTGCCCACGCCCGGAATCCGGGTGAGCGCCGCTTCGTCCCCGCTCTCGACCGCCGCGCGCAGCTCGTCGGGCGTGAACAGCGCGAGGGCGGCGAGTGCGAGCTTCGGCCCGATCTTCGGTACCGACAGCAGCGTCATATAGGTAGCACGCTCGTCCGCCGAGGCGAACGCGAAGAGGGTCATCGAATCCTCGCGCACGGCCAGGTAGGTGTGGACCGAGGCGTCCTCGCCCTCGTGGAGCCCCTGGAGAGTCGTCGGCGTTGCCCACACCTCGTATCCCACTCCGCCCACGTCGATAATGGCGCGGTCAAGCCCCACGTGGCGGACGGTGCCGGTGAGCATGGCAATCATGACTGACCCCCTGAATCGAACACATGTACGATACTAGCGGCGCCGGCGCCTGGGGTCCACTGCGCCCGTACGGCGCACCTTCGCCTGGGCCTCGGCCCACTGACGCTGCGCCGGCGTGAGCTCGGTTTTCGCCTTGACGCCGCCCGACAGCGACACGGAAAACTGCTCGTCGGCGCCCTCGCCCTGGAGGTTGTCACCGCGCCAGCCGTGGCAGATGGCGATGGCCAGCGAGTCCGCCGCGTCGGCGGGCCTGACGATCCCGTCCAAGCCCAGGATGCGCGACACCATGTGCTGGACCTGGGCCTTGCCGGCGACCCCCGACCCCGTGACCGCGGACTTCACCTGCGACGGGGTGTGGACGGCCATGGGCAGGCCATGGGTTCCCGCGCAGTACATGGCGACCCCCATGACCTGCATCGTCGTCGTCACCGACTGGAGGTTGTCCTGGGCGAACACGCGCTCGATCGCCGCGACGTCCGGCTCGTAGGCCTCCATGGCTCGCTCGATCGCCTGCCCGATGTCGCGCAGACGAAAGTGCGTGGCGAGCGACGCCTGCGAGCGGGCGACCTCGACGTGGACCAGCCGCGCCTTGCGGTCGGTATCCATGTCGATGATCCCGATGCCACACCGAGTGATGCCCGGGTCGATGCCGAGAATCCGCACGAGGCCTCCTAAATCATTCCCACGATTCCGCGGATGCACGTGACGACCGCTCCCACGCAGGCGACGGCGAACGCGAGTTTTTTGGCGACGGCCGGAGAGACGTGCGGCGCCGCGAGTTCCCCGGCGATCAGGCCGACGACCGTCGCCCCCATGACCAGGCTATAAAACGGGACAGGCGCGATCGGCGGCGCGGGCAGGTCGAGGCCGAGCCCCTTGGTCGCGATCGACGCGGCGTTCATGACGAGGAACGACGGCTGCAACGTCGCTTGGAACGTCTTTTGGTCCCACTTCGTCGCCCGCTGATAGAGCACCATGACGGGCGCCGCCTGCCCCACGGCGGTGTTAAAGAACCCGCCGAGAAACCCCGTAGCCCCCAACGCCTGTTTGGGGATTCGGGGCGTCGCCGACCCCACCATGACCGAGGTCGCCAGCGCCGCGACAAGGGCGAGGCCGATACACAGCGACAGCGGGGCGGCCGGCAGCAACTTGACGACGAGGGCGCCAGGCAGCGAGCCGACGATCGCCCAGACCGCGATGATCCGCCACCGATGCCAGTTAATGTCCGCGCGCAGCGACCAGGCGACGACGATCCCCGTGAGGAACGCCGCGATGTTGACGGTCATAACGCCGAGTACCGGGCCCGTGAAAAACACGAACACGGGAACGGCGATGAGCCCCAGGCCCATGCCGCAGATCCGCTGCGACATGGCGCCGAGAATAAGCGACAGCGCTAGTGCGGAGAGTACTAACGCCATCGCCCGCTCCTACTCTTCTTCTTCGTATGCCGCGCGGACCTCGTCCGACACGGCGACCGAGGTCGAGATTTCCTGGACGTCGTCCGAATCCTCGAGCGCGTCGTACAGGCGCATGACGGCCTTGTACTTGTCGAGGTCGACGTCGACGGTGGTCGAGGGGATCCACTTCGACTCGGCCGAGTCGTACTCGATCCCCGCCTCCTGCAGGCTGGTGCGGACGGCCACGACGTCGGAGGCCTCGCAGAACACGACGAACGAGTCGCCCGCGTCCTCGACCTCGTCGGCACCCGCGTCGAGGACGGCCATCGTCACCGTGTCCTCGTCAACGCCGTCGGCCTTGGGAACCTCGACGACGCCACGGCGGGTGAACAGGTACGACACCGAACCCGGGTCCGCCAGCGAGCCGCCGTGACGCGTGAAAGCAGTGCGGACGTCGGAGGCCGCACGGTTGCGGTTGTCGGTCAGGCACTCGACGAGGAACGCGACGCCGGCAGGGCCGTAGCCTTCGTACATGATCGTTTCCCAGTCAGCGCCGCCGGCCTCGGCGCCGGAGCCACGCTTGACCGCGCGATCGATGTTGTCGGCGGGAACGGAGTTCTTCTTCGCCTTCTGGATGGCGTCGTACAGGGTCGGGTTACCCGCGGGGTCGCCGCCACCGGTGCGCGCCGCGACCTCGATGTTTTTGATGAGACGCGCGAAGAGCTTGCCGCGCTTGGCGTCGATGGCAGCCTTCTTGTGCTTCGTGGTTGCCCATTTGGAGTGACCCGACATGAACGTTCTCCTTCGTGGCTGAACTGGAGCTGATGACGCCTCGTGGGCGCCCGTGACTGATCTAGTGTAACGGAGGCTCGCACAGGGCGTGCATTACGTACCATTGTCTTATGAAATGTGTGATCTGGGGAACTGGTGGGGTCGGCGGCTACGTGGCCGGCGCCCTCGCCGAATCGGGCACCGAGGTCGTCGCGTTGACGACCCGCCGCCATGTGACGGCAATCCGCGAGAACGGCCTGCGCGTCATCCGCGATAGCGGCGACTACACCTTCCCCCTCGCCGGGACGTCCTCCGACCCGGCCGAGGTCGGACCCGCCGACGTCGTCATCGCGACCCTCAAGCTCTACCAGCTGGCCGAATCGCTCGACGACTTGGGGCCCCTCATCGGCCCAGACACAGTCATCGTCACGCTCGAGAACGGCGTAGCCGCACCCGGCATGATCGCCGAGGCCTACCCGAACGCCCACGTCGCCGCCGGGCTGACGACCATGGTGTCGTACGTCGAGGACGCCGGCGTCATCCGGCAGGTCGGCGGCACACCCCGGGTAGTCGTCGCCCAGTCGGCCTCCGACGGCGTCGGCGCCCAGACGCTGGCCCGCCTCGTCAAGGCATTCGATCCTGGCTGGGTCCACGCCTCGCTGAGTACCGACCTCCAGCACGACCTGTGGCGGAAATTCGCCCTCATCGCGACGTTTGGCGGCTGCTGTGCGCTGGCGAACGCGACGATTGGCGAGGTCCGCGACTGCCCGGACACACGCGATCTGCTGACGAGGTCCCTCGCCGAGGTCCAACAGGTCGCCGCCGCCGAAGGCGTGACGTTGACCGACGACGACCTCGCCTCGATCGAACACACCCTGACGAAGATGGCGCCGACGGGAACGACGTCAATGCAGCGCGACCTGCGCGAGGGCAAACCCAGCGAGCTCGACTACCTCAACGGTCACCTCGTCGACCTCGCCCACGCGCACGACCTGTCCGTGCAGTTCCACGAGATTGTCACCGCCGTGCTGCGCCTCCACGCGGCGCGCGGACACTGCTAGTCCTCGTCCGGGAAGTCGGTGAGCAGCTCACACGTGCCATCCCACCCGGCGATCCACCGGGCGGCGAGGGCGGGCAGGCCCTCGGGATAGACGGTGGTGCCTTCGGCCTCCGCCCGCGCCAGATCCGCGGGCGTCCACCAGCCGAACTCGTCGAGGACATCCTCTTCCAGGCTGGTCAGTTGCGCCGGCCCCGGGATCGCACGGTCGGGGGCGCGCCACAGGAAGAATTCCTCGTCTTGGCGCACGTCGATCTGGCAGAAACTGAACACCCGTTTGCGGATGAGGACGGGTCCGACGAGATCGTCGGGCGACGCCTCGTATCCCGTTTCCTCCATGAGCTCGCGGCAGGCACCCTCCCTCGGCGTCTCGCCGGGAGCGATGCCCCCGCCAACGGTGAACCACCAGCGATGGTCGACATCCCCGAAGTCGTGGCCGAGCACCAGCAACACCCTGTCGTCGGGGCCGATGACGACGACCCGGGCTGCCTTGCGGTAGGGCAGGCCACCGGGTCCCGGCTGCCACTCCTCCCCCAGCGCTTCGTCCGGCGTCATCGGTGCGCCGCCACTTCCCGCGCGTAGCACGCACGGGCCTCGACCAGTTCGTCGAGGTCGGCGGCCGTCTGCGACTGGCGCATGGGCGATGGGCCCAGCCGCACCGACGCAACGTAGGTGAGTCCGAGCCGCGACGCGGCGTTCTGGAAGCTCGTCATCGCCCGCTTCGCCCGGCGACTGATCCTTCGGGCGTGCTTCCGCGCGCTGCGCCGCCACGGCAGCGACTGGATCATGGCGACCTCGCCGGGATGAATCCAGCCGGCCTCGACGAATCCCTGGAGCCCGGCGACGATCCACCGCCGCTGCTTCGCCGCGGTGACGGCGATGATGATGATCCACCCGAGGAAGAACGGCACCCAGAAGACGAGGTAGACGAGGAGGAAGCCGCCGCCGGTGAACGTCGCGAAGCCATTCCACAGCGAGTGGAGCAACACCGCGGTGACCCAGCCGATCGGCGCGGCCCACCACCAGGCGTGCCGTCCCCGCAACCGCGTGATCGCCATCGCGGTGGCCAGGCCCGTCATCGATGTAAACATCGAGTGGCAGAACGGCGAGGCGATCGCGCGCATGACGAACGTGAGGACGAGCATGTTACCGGCGTTCATGAAGTAGAGGATGTTCTCGGTGAACGCGAATCCGGCGCCGACCAGGCCGGCGACGACCACGCCGTCGAGCGGAGAGGTGACGTGCCGGCGCCTCGCCACCAAGAGGATGAGGACGCCGAGCCCCTTGAGACTCTCCTCGACGAACGGGGCAACGATCGCCCCGGTCAGCGCGTTGGCGTCCGACGCGGTCGTCGTGACGAGCCCCAAGAGGGCCTGACCCGACTGGTTGGAGATGAGGGCCAGCGACGTCGCCATGCCGGCGCCCCAGAGGAAGGCAAGCGCGAGCAGCCACTTGGGCTCCGGCTCCCACCGGTCGATCCAGATAAACGTCGCCGTGACGAAGAGCAGCGGCAGCCCGGCGGCGAGGGCCGAGACGACCGTGGCGATCGTGCCGGAGTGGCTCCACAGGTAGGTGACGATCGCGATCAGCCCGATGACCGACAGGGTACCGAGGATGATCTCGAGCCACGGCCGCTTCCCGTGACCCTTCGTCGACAGCGAGGGGTGGTAGGCGGCCGTCTGGACGAGGTCGGGCGTGGGGATCAGCGGGTCGACCATGCGGCGGGTCGAGAGGCGGAAGCGCTCGGATCCAGCGTCCCAAGAGGGTGTCGTGGTCGTCGTCATTGGCACAGCCCCTTACACGACGAGGGCGTCGTCGATGTCGACGGCATCGGGCAGGGCGGCGTGGCCGGCGAGCCTCAAGAACCGCACGCTGGGGTGCGAACGGAGTGCCCGCGCCCGCGCCACATGGTCGTTGTGGAAGCGCCGGGCATAGGTCACCTGCTGGTGGGCGCGCGTGAGCTGCCCCAGCAATTCCCGGCCGCGCGGGTCGCGATCGAGCTGCTCCCGCACGTCGCGCGTCAACGTTTGGCGCAGTACCTGGGTGAGGATCGACTCGCACGCCTGGCGGGGCTGCGAGCTCTGCGTCATCGCCGCGTCGTCCATCGAGTAGAGGCGTTCCGGCTGCATGGCGTCGGCCGTCAGGGCCGGGCCGGCGTCCAGGCAGTCCTGGGCCGCCTTCGCGATAAGCATGGCCGACGCGGGATCCAGGAGGTCCGAACTGGCCAGGGCGATCGCCGCGTGCGCACGGCGAATGAGGAGGGCGTCGAGACTCGCACGCGCCTGAAGAACCTGGCGGTGCAGCCGGTCAAGCCTCACCGCCTGCCGCCACGCGACAATCGCCGCCAGGGCGACGACGACCACGACGATGACGATCCACCACGTCGTATCACTCACTGTTCGTCCCCCTCGACAAGAACTTCCCGGCGACCCCTAAAGTGTCGCCGCTGACCGGCATCGCCGCGGATGCGGTCACGGTCTCGTAGACGGCGAGGATCTCGTCGGTGACCTGCGTCCAGTCGTACCGCCAGGCGACCTCGTGCCCGTGGGCCGCCAGGGCCGCCGAGGCGTCCGGGTGCTCGGCCACGTCGATGAGCGTCGCGGCAAGGGCCGCCGAGTCTCCCACGCTGAACAATCGTCCGGCCTCACCCTGCTCGAGGACGGCACCGAACGCGGGAATGTCCGAGGCAACGACCAAGGTGCCCGCCGCCATCGCCTCGACGAGGACGATGCCGAAGGACTCTCCCCCGGTTTGCGGCGCCACGTACGCGGTCGCGCCCGCGAGCAGGCGTGCCTTGTCCTCGTCGCTGATCTCGCCGAGAAGGGTGACGTTGTCACCCTTCCGGGACAGGGACCGGGCGACCTCGCCGTCGCCGCGGCCGGCGATGAGGAAGCGGGCACCCGGGAACCGCTCGAGCACGGGGTCGATCGCGCCGGCGAGGACCGAGAGGCCTTTGCGTTCCTCGTCCAGACGGCCGAGGAAGGCAAAGACCGGGGCGTCGGGCCCTGTGGTCTGCCAATCCGGGCGCGGATCCACCTCGAACGACTTGACGTAGACGCCGTTCGGGATGATGACGGCGTCGCCGCCCTGGTGGGTGACGAGTGTCCGCCGGGCCTCGGCGGACACGGCGATCGGGGCGGAGATCTTTTCCGACAACCGCGAGACCAAGGGGACGGCCGCGACATACGCCCACTGGAAGTCGCTAGCCATGTGGAAGGTGGCGACCGTCGGGCACTCGGCGGCCGACAACGCCATCATCGAGACGGACGGCGTAAAGGGTTCGTGGACGTGGACGACGTCGAACTTGCCGTCCGCCAGCCACGCGCGGGTGCGCCGCCACGCGACGGGGCCGAAACAGAGCCGCGCCACCGAACCGTTGAAGTTGACGGGAACCGTACCGCCGGCCGACGTGAAATTCTCAATTCCCGTCTCGCCCGCAGCGGGTCCGAGGATCGCGACCTCGTGGCCGCGCCGCCGCAGCTCTTTCGCGAGGTCGCGGATATGGAATTGGACGCCGCCGGGGACGTCGAATGCATAAGGGCAGACCAGGCCGATCTTCATTCGGCGTCCTCCTTCCGGACCCTCGCGCGGGCGCGGGCCAGACGTTCGGGGTCGAGGTCGTCGAGAAAGACGGGTTGGAGCATGTGCCACGACAGCGGATAGCGCTCAAATGAGGGTTCCATCGCCGTCACCCATTGCTGCGTGGCCGCCTCGACGTCGTCGACCTCGATGAGGTCGCCGAAGGCCACGGCGAAACCCCACGTCGTGCCAGCGGCGCTGGCGCGGGCTCCCCGCAGCCGTTCTTCGCGGACGAACGTGGGGACCAGCGGGACGCCGAGCCGTTTGGCGAGGGCGGCCGGGCCCGCGGCGACGAGCGCGCGGTGGCCGCACAGCGTGACTTCGATGCCGCGGCCCGTGATGTCGCGGTCGGCGAGCAGGGGCACAATCGCCGTCCGCCCCTCGCACCTGGTGACGAGCTGCGAGAAGACGTGCTCGCCCTTCCGGGTCGCGAGGATATCCATGCCGAGCCTGGCGCGGGTCTCCATGAAGAGGTCGAACAGCTCCTCCGGCTTCACGTGTTCGGCAACCGTAATAACGTCACCAAATTGCCGAGCAGCCCAGGTCCCGGCCAAGTCCCAGTTGCCCGCATGGGTGAGCGCGATCGCTACCGGCCCGTGCTCAAGGGCGGCACGGACGGCGTCGCCACCGGCCTCGACGCGCAACCTCGCGTCGATGACGTCGGGACCGCATGCCCCCAGGGTGAATGCCTGGGTGAAATAGCGCATGTACGACGCCATCGCCTGGGCGAGTTCGCGTCTGGTCGGCTGCCTGCCCATGATGCGGGCGAGGTTCGCGGCTAGTTGGCGCGAACCCGATGTATCGGCGGTGACGATTCCCCAGCCGAGGCCGGCAGCAGCCACGTCGAGCACCCGCTGGGGAATCCTCTCGCCGGCACCGACCGCGGCGTCGAGCAGCGCGCGCCTCACGCGTCTTCCTCGATACTCCGGGCGACGAAGACGATCCGCTGAATGACCGTGACCGTCGACGCGAAGGCCACCCACACGAGGGCGATCGCGAGGATCCAGTCCGTGAGGCCGACGCCCGTAAAGAACGCGGCAACCAGCGCGATGACCAGGCGGTCGGTGCGCTCGGCGATCCCCACCTTGGCGACGACGCCCACCGATTCGCCACGCGCCCGCGCGTAGGGAACAGCTGCGGCCCCGACGATCGAGACGATGCCGGCGATCACTGTCACCGTCCGTACCGGCGAGGGATCCATCCAAAAGACGGCGTACGCCGTCAGCGCGCCGAAGACGCTGCCGTCACCCAGACGGTCGAGGGTCGAGTCGAGGAACGCCCCGAACCTCGACGACGAATTGGTCAGCCGGGCGAGGATCCCGTCCAGGGAGTCGGCGAAGAGGACGATGCCCAAAACGATCGGCCCGATAATGAGGTGGCCCCACCCCAGCAGCCCGATGGCGCAGGCCATCGTGATGACGGTGCCGGCGACGGTCACCTGGTTCGGCGTCACGCCAAGCTTTGCCAGGGCGCGCGCGGGCGCCTCGAACACCGCCTTCGTGACGGAACGGCCGTGCTGACCGAGCATCGTGGAAATCCTCTCGTTAGGTTAGCTGTCGTTCCCCGCCGCGTACGTCGACCAATCGGCGGCCAAGCGGGCGCGGGCCTGACCGATCAGTTCGGGCACCGCCTTCGTGCGGGCGATCAGCGGGAAGAAATTGGCGTCGCCCATCCACCGCGGGATGATGTGTTGGTGCAGGTGCGCGGCGATTCCGGCACCCGCGACCTGGCCTTGGTTCATCCCGAGGTTGAGCCCCTGGCACCCGGATGACCCCTTGAGGACGCGGATGGCCTGCGCCGTCACCTCGCCGAACTCAATCCGCTCGTCGCGGGTGAGGTCGATGTATTCGGGCACGTGCCGGTACGGGCAGACCAGCAGGTGCCCGGCGTTGTACGGGAACAGGTTCATGAGGACGAAGACGTGCTCGCCGCGATAGACGATGAGGCCGTCCTCGTCGCTCTTCCCCGGGGCTGCGCAGAACGGGCATTCTTTTTCCGTCGCGTCCTTCGGGCGTTCGCCACCCGAAATGTACGCCCAGCGGTGGGGCGTCCACAGGCGCTCGAACCCGTCGGGTTCGCCGGCAAACTCCGACTGGTCAGCCGGCTGCGGCAGGGGCGTTGAATCGGTGTCAGAGGTCATTGCGCCGCGTCCTCACGGCCTCGACAATTCGCGCGACGGCCTCGTCAATGGCGATGCCGTTGTCCTGATGCCCGTCGCGGAAGCGGAACGACACGGCGCCCGCCTCGGCGTCCTCACCGCCGGCGATGAGGACGAAGGGAATCTTTTCGGTCGACGCGTTGCGGATCTTCTTGCCGAAGCGGTCCGACGAGGTGTCGACCTCGACGCGAATCCCCTGCTCACGCAGCTTGGCGGCAACGTCGCCCAGGTAGTCGTTGAATGCGTCGGCCACGGGGATGCAGCGCACCTGGACGGGAGCGAGCCACGCGGGGAAGGCGCCGGCGTAGTGCTCGGTGAGGACGCCGAAGAAGCGCTCGATCGAGCCGAACAGAGCCCGGTGGATCATGACGGGACGCTGACGCGAACCGTCCTCGGCCGTGTATTCGAGGTCGAAGCGCTCGGGCAGGTTGAAGTCGAGCTGGATCGTCGACATCTGCCAGGTCCGCCCGATCGCGTCGCGCGCCTGGACCGAGATCTTCGGGCCGTAGAAGGCGGCGCCCTCGGGGTCCGGGACGAGCTCGAGGCCCGACGCCTCGGCAACCTCGGCCAGCGTGCGGGTCGCTTCCTCCCATACGTCGTCGTCCCCGACGAACTTCTTGGGGTTCTTCGTCGACAGCTCGAGGTAGAAGTCATCCAGGCCGTAGTCGCGCAGCAGGTCGAGGACGAAGGTGAGGAGGCTGGCCAGCTCGTCGCGCATCTGTTCGCGCGTGCAGTAGATGTGCGAGTCGTCCTGCGTGAACCCGCGGGCGCGCGTGAGGCCGTGGATGACGCCCGACTTTTCGTAGCGGTAGACCGTGCCGAACTCGAATAGCCGCAGCGGCAGTTCGCGGTACGAGCGGCCACGCGAGGCGAAGACGAGGTTGTGCATCGGGCAGTTCATCGGCTTGAGGTAGTAGTCCTGACCCGGCTTCGTCACCTCGCCGGCGGCGTTGTGCTCCTCGTCGACGTGCATCGCCGGGAACATCCCGTCGCGGTACCAGTCGAGGTGGCCCGACGTCTGGAACAGGTCGCCCTTGGTGATGTGGGGTGTGTAAACGAACTGGTAGCCGGCGGCGATGTGGCGTTCGCGCGAGTAGTTCTCCATCTCCTGGCGGACGATCGCGCCCTTGGGGTGGAAGACCGGCAGGCCGGAGCCGATTTCGTCGGGGAACGAGAAGAGGTCGAGGGCGACGCCGAGCTTGCGGTGGTCGCGGCGCTCGGCCTCCTTCATCCGGGTCTGGTAGGCGACGAGGTCGTCCTTGCTGGCCCACGCGGTGCCGTAGATCCGCTGGAGCTGGTCGTTGTCCTGGTCGCCCTTCCAGTAGGCGGCCGACGACTTCGTCAGGGCGAAGCCGTTGCCGATGAGCTTCGTCGACGGCAGGTGGGGCCCGCGGCACAGGTCCTTCCACGCGACCTCGCCGTTGCGGCGGACGTTGTCGTAGATCGTCAGGCCGTCGCCGCCGACCTCGACGGACGCGGCCTCGGCGCCGGCGCCCTTGGTCTCGATGAGCTCGAGCTTGTAGGGCTGGTCGGCGAGTTCGACCCTGGCGTCCTCGGCCGACACGTCGCGGCGGACGAAGGACTGGCCCTCCTTGACAATCCGTTTCATCCGCTTCTCGATCTGCTTGAGCACCTCGGGCGTCACGGGGTCGATGTTGCCGAAGTCGTAGTAGAAGCCGTCCTCGATGAACGGGCCGACGCCGAGGTTGACGTCGGGGAACATGTCCT
This sequence comes from uncultured Actinomyces sp., assembly GCA_900545825.1. Taxonomy (GTDB): domain Bacteria; phylum Actinomycetota; class Actinomycetes; order Actinomycetales; family Actinomycetaceae; genus Nanchangia. Next base: position 216,925 of record URAS01000001.1, read on the forward strand.
GGACGGCCTGCGCCATGACGTGGGTGCACGAGTGGCGGAGGATCTGGAGGCCCTCGGGGCTGGAGATCTCGATCGGCGCGACCTCGGCGTCGGCCGGGATTTCGCGGAACAGGTCCCAGCTCGCGCCGTTGACCGTCATGGCGACGATCGCGCGGTTATCGCCGAAAAGGTCGGTGCCCGTCGTGCCGGCCTCGATCTGGGTGGGCTGGCCGGAAATAGTCACGTTGAGCTGAGACACGGAGGACTCCTTAGAAGATACGTGTGCGGGCACTTTTCGGCTCTATGCTACCCGGACTCGGCCCCGACGCCGAAAGCGGGCGTCGGGGCCAGCCGTTCTAGACCGAGCCGAACAACATGTCCCACGGCTCGAGGTCGATGGGCTCGGCGTCCAGGCCCGCCGCATATTCGGCGTCGACGTAGGCTTTCTCGACGACGCACGTCACCATGTGGAGGTCGAACCAGGCGTCGGCCATCGAGAAGATGCCCTTTTTGCCGCACTCGTCGCCCCACGAGTTCTCGACCTTCCACGTAATCGGGGCGCCCTCGGCGTCGAGATTGACGCCGGTGAAGGTCATCGCGTGGGTGGGCACGCGCGCCCCGTAGCGGGCACGATCGTCCTCCTCCATCTCACCCAGGGGTGCGAGCGTCTCGTCGGCGCGGTAGAGGTCGGGGTCGAGGATGCCGGCCTTCCGATCGGAGTCACGGTCGACGTCGCAGCCGAAATAGACGGCCTTGTTGTCGGTGAGCTGGGCGATGAGGGCGCGCTTCATCACCTCGATCGGCACGTTGAACGCCGAAATCGGCCGTCCCCCGCTCATCCCCCGAAGGAACGGCACCTGAAGGACCCGGCCAAACGGATGCTCGGGGCGCGGGTCGTAGCCGATGACAATGCGCTTGTTGAGCTCCTCGAGCCCGACGTACTCCGCGAGGAATTCCTGGGGCGTCGTCTGCTCGATCCGGTGGAAGGCGTCGTCCTTGTCGCGGTAGTCGTACGTGAAGTGGGTGGGCGGGGTACCCAGCGCCTTGCGGCCGATCGCGTAGATGTCAGCGAGGACGCCGTAGCGGATGTCCTCGACCCGCTCGTCTTCTCCGGCGGCGTGGGCGGCGCGCATGTCCGCGGCGGCCCGCAGCAGATGCAGCTCCATCCGCGAGACGAACGCGTGGGAGTCTGTGGCGTTGAACGTGTCGGGCATCGCCTCGTGGGGGACGACGCCCCATTTTTCGGCCAGGGAGCAGAACCAGTCCCAGTCACCGCCATCCGAGACGTGGTTGGCGAGGGCGCACCGCAGCGTCCGGTCGTCGTCGGGGGCGTCGAGCGTGTCGGCGACGTGCTCGAGGAACATGTTCGCCTTCTCCATCTTGTCGAAGAAATAGAGGTACGACTGGGAGAATTCGAAGGTCTTGACGCCGAGCTTCGCGATGATCGCGGGCCGCAGCGAGTTCAGCGAGGCGAACAACCAGCAGCGTCCCGACTTCTTCTGGTCGGTGATCTCGCCGGTCGTCACCTCGACCGAGAACGTGAACGTGTGCTTGGAAAGCGCTGCGGGGTTGTACGATGCCTCGGCGGCCCCGACCTTGGCGATGGCGCCCTCGATGACGCGGTTGGTCGGATCGAGGTCGTAAGCCTCTCCGAACTGGGACATTTCTTCTCTTGTCAACTCCATGAGGACGACTGTACGTCACCGCCCCTCTCCTCTCCTTGCGCCACTCCGGCCTCCGCCGATAGCCTCGTGAGCGACCGGGAATCCAACGAAGGAGCAGAGCCACCATGGGCAAATGGTTTTCCCAGGCCAAGGAGATCGAGCGGCTGCGCCAGGAGAACGCGCGCCTCATCGCGCTGGTCGACACCCTCAACGCGCGTCTGGGCACCGGCACGGCAGTGAACGTCTATGGGGTCAGCGACGCCGAGCGTGAGGTCGCCAAGGCCGGCAAACCCGTCGAGGCAATGAAGCTCTATCGCGAACGCACCGGCGCCGACCTCATCATTGCAAAGAAGGCCATCGACTCGGTCTCGTAGGTCCGGCAGCATCGCACGGAAAAACGCTCACCCGAACGGTCGGATTCCCCGACTCGGGTGAGCGTCACTGTCTGACGTGGTGGGCGATACTGGACTCGAACCAGCGACCTCTTCCGTGTCAAGGAAACGCGCTAACCAAACTGCGCCAATCGCCCGAGGTGGGTACCGGATTCGAACCGGTGTATACGGCTTTGCAGGCCGCTGCCTAGCCACTCGGCCAACCCACCAAAAGAAAAGGGCGCCGGTTTCCCGGTACCCTACTCTTCGAGCGGATGACGAGACTCGAACCCGCGACCCTCACCTTGGCAAGGTGATGCTCTACCAACTGAGCTACATCCGCATGTGCACGTTCATTTATAGCGGCCCCGCCGGCCCCTTCGCAAATCCACACACAGTGCCGGTCGTCACATTTAGGGTCTGACCTGCGGCTCGACACGAGAATTCGCAAACGCCACGCCGCACGTTCACCATACGGACCATCGGGAGCATCCGTGCCGCTCCGCCTTACGGTTCACATTATGAACGACAGCTCTCGCATACTGGACACCCAGCCGACCGTCTCCCGTGGGGACAAGGCGCGGATCATCGCGTCCTCCCTCGTCGGGACGACCATCGAGTTTTACGACTTCTACGCCTATGCCACGGCGGCCATTTCGGTCTTCCCCCTGCTGTTCTTCCATTCCTCGTCGCGCACCGGCGCCATGCTCGCGTCGCTGGCGACCTTCGGCGTCGCGTTCATCGCCCGCCCGATCGGGTCGATCATCTTCGGGCACTACGGCGACCGCGCCGGCCGCAAGGTCACTCTCGTCGCCTCACTCCTCACGATGGGCATCGCCACCGTCCTCATCGGCATGCTCCCGACGTACTACCAGATCGGCCTGTGGGCGCCGGCGATGCTCGCCGTCATGCGCTTTTGCCAGGGCCTCGGCCTGGGCGGCGAGTGGTCCGGCGCGTCGCTGCTGGCCGGCGAGAATGCCCGTCCCGGCAAGCGCGGCTTCGACGCCATGTGGCCCCAGCTCGGCGCGCCGATCGGCTTCCTCTTGGCTAACGGCTTCTTCCTCATCCTCACGGCGACGATGGGCTACGACTCGGCCGCACCCGACCGTAGCGCGGCCTTCCTCACGTGGGGGTGGCGCCTGCCGTTCCTCTTCTCCGCGGTGATCGTCGCCCTCGGCCTCTACGTCCGGTTCAAGCTCGAAGAGACCCCGGCGTTCCGGCACATCCGCACGACCGGCAAGGTGTCGAAGACTCCCCTGCTCGAGGCCGCCCGCACGTCGTGGCTGCCGATGATCCAGGGCACGTTCGTCATGGTGGCGACGTACACGCTGTTCTACCTCATGACGACGTGGATCCTCTCGTACGCGATCTCGCCGGTCGACGAGGGCTACCTCGGCATCTCGTACCACTCGTTCCTCGTCATCCAGCTGGTGACGATCCTCGCCTTCGCCGCCATGACGCCGGTGTCCGGCTACCTGGGCGACCGTTGGGGGCGACGTAAGCTCCTCCTGCGCGTCACCACGCTCATGGCCCTCTTCGGCCTGACGTTCGGCCTGTTCCTCTCCCCCGAGCGGATGGGGACGGGCGCCCAGGCGAACCTCGGCCTCATGACGATCTTCATGCTCATCGGCATGACGCTCATGGGCCTGACCTTCGGCATCCAGTCGGCGCTGCTGCCCGAGCTGTTCCCGACGAACGTCCGCTACACCGGCTCGGCGGTCTCATACAACGTCGCGTCGATCCTCGGAGCCGCCGTCGCGCCGTTCATCGCCACGTGGCTGGCGTCGCGCTACGGCCCCAGCACGGTGGGCCTCTACCTCACGGCGATGGCCGCCCTCACGCTTATCGCGCTGTGGTCGATTCCGGAGACGCGCGACCTCGACATCGAGGTCGCCGCCGACGCCGAGTCGATGCGTGCCGTCTCGCCCGAGCGCGACCTGGTCGACGCCTGACGCGTCACTCACACGGTGCGGCCCGGCTTCCTCGTGAGGCCGGGCCGTTTCTTAGGCGGTGACGACCTCGACGAGACACTCGGCGATCGCGGACGCCTCGGACGGGTCGACGTCGACGGGGAGGGTAAGGACGCGCTCCGATAGCTCCCGCGTGCGCGGCAGCGCGGCAAGGCTCCCGTCGAGGTGGTAGCGCGCCGGGTCGGCGGGCCCAGGATAGAGCAGCGGCCGATACCAGGCGTCTACGGGAGCTCCCGCAGCGGTGAGGGCGGCGAGGACGTCCTCACCGGTCAGGCCACACCGGGCCGGAATCGAGACGGGGAACCGGACGAGAGAGCACGCACTCCGCACGAGGTCGGGATAGTCGACCGCCCCGCCCAGGGAGCGCGCATAGACCGCCGCAACTTCGCGGCGGGACCGCCTGATCTGGGGCAGGCGGCAAAGTTCGCGCGAGACCTCGCGCATCATCCAGGGGCTGGGACTCGTCGGAGAGAGATGGCCGCCGGCCAGCTCGACGTCGGTGATCGGCGGCCAGAACAGGCCCGCGCGTTCCGCCCGCGCGCCGAGCGACCGGCCCATGCTTCCCGTGCGCGAGTAGACGCCGGCCTGCAGGGCGTACGTGCGCGCCGCGGCGCGAGACCGCCAGCCCGGCTGACCCAGCGCGCGGGCAGACGCGATGAGGGCGGCCCGCACCGGCCTGGGTTCCATCGCCGGGTTAATCCACGCCGCGCCCCCGAAGAACGTAGGCAGGGTCTTCTCGGCGCCGAACGAGTGGATCGACACGTCGGCGACCGGCGCTCCGTCCTCTGTCCGCACCATCTCGCCGAGGCCGTGCGCGCAGTCCTCGATGAAGATCGCCCCGGCCCCGTGGGCGCGTTCGGCGAGGGCCCGCGTTGACGCCCCGATGAGGCCAAACGTGTGCTGGGCGACGACGGCGCGCGTCGCGGGCGTCAGGGGGACCGTCGCGGGATCGAGGCTGTAGGTCTCGGCCTCGATGTCGCCGTACACCGGGGTCAGGCCGCCCGCGAGGATCGGGCTGACCGCCGTCAGGCAGGTGAAGGCCTGGGTGACGACGTCGCCCGGGCCGGCATGATCCCGCAGCGTCTGGTAGACGACGGCCATCGCGTCGCGGGCGCGGGAGAAGAAGAACCAGTCGCCGGGCCGGGTGTCGGTGATCTCGGCGAGCTGGCGCCTCACGCGATCGGCCTCCACAGCATTCCCTTCGCCGAGGGCCCCACGGCCGGCGAGCCGGCACCTGTGGGGAGATAAACGGAAAGAGGACTCGCACGCGAGTCCTCTTTTTCTCGTGGGCGATACTGGACTCGAACCAGCGACCTCTTCCGTGTCAAGGAAACGCGCTAACCAAACTGCGCCAATCGCCCGAGGTGGGTACCGGATTCGAACCGGTGTATACGGCTTTGCAGGCCGCTGCCTAGCCACTCGGCCAACCCACCAAAAGAAAAGGGCGCCGGTTTCCCGGTACCCTACTCTTCGAGCGGATGACGAGACTCGAACCCGCGACCCTCACCTTGGCAAGGTGATGCTCTACCAACTGAGCTACATCCGCATGT
>URAS01000002.1 GCA_900545825.1 uncultured Actinomyces sp.
GCTTGAGCCAGCGCAACGTTTCCCGCCAACGCAACCAGCAGTCCCGACAGACCAACGCCACCAGCTCACCTCGGCGCGAACGCAACCACCGACTCCACCTGCCAAAGCAACCAGCTCACCTCGGCGCCAGCGCAAGATTTCCCGCCAAGGCAACCAGCACCCGCCCTCGTCCCTGCTTGAACCAGCGCGCCCAGCAGTCCCGACAGACCAACGCAACCAGCAGTCCCGACAGACCAACGCCACCAGCTCATCCTCCCCGCCCACCAACGCAACCACACCACACCCCGCCCGTAACCCCCGCCCGCACCCCCAGAATCGCCGCGTCCAGCCGGTGCGGTAGGCTGTCCTCACAGTGACATCGTCAAACCGATCCCCCATTCCGACTGATCATCGAGGTTCTTATGTCTGATCCGCAGCTCCCGCAGTACCCGGACAGCTCCGACGCCAAGCCCTCGCCCCAGCTCCCCCCGCAGTCGGGCTCCTCGACGCCGTCGTCCTCTAGCCAGCAGGACGCCTACCGGCCCGCGCAGCCGCAGCCTCCGTACACGCAGCAGAACGCTTACGGCACCCAGCAGACCGGCTACTCGACGCCGCAGCAGCCCGGCTCGTACACGCCCCCGTTGTCCTCGTACGGCAACGCGCAGCAGCAGCCGCGTCCCCAGCAGGCCCCATACGCGTCGGGCCAGCAGTCGCCGTACACCTCAACCCCGCAGACCCCGTACTCGCAGCAAAACGGCTACGGCTCGCAGCAAAACGGCTACAACTACGACCCGTGCAGTACCCCCGACCCGTACGGCCAGACCCAGCCCAACCCCTACGCGGGGCAGCCGGCGTACCAGAACCAGAAGTCCTCGGTCGGCGCGGCACTGCTGGCCTTCTTCTTCGGCGGCTTCGGCATCCACAATTTCTACTTGGGCTACACGGGCCGCGGTATTGCCCAGCTGCTGCTCACGGTGATGAGCGTCGGCTTCCTCGCTGTCGTCTCGTGGATCTGGGCGATAATCGAGGCCATCATGATCCTCACGGCCTCGCCCGGCTCGCCCGCGTCGTTCGACGCGAACGGGATCCCGCTGCGGCGATAGACCGCAGCACACCCCAATAAACCGCCAGGCGCCCCGGCAATCCGGGGCGCCGCGGTTTTTCAACAACACCCCCATAACCGTCAGTGGTCCGCAGATAATGGAGACCATGACGCCATCTCCAACGCACCGTTTCCTCCCGCCGCGCACGGCCACGCAGCTGCCCCGGCAGCTGATGGACTACGTGGGCACCAGCTTTTCGCTGCAAGATGCCCAGGCGAGGTCGGCGTTGGAGAGCTTCCTCCTGCACCCGGACACCGGCATTTTCCGCGGCCCGTACGTCCGGATCCGCATGCCGTATGCCCCGTGGTCGGGCCCCGCCCCGACGGTGTGGATGCCGTCAGACTTCGTCCCCTACGCCCACCAGGCCCGCGCGTTCGAGCGCCTGACCAGCGCCGATGGCCACGAACCGCAGCCGACGTTGGTGGTGACGGGCACGGGTTCGGGCAAAACCGAGTCGTTCCTCTACCCGATCCTTGACCACGCGCGCCGCATGATCCAGGACCAGACGGCGCAAACGAACGGCCTCAAGGCGATCATCCTCTACCCGATGAACGCGCTGGCGTCTGACCAGGCCGACCGCTTGGCCCAGCTGATTACGGACAACCCGGAACTGGCCGACGTCACCGCCGGCATTTACACGGGCGACACGCGTGGGAAGAACGACGTGCGGGTGTCGGCGAAAACGCTCATCACGTCGCGCGACGAAATCCGGAAGTGCCCGCCGGATATCCTCCTGACGAATTACAAGATGCTCGACCAGCTGCTGCTGCGCCCCGAGGACCGGCAGATCTTCCAGAAATCCGCGGCGACGCTGCGCTACCTGGTGCTCGACGAGTTCCACACCTACGACGGCGCCCAGGGCTCCGACGTCGCCCTCCTGCTGCGCCGCCTCGGCCTCGTCATCAAAGAGGCACTGCCCGAGGGCGACCTGACCCCCGAACAACAGGCCCTGCCCTTGGGCCGGATCGCGCCGGTCGCCACGTCGGCCACCATGGGCTCCGACGCCAAGAGAGACCAGATCACCGACTTCGCCACCCTCGTGTTCGGCACGCCGTTCGACGCCGACTCCTACATCACCGACACCACGCTCGGGCTCGACGAATGGCGCGACATGCTGCCCGCGCTGCTGACCCAGGAACATCTGCCGCCCTCCCCCGCCGCGCTGGCCACCACGCCGCCGCAGACGCTGGACGCCGACACGCTGCGCCGCGTCGTCGACGCGCTGGCCACCAGCGAGGACGCCGAGGACGAATCCGGGCGCGGCTCCACGGCAAACGGCCGGGGCACGACGTACGAGGACGCCCTCGTCGCCACGTTCTCCCGCGACATCCTGGGCCTGCCCGAGGACGCCCCGTCCTTCGCCGACGCCGCGGTCGCGCTGTCGCGTTCGCCGATTCTCACCGACATCATCCACGCCACCGCGCAGGCAAAACCGCTGGTTAACGCCGAGGCCGACAGCATCACCACGCCGGAGCATATGACGCCCAGCCTGGTCCAGACGCTCTACTCGTCGCTGATCGACAAGGGCGTCGACGAATCGCAGGCCGGCGAATTCCTCGCCCACGCCTGCTCGTTCATCGCCCTCATCCGCGCGCGGGCGGTCGACCCCGGCCGCCGCGTCGCCCAGGCGCTGCCGGGCGTCGAAACGCACCTGTGGCTGCGCGCGATTCACCTGCTCGACCGCTCGGTGACGTCACCGGTGACGTTCCGCTGGTGGGCGTCCGACCCGTCGACGACCGAGGGCGAAATCAACTGGCTGCCGGCGATCTACTGCCGCGACTGCGGCGCGTCGGGCTGGATGGTCGCACTCCAGCCGGGCGAAGACACGGTATTCGAGTCGCGGGTCAACATCATCCGCCGCACGTCGATCACCGACAAGGAACGCACGCGGCCGCTGATGTGCGCGCCCGACCCGCAGGCCGAGCACATGAAAAACCTCATGTGGATGAACTATTCGCTCAGCACGCTCACGCCCGTGATCGCCGAGGAAGACCGCCAAAAAGACGACGTCATCCCCGTTTTCACCCACACGGGGCCAGACGCGGGCGAGCGCGCGAAGGCCGAATGCTGCCCCGCGTGCGGCGCCTACAATTCGGTGCGCTACCTGGGCGCCGCCCCGATCACCCTGCTGTCCGTCGCCCTGTCCACGCTGTTTGGCAGCAGCGATATTCCCGACGGCGATAAACGCACGTTGATTTTCACCGACTCGGTGCAGGACGCCGCCTACGACGCCGGTTTTATTCGCGAACGCAACCGCGCATTAAATTTCCGCACGAAAATGGCGTCGGCGATCGCGCAGACACAGGCCGACGGGCCGCTGCCCCTCACCAAAGTCGAGCCGGCCATGGAGAACGCGACTGGCATGTTGGGGTTGAACCACAACTATCAGCGCGCCCGCTTCGAGCTGCTGCCGCCCTCACTGGCCTATGCCCAGCAATTCCGCGGCTTCTGGGACGAGTCGCAGCAGGGAAGCAGCCGCGCCGAACAGAAACGACGCGCCCAGGCCGCCCGCACGCGCCTGCAGGCCGACGTCATTATCGAGGCCGGCTACCGGTCCGACCTCTCGCGCTCGCTGGCGTCCACCGGCACGGTGGGCGTGTGCGTGTCCGTTCCCGAGGACGACCTCGCACGCCTGGGGAAACAGGCCCTCGAAGAGGCCGGCATCCCCGACACGCTCGAGGGCCTGGAGCTGGGCGACCGCGTGACGGCGTGGATGCGCGGCCTACTGGAAATGACCCGATTGGGCGGCGGAATCGACCACGAGTATTTCCAGAAATTCATCGCCCAAGACGGCAACGAATACATGCTCAATAATCGCCGTGCCCGCGCCCAGGGTTATCCCCGATTTACGCCGCATATTCCGCCGGCTTTCCCCCGCGTCGGCTCGACGCCGCCAAAGGGGTCCGAGGGCATGGTGTCCGTCGGGTCGGCGCGCGGCGACTACGCCATCTGGAGCGCCGCCATGCTGGGGCTGCAGCGCGACGTCGCCGGACACGCCGTCGTCTCGGCATTCAAGGTCCTGGCGGCGTATCGGAGCCGTGACGGCGAGGTCCCCCTGCTGCACGAGAAGCACCCCGATTCCGGCCAGGCGACGATCTATGCGCTCGAGCCCACGGCTATCCGGGTGTCGACGCACGACGCGGCGATGATCCAGTGCACGGCGTGTAAACGGCGCATCGGCCTGGCCGCCGAGGCCGCGGCCCAGCTGGACGGCGCGAAGTGTTTCACGTCCTCGTGCGGAGGGCATTTCCAGCGGCTCGACCACGTGCCCGACTCGTATTACCGCAGGCTGTACCGCTCGGACGCGCCGCGTTCGATCGTCGCGTCCGAGCACACGTCACTGGTCCCCACCGACGAACGCAAGCAGATCGAGGACGGCTTCAAGATGCGCTCGGCCCAGGAGATGCCGCCGGACGCCGCGAACGTCCTCGTCGCCACGCCCACGCTGGAAATGGGCATCGACATCGGCGCCCTGTCGACCGTCATGCTCGCGTCGATGCCGACCACCGTCGCGTCGTACGTCCAGCGCGTCGGCCGCGCCGGCCGCCTCTCCGGGAACTCGCTGATCATCGTCATGGCCGACATGAGCCCGAAAACGGTCGCCAAGGTCGACCACCCGCTGACGACGATCAACGGCCAGGTCGGCGCGCCCGTGTCGTACCTGTCGGCGCCGATGATTCTGCGTCGGCAGTTCCTCGCCAGCCTCATGGACACGCTGACCACCAGCGATTACGACGTGAAACCCGGTACTCCGGAGTCCGTCTTCGCGCTGGTGGAGTCGCAGAAGACGATCCTCGACGCCGTCCAAGCGCTGACGCCCAAGCAGCTGAATCAGCGGCTGGACGCGTTCCTCGCCACGCTGCGCCCCTACGTCACCGACGCGTGCGCCGCCGACCTGCGCCAATGGGTGTTCGAGGAAACGCCCTCGGGGGCGTCGATGTGCGGCGACATCGCGGGCGCCCGCAAGGCGTGGCGCGCCGAGCAGATGCAGCTGAGCACGCGGGTCAAGAAGCTGGCCCAGCTCAGCGCCCGGTGGTATCAGCGGATGTCCGCCGCCACTCGCGGCTTGCCGGACGACCAGGTGCCCGAGGCACAGGTCGATGAGGAGGCCCGCCGCGAGCACCGCGAGTGCGAGCGCACCCTCAGGGCGACGAAGAGGCGGCTGAACGAGCACACCAAGGACGGCTTCTGGATTTCCGCGCTGGAACGCTACCGCCTGCTGCCGAACTTCACGCTGGTTGACGATCAGGTTCAGCTCAATATTCAGCTGGGAATCCTCAACACCCAAGACCAGCAATTCGACACAGAAAACCGCGAATACTCCCGCGGTATCGCGTCGGCGCTTTACGAATTCGCGCCGGGGGCGACCTTCTATGTCCAGTCGATGGCAGCGAAAATCGACGCCGTGGAAATGTTGAAGGACGGCGACGAAATCGAGAAATGGCAGCTGTGCCCCGACTGCTCGTATTCCGTCATCCTCCAAGGGGACCAGCATCCCGCCACCGTGTGTCCCGGCTGCCGTTCACGCCGATTCGCCGACCCCGGACAGATCATCGACGTCCTCCCGCTGCGGAAAGTCTCGGCCGAGGTCGACCCCACGCGATCAGGCATTTCGGAGTTTTCCGACGGCCGCCGGCATATGTATTTCGACATCGAACCCACCTACACGATCCCCGCGGGCCCCACGCCACCGGCCTGGTACCTCAGCAACGGGTTCGGCGTGCGGCCAATCCCGACGATCGATATCCACTGGACAAACCTGGGTAACGGGTCTGGCGAGCCGATGGAGATCGCCGGGCGGACCCACAAGGTCGGGCGTTTCCCCGTCTGCCCCAAGTGCGGGCATCTCGATTCCCAGGCCGGCGAAAACTCGTGGCGCGACCACCGGGCCTGGTGCGACTACCGCCACAGCCTGGACGAACACACAATCACGTTCGCGCTGGGCCGCACCCTGACCACCGAGGGCATCATCATGCAGCTGCCGCCCACGCTCTCGGCCGACAGCCAGACGCTGCCCAGCCTCGAGGCAACGCTGCGCCTGGGCTTCCACCTGACCTTTGGCGGCGACCCCCAGCATCTCGACCTCATGCCGATCACCCTGTCGGCGGAGCACGGCCGCTCGCAGGCCCTCCTGCTGTTCGACACCGTGGCCGGCGGCACGGGGTACCTGTCGGAGTTTTCCTCGGCCGACAACGTCCACCGCCTGTTCGTCGAAACCTACAACCACCTGGCTAATTGCCGGTGTGCGTCGACCAATCAGGTGTGTTGCCCAGACTGCCTGCTGGGCTATGCCGACCGGTCGGACCGCACCCTGTTGTCGCGCGAGGCCGCGGTGAACGCCCTCGCGCTCATCCTCTGCAATGCCGAGGCACTGAGCCCGAAGAACGTCGTTGACCAGGCCGAACCGTGGGCAACGCTGGACGAGAACCCCCGGGTCGAATCGCAGGGGTCGTACGCCGAAAAGTGGTTCCGCCAGATGTTCACCGCCGAATGCGAAAGCCGCGGGTGGTCGACCACGGAAAGCTCCGAGAGCGGCCGGCCGATGCGGATTCGCATACCGGGACATAATGGTATCTGGACGATGGAAGAGCAAAAGGAGTTTACCCGTCCGGGTCCGGACACCATCCCGGATTTCTGTTTTGTCTATTCGGGCTCTGGGATACCCAATATCGCGGTCTATATTGACGGCGCCGAATACCACAATGGTGCCGACAAGACCCGCTCCGACGCCAACAAACGGGTCCTCCTGCGTGACGAGGGCGTCTATCCGCTCGTCATCCGCTGGGAGGACCTCGAGGAATTCCAGCGGACGATCAACGCCGCGAAGCATGGGGCCGCCATGCCCAGCTCTGGCCCGGACGACATCACCGGTCCGGCAAAGGGTCAGGTCGTCGCCATGTTCCCGAAAGTCTCCGAGGACATGCTCACGCAGTTCTTCCACACGCCGATCCGGCTGTTGTTCTCCCTCATCGAGCAGCCGGAGGCCGCGTGGGATCGGTGTGCCCAGGCCGCGTGCATGCTCACGGCCGTCGCGAACCAGCCCGACTACGACCCGCGCACGGGGCTAATGTCCAGCGAAATCGCCCACGGCCTGCTGCTGCGCACCAACGCCGCCCGGCAGGCCGCCAGCGCCCAGATCGTCCTCGCGGCGTCCGAGACCGAGAACAACGACACGATGCTCGCTTTCTGGCACCTGGCGAACCGGCTGTGGCGCCTCAAGGAGCCGCCGACGATCACCATCGAGGGGCTGTCCGCGCCCAATCTCGAGGCCACGGTCACGCCCTCGGCGCCGCAGGTCACGCAACTGGGCAAGGGCCGCCCGACCGGCGGATATGGCGCGCCGATCACGCCCAGCGAACCCACGCCGTTCCCGCAGCCTGCCCAGGCGGCCGCACTCCCGGCCGCGGCCGCCGGCGCGGGCACCGACACCGCCCCCGAAACGTCCCCCTGGCAGGACGTTCGTGACGAGTTCGAGGGCGAGAGCGACATCCTTTCCGTCATCGACGCACTCGAGGGCGCCGGCGCACCCGTCCCCGACGTCGACCGCATCGGCGAGGAGGTCGCGGGCTACCCCACCCTGCTCATCTGGGGCGACGCCGCGCTGCTTGAAGACCCGCCCGAGGATGCCAAACCGTTTGTCGACCAGGGCATTCATCCGTACACACTCGACGAGGTCGACGACCTGATCTCGCATTTGACGAAGGAGAAGTAGTTCATGGCCACCCTCATGATGGCGGGCGTCGAAGCCCAACGATCGCTGCAGCAAGAGGACGTCGAGGCGCTCGCCGAATTCCTCAGCGCGCTGAAGAAGACCGGCGACACGTCCGGCCTCGAACCGGTCCCGGGTGCCGCCGACCAGCGGATTCGGCTGGGTCGCGTCAGCGGAAGCCTCACGGCGATCCTTTTCGTCCTCGACGCGGGCGGCACCGTATTGTGCTACGCCGGCGCGTACGTCCCACGCGAGGCCGCCAGCCGGGCCCGCACCCTGTTGCTGCAGTTCAACCCCATCAACGGGATGACCACGCTGGTCCAGGGCACGCCCGACGAACGCGGCGAGACCATCAGCGCCGACGAGCTCGAACGCGCCGCGACGATCCTCGCTCAGGCACCCACGCACGAGGCCGTGCGGAAGGCCGAGCCGCAGGTCGAGCCGCAGCCTGAGGTCACTGCGAAGCCCGAACCGGAGGTCGCCGAGGTCGCCGCCGAACCCGAGCCCGAGCCCGAGTCCGAGGCGACGGAACCGGAACCCGAACCCACGCCTGCACCCCAAACCGCACCCGCCGAGCCGCAATCCGAGCCCGAACTCGCGGCCCCCGCACCGAATCTCCCGCCGAAGTTCGCACGCCCGGCGGACGCCCTCATCGCGGCGGGGATTACGGTCGACGCCCTCTACGACCAACTGGGCATCCCCGCGGCGACCACCGCGCACGTCGCCCTGGCGCCGACGATGGACGATGTCGACTCCTACCTGGCCAAACGCCCGGAATGGGAGCGCGACGCGATCGGTGGCCTGCTGGCTGGGATGACGATCGACGAGGTACGCGAGGCCCTCGAGCTCGACGCCCCCGCCGAGAAACCCGCAGCCACCACCGCACAGCCCACCGACGAGGCCGTCGTCAAGGGCATGCACAAGTCGGCGTCCAAGCAGTTCCAGGTGGTGCCGGAATCGGCGGACGCGCGCATGCTCCAGCAGGCCCTCGACGGGTCGTTCCCCGACTGGTGCGTCTTCCTCCACCCGTCGCAGCGGCGCAGCGTCGACGCCGACTACTCCGGCCCCGCGCGCGTCAAGGGCGGCGCGGGCACGGGCAAAACCGTCGTCGCCCTCCACCGCGCCAGGCGCCTCACCGAGGCCGACCCGCACGCGCGGGTGCTGCTGACAACGTTTACGACGACCCTACCCAAGATGCTCATGCAGCAGATGAAGCAGCTGGCACCCGGCCTGGCTCGCAGCGATTTCCAGCGAGGACGCCCGGGCCTCACGGTGATCGGGCTGGACAAGCTGATCTACCAAATCCTCGAGGAGACCGCCACGCCCACGTACACCCGCGCGGTGCGCGAGGTCACCGGCCTCGAGACCCGGATCCGTCTCAAGCCGATGGCCGACAACATGCAGGAGCGCATCTGGGAGGACGCCCTCGCCATCGCCGGCAGCGACGTGCCCGAGCAGTACCGCAACCCCCAGTTTTTTGTCGACGAGTACCGCCTGATCGTCGTCGCGCAGTCGATCGGCAGCCAGGCCGAGTACCTCAAGGCGCCGCGCCCCGAACGCCACAGCCGGCTCAACCGCGCGGCCCGCAAGGCCGTGTGGCGCGTCGTCGAAACGTTCGTCACGCGGGCTGGCCAGGAGGGCAAGCTGCCGTTCATCACCCAGGCCGTCGTCGCCGCGCGCTGCCTCGACCTCGACGCCGAGGCCGGCAAGCCTCGGCCGTTCACGAACGTCGTCGTCGACGAGGCCCAGGACTTCCACATCGGGCACTGGCGTTTCGTCCGCGCCCTCGTCGAGCCGGGACCGAACGACATCTTCATGGCCGAGGATCCCCACCAGCGCATTTACGGCAAGCGGCTGAGCCTCAAGCCGCTGGGGATCGGCACGCAGGGCCGGTCGGTGCGCCTGACGCTGAACTACCGGACGACCCGCAAGACGCTGGAGTACGCGCAAGAGATCCTCCAGGGCACGACGTGGGTGGGTTCGCAGGGCGACGACGATGTCGATTCGCTGATCGGATACCGGTCGGTGCGCGGTGGCTTCGCTCCCGTCATTGTCCCGTGCCAGTCGCGCCAGGAAGAGGACACGGTCATCACCACGCGCATCAAGAAGTGGCTGGAAGACCCGAAGGCCTACGTCGGTGTCCTCGTGAGGACCCGGAACCAGGTGACACGCCTCGGCAGCTACCTCCCCAACGAGGGCATTCCGGTGAATACGGGCGAGGACCAGTCGCCCCGCCGCGGACCGTCGTGGGTCGAGCCTTCAGAGCCAGCGCGCGTTTTCGTCTCGACGATGCATTCGGCGAAGGGCATGGAGTTCACCCATGTCATCCTCCTCGACATCGACGACCGGACCATCCTGCCCTCCTACGTCATGGACAAGCTGTCGGGCGCGGCCAAGGCCGCGGCGGTCGAGAGCGAGCGGGCGCTGCTCTACGTCGCGTCCTCGAGGGCGCGCGACCAACTCATGGTCGTCTATTCGGGCAAGCCGTCGCGGCTGCTGCCCGAGTTGCAGGCGTCTTAGGCCGGTCGCCCTCCGAGAGCAATAGAAGACCCCGCGGTGGCCGAAGCCTCCGCGGGGTCTAGTCTGTGGGACGCAGGGATTGCGCTGATCGCGGCGGTTACGCCCCGATGCCGGCGGTACCGAAGACGTGGCCGATGCCGTAGCCCAGGGCCATCGCGAGGGCGCCGCCGAGGACCAGTCGGATGACGGCGCGTCCCTTCGGGGCGTCGCCGAGTGCCGCCGAGACGACGCCGGCGATCGCCAGCGCGACGACGACGGCGATGACGGTGCCGATGATCGAGATGTTCGCCGGCAACAGGAGGATCGCCAGCATCGGGAGGATTGCGCCGGCGACGAACGCGACGAACGAGCTGGCCGCGGCGTGCCACGGGTTCGTCAGGTCGTCGGCGTCCAGGTGGTAGCGGACGGTCAGGTGGGCGTCGAGGGCCTTCTCGGCCGACACGTCGCGGGCCGCCTGGTTCGCGGTCTGCGCGGTCATGCCCTGGTCCATGTAGGCGAGGGCGAGCTTGCGGCGTTCGCCCTCGGGGTCCTCTTTCAGAGCCTTCATTTGGCGGGCGACGACCTCGCGTTCGGTGTCGCGTTGGGTCGAGACCGACACGTATTCGCCGACGGCCATCGAGGACGCGGCCGAGGCGATGCCGGACAGGCCGGCCAGCGCGATGAGCGCCTTGTTGTTCGGGTTGGCGACGGCGACGCCGATGACTAAGCCGGCGATCGAGACGATGCCGTCGTTCGCGCCGAGGACGGCCGCGCGCAGCCAGTTGAGGCGCGATGCGAGCGAGCCGTGCTGTTTCTTCTCACGGCTCGTGGAGGCGGAATCCGTCATGCCGGTCCGCGTCGGGCAGTGGGTAGCGATTGTTGCCATGTGACTAACGTATGGAAGGCGACTTTTCCCCGCAACGAAGCCAAAAGATAGGCGTTGGTAGCCAGCCACAGCATAGTGAAGTATGGCTTCCCGGAATATGGGGACCCGGAACCCGGTTGGACCTGCCCAAATGACGCGTTTTCGCAGGTCAGGGTACCCGAAAACCCCATGTGGGGGTACCTATGAAGCCCGAAAAAGGTGCCCAAGGCCATAGATCCCAACAGGCGCCCTCCGGGGCCCGATATGCCGACTGCGACCTTGCGGAATTCCCGCGAGCGCGCCGAAACGCTCACCGGGTACGCGAAACGCTCACCCAGTTTGTCGAAATCCGGCCTCGAGGGCCGAGAAATGACAATCTGGATGAGCGTTTCGGAATTATGGTGAGCGTTTAATCTTCGCGCGCTCCGCGAAGACTAGATCGCCGTCGGCTCGATCTTCCAGACGTCGTTCGCGTAGTCGCGGATCGTGCGGTCGGACGAGAAGCGCCCGGACTGGGTGATGTTGACCCAGCACTTGCGCGCCCACTCTTCGCGGTCCTGGTAGTCGGCGGCCATGCGGTCGCGGGCCTCGCGGTAGGCGGCGAAGTCGCCCAGCAGGTAGTAGACGTCGGCGGGCTCGTACCCGTTGGAGTCGAGCAGCGACCACTGGAGGTCGTGGAAGATTCCCGTGCCGCCATCGTCCAGGGTGCCGTCAACGAACGCGTCCATGACGCGCTTGAGGCCCGGCACCTCCTCCATCACCTGGCGCGGGTCGTACGTCATCCGCAGCTGCGGCAGCTCGTCCTCGGTGGCGCCGAAGATGTAGGCGTTCTGCTCGCCCACGGCGTCGAGGATTTCGACGTTCGCGCCGTCGAGCGTGCCCAGGGTGAGGGCGCCGTTCATCATGAACTTCATGTTCGAGGTACCCGAGGCCTCCTTGCCGGCCATCGAGATCTGCTCGGACACGTCGGCGGCGGGAATGATCTTCTCGGCCGGCGAGACGTTGTAGTTGTGGACGAACACGACCTTGATACGGCCGTCGATGTCCGGGTCGTTGTTGACCAGGCGGGCGATCTCGTTGATGAGCTTGATGATCGCCTTGGCCCGCAGATACCCGGGCGCAGCCTTGGCGCCGAAGATGAACACGCGGTTCGGCGTGTCGAGCGTCGGGTCGTCCTTCAGCCGGAAGTAGAGGTCGAGGATGTACATGACGTTGAGCAGCTGCCGCTTGTATTCGTGCAGACGCTTAATCTGGACGTCGAAGATCGCGTCGGGGTCGATGTCGATGCCCTCGCGTTCCTTGACCCATTCGGCGAACTCGACCTTGTTCGCGTGCTTGATGTCGTTGAGCTGCGCCAGCACCGCACTGTCGGCCTTGTCCGTCACCGACTCGAGGACGTCGAGGTCGCGCACCCATTCGTCCGATCCGGTGACCGACGTCAGCAGCTCGGCCAGGCGCGGGTTGCACTGGTTGAGCCAGCGCCTGGGCGTCACGCCGTTCGTCTTGTTGTTGAACCGCTCGGGCCACAGGTCGTGCCATTCCTTGAGCGTCTCGCGCTTGATGATCTCGGTGTGCAACGCGGCGACGCCGTTAATCGAGAACGCGGCATAGCAGGCGATCCACGCCATGTGGACCTTGTTGCCCGACACCGGCGCCATGTAGTCGATGCGGCCGCCGTCGACGCCCATCTCGGACAGTTCGGCGCGGAAACGCCGGTCGATCTCCCACACGATCTCCATCACCCGCGGGAACAGGCGGTCGAAAATCGGCACCTCCCACTGTTCCAGCGCCTCGGCGAGGACGGTGTGGTTCGTGTAGGCGAACGTGCGGGTGACGATGTCCCACGCGTCGGTCCAGCCCAGGCCGTGCTCGTCGAGCAGCAGGCGCATGAGCTCGGGGATCGCCAACACCGGGTGGGTGTCGTTCAGCTGGATGCAGTTGTATTCCGCGAAGCTGGCGACGTCGCCGTGGACGGCGATGTGGTTCTCGAGCATCTCTTGCAGCGAGGCCGACACGAAGAAGTACTGCTGGCGCACGCGCAGCGCCTTGCCCTCGAACGTCGAGTCGTTCGGGTAGAGGACGCGCGAAATGTCCATCGTCCGCTCGCGGTCGACGATCGCGTCGGTGAACCGCTGGGAGTTAAAGGCGTCGTAGTCGAACTCCTCCATCGGCTCGGCCTTCCACAGGCGCAGGGTGCCGACGTTCTGGGTGCCGTAGCCGGTGATCGGCATGTCGTAGGGAATCGCCCGGACCTTGAGGTCGGAGTAGGTGACGATCCGCTGGTCTTCCTCGTGGCGGATGACGAAGGGGTAGCCCTCTTCCATCCACGCGTCCGGCGTCTCTTTCTGGTAGCCGTCCTCGACCAGCTGCTTGAACAGGCCGTAACGGTAGAGGATGCCGTAGCCGACGACCGGCAGGTCCTGCGTCGCACACGAATCGAGGAAGCACGCGGCCAGGCGGCCCAGGCCGCCGTTGCCGAGGGCGGCGTCGGGCTCCTGTTCGAGGACGTCGCCCAGTTTGAGGCCGAACGCGTCGAGCGCTTCCTGGGCCTCGTCGACCAGCCCGAGGTTGAGCAGGTTGTTGAGGAGGGCGCGCCCCATGAGGAACTCTGCCGAGAAGTAGTGCTGGCGGCGCCCCTTGCGGTACGCCTCGGTCGTGTCGTACCACCGATCCGCGATGCGGTCGACGACGCTGGATGAGAGGCCTTGCCACACTTCCATCGGCGTCGAGGCAGCGATGCTGCGTCCGGATGTGGCGCGGATGTGCGCGGCGGCGACATCGGTAAACGTCTGGGTCATAGCGGGAACTTTCCCTTCACATTTCCACGTTCAGTATCGCTCCCCAGTTTATCGGGGTACGCCAGACGCCTCAGGGCGCCGGCCTTAATGTAAGGAGTACCACGCGGTTTCCGTGAGCGGTAAACCGCCACGACCTGCACAATCGCGAATCCGTACCGAACGGTAAGTGCTGAGTAACACTGGAAAACCCACGCGCGCCACACTGTGACCCGAGTCTCCCATGAGACGTTTTCTTATGTTACGATGAGAGCCACCAATGTTATGATCGGTGTCACACCGGCCACCCACCTGGAGCGCTGCACATGATTCCTCGTATCCCATCAGGCGTCGCGGCGGTCATTGCCTCCGTCGCCCTCATTATTACCGGCGCCGCACTGCCCGCGGTCGCTAATCCCCAGCCGAGCTTCCCGACTGATCAAGAACAGCCGACCCACACCGTCGGACTCACCGCTGCGCAAACGCCAGCGGTCTTTGCTTATTCCCCCAGCACCCAGTCGGCCCTCCTCGATGGCGAGTGGGCCACTGCCAACAACGTCGCCAAGGGAACGGTCATCACCGTCGAATACTCCGACGTCTACCCGAATGGCCTCATGCTGTGGGTCGAGGACGTCCAGCCCGGCCCGGACGGCACGGTCGTCGCGTCCGTCCGCCAGGCCAGCCTGCCGGAGGTCCTGTCCGGCCTGCCCGACAAGACGCTGGAGGACGTGGCCGGCCGCGCGCTGACCGCCACCCCCACCGAGGTCTATGGCACCGTGACCGACGCCGACGTCACTGACGCCGACGGCATCGACCGCGCGGCCGTCGCCCTCCCCGAGGACACCCAGCCGCTGGCTCCCGAAAGCTCCACCGACACCGCGTCCACTGCGGCCGATGCGACGGCGGATCCCAGCGCGACCTCGACGACGACCCAGCCGGCATCGGGCACGTCCCTGCTCGACAAGCTGCCCAAGGACGCCCTCAACACGCTGCCGGGCGACCTGCTGGACAAGCTGCCGAAGGACTCGCTCGACAAGCTGCCCAGCGACCTCATCACCAAGCTGCCGACGAACTCGGGCACGCTCAAGGACATCATCGACAAGCTGCCGAAGGACACCCTCGCGAAGATTCCGCAGGACGTCCTCGACGCGATCAAGAACAGCCCCGACGGCAAGCTGCCGGCCGACCTCATCAACAAACTGCCGAAGGACGTCCTCGACCAGCTGCCGAAGAACCTGCTGCCGGGCTTCCCGATCAACAAGGAGATCGGCAAGGACCTGCCGCTGAACTTCACCAAGACGATCACGAAGGACTCGTGCACCGACGGCACGTTCACCGTCCTGGGCGACAAGCTGCCGGGCACCCTGTCTGACAAGCTGCCGGGTGACCTCGCGGGGAACCTCCCGGGCGACGTCACGGGGCAGAAGGCGACGCTCACGGACTGCCAGTTCGAGGGCGACGGCTCGCTGGCCGCGACCATCGGCATGACGATCTCGCCGAAGGGCACCCTGGTCGTCGATCCGGAAAAGCTCAAGCTCAAGAACTTCGAGCTGTCCGGCAGCGCCGACGTCAAGGGCGCGGCCGACCTCACGACGAATGGCCCGCTCAAGGGTCACGCGACGTGGCAGCTGGCCGACCTCACCTTCCCGGTCTCGATCCCGGTCGGTGGCACGACGGTGACGGCGAACATCCACGTCCGCCCCACGGTGACGCTGAACGTCGACGGCTCCGGCAACGGGACGCTCTCGCTGGGCGGCTTCGAGACCGGCATGTCGAAGATGGGGGTCACCTACAGCTCGGATAACGGCTTCAACCTCATCAAGGGCCAGCCGATTATGCAGGTCAACAAGCCGGGCATGTCCGGCGAGGGCGACCTCCACGCCACGATCGTTCCCGCGCTCAACGTCAGCGTCGACCTCATGGGGCTCATGGGCGCCGAGGCGACGGTCACCCCGAAGCTCAACGCCGACTTCCACATCTCCGACGTCGACCCGGCCTGCATGATCGGCGTCGGCGGCGAGGCGAACATCCACATGTTGCCGGTGAAGGAGCCGACGCTGCCGATCCTCCAGAAGGTGTTCGGCACCGTGAAGAGCCAGGTCGACGCCCTATTCAAGGACAAGAAGGACCTCAAGGTCGACATTCCGTCGATCTACACCAGCCCCGACCTGTGTGCCGCGCAGCCGATCGCGATCGGCGACCGCGTGTGGATTGATACGAACCGCAACGGCCTCCAGGACGAGGGCGAACCGGGCCTGCAAGGCGCCAAGGTTATGCTCCTGCGCGGCTCCGACAAGTTCGTCGCGTCCCTGCCGGACACGAAGCTCTACAAGGACAAGCTGGTCGCCGAGACGACGACCGACGCTAATGGCGCGTACCGCTTCGACTCCGACCCGAAGTACAAGGGCCCGGCCAGTGCCGCCGAGGCCGGCGACGCGTCGCCGCTGGCCGGCAAGCTCATGCCCGGCCGCTACACGGTGGTCGTCAAGCCGCCGAAGCCGACCGACGCCGGCTACCCGTACAAGGACAAGTACCCGTACGGCTTCATCATCACCAAGCGCTACCAGAGGGCGACAACCGACTCGACGGCGCCGAAGGACGACACCGCCACCTCCTCGGAGGCGACGAGCGACGTCGCGACCCCGGAGGCGTTGAGCGACCTCAACCTGCCGAAGCTCGGCGACCTCAAGAGCATCCTCGACAAGCTGCCGCAGGATCAGGTGAACAAGCTGCCCAAGGACTTGCTCGACAAGATCAAGAACCACCCGAACGACAAGCTGACGCCGGACATCCTCAACCAGCTACCGAAGGATGTCCTGGGCAAGCTGCCGAACCTGGGCGACCTGGGCAAGCTGCCGAACCTCAAGCCCGGCGAGCACTCGCTGGCTGACCTGCAGCGCGACTCCGGCGGCCGCTACCCGTGGAATACGAACTCGTACTCCGCGCTGTTCGATGGCACGCGGTATCAGGACATCGCGCCCGACTCGTGGTCGGGGATCAACCCGAAGACCGAGCCGGGGTCGCACCTCGACGCCCTCAAGGCCGAGCTGGCCGAGACGGCGGGGTACAACGACACCGTCGACTTTGGGTTCATTCCGTTGAAGGAGAATGAGCCGACGACGGAGCCCACCCCGGACCCGACGGACACCAACCCGACGCCGGACCCGACGGACACCAACCCGACGCCGGACCCGACGGACACCAACCCGACGCCGAATCCGACGGACACCAACCCGACGCCGCAGCCGGTGAAGCCGCTGGATCCCAAGGAGACGGTGACGCCCAACCCGGGCAACACCATTTCGGGCAACAACACGACGATCATCAACGGCCCGGTGATCAACGCGCCGATTACCATCAACGGCCCGATCGTCGTCATTGACCACCCGGCTATCAACATCTACATCAACGTCATCATGAATCCGCAGCCGAAGGACAAGGATGCGGTGACTCCGCAGCCGAAGCCCGACACTGGCGGGACGACGGATCCGAAGCCGGATGCCGGGAAGGTCGACCCGCAGCCCAACACCGGCGACAAGACCGACCCGAAGCCGGATGCCGGCAAGGTCGACCCGCAGCCGAACACGGGTGACAAGACCGACCCCAAGCCCGACACCGGCAAGGTCGACCCGCAGCCGAACACGGGCGACAAGACCGACACGGCGAAACCGCTGGACCCGGGCCAGAAGGTTGACCCGCAGCCCAACACCGGCGACAAGACCGACCCCAAGCCCAACACCGACAAGGTCGACCCGCAGCCCAACACCGGCGACAAGACCGACCCCAAGCCCAACACCGGCAAGGTCGACCCGCAGCCCAACACCGGCGACAAGACCGACCCCAAGCCCAACACCGGCAAGGTTGACTCGGGCTCGACCGACGGCACGGACAACGGGAGCACCAACGCGAACGACAAGGGTTCGAATGCTAACCAGGGGTCGAACGGCAAGAAGGGGTCGAACACTGGCAACGCCCAGAGCCTGGACCCGAACCAGCCGTTCACCGCGCAAAACGCCGGCACCAACGGCGTCGCGAAGGCTCCGACCAGCAACGCGGGCGTGGCGTCAATGTCGGTTCCGACGACGACCTCGACGTCGCTGGCCCGGACGGGCGTCGCGGCGGCCCAGGTCCTCTTGATCGCGATGGGGCTCGTCTGCGCGGGTCTTGCCGTCGCCCGGTTCCGTCAGCGTGACTGACCCGGCGTTACCTCGCTGATCGCCTGACAAAGGCCCCACTCCTCACCGGGTGGGGCCTTTGTCGTGGCGTTTTTCCCCGGCGGGTTTTCCCTATCGTCACGCAGGGTCGGCGCCTAGCCGATACCCTGGTGACATCTGCTCATTCGTGTCTTTCTACGCTCAGGAGACGTCATGGCCACCAACCGTTCGCGCCGGAATTCCCAGTCAACCGCCAGGCACCGCGCCCAGACGCCCACTCAGCAGGCGGCGGCGTCGAACCAGGCCAAGCCGGTCATTCCCGAGCCTCCCGCTGCTCCCGAGCGGCCCGAAGAGCCCAAGGCTCCGCAGACTCCCCGCACGCCGGGCTCATATCTGGTCCCGGACGACTCGCGGATTCCGCGGATCCCGGCCACCGAGATCTGGCCGTCGGTCGAGGACGGCCGCTGGCCGGCGAAGGCCGTCGAGGGCGAGTCGTTCCCGGTCCACGCGACGGTGTTCCGCGAGGGGCACGACGCGTTCGCCGCCGAGGCCGTCCTCTATGACCCGGACGGCACCGAGGTCCAACGCCGCCGGATGCGCGACATTTCGCCGGGCAACGACCGGTACGAGGCGCGGCTGTGCCCCTCGGGCACCGGTCTGTGGAGCTTCGCCGTATCCACGTGGTCCGACCCGTTCGCCACGTGGAGCCACGACGCGTCGGTCAAGGTGTCGGCGGGCATCGACACCGAGCTCATGCTCGAAGAGGGCGCCCTCTTGATGGAACGCGCCGCCGAGGCGATCCCCGACGAGGGCGAAGAAGCCGAAAGCTGCCGCGCTGCGCTGTGGACGGCGGCGTCGCGCCTGCGCGATAAGGAAGCGTCGCCGCAGACGCGCTTGTCGGCCGGCCTCCACCAGACGGTCCGCCACGCTATGCGGACGTTCCCGCTGCGCGACCTCGAAGAGACGACGCGCCACTATCCCCTGCAGGTCGACCGCGAGCGCGCCCTCTACGGCTCGTGGTACGAGATCTTCCCGCGGTCGGTCGGCGCCTATCAGAACGAGGACGGCTCGTGGGTGTCGGGCACGTTGCGGACGGCGGCGAGTGACCTCGACCGGATCGCGGGGATGGGGTTCACGGTGGCGTATTTGACGCCGGTGCACCCGATTGGCAAGACGATGCGGAAGGGCAAGAACAATTCGTTGGAGGCGGGCCCGAATGATCCGGGGTCGCCGTATGGGATCGGGTCGGACGAGGGCGGCCACGACGCTATTCACCCGGATTTGGGGACGTTCGAGGACTTCGATTATTTCGTCTCGCGGGCGCATGACCTGGGGATGGAGGTCGCCCTCGATTTGGCGTTGCAGTGCTCGCCGGATCATCCGTGGGTGAAGGATCACCCGGAGTGGTTCTCGAAGCGGTCGGACGGGTCGATCGCTTACGCGGAGAATCCGCCGAAGAAGTATCAGGACATTTACCCGCTGAATTTCGACAACGACTATGAGGGGCTGTACCAGGCGATTGCCGACGTCGTCGAAAAGTGGATCAGCCACGGGGTGACGATTTTCCGCGTCGATAACCCGCACACGAAGCCGCTGCGGTTCTGGCAGGAGTTCTTGGCGCAGATGCGCCGCGACCACCCGGACGTGTTGTTCCTCGCCGAGGCGTTCACGCGTCCGGCGATGATGCGGACGCTGGGCGAGGTCGGTTTCCACCAGTCGTACACGTATTTCGCGTGGCGCACGTTTAAGGAAGAGATCGAAAAGTACCTCCACGAGGTCGCCTACACGACGGCCCATGTCATGCGGCCGGCGTTCTGGCCGACGACGCACGACATTTTGACGGCGCAGATGGTCGACGGCGGCGCGCCGATGTTCATCATCCGGGCCGTCCTCGCGGCCACGGGCTCGCCGACGTGGGGCATCTATTCGGGCTTCGAGCTGGCCGAGAACGTCCAGCGGCCGGGCTTCGAGGAGCAGAACGACAACGAAAAGTACGAGTACCGTCCGCGCGACTACACGCAGGGCACGGGGCCGGAGATCTCGGCGCTGCTCACCCACTTGAACGAGGCCCGCGCGGCGCACCCGGCTCTGCAGCGGCTGCGCAACATCACGATCCACCAGACGACGCACCCGGAGATCTTGTGCTTCTCGCGTCACGTCGAGGCGTGGGAGTCGCCGACGGGCGAGGCCGACACGGTGATCGTCGTCCTCTCGCTCAACCCCCACGACCAGGTCGAGGGCCTGGTCACGCTCGATTTGTCGGAGCTGGGTCTGGCCGGCGCGTCGATGGGCCCGGGTGTCCCGGTCATGCGCGTGCGCGACCACTTGGACGGCTGCGACTACGAGTGGGGCGCGACGAACTACGTCGAGTTCAACCCGTGGAGCCGTCTGGCTCACGTCTTTAGTGTGGAGGCTTTGTGACGCAATCCCTCGTTTCCGTAGCCGAGTCGTATCAGCCGGTCCTGCCGCCCTCGCAGGACCCGAATTGGTACCGCACCGCCGTCTTTTACGAGGTGCTGTTGGCGTCGTTTGCCGACGCCAACGGCGACGGGGTGGGCGACTTTAAGGGGCTGGAGTCGAAGCTCGATTACCTGGCGTGGCTGGGGATCGACGCGATTTGGATTCCGCCGTTTTATCCGTCGCCGCTGCAAGATGGCGGGTACGACATTTCGGATTACACGGCGGTGAACCCGCGCTACGGGACGATGGAGGATTTCACCGACTTGGTCGGCGCCGCGCACGAGCGCGGGATCCGCGTCGTCATCGACATGGTGCTCAACCACACGTCGGATCAGCACCCGTGGTTCCAGGCGTCGAGGCAGGACCCCGAGGGGCCATACGGCGACTTTTACGTGTGGCGCAAGACGCCTAACGACTATGCGGACGCCCGGATCATCTTCATCGACACCGAGGAGTCGAACTGGACGAAGGACCCCGTGCGCGGCGAGTACTTCTGGCACCGGTTCTTCTCGCACCAGCCGGACCTCAATTACGAAAACCCGGCGGTGAGGGCGGCGATCCGCAACGTCGTGCGCTTCTGGTGCCGCACGGGCGTCGACGCGTTCCGGCTGGACGCGATCCCCTACCTCTACGAGGACAATGGGACGAACTGCGAGAACCTGCCGAAAACCCACGAATTCATCGCCGAGCTGCGTGCCATGGTCGACGAGGAATTCCCCGGCACCGTGATGATCGCCGAGGCGAACCAGCCGCCGGCCGAGGTCGTCGAGTACTTCGGCACGGACACCGAGCCGGAGTGCCACATCTGCTTCCACTTCCCGATCATGCCGCGCCTGTTTGCCGCCCTCCAGGCCGAGTCGGGTCGCGGGATGCGGCAGATCCTCGCCACCCTGCCGCCCCTGCCGCTGGGCGGACAGTGGGGGACGTTCCTCCGCAACCACGACGAGCTGACCCTCGAGATGGTCGACGAAACCGAGCGGGCCGACATGTACCGCTGGTATGCGCCGGAGTCGCGGATGCGCTCGAACGTCGGCATCCGTCGGCGCCTCTCTCCCCTGCTCGGCGGGTCGCGCCGCAAGGTCGAGTTGGCCCACGCCATGCTGCTGTCGCTGCCGGGCTCGCCGTTCCTCTACTACGGCGACGAGATCGCCATGGGCGACAACATTTGGCTGCCCGACCGCGACGGCGTCCGCACCCCGATGCAGTGGGAGCCCACGTCGAACGCCGGTTTTTCGACGGCCGACCCCAAGGATTTCCTCTACCCGCTCATCGACTCGCCGGGGTGGGATCCTCGGGCCCGCAACGTCGAGGCCGCCATGGCCCGCCCGACGTCGCTGCTCAACTGGCTGCGCCGCGCCCTCGAGCTGCGGAAAAACTATCCGTGCTTTGGCCTGGGGTCGATGCAGCTGGTGACGACCTCACGCGAACAGGTGATGGCGTTCCTGCGCCGCGACGAGACGACGACGATCCTCTGCGTCTACAACCTCGCGGCGTCCGCGCAGGCGGTGACGATCGACCTGCCCGGCATGGCCGGCTGGTCGACGCAAGAGATCGTCCACGGCAACGACTTCCCCAGCGTCGGCGAGGACGAAAAGCTCACGCTCACGCTCAATCGACACGGGTTCTTCTGGCTGGAGGTTTGCCAGCCGCAACCGCGAGGTGACCTCTCATGACTCCCATCCTGCCCCAGTGGCCCCAGCGGTCGGTGATCCTCGACCTTCTCGGCCCGTGGCTCACCGCGCAGCGCTGGTTCCCCGGCACCGACACGCGCCACGCGCGGGTCATCCACTACGCCGACTTCGCCGAGGACGAGCGCTTCCGCATCCTCGTCATCGCCCTCGAGTCGGGCGCGTGGGTGCACGTGCCGTTGGTGTGGGAGCCCACGTGGGACGGGCCGGGCCTCATCTGCGGCACCGACGAGGGCGACGGCGTCCTCGTCGACGCGGTGACGCATCCGGGATTCCTCGCGACCTGGCTGGCATCGGCACGCGAGGCCGGCACCCTGGGTCTGCTCGGCACCCAGGACCCGTCGGCGATCGCCGCCCAGCTGGCCCGGGAGCTGCCGAGCGCGCGGCCGCTGGGACAGGAGCAGTCGAACTCCAGCGTCGTCCTCGCCGGCGACGTGCCGGCGATGATCAAGTTCTTCCGCGTCCTCGTCGTCGGCGACCACCCCGAGGTCGCCGTCCCGTTGGCGCTGGCCGCGGACGGTTTCGACGCCGTGCCCACGCCGCTGGGCTACTCGACGATGATGGTGGGCGGGCCCGAGCACCAGGCGGAACGCGTGTGCACGGCCACGATCGCCGCGCTGGTTCCCGACGCCGAGGACGGCTTCGCTCGCTTCACCGCGCACGCCCGCGACGGCATCGACCCCACCGAGGACGCCCGCGCCCTGGGCCAGATGACCCGCGAGCTCCACACCCACCTGCTTCACGCGTTGGGGCACGCCGAGCCGATGACCGGCGGCGGCCTCGCCCTCCGCATCACCACCGAGGCTCGCCTGGCGATCGCGGCGTCCCTGGAGCTCCGCACCGATCAGGCCAGTCTGGAGCGCCTCGACGCCCTCGCCGAGCTGCTCCAAACCCTCGGCGCGCTGCCGCCCGCCCAACGCATCCACGGCGACTACCACCTGGGCCAATGCCTCTACTCGCAGGGCAAATGGTTCGTCCTCGACTTCGAGGGCGAACCCCTGCGCCCCCTCGACGAGCGCATCGCCCCCGACGAAAAGCTGCGCGACGTCGCCGGAATGCTGCGGTCGTTCGACTACGCCCGTGCCGTCGGCGGCGCCGACGACGCGTGGTGCCGCGCCGCCGAGGACGCTTACCTCGCCGGCTACTTTGGCGAGGCCGGGCCCACCCAGGCCGAGGACGTCCTCCTCCAGGCATTCGTCATCGAAAAGGCCCTCTATGAGGTTCGTTACGAAGCCGGCCAGCGCCCCGATTGGGAATACATCCCGTTAACCGCTCTACGACGCGCCCTCACCAATTTTGGGTAGCCGCCCCTGCACATCCGTTCCGCATTTTGCGAAAAAAATGCCGACCATACGCCGACAAAGCGCGTCCAAACGTGTCACGCTTGTTCTATGGAAACGACGCCAATCTCTGTGGACCCGCAGATCCTTGCGGACGTAGCTCAGGCCCGTTATCACGACCCGCACTCCGTCCTCGGGGCGCACGTCGGTGACGGCTCAATCACGATCAGGACGGTCAAGCACCTGGCCGACGAGGTCCAGATCGTCACCCCCGGCGGATCCTACGACGCTGTACACGAGCAGGACGGCGTCTGGGTCGCCACGGTCCCCGGCCAAGAAGTCCCCGATTACCGGATTAAGGTCACCTACGGCGACGTGACGTCTGTGGTCGACGATCCCTACCGGTTCCTGCCGACGCTCGGCGACCTCGATCTCCACCTCATCGGCGAGGGCCGCCACGAAAAGCTGTGGAACGCCCTGGGGGCGCATGTGCGCCACTACGACGGCCAGATGGGCGAGGTCCACGGCGTCTCGTTCGCCGTGTGGGCCCCGAACGCCCACGCGGTCCGCGTCGTCGGCGACTTCAACTTCTGGGACGGCACCTCGTCCGCCATGCGCAGCCTCGGCTCCTCCGGCGTGTGGGAGCTGTTCATCCCCGACGTCGAGGTCGGCGCCCGCTACAAGTACGAGATCTGCGGTCCCGACGGCAACTGGTTCCAGAAGGCCGACCCGATGGCCCGCGCCACCGAGGTTCCGCCCGCCACCGCCTCCGTCGTCACCCGCCGCTTCCACGAGTGGGCCGACGACGAGTGGATGGATCAGCGCGAAAAGCACAATCCGCACACCGAGCCGATGTCGATCTACGAGGTCCACATCGGGTCGTGGTCGCAGGGCCTGTCCTACCGCGACCTCGCCACCGACCTCGTCGACTACGTCAAGGAAATGGGCTTCACGCATGTCGAGTTCATGCCGGTGGCCGAGCACCCGTTCGGCGGGTCGTGGGGCTACCAGCAGACGTCCTACTACGCGCCAACCTCGCGTTTCGGCACGCCGGACGACTTCCGTTACCTCGTCGATCACCTCCACCAGGCCGGCATCGGCGTCATTCTCGACTGGGTTCCCGGCCACTTCCCGCGCGACGAGTGGGCGCTGGCGAACTTCGACGGCACCAAGCTGTACGAGGACCCGGACCCCACGCGTGGCGAGCAGCCCGACTGGGGCACGCTGGTGTTCAACTACGGCAGGCGCGAGGTCCGCAACTTCCTCGTCGCCAACGCCCTCTACTGGCTCGACGAGTTCCACATCGACGGCCTGCGTGTCGACGCCGTCGCGTCGATGCTTTACCTCGACTACTCGCGCGAGGACGGCCAGTGGCACCCGAACATTTACGGCGGCCGCGAGAACCTCGAGGCAATCAGCTTCCTCCAGGAAGCGAACGCCACGGCCTACCGCCTGCACCCGGGCATCTGCATGATCGCCGAGGAATCGACGGCGTGGCCGGGCGTCACCGCCCCCACCGACGCCGGCGGCCTGGGCTTCGGCATGAAGTGGAACATGGGCTGGATGAACGACACGCTGCGCTACCTCAGCGAAGACCCGGTCAACCGCTCGTGGCACCACGGCGAACTGACGTTCTCGCTGGTCTACGCCTTTAGCGAGAACTACATCCTCCCGCTGTCGCACGACGAGGTCGTCCACGGCAAGGGCTCGCTGCTGGCCAAGCAGCCGGGCGACCACTGGCGTCAGCTCGCGGGCCTGCGTTCGCTCTACGCCTACCAGTGGTCGCACCCCGGCAAGCAGCTGCTGTTCATGGGCCAAGAGTTCGGCCAGGGCGCCGAATGGGACGAGTCGCGTTCGCTCGACTGGTGGCTCATGGACGACCAGGGCCACGCCAAGCTGCGCGACCTCGTTGCTCGCCTGAACCAGATCTACACCGAGGATCCGGCGCTGTGGAACGACGAGCACACGGGCTTCGACTGGATCGAGGCGAACGACGGCGAACACAACGTCCTCGTCTACATCCGTAAGGGCAAGGACGCGGACGACGAAGAGCACCTGCTCGTCTGCGTCACCAACTTCGCGGGCGTCCCGCACGAGGGCTACCGGATCGGCCTGCCGTTCGGCGGCGAGTGGGAGGAAGTCCTCAACACCGACGCCGAAGAATTCGGCGGCTCCGGCGTCGTCAACCTCGGTTCGGTAACAGCCGAGAAGACGCCGTGGACCGGCCGGCCCTACTCGGTCGAGCTGCGCGTCCCGCCGCTGGGCGCCGTCTGGCTGCGACCCAAGAAGTAGCAGGTCCCCTCAAACACAGCCGCGGGGCGGCCCTCCGATTTCTGGAGGGCCGCCCCGCGGTCGTTTCTTTCGGTTCTGTGCGGCTGCGCTAGATGACGTGGAACGTCTTGAGCAGCGTCATCACGGCGTCGAAGACGATGAGCACCCACATCGGCCACAGCGTCGCCAGCGCGGGGCGGGCCTGGGTAGCGACCTCGGTGGCAGCGTCCTGGCTGGAGACACCCTCACTGGCACGCACCGCCACGATCGGGCCGACCTCTTGCTTGCGGCGGCCCAGGAACCAGCGGACGAGGGCGGTCAGCGAGCCGGCCGCCGCGATCGCGATGATCACCAGCTGGGCAAGCGTGGAGACGCTCGACTCCTTGAGCAGCGGAACGAGGGCGGCCAGCGAATTGCCGATGATGTGGAGGAGGATCGACCAGCGCACGCCGTAGCGCTGGGCGACGTAGCCGAAGAATAGGCCGGCGAAGAACGCCGAAATCCCCTGACCCAGCGAGTGATGCATGAGGGCGAAGCACAGCGACGAGATCGCAATCGCCTTCCACGCGCCCAGCGGCGCCAGGCGGCGCATCATCGTCGCGCGCCACGACAGCTCCTCGATGACCGGGCCCACGAGGGCGCCATAGAGGATGCTCCACACGGTCACCGACGTCGAGAACTCGCCGACCCCGGTCTTCGCGCCCGAGCCGAGCGCCTGGCCGAGCGCGTCAATGACCGGCTCGATCATGGGGACGACCAGCGACATCGCGAGGAACAGGCCGAGGATCCCGAACGCCGACGCGGCGCCCAGGCGCTCGCGGGTGCGGGTCACTTCGGTGCGCAGGCCGCCGGGCGTCGCGAACCAGAGGATCGGCAGGAACGCGACGATCGCGACGAGCATCGACCCCAGGTAGAGGTCGATCCCGGCGCGGGGCACGAGGATGTCGGATCCGGCGGTGAGCAGGAGCGTTTGCGCGAGGAATGCGCCAAACATCAGGGAGAGGGAACGGGCGTTCATGAGTCCTTCCACGGTCGATGAGTTCGTACCGGCCGAGGGCGTTGCCTGGCCGTTCGGGTAGCCTAACACGGAAAATAACCGATTTTCGGGTGTCCTCAATCACTGTCGAGAGCGATTACACTCATCCCTATGGTGACCTTCCTCATCCAGCTGGTGATCGCTGCCGTCAGCGTCGTCCTCGTCGCCCATGCCTTCCCCGCCGGCACCCGGCCACGCACGTACGCCCGCGCCGGCGCCCTCGTCGCGATCGCGCAGGTCGCGGCGATGGCGGTCATGCTGTTCGGCCGGCCGACGCCCGACCTCTACGGCGGCGACCACTCCGCGCGGGTCCTCGGCGCGTGGGCGGCCCTGCTCGTTGGGACGACGCTGATCTGCGCGTTTGTCGTGTGGAGCCTGCAGCGCAGCGTGACTTTGCGAACCCGCCGCTGGAGCTGGTGGGACCTCTTGTGGGGCCTCGGTGGCGCCCTCGTCGGCGCGGTCGCCGGCGTGTTCTTCTTTGGGCCGTGGTGGCTGACGTCGTTCTTCGGGTCCCTCACCCACGACCAGCTGCTGTTCCTCCTGTTCGAGGGCACCGGCGAGTCGACACGGGCGACCGACCTGCGCCTGCTCAACCTCCTGGAAATCCCCGTCGTCGTCTGCGCGCTGCTGGGCGCGTCGCTGGCCCTCGTGCACTCCGACCTCGCGCTGAAGAACGCGGCGAAGCACTGGCATGCCGGCTGGACGCGGAGGACGGCCGGGGTCGTCGCCCTCGCCCTGGCCGGCGGCTCGGTGGCCTACGGGTTCCACACGCTGCCGCTGTCGGAAACCGTCGGGTCCGAACTGACGTCCTCGACCTACCTCAAGGACAACTACCACGCACCCGACGACAAGATCCTCCACTTCCCCAAGAAGCCCCGGAATTTCCTCCACATTTACCTGGAGTCGATCGAGAATTCTTACTACGACAAGGCCCACGGCGGCTACGACTCCCGCAATCTCATGCCCGACCTCATGCGGTTGACCCAACAGAATACGACGTTCTCGAACACGAACGTGATGGGTGGGCCGCACCAGACATACGGGGCGGCGCATTCGGTCGCATCGATGGTCAACATTGGTGCCGGCGTCCCCATGAAGACCCAGCCGAACGGCGGGACAAGCAAGGCCATGATCTATCCGGACTTCCGCACGATGGGCGATATCCTCCACGACCACGGCTACAACACCGAGCTGATGATGGGCGCCGACGCCAGCTGGGGCGGCGTCGATCAGTACTACCGCCAGCACGGCGACTTCCAGATTTTCGACGTCCGCGAGGCCAAGCGCCGCGGCCTCATCCCCGAGGACTACCGCCAATGGTGGGGCTACGAGGACGACAAACTCTATGAATACGCGAAGATGGAGCTAACCCGCCTGTCGAAGGAAGACAAGCCGTTCTATTTCATCCTGGAAAACGCCGACACCCATTTCCCCGACGGCTACGTGTCAAAGAACATGACGAAGCACCCGTTTAAGGAGCAGTACGCGAACGTCATCTTTTATTCGCAGGGCGAGGTCGTCAAATTCGTCGACTGGTGTAAGCAGCAGCCGTGGTGGTCGAACACGACGGTGTTTATCAACGGCGACCACCGGTCGATGGACAAGAAATTCTTCGCCGGCTGGGACCCCGACTACGAGCGGACGATCACCAACGTCTTCCTCAACTCGGCCATCCCCGATCCCGGGCAGCGGCGCACGCACAACCGCCAGTTCGCACCGTTCGACTTCTTCCCGACGACCCTGGCCGCCCTCGGCGTAAAGATCGACGGCGACCGTCTGGGGCTGGGGACGAACCTTTACGGGCCCTTCCCCACCCTCGTCGAACGCGACGGGCTGGACAAGGTCAACGACAACCTGGCCGCGCGCTCGGAGTTCTTCGACCACCACCACGCGAAACAGTAGATGCCGGAGGCGGCGTGCCCGGCCGCGCGCCGGGCCACCCGCCGGACAGGACCGTGAATCGGCCCGAAAGAATCAGAACAGCAGTCTGCTCAGCCGCGAGCGCGCAGCACGCACGGCGTCGGCATCCTGGCCGACGCGCAGGAGGTCGACGAGGCGGGCCCGAGCCGGTTCGCGATCCTCGCCGGTGGTCGCGGCGATGTGGTCGAGCAGCACCTGGTAGGCGCCGGCCTCGTTCCCGTGGGCGATGAACTGGTCGGCTAGCGCCAGCGGGTCGGTGTCGTCGCCCGGTTCGTCGCCCAGGCGCTTGGTCAGTTCGACCTGCGCCAGCTGGGTCTCGTACCGCGACTTTTCGGCCGGGTTGTTGACCAGAGCCTTCTTGATGAGGGCGATGGCCTGGTCGAGGTCGCCGCTATCGAGGGCGGCCTCGATCGCCTGGTCTTCCTCGCTGAGCGGCGGCTCGGCGGGAGCATCGGCGCAGGTCAGGCGACCAGTGACACCCATCTGCTCGGCCGCGGCCAACAGCTGGTCGAAGACCTCGCGAATGGTCGCCTTGGTCTGGGCACCCTGGAACAGCGGGACGGGACGGCCACCCACGAGGGCGATGACCGTGGGCACCGACTGAACCTGGAACGCCTGGGCGATCTGGGGGTTCGCGTCGATGTCGATCTTCGCCAGCTGGATGCGCCCACCCAGCTCGGTAACGACCTCTTCGAGGATCGGGCCCAGCTGCTTGCACGGCTGGCACCACGTGGCCCACAGGTCCAACACGACGGGAACCTGCATCGACGTCGCCATCGTCTGGTCGAACGTCTCTTCGGTGACGTCGATGATCAGCGGCTGATCGATCGTGCCGGCCGACTGAGCGTCGGACCCGGCCTGGGCCGGCGCGCCGGCGGGCCCGTCGGTGTGGGCGGACAGATCGACGGCGCCGTAGCTGGATGCGGGGCTGGGGGTTTCGGGCGTTTCGGCCATCGCTGAACTCTCCTTACGTGGTGACACGAGGTTGCTGTCCTCCACGCTACTCGATTAGTCGCGGGATGCCTCGGTGAGCACCTTCTCGCCCGCGATGACGCGGGCCTTCGCCTTCTTGTCGCTGGACGCGGGGATGTGGATGAGCGCGCTAACGACGTACGTCCAGTGGGCCTTGCCGGTCACCTTGCCGTCGTCGCCGAGCTTCGCTCCGACGTCGCCGCCCATCTGGATGCCGCCCTCGCCGTCCTTGATCGTCACGTCGGTGCGGTAGGTGTACGAGGTCGCCACGAGGGCGCCGGAGTCTTCATCGCGGATCGCCAGCAGGGTGTCGGAGGGCGTGATGGTGTAGGCGATCTGCCCGGTGTCGCCGATCGCGTCCTTCCAGTTCTTCTGCTCGCCGCGGATGTTCTCGATGAATTCGTCGGTCTCGAGGCCGGCCGATTCCTGGGCCTTCTCGTCGGGCACGGCCTTGGCCCACGCGTCGGCGACCGTCTTGGGTGCGCCGGTCAGGCCGTCGCCGTCGCCGGGCGCGATGATCGACGCGCCGGTCGAGAGCCCTGCGGTCGACGGCACCGACTGGCCGGGCAGCAAGTGCATCCACTGCCACAGTCGGTAGGGGCTGCGCGCGTCGTCCTGGCGGATGAAGAGGATGAGCGGCGTCGACCCCTCCGGCTGCTTCGTCACGTCGACGATCACGCGGGGCCACGTGACGGAATTCGAGACGGTCAGCGACTCCGAGGACGTCAGCAGCTGCGGCACAGCCAGGTCCTTGTCGGCGCCGTTGAGGTCGTACTGGGCGACGCGCATGGTCAGCGCCGGATCCTCGAACCGGGCCTTGAGAGAGTCGGCTTTGTGGTCCTTGTCGCCCGCCGCGATCGTGTCATCCAGCGAGGACAACACCGTCTTGACCTGCGACTCCGTGAGGGAGGCCTGCGACGAACGGTCGAGGCTCTCGGTCGCCTTCAGCTCGGCCTTCTCGCAGCCGGTGAGCGCGCCCACGGACACCGAGGCCACGACGGCGAGCGTCACCGCGGTGCGAAGCGGTTGACGGGTCACGAGCGCTCCCCTTCCTCGCCAAACGCCGAGTCGCCGCCGAAGTCGTCGGCGCTGGCGCCCTCGTCGGAATCGGTGACGGCCAGCACCTGCTCGCGGACGACGGGGATGAGGCCGGTCGGGTACTTGACGCCGTCGACCTCGATCGTCGCCTCGCCGCGCTTGCGGGCCTCGCGCATCTCGCGACGCGACGGCATGGCTGCCGGCGGGGCCTGCGGGGGCTGCGGGATCGCCTGAGGACGCCCGTCGCCGCCGACCCACTGCTGGCCCTGCCAGCCGGCGTCGGGATGATAGTGGCCCGCCTCGTCGTAGGTCGACCCGTAGTCCTCGTCCGACTGGTCATAATCCGACTGCTGGTCGTAGTCGGACTGCTCGTAATCCGACTGGCCCTGCTCGTAGCCCGACGCGTAGTTCCACTGGTCCTGAGAGTCGGCCCACTGCCTCGTCCCGTACTCGCGTCCCTCGGTCTCGGCGTAGTCCGTATCGGACTCCTCGTACTCGGTGGCGTCGGTGTAGTCGTCCTCGCCCTCGTTGTCCTCGCCGTAGTAGGGCTGGTCGTACTGGTCGTTCCCGTAGCCCTCGGGCCGATAGTTCTGGCCCTCGCCGCCGTACGTCGCGTCGGTGTAGGGGGCGTCGACGCCGTCGTAGCCGTCCTGCTGGAAATAAACCTCGTTATACCGGTCGGACCGGTCGACGTACTCGTTGTCGTAGAGCGTCTCCTCGTCCGGCGGCGCGTAGGTGACCGGCGCGTACTGGGCGTCCAGGTAGTCCTCGGCCGACAGCGCCTGCGAGTCGAAGCCCGACGGGTACTCCTCGCCGTTCGGGACCGTCTCTTCCGAGGCCGCCGCGTCGCCCTCGCCTTCGACGAACGGCACGGCTTCGGCGGGCGTAGCCGCCGCCTGGGTCTGGCGTTCGCGATCGAAGTCACGGCCGGCCGCGTGTCCCCCACGTCGCCGGGCGCGCCGGCGCAGCAGGAGGGCCAGCAGGCCCGCGGCAACCAGGAGGACGAGGCCGGCGGTGACCAGCGGCCACAGCCACGGCGTCTTCGCGCCGGTCTGCCATTCGATCGTCAGCTGGGGCGCACCCTTCGGCGAATAGGCGATGACCGACCACTGGCCGTCGGTGTTGAGCTTCCACGTCATCGAGGCCGACCCGCTGGTTACCGTCTTGGACTGGACCCACATGTCGGAGTCCGCGGGCGACGTCACCTTCGCGTCCTTCTCGCCCTTAACCGATGCGACGATGAAGTGGTTGTCGGCGTCGATCCCGTCGATGCGGGCATGCGGCAGGCCGTCGGCCCACGCGGCGACGTCGGTCGACCGCCCCACGCCGACGAAGGTGCCCTTGGGGCCCTTGACCGTGACCTTGAGGTCCGTCGAGTAGAGCCCCAGCACGCCCTGGCGGGTCACCACCACCTGCTGCGACGTCGATCGCGGCAGCGTGACGACCTCGGAATCGGCAGGGCGCCACACGGTTGCCGTGCCGACGCCGACGAGGACGAGGATGATGCCGATGAGGCCGACGAGCCATGCCAGCCAATACCGGCGAACATTCATGGCCACCCGGAGCTCCTTCATGTCGAAATTTGGTGCAGCCCAACGAGATGAAGGGCCGCGACGTGCACATGTATTCCCCCCTAGCCTACCGCAAGTCGTTACCACTGTTCCTGCTGTGACAAATGTGACAGGTGATGAAGCGGGATAGGTCACGTCGCGAGGATTGCCAATGGGAGGCGGGTGAGGACTAGTGTAGGAGGCGGACTAGCTGCGGTGTCTTGTGTACACTGGCGGCAACGAACACGTTTGATCGCGCTGCAGTAGCGTTGAGGAGGACCCTGTGGAAGAGCAGACCGATTTCCCGATCGTCATGCGCGGGTACGACCGCGTCCAGGTCGATCTGCAAATTCAGACTCTCACCAATCAGATTGCCGAGCTCGAACAGAAGCTCGACTCCGTCGACAAGCGCAACGTGAACTTGTCCGAGCAGCTGGCGGATGCGCAGAATCAACTCCGCAACGCCGATCGGTCCTCCTACACGGGTATTGGCGCCCGTATCGAGCAGCTGCTGCGTTCGGCCGAGGAACAGTCCACGGCCGTCATCAACAAGGCGAACGCCGAGGCCGAGAAGCTGCTCGACTCGACCCGCCAGAACACCCAGAACATGACCGAGCGCGCCGAGGCCGAGGCCGCGTCGCTGATCTCCGAGGCCCGCCGCGAGGCGGAAGAGCGCACGACTACCGCGGCCACCGAAGCCGAGACGGTCCTGACGAACGCCCAGCACCGCGCCGACGAGCTGGTGGCTGCCGCGGAGCGCGAGGCCTCCAGCCTGCGCGCCGAGACGAACACCCAGATCAACGACCTCAAGGCGACGGTCGACCGCGAGACCGAACTGCAGCGCGCCCAGGCCGAAAAGGACTACGTCGAGATGCGCGTCAAGGCCGAGCAGGAAGCGTCGCGTCTGCGCAACGAGTCGACGGCCGAGGCCCAGCAGCTTCGCGAGTCGGCGCTGGCCGAGGCCACGAAGTCGCGTGAAGAGACGGCCCGCGAGGTCGATCGCCTGATCGCCGAGGCCCACACCGAGGCCGACCGCATCATCAAGCAGGCGCGCACCAGCGCCGACCAGCTGGCCTCCGAGATCGCCCAGCAGCGCCAGGACGCCGAGACCGAGATCGCTGCCGCACGTGCCGCGGCCCGCGAGGCCGACGCCCAGGCCCACGAGCAGGCCCGCTCCGAGACGACCGCGATGGTCGCCGCGGCCAAGGCACAGGTCGCCGACGCCGAAAAGCACCTGGGCGAGACCCTGCAGCGCGCCGAGCGCCTGCTCACCGACACCGACGCCGTGATCCGCCGCCGCCAGGAGGACGCGCGCCGCGCGGCCGAGGCGACGATCGCCGCCGCCGAGGCCGAGGCCGAGCAGACCCGCGAGGCCGCCCGCATCGAGGCCCAGTCCGAGCGCGCCGCCGCCCGCCGCACGGTCGAGAAGCTCGACCGCCAACGCGAGTCCGTGGCCGCCTACCTCGAAGAAATGCGTGGCCTCCTCGGCACCGAGACGGCGACGGGCATCGAGGGCCTCACCCCGATGCGCGAACTGCCGGCCACCGTTCAGGCCCAGCAGGGCGACGTCGAGGCCGCGGTTGCCGCCCAGGCCGAGGCCGCCCGCGCCGCCGCGAACGCCAACCAGCGCGCCGCGTCGGCCCGCTCCGCCGAAGCCGAGTCGGCGGGTTCGCGCGAGTCGGCCGCCACTGATCTCTTCAACTAAACAACCTTTACTGGCCACGGCCGGGCTTGGGGTCCTTCGGGATCTCGGGCCCGGCCGTTGCCCTATCCCCGTGACCGTGACTTTTTTAATCACGTTCACCGAGGGCGTCCTCCGCGCCCACTTGCCGACCTGTGATCGGCAGCACAGCGAGGTAAAGCTGCTGGCGACGGCGCCCTTTCGCCGCGGCTTTCCCGGCTGTTCACCCGGCGTTTAACCGCGCCTTCTACCGTGCCACGTGTTCGCACCTCATCTCCAAAGGAGCAACCGTGGGCACCGTCCACCTTGTCGTCATGATCGTCGGCTTTGGATTGGCCGGCTATTCGATTGTCGCCAACGACGCGATTCAAACGCTCGGCACATTCCTCTCGTCTAACTCCAAGCGGCCGTGGTGGCTGCTGTGGCTTTATGCCTGCACGATCCTCACCGTCGTCCTCGTCTATTCCTACGTCGCCTATTCCGGGGACGTCACGTATGGCCGCCTCGACTCGTTCCCCGAGGTCGACCTCACGTGGATGTATCTGATCCCGCCGCTCGTCATCTTGATCCTCACGAGGTTGGGCGTCCCGGTGTCGACGACGTTCCTTGTCCTCACCCTGTTTGCGCCGCAAAACATGGGGAGCATGCTCATCAAGTCGCTGCTGGGCTACGCCGTCGCCTTCTTCGTCGCGATTATCCTCTACCGCTTCGTCATCCGCCGCCTCACCGAGTATTTCGACCGCACCCAGGATCTGCCGGTCAAGAAATACTGGTACGTCCTTCAATGGTGTTCGACGGGGTTCTTGTGGGCGCAGTGGCTGGTCCAGGACCTGGCGAATATCTACGTCTATCTGCCGCGTCACCTCTCCCCCACGTATTTCATCGCGACGGTCGTTTTCCTCCTGATCCTCCACGCGTTCATCTTCTACACGTCGGGCGGCGAGATTCAGAAGATCGTCACGTCAAAGACGGGCACCGCCGATATTCGCGCGGCGACGATTATCGACTTTATGTACGGCTTCATCCTCATGGTCTTTAAAGAGGCGTCGCACATGCCGATGTCGACGACCTGGGTGTTCCTCGGCCTGCTGGCCGGCCGTGAGTTCGCGATCGCCACCCACATGTACCAGCCGTCGGTGAGGGAAACGGCGAAGGTCGTCGCCCGCGACGCCGGGAAGGCCGCATTCGGCCTGGCCATCTCGGTTGCCCTCGCGGCCGCCCTTCCGTGGCTCAATGGGCTGATCACGTACTAGGGTCCTCTGTCAGCGCCGCCCGGCCGCCGTCCTTCTCGCGAGGGCGGCGGTTCGCGTTTTCCCGCAGATCGGGAAGATACGCATAAGTGTCAGTGGTGACCCGTAGTCTGACAGTGTCATCGATTCCCCACCACCATCTCGCAGAAAGACCCACTCCCATGACGTTTCCCCGTTCCTCGTCGCCCGACCCCGATCCCCAGCCCGGCGACCCCTCGCGCTACGCGCCGCCCCAGCAGGGCGCCTACGGGCCGGACCAGGGCGGTTACGGACCGGACCAGGGTGGTTACGCACCCGACCAGTCGCCGTGGGCGCCGCCGCAGCAAGGCTACGTTCCCGAGGGCGTCCCGCAGCACGCGCCGGAGCAGTCGGGCTACGCACCCGACCAGGGCGGTTACGCGCCCGCGCAGCCGGGTTATCCGCCCGAGCAGTACGCCCAGGCGCCTCAGGCCGGCTACCAGCCCGCGCCGGGCTATCTCGGCAATGGGACGGTTCCGCCGCAGGGCTTCCCGCCCCAGGGCGGCCCGATGGCCCAGCCGCCGGCGAAGCAGAAGAAGCCGTTCTACAAGCGGTGGTGGTTCTGGCTGATCATCGTCCTCGTCGTCCTCGTCATCGGCGGCGCGGCCCTGGGCGGCGGCAGCGATTCCACGTCGTCCGAGGGCGCCTCGACGCCGGCGACAAGCCAGCAGACCGAGCAGTCCAGCGAGCCGACGACGACGGAGGCGTCGGAGGATGTGCCGCAGGACTACAAGTCGGCGCTGCGTGCCGCCGAGACCTACTCGAAGGTCATGCACATGTCGAAGCAGGGCATCTATAACCAGCTGACCTCGGACGCCGACAAGTTCACCCCGGAGGCCGCGCAGTACGCGGTCGACAACCTCAAGGCCGACTACAAGGCGAACGCGTTGGCCAAGGCCAAGGTGTACCAGGATGACATGGCGATGTCGCCCGAGGGCATCCGGGACCAGCTGACCAGCGAATGGGATGCGTTTACGCCCGAGGAGGCCGACTACGCCATCCAGCACCTCAACGACTAGCCGGGCGCCTCAATCGGCCGTCCGGCGGGTGGGCCGGTCCTCTCCCCTGCCCACCCGCCGGGTCGGCTAACGCAGGGCCAAACCCTGCTCGTGGAGGACGGCCAGCACGTCGGTCAGGTCGGCGCCTCCCTTGCCCATGGCCCGCGCCATCTGGTCGGTGAAGCTGTCGACGCGGTTGTTGGCGTCGCGCAGGTCGTAGTAGGTGTGCACGACCTCGTCGTACTCGGCCAGCGCCTCGGTCATGTTGTTGACGCGCGGATAGGCGTTCTCGCCCGTCATGACGGCCAGGGGCAGCCGCGGCTTATACTGCGGCTCCTGCGCCGGATGCCCGACGAGGACGCCCACCAGCGGGTAGGTGAGCTCGGGCAGCTGCAGCGCCTGGATGACGCGGCGCACCTCGCGGCCGATCGAGCCCAGCCATACGGTGCCCAGGCCCAGCGACTCGGCCGCGGTGACGAGGTTCTGGCCGGCCAGCAGCGTGTCCTCGACGCCGGTGAGGAAGGCCGCGGTCGTCTGCAGCCACGACGTGTCGACGCCCGCCTCGCGGCGGATCTGGGCGTTGCGGTACAGGTCGACGACCAGGATAAACAGCTCGCCCTTCGTGTCGCCCACGTAGGGCTGGACCGCGGACTTGCCGATCTCGGCGCGCACGGCCGGATCGGTCACGCGGATGATCGTGCGGTGCTGATAGAACGCCCACGTCGCCGCCTGGCGGGCGGCCTCGAGGATCGTCGTGATCGCGTCCTCGCTGACGGGTTCGTCGGTGAAGCTGCGGATCGAGCGGTGACCCAAAATGACGTCCAGCGTGGGATTACTCAGGGGCGCCGAGGGCGCCTGGTTCGACGCGGCGCGGACATTCCAGTCATCAGTGTGGTGAGGCATCATTCATCTCCTTCTCCGCCATTATCGGCACAAGAAGGCCCCACTGCGCGGTGAATCTTGACTGGTGGCCCCACCGCGACGCCGGCAAATGCCGGGCGTCGCCTAGAGACAGCGCTTATAGAGCCCCATGATCGCACGGGCGACCGGCCCGGGCTGTTCGATGGGGACCAGATGCCCGGCGCGCGGCACGTTCGTCACGTACGACTCGCCCAGCGCCTTGGCGATCTGGTCGGCCTGCTGGGACGACACGAAGCGATCCTGTTCCCCGCGCACGACGAGGCCGTGGACGTGGGCGCGCTGGAGCATCTCGAGGCGCCCCGGACGTTGCGACATGGCCCGCTGTGACCAGGCGATCGCACCGTCGGGCGCGTCGGCGATCCACGAGCGCATGAGCTGGACGAGGTCGGGATGGCGCCGATCGGTCTCGACCGAAATCATGTCGAGCAGCTGGTCCGACAGCTGCTCCTGGGCGCGTCCCATAAACGCGGTGATCGCCATCTCGGTGCGCTGGGCGCGCACCGTCGGGTCGTCAAAGGAGGCGTGCGCGCCGACCAGACCGATGCCGCGAACCAGGCGGGGGTGACGTTCGACCATCGCCATCGCGGCGCAGCCACCCATCGAGTTGCCGCACACGACGACCGACGACACGCCCTCGGCACGCACCGCGTGCGCCACGAGGTCGGCATACAACTCCAGCGAAGGGGTGTCTTCAGGCAGCGGCGACAGGCCAAAACCCGGGGGATCGACGGCGATCACGGGGATACCCTCGAAACGGCGGGCGACCGCCTCCCACATGCGGTGGTCAAACGGGAAGGCCGGCAAGAGAACGAGGGCGGGGCGCGTACCCACACGATCCGTGTCGCGTTTGAAAATCGCGATATCGCCGTTCGGTGTCATGCCCCTCCCCTCGCTGGTCCTCCCTCGATCCTACAAGACGTTTGCTAGTTGGGCCGCAGCCCGCGGCGCCAACAGGCCTCATGCCAGTGTCGGCGCCCCTCGACCTGCCGATCGCTGGACACGAACTCGTCAGTCCGCCAGACGACGACGTGGGCCGTCCCCGCGGGGATCGGATGCAGACAACCGGGGCAGACGTAGGCCTTCCGCCCAGCCGAAATGTGCTGGACGTGGAAGGAGCGTCCGCCCCGGTCTTCGCTTCTGGGCACCGAGCGCAGCCTGCCCATATCCAGCGGGCGATGCTCCGCGGAATACGGCCGTTTGCGCGAGCGCCTCACGTGTTTACTGCGCCTGCTCGACGTCCTTGCCGCGGAAGATCACGCGACGAGGACGAATGTCGGCATCGACGACGACGAGATCGGCGCGGCAGCCCTCGGCGATCCGCCCGACCTGGTTGTCGCCAAGGATCCGCGAGCCCTGGACCGACGCCATGTAGACGGCGTCGACCAGCGGGATGCCAGCGTTGTGCGAGATCCGCACGACGTCGATGAGGTGGGCCGTGCCGCCCGCGATCGCGCCGGTGCGGGTCAGGCGCGCGACACCGTCGCTGACCTGGACGTCCTGGCCGCCAAGGACGTAGTCGCCGTCGGCCACGCCAGCCGCCGCCATCGCGTCGGTGACGAACACAATCTGGTCGCGTCCCACCAGTTCGTAGACGTTGCGGACCAGCGAGGGCGCAACGTGGACGCCGTCGCCGATCAGCTCGACGATCGCGCCGCCGCCGGCCGCGTCGGCCAGGATCTCCGGAACCGGGCCCGGCTCGCGGTGGTGCATCGGCGCCATGCCGTTGAACAGGTGGGTGATCGTCGCGTGGGTGCAGCGCGGCTGCGGGGTGCGGGCGATCGACTCGCGGACGTCACGCAGCGCGGAGCGCATGTGCGCGGCGTCGGTGTCGGTGTGGCCCAGCGACGGGACCGCGCCGCCGTCCAACAGCGCCTCGGCGACGCCACCCGGCCCCATCTGGTAGGGCTTTTCGGGCGCCATCGTCATCGACACGGCGTGGCCGCGCGAGCAGATCATGAGCTCGCGGGTGAGCGCCGGGTTCGGCGACTGGATGTGGCGGGGATCCTGCGCACCGCAGTGCCCCTGGGCGATGAACGGCCCTTCGAAGTGGATGCCCGCGATCTCGCGCGCGTCGGCCAGATCGGCCAGCATCTCGGCGCGCTCCCGCAAGACCATCGGCGACGCCGTGAC
The DNA here is from genome assembly GCA_900545825.1 of uncultured Actinomyces sp. Taxonomy (GTDB): domain Bacteria; phylum Actinomycetota; class Actinomycetes; order Actinomycetales; family Actinomycetaceae; genus Nanchangia. The sequence continues at coordinate 39,297 of URAS01000002.1, forward strand.
CAGCGACGCGACCAGCGAGGTCGTCCCGAAACGCCGGTGCTCCATGATCGCGGTGAGCGCCTGCTCCTTGGACGTCGAGTCGGGGAACGACTCGCCACCGCCGCCATGGCAGTGGACGTCGACCAGACCCGGCAGAATGAGGCGGTCGTCCTCCGGCGCTTCGGCGTCGAGAACTTCCTGGCCAAAACCGGCCGCGCGAGCCGCCGTGGCTTCGCCGACCCAGGCGATCGCGTCGCCCGCGATCACAACAGCACCGTCAGTGATAATCGTGTCGGGCGTAACGACCCGACCGCGGATGGCATAAACCTGAGAACCCATGGCTTCAGTATGTCATCAGACGACCGCCCGCGACCATGACATGAAACGTGATTTATCAGTCGTTGCGTACGCGTGAACTCACGCGTGAGGGACGCTAGAACAGCCGCGACTCGGCGTCGTCCAGGCCCCGCATCGCGTCGTAGTCGAGGATGACACACTCGATGCCGCGGTCGGTCGCCAGCGTGCGCGCCTGGGGCTTGATCTCCTGTGCAGCGAAAACCCCGCGAACGTCGGCTAACACGGGGTCGCGGCGCAAGAGGTCAAGGTAGCGGGTCAGCTGCTCGACGCCGTCGATCTCGCCGCGGCGCTTGACCTCGATCGCCACATGCGTCCCCTCGGGGTCGAACACCATGAGGTCGACCGGGCCCACGGGCGTCGGATACTCGCGGCGGATGAGCTTCCAGCCAGGCCCGAGGACGCCCTCGAGGCCGTCGGCCAACAGCTCCTGCAGGTGCTTCTCGACGCCATCCTTCTTGAGCCCCGGGTCGACGCCCAGGTCGTGGTCGGTGTCGGCGAGCATCTCCTCGATCCGAATGACCAGGAGGTCGTCCGTCTTCTGGTTGCGGACCTCCCACACGACCGAGATCCCCGCGGCAGCCTCGGCGTCCTCGGGTTCGCGCTCGCGCAGCGTGCACGGCGGCGTCATCCAGTTGAGCGGCTTGTACGAGCCGCCGTCGGAGTGGACGAGCACCGACCCATCGGCCTTGACCATGATGAGGCGGCACGCGGGATCCAGGTGGGCGTCCAGGCGCCCCGAATAGTCAACGCTGCATTGAGCAACACATACACGCACGAGAGTCGATGCTACCGGGACGGCCGGGTCGGCGCACATTGCCGACCCCGGCTAGTCAAGCGTGTACATCCCCGTTTCGCCCGTAATCGGCGGAGCGGCCTCGACCCACGCGAGGAGCCCGGTGAAGTCGGTTTCGGCCATAAAAAGATAGAACCGGTGGCCGTCCGCTTTCACGGAAACATCGAGCCACACGGTTCCATCGTTGTCGACGCGCTTGGTTGCACGGTCAAACTGCATTCCCGAACGCGTCCACGTCTTGTGGGGTGTCATCTTCAGCGACACGAGCTTATACCACGACAACGTCGCATTGCCGTACTGACAAAACCCCTCGACCCAGCCGTCGGCCGGGGTCGCCCGGTACGACGCCATAAACGAGCCCTCACGGTTGAAGCTGCGGCGCAACTTGACGAGGTAGGCCAGGCACGCGGCGGCGACGACCACGGCCACACCGACCAGTGCGACGATCAGCCAGCTCCATGAGGGGTTCATAGGGCTACTGTACCGCGATCAGTCCCCGAGTTTTTCGTCGACGACCACCGACACGACGTCGGAGTCGACGGACGCAAACCCTTCACTCACATCAAATTCTGTCGTGTCGCCATCCGTCGAGCGGATGACGACCTTCCCCGGCTTGAGGGCGGCCAGCACCGGCTCGCGGCCAGGCAGGACGCCGAGGGAACCCGACACCGAAGGAACCGACACGTAGTCGGCCTCGCCACTAAACAGCTCGGACTCGCGGCTGACGATCCGCACCTGCAATGCCACGATTGCCTCCTTAAGTCTCGGCGCGGGGGCCGCGAAGCCCCCGCGCCTTACGTGTCGATTTACTCTTCGGCCATCTTCTTGGCGTTGCGCTCGAGATCCTCGATGCCGCCAATGTTGAAGAACGCCTGCTCGGGAACCTTGTCGTACTGGCCCTCGCAGATCCGCTTGAACGCCTCGATCGTCTCGGACAGCGGGACGGTCGAGCCCTCGAGGCCCGTAAATTTCGTCGCCATGTAGGTGTTCTGCGAAAGGAACTGCTCGATACGACGCGCCCTGGCGACGGTGACCTTGTCCTCTTCGGACAGCTCGTCGACGCCGAGGATCGCGATGATGTCTTGCAGCTCCTTGTTCTTCTGGAGGATCGACTTCACCCGCGTGGCGACGTCGTAGTGCTCCTGGCCGACCAGCTTGGGGTCGAGTAGACGCGACGTCGACGTCAGCGGGTCCACGGCCGGGTAGATGCCGCGGGCCGCGATGTCACGCGACAGCTCGGTCGTCGCATCGAGGTGGGCGAACGTCGTCGCCGGCGCCGGGTCGGTGTAGTCGTCGGCGGGCACGTAAATCGCCTGCATCGACGTAATCGAGTGGCCACCGGCCGACGTAATGCGCTCCTGCAGCTGGCCCATCTCGTCCGCCAGGTTGGGCTGGTAGCCCACGGCCGACGGCATACGGCCCAGCAGGGTCGACACCTCGGAGCCCGCCTGGGTGAAACGGAAGATGTTGTCGATGAACAACAGGACGTCCTGGTTCTTGACGTCGCGGAAGTACTCCGCCATCGTCAGGCCCGTCAGCGGGATGCGCAGACGCGTCCCCGGCGGCTCATCCATCTGGCCGAACACGAGGGCGGTCTTGTCGAACACGCCCGCATCAGCCATTTCGTGGATGAGGTCGTTGCCCTCACGGGTACGCTCGCCAACGCCGGCGAACACCGACACACCGCCGTGGTCGAGGGCCACGCGCTGGATCAGCTCCTGAATAAGGACGGTCTTGCCGACGCCGGCGCCGCCGAACAGGCCGATCTTGCCGCCCTGGACGTACGGGGTCAGCAGGTCGATGACCTTGATGCCCGTCTCGAACATCTGGGTCTGCGACTCGATCTGGTCGAAGGCCGGCGGCTGACGGTGGATCGGCCAACGCTCCTCGACGTGCAGCTCCTCGCCCTCCTCGAGGTTGAGGCAGTCGCCCGTCACGTTGAACACGTGGCCACGGGTGACGTCGCCGACGGGGACGGTGATGGCGGAGCCCGTGTCCTCGACCTTCTGGCCACGGACCAGGCCGTCAGTGGGCTTCAGCGCCAGGCACCGCACCATGTTGTCACCGAGGTACTGGGCGACCTCGAGGGTGAGGACGTTGTCGCTGGTCTCGCCGTCCGAGTCCGGCAGCGAAATCGTCGTGCGCAACGCGTTGTACATGTCCGGCATCGCGTCGGGTGCAAACTCGACGTCGACAATGGAACCGGTAACGCGGGCGACCCGGCCAAACGTCGCGGGATTTGATTCAGTCATCGTCATTTTCCTTTTGCGTATTTCCTAGCTGCCGCTCAGCGCGTCGGCACCGGACACAATTTCCGTAATTTCCGTCGTGATCTCGGCCTGGCGGGCCGCGTTGGCCAACCGCGTGTACTTCTCGATCATGTCGTGGGCGTTGTCGTTCGCCGTGTGCATCGCCGTTTGTCGCGACGCCAACTCGGACGCCGCGGACTGCAAGAGGGCGTTGCGGATACGCGAACGGACATACATCGGCATGAGCGTGTCGAGGACGTCCTCGGCCGACGGCTCGAACTCGTAGAGCGGAAGCACCTCGTCCGGCTTACTGTCGGGAATATAGCCCTCGTCCAACAGGTAGTCACGGTCGGTCTCGTCCACCACCTTCAGCGGCAGGACCTTACGGATCTCGGGCACCTGCTTGACCATGTTGTAGAAGCGGGTGTACACGATGTAGACCTCGCAGAACCCGCCCTCGTCGGCCGGCGCCATGAAGCCGTCGACCAGGGTGCGGGCCACGTCGTCGATGATCTTCTCGCTGGGCCGATCCGACTCGCCTTCCCACGCCCCCGCGATCTCGGCGCCGCGGAACGTGTAGTACGATCGGGCACGCCGCCCGGCGACAAACAGTTCCGGTTCGCGCCCCGACTCGCGCAGGCGATCCATGAGGTCGTCCGTCGCGCGGAGGATCGACGCCGAGTAGGCGCCGGCCATCCCGCGGTCGGACGTGACCGCGAGGATCGCCACGCGCTTGGTGTCGGTGCGTTCCTTCGTCAGCGGGTGGACAAGGTTGGCGTGCTGGCTGACCGCCGCGACGGCGCGGGTAATCGCCTGGTCATAGGGATTCGCCGAGCTGGCCGCGTCACGCGCCGCGCTGATGCGCGACGCCGCGATCAGCTCCATCGCCCGAAACACCTTGGCCAGGGTCTCGGTCGAGCGAATCCGCTGCTTATAAACGCGCTGCTGTCCGGCCATGGTTAGCCCTGCTTACCCCGGGTCACCGTCTCCTCGGCGTATTCCGGCTCGACGATGTCCTCCTCCTTCAACCGGACGTCGCTGCTCAGCGCCGCACCGCCAGAGATGAAGGTCTTGCGGAACGCCTCGACCGCGCTCTTGAGCTCGGCCTCGGTGTCGTCCTCGAGGAGACCCGTTTCCTTGATCGTGTCGGGAACCTTGGTGTTCGTGTGAAGGTAGTCGAGGAAGTCGCGCTCGAAGTCGCGGACCTTGCTGACCTCGATGTCGTCGAGGTAGCCCTGGGTACCCGCCCAGATGACACACACCTGGTCCTCGACCTCGTACGGCGTCGCCTGCGGCTGCTTGAGCAGCTCCATGAGGCGCTGGCCGCGATTGAGCTGCCGCTTCGTCGCGGCGTCGAGGTCCGACGCGAACATGGCGAAGGACGCCATCGCGCGGTACTGAGCCAGCGTGATCTTCAGGGTACCGGCGACCTTCTTCATCGCCTTGATCTGGGCGTCACCACCGACACGCGACACCGAAATACCGACGTCGACCGCGGGACGCTGGTTCGAGTTGAACAGATCCGACTGGAGGAAGATCTGTCCGTCGGTAATCGAAATGACGTTGGTGGGAATATACGCCGAAACGTCGTTCGCCTTGGTCTCGATGATCGGCAGGCCGGTCATCGAACCGCCACCCAGCTCGTCCGACAGCTTGGCACAACGCTCCAGCAGCCGCGAGTGGAGGTAGAACACGTCACCGGGGTAGGCTTCACGCCCCGGCGGGCGGCGCAGCAGCAGCGACACGGCGCGGTAGGCCTCGGCCTGCTTCGACAGGTCGTCGAAGACGATAAGGACGTGCTTGGAGTTGTACATCCAGTGCTGGCCGATCGCCGAGCCCGTGTAGGGGGCCAGGTACTTGAAGCCCGCGGGATCCGACGCCGGCGACGCGACGATCGTCGTGTACTCCATGGCGCCACCGGCCTCGAGCGTGTTCCGCAGCGAAGCGATGGTCGAGTTCTTCTGGCCGATCGCCACGTAAATGCAGCGGACCTGCTTGTTCGGGTCGCCGCTCAGCCAGTTCTCGCGCTGGTTGAGGATCGTGTCGGTGGCGATCGTCGTCTTGCCCGTCTGGCGGTCGCCAATGATCAGCTCGCGCTGACCGCGGCCGATCGGGATCATCGAGTCGATCGCCTTGAGGCCGGTCTGCAGCGGCTCGTGGACCGACTTACGGGCCATGACGCCGGGGGCCTGCAGCTCGAGGGCGCGGCGGCCCTCCATGTTCGGGATGTCGCCGAGGCCGTCGATGGGGTTACCCATCGGGTCGACGACGCGGCCCAGGTAGCCGTCGCCCACGGGCACGGACAACACCTCACCCGTGCGGTGGACTTCCTGGCCCTCTTCGATGTTCGAGAAGTCGCCGAGGACGATGCAGCCGATCTCGCGCTGATCGAGGTTCATCGCCAGACCCAGCGTGCCGTCCTCGAAGCGAACGAGCTCGTTCGCCATGACACCCGGCAGGCCGACGACGCGGGCGATGCCGTCGGCAGCCTGGATGACCTCGCCGACCTCTTCCTCGTCGGAGCGGGTGGGCTCAAAATCGCGCACATAATCGCCGAGCGCGTTGCGGATCTCGTCCGCGGTAATGGACAGTTCAGCCATGGATTGTCTCTACCTCCTAATCGCGCTCACGCGCGGGCCTTTCCGGCGAGGGTCTGCTCGGCGTCCTCGATTGCCGAACGAATCGTGCCGTCATAAATGGTGGAGCCCACGCTGACGCGCATGCCCCCTACAAGATCGGGTCTGGTCGCCACGTTGAGGAGGACCTCCCGCCCCAGCTTGGCCGTGAGCACGCGGTGCAAGCGTTCGAGCTGCTCCGGCGTCGGCTCGGTGGCCACGCGAACATTCGCCACGAGGGCGCCGTCGATCGCCGCGATGTCCTCGCAGTAACCCATCAGCGTCATCCGCACCGGCATCGTCTGGGCCTTCGCCAGACCTCGGTTGAGCAGCAACAAGGCGTCGTCGCTGACCTTGCCGGCAAACAGCTGCTTCGCCAGGCGCGTGCGCTGCACGAGGTCGAGATCCGACCGCCGCCCCAGCGTCACCCGCAGTTCGCGGTGGTCGCGCAGGGTCTGGACGATCTCGAATAGCTCGCGCTGCAGGTGCTCGACGTTGTCGGTCGCGCGGGCGTGGTAGGCGACCGCGAGGACGCCCAGCCGCTCGGCGGCCTCGGCCAGATCTGCCGGTTCGGACCATCGTTGCCGCACGGCGGCCGCGATGACCTGTTTCGTTACCGGCGCGACCTCGCCAAACAGCTCCGTCGCCAGCGCCTCGTGCGCGTCGGCCGACCTCATGGGATCGGTCAACGCCGCCGCCAGTTTCGGATGCTCGGCTACGAGGTCCGAGAACTCAAACAGCTGCCTGGCCACGGTCGCCGCGGCGTCGGCGTCGTGTTCGACGCCGCCCGCCAGGGTCTGTCTGGCTGTGGCGAGAGCAGCCTCGCTCGATGCCCGCATGCGGAGTCACTCAGCCTTTCTGGGGGGTCTCGACTTCCAGGGAATCGAGGAATCGATCGATGACGCGAGCCGACAGCTCGTGGTCCTTGAGCTGCTCGCCGACGATCTTCTCGGCCAGCTCGGACGCGAGCATCCCTACGTCGGAACGCAGGGTGATCTCGGCGGCTTGACGGTTGGCCTCGATTTGGCGCTGGGCCGCCTCGATGATGCGCTGGCTTTCCTGGTTGGCCTGGGCCTTGGCCTGCGCAATCGTCTTGCCCGCCTGCTCTTGGGCGTCGCCGCGGATCTTGGACGCGTCGACGCGGGCTGCGGCAATCTCTTCTTCTGCTTTCTGGTGGGCCTCGGCAACGATCGCATCGGCCTGCTTCGAGAGCTCAACGCCGCGTGCAATTTCGGCGTTGCGTTCGTCGACCACCGAAGTGAACTTCGGGACGACGTACTTAAACATCACGAAGAAGACGACGATGATAACGATCGCCGACCACACGAGGTCAGGCACCGTGGGGAAGATGAGGACGGGTGTGTCCTTCTCTTCCGCATGGAGCGACACCAGCGTGGTGATCTCGTTAAGCATGGCGATCACGCAGTGAAGAGGAAGCCCATAACGATGCCGATAAGGGCCAGCGCCTCAACGAACGCGATACCAATGAACATCGTCGTCGAGAACGAGCCGCGCAGTTCAGGCTGGCGGGCCGTTGCTTCCTGGGTCTTGCCGACGAGGATACCAAGACCAATGCCCGGGCCGATCGCGGCCAGGCCATAGCCGATGGTGGCGAGAACTGCAATGCTTCCAGTCATGTTTCTTTCCTTTTGGTGTTTCGTGAACCACCCGGGGTGGGCGGATGGACGATCAGTGCGCGTGCACCGACAGATCAATGTAGACGGCCGTGAGAATCGCGAAAATGTACGCCTGCAGGAAAGCGACAAGGATTTCGAACAGGGTGAATGCGATTGCTGCGACGAACGTGAGGATCGCCAACGGCTTGAGCAGCGCCATGGCGTAGATGACGAAGAAGTTCGTCGCGACCAGCGTGAGGGTGAGGAGGAAGTGCCCCGACACCATGTTGGCGAGAAGACGGACGAACAGGGTGAACGGGCGGATGATGAACGTCGAGATGGCCTCGATCGGCGTGAGAAGAAGGTACAGCGGCTTGGGGACGTTCGGCGGGAAGAGCGCGCTCTTCAAGAACTTGCCGCCGCCCTGCTCCTTGATCCCGGCAACGATGAACAGCACCCACGAGAAGATCGCCAGCAGCAGCGGCAGACCCGGGAGGGCGGTACCGGCGAGGTTGAGGCCGGGGATGACGCCCGCGATGTTCATGAAGAGGACGAGGAAGAAGATGGCCATGACGTACTTCTCGTACTTGCGGCCCATCGTCTTGCCGAGAATCTGCTCGGCAATGGACGTCCTACAGAAATTCAAACCGAATTCAAAGATCCCTTGGGCTCGTCCTGGGACAACCTTTGCCCGACGGACGTAAAGAATGGCGCAGACCAAGAACAGCACGAGCATAACGAGCCGGTTGGTCTGGACCGCGTTCATCTCGAAGGGCGTGCCGGCAAATGCGTAAGGATCAGGGAAGAGGTCGGCAACACCCGGCGCCTCGAAGCCATCTGAATTCCCCTGAGCGTGGACGAGTAGTACTTCTCCCATCGCTTGTGCAAGCACGAGGGAACCTCCCTTGCCATTTCCTGGCGTCGTCTATATCGTCCGGCGGTCACCCGTCAATGCCTATTTTATGCCTGAGCAAAGTTTCGGAAGCAACCGGACGAGTCGTCAGATCACAGCCTGGAAACAGGCACCTTTCCGCGTGAGACGGGCGCCACGTCCTACCCTAACGGATGAGACGTGAAACACGAGACATCATAGCAATTAAACGACTTAGGTCCCGCCATTTTGGGGATCGTCTACGATGAGGACCCGCGCACGGTGCGCCCCGACCGCCCCGGCGATGGCGTGGGCTATGACCATGACGATGACGGCGATCCCCACGAGGGTGCGCGGAATCGCGAGCGCGACGGCGATTGCGAGGGCGGCGACGATGACGAGGGCCTTGGCGAAGAGGCCGGCAAACTCGGCGGCCATCGCCTTGCCCATGTCGGCGATTTGGATCCGGGTGACCACGGCGGTCACCCCGATGAGGCCCACAGCGAGGACGAGCAACGGCAGGGCGACGAGGACGCTAACCGTACCCAGCTGGATCCCGGCGACCACGGCCGCGGCGACGATGACGACGACACTGACGCCCGCCTGCCAGGCGAGGAGGTTACGGCGGGCGGCCTCGACGGTGTGGGGCTTAGGCCTGGTCATGGCGCCTCACCAGAGCATCGAGCCACGGCAGGTACTTCTTCCGCATTCCCGGCAGCGACGCCAGCAGGATGAACCCGGCCACGACCAGCAGAATCACCGTGAGCAGCGTGGCGTCCTGCCACCGCAGGAGGAGGAAGCTCACCGCCCCGATCGCCACGGCCGCCGAGAGCATGTACATGAGGAGGACGGCCTTGGTGTGCGAGTGCGACGCGGCGAGGAGGCGGTGGTGGAGGTGCTGCCGGTCGGGATGGAACGGCGTGTGCCCGGCCTTGAGGCGGCGGATGACGGCCATCGTCATGTCGAGCAGCGGAAGGACCAGCGTCGCCAGGGGCAGGGCAAACGGCAAAATCGCGGGCAACAACTGGGCGTGCCCGAAGATCGTCGTGTCGATCTGGCCGGTGACGAGGATAAACGCGACGCCGACGACGTAGCCCAGCAGCATGGCGCCGCAGTCGCCCATAAAGATCGTCGCCGGGTGGAAATTGAAGCAGAGGAAGCCCGCGCACACGCCGACGAGGACGATCATGATCATCGCCGCCAACGACGCATACGATTGGGCATTCGTCATGCGGACCAGCAGGTAGGTGTAGACGAAATAGCCGGTCGCGCCGATCGCCACGGTGCCCGCGGCCAAGCCGTCCAGGCCGTCGACGAAGTTCACGGCGTTCGTCGCCGTGACGATGACGAGGACGGTGACGGCGACCGACAGCCGCGACGACCCCACGGTGACGCCGAAGAGGGGGAACGACACGATCTGGACGCCGTTCCACGCGACGACCCCGGCGATAAGGAACTGGCCGGCCAGCTTGGCCCACCAGTCGAGGTCCCAGATGTCGTCGAAGACCCCGAGCAGACAGATGGCGACGGCGCCGGCGAGGATCCACCACGCCTGGCTGGCCGTAAAGAACTCGCGGAAGTAGGGGAACCGCGACCCGATGACCATGGTCGCGGCGAAGCCGACGGTCATGGCGATCCCGCCCAGGCGGGGAATCGGGTGGGTGTGGACGTCGCGCGCCCGCACCGGCGTCAACGCGTGCGCCGCGAGCGCCGCCCGCCGGACGATCGGCGTCGACAGGAAGGTGAACATCATCGCCAGCGCGGCGAGCAGGAGGTAGGCCTTCATCGCACCCCCGCGCAGACCTCGTCGATCCGCGTCGCCGGGATGCAGCCTTCACGAAGGACGCGCCACGTGCCGTCCTCGGCGACAGAGACGATGGTCGACGGGACCGGGCCGGGCGTGGGGCCGGCGTCGATGTAAATGTCGGCGTCGTCGCCGAAGGCCACCTGCGCCTGGTCGATGTCGGTGGCCGGCGGCTGGCCGTGCTGGTTGGCCGACGTCACGGCCATCGGGCCCGTGACCTGTAGCAACGCCCGCAGGTCCGCATGGTTGGGCAGGCGCACGGCGATCGTCCCGCCGATCGGCGCGGGGTCCCACCCGATCGCCTGGGTGTTCGCCTGGACGACGAGGGTGAGGGCGCCCGGCCAGAACTGCTCGGCCAGGGCGTGGGCGCGCTCGGGCCAGCTGGCCGTCAGGGTGGCGCGTTGGGCGTCGGAGGCGACGAGGACGGGCGGGGGCATCGTGAGGTCGCGGCCCTTCGCACCGACGAGTGAGCGAATGGCGACCTCGGAGGTGGTTTGCGCGCCGATCCCGTAGACGGTGTCCGTGGGGACGACCAGGAGGCCGTCCGCGTCGAGGCAGCGGCGGATCGCGGTGACGTCGGCCTCGGACAGCGGGGTTCGCAACAGGTTGGGCATGCCGCTATTGTTCCACGTCGCCGGCCGACTTCCGCGCAACGATCCAGCGGATCCGTCCGGTCTGGTCTTTTCCGAGCGCACTGGCCAGCCCGAGGTCGACACAGGCCGCGGCCAACGCGGGATTCTGGTCGTCGGCGTGTTCCATGAAGCAGATTCCCCCGCCGGACAGCAGGTCGGCCGCCCGGGAAAGCAGCGCCCGCGGGATGGCCAGGCCGTCGGCCCCGCCGCCGTAGAGGGCGAGATCGGGGTCGGCCAGCGCCTCAGGCTGGGTGATCGTCCCCGCGGGCACGTACGGCGGGTTCGTGACGATGACGTCGACGCACCCGTCGCGGTCGGCCAGCGTGTCCGGCCGGGTCGCATCGGCCTCGATGAGGCGCCACGTCGAGTCGGGGTCCGGCGGGTTGGCCTGCGCGTTTTTCCTGGCGAGGGCGGCCGCGGCCGGGTCAAGCTCGACGGCGACGACGTCGACGCCGGCGACCTCCGAGGCAATGGCCAGGCCGATCGCACCCGAGCCCGCGCACCAGTCGACGACGCTGACCCGCCGCTGCCGGGCAAGCCGCCGAATCTCGACGAGGGCGGCGTCAACCATCCACTCGGTTTCGGGGCGAGTGATGAAGACGCCGGGGGCCGCGGCGAGGGTGAGGAACCGAAAGGTCATCGTCCCCGTGATGTGCTGGAGGGGCTCGCGGGCGGCGCGGCGGCCGATCAGGCGGAAGAAGTCGGCCTCGACCTCGGGCGTAAGCGCGGGCGGCGCCATGTAGAGCGGGCAGCCCAGGAGGTGTTCGGCGAGCTGGCGCGAGTCGGCCATCGGCGCGTCGACGCCGGCCTCGGCCAGCACGTAGGCGCCCTCGCTGAGCGCGTGGGCAAGCTTCACAGGGTGCTCCTTTCGGCCCGATTCGCGGGTGGCCCGGGCCCTGCCACCCTATGCCCGCCCCGGCGGCGGGCCCAAGCCGCGGCGACCCCGCTGTGACGGCGGCCCACGCCTCGGCAGGAAGAACCCGGCGCCCCGCCGCGTGGGTCACGCGAGGGGCGCCGGGGTGAGTGATGCCGGTGAAGCGCTAGGCGCGGCGGCGCCGGGCGACGACGACCGTCGAGCCGGCCGCGAGCGCGAGCAGCGCCAGGAGGCCCGCGGCCTCGGCGTTACTGCCGGTCTTGGCCAGCGGCTTCTTGTTGGCCTTGGCCGGCGCCTTCTTCGAGTCAGCCTTCTTCGTGTCGGCCTTCTTGCCGTCGGCCGGCTGGGTGCCGGGGGTCTTGTCCGTGGTCGGGCAGTCGCCGGGGAAGACGTCGATGTGCTTGTGATCGCCGTGGACGATCGTCGTCTCGCCGTCCTCGGTCACGATCTTGAGGTCGACATCGTGGTCGTCGTTGGCGACGGCCTCGCACGGGACGGTGTACTCGATCCACGCCTGGCCGTCGCCGTTGGCGACGTCCTCGCCGACCTCGCGGGTCTCGGTGTCGTTGATGTGGAGGATGACGGTGATCTTCGCATTGCTCGGGGCGCCGGCGACCGTGACCTCGCCCTTTTCGCCCTGGTGGATGTGGTGCGGCGCGGGCAGGTACTGGAGGCCGTCCTCAGGCCAGGTGACCTCGACCGTACCGGCCTTGGCAATGCGGGTGACGCCGTCGGGGTTGGTGATCTTGGCCGTCACCGTGTAGGTGCCGAACTCCATGTCGCAGGGAACCTCGAAGGGCGAGCCGAACGCGTTGGGGAAGCGCTTGCTCTGCTTGGCGACGCCCTCGCGCGAGAACACGACGGCGCCGTCGGCGTTCGTGCCGGTCAGTTCGACGGTGCTGCCGGGGACGACGTTCGTCACGCGGACGCCCGTCATCGAGCACTGGGCGACCGGCGACTTGCCGAAGACGACCTGCGACTCGCGCTCGACGGCGACCGTGTCGGGGTCGTAGCCGCTGTTCGTCGCCGCGGCGTCGACGTCAACGTGGACGCCCTTGGTGTCGAGGCGCGTCCACTCGCCCTCGCCCACGCGGTAGCTGAGGAACACGTGGTGGTCGTCGACCGCGGCGTCGGAGGGAACCTGGAACGGAATCGAGCCGGAGCCCTTGGCGTCGACCGTGCCGAAGCCGACCTGCGCGACGGCGTGGGTCTTCTCGTCCATCTCCATGAGGACGCGGACCTGGGCGTCAGCCGGCAGGTGCGTCACCGAGGCCTCACCGACGCGGCCGGCGGCGATGTGGTGCGGGACGGGGATGTACTGCGGGCCGGAGAGGGCGTCCTCGACCGTCATCTCGCCGGTCTTGGCGGTGTAGGCCGCGCCGGCCTTCGGCGTCACCTGCGCCTCGACCGTGTACTTGCCGGTCGGCAGGTTGCAGGGAACCTCGAGCGGGCCGACGTACTGGTTCTTGAACTCCGGCTTCCAGCTGCTGACGTCCTTGGCGACCACCTTGCGGACCTGATGGGTGTCGCCGGCGGGCGTCTTCACGGTGATCTCGACGCCCGAGCCCGGCGCCACGTTCGTCACCTGCAGCAGCGCGATCGAGCACTGGTGGACCTTGTGGTCGGGCATCCGGCTGGTGAGGACGACCTCGGCCTTCGTGGTGTCGATGGCGGGGGAGTCGTCGGCGTGGGCCGGGGCAGCCGTCGCGGTCGCCGCGGCGAACGTCAGCGGTGCCGCGACCGCGAGCGCCAGCAGGGAACGCCCCGCGTGGCGAGTAAGGGTACGAAGGGACATAGGGTGACCTCCTTGATGGGAATAACAGCACTCCCACCTTATAAGGAAACTAAGCAGTCCCTAAGTGAGCTTCCACACAGCGAACCGAGCGTTGCCTGACGAAACCCTGAGAATCCGCGCGACCCCTAGGCGTCGGCGCCGAATTTCTTCAGCCGCTCGGCCTCGTCCATCTCGATCGCCGAATCGATCACCGGCTGGAGGTCGCCGCCCAACACCTGGTCGAGGTTGTACGCCTTGTACCCCGTGCGGTGGTCGGCGATGCGGTTCTCCGGGAAGTTGTACGTGCGAATCCGCTCGGACCGGTCGACCGTGCGCACCTGCGAGTGGCGGGCCTCGGCGGCCTCGGCCTCACGCTTGGCCTGTTCCTCGGCCAACAGGCGCGACCGGAGGACGCGCATGCCGGCCTCGCGGTTTTGGATCTGCGACTTCTCGTTTTGCATCGACACGACGATGCCCGTGGGGATGTGGGTGATGCGGACGGCCGAGTCGGTCGTGTTGACCGACTGCCCGCCCGGGCCCGACGAGCGGAAGACGTCGATACGCAGGTCGTTCGGGTCGATCTCGATCTCGCCCGTTTCCTCGGCCTCGGGCATGACGAGGACGCCGGCCGCCGACGTGTGGATGCGGCCCTGCGATTCGGTGACGGGGACGCGCTGGACGCGGTGGACGCCGCCCTCGTATTTCAGGGAGGCCCACACGCCGTCCTCCGGCGCCGGGTTCCCCTTAGCCTTGATGGCGATCTGGGCGTCCTTGATGCCGCCGAGATCCGATTCGGTGGCGCCGAGCACCTGGACGCTCCAGCCGCGCGCCTCGGCGTAGCGCGTGTACATCCGCATGAGGTCGGCGGCGAACAGCGCCGACTCCTCGCCGCCCGCTCCGGCCTTGATCTCCATGATGACGTCGCGCGCGTCGTCGGGATCACGCGGGGCCAACACCTTGGTCAACGCCTCTTCGGCCTCGGCCAGGCGCTGTTCCAGCTGCGGGACCTCGTCGGCCATCGACTGATCCTCGGCCGCCAACTCGCGCGCGACCTCGAGGTCGTCGCCGGCGGCCTTCCACTCGTCGATCGCCGCCGTCATACGGCCCAGTTCGGCGTAGCGGCGCCCCAGGGGGCGGGCCTTCGCGGGGTCGGCCAGCACCGCCGGATCCGACATCTTGGCCTCGACCTCGGCATGCTCGTCGTAGATCGCTTGGAAATCGTCCATTGATAGGGAAAGCGCCACGCCTGCTCCTTGGTTTGTTCGGGCCGTCCCATCTAGTATGCCCGCGCCCGCGCGAAGCGCCAACAATGCCACACTCCCCCGCCGCGGGCCGGGACCGGGCGCGGGAGGGCACGGGAAGGCGCCTCTCGCCACGCTCTGGGCAATGAGGAATTGCTCACGATCGCCGCCCATAAAGTGGATCCCAGTAGGCAGGCCGCCGAACATCTTTGTAGACTCATCGCGATAGGGTATTCGTCCTACTGATTCGCGCAGCGTTGAGGCAAACTCAACGCGGACGGGTTTACGTATGTCAGATAACAATTCGGTCACAAACACTTCGCCGACGTCGCCTGAAAGACAATCTCAGGCACGGACGGGGTGGTGGAGCCGTCGCTCCGGCAAGGGCAAGGCCGGGATCATCGGCGGGGCCGTCGTCTTCGTCGCCCTCATCGCGGGCATCGTCGGCTACGGCGTCTACTACGGCGGCGGACATCGGGCGTTGCCCGGCACCCAGATTGGTAACGTCTCGGTCGCCGGTAAAACGCACAACCAAATTGTCGATTATCTGAATAAGAACGCCCAGACACGCCAGGTGACTTTCACCGGGGATTCGATTAAATCGGCGACGGCCTCGCTTTCCGACATGGGGATTTCGGTCGACGCCGACAAGACGGCCGATAAGGCGCTTGCCAACAATTCGAAAGTCGGCAAGTATTTCGCCGCTCCCTTTACCGATACGACGATCGAGCCCGAGGTCACGTGGGATCAGGCCAAGCTGTCCGCGTTCACGTCTAAGCTGACCGAGGGCGTCGAGGGCGCCTACGCCGCCGTCGAGCCGTCGGTCACCCCGAACAGCGAAAAGACCGCGTTTACGGCGGTTGCCGGCAAGAACGGCAAGGGCGTCCCGCTGACCCAGGTCATCGACGGCGCCACACAGGCCGTGGACGCAAACGCCGACAAGGAAGTGAAAGTCTCGGTTGGCACGGTCGAGCCGATGGTCTCGATTAAGGAAGCGCAGACGCAGGCGGATGAGGCCAACAAGCTTCTCGCCAACCCCGTGTCGGTGAAGGTCGGCGACAATACGGTGACCCCCTCGGCGCAAGACCGCATCGGGTGGGTAGTGATTCCTGCGGTCGGTCAGGCGAACAATACGCCGACGATGAACACCGAAAAGGTCAGGGCGTGGGCTACTGACGCGTCGAAGAGCCTCATCGTCAAGCGGATCGACGGCCTCAACTACGTCAACGAGAAGGGCGACGTCGTCCTCGAGAAGGTCAAGCCGGTCGACGGGGTCGCCGTCGCGAACACCGACGACATCACCCAGGGCATCATCCAGGCCGCGAAGGACGGCAAGGCGTACGAGGCCGCTTTCACGACGGACACCGACAAGGCCGAGATCAAGAAGCAGGTCATTGCGCCGGGTGCCGAAAACCTCGCCTACCCCGCCGCGCCCGGCGAAAAGTGGATCGACGTCAACCTGTCGAACTACACGACGACGGCGTTCGAGGGCGCCACGGTGGTCCACGGCCCGGTTGCGGTCGTCCCCGGCGCAACAAAGACCCCGACGATCCAGGGCACTTTCGAGATCCAGCGCAAGCTGCGCACTGACACGATGCGCGGGCTGAACGCCGACGGCTCGAAGTACGTGACGCCGGATGTCCCCTACGCCATGTACTTCTCGGGCGGCTACGCGCTGCACGGCGCGCCGTGGCGCAGCTCGTTCGGCTACGGCGGCTCGGCCGGCTCGCACGGCTGCGTCAACATGCCGGTCGGCGAGGCCGCGTGGTTCTTCAACTGGGCCCCGCAGGGCACGGTCGTCGTCACCCACTACTAGACCGCCTCTCTGGCGCGAAACGCTCACCTCACGTGTCAAAAACGCCCGGTTATCGGGCCGGAATGACAAACGAGGTGAGCGTTTCGCCGTCTGGGTGAGCGTTTCGCGGGTTCATAGGACTTTCATAGGCACTGGCTACGGGGATCATAGGGGCGGTTCCTAGTGTCAACACTATGAACGACACGGAAAACATGCCCGGCGCCCAGACGCCGAACGACCCCCAGTCCATCCCCGCGATCCAGCCGGATGCAACCCAGCCGACGGACACCGCCCGCCCGCAGCCGCGCTCCGAGGACGCCTTCGCCACCCAGACGCTGCCCTACACGGAAGGGTCCGCGACCACGCAGACCATCCCGCCGGCGACCGAGGGCATGGGCCACGCCCAGCCGGTCGGCCAGCCGCTCGTGACCCCCGCGTCGCCCGCCGTGGCCGCGTCGACGAAGGAGCCGCGCTGGTACAAGGCCGCCTGGATCAAGCCGGCCGCCGTCGCGGCGGTCGCGTCGCTGGCGATCTTCGGCCGCGGCCTCGCCACCGGCATCGCCGTTGGCGACGGCGGCGAGGGGTCCGGCCACGGCACCCAGATGCAGCAGGGCGGCCCCGGCGGCATGCAGAACATGCCCGGCCAACAGGGGATGCCCGGCCAACAGGGGATGCCCGGCGGCAACGGCGCGACCGACGGGTCCGACGGCACGAACGACAGCACCCAGCAGAACCAGCAGAACCAGTCGTCCTCGCAGAACGACGGCTTTTCCGGCCACCAGCACCCGGGGACCCGCCCCGGCACGACCGACAGCTCCTCCCTGGTCCAGCCGACCCCGCGCGAGGATGACGGCGAACAGGTGGCGGACACGACCGCCGTCTAGGCTCGTCGGGCGCGATAATGGACGACATGACGAGCACGCGCGAGGTCCTCATCGTCGACGACGAGGTAATGCTGGCCGACCTCCTCGCCCAGGCGTTGGCAAAGGACGGCTGGGTCACCCGCACTGCCCACAACGGCATGGAGGCGCTGCGCGAAATCCGGCACTCCCGACCCAGTGTCGTCGTCCTCGACGTCATGATGCCGGTAATGGACGGCGTCGAGACACTCGCGCGGATCCGCGCCGACGACCCCCTGCTGCCCGTCCTCATGCTGACGGCGAAAGATAGCGTCGACGACCGGGTGGGCGCCCTCAAGGGCGGCGCCGACGACTACGTGTCCAAGCCGTTCGACCTCAACGAGGTCGCCGCGCGCCTCGAAGCCCTGCTGCGGCGCAGCGGGCTGACGGCCGACGCCCTCGAGGACGACCCGGCTGAGCAGATTCTGCAGGTCGGCGACCTCACGCTCGACGACGCCCGCCACGAGGTGACGCGGGCCGGAGTGCCGATCGAGCTGACGAAGACCGAGTTTGACCTGTGCCGCTACCTCATGGAGAACGCCGACCGGGTGATGTCGAAGCAGCAAATCCTCGACGCCGTGTGGCATTTCGATTTCGGCGGGCGCGCGAACGTCGTCGAGCTCTACATCAGCTATCTGCGCCGCAAGCTCAACGTGGCCGGCCCCGAGATGATCCACACCGTCCGCGGCGTGGGCTACCAGATGCGGTCCGATGCCCCGCATTAGACCCCAACGCCTGACGTGGCGGCTGCCGCTCATCGTCGTCGCCGTCACCACCGTCGTCATCGCGATCGTCGCCCTCCTCGCGGGGGCGACGATCAGCCATGTCCTCACCTCGTCCGTCGACGAGCGCCTCCACGAGGCCGCCGCCCACGTCCGCCTCACCTCGCCCGGCGCCGGTCTGCCCGGCGACGCGGGCTCGACGACGCTCGGCCCGCAGGGGGATGGAGAGGGCGCCACCGCGGGTGGCGACTCCCCCACGCTCGGTGGCGACCAGGCCGGCGACGCGGGCGGCCAGGCCGCCGAGGGCGACGGCCGCCCGCCGCACGGGGCGCCCGACTCGCTCGAGCGCCCGGGCGCGAACGCCGGGACCATCCACGTCGTCGTCACCCCGGACGGGGTGTGGGCGGGTCGACTGACGCGGACCCTCGAGGTCGATCCGCTCTCGCTCACCCAGGCGCGCGCCCTCCAGCGCGCCGCCACCGCCCAGCCCACCACCCAATCGGTCCCCCACCTGGGTAAATATCGTGTCTTGCGGACGACCCGCGGCGACGCCACGGTGATCGTCGCCCTCCCGCTGTCCGAACGCGACGCCATGCTGCGGACGTTCGCCCTGTGGGGCGCCGTCTACGCCGTCCTCGCCCTGGCCGTCGCCTGGGTCGTCGCCCGCTGGCGCACCCGCGCGGCGCTGGCCCCGCTGGCCGAGGTCACCCGAACCGCCGCCGCCGTGTCCGGGCATGACCTCACCCGCGGCGCCGAGGTTCCCGCCCGCGTCGACGCGGCGATCGCCGAGTCGGACTCCGAGGCCGGCGACGTCGCGCGCGCCCTCAACGTCGCGTTCGACCACATCGAGCAGGCCCTGCGCGAACGCACCGACACCGAGGCGTCGCTCGCGCAGTTTGTCGCCGACGCGTCGCACGAGCTGCGCACCCCGATCGCGACGATCTCCGGCTACGCGCAGCTGCTCTCGCGCCCCGACCTCGACGCCGACGAGGCGGCGCAGGCGATCTCGCGGATCCGCTCCGAGTCGACGCGGATGTCCGCCCTCGTCAACAACCTCTTGATGCTCGCGCGCCTGGATGCGGGCGCGGGCGTCGACATGACCCTCGTGCCGCTGACCGGCCTGGTCGTCGACGCCGTCGCCGACGCCGGAATCCGCGCGCCCGACCACCCGATCACCCTCGACCTCCACCCCGACGCGATGGACGCCCAAGTCATGGGCGACGAGGACAAACTGCGCCAGGTCTTCGCCAACCTCCTGTCGAACGCCTGCCAGCACACGCCCGCCGGAACCGCGATCGACGTGCGCATGTACCGCCTGTTCGCCGAGGGCGGCGACCGCTGGGGCGTCGACGTCGCCGACCACGGGCCCGGAATTCCCGAGGCCGTCCGCGACACCCTGTTCGACCGGTTCACCCGCGCCGACACGGCGCGCAGCCGCTCGGAGTCGGCCGGCCTGGGCCTGGCGATCGCCCACACGATCGTCGCCGCGCTGGGCGGCGAGCTGACGGTCGCCTCCGACGAGTCCGGCGCGACGTTCACGGTCACCCTACCCGTCGCCGAGGACGCGCCCGCCCTCCCCCGATGAGCGTGACCTTTCCGTCCGATTCGGTCACGGCCATGGGGTCAAATACCCTGGTCGCGGCCTTGTTGGTCACGGTCACGCCAGGTCATAGCTGTTTCATAAGGCGATAAAAGAGCCCTCACAACGTGGGGCGAGAGCGTGAAGCCATGACAACTTCTACGCTTCTTCGGCCGGAGGTCGACGCGCCGGATATGACCGCGGCGCCCACACTCGACCTCGTCATTCCCGTGTACAACGAACAGCGTGCCCTGTGGGGCGCGGTGACGACCCTCCTGGCCTACATGGACTCGTGGGAGGGCGCGCCGTCGTTCCGCATCACGATCGCCGACAACGCGTCGACCGACGCGACCGGCCACATCGCCGCCGAGCTGGCGCGGCGTGACCAGCGGGTCCGCTGCTACACGCTGTCGCGCAAAGGCCGCGGCCACGCCCTCAAGACCGTGTGGTCGCACTCGGACGCCGAGGTCCTCGTCTACATGGACGTCGACCTCGCGACCGACCTGTCCTGCCTGCCGCCGCTGGTTGCGCCGCTGCTGTCGGGGCATTCGCCGATCGCCATTGGCACGCGCCTGTCGCCGGCGTCGCGGGTCGTCCGCGGCCCCAAGCGCGAGTTCATTTCGCGCACCTACAACATGATCCTCAAGGTCGCGGGCCGCGCGTCGTTTAGCGACGCCCAGTGCGGCTTCAAGGCGATCACGGCCGAGGCGTTCGCCGCCCTCGCGCCCTATCTCAAGGACGACGAGTGGTTCTTCGACACCGAGCTGCTGCTCGTCGCCGATTCCCTGGGCCTGCGGATCGCCGAGGTGCCCGTCGACTGGGTCGACGACCCCGACTCGTCCGTCGCGATCGCCCACACGGCGGCGGCCGACCTCGCCGGCCTGGCCCGCGTCATGCGCGACCGCGCCCTCCACGCGATCCCCACCGAGTCGCTGCGCGCCGCCCTCGTGCGGCCCCTCCACCTGCGCGGGGACGTCTCGGCGCAGCGGAAATTCGCCAACCAGGTCGTCCTCTTCGGCATCATCGGGGTGCTCTCGACGCTGCTGCAGATGGCGTTGTACGCCGCGTGCCGCCTGGCCGCCGGGCCGGCCGTGTCGACGGTGATTTCGCTGGTCCTGTCGACTTTCGCGAACACGTGGGCGAACCGGACGTACACGTTCGGTGTCCGCGAGCGCGCCGGCGCGTTCACCAACCACCTCCAGGGGCTGGCGATCACCGGGGCGACGGGTGTCGTCCAGTGGGCGGCGGCGTTGGCCGTCGTCGCCGCGGGCAGCGGGTCGGCGACCGAGACGATCGTCGTCGGTGTCGCGGGGATCGCCATGGGCGTCCTCCGGTTCGCCGCGATGAAGCTGTGGATGTTTAAGGAGGCGAAGTCGGCATGAGCGTGCGTGAACTGTCCCATCGGAGCGGGTCTGCCGGGCATGCGGCCCCGGCCCACGCCCGGCGTGGCGGCCGCGTGAGCGCGGTGGCTGCCCGGCTGGGTGACGACGGCTGCCGACGCGTCGCGCTGGGCGTCCTCCTGGCGCTGGCGAGCGCGCTGTACGGCATCGGGTTGTCGTCGTCTGGCTACGCGAACTCGTTTTATGCGGCGGCGGCGCAGGCCGGGTCGCATTCGTGGAGGGCGTTCCTGTGGGGCGGCCTCGACTGGCCGGGCGTCATCACCGTCGACAAGCCGCCGGCGTCGCTGTGGCTGCCCGCGCTGTTTGTCCGCGCGTTTGGGCTGAATTCGTGGTCGATCCTCCTGCCGCAGGCGATCATGGGGGTCCTCACCGTCTACCTCATCTACCGCATCGGCCGGCGCGCCAGCGGCTCGTGGGTGACGGGGATCCTCGCGGGCGCGCTCCAGCTGACCGTGCCCGTCGCGACGTTGATGTTCCGGTTCAACAACCCCGACGCCCTCCTGTTGCTGCTGCTCACGGCGTCGGTGGCGGCGACGCTGCGCGCCCTCGACACCGATCACGACCGGTGGATGCTCGTCGCGGGCGTCGCCGTAGGGTTCGCGTTCCTCACCAAGCAGGTCCAGGCGTTCCTCGTCCTGCCGGCGCTCGCCGTCATTTACCTGGCGTTTGCGCGCAAGAGCTGGTGGCGCCGCATTGTCGTCGGCCTCGGCGCGTGCCTGGCGGTCGTCGTCTCGGGCGGCTGGTGGGTCGTCCTCTCGATGATCGTCAAGGATCGCCCGTACATCGGCGGGTCGCAGTCGGATTCGTTCCTCGAGCTGACGTTCGCCTACAACGGCTTCGGCCGCCTGACGGGCGACGAGGTCGGCGGCCGCGGCGGCGGCATGGGTGGTGGCACCGCGGGGATCGGGCGTTTCCTGTCGTCCGACCTGGCCGGCCAGATTTCGTGGCTGCTGCCCGCGTTCATCGTCGTCGTCATCGCGGCGCTGTGGACGCTCTATCGGCGTCCGTTGGCGTGGGCCGACGAGTCGCGGCGCCTCGCCCGCGCCGGCGTCTGGGCGGCGGCGCTGTGGGCCGGCGTGACGATCGTCGTCTTCTCGATGCTTAACGGCGTCTTCCACGCCTACTACACGGTCGCGGTCTCGGCGCCGCTCGTCCTCGGCCTCGCCCTGGGCGCGTGGGTGCTGGTCCGCGCGCCGAAGCCGCTGGCCATCGGCGCCGCCGGGCTGTCGGCGGTGGGCACGGGCGCGGTCGCCGCGGTGATCCTCGCCCGCGCCGGGGCGCCGACCTGGCTGCTTCCCCTCGTCGCGATCTGCGGGCTGATCTGTGCCCTCGCGCTGGTCGTGTGGGCGACCTCGAAGGCCGGACGAGGGCGCCGCATCTGGCGCGGCGTCGCGGCGACGACCGCCGTGGCCCTGCTGGTCCCGACGATGACGTGGTCGATCGCGACCGCCGCGAGCCCCCACACGGGCTCGATCGTCTCGGCCGGCATCGGCCAGACCGGAGGCCCCGGCGGCGGCAGGCCCGCAGGCGGCGGCCCCGGCGGCCAGGGTGACGGCCAGCCGGGCGGCCAGCCCGGTGCGCAGGCGAATGGCCAGGCGGGCACGCAGAATGGGGCGCAGAATGGCACCCCGGCCGCCCCACAAGGCGGGACGCAGAATGGCACGCAGCCTGGCGGCCAAACCGGCACGCAGAACGGCACCCAGCCGGGGAACCAGGCCGGCGCGGCGCCGACTCCGCCGAGCGGGAGCGGCACCCAGGCCGAGCAGGCGCCCTCGCAGAGTCGTTCGCGCGGCGGGTCGAGCCTGCTCAACGGCGAAAACGTCACGTCCAAGCAGGCGACGTTGCTGGAGAAGAACGCGAGCAGCTTCACGTGGACCGCGGCGACCATCGGGTCGCAGTCGGCGGCGTCGTACCAGCTGGCGACCGATACGCCGGTGATCGCGGTCGGCGGGTTCAACGGGTCGGACCCGGCACCGAGCCTCGCCCAGTTCAAGCAGCTGGTCGCGTCGGGCAAGATCCACTATTGGATCGTCTCGGGCGGCGGCAAGGGCGGCCCGGGCAACTCGCAGGGGACGGCCTCGACAATCCAGGAGTGGGTCGAGGCGAACTACACCTCGGTGACGGTCGACGGGACGACGTTCTACGACCTCACCAGTCCGGCGAATTAGCTGGTCACGCAAAGAGGAAGGGGCGCGGAGGTCGCCGGAGCAGGCTTCGAAGTCCGCCTGCCTAGGTGACCTCCCCGCCCACACCACACGGCAACCCCGGATGAACGTGATCCTTTTTGGTCACGTTCATGGACTGGTCGACGCACGGACCATGAGGCGCGGCTCGATCACCCGGTGCTGCTGCCCCTCGGCCTCGCCCTCGATCCGCGCCTGGGCGAGGGCGAGGGCGGCGTCCGCCAGCTGCTCGGTCCCCTGGTTGACGCTGGTCAGCGCGATGCCTGGGAACGCGGCGAAGCGGGTGTCGTCGTAGCCGGTGACGCCGACCTGGCGGCCAGGGCGCCAGCCGGCCTCGATGACCAGGCCCAACGCCTCGATCCCGATGAGGTCGTTGTGGCAGGCGAGGGCGACGCCCTCGGCCAGGGGGATCTCGGCGAGGGCGTCGGCGACCGGGCGGTTCCCGACGTCGACGAGCTGCGGGGTGCGGCCGGCCTCGCGCATCGCGCGGACATATCCGGCTTGACGCGCGGCGGCCGTGTCGCCGGGCAGATGCCGGTCGTAACCGAGGAAATAAATCGGCCCGAAACCTCGCCCCACCAGGTGCGACACGATCGCCCCCATGCCGAGCGCGTCGTCCGAATAGACGTAGTCGACGCCCTCGGGCGCCGCTGCGTGGGTGACGAGGACCAGCGGGACCTGCGCGCCCAGCCGGGCCAGCTCGTCGGGCGGCGTGGCGGGTGCGACGACGAGGACGGCGTCGACGCCCAACTGGATGAATCGGCGGATTGCCGCGGTTTCCTGGGCGGCGTCGTTGTCGGAGGTCGTCATCAGCGGGACCAGGCCGGCGCCCTCGAGGCGGCGGCGGAGGACCTCCATGATGTCGGCGTGGAAGGGGTTGACCATGTCGAACATGACGATCCCCACCATGCGCGACCGCTTCGCGGCCAGCGCCGACGCCGACACGTTGAGGTGGTAGTGCAGCTCGTCCATCGCTGCCTCGACGGCCTGGCGCGCCGCGTCCGACACGCGCGAGTCCCCGCGCGCGACGAGCGACACGGTTTGGCGCGACACCCCGGCAAGGCGGGCGACGTCGACCTGCGTCGGTCGGTGTTTTCTCTGCGGCATCGGGCCTCCTTCCCTCCCCTGAACGTTACCCGGTGCGGCCGCGCCCGCCCGCCTCACGCGGCGAACGCGGCCACACGCGGGCCTCTCGGCACGCCGGCGAAAGGAAGACCGCCCGCCTCACGCGTAGAAGTCGGGCTTGTCGATCATGTCGACGGCGACCTCGCGCCCGCCCTCTTCCAGCGACGTGAGGGCGGCGTCGACGACGCACACCGCGGCGTAGCCGTCCCACGCGGTCGACCCCGTGTGTTTTCCGGCGGCGGCCGCGTTGATCCACTGTTGGACCTCGGCGTTAAACGCCTGGTGGAAGCGGTCGATGTGCGAGCCGCACACAGCGTTCCGGTTGCCGTACGCGTCGCGGGTGATGACCCGCTCCTGGTCGCCCAGCCGCACGGTCCCCTGCTCCATGACGAGCTCGCACTCGATCGAGTAGCCAAAGCCGATGTTGACGTTGACCTCGTCGTCGATGAGGACGCCCGACGTCGAGTGGGCGACGAGCACCAGCGGGTCGGCCAGATGCTCGTACCGGTGCGAGGTCGCCCGCGGCGTGTCGATCCGCACCGACGTGATCTCCTCGCCCAGCAGGTAGCGGCAAATGTCGATTTCGTGGATCGCCGTGTCGTCGATCATGTTGCGGGTCGTGTAGTTCTCGGGGACGCTCGGGTTGCGGTGGCGGCAGTGCAGCAGCGTCGCGTACCCGAGGTCGCCCTCGACGAGCGCCTGCCGCATCAGCCGGTACCCTTCGTCGAAGCGCCGCATGAACCCGACGGTGACGAGCTTGCGCCCCGCCTGTTCCTCCGCCTCCATGATCGCGAGGGCGTCCTCCGGCTTTGTCACCAGGGGCTTCTCGCACAGGACGGGCTTGCCCGCCCGGATCGCCGCGAGGACGTCGGGAGCGTGCGCGAACCCGGCGGTCGCGATGAGGACGGCGTCGACGTCGTCGCTGGCGATGAGGTCGGCGCCGCTATCAAAGACCGCCGCGCCCAGCGGCTTCGCGGTCTCCTCGGCGGCCGCGGCGTTGATGTCGGCGACCGCGGTGACGCGCGCGCCGGCCAGTTCGTTGGTGATGCGCTCGACGTGTGCGCGGCCCATGCCGCCCGCGCCGATCAGTCCGATTCGCAGAGTCATGACGTGCTCCTTCTATTTCATGCCGAGGCCGCATTCGGCCAGGTAGGTCCGCATGTTGATGGCATTCGGCTTGGGGAACTCGGGCGGGCAGGGGTAGCAGTCCTGCTCGCAGATGCAGTAGATCTCGCGGTCCAGGCCGGCGAGGGCGTCGACGAACTCGTGCATCTCGGGCAGGCCCTTCGGCGGGCACACCGACGCGCCCTTGGTGACGGCCTCGCCGAACGGCCAGTCCTTCTCGTGGGCCTCGCGGGTGATGTCGGCGTCGAACGCCTTGATGTGGACGTAGAGGATCCGCTCGGGGTAGTCCTTGACCAGCTGGACGGGGTCGCCGCCGCCGTAGACGACGTGGCCGGAGTCGAGGCACAGGTTGACGTACGTCGGGTCGGTCGCGTCGAAGATCCGCGCGATCTCTTCCGGCGTCTCGATGTGCGAGTCGCCGTGCGGGTGGAGGACCATCTTGAGGCCGTACTCCTCGAGCAGCATCCGCCCCAGCTCGTTGGCGTGCTCGACGTAGAGCTTCCACGCGTCGTCCGAGAGGACGCGGTCGTCGGTCCACTCCCACGTCTTGTCGTCGCGGTAGAGCGGGGGCAAGTGGACGATGTATTCCGCGCCGACGGCCGCGTGCGTCTCGGCGATCGCGCGGAAGGTCTTGAGCGTCGTCGGCCAGGCCTCCTCCTTGTGGAGGATCCCCCAGCCGGTGCCGGCGACGACCTTCATCCCGTAGTCGTCGCACCACTTCTGCAGTTCCTTCGGGTCGGTGGGGAAATACCCGTACGGCCCGGTCTCGATGATCTCGAAGCCGGCCTCGGCCATCTCCTCCCAGGCCTGGCGCGGGTCCATCTGTTTGGGGTCGTCGGGGAACCAGACGCCCCACTGGTCGGGGCAGACCCCGATCGCGAGCTTCGAATACTTCGGGTCGGCGGTGTTGCGGGCTTTCGATACGGTCATGGCGTCTCCTCGTCATTGAGGTCGTCGGCGGGGTCGCGACGCCGACGGCGGCGGTCAGAGGGTTGGCGGCCTCACACCCGAGGGCGCCAACCTACATTATTGGAGCGCTCCAACATCTGTGGAGCGCTCCAATACTAACGCGGGCCGCCGCCCTCCACAACCCCCTTTGTCCGATCAAACGCGTCGGGCACCCGACGACAGCACGGGCGGGCGGGGAGGTCGCCGGAGCAGCCTTGATAATCCGCCTGCCGCAGCAACCTCCCCGCCCGCGTCGACGCCGTCTTCGCCCGGGGTCAACGTGACCGTTTTGATCACGTTGACGGGCCAGCCCGCCTCAGCCGCGTTCGGCCGGCTGGGCGCCGACCGACGCCACCGCGTCGACGCCGTCCTCGCCGGAACGAATCCGCACGGCGCGGGTCAGCGGGTAGACGAAGATCTTGCCGTCGCCGATCCGACCGGTATAGGCGGCGTCGCGGATAAGGGCGACGACCTCGTCGGCTTCGGCCTCATCGGGGACGACGACCTCGATCTTTAGTTTGCGGCGCAGTTGGACCACCACCTCGGTGCCGCGAACCATTTCCTTGTAGCCGCGCTGGGTACCGAACCCCATGACCTCCGAGACCGTGGCGCCGGAAATGCCGTGGCCCAGCAGGGCGGTCTTAATGTCGTCGAGTTTCTCTTCGCGAACGATCGCTTCGACTTTCATCACCATTGTCGTGTCCTTTCCGCCGACTATTCGAGGCCATTGAAGGCCGGGTAGGCGCGCTCGCCGTGCTGCGAGATGTCGAGGCCGCGCGATTCCTGGTACTCGCTGACCCGCAGCGGCGTGATGAGCTTGACGACATGGACGCAGATCCACGTCCCCACCGCGGCGACGAGGATCGTCACGGCGGTGGCCGCCAGCTGGGCGAGGAACAGGCGGACGTCGCCGTGGATGAGGCCGTCCCAGCGGGCAACGTCGTTAATCCCGCGCTCGGCGAACAGGCCGGTCGCGATGCCACCCCAGATCCCGCCGACGCCGTGGCAGGCGAAGACGTCGAGCGCATCGTCGATCCCAAAATGACCCTTGACCAGCGAGATCGCGAAGTAGCACAGGAGCGACGCACCCGCGCCGATGATCGGCGCCGACCACACGGGGACGAATCCCGCGCCCGGGGTGATCCCCACGAGGCCGACGACCGCGCCCGTCGACGCGCCAACCAGCGTGGGCCGCCCCGACTTGACGACGTCGATGACCATCCAGACGACGAGGGCGCTCGCCGCCGCCACCATCGTCGTGACGAACGCATGGACGGCCAGCTCGTTGGCCGCCAGCGCCGAGCCGGCGTTGAACCCGAACCACCCGAACCACAAGAGGAACGCCCCCAACGCGACGAAGGGGATGTTGTGGACACGGAACGAGTGCTGACCGAATCCACGCCGGGGTCCGACGGCGATCGCGAGGACGAGGGCGCTGACCGCCGACGAGATGTGGACGACCGTGCCGCCGGCGAAGTCGACCGAGCCGATTCCGGCGAGGAAACCGCCCTCACCCCACACCATATGGGCCATCGGGAAATAGACGACGATGAGCCACAGCGGGACGATCATCGCGAGCGCCTTAAACGACATGCGCCCGACGATCGAGCCGGTGAGGAGCGACACCGTAATGATCGCAAACATCATTTGGAAGGTCGCAAACAGCATGTGGGGAATCGTGTCGGCATAGGGCCCGGCCTCCCAGCCGACGCCTTGCCACCCGACCCAATTGAAGCCGCCGATAATCCCCAAATGATCCGATCCGAAACTCAGCGAGTAGCCGATCGTCACCCACAAAATCGTCGCCACGCCGATCGAATAAGCGCAGGCCATCATCGTGTTGGCGACGTTCTTCTTTTGCACCAATCCGCCGTAGAAAAATGCCAGGCCGGGAGTCATGAGGAACACCAGGGCCGTGCAGACGAGCATGAAGGCGATGTCTCCAGAATCCATCGCTTTCCCCTTCCTGTCGATGGGTCCGCAATAGACGAAGGCGCCGGGGAACCGACTCGAAAGTCTGCGTTCCACGACGCCGTCATCTTGACATCAAGAGATATCGTCAAAGAATGGTATATGCGCGGTCAATCTCGCATGCTGAAAACGTCAGATCTTTGGTGACACCGTGTCACTTGGCGGCTTCGACGCCCTCTTCCTGGCGGCGGATTCGCCCCCGACTGCCCAGCCACGTGCCGATATACCCCAGCGCGAGGGCGACGATGACGCCGATGTTGCCGGACGCCCACACACCCTCTTTCCCGCCGAGGGCGCCGAGCAGATAACCCTGCCAGTCGTTCCACGACGCGTCGGAGTAGCCGTTGATGACGAGGCCCCACCCGATCGCGCAACACAGCGCGAGCAGCCCCAGCGCCCACCAGTTGACCGCGCCGTAGCGGCCGGCGGGGTCGAAGAGGGCGTCCTCGTCGTAGGGGCCGTGGCGCAGCGTAATGTCGGCCATCATGATCCCGGCCCACGCGGCCAGCGGCACGCCCAGGGTGACGAGGAACGACTGGAACGGCCCGATGAACGTCGGCGAGTAGAAGACGACGTAGATCGTGCCGATCGTGAGGATCGTCCCGTCAATGAGCGACGCGGCCGGCCGGGGAATCCGGATCCCCAGCGTGAGCAGGGTGAGGCCCGACGAATAGATGCCATTAATCGCGCCCGACAGCAGCGAAAGGATCGCCGTCAACAGGAACGGGACGAGGAACCACGTGGGCAGCAGCGTCGCCAGCGCCCCGACGGGGTCGACGCCAATGTTCTCCGACAGCTTCTCGGACGATCCGGCCAACAGCAGGCCGAAGGTGATGAGGACGACCGGGCCCAACGACCCGCCGAGGGTGTTCCACAGGATGATCTGGCCGCCCGACGCGTCGCGGGACTGGTAGCGGGCCCAGTCGGCGGCGATGTTCACCCAGCCCAGGCCCATTCCCGTCATCACCATCGTCATCGCGCCGATCATCGCGGGCAGGGACCCGGACGGGATCCGCCCGAGCGCCTGCCAGTCGATGCTGGGAATAACCAAGATGACGTAGATGATCGTCGTGATGCCGGTCAGCCACGTGAGGACGGCCTGCATTCTCATGATGATGTGGTAGCCGGCGACCGCGCCCGCGACGATGAGGGCGGCGACGACAATCGCGGCGACGATGCTCACCGTCGTGTGGTCTTTGCCGACCCATCCCAGACGCTCGAAGATCGTCGCGGTCGCGAGGACGGCGGTGATCGCCAGCGAGGTCTCCCACCCGATTGACGTCAGCCACGAAATGATGCCCGGCACCTTGGCGCCGTGGACGCCGAAGGCCGACCTCGACATAACCATCGTCGGGACCGACCCGCGTTTGCCGCCCAGGGCGATGACGCCGCAGATCGCGAACGACAAGACGACGCCGAGGAGGGTGACGATCGTCGCCTGCGCCAGCGAGATCCCAAACCCCAACACCCAGGCGCCGTACGACATCCCGAACACCGAGATATTCGAGGCGAACCAGGGAAGGAACAGCTGACGGGGCTTTGCCGTGCGCTGGGACTCGTCGACGATTTCAATGCCCGTCATCTCGATCGCGCGGGAACGGGCTGGCGTGGTGGTATCGACCTCACTGTGCATACGGCAACACTAGCGAAGGTTGCCGCCCCGCCTCGACGACGCCCCACTCGTGCGGGTGGCCCAGACACGCCGACGCCCACCCGGCACCCGGGTCACCGGCTCGAGTGAGCCGATACCCAGGCACCAGGTGGGCGCGACAACCGGCGACGCTCAAGGCGCCGCGGAGTGTTACATGAGGCCGGCGTCGTGGACCAGCTTGCCCACGACCGTCCCGTCGACGTACTTGTCGAGCTTCTTCATCGGGCCCTTGAGCTCGAGCTTCTTGCCGTCACGCAGCCGCGAGGTCGCCTCGAGGAGCGTGCGGACGTCGTACGTCGAGTTGAACGTCTCGGGGACGCCGCGGTCGACGTTGAACAGCTGGTAGACGGCCTCCATGCCCGTACGCACCGAGTATTCGGTGGTGAAGATGCAGTCGCGGCCGGTCTCGGCGAACTGGCCGAGGAACGCGAAGTTCTCGGCGCCCGACGGAACGACGTCCGGGCGGTCACCGGCGGCGCGCGGCATGAAGAACGAGGTGACGTACGGCATCATGACCGGAACGGTCTTGGCGCCGGTCGCGGCCAGCTCGTCGATCTCCGACACGGGCACGCCCAGGTGGTAGAGCCACTCGGCGGTGATTTCCTCGCCCGTACACTCGGCCATCGTCTTGTTGATGTAGTTGCCCGGGCGGTCGACGAACAGCGAGTAGATCCAGACGACGATCTGGTCCTTCGGCTGATTCTTGAAGTGTGGCTGGCGGTTAACCGTCCAGCTCATCAACCAGTTCGAGTCCTTGACCGTGACGATGCCGCCGGTGACAACGCGGCCCGAGAACGGGTCACGCTTGCAAATGCGCCGGATGTATTCCGGAATCCGCTCGTCCAGCGTCGTCGCCGTCGCCGACTCCCACTTGGTCTCGTCGATCGACGTGCAGAACTTCTCGGGGTGCCCGAAGCTGGGATCCTTGCGCGCGATCGACTTCCACAGCTCCCACGCGGGAGCGGGCGACCGGTCGAGCTTGGCCGGGGTGTGGTGGTCACCCTCGTCGGAGTTATCGACCAGCGACCCGATGGTGACGAGCGCAAAGTCGTCCTCGCCCAGCTGGGTCACCTGCTCGGCACCCTCGCCCTGCTTCCAGTGGATCGCCGTCACGCGCTTGCTGTCGCCAGAGAAGGCGAAGTCGAGGTCGGTGACCGTCGTGTCGTACTGGAAGGTGACGTTGTGGTCCTTCAAGTAGGCGATCATCGGGAGGACGAGCGACTCGTACTGGTTGTACTTCGTGAACTTCAGCGCCGAGAAGTCCGGCAGGCCACCGATGTGGTGGACGAAGCGGTGGAGGTACAGCTTGAACTCGAGCGCCGAGTGCCACTCCTCGAACGCGAACATCGTCCGCCAGTACATCCAGAAGTTCGAGGCGAAGAATTCGTCGCTCATCACCTCGTTAATGCGGACGTTTTCGAGCTTCTCGCGCGGCGCCATAAAGATCTTCACCAGCTCTTTTTGGCCCTTGGGCGTGAGCGTGAACATGTCTTTGGTATTCGCCGACTGCCCGCGGTTGACCGTGGCGCGCTCGAGCGAATAGTTCGGGTCATCCTTGTTCAGCCAGTAGAACTCGTCGAGGACGGACGCACCCTCGACCTCGAGCGACGGCACCGAACGGAAGCAGTCCCACAGGCATTCGAAGTGGTTTTCCATCTCGCGGCCGCCACGGATGACGAAGCCCTTCTCGGGTTCCTGGATTCCGTCGAGGGCGCCACCGGGAATGGGATCCTTCTCGATGACGGTGATGTTCTCGCCGGGAATCCCGGCATCGCGAATGGCAAAGATCGCCGCGGTGAGCGACGCGAGGCCGGAACCGACCAGCCACATGTGCTTGTCCTCGGCGTGGGGAACAGGACGCGGGCGGGCAAAGGCCTCATAGTTACCGGAGCTGTAATACATCCACTTTCCTTCCTCGTTGAATACGCAAAGCGGGACAACCGGCGGGCTCGTCAGTCGTGCCAAGAGCCGCCTGTCACGACCCATTCTAGTCACCCCCTGAGTGCGCTCAACTTTTTATGGAGTAGGCTGTTGCCGTTCAGCTGCCTCGCACCGACCGATCGGTCTTCGATCTTTTGCACCACCATGAGCGCCCAGACACCCCACCAAGAAAGGCCCACGACGGCGACCTCCGCCGCCGCCCCGTCACGCGCACCCCAGGCGACGCCACCGACGGGACGCCGCGAGCGCGCGAAGGCCGAGAAGCGGGCCCGGATTAGTGCGGCGATCAGCGAGCTGTTGGCGACGCGTGGATACGTCGGGATGACAACGGCGGACGTGTCGCGGCTGGCGAAGGTGTCGGAGGGGACGGTGTTCCAGTACGCCGCCAGCAAACCCGAGATGCTCATGATGGCGACGGCCCAGCGGTGGCGGCCCTACGTCGAGGTCGACGTCGACCAGATCGTTCGCGAGTGTCCGCGGCCGCTCGATGCGATCGTCGCGATCCTTGATCCGATCATCGAGGATTCCCTGGCGTCGCCCGACACGACGGTGTTTATTGCCCGCGAGATCCTCTTTGGGACCGACGGTGTCTACCGCCGCGAGGTCCAGGCGATTGTCCGCGACCTCGAGCGCGTCATCGCCCGCGTCATCGCCGAGGACGCCGAGCCGAGCGAGATGGACGAGCTGGGCGCCAAGCTCGTCGTGTCGGCCACGCTGGTCGAGCTCAACCGCACCCGCGAGAAGGGCGTCGACCCCGACGTCCTCCACCGGCAGCTGCGCCAGCTCATCGCCGTCATCCTCGCGGGCATGGCCGACGCCCCCGCCCTTTAGGCCCCGCTAGGGTCCACCACCCACATCCCGCCTTCGGGGGCCACGACGCGTGCCCGCGGCCCGCGGGCGACCACCCTTCGAGATTTCGTCTGATGTTTCCGCGGCGGAGAGCACCGGCATCTCTGCCCGCCATTGCGCGGAAAGGTCGCCATTACGACGCCGCGTCGCAAAAGCAAGAGTGTGACAAAACATGGTCAACCCCTGCCAACCGCGCCGCAAAGTGGTTAGCATTTTTCGTGACGCGTCCCGCGTCGCCATAGTGATCCGGACAACGAGGTGCCATGTTTACTTTGGGCGCATCGATAGCGCATCTATCTCCCATTCCACGCCCCTTCGACTCCTCAGGAGGTGAAGCGGACCTCACGCTCCCCGACGCGTTACATACCGTGTCGATTCACGGCATCAGCGGCCACGCCCTGTTGCTCGTCGGCATGGCGATCTGCGTGCTGGGCCTTATTTTTGGCCTCATTACGTTTGTTAAGCTCCGTAATCTGCCGGTCCATTCCTCGATGAAAGAGATGGCCGACCTCATCTACGAGACGTGCAAGGCTTATCTCGTCCGCCAGGGCGCGTTCCTCATGCTGCTGTGGGTGTTTATCACCGCCGTCATCCTTGTCTACTACAAGGCGCTGGTCGGCTTCGGTTGGGGCAAGGTCGCCATTATCGTCATCTTCAGTCTGCTGGGCATGGCGGGGTCGTATTCGGTCGCCTGGTTCGGCATTCGCGTCAACACGTTCGCTAATTCGCGCACGGCCTTTTCGTCGCTGCGCGGGAAGCCCTATTCCGTCCACCGGATTCCGCTGCTCGCGGGCATGTCGATCGGCATGGTGCTCATTTCCCTCGAGCTGCTCATGATGCTCATCATTTTGACGCTGTTGCCGCTCGATATCGCCGGCCAGTGCTTCATCGGGTTCGCGATCGGCGAGTCGCTCGGCGCGTCGGCGCTGCGCATCGCCGGCGGCATTTTCACGAAGATCGCCGACATCGGCGCCGACCTCATGAAGATCGTCTTCAAGATCGACGAGGACGACCCGCGTAACCCCGGCGTCATCGCCGACTGCACGGGCGACAACGCCGGCGACTCGGTGGGGCCGTCGGCCGACGGTTTCGAAACGTACGGCGTAACCGGCGTCGCCCTCGTCACCTTCATCCTCCTGGCGATCCCCCAGTCGAACGAAACCCTGCAGGCGCTCCTGCTCATCTGGATCTTCGTCGTCCGCGCGTCGATGATCGTCGCCGCGGTCATCGCGTTCGGCATCAATTCGGCGTGGGTCAAGGCCAAGTGGGGCGACGCCAAGCGGATGAACTTCGAGGCGCCGCTGTCGACCCTCGTGTGGTTGACGTCGCTCGTGTGCATCGGCGTCGTCTTCCTCGTCACGTGGTTCGCGCTGGGCGACGCGCCCTCGTCGCTCATCGCCACGCCGCACCTGTGGGTGCGCCTCGCCGGCATCGTCACGTGCGGCACACTGGCCGGCGCGATCATCCCGGAGCTCGTCAAGGTCTTCACCTCGACCCGCGCCCGCCACGTCCGCGAGACCGTCAAGTCGTCTCGCGAGGGCGGCGCGTCCCTCAACATCCTCTCGGGCCTGGTCGCCGGTAACTTCTCGGCGTACTGGCTGGGCGTGGTCGTCGTCGGCCTCATGGGCGGGGCCTACCTTATCTCGACCGGTATCGACCCGGCCGACATGAAGGCGCCCGCGGTGTTCGCGTTCGGCCTCGTCGCCTTCGGGTTCCTCGGGATGGGCCCGGTGACGATCGCCGTCGACTCGTACGGCCCGGTCACCGACAACGCCCAGTCCGTCTACGAGCTGTCGCGGATCGAGTCGGTGCCCGACATCGAATCCCAGGTCACCGAGTTGCTCGGCGTCGAGCCGCACTGGTCGCAGGCGAAGTTCATGCTCGAGGACAACGACGGCGCCGGCAACACGTTTAAGGCGACGGCCAAGCCCGTCCTCATCGGCACGGCCGTCGTCGGCGCGACGACGATGATCTTCTCGATCATCATCGCCCTCACCCAGGGGCTCACCGACGGCCTCGACAAGCTGTCGCTGCTGCACGCCCCGTTCCTCCTCGGCCTCATCACCGGCGGCGCCGTTATTTACTGGTTCTCCGGCGCGTCGATCCAGGCGGTGACCACGGGCGCGAACCGCGCCGTCTCGTACATCAAGGAATCGATTCACCTCGACGCCAGCGCCGAACGTGCGTCGGTCAAGGATTCGCGCCGCATCGTCGAGATCTGCACCCAGTACGCCCAGCAGGGGATGCTCTACATCTTCCTCGCCGTATTCTTCGGCACGCTGGCGTTCGCGTTCGTCGAGCCGTTCTTCTTCATCGGCTACCTCATCTCGATCGCCATTTTCGGCCTCTACCAGGCCATCTTTATGGCGAACGCCGGCGGCGCGTGGGATAACGCCAAGAAGGTCGTCGAGGTCGACCTCCACATGAAGGGCACCGCGCTGCACGACGCGACGATCGTCGGCGACACCGTCGGCGACCCGTTCAAGGACACGTCGTCGGTCGCCCTCAACCCGATCATCAAGTTCACGACCCTGTTTGGCCTGTTGGCCGTCGAGTTGGCGGTCAGCCTGACGGACCAGGGGCACGCGTCGCTCGTCCACGTGTTGGCGGTCGTGTTCTTCGTCGTGTCGGCGTTCTTCGTCTACCAGTCGTTCTACTCCATGCGGATTCGCCAGGAGTCGTCGGACGCCGCCCTCGACGAGGAGCCCGGGTCGCCGGCGCCCCTGGGTTCGGCCTCCGACCTCGACGCCGCGTCTCCCGCTAACCCGACCAGTGCTTCAGGCAAGGAGGCTTAAGCAATGAGAATCGCAGTGAAATACGACGCCGCGTCCGTCGATGCCGACGGTCACGTCGCCGGACATGCGGCGGGTGACACCCTCGTTCGCCGTATTCTCCGCATCTTCCCCGGCTCGATCCTCATCGGCGCGCCCGCCCGGCGCTGCCAGGGGTTCGACGTCGAGCCGCTCGAGTTCATCGACCCGGCCGACACCGTCGTCATCAACATGGATGTCATCGACTCGCCGCGGATCTGGCAGAAACTCCAGCGTCCGGGCGAGGACGAGCCGCGGATCATGAACTTCCTCTGGTGGACGCCACGTACCGTGACCAGCGACGTCGGTATCGCCCTCCTCGCCCTGTCGTGCGCCGTGTTCCCGACGTTCGCGAACTCGGAGCGCACGGCCAACGAGATCCGCGAGGTCGTCAACAAGTGGTCGGTCCCCCAGCTGTCGAACCGCGCGAAGCTCGGATGGGTGAACCTCGGCTTCCGCCTAGCCCACGTGCGCCCGCGCGTCCAGACGGACGTGCCCGTCGTGCTGTATCCCGCGATCTACCTGTCCGCGGCGAAGCGACCCGACGACTTCTCCGAGGTCGTCGAATGGGTGCGTAAGCAGACGCCGATCAAGGTCGAGATGCGCCTCCACGAATCCCACCTCGTGTCCGAGCGGGCCATGCGTTTCTCCAGGCGAGACTGGATTTGGGTGGGGCCGCTGACGGCCTCGCGATCCAGCTACTGGGAGGCGCTGGCCCACACGACGGCGTTCCTCGCGACGGCCAGCGACGAGTCGTACGGCCTGTCCTACGTCGAGGCCCTGGGTGCCGGCGTCATCGGCATCTTCCCCGACCGGCCGTGGGCGCGGGCGCTCGTGCCCGAGGGGTACCCGTTCTTCTACCGCGACCTCGACGAGGCGAAAGAGATGCTGCTGCGCGCCGTCACCGAGCCGGACGAGTGCCGCGCCGAGATGGAACGCTGCGTCGACGGGACGCTGTCCGACTGGATCGCCAAGCACCACTCCGACGACGCCTTCGACGTGTCGCTGGTCGCCCACGTCAAGCAGTGGTTCGGCTAAGCCGGATCGGGTTTTCTTTTCTCGCGGCGCCCGGGGGATGCCCTCCCCCTCCCCCGGGCGCCGCGCGTTGCGGTACGGCGCGAGTGAACGTGATGAAAAGGGTCATGTTCACGGGTTTGGCCCCATGAGCGTGATCGAAGCGGACAGAAGGATCACGTTGACGGCGGTATCGGGCGCGGGGGCGAGCGGGGAACGATAGGCTCGCTGGCAGGGGGTCACGATGACGACACGGTCACTGCCCAATCTGGGCGTCAGCGCGCAGGTTCTTGCGCCCTATCTGCGCGTTATCCGCGAGAAGACGCAGATCCCGGTCGACTTTCCGCCCGCCGCTCAGGCCGAGGCCGCTGCGGCAGCCGCGACGTGGCGCGCCCTCGTCGATTCGCTGGAGTTTCCCACCCTCGACTGGGCGACGCACCTGGCCAAGACGGCGGATCCCGTGGCGGCGGTGGCGACGCTGCCGCGCGTCGAAGTCGACCCCTCCCGGGCCGATCACGCGTTGACGCCGGGCGCCCTTCCCCACATCGACGCGACGGCGATCCCCCTGGTGACGATCGACCCGGCGGAGTCGACCGACCTCGACCAGGCCGTCTACCTGGCCGAGCTGTCGACGGACGGCCGGGCCCGCTACCTCGTCGTTTACGCGATCGCGTCGGTCGCGACCTTCGTGCGCCCCGGCGGCGCCCTCGACCAGGCGGTGTGGCAGCGCGGCACATCCGTCTACATGCCCGACCAGACGATCCCCCTGCACCCGCCGTGCCTGTCCGCCGGCGCGGCGTCGCTGCTGCCGGGCCAGGTGTGCCCGGCGTACGTGTGGAGCATCGTCCTGTCCGAGGAGGGCAAGTCGATCACCTCGCGCGTCGATCGGGCGTTCGTCAGGTCGCGCGCGAAGCTGTCGTACGAGCAGGTCAACGCGGCCGTCGCGGACGGCGCCTCGCTGCCCGCGGCGGCGCCGAGCGACCTCCCCCGTCTGCTGCGGACGATCGGCGAGCTGCGCGCCGCCCGCGAGGCCGACCGCGGCGGCGTCTCGGCACGCGTGCCCGAGCAGGAGGTCGTCACCGAGGGCGACCGCTACCGGATCGCCTACCGCGCAAACACGCCGGCCGAGGAGTGGAACGCCCAGATTTCGCTGCTCACGGGCATCCGGGCGGCCCGGCACATGCGCAAGGCGAACGTCGGGATCATGCGGACGCTGCCGCCGGCACGCGACGAGGACCTCGCCCGGCTGCGCAACATCGCCCGCGCCCTCCACATCGACTGGCCCGATACCATGCCCTACCCCGAGGTCGTCCGCGCCCTCGACCCGGCGGATCCGGCGCACGCGGCGTTCCTCCTCGAGGGGACCAGCCTGTTTCGCGGGTCCGGGTACCGCGCGTTCGGCGCGCACAATACCCAGCCGCTGCCCCATTCGGCGGCCGACGGGATCATCCACGCGGCGATCGCCGCCGAATATGCGCACGTCACGGCGCCGCTGCGGCGGCTCGTCGACCGCTACGGCGAGGAGGTGTGCGTCGCCCAGTGCGCCGGCGAGCCCACGCCCGCGTGGGTCGTCCAGGCGCTCGACCAGCTGCCGGCCGTGATGGAGCGGACGACCTCGCGTGCGTCGCAGGCGACGAAGCAGGCCCTCAAGATTATTCAGACACTGACGATGCAGGGCCGCGAGGGGCAGGTTTTCGCCGGCGCTGCCGTCGAGAAGCACGGCGACCACATGCGCGTCATGCTCGCCGAACCCGCCGTCATGGCCCACTGCGACGAGGACGTCGCCCTCGGCCAGGCCGGCCAGTTCCAGCTGGTCTCGGCGAACCTCGACGACAACCGCATCACGGTCCGCCCGGCGCGGGCCCCTAGTCTTCGGGGACGTAGCCGCTGAGCATCCGCTCCTGCTCCTCGAGGGTGTAATCGAAGAAACGTCGCCCGCAGTCGAGGGTCGCGATCTGCGCCATGTCGTCGGAGGTGAGGGCGAAGTCGAAGATCGCCATGTTGTCGGCGATGTGGGCCGGGTTCGTCGACTTGGGGAACACGACGTTGCCGCGCTGGATGTGCCACCGCAGAATGACCTGCGCCGGCGTCTTGCCGTACCGCTTCCCCAGTTGGGCAAAGACGTCCTCGTCCAGCAGGCCCTGATCGCCGTGGCCCAGCGGATACCAGCTTTCGATGATCGTCCCGTACGGTTCCATGCGCCGCCTGAGGTCGTCCTGCGGGTAGTAGGGGTGGCACTCGACCTGGTTGACCGCGGGCTTGATCGAAGCGGCGTCGGCGAGCTCCTCCAGCCGCTCGCTCTCAAAGTTCGAGATCCCGATCGAGCGGACCTTACCGGCCGCGACGGCGTCCTCCATGTCCGCCCAGGCGCCCAGGTAGTCCCCGAACTGCTGGTGGAGCAGCAGGAGGTCGATGTAGTCGGTGCCCAGGCGGGCGAGCATCTTGTCGATCGCCGCCGAGGTCGCGCCGCGGCCGTACTCGCTCGGCCACAGCTTCGTCGTCACCCACACGTCGTCCCGGGCGACGCCGCTGGCACGGATGCCGCGGCCGACGCCGCGTTCGTTCTGGTAGGCGTGCGCAGTGTCGATGTGGCGGTAGCCGAGCGCCAGCGCCTCGCGGACGGCGTTCACCGTCGCGTCGCCCTCGGGCACCTGGTAGACGCCGAGTCCGAACTGGGGAATCTCGTTGCCGTCGTTCAACATGAGGAACGTCTGGTCCGTCAAAGCAGTCATCGTGTCAGTCCTTTCCGGGGAAATAAGCCACGCCCGTGGCGTATTCCGCTTGTGCTTCCGAGATTACGAGGGCGCCGCGCCCCGCTCAACGGTCATCTGCGACGCCGGTGTCCCCCTAAGTCCACACCTAGGCGCCAGATGTACCGCTAACTGCCCACCAGGCGGGAAATCGCCCCACGCGGTTGCTTATTCCACGGTCGGCGCGTAACTTGGCGGGCAAGCGCCCCCTAGCCCCGAGGACACCGATGACTCCCCCACAGCGACCCAAGGATCTGCGCGTCGAGAAGACGATCGCGGCGATTCACGCGACATTCAAGGCCATGCTGCTGGCGCAGCCCTTCGCGACGATCACGGTGACCGCGCTGTGCGAGCGCGCGCGGATCAACAAGAAGACGTTTTACCGTTATTACCCGACCATCGACTACCTGTTGCGTGAGCTGCAGGAGGAATACACGTCCTCGTACCTGCAACGCATCGCCGGGCTGAGGTTCCCCGAGGACGCCGAGGTCATTACGCGAGAGTTCCTTACCTACTGCGTCGAGCAGGACGAACTCTACGAGAAGATCACCTGCGCCGGCCCGCACGACGCGATCCGCGAGGAGATGATCCGCACGGTCAACGCCGGATCGGCGGAGACGTTGGCGGCGCCCTCCCGCATACCCGAAGACCAGTGGAACCTTTACCTCGCGTTTGCCGGAAACGTCGCACTGTCGCTGTATCAACAGTGGGTGCGCGACGGGAAACAGACGCCGGCCGACGTTCTCATCGACACCGGCTGCGCGATCGTCGCCGCGGGAACGAGGGCGTTCCTGGAGGAGGCGGGAGAGTCCCTCAACTAACACCCCGAAATTAGCCATTTTTCATGTACTGGCGCGTGTCAACCACCCCGTAAACTGTCACATTTGACACTAATCTTCCGGCGGCAGTGGCGAGGGCGGGAAACGCCGGGCGCCCCTTGCCCTCCAGCCCGACTGTCGATTATAGTCGACACATGATCGAGGTGCTGACGACCGACACATTCGACCGTTGGCTGCGCAGGCTCAAAGACCGGCAAGGCCGGCTGCGGATCCTCGCGCGAATCGACCGCCTTGCACACGGCAACCCCGCCGACGTCAAGAGCGTGGGCCAGGGAGTCTTCGAGCTGCGGCTAACTGTCGGACCCGGGCACCGGATTTACTACGCGCAACGAGGAAGCCGCATCGCCCTCCTCCTGACCGGAGGAGACAAATCAAGCCAATTCCAGGACATCGCCACCGCACGCCGTTTGGCCGCACAGTGGCGCGCACAGGAGGCGCACGATGAGCACTGAAACGATCCGCCCCTTCGACCCCGCCGATTACCTCGACGACATCGAGGACGTTGCCGGCTACCTGCAGATTGCCCTCGAGGAATCTACTGACGACCCCACCGCGGTTCCGCGCGCTCTCGGCGTCATCGCCCGTTCGGGCAACATGACCGAGCTGGCCAAACGCGTCGGGATGAGCCGCGACGGGCTCTACAAAGCACTATCAGAGAACGGAAACCCGACCTGGTCCACCGTCCTCAAGGTGTGCGACGCCCTCGGACTGAAGATTAGCTTCCACGCCGTCGCCTGACACGCAAGCGCCAGCCGCCCTCCGCCCCTCCGACGCCCCTGCACCCACACCCCGAAATTAGCCATTTTTCATATACTGGCGCGTGTCAACTACCCCGAAAAATGTCACAGAAAGGGGTGGAAGTCAGGGAGGGCGCCGCACGCCGCAGAGTAGCGCCGCGAATGGAGCCCCCTGCGAGACTCGAACTCGCGACCTACGGTTTACAAGACCGTTGCTCTACCAGCTGAGCTAAGGAGGCACGGGACCGATTATGACATGACCCCCGCGCCGGGGCGAATCCCGGCCACGGGGGCCACGTCACAAGCCGTCTGCCGGGTTACTGCCCGCGCATCGCCTTGAGGAGGTCGTCGTACGTCGTGTTGGGGCCCGTCCCGATCTGCTTGCCGTCGCGAACGAACATCGGGGTGGCGAACTGCTTGGAAATACCCGACTGGGTCCAGTCCTCGGTCCACTTCTGCAGGGTCGCCTGGGTGGCGTCCTCGCTGAGGGCGTCGAGCGTCTTCTTGGCGACGCCCTGCTTTTGGCCGACCTCGCGGACGGCGCCGACCGGGTCCTTCGTGTAGGGCTGCTGCTGCGAAATGGCGAACTGGTAGGCCTTCTCCATCAGCGCCTGGTGGACCTTGACGAACTGGTCGGGATCCGACTGGTAGACGCGCGTGGCGAGCTCCAT
The DNA here is from genome assembly GCA_900545825.1 of uncultured Actinomyces sp. Taxonomy (GTDB): domain Bacteria; phylum Actinomycetota; class Actinomycetes; order Actinomycetales; family Actinomycetaceae; genus Nanchangia. The sequence goes on from URAS01000002.1 coordinate 81,111, forward strand.
CGCCGGGAACCCGTAGGGGTCGCCGTGGGTGACGACGGGGTGGAAGATGAGGTTGTACTTGCCGGCCTGCGCGTCCTTGACGACGTTGGTGCCCTGCTCGTGCTCGAACAGTGCGCAGCCGGGGCACGAGTAGTCGAAGTAGATTTCGACCGTGGGCACGCCGGACTTCTTCTTGCCGACGCCCTCGGAGCTGATGACGAAGCCGCGGTCCTTCTCGACCTGCTGGCTGACGGTGAAGCTGCCGCCCGACGCCTTGTCGTCCGAGCCTTGCGACTTGACCGCCCACACCACCAGTCCGGCGATCAGCGCGATGACGACGACCACGACGGCGATGATGATCGTGCGGTTGCGCCGATCCTTCTTAGCCTGGGCTTCACGCCGTTGCTGAACCTGCCGCATGGTCGCGTTGGGCTGCGACTTCTTCTTTTGACTCATTCGGCTGCCGCCTCCTTGAAACTACCCCGCAAACGCCGGTGGATACAGCGCCTAGCCTAACGGGATCGGTCGTCGCCTGGCGAGTCGCACGCTCACACACCCGACGTGGACACCTGGTGAAGCAGCGTCGTGATCCGCGCGACCACCCCTACGGCGTCGAGCATAACCCACGCCGCCACCAGCGCCACGAAAGTGATCACCAGCCGCATCCACAGGGGCTCGAGGGCGGTGGCCGCCAGCCACTGGTAGCCGCGGCGGGCCTTCGCGGAAAACGGCAGCGCCCACGCGATGACGATCGCGACAAGGGCGACCAGCCACAGCAGCACCTGCTCGTCGATCGTCAGCTGCGTCGTAAAGAGAAGGGACTGGCGCAGGGACCACGGCGAGTCCGGCCCACGGATCCCCCGCTGAATCACCCACCACACACCCGCGGCTCCCCCGCCGCAGATCACCCCAACACCCGCGAGCGCCATCAGCCCCTTGACCAGCCCTTTCGGGAGGACGACGAGGGCGCGCGAGACGTCGCCCGGCTGGGCGTAGCCGGCCCGCAGCCGCATGGAGATCAGCCGCGCGGAGACTTCGCCGCAGCAGAACAGGGCGACGTAGGCGACGGCGAGGACGAGGGCGACCGTGAGGCCGGCGCGCAGGACCAGCGACGACGCGAGGAGGGCGAGGCTCAGCGACATGAACCACGTGAGGACGTGCCGGGGCGGGTGGTAGGGCTGGTGCCACTGATGCTTCGGCGGCTGGAGGGCTGCGGGGTCGCCCTGGGCGGGCATGCCGGCGCCCGGCGGCACGGCTGCCGGCTGAGGCGAGACGGCGCCCGGCTGGGGCGCCATGCCGGCGCCGTAGACGGCCGTCGCACCCGGCTGGGCGGCGTCGAGACCGAGATTCGGATTGATCGCACCGGCGTAGGGCTGCGCCTCGCCCGCGCCCGGCATCGCCTGGGTGGGCGCCGGCGGCGTCGGCGTCGCCGACGGCATGACGCTGGTGCGCCCGGTGGCCGGGTCGGTCGGTGGGGCGAGAACCCGCGTCGGATCCGGCGCGACCTGCCCCGGCGCCGGGGCCACCGTCGTCGCCTGGTCGTCCTCGCTGGGCAGAACCGTCGTGGCCTGGCCCGACAGCGGCTGCGTGGGCTCGGGCGGCGCGGGCACGACCCGCGTCGCGTCGGCAGCCGCCCCGGCCGCCGCAGCCGCGGACTCGCCGAGCACCTGCGTCCGGTCTCCCAGCACCTGCGTCCGGTCTCCCAGCACCTGGGTCGCTTCCGAGGGCGGCGCCAGCATCGCGGCATCGAACTCGCCCGGCGCGGCCGCCAGCTGCTTCGAGACAACGCCCGCCGCGGCCCGCTCGGCCGGGTTGGCGCGCAGGGCCGCCCGCAAACATTGCGCCACCTGGTCGTCGACGCCCTCGAGGTCCGGGGTCCCCCGCATGACCCGGGCGAGCGTGGCCTCCATCGACCCCGTGCCAAACGGCGCCCGACCCGTCGCGCAATAGACGAGGACGGCCGCCCACGCCCACCAGTCCGTCGCGGCCGACGGCTCGGCGCCCTCGATGAGCTCGGGTGCGACGTATCCGGGCGTGCCCGTGATGAGGCCGGTCGACGTCAGCCGCTCGTCGCCGAGCGCCTGGGCGATCCCAAAGTCGATGAGCACCGGCCCATCCTTCGACAGCATGATGTTCGACGGCTTAATGTCGCGGTGAATGACGTTGTGGGCATGGAGGTTGGTGAGGATCTTCGCCATCCACTGCGCGAGGTCGGCCAGGTCCTCGCGGTTCCACGGCCCGCGTTGGCGCACGTCCTCGGCGATCGTGGGCCCGTGGACGTATTCGGTGACGACGAACGGCTGGTCGGAGTCGACCTCCCAGTCGATGACGTTGGCGATCCCCGGCGACTGGACGCGGTTGATCACCGCGGCCTCGCGCAGCAGGCGCCGTCGGGCCTGCGGGTCGCGGGCCAGCGCAGGATGGAGCAATTTGAGGGCGACGTCGCCCCCGTCCGGACCGACGGCCTGGTAGACGGTGCCCATGCCACCAGCACCGATTTGCCGAACCAGCCGATAGTTCCCGATCATTTCCTGCACGCATCCACCCTAAGCGATACCCCTGACACTTCTTCGCAAGCGGGGACAGTGCGGAGCGAACGTGGCATTATCGAAGGGAACCCTTTGCCAGCCGCCCGAAGGGGGGATCGACATGGCCGACGTTGTCCTCGACAATGTCACCCGCACCTATTCCGGTGCCCCGTATGCTGCCGTCAACCACGTCAGCCTCACCATTCCCGATGGGTGTTTCGCCGTCCTCGCCGGGCCACACGCGTCGGGGAAATCCACGCTGATCCGCCTGATCGCCGGCCTCGAGGCCCCCGATTCCGGCCACATCCTTTTCGACGGCGTCGACGTCACCCGGCAGCCGTCTGCGTCACGCAACTGCGCCCTCGTCTTCCACTCGTACGCCCTGTACCCGCACCTGTCGATCGCCGACAACCTCGGGTTTGCCCTCCGCGTCTCCGGCGTCGACGAGCAGACGATCGCCCAGCGTGTCGCCGAGGTCGCCGCGCTGCTGACAATCGAGCCGTACCTCGACCGCAACCCGCGGGGCCTCGCGCCCGACGTTCGCCAAAAGGTCGCCCTCGGCCGCGCCCTCGTCCGCCAGCCCAACCTGTTGATCCTCGACGAGGCCCTCGCCACCCTCCCGACCCAGCTGGCCGACTCGATGCGCGGACAGCTGCGCGACCTCCACGATCACTTTGGGATCACCACGCTGTACGCGACGGCCCGCGTTGACGAGGCCGAAGAGCTGGACGCCTATACCGTCGTTCTGGACCGCGGTAAGGTGAGTGCGCAAGGCACATACTCCGACGTGATGCGGTCGTACCGGCACATCGATCGTCTGGCTCCGAAAGCGTGATATGACCACTTCTGGACTCCACATCACCGCGGCGCGTCCCGCGTCGTGGCTGCTCGACGTCGATTGGAGCACGCCGCTGATCGACTGGCCCAAGCAGGTCGTCTCCGACCTTCCCCGTGGCCTCTCGCGGCACGTCGTCCGCTATATCGAGGTCGCCGGCAACATCCTCGCGGTGAAAGAGATCGACGAAGAGCTGGCCACCCACGAGTATCAGACGCTCCACCGACTGCAACGCACCGACCTGCCGACGGTCGAGCCGATCGCCGTCGTGTCCGGGCGCTCCGACCGGCAGGGCAACCCACTGCCCGCCGCCCTCGTCACCCGCCACCTGCACTTTTCCCTGCCCTACCGCTCGCTGCTGCAGGAGCGGATGCCGCAGACCCGCCTCGACCGCATCCTCGATTCCCTCGCCGTCCTCCTCGTCCGCCTGCACCTGGCGGGCGTCTACTGGGGCGACGTGTCGCTGTCGAACACCCTGTTCCGCCGCGACGCCGGCGAGTACGCCGCCTATTTCGTCGACGCCGAGACCGCGCGGATCTACCCCAGCCTCTCCGACGGGCAGCGGAACTACGACGTCGATTTAGCGCGCGTCAACATCATCGGCGAGCTCATGGACCTGCAGTCCGGCGACGTCCTCCCGGAGGACTACGACGTCGTCGAGATCGGCGAACACATCGTCCGCCGCTACAACCAGCTGTGGGAAGACCTCACGGGCAAGCAGGTCATGGACGTCAACAACCGCTGGGAACTCGACCAGCGGATCCGCCGGCTCAACGAGCTGGGCTTCGACGTTGGCGAGATGGCCATCGACTCCGAGGACGACACCCTGACCGTCCAGCCGCGCATCGTCGACGCCGGCCACTACCGCCGCCGCATCCACGACCTCACGGGCCTCGTCGTCGAGGAAAAGCAGGCGCAGCGGCTGCTCAACGACATCGAAACCTATCGGGCGACCTTCGGCCCCACGCTGCCGCTCGAGGCCGCGGCCGCCCGCTGGCTCGCCGAGGTATTCGGCCCCACGATCGCTGCGATTCCGCCCCAAATGCGCGCCAAGCTCGAGCCCGCACAGGCGTTCCACGAGATCCTCGAACACCGCTGGTACCTGTCCGAAAAGGCCGGCCACGACGTGTCGACCCTCGAGGCCGCTCGTGACTACATCGACTCGCAGCTCAAGGGCCGCCCCGACGAGGAGCACATCCTCAACTACCCCGACCAGGCCTAGCGCCGCACGGGGGCGAGGCCGCGCACCGTGCGGCAGCGACCGGCCCCGACACGTCGCCCTCAAAAGCCCCCTGACGCGGACGAAAGGGCTGCCCGCGATCGCGTGTCCACGACCGCGGGCAGCCCTTTGTCGTCTGTGCGGGGCCGACGCCCCTGGCGCCTGCTAGCCCTCGTCGACGTCGCCGACGGTGGCCGCACGGTGCTTGCGCAGCCGCTGCCCCAGGTAGGTCGAGATCGACACCTGGATGACCGAGTCGGCCAGGAGCACGGACCCGAGGACGCCGCCGACCTTGTGCCAGGCGTTCCGCTTGGATCCGGCCGCGGCGGCTGTCGCCGTGAGAGCGGCGCCGATCGTCGCCTCGCCCAGCGCCAGGCCGCGGCCCAGCCACGGGTGATCGAGGTACGTGCGGCGGTAGGCCGAGACGAGACCCGAGTGCTCGTCGTGCTCCTTGTCCATGAAGATGTCGAGCCCGGACCCCAGCGCCTCACGCCAGCCCGGCTTGTAGAACACCTGGGCGTTCGAGACGTCCTCGAGGTCGAAGTGGCCGTAGAGGTACGACGCCAGCTCGACCGGGACCCCGAGCGCCTGCATGGCCTCGATGACGCCCTCGCGCCCGGTCACGGTAAACGCGTCCTCCAGCGCCTCGCCGTCCGCACCGTCGACCAGTTCGGCGACGCGGCGCGGGTTTTCCAGATGCCCGAGGTCGGCGCGCACCCGCTGCTCCAGCTGAAGGTTGTCGTCCAGCGGCACGGCGCCCGCGACAATCATCGTCCGCATGGTCCACGAGTGGATCGCCAGCGACTCCGGCGCCGCCTCGCCGCGGTCGAGCACCGCGATGAGCTTCGCGTCGTCGTCGGACACGTAGAAGCCGACCGCCGGGGTCTGCGTCACCATGGCGCCCTCGACGAAGTCGTCGCTGGAGAGCTCGTAGAAGACGGCGCGCTGGCCGTTCGGCAGGTTGAGGCAGCCCAGGGAGCGCCCCTCGGCCGCGGCGCAGAACGGCACGGACGACATGGGCATCGACGTGATCTCGACGGCGCGGATCGTCCGCGCCGCCTGGCCCACGTCGGGGAACGTGGCGCCGGCCGGGATCTGGTTATCCGTCACGTCACCCAGCCGCACCTCGGCACCGAACTCGCGCGCCAGATGCCGCACCACTTCCTCGCTGGTTGCGCCGACGCGGTACAGCGAATCGGCACGGTCGAGGGCGGCGACGCCACCGGACTTGTTGAGCAGGACGTTGAGGCCCAGCAGGTGCGGGGTCGCGGGATACCAATCGATCTCGGCGACGACGTTGAGTTTCTCGAGCTCGGCCGCGACCTTCGCAGGCTCGAGGTGAGGGGCAACCATCGCTCCCTCTTGAACATTCCAGGTCGCCAGCGGTTCTTGATTACGCATGTCTCCCCCACTTCCTCGCGTCGGACCGTACGTCTTTACTCCCCACAGTAGCGAACCGCGGGCCGTTTGCAGTGTCGAACCGAGGGCCACTTTCTTCCCGATCCGACCAGGGCACCCCGTACAGCCGCTTCACGCGGCTTTCGGGCAAAGAAAAGTGGCGGACACCCCTGTGCCCGCCACCCTCGGAGAAACCCGAAGACTAGTTGCCGCCGTTGCCGTCGAGGGCGCCCGTGTCCTTGAGGATGCCCATGACCAGGTCGACGACCTGCTTGGCGATACCGACAATCTTCGACAGCGAATCCAGGAACTGATCCATTGTGTACTCCCAGAGATAGTAGAGACGATCACGTAGGGAATTCCTACGACCTCCATTATGCACCATTTGTAGAGCATGCACAAGATGGGATTCTGCCCGAATAACGCACGCCGTTCGCGAGGTTTTGCAGGAATAAACCATATCGGCGGTGACCACCGAAGCGGTCGCCGCCGATATCGAAAAGTTTGGGCGCTTAGCCTTCGTACTTGCCCATGTCCTTGATGAGGCCGAAGACCAGGTCAACGACCTGCTTGGCAACGGTGAGGAGCTGGCTGACGACGTCGAGATTGATGTTGTCCATTGTGTTTCTCCATGTGAGTCAGGGGCGGCCAATCGGTGGCGTACCGCTTCCCAGCCGCGCTTGCCATTGTGCCAGTACGCGCATTTTCCGAATGACCAATAATGAGCCATTCATGCCGACGAAGCCGAAATGCACCTTTGTGCAATTCGATCCGGCCTTTCCGGAAAGTCGTCGACCACTTAGTTAGTCGACCGATCAGCACCCGTCTGGCAACCCCATGAGACCCGTGGTCGTTAGCCGCGGAGGCGCTGAACGCTGCCGATTGAGTTAGCCAAAGGACTTGATGATCTTCATGATCATGTCGATGATCGTCTTGCCGATGCCGACAGCCTTCTCGAAGTTGTGGATGTCGAAGTCGGGCTTGTCCGGGTTCTCCATGATGTCTCCTCCGCGGGACCTAACGAATGGTGTCGGCTTGTGCCGTCGGTTCAAGTTTTACCCGTTGGTAGAACGCAAATCAAGAGTGAACGCGAAACATGTGCCTCTCATCGACTCCCCATAGAAGCAGGGTATCCCACTATTCGCACTACCGTCAGAGTCGAGCATATCGACCGGAAACGTTTACACCCCCGCCATGCCGAAGCGCCGTCCACCCCGCCGCGAACTTCCTGACCAGATATGTAGGCTTCATTCAGAACCTGACCACGCTTACGTGATTTACACCACAAGTCGCGTCAACTGCGGTCAACACCCCCGCGAGGGCGGGCAAACGGCGTCTCTCCCACCCGGGAATCTGCCTGCGCGCTCCCCACCCTCCACCCTTTTTCCCCTCCCCAGTACGGCCCGACCGCACGACATAGCGCCCCGCGCGGCGTCCTCGGGCCCGCAGATAGACGAGGGCGCCGCCCGCACGAACCGTGCAGACGGCGCCCAGAAAGGAAAAGAAGCGGCTACTTCTTCGCGGCCGGGTGGGTCATCGACGCGACGTCGAGGGCCTTATCCAGCTGCTCTTCCGTGATCTCGCCACGCTCGACGAACCCGAGGTCGATCGCGGCCTCCTTGACCGTGATGCCCTTCTTCACCGAGTGCTTAGCGATCTTCGCCGCGTTCTCGTAACCGATGATCCGGTTGAGCGGCGTAACGATCGACGGCGACGACTCCGCCAGCTCGAGGCAGCGGTCGCGGTGCGCGACGATGCCGTCGACGCAGCGGACAGCCAGCAGCTCGGCGACGTTACCCAGGCAGTTGATCGACTCGAGGAGGTCGGCCGCCATGACCGGCAGCATGACGAGCAGGTCGAAGTTGCCCTGGGCGCCGGCGAACGTGATCGTCGTGTCGTTGCCGATGACCTGGGCGGCGACCATGACCGTGGCCTCGGGCAGCACGGGGTTGATCTTGCCCGGCATGATCGACGAGCCCGGCTGGAGGTCGGGCAGCGTAACCTCGCCGATGCCCGAGCGCGGGCCCGACGACGACCAACGCAGGTCGTTGGCGATCTTCACCATCGAGACGGCGACGGTGCGGAGGGCGCCCGACAGCTCGACGAGCGAGTCCTGCGCGGCCTGGGCCTCGAAGTGGTTCTTCGCCTCGACGAACGGCAGGCCGGTGTTCTCGGCAATCAGCTCGATGACGCGGGCCGAGAAGCCCTGCGGCGTGTTGATGCCGGTGCCGACGGCCGTGCCGCCCAGCGGGAGCTCGGCCAGGCGGGGCAGGGTGTCGTTGATGCGGTCGATGCCCTGGCGGATCTGGGCGGCGTAGCCGGAGTACTCCTGGCCCAGCATGATCGGCGTCGCATCCATGAGGTGCGTGCGGCCGGCCTTGACGACGTCGGAGAACTCGTCGGCCTTCTTCTCCAGCGAGGTCGCGAGGATCTCGAGCTTCGGCAGGAGGACCTCGGCGACCGCCTGGTACGCGGCGATGTGGATCGACGACGGGAAGACGTCGTTCGACGACTGCGACGCGTTGACGTGGTCGTTCGGGTGGACCTTCGAGCCCTTGATCTGGGTCGCAACCGTGCCCAGGACCTCGTTCGTGTTCATGTTGGACGACGTGCCCGACCCGGTCTGGAAGATGTCGATCGGGTACTGGTCGTCGAATTCGCCGGCGATCAGGCGCTCGGCCGCAGCGACGATCGCCGCAGAGGTGTCCTCGTCGAGGACGCCGAGCTCCTTGTTCGCCAGCGCGGCGGCCCGCTTGATCTGGCCGAGGGCGGCGATGTGGTGCGACGACAGGGTGCGGCCAGAGATCGGGAAGTTCTCGACAGCGCGCTGGGTCTGCGCGGCATAGAGGGCGTCCTTGGGGACCTTGACCTCGCCCATCGTGTCATGTTCGATGCGGTACTCAGTTTCGCTCACTGCGACGTGTCTCCTTCACTGAATAGACGTGGGGCAGAAAACCCCCTGGGTCTATTGTGACGCGCCTCGCGCCCACAATGCCCACTTTTAGTCCCAGATCGTCCCCCCGTTTTGCCGTGACCAGCACGTCATGGACCCCGCCTGCCGCATCCGATCGGTCGGCTTAGGATAGAGGGGCACGTGAGAAAGGAGATCGAGGATGCCACAAGAGATCACCCCCGGCGGCCCCTCCAGCGACACACCAAAGCTTGGGCTGCCCGTCGGCGACGTCTCGGACACCCAGTCGATCCCGGCCTACCACGACGAGGAGGGCGACCTCCCCGAGACGATTCCGCCCGAGAGGAAGCGCCGCGGACCCGTCATCGTCGGCTACGTCCTCTTGATCGTCATGGTCCTCGTGCTCGCCGGGGTCATCTGGGCGATGGCGACCGGCAAGATCGCGGTCGGCGGTGACGAGCCGGAAGAGACGACGTCCTCGGCCACCCAGCCGTCGATTACCATGTCGACGCCGACGACAGACACGAACACCGTGCCCAACCGAACCTATCGGCGCCAGACGACGCCATACCGGCCCACGACGCAGGCTCCGCAGACGCCCATCCAGACACACCAGGCGCCCACCCAGACGGTGGCGCCGACGACGCAGGCTCCCCAGCCCACGGCCACCAGCGGCTCCGGCGACGGCTCGGGCGGCGGCGCCACGATGCCGCCGGCCACTCCGCCGACGCAGCCCGCTCCTACGGGCGGCCACTAACCGACACTGGGCACGCGAAACGCTCACCGCTTCGAGACCATGCCGCACCTGGCGGCCTCACAAGCGGTGAGCGTTTCTCGTGTCTGTGGCTGGTGGCGGATCCGGGCTACTTCGCGGGGAAGAACCGGTAGCCGACGCTGTCTTCGTAGGTGAAGCCGCGGCCCGTGCTCAGCTGGGCGCAGGTCGCCTGGGCGCCGTCGACCGTGCACCCGTAGTCGCCCAGCTCGGCGTGTTTGCCGTAGGGGAGGTCGGCCAGCGCGAAGCGGTCGCCGCCCTCGGCGTGGTCGCGGGCGTCCGCAAACATCTTCGTCGAATCGGCCGAGCACGCGCCGACGCCCTGCCCGTCGTTCCACACGCCGATGACGCTCGTGCGCAGCAGCTGTCCGCCCGGGCAGCCGTGCATGTCGTCCGGGGCCGCGTCGACGTTCGAGATCCCCGCACACATGACGCCGGCGCCCGCGGCCGGCTTGCCGTCGTGCGAGGCCGTCGCCGGCACCCACCCGCCGGTGTCGGCCTTCGACAGGTCGGTGGCGATGACGCAGACGATCTGGCCGGAGGGCGACCGGAACACGATCTGTTGGTCGTTCCCCTTGAGCTGGGCCAGGTCGACGGCGGGGGTGCCGACGATCTGCTGGACCTCTTCGGTGTTCGCGCGCTTCGGCGGCGCCGCCGTCACCGTCGTCGTCTCGGTGGCGACGACGGGACCGGGCCGGCCGTACACGCCGGTTTTCCCCGTGCACACGCGGTAGATCTGCCAACACAGCAGCGCCAACACGCAGGCGAGGACGATCCCCACGATCGCGTTGATGACGTGCCTGGCAGGCGACGATGACCTCTGGCTCATTCCGATGTCCTCGCGTTTTCCCAATCGTCCTCGAGGGGCCACGACTCGCCGATGTCCGGCGTGCGCCCCTTCTTTCGCAGCCAGTCGCCAAACGACTGAGCCCACTGGCGGTGGGCGTCGGCCTGCATCTCCATGAGCTGGGTCGGCGACTGCTCAGTCAGCGTTGGATGGGCGCGACACATGGCATCCCACACGGCGAGGGTCTGCCTGACGTCGGCGGCGGCGTCGTGCAGCGCCTCGTCGACCCGCACGTCGTAGAAGTCGGCGAGCGTCCCCAGCTGGCGATTCCCCTTGCGCCACCGATCGAGGGACCGGTCGAGGACCAGCGGGTCGATGATGAACGGGAGGGCGCCCAGCCGCTCGGTCAGCGGGGTCACGCCGACGCGGCGGGCCTCGGCCTCGATGAGCGTGAGGTCGAACCGCGCGTTGTAGATAACGATGGGCACGCCCGCCCTGGCCGCCTTCTCTAAATAGCCGACGACCTCGGCAATCACCTGGGCACGGTCACGCCCTTCGCGGCGCGCCTGCTCGGTGGAAATGCCGTGGACGCGCTGCGCGGCCTCCGGAATCTCGATCCCGGGGTCCGCCAGCCACGTGCGGACGTGCTGGCGGTGGCCGCGCTGCTCAACGAGCGCCGCCTGCACGAGGCGGTCACTCGCCGCGCGCGTCCCCGTGGTCTCGGTGTCGAAGCCGAGGAGCGGGCCTGCCCACCCGTCGCTCATCGCGCCGCCGAGTGATAGTTCGGCGCTTCCTGCGTCATCTGGACGTCGTGCGGGTGCGACTCGCGCAGGCCCGCCGCGGTGATGCGGACGAAGCGGCCGCGCTCCTTGAGTTCCTCGATCGTCCGCGCGCCCGTGTAGAACATCGACTGGTGGAGGCCGCCGACCAGCTGGTAGATGACGGACGCCAGCGACCCGGAGTAGGGCACCTGACCCTCGATGCCCTCGGGAACCAGCTTGTCGTCGCTGGTCGCGTCGGCCTGGAAGTAGCGGTCCTTCGAATACGACTTGCGCCCGCGCGAGCTCATCGCACCCAGCGACCCCATGCCGCGGTAGTGCTTGTACTGCTTGCCGTTGACGAACACGAGCTCGCCCGGGCTCTCCTCGCAGCCCGCGAGCAGCGAGCCGAGCATCACCGTGTCGGCGCCGGCAACGAGGGCCTTGGCGATGTCGCCGGAGTACTGCAGGCCGCCGTCGGCGATCAGCGGGACGCCCGCCGGGCCACATGCCTCGGCGGCCAGCTGGATCGCCGTCACCTGGGGGACGCCGACGCCCGCGACGACGCGCGTCGTGCAGATCGAGCCCGGGCCCACGCCCACCTTGACGGCGTCGACGCCCGCGTCGATGAGCGCCTGGGCGCCCTCGCGGGTCGCGACGTTGCCGCCGATGATCTGGACGTCCTCGAACGCCGAGTCACTCTTCAACCGCTCGATCATGTCGAGCGCCAGGCGGGCCCCGCCGTTCGCCGTGTCGACGACGAGGACGTCGACGCCGGCCTCGCGCAGCGCCTGGGCGCGCTCCCACGTGTCGCCCCAATAGCCGAGGGCGGCACCGACGAGCAGGCGGCCGCGGGCGTCCTTCGACGCCTGCGGGTACTGCTCGGTCTTGACGAAGTCTTTCACCGTGATGAGGCCGGCCAGATGGCCGTCCTCGTCGACCAGCGGCAGCTTCTCGATGCGGTGCTCGGCCAGGAGGGCGCGGGCGTCCTCGCGGGCAATGTTCTTGGAGCCCGTGATGAGGGGCATCGGCGTCATCGCCTGGCTGACCCGCATGGTGTCCCACTGATCCGAGGGGATAAACCGCAGGTCACGGTTGGTGATGATGCCGACGAGGACGTTGTTGTCGTCGACGACCGGCAGGCCGGACACGCGGTAGTGCCCGCACGTGCGGTCGAGTTCCTCCAGGGTCGCGTCCGGGCTGACCGTCACCGGATCCGACACCATGCCCGACTCGGAACGCTTGACCAGCCGCACCTGGTCGGCCTGGTCCTCGATCGACAGGTTGCGGTGGAGGATCCCGATGCCGCCTTGGCGCGCCATCGCGATCGCCATGCGGGCCTCGGTGACCGTGTCCATCGCCGCCGACACGACGGGCAGCCGCAGGCGAATCGACCGGGTCAGCGCGGATTCGGTGCTGACTTCGGAGGGAATGACGTCCGTCGTTTCGGGGAGCAACAAGACGTCGTCGTAGGTGAGTCCATCAATGATTCGAGGGTTGGGAGTAGATGTAGCCACACGTGGAGTTTATCGCGCAGCACGCGGCCCTTCGCTATCGCGCTGCCACTGGGCCGACAGCTCGGCGATCTCGGCGACCGCCGCGGAGATCGTGTGCAACCGGGTTACCCGCTCCGACATCGGGCACGGCGCGTCACAGCCGACCAGGTAAATGACCAGGTCATCGACACTTTCGAGCTGTTCGATCGTCTGGCAGATCCCCTCGGGGGCGTCGACGATGATGAGGGCGTGGGCCCGGTTGTCGGCGAGGCAGTCGCTGATCGCGCCGCCGAGCTTGGCCGGTGAGGTGGACACCACACCCGCGAGGACGCCCTGCCACTGCAGCGCCGCCGCGAGGACGTGGCCCGAAATGACCGAGTCCGTGGGCGCGGCGACGACGACCTCGGGTGGCGTACCCTCGGCCGGGCAATACGAGGTGTCGCAGCATCTCACGACCTGCCGGATCGCCCGAAGGATCGCCGACCTCAGGAGGACTCGCGGGGCGTTGCCGGCGGCCGACAGCTGGGGATGGTCCTCGATTTCGCGCAGCGCCGGGCAGATCAGCGTCGTCCACGCGCACACGAGCCCGTCGGTGGCGATCGCCCGGTCGATGATCGAGCGGACGAGGACGTCGTCGGCCGCGTTGACCGCCTGGACGAGGGCCGGCACGGTGGCCTCGCAGGTGACGTCGACGTCGAGCTCCGACTCCTCGGCCGCGAGCGCCTGGTGGGCCGCGTCGGAAGCCGAGATGCCCTGTTCCATGAGGTGGCACATCACCTGCAGCCGGGCGACGTCGACCGCGGTGTACCGGCGGTGGGATCCCAGGGTGCGGGCGGAGGGGGCCATGCCGTAGCGCCGCTCCCACGTGCGCAGGGTGGACGGGGAGACGCCGAGTTTCCGGGCAACCGAGGCCACGGTCAGGGGCACTTCGTCGGCGGAGTGGCCGAGGACGACCTTGGGCATGTCATCCTCCCGGATAGGCAATCGGACTGGTTTACACAGCAATAGTGCACCGGTGCGGGCAGATTCTCCACTCGAGACTCGGGGTCTGCACAGGTTCGTGCGCAACTTTCCCAGGGAACATTGAGGAGCGTGGGTCACACTGGACACTGTTGTTCCGAGGAACCGCCACAGTTGCGCACACGTGAGGTGCGCCTAACGCGCAAAGTTCGAGAGTATTTTTGCGAAACCCTTGAATAGCTTGTGCACAACTTGCTAGAGTGGTCCCGACGATAAAGACCAGATGAAAGGGGAAGCCCATGACCGATGTTTCTCGTCTGCCCGGCCCGTTGATGGATCTGTGGGAATGGCAGTACCAGGGGGCATGTCGCGACCTCGACACCGAGGTCTTTTTCCACCCCGAGGGCGAACGTGGCGGCACCCGCCGTCGGCGCGCCGCCGCGGCCAAGGCCGTCTGCGCCACCTGCCCGGTCATCGACCAGTGCCGCGAATACGCCCTCGCCGCCCACGAGCCGTACGGCGTGTGGGGCGGCATGACCGAAGAGGAGCGCCGCGACTACCTGCAGCACGAACGCCGCTACGTCAGGCGAACCGCGTAACGCCGGTCAGTTTTCCCTCACAGCTTCCACAGGCGCCAGTCCCTCCAGCTGGCGCCTGTGGTCTATCCACTCCCCTTCCGGATATAGCGAAGCGGGGCGCGCCTGCTGGCACGCCCCGCTTGGCTGATCGCGAGTCTTAGCGCTCGACCTTCGCGAGGATGTCGCGAGCCGAGAGGATCAGGTACTCGTCCTCGCCGTACTTGATCTCGGTGCCACCGTACTTGGAGTAGATGACCGTGTCGCCCTCGGCGACATCCATGGGAACGCGCTTGCCGGAGTCGTCAACGCGGCCGGGGCCGACGGCGACGACCTTGCCCTCCTGGGGCTTTTCCTTGGCAGTGTCGGGGATAACGAGGCCGGAGGCCGTCGTCTTCTGGGCCTCGACCTGCTGGATGACCACGCGGTCCTCAAGCGGCTTGATGGAGACGGACATTCCTAGATCTCCCTTTCTTTTTCCACAGTTGTCGTTCTGGAGGATCTTGCCGTCGCGGGTGGCCAAGATCAACCTCAAGGAAAACACTAGGCGCATTCTGGCACTCGTTCAACCTGAGTGCCAGCTTCAGCGGTGAGCGGAATGAAAGTGCGAGAATGTCGGCATGCCGAACGCCCTTGATCTTGCGCTCTCCCCCACCGGCCAGCACCTGCTGACGGCGGCATCGTCACTGCCCGAGACCCTGTCCGACCGGCTGGGGCAGCGGCTGCGCGCGGCCGGATACGAGGCCGACCTCGTGTCGGCCGTCCTCACGCAGGCGCAGCTGCGGCGCGAGGCCGAGGCCAAGCTGGGGCCGGCCGCGCGCGAGATGGTGTTCACCCGCGCGGGCCTCGAGCAGGCGACGCGCCTCGTCGTCGCCGCGCACCACGCCCAGCGCTTCCGCGAGGCGGGCATCGAGCGGGTCGCCGACCTCGGCTGCGGGCTCGGCATCGAGTCGCTGGCGATGGCCGGCCTGGGGCTGCGGGTCGTCGCCATCGAGAAGGACCCCGCAACCGCCCGCGCCGCCGCCCACAACCTCCACCCGTTCCCCGAGGCCGAGGTCCGCGTCGGCGACGTCACCGAGATCGACCTCGCCGAGCTGGGGGTCGAGGCGTTTTTCGCCGACCCCGCCCGCCGCACTGCCGCCGGGCGCGCCCTCTCGCCCGAGCAGTGGTCGCCGCCGCTGAGCACCGTCCTCGACTTCACGGCCCAGCTGCCGGGCGGGATCAAGGTCGCGCCGGGGATCGACCACGCGCTGGTGCCGCCCGCCTCGCACACCCAGTGGACGAGCGTCGACGGCGAGGTCGTCGAGGCCGCCATCTGGACCGGCCCTCTGGCGCAGCCGGGGCCGGGGCGCAGCGCCCTCGTCATTCGTTCCGGGCAGGCGCACCGGTTCGTCGTGCCGGACCTGGCCGACGCGTCCGCGCCGAATCCGCAGGTCGAGGCGGCCTCGCAGCTGGGTGAGTACATCGCCGAGCCCGACGGCGCCCTCATCCGAGCCGGCGGCGTCGCCGCCCTAGCCGAGCGGCTGGACGCGGCGCCGGTGTTTGCGCAGATCGCCTATCTCACCGGCGACACGCTGGCACCGCGGGAGCTGCGGCCGTTCGTCACCCAGTGGCGGATCCTCGAGGTCGCCTCGCTGAAGTCGAAGAAACTGCGCGCGGCGTGCCGCGAATGGGGCGCCGGCGAGGTCGTCATCAAGAAGCGCGGGGCGAACATCGACCCGGCCAAGCTGCGCCGCGAAATCCTGCCCAAGCCGTTCGGCACGGAGAAGATCACGCTGATCTGCACGCGCCTGGGTAACCGGCGCGTCGCCCTGCGCGTGGAACCCGTGGGCGCCTAGGCGACCATCGGCTTCGTCAGCGCCATCGACGAGTCGGGGCTGAACGTCGGATCCGACGGCGCGCACCCGGCGCGGACCAGCTCGGAGCCGATCGCCGCGATTTGGGCGCCGTTGTCGGTGCAGAACCGCAGCGGGGGCAGGCGCACCTCGATGCCCGCGGCCTCGGCGCGCTCGCCGAGCATGCGGCGCAGCTGCGAATTCGCCGAGAAGCCGCCGCCGACGACGATCGCCGGGCAGTCGTGGTCGAGCGCCGCGCGGACGGCCTTCGCACTCAGCGAGTCGTTGACGGCCTCGGAGAAGCCGGCACACACGTCCTCGCGCGGCACGGGCTTGCCCGCCTTTTCCAGGCCCTCGACGTAGCGGGCAACCGCGGTTTTCAGGCCGGAGAACGAGAAATCGTAGCGGTGGCGCTCTTTGTCTTTGCCGGCGGCCAGGCCGCGCGGGAACCGGATCGCCTTCGGGTCGCCCTCGTTCGCCATCCGGTCGACGTGCGGGCCACCGGGATACGGGGTGTTGAGGAGGCGGCCGACCTTGTCGAACGCCTCGCCCGCCGCGTCGTCCAGGGTGCCGCCCAGCTCGACGATGTCGGTGGCGATGTTGCGGACGAGGACGAGGTTCGAGTGGCCGCCCGACACGATGAGGCCGATGAAGCGTTCCGGCAGCGGCCCGTCATGCAGGGCGTCAACGGCCAGGTGCCCGATGACGTGATTGACGCCGTAAAGCGGCTTGTTCAGCGTCGCCGCGAGCGCCTTCGCCGCGGACTGGCCGACCGTCAGCGACCCGACGAGGCCCGGCCCCGCGGCCACGGCGATCGCGTCGACATCGTGGACGTCGACCCCGGCGGCCTCGACGGCGGCCTCGAGCGTGGGGATGAACGATTCGAGGTGCGCGCGCGACGCGATTTCCGGGATGATCCCGCCGTAGCGGGCGTGCTGATCCATCGAGGACGCCGTGACGTCCGCCAGCAGCGTGTGGCCTTTGACGAAGGCGACGCCCGTCTCGTCGCACGTCGACTCGATGCCCATGACCAACGGCTCGCTCATACTCATGCGTTCCACCCTAGTACGTTCCGGCCCGCACCCCTCATCGCGCGGGGTGCGGGCCGGAATGGTCGAGCAGGTCGGCTGGCGTTTACAGGGACAGGCGGTCCTTCACCACACCGGCCAGGCGGTGGGCGACCTCGTCGGCCTGTTCCTGCGTCGCGGCCTCGACCATGACACGGACCAGCGGCTCGGTGCCCGACGCGCGGAGGACGACGCGGCCGGTGTCGCCCAGCTCGCCCTCGGCCTGGGCAATCGCGGCCTGCAGCTGGTCGTCGTCGGTGCGGTGCTTGTCGACCTCGGGGACGTTGACGAGCGTCTGCGGCAGGCGCTCGACGAAGCTCGTGAGGTCGGCCAGCGACCGGCCCGACCGCTTGACGGCGCGGGCGATCATGAGGGCGGTGAGGATGCCGTCGCCCGTCGTCGCGTGGAGGCCGTTGATGACGTGGCCCGACTGTTCGCCGCCGATGACGTAGCCCGACTTGACCATTTCCTCGAGGACGTAACGGTCGCCGACCGCCGTCTGGACGGTCTTGATGCCCTTGTCGCGCATGGCGAGGATGAGGCCGAGGTTCGACATGATCGTGACGACCAGCGTGTCGCCGGCGAGGTCGCCCGACTCGTGGAGGTCGAGGGCGAGCATACCCATGATCTTGTCGCCGTCGACCAGCGTGCCGGACGCGTCGACCGCGAGGCAGCGGTCGGCGTCGCCGTCGAATGCCACGCCGAAGTCGCAGCCGGCCGCGACGACCTGGGCCTGCAGCTGCTCCGGGTGGGTGGAGCCGCAACCGTCGTTGATATTGCGCCCGTCGGGCGACGCGTTGATGACGACCGTCTCGGCGCCGGCCTCGCGCAGCGCCCACGGCCCCAGCTGGCTGGCCGCACCGTTCGCGCAGTCCACGGCGATTTTCAGGCCCGTGAGGTCGGTGCCGCATGCCTTGACGAGGTGGTCGATGTAGTTGCGCTCGGACTCGGCCGGATCCTCGTCGATCTCGCCGACGTCGGCGCCGGTCGGGCGGTCGAACTCGGTGCCAAGCAGCGCCTCGATCTCGTCCTCGACGGCGTCCTCGAGCTTGTAGCCGCCGCGGGCAAAGAACTTGATGCCGTTATCGGGCATCGGATTGTGGGACGCGGAAATCATGACGCCGAGGTCGACGTCCGATTCTGCGGTCAGGTGGGCGACGCACGGGGTGGTGACGACGCCGATCCGGTTGACGTCAAAACCCGTCGCCGCCAGGCCGGCCGCGAGGGCATGATCGAGAAACTCGCCGGAAATGCGGGTGTCGCGTCCGATGATCGCACGCGGCTTGCGGCCCTCGACGCCCTGCGCGACCTTGCGGCCGGCGGCGATCCCCAGCGCCAGTGCGAGTTCGGGAGTGAGGTCCTTGTTCGCCAATCCGCGGACACCGTCGGTGCCAAACAGCCTCGCCATGAGTGGTCCTTTCGTCGACAACTCCCCTAGCATAACGCGGCCCGAGGGCGCCTCGACCCGTCTGGCACGCAAAAAACCGCAGGCCCACCACGCGGGTGGGCCTGCGGTTTTTTGCGTATGCGGAAGCGAAGCTTTAGCGCTTCGAGTACTGCGGCGCCTTGCGGGCCTTCTTGAGGCCGGCCTTCTTGCGCTCGACGGCGCGGGCGTCGCGGGTGAGGAAACCGGCCTTCTTGAGGGCCGGGCGGTTCGCCTCACGGTCGATCTCGTTGAGCGCGCGGGCCACGCCCAGGCGGACGGCGCCAGCCTGGCCGGACACGCCACCGCCGACGACGCGGACGTTCACGTCGAAACGGTCGGCGAGCTCAAGCAGAACGAGCGGGGACTTGACTTCCTGCTGGAGCAGCTTGTTGGGGAAGTAGTCCTCGATGGGACGACCATTGATCGTCCACTTGCCCGACCCCGGGACGAGGCGCACACGCGCGATCGCGCGCTTGCGGCGGCCCAGGCCGTAGCCGGGCTCGATCGCCGACGTGCCGGCGCCCTCAACCGAGGAGTGGGTTTCCGACGTGTAGGAGCTGGGGACGGCGTCCTCGGCAAGCTCCTGGTTCTCCGAAGTGGTCTCAGCCACGGTTCTCCTTAGTTCCTCTCGGCTGCCCGTACTACTGGGCAATCTTGGTCGGGACGTATTCGACAGGCTGCTGCGCAGCGTGCGGGTGCTCGCTCCCGGCGTAGACGTGGAGCTTCTTGAACTGGGCGCGGCCCAGCTTGGTGTGGGGCAGCATGCCCTTCACAGCCTTCTCGACAGCCCGCTCGGGGTACTTCTCGAGCAGTTCCGCGTAGGAGACCGACTTGAGGCCACCCGGGTAACCCGAGTGGTGGTAAGCGCGCTTCTGTTCACGCTTCTTGCCCGTGAGGACCACCTTGTCGGCGTTGATGACGATGACGTAATCGCCCTCGTCCTCGTTAGGCGTGTAGGTCGGCTTGTGCTTCCCACGGAGCAGGTTGGCGACCGTGGTCGCCAGTCGTCCAAGGACGACATCTTGCGCGTCGATGACGTACCACTGCTTGGCAGAGCGGTCACCGGCTTTCGGCGTATAGGTTCGCATTCGCGTAGCCTTCATTCCTTTTCTCGTTGGCGGAATCCGCCAGGATCTTTTCCGTGTGTGCGCCTTTTGTTTCGCGCCCAGGTGGGAACCGGACGCAGTTTGTGGGCGCACAACATTTCCACCCTAGAGGTGGCCGGGGCCGAAATCAACGCGGGCCCGGTGTTGACTGGGGCACACTGGGGTGCGCCGAACTCCGGCGCACGCCCCGCGCCTCCCACCGTCAACGCCGCCTTTTGTGGTCACGTTCATGCAGAGGTACGGTCACGCGAGGCCGGTCGGCAGGGTGCGGACGATACGAGCGCGAGCCGCCTGCGCGGCGTAGTTGGCGGGGTCGGGGTAATCGACGCCCTCGAGAGTGAGGCCCTCGGCCGGCGCCAACGGCACCGCGGAATCGCGCACGCCCGCGGCGAGGACGTCGCCGACCCAACCGACCGGGCGCGCCCCCTCGCCGACGCGGGTGAGCGCCCCGACCATGAACCGCACCTGCGAGTGGCAGAACGCGTCGGCCATCAGCCGAAAGGTGACGAGGCCGTCCTCGCGGGTGACGTCCAGCTGCTTGAGGGTGCGGATCGTCGTCGCACCCTCGCGGGGTTTGGCGAAGGGGAGGAAGTCGTGCTCGCCCAGCAACGCGGTCGCGGCCTCGGCCATCGCCGCGGTATCGAGCGCGCGCCGGTGAAAGGCGACGTCGTCGCGCGTCGGCGGCCACACCCCCGCCGAGTCGGCCAGCCGATAACAGTAATGCCGCCCCAGCGCCGAAAAACGGGCGTCGAAATCGGGCGTCGTCTGCGTCGCGGCGCGGACGACGACGTCCCAGCGCCCCTCCGACTCGCGCCGCAGCACCCCGTTGAGCCGATCGACGAGGGCGTCGCCGCTCCCGCGATCCGACCGGCCCGGCAGGCGGCCCCACGCCTCGGCGTCGAGGTCGACGTGCGCGACCTGGGCGGCCGCGTGGACGCCGGCGTCGGTGCGCCCGGCGACCGTCAGCTGCACCGGGGCGCGGACAACAGTGGCCAGGGCGTCGGCGAGGACGCCCTCGACGGTCCGCAGGCCTGGCTGCGCCGCCCACCCGTGAAACCTCGCGCCGTTGTAGGCGACGTCGAGGCGCACCCGTACTCGATCCGCCGCCATCAGCTGATCGGTCACAGTTCCATTTCCCAGCAGCGCACGCCGCCGCGGATGCCGGCGTCGTTGGGGACGATGACGACCTCGTCGCCCAGCTGCCGCCGCTGCGCCGCCGTAATGCGCGCGCCGTTGCCGCCGCCGATGTACAGGCGATCCCACAAGAGGGCGGGCCGCAGCGCCTCGACGACGCGGCGAACGCGGCGCGACCAGTGGGCGTCACCCAGGCGCAGGCGCTCGTGCTCGCCGATGTAGTCGTCGTAAATGAGGCCCCACCGCACGGGCATCCGCGAGATCTCCATGTGCGGCGCCAGCCGCCTGCCGTCCCACACCGAGTTCCCCAAGCCCGTGCCCAGGGTGATGATGACCTCGAGGCCCGTGCCGGTGATCACGCCGGCGCCGGCGACCTCGGCGTCGTTGAGGACAAGGGTCGGCGCGCCCACCCGCTGCTCAATGGCCCGGCGGATGTCGCAGTGGTGCCACTGCTCGACAAGGTCCGGCAGTACGCGGGTACGCGGCCCCGACTTACACACGTAGTGCGGGGTCTGGATGACGACGCCGTGGCGCAGCATCCCTGGCATCCCGACGGTCACGCGGTCGTAGCGCGGCAGCTGCGACCCGAGGTCCTCGACGATGTCGACGAGCAGGTCGGGCGGCAGCGGATAGGGCGTCGGCGTCCTGGTCGCCGGGGCCACCATCGTGCCCGAGGCGTCCAATACCGACGCCTTAATCCCGCCGCCACCGCAGTCGACGGCCAACGTTAACAACCCATGCCTATCCGCGCTCATGTCCCCATCGTATCCGGCCCCCGAGGGCGCCGAGGCCGCCCGGCCAAACGCGCGAGGGCCGGGCCCCACGTGGGGGTCCGGCCCTCGATGTCTTCGGCTTACCGGCGACTACTCGGCGTCCTCGGCGGCCTTCTCCTCGACCGCGTCCGACTCGGTGGCCTCGGGAGCGGTCTCGACGACCTCCTCGACGACCTCGTCGGCCTTGGGCTCCTCGGCCTTCGGCTCGTCAACCGCGGGCTCCTCGGCCTTGGCGGCGGAAACCTTCGCCTTCTTCTCGACCTTGTCGAAGATCAGCGAGATCTGGGCCATGGGGGCGTTGTCGCCACGCCGCGGCGGCAGCTTGACGATGCGGGTGTAGCCACCCTCGCGCTCCGGGTCGAGCCGGGGCACGATCTCGTCGAACAGCCGGTAGACGGCGTCCTGGCTGCGCTCGGCCTTCGAGACGCGGGTGCCGATCTTGCGGGCAACGAGGCGACGGTTGTGGATGTCGCCCTTGCGCGCCTTAGTGATCAGCTTCTCGACGTACGGCTGCAGGCGGCGAGCCTTCGTCTCGGTGGTGACGATCGATTCGTGTTCGATGAGCGACTTGGCCAGGTTGGCCAGGATCTTACGCTCGTGCGCCGGGGACGACCCCAGACGCGGTCCCTTCGTGGGCTTGGGCATGTCTAGCTCCTACTACTACTTTCCAAAATGGGCCGAAACGGCTATCTCACTCGTCGCTAAAGTTGACAGAGCTGGACGGCCCCGTCAAAAAGCTGTCGTCGAAGCCGCCAGTTGCCGGGCTGTCTTTCAAGCCCATCCCCATTTCGGCAAGCTTCTGCTTGATCTCCTCGATCGACTTCGCACCGAAGTTACGAATGTCGAGCAGGTCGGCTTCACTGCGCGCCACGAGCTCGCCCACCGTGTTGATGCCCTCGCGGGTCAACGCGTTGAACGACCGCGACTGCAGACCGAGAGACTCGATCGACATCGCGAGGTCCTGGACGAGGTCCTGGTCGGTCTGCGACGGGCCGATCTCGATGCCCTCGGCTTCGATGTTCAGCTCCTGGCACAGGCCGAACAGCTCGACCAGCGTCTTGCCGGCCGACGCGAGGGCGTCGCGCGGGGCAATCGCGGGCTTCGTCTGGACGTCGACGATCAGGCGGTCGAAGTCCGTACGCTGGGCGACACGGGTCGCCTCGACCTTGTACGTGACCTTGAGGACCGGCGAGTAGATCGAGTCGATCGGGATGACCGAGATCTCGGCGTCGGACTGCTTGTTCTGGCCGGCCGAGACGTAGCCGCGGCCACGCTCGACCGTCAGCTCGATCTCGAGCTTGCCCTTCTCGTTGAGCGTCGCCAGGTGCAGCTCCGGGTTGTGGATCTCGACGCCGGCGGGCGGCGTAATGTCGCCAGCCGTCACCTCACCCGGGGTGGCCTTGCGCAGGTACATAACAACCGGCTCGTCGTTTTCGGACGACAAGACGATCTGCTTGATGTTGAGGATGATCTCGGAGACGTCCTCCGTGACACCGGCGATCGTACGAAACTCGTGCGGGACGCCCTCGATGCGAATCGAGGTGACCGCCGCGCCGGGAATCGACGACAGCAGGGTACGGCGCAGGGAGTTACCCAGCGTGTACCCAAAACCAGGCTCCAACGGTTCGATGGTGAACCGGGAGCGGTAGTCGCTCAGCACTTCCTCGCTGAGCGTCGGTCGCTGCGAAATGAGCACGTTGTGTCCTTTCTCGCCTTAGCACCCGCCATATGATGCCAGGCGACCATTCTGGCCGATCGGCCAGTCAGGTTGTCGCTAAACCCGACTCCCCCACTATGACGGCCTTGGGGGCGCCGGATCGAGGTGGGCGAAACGCCCTGAGATCACACGCGACGACGCTTCGGAGGACGGCAACCGTTGTGAGCCTGCGGCGTGACGTCCTGAATCGAACCGACCTCGAGGCCCGTGGCCTGGAGGGAGCGGATAGCCGTCTCGCGACCCGAACCCGGGCCCTTGACGAACACGTCGACCTTCTTCATGCCGAAGTCCTGCGCGCGCTTGGCGGCGGCCTCGGCGGCCTGCTGCGCGGCGAACGGGGTGGACTTACGCGACCCCTTGTAGCCGACCTGACCCGAGGACGACCAGGCGATGACGGCGCCCGACGGGTCGGTGATCGACACGATCGTGTTGTTGAAGGTGGACTTGATGTAGGCGTTGCCGGAGACGATGTTCCGGCGAACGGAACGGCGGGGCTTACGAGCGCCCGAACGCGATGCTGCCATAAGTTTTTCTTCTTCCAGTCGTCGATCCGCTTGAAGAGCGGACTACAGGGTTACTTAGCCTTCTTCTTACCGGCCACCGTGCGCTTGGGGCCCTTGCGGGTGCGCGCGTTGGTCTTCGTCCGCTGACCGCGCACCGGCAGGTGACGACGGTGACGCAGGCCCTGGTAGCAGCCGATCTCGATCTTGCGGCGGATGTCCGCCTGGATCTCGCGGCGCAAATCGCCCTCGACCTGGAAGTTCGACTCGATGTATTCGCGGACCTTGACGAGGTCCTCTTCCGTGATGTCGCGGACGCGAACGTCGGGCGACACGCCGGTGGCCTCGAGGGTCTGCTGGGCGCGGGTACGACCCACACCGAAGATGTACGTCAGGGCGACCTCAAGACGCTTGTCGCGAGGCAGGTCGACGCCTGCAATACGTGCTGCTGGCATTGATGCTTCTCCAGTTATTCGTTGTTTCGGAGGTCGTGACGTCGCCATCCGCGCAGCAACCACGCGGCCCCGGCCTCCGAACCGGGGGACACAATTTCTTGAGCGGTGACGTCCTTGCAGCCCCGAAAGGGGCCAGGTCGAACCCTACTTGTAGCGGTAGACGATGCGGCCGCGCGACAGATCGTAGGGACTGAGCTCGACGATCACGCGGTCCTCGGGCAGGATCCGGATGTAGTGCTGACGCATTTTGCCGGAAATGTGGGCCAGAACCTCGTGACCGTTCTTGAGTTCGACGCGGAACGTCGCGTTCTTCAACGCCTCAACGACCGTGCCCTCGATCTCAATAACGCCGTCTTTCTTTGCCATATGCCTTCCACTCACTTCGAATTCTGGGACGTCGGCGAAGCCGGCGCGGGCACACCTGAGCCCGCATACGCCCAAATGTCAAGGGTACGGGGCACAGTTGCGTGACGCAAAGTCTGAACCCCTGTTGAATTGCTCACGTCTAGGCAGAAAGCGGCGCGGCATCCACGCCGAAGCGGGCGAGCTCGCTCGCTCCCCAGTCGGGCGCCGTGAGGACACAGATGCCGTTCTCGGTGATGGCGATCTCGTGTTCCCAGTGGCAGGCCAGCGAGTGATCGCGCGTCTTGACGGTCCACCCGTCCTTCAGCGTCGTCACGGCCGCCGAGCCGCGGGTGAGGATCGGCTCAACGCACACGACCATGCCAGGCTTGAGCTTCGCCTGGCGTCCGCGGGCCCGATAGTTGAGGACGTCGGGCGCCTGGTGCATCTCGGTGCCGATGCCGTGGCCGATAAACTCTTCGACGATGCCCGCGGTGAACCCGACGGATTTCGCCTGTTGTTCGACGACCTCCTCGACGGCTTCGCCGACGCAGGCGATCGTCTTGCCCGTGGCGAGGGCGGCGATCCCCGCCCACATCGCCTCGTTCGTCACGGCGTCGAGGGCGACGGCGTCGCGCGACGCCGCCTTCCGTCCACCGACGAGGACGCTGATGCAGGCGTCACCGTGCCACTGCGACCCGGCGCGTTCGACGTAGGCGCCGCAGTCGAAGGAGACGAGGTCGCCCTCGGCGAGGAGGCGCTCGTCCGGGATCCCGTGGACGACGGTGTCGTTGACCGAGATGCACACGGTCGCCGGGTAGCCGTAATAGCCGAGGAAGTTCGACTTCGCTCCCGCCCGGGCGATGACGTCGGCCGAGACGGCGTCGAGCTCGAGCAGGCTGACACCCGGCTTCGCCGCCTCGCGCAGCGCCTCGTGGATTTGGGCGACGACGAGGCCGGCCTCGCGCATGTACCCCATCTGCTCGCGCGTCTTGTACTGGATCTTCGCCTTCATGGTCGCTCCTCGCATCCCCTTCCCTATAAACGACGAAGCCGCAGCGGCTTCCCGCTGCGGCCCGTCACTGCTTGCCTATTTCAGCAGCGCCTCGATGCGCTCCCACACCTCGTCGATCGTCCCGTTCCCGTCGACGACCTTGAGCAGGCCGCGGTCGCGGTAGAAGGCGATGAGGGGAAGCGTTTGCTCCTTGTAGACCTCCATGCGGTGACGAATCACCGGCTCGGTGTCGTCGGCGCGACCCTCGATCGTCGCCCGCTTGAGCAGCCGGTCGACGAGGTCGTCCTCGTTGACGTCGATCTCGATGACGAGGTCGAGCGCCTTGCCGTCGGCCTCGAGCACGCCGTCCAGGTATTCCGCCTGGGCCTGGGTGCGCGGGTAGCCGTCGAGCATAAAGCCGGCAGCGAACCGGTCGGAGTGGAGGGCGTCGGCGACCAGCGAGTTCGTCACCTGGTCGGGCACGAACTCGCCCTTCTCCATGTAGGACTGGGCGAGCTTGCCCAGCTCGGTGCCGCCCGAGATGTTCTCGCGGAACACCTGGCCCGTCGACAGCGGAACGATGCCGAGCGTGTCGCACAGGCGACCGGCCTGGGTGCCCTTGCCGGCTCCCGGAGGACCAATAAGCAAAACCCGAGAAATCGTCATGAGAGGAATCCTTCGTAGTGGTGCTGCTGCAGTTGCGCGTTGATTTGCTGAACCGTCTGGAGGCCGACGCCCACCATGATCAGCAGCGTCGTGCCGCCGAACGGCATGTCGGTGACGTGAAGCGCGATGAGCGCGAGGATCGGGACCATCGCGACGATCACCAGGTAGATCGCGCCCGCCGTCGTGATGCGCGACGACACGTAGTGGAGGTAGTCCGCCGTCGGCCGGCCCGCGCGCTTGCCCGGGATGAAGCCGCCGTACTTCTTCATGTTCTCGGCCGTCTCCTCCGGGTTGAAGGTGATCGACGTGTAGAAGAACGTGAAGAACAGGACGAGGATCGCGTAGATGATGAGGTAGGTCGCCGACGTGTGGTTGAAGTTCCGCTGGACCCACTGGACCCAGCCGTCGGTCGGCTTGCCGAAGCCCGCGATCATCTGGGGCATCGCCAGCAGCGACGCGGCGAAGATGACGGGGATAACGCCCGACATGTTGATCTTCATGGGGATGTACGTCGTCGAACCGCCGTACATGCGGCGCCCAACCATGCGCTTGGCGTACTGGACGGGGATGCGGCGCTGGGCCTGCTCGACGAAGACGATCGCCAGCGTGACGAGGAGGACCAGCAAAATGATGAGGATGACGTTGCGGACGCCGTTGTTCGAGCCGCCGATCGACCACAGGGAACCCGGCATGTTGGCGATGATGCCCGTGAAGATCAACAGCGACATGCCGTTACCGATACCGTGCTCGGTAATCAACTCGGCCAGCCACATGATGAGGCCGGTGCCCGCGGTCATCACGATGATCATCATGATGAAGTTCGGGATCGTGTCGTGCGGAATCAGCGGCTTGTCGCTGGGGCAGTTCGGCAGCAGCGCGCCCGAGCGGGCCATCGCCACATACGTCGTCGACTGCAAGACGCCCAGAGCGATCGTCAGGTAACGTGTGTACTGCGTCATCTTGGCCTGGCCGGCTTGGCCTTCCTTGTGCAGGTCCTCGAACCTGGGGATGACGACACGCAGCAGCTGGATGATAATCGACGCCGTAATGTACGGCATGATGCCGAGCGCAAACACCGACATGTGCAAGAGGGCGCCGCCGGAGAACATGTTGACGAGCTCCAGCAGGCTCGACTTGTCGTTGTTAGCCAGGCACGCGCTGACGTTCTTCGACGAGATACCGGGAGAGGGAATGTGCGACCCCAGCCGGTACAGCATCATGATAAACAGCGTGAACAGAAGCTTGCGTCGCAGATCAGGCGTCTTAAATGCCTGCGCAAATACGCTCAGCACAGTGTCCTCCAGTCAAATTTATTCGTCACGGCGCGAAGGGGGCACACGCCGGGGTGCTGGTCTCAGCGTACACGGCTGAGACAGCGAGTAGAAAACATGGCGAATGGGCGGCACCCGCCTGGGGTGCCGCCCATCCTCGCCTTTAACGGTCCGTAACGGACCCGCCAGCGGCTTCGATCTTCTGCTTGGCCGAAGCCGAGCACTTGTCCGCGGTCACCTGGATCGCGACGGAAATCTCACCCTGGCCGAGGACCTTCACCGGCTGGTTCTTGCGAACCGCACCCTTGGCGACGAGATCCTCGATCGTGACCTGACCGCCCTCGGGGAACAGCTCGGCGAGCTTGCCCACGTTGACGACCTGGTATTCGACGCGGAACGGGTTCTTGAACCCGCGCAGCTTCGGCAGGCGCATGTGCATAGGCATCTGGCCGCCCTCGAACCCGGGCTTGACGTTCTTCCGAGCGCCCGTACCCTTGGTGCCTCGACCCGAGGTCTTACCCTTCGAGCCCTCACCACGGCCCACGCGGATCCGGTCGCGCTTGGCGCCCGGGGCCGGCTTGAGGTCGTGCAGGCGAACGACCTGCGTTTCCTGAGTCTCCTCTGCCATGTCAGTCAACCTCCTCGACGGTGACCAGGTGGGAGACCTTGGCGATCTGCCCACGCGTGGCGGCATCGTCGTTCTTGATCACACTCTGGTGGATCTTGTGCAGACCGAGCGACGCCATGGTCTTGCGCTGGCCGGGCTTGGTGCCCACGAGGCCGCGCGTCATCGTGATCTTGAGATTAGCCATCAGGCACTCACTCCTTCAGCGGCCTTGTCGGCCTCGGCCTTCGCGGCCGCATCGCGCTTCGCGGCGAGGCCCTCGGCCTGCGCACGCAGCATCGACTGCGGGGCGACACGCTCCAGCGGGAGGCCACGGCGAGCCGCGACGTCCTCGGGGCGCTGCAACATCTTGAGGGCGGCAACGGTGGCCCGCACGATGTTGATCGCGTTGGCCGAACCCAGCGACTTCGACAGCACGTCGTGGACGCCGGCGCAGTCCATGACCGCACGCACCGGGCCGCCGGCGATAACGCCGGTACCGGGCGAAGCCGGACGCAGGAGGACGACGCCCGCGGCGTCCTCGCCCTGCACCGGGTGGGTGATGGTGCGCTGGATCATCGGGACGGTGAAGAAGTTCTTATTCGCCTCCTCGACGCCCTTCGAGATGGCCGCGGGAACTTCCTTGGCCTTGCCGTAGCCAACGCCGACCGTGCCCTCGCCGTCACCGACGACAACCAGCGCGGTGAACGAGAAACGACGGCCGCCCTTGACGACCTTGGAGACGCGGTTGATGGTAACCACGCGCTCGATGTACTGGTTTTCCTGCTCGCGACGGTTGTCGCGGCGCCCCCGGCGGTTCTGGTCGCGGCCTCCACGGCCGTTGCGCTGCTCGCCGCCCTCGGAGGCGGAGGTGGTGCGGCTGTTTTCGTCAGCCATAATCAATCCCTTACTTCCTCACTCGTGGACGGTTAGAGGCTCAGGCCGCCCTCGCGGGCGCCTTCGGCGACCGCGGCGACTCGACCGTGATACTTGTTGCCGCCGCGGTCAAACACGACGGCGGTGATGCCGGCGGCCTTGGCGCGCTCGGCGATGCGCTCGCCGACCTTGCGGGCCTGCTCGACCTTCGTGCCCTCCTCACCGCGGTGCGCGGCTTCCAGGGTCGAGGCCGACACGAGCGTGCGGCCGGCGACGTCGTCGATGACCTGGGCGACCATGTGGCGGTTCGACCGGGTGACGACCAGACGCGGGCGCTCCGGCGTACCGAAAACGCGCTTGCGAAGACGCAGGTGACGACGGCGACGGGCAACAAACTTGCCTTTGCCTTTGACGGTGTACGACATCACTTACCTGCCTTTCCGGCCTTGCGGCGGATCTGCTCGTCGGCGTAGCGGACGCCCTTGCCCTTGTAGGGCTCCGGCGGACGAAGCCGGCGGATGCGGGCAGCGGTCTCGCCAACCTTTTCCTTCGAGATGCCGAGGACCGAGAACTTCAGGGCCGACTCGACCTTGAACTCGATGCCCTCGGGGGCCGGGAAATCGATGCTGTGGGAGTACCCGAGGTGGAACTCGAGGTCCTTGCCCTTGGCGACAACGCGGTAACCGGTGCCGACGATTTCCATCTTCTTTTCGTAGCCGTCGGTCACGCCGACCACCATGTTGTTGATCAGCGAACGGACGAGGCCGTGGAGCGCGCGGTTCTGGCGCTCGTCGCTGTCACGCGTGACCGTGATCTGGCCGTCGGCCAGCTCGAACGACACGCCCTTGGGGAACGTGCGCGTGAGCTCGCCCTTGGGGCCCTTCACGGTGACGGTTTGGCCGTCAAACTTCACCTCAACCGAGGAGGGAACGACGACCGGGGTTTTGCCGATTCGCGACATTTAGGTCTCCTCTCCCTACTACCAGACGAAAGCGACGATTTCGCCGCCGACGCCTCGCTCGGCCGCCTCGCGGTCGGTGAGAAGACCGGACGACGTGGACATGATGGCCACGCCGAGGCCGCCCATCACCTGGGGCAGTTCGGTGGACTTGGCGTACTTCCTCAGGCCCGGCTTGGACACGCGCTTGAGGCCGGTGATGGCCCGCTGGCGCTTCTCGCCGTACTTGAGGTGGAGGGTCAGCGTCTTGCCGACCCGCGCGTCCGTCACCTCGAAGTCCTTGATGTAGCCTTCGCGCTTGAGCATGTCGGCAAGCGCGACCTTCATCTTGGACGAGGGCATGGAGACGGACTCGTGGTGCGCCGAATTGGCATTGCGCAGACGCGTCAGCATGTCTGCGATTGGGTCTGTCATAGTCATAGTGGGCTGTAGCCCTTCCTCGCCGCGGTTTCGTCGACACCCGAAGTGCCGAGACCTTCGACGTAGTTAGTTACCAGCTGAACAAGCCACACGATTCACAAGGAACCGCGCGGTTTACTGCTCCTTGAACGGGAAGCCGAGGTGGCGCAGCAGCGCGCGGCCTTCCTCGTCCGTCTTGGCGGTCGTGACGACGGTGATGTCCATGCCGCGGACGCGGTCGATCTTTTCGGGATCGATTTCGTGGAACACCGACTGCTCGGTGAGGCCGAACGTGTAGTTGCCGCGGCCGTCGAACTGCTTGGGGCTGAGCCCACGGAAGTCACGGATACGGGGCAGGGCCGTCGAGATGAGGCGGTCCAGGAATTCCCACATCCGCGCGCCACGCAGCGTGACGTGCGTCCCGATCGGCTGGCCGGCACGCAGCTTGAACTGCGCGATCGACTTGCGAGCACGGGTCACGATCGGCTTCTGACCGGTGATGGCGGCGAGGTCGCGCTGGGCGCCCTCGATGAGCTTGGAGTCGTGCGACGCCTCGCCCACACCCATGTTGACGACGATCTTCGTCACCGTCGGGATCTGGTGGACGTTCGTGTAACCGAACTCCTTCTTCAGCTCCTCGGCGATTTCCTTCTGGTAGCGCGCCTTGAGGCGCGGGGTCATCGTCTCGCTCATTAGATGTCCTCCCCCGAACGCTTGGCGTAACGGACACGAACGGTCTTCATGCGGCCGTTACGCTCAACCTGCTCTTCGCGGAAGCCAACACGGGTCGGCTTCTTTTCCTTCGGGTCAACGAGGGCGACGTTCGAGACGTGAATCGGAGCTTCCTTGTACTCGATACCGCCGGTGATCTGTCCCTGCTGGTTCTGGCCCTGGCGCACGTGGTGCGTGCGGATGTTGACGCCCTCGACGAGGACCCGCTGCGAATCGCGGTAGACCTCGAGGACGCGACCGCGCTTGCCCTTGTCGCCCGGCTTCAGAGGCTCGAGCCCCTGTTCCTCGCGACGCTTGTTGCGCTCGGCCAGTTTCTTTTCGTCGCTGGTACGCCCGGCAATGACCTCGACGAGGTCGCCCTTCTTGATCTTAGCTGCCATTTAGAGCACCTCCGGGGCCAGCGAGATGATGCGCATGAACCGCTTGTCGCGCAGCTCGCGGCCGATGGGGCCGAAGATACGCGTACCACGCGGTTCACCATTCGCCTGCAAAATAACGGCGGCGTTCTCGTCGAAGCGGATGTACGAGCCATCCTTGCGACGGCGCTCCTTCTTGGTGCGCACGACGACTGCCTTGACGACGTCACCCTTCTTGACGTTGCCGCCAGGAATGGCGTCCTTCACCGTGGCGACGATCGTGTCGCCAATACCGGCGAAGCGTCGACCGGAACCGCCGAGCACGCGGATGCAGAGGATCTCCTTGGCACCCGTGTTGTCGGCGACCTTAAGTCGCGACTCCTGCTGAATCATTCGTTGTTCTCCTGTCGCCTGCCCGGTTCTCGCTTGCGCGAGCCTGGCCAAACGGTTGTTCTTTCCTGTTGCCCGGTTCTCCGGCTCCCCGAGCTAGCCGGCCTTGCGGCGATGGACAGACACAAGCGCTCGTGAGAGGCGCGCCAGGTCTCTGTCCCGACATTTCGGGGCGGAATGCAACTTGACTAGCCTACGCCACTTGCCCTCGAGGGCGAAACCGCGCCAGAGCGCGAAACCGTGTGCGTTTGCCCACGGTCGGGGTTGGCCGACATGACGTTGGCCACAGCCAACCCGGACGGCGCTAGGCCTGGGGAGGCGTCGGCGAGGGCGCCGCGACCAGCCGATACCCCATGCCCAGCTCGGTGACAAGGTAGGCCGGCGCGTGCGAGTCGTCCTCGAGTTTGGCCCGCAACTGCGACAGATAGACGCGGGTATACGTCGACTCGCCGACGTATTCCGGGCCCCACACGGCCGTTAAAAGATCGGTGCGCGAGACCAGCTGGTTGGCGTGGCGGGCGAGGACCTCGAGGACCTTCCACTCGGTGGCCGTGAGTTTGACGACTTCGCCGTCCTTCGTCACCTGGTGGGCGGCGAGGTCGATGTTGACGCGCCCGTCGGCGGTGACGACCTGGCTGACCTGAGCCGCGTGGGCGGCGCTGCGGCGGACGTTGGCGCGCAGGCGGGCCAGCAGCTCACCCAGCGAGAACGGCTTCGTCACGTAGTCGTCGGCGCCGCGGTCGAGGGCCTCGATCTTCGAGTGGGCCTCGTGGCGCGCCGAGACGACGATGATCGGGACGTCCGACCAGCCGCGGATCCCGTCGATGACGGTGAGGCCGTCCATGTCGGGCAGGCCGAGGTCGAGGAGGACGACGTCGGGGTCGGCGTCGGCGGCGGCCTTGAGCGCCCCGGCGGCCGTCGTGGCGACGACGACCTCAAAGTCGCGGACCTTGAGGTTAATGACGAGGGCGCGGGCGATCGCCTCGTCGTCCTCAACGATGAGCACGGTCGTCATTCGCGGCTCCTTCCATCGTCGGGACCGGCTGCGCCAGGGGCAGGGTGACGACCATCGTCAATCCACCGCCCGGGGTGTCGTGCGCGTCGAGGCTGGCCCCCGACGCCTCGGCCAACCCGCGCGCCACCGCCAGGCCTAAGCCGAGGCCGCGGATCGTCTCGCGGTCGTTGAACCGCCGAAACGGCGTGTACATGTCGCGTTTTTGTGCGTCGGCGAGGCCCGGCCCGTAGTCGACGACCCGCAGCGTCACGCATTCGCGGTTCGCGGCGGCGTCGATGACGCACCGATCGCCCCCGTATTTTGCCACGTTGTCGACGAGGTTGGTGATGATCCGCTCGAGGAGGCCGGCCTCGGCCTGGACCCGCGGCAGGTCGGGCGGCAGTTTGACGGCCAGGCGGGCGGGTTTCGCCGAGGGCGGCAGGTGGCGCAGCGCCGACCCGACGACGTCGCCGAGGTCGACCGGCGCGGTCGTCACGTCGAGTTCCTCGGTCTGGATCCGGCCCATCTCGACGAGGTGCGAGATGATCCGCTCGAGGTTGTCCGCCGACGTCTCGATCGTCTCGAGCAGCTCGTCGTGCAGCTCCGGCGGCAGCTCGACGTCGGTCATCCGCAGGCTCGACACCGACGCCTTGATGCTGGCGAGCGGGGTCCGCAGGTCGTGCGAGACAGCGTTGAGGAGGGCGGTGCGCACCGAATTAGCGGCCTGGAGACGGCGGGCGCGCAGGGTGACGGCCTCGAGTTCGCGCTCGTTGAGCATCCGGAGGATCCGCCCGGCGTAGGCGTCGAGGATCTGGCCCTCCCCCAACGTCAGCGCCCGCCCGCGCAGCCAGAGGGCGTAGCCGCCGCCGATCGGAAGGACGCTCGTCGCCTCGGCGACCGACGCGATCGGGTCGCCGACGTACTCGTCCGGCTGCCAGGACCCGCCGGCGCCCTCGTCGCCGGTTCCCGCGGCGGGGACCCAGCGGGCGAGGGCGACGCTCGTCTGGCCGAACGTGTGCGAAATCTGGGTGAGCAGCGCGTCGACGTTGAGGCCCTCGCGGATGACCGTGCCGGCAAGCTCCGACAGCAACAGGGCCTGGCGTTTCGCCCTCCGGGCGTCCTCGGCGCGCGTCGCCGCCTGGTCGACGAGCATGGCGACCGCCGCGGCGACGACAACGAAAAGGGCGAACGCGACGATCGTCGCGGGGTGCGAAATCTGCAGGCTGTAGAAGGGCCGCGCAAAGAACCAGTTCGTCAACGCGACCGACAACACGGCCGTCGCCAGCGCCGGCCACAGGCCCCCGATGAGGGCGGCGAAGACGACGCCGGCGAAGTAGCCGACCGGGGCGAGCGAGAATTCGCTGGCCCCGAACCCCCACAGGCCGACGACGACCGTCGTGAGCAGCGACCACACCCCGCCGACGACGCACGCGAGGACGCGCCGCTGCCACGTCATCGCACTGCGCCCTCGCCACCGGACACTGCGCCTGGCCTGGTCACGCTGCGACACGATACACACGTCGATGCTGCCGGCGCCCGCGATGACGCGCGACGACACACCCGGCCCAAACAGCCGCTCGCGCCACAGCGACCGCGACGCCCCGACGACGATCTGGGTCGCGTTGATCATCGTCGCGAACCCGATGATCGCCTGGGGCACGTCGCCGCCGGTCACCGTGTGCCAGGTCCCGCCCAACGACTCGGTGAGCCGACGCAGCTCGGTGAGCCGGCTCTGGCTGATCCCCGTCAGGCCCGTGTCCGCGGCGACGTACACCGCGTGGAGCTCGCGCCCCTTCATCCGCCCCGCCATCCGCGCGGCACGCCGGATAAGGACCGGCGAGAAATCCGTCCCCTCGACGGCGACGACCAGGCGCTCGCGGGCGGGCAGGGTCTTGTCGATGTTCTCGTCGGCGCGGTATTTCTCCAGGCCCTCGTCGACCTTGTCGGCCATCCACAGCAGGGCCAGCTCGCGCAGGGCGATGAGGTTGCCGATCGAGAAATAGTTGGCCAGCGCCGCGTCGACCTGTTCGGGCCGGTAGATGAGGCCGTCGCGCAGCCTCACCTGGAGGGCGTCGGGGCCGAGGTCGACGAGCTCGACGTCGTCGGCCTCGCGGACCACCCAGTCGGGCACGGTCTCGCGCTGCCGCTTCCCCGTGATGTCGAAGACGACATCGTTGAGGGATTCGAGGTGCTGGATGTTGAGCGTCGAGATGACGTCGATACCCGCGTCGAGGATCTGTTCGATGTCCTGCCACCGCTTGGTGTGGCGCGCCGCGTGGAGGGCGCCCTCGTTGCCCTCGGCGGATTGGGGCTGGTCGGAGTGGGTGATCGTGTGGGCCAGCTCGTCGATGAGGACGATGTCGGGTTTGCGGGCGATGATCGCCTCGACGTTGACCTCGCGGATACGGCCGGTGCGATAGCGCACGACCTTCAGCGGCACGGTAGGCAGCCCCGCGGTGAGGGCGGCGGTCGCGGCGCGCTTGTGGGATTCGACGAGGCCGATCACCACGTCTTTGCCCTGCTCCTGGAGGTCGTGCGCCTCCAGCAGCATGGCGTACGTCTTGCCCACGCCGGGCGCCGCCCCAAAGAACACCTTGAGGCGGCCGCGGCGCGCCGCCGAACTCATCGAGCCTCTCCCCTGCCTTCCCGCATCGCCACCAGATCCGCATTCAACGCCACCACATTAACCCGGGGCATCCCGACGACCCCGAGGGCGGGGGCCTGCGTGTCACGCTTCACGAGGGCGGCGACCAGGGCACGGTCGAGGTGGTTGGCCCGCGCCACACGTGTGACCTGGGCGTTCGCGGTGGCCGGCGTGATGTCGGGGTCGATGCCCGAGGCCGATGCCGTGACGGCGTCCGCGCCGACGGCGCCCTCGGGCACCCCATCGGCGGCGGCGAATGCCGCGCGGCGACGACGGACGTCCTCGCGCCACGCCGGGTCCCCGGGGACCCGATTGCTGGGGCCCGTACCGACGAACCGGTAGCCCGTGGCCGAGGGGCGTCCGTGGAACAGCGTGGGATCGGCCGAGAAATCCTGCCCGACCAGCGCGGATCCGACCTCGCGGCCGTCGGATGCGATGGCGCGGCCGGTCGCGTGGCCGGGAACTGCCGCCGCCGCGGCGCCGACGAGGAGCGGATAGCCGATGCCCGCGACCAGGGTCAGCCCGACGAGGGCGACCAGGCCGGTCACGCAGTAGCGGGCGAAAAGACGAAAAACACCTCGCATGACGTCCTCCTTTACGACAACGCCGGAATCAGCGTGAGGATGAGATCGATGATTTTGATGCCGACGAACGGCGCGATGAGGCCGCCCAGCCCGTAGATCGCCAGGTTGCGCCCCAGCAGCTGCTGCGCCCCGCCCGCGCGGTAGGCGACGCCGCGCAGCGCCAGCGGGATGAGGGCGACGATGATGAGGGCGTTGAAGATGATCGCCGACAGGATCGCCGAGGACGGGCTGTGGAGGTGCATGATGTTGAGCGCCCGCAGCGCGGGAATCGACGTCATAAACATCGCGGGGATGATCGCGAAGTACTTGGCGACGTCGTTGGCGATCGAGAACGTCGTCAGCGCCCCGCGGGTGATGAGCAGCTGTTTGCCGATGTGGACGATGTCGATGAGTTTCGTCGGGTCGGAGTCGAGGTCGATCATGTTGGCGGCCTCTTTCGCCGCCGACGTCCCCGTGTTCATCGCGACACCGACGTCGGCCTGGGCGAGGGCGGGCGCGTCGTTCGTCCCGTCGCCGGTCATGGCGACCAGCCGGCCGGCCTCCTGTTCGCGCCGGATGAGGGCGAGCTTGTCCTCGGGTTTCGCCTCGGCGAGAAAGTCGTCGACGCCCGCCTCCGCCGCGATCGCGCGGGCGGTCAGCTGATTGTCGCCGGTGATCATCACCGTGCGGATCCCCATGGCCCGCAGCTGCTCGAAACGCTCGGCGATGCCCTCCTTGACGATGTCTTTGAGCGCAATGACACCGAGCAGGGACATGTCCTCGCCCCGGCAGTCGGCGACGATGAGGGCGGTGCCGCCCGCCGAGGCGATCCGGTCGGCCTCGCCCTCGGCCTCGGCGGCGACGGCCGCCCTTCCGCCGGCGGCCGCGAACCGGGCGAGGATCTCTGACGCCGCGCCCTTGACGATGCGGTGGCCGTCGCCGAAGTCGATGCCCGACGCCCTCGTGGCCGCCGAGAACGGCATGAAGGTCGCCATCGCGTAGTCCTTTTCGTCGATCGCGGCGAGGCCGGTCTTTTCGGCGAGGGCGACGATCGAGCGACCCTCGGGCGTCGTGTCCGCGAAGGACGCCAGCTGGGCGGCGTGCGCGAGCTCGCCCTCGGTAACGCCGCTGACCGGGCAAAACTCGGTGGCCTGGCGGTCGCCGATCGTGATCGTCCCCGTCTTGTCGAGCAGCAGGGTGTCGACGTCGCCGGCCGCCTCGACCGCGCGCCCCGACATCGCGAGGACGTTGTGGGTGACCAGCCGGTCCATGCCGGCGATCCCGATCGCCGACAACAGGGCGCCGATCGTCGTCGGCACCAGGCAGACCAGCAGGGCGACGAGGACGCTGAGGCTCTGGCCGGCGTGGGCGAAGCGCGCCGCGGGCGCGAGGGTGGCGACGACGAACAGGAAAATGAGGGTGAGGACGGCGAGGAAGATCGTCAGGGCGATCTCGTTCGGCGTCTTCGCGCGGGCGGCGCCCTCGACGAGGCCGATCATCCGGTCGATGAAGGTCTCGCCCGGCTTCGACATGACGCGGACGTCGATGGTGTCGGACAGCACGGTCGTGCCGCCCGTGACGGCGCAGCGGTCGCCGCCCGATTCGCGGATGACGGGCGCGGACTCGCCGGTGACGGCGGACTCGTCGACGGTCGCGGCGCCGGCGATGACGTCGCCGTCGGCGGGGATGACCTCGCCCGCGCGGACCACGACGACGTCGCCGAGGGCGAGGTCGGAGGCGCTAACGTCCTCGATGCCGTTCTCGGTCTTGCGGTGGGCGATCGTCGAGACGCGGGTGGCGCGCAGCGATTCGGCCTGGGCCCGCCCGCGGGCCTCGGCCAGCGCCTCGGCCATGTTGCCGAAGATCACCGTGAGGAACAGCCACACGGTCAGCGAAATCGTCAGCGCACCAGGGTGCATGATCGCCGAGACGAGGGTGACGAGGGTGCCGACAAAGACGATGAACATGACGGGCGTGTGGATGAGGAGGCGCGGATCGAGCTTGACCAGCGCCTCCTTCAGCGCGCCCCGCCACTTGTCGCTCGAGCGGGTCAGTGCAGTCATGACAGTCCTTCCACAACCGGTCCCAGCGCGAGGGCGGGGACGAATGTCAGTCCGGCGATGAGGACGGCCACGCCCACCATGACGCCGATAAAGAGGGGACGATGCGTCGGCAGGGTCCCCGCGCTTTCGCTGGCGCGCCCCGCGGTGGCCAGGCGCCCCGCGAGGGCCAGGACGAAGCAGATGGGGATGAAGCGGCCGCACACCATGGCGAGGCTCGTCGCCACGGCGATCGGCGGGACCTGTGCGTGAAGGCCGCCCATGGCCGACCCGTTGTTGTTGCCGGCCGACGCGAAGGCGTAGAGCAGCTCGGAGAAGCCGCCGGCGCCCGGCGCGCTCATCGCCGCCCGCGCCTGGGAGATCCCCAGGCACACGGCGGTTCCCACGAGGACGAGGATCGGCGTGATCAGCGTATAGAGGCTGATCAGCGTCATTTCGCGCGGCCCGATCCGTTTGCCCAGGTATTCGGGGGTGCGCCCGACCATGAGGCCGGCGAGGAACACGGCGATCATCGCGACGATGAGGATGCCGTAGAGGCCGGAGCCGACGCCGCCGGGGGCGACCTCGCCGATGAGCATGTTGAGCATGAGGAGGGCGCGCGCTCCCCCGCTGAAGCTCGCGTGCGCCGAGTCGACGGCGCCGGTCGAGGTCAGCGTCGTCGCCGAGGCAAACAGCGCCGACGGGATGACGCCGAAGCGCACCTCCTTACCCTCCATCATCGCGCCGTTAGTGGCGAAGACGCCGGCGCGCGCGTGCCATTCGAGCGCCATCGTCGCCGCGGTAGAAGCCACGGCGAGGACGCCCATCGCGGCGAGGATCGCCCAGCCCTGGCGCTTTTGCCCGACCATGATCCCGAATGTCCTGGGCAGCGCCGTGGGGATGAGGAGGATGAGGATGATCTCGACAAGGTTGGTCCACGCCGTCGGGTTCTCGAACGGGTGCGCCGAGTTCGCACCGAAGTACCCGCCACCGTTCGTGCCGAGTTCCTTGATCGCTTCCTGCGAGGCGACGGGCCCGGTGACGAGGGTCTGGTGCGCGCCGGTCAGCGTCGTCACCGTGTGGGCGCCGGCGAACGAATCGACGACGCCCAGGCAGACGAGGACGAGGGCGGCGACGACCGACAGCGGCAGGAGGATGCGGCCGATCGCCCTCGTGAGGTCGACCCAGAAGTTGCCCAGCCCGGGGTGGTGGTCGCGGGTCAGCCCGCGGATGAGGGCGATCGCGACGCACAGCCCGACGGCGGCCGACGCGAAGTTCTGGACGGCGATCCCGCCCATCTGCGCGGCGAAGCCCAGGACTTTCTCGCCGGAGTAGGCCTGCCAGTTCGTGTTGGTGACGAACGAGATCGCCGTGTTCGCCGCGAGCAGCGGGTTCATCGTCGCGCGTCCGCCCCATGGGGCCGGCAGTAGCGACTGCACCCTGACGATGACGTAGAGGACGACGACGCTGACGAACGAAAACGCGAGGACGGACAGGTAGTAGGTCATCCACCGCTGTTCGGCGTCGGGGTCGACGCCGAGCATCCGGTAGACGCCCCGTTCGACGCGCGTGTGCGCGGGGCTCGTCATCACGCGCGCGATATACGCGCCCATGGGGCGGTGCGCGAGGCCGAGGACGGCGACGACGAGGACGACCTGGGTGAGGCCGGCAGCGAGGGGGCTCACGAGAAATCCTCCGGCTTGATCAGGACATACACCATGTAGGCGATGGCGGCGGTAACGAGGACGAGGCCGATGATGGACGAGGCGCTCACAGGTGATCGACCCCCCATCCCAACGCGGCAAGGCCTGCAAAAATAACGGTCACTCCAACAATGGCGAAGACGTCGGCCATCGATAGGCTCCCTTCACTGGTTTAGGGCTCGGTTGAGCTCCGGGCACCCAGTGAACTCGCCTTCAGCCGTACCTCCGCACCGTCTTAACGCCGCCTTTACGCCTGGCGCGCGATTCTTAACGCCACCTTGATCCGTCCGTTAGCCACGCCACGTTCCGGCAGGTCCCAGGGACTTCCCCGACGCTCCCCAGGCATACGACGAGGGGCCCGAGTCGTCCTCGCGCCCCTCTCCCCTGCGTCGCGCCTCCTAGTGGCTGGCGCCGCCGTGAATATACGGTGATGCGCCGGCAATCCCCGTGCACTAAACCGTAGGAAGGCTGGGGGACCACGCCCCCGACGCGTGGCCGGCCACCGACACGACGACCGTCGCCAGCGTGACGATCCGCGCCCTCGCGGCCCCGATAACGTTTCTCCCTAGCCTACGTCGCCCGAGGTGAGGGCGAATAAGCACAAAAACCCGTGGGGGCCCAGGCTCAGCCTGGACCCCCACGGGAATGCTTCGATCAGCGAGGAAGACTACTTAGCCTTCTCGACGATCTCCATGACACGCCACCGCTTGGTCTTCGACAGCGGACGGGTCTCCATGATGCGAACGAGGTCGCCGACGCCACACTCGTTGTTCTCGTCATGGGCCTTGACGCGCTTGTTGCGGCGCATGACCTTGCCGTACAGGGCGTGCTTGACGTGATCCTCAAGCTCGACCGTGACGGTCTTGTCCATCTTGTCGCTCACGACGTAGCCGCGGCGAACCTTGCGGTGATTACGTTCAGTCGTCTCCGCCATGATTACTCCTTCGGCTCCGGCGCGGTGCGAATGCCCAGCTCGCGCTCGTGAGCAATCGTGTAGATGCGCGCAATGTCGCGACGCAGGGTCGCCATGCGGCCACGATCTTCACCAGCGCCAGTCGCCAGGGCGAAACGCAGATTGAACAGCTCGGTCTTGGCCTTCTCGAGCTCCTGGCGGAGCTGCTCGTCGTCCATGACGTCGAGCTGGGCCGTGGTCAGTCCCTTTTCAGCCACTACTGGTCACCACCTTCACGGCTCACGAAACGAGTCTTCATCGGCAGCTTGTACTGCGCGCGACGCATGGCCTCGCGGGCGACGTTCTCGGGAACGCCGGCCAGCTCGAACATGATGCGGCCCGGCTTGACGGGGGCAACCCACCATTCCGGCGAGCCCTTACCGGAACCCATGCGGGTTTCGGCCGGCTTCTTGGTCAGCGGGCGGTCCGGGAAGATGTTGATCCAGACCTTACCGCCACGCTTGATGTAGCGGGTCATCGCGATACGAGCGGCCTCGATCTGACGGTTCGTGACGTAGGCGTGCTCGAGAGCCTGAATGCCGTAGTCGCCGAACGAGATCTCGGTGCCGCCCTTGGCCATGCCCTTGCGGCCGGGACGGTGCTGCTTGCGGAACTTAGTCCTACGAGGGATGAGCATGTCTCACTCCTCCGATCCGGTGTTCTCGGCTGCGGGGGCCTCGGCCGGAGCCTCAGCCTGGGCAGCCTGGTTCTCGGCGTCGCCCGAGGGCGCACCCTGGCGGTTACCGCCGCGGTTACCACCGCGACGCTGGTCGCCACCGCGGCCGCGACCGCGGCCCCGACGCTCACCACCGCGGCCACCGCGGCCGCGCTGAGCGGTCTCGGCGAGCTGGCGGTTGAACTCCGACTCGGTGACGTCACCCTTGTAGATCCACACCTTGACGCCGATGCGGCCATACGTCGTGCGGGCCTCGTAGAACCCGTAGTCGATGTACGCACGCAGCGTGTGCAGGGGCACGCGGCCCTCGCGGTAGAACTCCGAACGCGACATTTCGGCGCCGCCGAGGCGGCCCGAGCACTGGACGCGGATACCGTTCGCGCCGGCGCCAAGCGCCGACTGGATCCCGCGCCGCATCGCGCGACGGAACGACACGCGGGCAGCGAGCTGCTCGGCGATGCCCTGGGCAACCAGCTGGGCGTCGATCTCGGGGCGCTTGACCTCGAGGATGTTCAGCTGAACCTGCTTGCCCGTGAGCTTCTCGAGCTTCGCGCGGAGCTTGTCGGCCTCGGTGCCGCGGCGACCGATCACGATGCCCGGGCGGGCGGTGTGGAGGTCGACGCGGACCCGGTCGCGGGTGCGCTCGATGTCAATCTTCGAAATACCGGCGCGCTCCAGCTGGTCTTCCATCATGTTGCGGATCTTGACGTCTTCCGCAACGAAATCGGAGTACCGCTGACCCTTCTTCGTCGAATCAGCAAACCAACGAGAACGGTGGTCGGTGGTAATACCCAGCCGGAACCCGGTGGGGCTAACCTTTTGTCCCATTACTCGTTCCCTTCTTCGTGGTCATCGGTCGCGACGACGATCGTCACGTGGCTGGTGCGCTTGAGGATGCGGCCGGCGCGCCCCTGGGCGCGCGGACGGAACCGCTTCATCGTCGGACCCTCGTCAACGTAGGCGGCCTTGATGACCAGATCCTTCGCGTCAACCGAACCGCCGTCGCGGGCGGCCAGATCCTTCGCATTCGCCATTGCCGACTGCAGAACCTTACGAACGTCCACGGCGACCCGCTGGGGGGCGAAACGCAGGATGTCGTAGGCCTCGAGAGCACGCTTGCCGCGAATCTCGTTCACGACACGGCGCGTCTTCTGCGGCGTGGAGCGCACATAGCGCGCTTGCGCCTTGGCTTCCATCTTTTGCCTCACTTCTTCCAGATACGGGCCACCGTCAGCGACGGCGGGCCTTGCGGTCGTCCTTGTCGTGGCCGCGGTAGGTACGCGTGGGAGCGAACTCGCCGAGCTTGTGGCCGATCATGTTCTCCGTGATGTAGACCGGAACGTGCTTACGGCCATCGTGCACCGCGATGGTGTGGCCGATGAAGTCCGGCGTGATCATGGAGCGACGCGACCACGTCTTGATAACGCTCTTCTTGTTGGCGTCGTTGAGCGCATCCACCTTCTTCATCAGGTGGTCGTCAACGAACGGGCCCTTCTTCAGGCTACGTGGCATTGCTCAATCCCCCTATCAGCGCTTCTTGCCAGTGCGACGACGACGCACGATCAGGCGATCAGACGCCTTGTTCGGACGACGAGTACGGCCTTCGGGCTTACCCCACGGGCTGACCGGGTGACGGCCACCGGAGGTACGACCCTCACCACCACCGTGCGGGTGGTCGACCGGGTTCATGACGACACCACGGACCTTCGGGCGGCGACCCTTCCAGCGCATACGGCCGGCCTTACCCCAGTTGATGTTGCCCTGCTCGGCGTTGCCGACCTCGCCAATGGTGGCGCGGCAGCCGATGAGGACGTTGCGGATTTCCCCGGAGGGCATCCGCAGCTGGGCGTAGTCGCCTTCCTTCGCGACCAGCTGCACCGAGCAGCCGGCGGAGCGGGCGATCTTGGCGCCGCCGCCGGGACGCAGCTCGACAGCGTGGATGACGGTACCGAGCGGGATGTGACGCAGCGGCAGGTTGTTGCCGGGCTTGATGTCGGCGCCCGGGCCCTGCTCGATGCGGTCGCCCT
The DNA here is from genome assembly GCA_900545825.1 of uncultured Actinomyces sp. GTDB lineage: Bacteria > Actinomycetota > Actinomycetes > Actinomycetales > Actinomycetaceae > Nanchangia. Next base: position 124,528 of record URAS01000002.1, read on the forward strand.
GCTTGAGGCGAGCCGGCGCGATGATGTAGCGCTTGTCGCCGTCGGCGTAGTGCAGGAGGGCGATGTTCGCCGTACGGTTCGGGTCGTACTCGATGTGAGCGACCTTGGCCGGGACACCGTCCTTGTCGGCGCGACGGAAGTCGATGACGCGGTAGGCGCGCTTGTGGCCACCGCCGCGGTGACGCGAGGTCACGCGGCCGTAGGAGTTGCGGCCACCCGTCTTCGTCAGCGGGCGAACCAGCGACTTCTCCGGGTGCGAACGCGTCAGCTCCGAGAAGTCGGAGACCGACGAGCCGCGACGACCCGGGGTCGTGGGCTTGTACTTACGAATTGCCATTGTTCACTCCACCCCTTAGGCGACCGTCTCGCCGAAAATGTCGATGGTGCCTTCGCGAAGCGAGACGATGGCGCGCTTGGTGTCCTTGCGCTTGCCGTAGCCCGTGCGGGTACGGACGCGCTTGCCCTGGCGGTTGATCGTGTTGATCTTGTCGACCTTGACGTCGAAGATCGCCTCGATGGCCACGCGGATCTCGGTCTTGTTCGCGTCGGGAGCAACCTCGAACGTGTACTTACCGTTGTCAATGAGGCCGTACGCCTTTTCCGACACGATGGGCCGGATGATGACGTCACGCGGGTTCTTGGATTTTTCCAGGCTCATGCTTTACGCCTCCTCTTCGGACTTGCGGCCGCGGCCCAGGAAGTCGTCAAGACCCGTCTTGGTGAACACGACGTCTTCAGCGTTCAGAACGTCGTACGTGTTCAGCTGGTCGGCGAACAGCAGGTGAACCTGCGGGAGGTTACGCACCGACAGGCCCTGAATCTGATCATCGGTCCGGCCGAGGACGACGAGGACCTTGCGCTGGTCGGCGACACGCTCGAGCGCGACGCGGCCGGCCTTGGTCGACGGCTTCTCGCCACCGATGAACGCGGTCACCGCGTGGATGCGGCCGTTGCGGGCGCGATCCGACAGGGCGCTGCGCAGCGCGGCAGCCTTCATCTTCTTGGGGGTCCGCTGCGAGTAGTCGCGGGGCTTGGGGCCGTGGACAACGCCACCGCCACGCCACTGCGGCGCACGGATCGAGCCCTGGCGGGCGCGACCGGTGCCCTTCTGGCGCCACGGCTTGCGGCCACCGCCGCGAACCTCGCCACGGGTCTTCGTCGAGTGCGTGCCCTGGCGGGCAGCCGCGAGCTGCGCGACGACGACCTGGTGCATCAGCGGAATGTTGAGCTCGACGTCGAAAATCTCGGCGGGCAGGTCAACCGACTCGGTGACGTTGCCGTCGACGTCCAACACGTCAATGTTCAGGCTCATGATCACGCACCCTTCACTGCGGTACGGACCAGCACGATGCCGCCCTTGGGGCCGGGGATGGCGCCCGTGAGCAGGAGGACGCCCTTGTCGACGTCGGCAGCCTGGACCGTAAGGTTTTGGATGGTACGACGCTGGTTACCCATGCGACCCGCCATACGCAGGCCCTTGAACACGCGGCCAGGCGTGGCGCACGCGCCGATCGAACCCGGCTTGCGGTGGTTGCGGTGGGCACCGTGCGACGCGGAGACACCGGCGAAGCCGTGACGCTTCATGACGCCGGCGAAGCCCTTGCCCTTGGTCGTACCGGTCACGTCGACCTTGGCGCCAACCTCGAAGGTGTCGGCCGCCAGCTCCTGGCCGAGCGAGTACTCGCCGGCATCGGAGGTGCGGACCTCGACGAGGTGACGCCTGGGGGCGACACCGGCCTTCTCGAAGTGGCCAGCCAGAGGCTTCGTGACCTTGCGCTTGTCGATCTCGCCAAACGCAATCTGGATCGCTTCATACCCATCGTTCTCGACAGTACGAATCTGCGAGACGACGTTCTTATCAACCTGCACGACGGTGATCGGGATGAGCTTACCGTCCTCATCCCAGACCTGCGTCATGCCGAGCTTGCGGCCGAGAAGTGCCTTAACCGGCACTGCGGCAGCCTGCTTCGTATCTGTGCTCATTGCGCAGTTCCTCAGAGTTTGATCTCGATGTTGACGTCAGCGGGCAGGTCGAGGCGCATGAGCGAATCGACTGCCTTGGGCGTCGGGTCGATGATGTCGATCAGCCGCTTGTGCGTACGCATCTCAAAGTGCTCGCGGCTGTCCTTGTACTTGTGCGGCGACCGAATAACGCAGTACACGTTCTTTTCGGTCGGGAGGGGCACCGGACCCACAACGGTGGCGCCGGCGCGCTGGACCGTATCCACGATCTTGCGAGCTGAGGAGTCGATGACCTCGTGGTCGTACGACTTCAGCCGGATGCGGATCTTCTGTCCCGCCATGCCGTTCTACCCTTCTTCTTCTGGTTCTCTTCCCCGGTCCCCGCTTCCGGGCGTGTCGGCAACTGCTGCTGCGCGCGCTCGGATGAACGATCCGGGATGTGGCTGGCTGACGCCGCCCGCCCGCCAAGAGGGCGGGTGAGCCGCAAGCCCAAACCGTGCCCACGACGGGCACGAAAGGAAACTTACGGAGCCGAGGAACCACTCTAGCAACGCCCGGACAAGGAAATCTAGTCGAGGTCGTGTGAAGGCTCCCACGTCCCCGCATCCGGGCGTGTCGCGCCGCCCCCCCGCTCAGTATCGCTGGACCTCGCCCATGACGCGCAGCGCAAAAGTCGCGAGTTTCTCCCACGTGTCGAGCGCCATGAACTCCATCGGCTCGCCCGTCGTCACGTCGGAGCGTGACGTGAGCATCGAACGGGTGTATTGGGCGACGGCAGGCCACCCGTGGCGGACCCCGGTCCCGGAGTCGCGCCACCCCTGAATCGGCGCGTTCCATGCGCCCCACGTCATGTGGTAGCCGTCGTTGATCATGACGACGCCGGCGATGATGGCGTGGCTGACCCGGCGGGCCAGGTCCATGTCGGCGGTGAACACCTGGACGCAGTTGCAGTACTGCGACCGTTGGATCTCTGCCTTGACGACGGCGGAGTCGGTGAAACGCTCGACAACGAGGACCGGCCCGTACGTTTCTTCATCCCACACGAGGGCGTCGTGGGGCACGTCGGTCAATACGGTTGGCTCGAAGAACCACGGGCCGAGGTCGCTGCGCGTATGCCCTCCCGTGACGACCTGCGCGCCGCACGCGACGGCGTCGGAGACGTGGAGGGCGGTGCGCTCGAAGCGCTCCTGCGAATAGAGCGACCCCATCGTCACCATGTGGTCGTAGCGGGCCCCGACGACGATGCGCCGCTCGATGAGGGACCGCAGTTGGGAGACGAAGGTGTCGTACACGGCGTCGGCGACGTAGACCTTTTCGGTGTGAACCGACGACTGCCCGGCGTTCATGAAGGCCTGCCAGGCGACCGAGCGGACCGCGGTTTCCATGTCGGCGTCGGCAAAGACGATCGCCGGGTTCTTCACCGACATGAACGTCGTCGTCCCGACCCCGGCGTCCTGGGCCCGTTGGACGAGCGAGACGCCGCGCGCCGTGTTCCCGAAGTAGGTGATGTGGTCGAAGAGGTCGATGTGGTCGATCCCCAACTGCCGCGAATGTGAGGGGATGACCTGCCACATGGCGGCTGGCACGCCGGCGGCGATCGCCAGCTGGCGGGTGGCTTCGGCGGCCGGATAGGCCTGGTTGGGAACGAATTGAACAATGCCGTTCCCGGCGACGATCGCGGGGAACACGTCGGCGGCGCCATACGAGAGGCCGTAGTCGCCCAGCGTGAAGAACCCGATGACCCCCATCGGCATGTAGTGCTGCCACACTGTCGTGACGAGCGGAAGGGCGCCGCAATTCCGCTGGCCACGCGACACTTTGGGGAGGGCCGAGGCGTGCTGGAGCGGCGAGTTGATCATGTCGGCCCACTGGTCGAACGCGTCGTAGCGCGACGAGCCACAGAACACCTGCACCATGCGGATGATCTTCTCGCGGTGGTGCTGGACCAGCCGGGCGAAGCGGTTCGCCGAGCGCCACCGCGTCTCACGGGGCAACTCCGCCCACTGGCGCTGCCCCTCGCGAGCCCGCTCGACGGCACGGGCGACGTCGGCCGGGGAGGCTTCGTTAAAGGTGACGAGCGGCCGACCGGTCCAGATCTCGTCGGCGTGGGTCTGCGGCCCGGAAAACGCTCGGGCGGGCGCGACGAGCGAGTCTAAGAATTCAAGGGGTATTCCCGTCGACCTCATCGTCGCTTCCTCTCTGCCTGGGGGCTGGGCAAATGTGACCCTGATGTTCAGTCAGGGTAGCAAAAGAGGAATACTCACATAGCGGATACCGGAACGTGGTCCGGGGCACACGGCCGGACCGACGCCAGGGCCATGGCGAGAGCGACGGGCGGGTAAGGTCATCCTCGCAGGCCACGGGTAGGGACGCGGCGCGAAGCCGCCGGACAAACCGAGCACTCCCCACCGGACAGTGAGCGCTATCACATGGCGAGGGCGGGCTGGGGTGCCTAGTAGGTGTGGAAGTGGTCGCAGAACCTGAGGATCCTCCACGAGAGCTTCTCCCAGTTTTCCAGGGACATGTTCTCGTGGGGCTCGCCCGTGTAGCCGTACGAGCGCGACGTGATCATCGACCGCGTGTATTGGCGCACGGCCGGCCAGCCGTGGCGCACGCCCGTGCCCGAATCACGCCAGCCCTGGACCGGCGCGTTCCATGCGCCCCACACCGAGTGGTAGCCGTCGTTAATGGCGACGAGGCCCGCGGGAACCGACTTGCTGATGCGCCGCGCCTTGGCGAAGTCGCTGGTGATGAGCTGGAGGCCCGAGCAGTACTGCGTCTGCCGCAGCTCGTCGAGGACCTCGTCCAGGTCGGTGAACCGTTCGACGATGAGCAGAGGCCCATAGGTTTCCTCGTCCCACGCGAGGGCGTGGTGGGGGACGTTGGCGAGGATCGTCGGCTCGTGGAACCACGGGCCGATGTCGGGCCTCGCCTTGCCGCCGGTCACGAGGTCGGCCCCGCACACGAGGGCGTCGTCGATGTGGGCGACCAGCCGGTCGAGGCGATCCTGGGAGTACAGCGACCCCATCGTCGCGCGGTGGTCGTAGCGGGCGCCGACGACGATGCGCCGTTCGACCAGCGACTTCAGCCGCAGCATGAACTGGTCGTACACCTCCGCGGCAACGTAGACCTTCTCGATGTGGACCAACGACTGCCCGGCGTTCATGAACGACTGGTAGGCGACGGACCGCACGGCCGTCGCGAGGTCGGCGTCGGCGCACACGACCGACGGGTTGAGGACCGACATGAACATCGACGTCGACGCGGAGGCGTCGTGGGCGTCCTGCATGACTGACACGCCCTTGGCCGTGTTGCCGATGTAGGTGATGTGGTCGAACAGCGGGATGTGGTCGATGCCTAGGCGCCGCGAATGCGACGGCATGACCTACCACATGTCGTTGGGCACGCCGGCCGCGATCGCCAGCTCCCGCATCGCCATCGCCGCGGGATAGGCCTGGTTGGGGACGAACTGGACGACGCCGTTGCCGGCCACGATGATCGGGAGGACGTCGACCGGGCCGTACGAGATCGGATAGTCGGCCAGCGTAAAGATCGCGATGACGCCGAGCGGCATGTACTCGCGGCGCACCGTCGAGATCAGCGGGATCGAGCCATAGTGGGTGTCCGGCGCCATGGCGCGCCGCATGGCCTGCGAGAACTGCATGGCCGAGTTGTAGGCGTCCTCGAACTGGTCAAACGCGTCGAACCGGGACTGCCCGCCGGTGACCTGGAGGAGGCGGACGAGCCTTTCGCGGTGCCGGGAGATGAGGCCGGCGTAGCGGCGGACAATCCGCCACCTGGCATCCATCGACAGCTTGAGCCATTCCTGTTGCCCGGCGCGGGCGGCGTCGACGGCCCGCAACACGTCGAGGGGGGCCGCCTCCTGGAATGTCGCCAGCGGTCGGCCCGTCCACACCTGGACCGACGTCGCCTGCTGCCCACCGTACTCCTTAGCCGGCTCGACGAGCCGATGGAAGAAGCTGCTGGGGATTCCGGGGGAAATCATGCGTCAACTCCATTCTGCCGATGGCACCACGCAACACTGCCAACTCATGACGCTGTCTTCCAGCATCGTACACGCGTCGCGCAGAAGTGCCCACAGGAACAGGGGCGGACCTGCTCTGAATGAGCAGGTCCGCCCCTGTTTTAGACTAGGTTGACCCTAGGTGACGATCACAGATCGATCTTCGTCACACGGCCCGAACCGACCGTGCGGCCACCCTCGCGGATAGCGAAGCCGAGGCCGACCTCCATGGCGATCGGCTGAATGAGCTCAACCGTGATCTCCGTGGTGTCGCCGGGCATAACCATCTGCGTGTCCTCGGGCAGCGTGATAACGCCCGTGACGTCGGTGGTGCGGAAGTAGAACTGCGGACGGTAGTTCGAGAAGAACGCCTTGTGACGGCCGCCCTCTTCCTTCTTGAGGATGTAGACCTGGCCCTCGAACTTCGTGTGCGTCGTGACCGAACCCGGGGCGCAGACAACCTGGCCACGCTCGACCTCTTCGCGCTTGATGCCGCGCAGCAGCAGGCCGGAGTTGTCGCCAGCCTGGCACTCGTCCTGCGACTTGTGGAAGGTCTCGATGCCGGTGACCGTCGTGTGCTGCGGCTCGCGGATACCGAGGATGTCGACCTCGGAGTTCAGGGCCAGCTTGCCACGCTCGATACGGCCGGTGACGACCGTGCCACGACCGGTGATCGTGAAGACGTCCTCGATCGGCATGAGGAACGGCTTGTCGAGGTCGCGCTGCGGCTCCGGGATGTAGGTGTCGACCGCGTCCATGAGGTCCTCGATCGCCTTCGTCCACTTCGGGTCGCCCTCGAGCGCCTTGAGCGCCGAAACGCGGATAACCGGAGCGTTCTCGCCGTCGAAGCCCTGGGACGAGAGGAGGTCACGGACCTCTTCCTCGACCAGTTCGAGCATCTCTTCGTCGTCGACCATGTCGGCCTTGTTGAGGGCGACGAGGATCGCCGGGACGCCCACCTGGCGGGCGAGCAGAACGTGCTCGCGCGTCTGGGCCATCGGGCCGTCGGTGGCGGCGACAACGAGGATCGCGCCGTCCATCTGGGCCGCACCGGTGATCATGTTCTTGATGTAGTCGGCGTGGCCGGGGGCGTCAACGTGAGCGTAGTGACGCTTCTCGGTCTCGTACTCGACGTGCGAAACGTTGATCGTGATGCCACGGTCGCGCTCTTCAGGAGCGTTGTCGACCTGGTCGAACGGGGTGAACTCGTTGAGATCGGGGTACTTGTCGTGAAGCACCTTGGTGATCGCCGCGGTCAGCGTCGTCTTGCCGTGGTCAACGTGACCGATGGTGCCGACGTTGACGTGCGGCTTGGTGCGTTCAAACTTGGCCTTAGCCACTGTTGTGTCCTCCTGGACTCGGGTAGTTGTCTCTCGCCTTCAGATCCTAACACCCACTGGCGAGCGATTTCCTACGGGTTTTTGTCTTTCACTTGGGGAAGAGGGTGAGGTGTGTGTCACCACACCCGTATCAATCACTCGCCCCGGGACTTCGCGATGATTTCTTCCGCAACGTTGCGCGGAACCTCATCGTAGCTATCGAACTGCATGGTGTACACCGCGCGACCCTGGGTCTTCGACCGCAGATCACCGACGTAACCGAACATCTCCGACAGCGGAACCTTCGCCTGGACTTCCTTGACGCCGTTGACGTCATTCATGGCCTGGATGGTGCCACGACGCGACGTGAGGTCGCCCATGACATCGCCCATGTACTCTTCCGGAGTACGGACCTCGACGGCCATGATCGGCTCGAGAAGAACCGGCTTGGCACGCTTGGCGCCCTCCTTCAGGACCATCGAACCGGCGATCTTGAACGCCATTTCCGACGAGTCGACTTCGTGGTAGGCGCCGTCAAGCAGCGTCGCCTTGATGCCAACCATCGGGTAGCCGGCGAGAACACCGGACTCCATGGCGTCCTGAATACCGGCGTCGACCGACGGAATGTATTCGCGCGGGATACGCCCACCAGTGACCTGGTTGACGAACTCGTACGTTTCCTCGGCGTCGGTGGGCAGCGGCTCGAAGGTCACCTGAACCTTCGCGAACTGGCCCGAACCACCGGTCTGCTTCTTGTGCGTGTACTCGACGTTCTCGACCTTCTTGCGGATCGTCTCGCGGTAGGCAACCATCGGCGCACCGACGTTGGCCTCGACGTGGAACTCACGCTTCATACGGTCGACGAGGACGTCGAGGTGGAGCTCGCCCATACCGCCGATGACGGTCTGGCCGGTCTCGTTGTCGAGGTTCACCGTGAACGTCGGGTCTTCCTCGGCCAGCTTCTGGATCGCGACACCCAGCTTTTCCTGGTCGGCCTTCGTCTTCGGCTCGATGGCGACGTGGATCACCGGATCCGGGAAGGTCATCGACTCGAGGATGATCTGCTTGTCCTGGGCGCACAGCGTGTCACCCGTCGTCGTGTCCTTGAGCCCGATGAACGCGTAGATGTTGCCGGCGTGGGCGACCTCGACCGGGTTCTCCTTGTTCGAGTGCATCTGGAACATCTTGCCGATGCGCTCGCGGCGACCCTTGGTGGCGTTCATGACGGTGGCGCCCTGCTCGACGCTGCCGGAGTAGACGCGGATGTAGGTGAGCTTGCCGTAGAACGGGTGGGCGGCAACCTTGAAGGCGAGGGCCGAGAACGGTTCGTCCTCGCTGGCCTTGCGGGTGATCACCGTCTCCTCATCCCCGACCGGGTGGCCCTCGACGTCGGGGACGTCGATCGGCGACGGGAGGAACGAGATGACGCCGTCCAGCATCGGCTGGACGCCCTTGTTCTTGAAGGCCGAACCCGCGTAGACCGGGTAGACCTCGCCGGCCAGCGTCTGGGTGCGGATACCGAGCTTGATCTCGTCGACCGTGAGGTCGCCGTTCTCGAGGTAGGTCTCCATGAGCTCTTCCGAGCCCTCGGCGGCCTTCTCGACGAGGATCTCGCGGTACTCGGCGGCACGGTCGGCCAGGTCGGCCGGGATGTCCTCTTCGACGACGACGGCGCCGAGGGTGTCGTTGCCCTGCTCGTCCTTCTCCGGGAAGCGGATCGCCTTCATCGACAGCAGGTCGATGACGCCGTCGAAGTCGTTCTCGGCGCCGATCGGCAGCGTGATGCAGACCGGTTCGGCGTGGAGGCGATCGCGGATCGTCTGCACCGAGTAGTAGAAGTTGGCGCCCAGCTTGTCCATCTTGTTGATGAAGCAGATGCGCGGAACGTTGTACTTGTCGGCCTGGCGCCACACCGTCTCGGACTGCGGCTCCACACCTTCCTTGCCGTCGAACACCGCAACCGCGCCGTCGAGGACGCGCAGCGAACGCTCAACCTCGACCGTGAAGTCGACGTGGCCGGGCGTGTCGATGATGTTGATCTGGTGTTCTTTCCAGAAGCAGGTCGTCGCGGCCGACGTAATGGTGATGCCGCGCTCCTTTTCCTGCTCCATCCAGTCCATCGTGCCAGCGCCGTCGTGCGTCTCACCGATCTTGTAGTTGATACCGGTGTAGTAGAGCACGCGCTCGGTGACGGTGGTCTTACCGGCATCGATGTGCGCCATGATGCCGATGTTGCGAACCTTGCTCAGGTCCTTGAGAACTTCAAGTGCCACAAATCGTCCTTAATCTCGAAAGTGGAGAATCGATTTCCGCGACGACTACCAGCGGTAGTGCGCGAACGCCTTGTTGGACTCGGCCATCTTGTGCGTGGTCTCGCGACGGCGGACCGCGGCACCCAGGCCGTTGGAGGCATCGAGGATCTCGTTCATCAGACGCTCGGTCATCGTCTTCTCGCGGCGCTCGCGCGAGTAGTCGACCAGCCAGCGCAGCGCCAGCGTCGTGGCGCGGGACGGACGAACCTCAACGGGGATCTGGTAGGTCGCACCACCGACGCGGCGCGAACGCACCTCGAGGGCGGGGCGAATGTTGTCGAGAGCCCGCTTGAGGACGACGACCGGATCCTGGTCCGTCTTCTCGCGGACGCCCTCGAGGGCGTTGTAGACGATGCGCTCGGCCAGCGACTTCTTGCCGTCGAGGAGAACGCGGTTGACGAGCTGCGAGACCAGGGTCGATTCGTAGACCGGGTCGACTGCGAGCGGGCGCTTGGGAGCGGGGCCCTTACGAGGCATTACTTCTTCTCCTTCTTCGCGCCGTACTTGGAACGGCCCTGCTGGCGGTCACGCACACCCTGCGTGTCCAGCGAGCCGCGAACGATGTGGAAACGCACACCGGGCAGGTCCTTCACACGACCACCGCGGACGAGCACGATCGAGTGCTCCTGGAGGTTGTGGCCCTCGCCGGGAATGTACGCGGTGACCTCGATACCCGAGGACAGACGCACACGCGCGACCTTACGGAGGGCCGAGTTCGGCTTCTTCGGGGTGGTCGTGTACACGCGCGTGCACACGCCACGACGCTGCGGCGAGCCCTTCAGGGCGCGAGTCTTGGACTTCGCGACCTTCGAGCTGCGCCCCTTGCGGACGAGCTGCTGAATAGTAGGCACTACTTTTCCGTCTTTCTTTTGACTGCTACCTTCTCGGAACTTTTTGTCCACGCCGAGCCGATTGGAAGCATTGTGTGGGCCCCTTGAAGCGGGCACACGTCACCGCCAGGGGCCGGCCCGCCTTGAAAAGACGTCCGGAGCTCCGACGGAGGGAGCCCGCTGCTGCCACCTTGGGCAGCTGAAAAGGGGCCCGCCGACGCGGGCACCGCCGACAACTCTAGGGGGAATGGGCCGGTCGGGTCAATGTGAGGACGCCCCGGTGTGAGGGGACTCATGTCACACAATCGCGAAACGCCCACCCCGTTCGCCATTTCTGCCCGATAACCGGGAATCGATAGCCGATGGGGTGAGCGTTCCGGGGGTCCGAAGACCCAACACAGGCCAGGGGCGCCAAGGGAATACCGAGATCTCTCGCTCCCTCGTTGGAGGGGATTGTCGCGCCCTCGCCTGCGGTCTGGGTGGCCTCCTAGGCCGGGTAGATCCCCTCGAAGAAGTCGGCGAGCCGCTCGGGTTCACTGAGCGGGACGATCGCCGCGACATACATGTCGGGGCGCACGGCGATGGCGACGCCGCCGCGGTCGATCTCGCGCTCGGCGAAGATGTCGACGTCCTCGGTAATCCCGAAGACTTTTTCGAGGTTGATGAGCCCCAGCGGCCCCGTGACCGGCTTAAACAGGTCGGGCACGTCGTTGGGGTCGATGTCGTGGTGATCCTGCTGATAGATGACCTTGACGTCAAAGAGGGCGTCGAGGTCGTCGCCCTCGCGGCGGGTCGTAAGGATCGGCGAGCGGTCGTTCGACGCCATCCACTCGGCCCACGCGCGCAGCACCGAATCCTTGGCCTCGGCGGGCGCCGAGTCGGCGAACGCGTAGATCCGCCAGCGCCCGTCGGCCTCGTGGAGATGGCCCAGCTGCTTGGGGTTCGCGTCGCAGCGGCGGCCGACCTCGGCCGACTTGAAGCGCTTGCCCAGCGGGAAACCCTTGGCGAGGTCGGTCGCCGAGTCGCCGAAGGTGAGGACCGAAGGGCGGTACTGCGTCATGAAGCCGGCCGGGAACTCCGCGGTCTGGACGTAGAAGTCCTCGATGCTCAAGCCGTCCTCTTCCTTGACCATCATCGACGACCAGCGCGAGTCAAAGTCGATGAGGTCCTGGGCGATCTGCTGCCGCTCGGCCGTGTAGGTTCCCAGCAGTGAGCCGGGCGCGCGGCCGGTGAGGACATGCCCGAGCTTCCAGCCCAGGTTAAAGGCGTCCTGCATCGACACGTTCATCCCCTGCCCCGCCTTCGCCGAGTGCGTGTGGCACGCGTCGCCGGCGATAAAGACGTGCGGGTCGCGGGTGCCGGCCTCCTCGACCGGGATCTCGTCGAACCGGTCGGTCACGCGGTGACCCACCTCGTAGACGGACCACCAGGCGACCTCGCGGACGTCGAGCGTGTAAGGCGAGAGGATCGCGTTGGCGCGGCGGATGATCTCCTCGATCGGGGTCTCGCGCACCTTGTGGTGGTCGGCCTGCGTCTGATCGCCGAGGTCGACGTAGATGCGGGCGAGGTAGCCGCCCTCGCGGGGAATGTGGAGGATCGAGCCGTGCGTCGACTGGATGATCGCCTTGTTACGAATGTCCGGGAAGTCGGTGTTCGACAGGACGTCCATGACGCCCCACGCATGCATCTGTGCCTTGCCCAGGTGGCGGGCACCGATCGCCCGACGCACCCGCGAATGCGCACCATCCCCGCCGAACAGGTACTTCGTCCGCACGGTGAACTGCTCACCATCGTGGTCGCCACCCACGTGCGCCACCGTCGCCAGCACCGGATACTCGGCGCCCTCGTCAAACTCGAGGTCGACGAACTCGTAGCCGTAATACGGCTTCAAGCGGGCCGGCGAGTAGCGTTCGGCGCGCTCGCGGAAGTAGTCGAGGATGCGCGCCTGGTTGATGATGAGGTGGGGGAACTCCGAGATCCCCATGGGGTCGTCGGGCGTGCGCGTCGTGCGGACGATGTGGTCGGGGTTGTCCGGATCCGGCTTCCAGAAGGACGTCTCGGTGATCCGGTAGGCCTCGGCTTTGACTTCCTCGGCGAAGCCGAACGCCTGGAACGTCTCGACGCTGCGCTGCTGGACGCCGTCGGCGTGGCCGAGGACCAGACGGCCCTCGCGCTTTTCAATCATGGCCGTCCGCACCGTCGGGAAGTCCGCCAGCTGCGAGAACATGAGCATTCCCGCGGGGCCGGACCCCACAATGAGGACGTCGAGTTCGGTGGGCAGGGTGTCGGGGCGTTCCTCGAGGCCGACTCCGGCGGCGGGCTTGACCCGCGGATCCGTCGACACATACCCGTAGTGGTGAAATTGCTGCATGGTCGCTCCTCACAACCTTGTGGGGTGATCTACCAGCACGATCATATATGCTTCCAGATAGGATGCCAAGAGTTTGGGCGACTTTTCCGCAGCCCCTCCCCCGAGACGGCGGATCGTGTATGATTTCGGATAGGATTATGTATCCCGTAGCAGACCCAAGGAGGCGTTATGCTCACCGACTCGCAGATCACCCGTATCGCCGATGACCTCCTCGAGGCCCATCGCACCCGCACCCCGATCCCCCTGCTCACCAAGCGTTTCGACGGCATGGAGGTCGCCGACTCGTACGCCGTCCAGCGGCTGTGGGCCCAGCGGACCCGCGACGCCGGGCGCACGCTCGTCGGCCGCAAGATCGGCCTGACGTCGAAGGCCATGCAGGACGCCACGGGCATCACCGAGCCCGACTACGGGGTCATTTTCGACGACATGGTCTTCGAGTCGGGCTGCGAGGTCGACTGGGGCCGCTACACCCACCCCCGCATCGAGGTCGAGCTGGCGTTCGTCCTCGGGAAGGACGTCACCGGGCCCGCGGCGACGGTGTTCGACGTCCTCGACGCGACCGAATGGGTGACGCCGGCGCTCGAGATCCTCGACTCGCGCATCGAGATGGAGGGCCGGACGATCGTCGACACGATCGCCGACAACGCGGCGATGGGCGCGATGGTCGTCGGCGGCCGCCCGATGCGGGTCGACCAGCTGGATCTGCGCTGGGTCGGCGCGATGCTCTACCGCAACCAGACGATCGAGGAGACGGGCGTGGCCGGCGGCGTCCTCGGGCATCCGGCGAACGGCGTCGCGTGGCTGGCGAACAAGATCGCGCCGCACGGCGACCACCTGCACGCCGGCGAGATCATCCTCGCCGGGTCGTTCACGCGGCCGATGTGGGTCTACGAGGGCGACTCGGTGGTCGCCGACTACGGGCGAATGGGGACGGTGACATGCCAGTTCAACTGAGCACTTCTCGCACGCTGATCGCCCACCTGGCCGAGGCGGGGCGCCCGCTGGCCGGCATGTGGGTGTGTTCGGCCTCGCCGATCGCCGCGGAGATTTGCGCGGGATCCGGCCTCGACTACGTGCTGATCGACGCCGAGCATTCGCCGAATGACCTCTCGACACTGTTGCCGCAGCTGCACGCGTGCGCGGCGTACCCGGCGACGACGATCGTCAGGGTGCCGTACAACGACGAACGCCTCATCAAGCAGTTCCTGGACCTCGGTGTCGTTAACCTGTTGGTCCCTATGGTGCACACGGCCGAGCAGGCGCGCGCCGCCGTCGCGCGCGTCACCTATCCGCCGGAGGGCGTGCGCGGTGTCGGGTCGGCGCTGGCGCGGGCGTCGCGGTGGAATCGCGTGCCGAATTACCTGGCGAGGGCGCGCGAGACGATTTCGCTGATCCTCCAGATCGAGTCGGGCCAGGCCTGCGAGAACGTCGACGAGATCGCGGCGGTCGAGGGCGTCGACGCCCTCTTCGTGGGGCCGGCGGATTTGGCGGGCGACCTCGGGCTGCTGGGTCAGGCCGAGGACGAGGCCGTCGTCGAGCGGGTGCTCGCCTGCATCGAGGCGGGCCACCGCGCGGGCAAGCCGGTGGGGACGAACGCGTTTAACCCGGAGATGGCCAGGCGGTATTTCGAGGCTGGGGCGGACTTCGTCCTCGTGGGGGCGGACGTCACGCTGCTGGCGAGGGCCAGCGAGAAGTTGGCGGACGACTACCTGCCGACGCTCGGCGGCTAGAGCCGCCCTCTTACGCGAAGCGCTCACCTAACGTGTTAAAACTGCCGGATACCGGACAGGATCGACATTTTAGGTGAGCGTTTCGGTTTTTTCGCGGAGGCTACCGCGGGAGGCCGACGTAGATCGTCTCTTCGAACTCGTCGATGCCCTCGAGGCCACCCTCGCGGCCCAGGCCCGACGCTTTGACGCCGCCGAAGGGCGCCGCGGCGTTCGAGATGGTCCCGGAGTTGACGCCGAGCATCCCGACCTCGAGGCGGCGGGCCAGCCGCATGATCCGGCCGATATCGCGGGTGTGGACGTAGCCGGCGAGGCCGAACTCGGTGTCGTTGGCGTAGCGGACGACCTCGTCCTCGTCGTCGAAGCCGCAGATGGCGGCGACGGGGCCGAAGACCTCCTCGCGCATGAGCGGGTTGTCGGGCGCGACGTCGCCGATCACGGTCGGCGGGTAGAAGTAGCCGGCGCCCTCGGGGACCTGGCCGCCGCAGCGCAGGATGCCGCCCGCGGCGACCGACCGGTCGACGAGGTCGGCGACATGGTCGCGCTGCTTCGCCGAGATAATCGGGCCGACGTCGACGCCCTCGGCCATCCCGTCGCCGACGGTCATCGCGGCGAACGCGTCGGCCAGGCGCGACGTGAACTCGGCCTGCAGCGACCGGTGGACGTAGAAGCGCGAGGACGCGTTGCAGGCCTCGCCCATGTTGCGCATCTTCGTCGCGATCGCGGCGTCGACGGCGAGGGCGAGGTCGGCGTCCTCGAAGACGATAAACGGCGCCAGGCCGCCCAATTCCATCGAGGTGCGGAGGACGTTTTCGGCGGCCTCGCGCAGCAGGGCCCGCCCGACGCCGGTCGAGCCGGTGAACGAGATCTTCCGCAGCCGGGGATCGGCGATCATCGGGCCGGTCATCGGCGGCGTGTCCGCGGTCGGGACGACGTTGACGACGCCGGCGGGCAGGCCGATCTGGTCGAACACCTCGGCGAGCAGGAGCGACGTCAGCGGGGTCGCGTCGGAGGGCTTGAGGACGCACGTGCAGCCGGCCGCGAGCGCCGGCGCGATCTTGCGGGTGGCCATGGCGAGGGGGAAGTTCCACGGCGTGATGAAGAGGCACGGCCCGACGGGGCGCTTGAGGGTGAGGACGTGGACGCCGCCCTCGGGGGTGGGGTAGCTGGCGCCGTGGGCGTGGGGCGCGGATTCGGCGAACCAGCGCAAGAATTCGGCGCCGTAGGTGACCTCGGCGTATGCCTGGTCGAGGGGCTTGCCCATCTCGAGGGTCATGCAGCGGGCGAAGTCGTCGGCGCGGGCGGTGACGGCGTCGAAGGCGCGGGCGAGGTAGTCGGCGCGGACGCGCACGGGGGTCTCGGCCCAGGATTCGGCGGCGCGGTGGGCGGCGTCGAGGGCGGCCATGCCGTCGGCGGGCGACGCCGAGGCGACCTCGGCGAGGACGTCCTCGGTGGCGGGGTTGACGACGGGGAAGGTCTGGCCGGTCGCGGACGGCCGCCAGGTGCCGTCGATAAAGAGCGAGGTCGGATAGGACATGCGGGGGATCCTTTCGGGCCTGAAGGCTGGGGGGGTCGGCGACGGTGCCGAACCTCCCACTAATCGTATATGATTTCCTCGATAACGCGCCAGCCCCCGCGAGCCAACCGCCCCGGCCAGGCCCTTCACGCATCCCGACCACACGCAATCCGCCAGAGAGAACTTCGCCGTTCCTCTTGACGCCGCCTGGTCGACCCCGTAGGCTGGAGTCAATCATATACGATTGAATGTATGATTAATCCGAGAGAGACGACGTCGACTCCCACGGGAAGGACTGACATGGATCCTGTAACCGCCACCATTGGCCATCGCCCCGGCAAGATTTTCGCCGTTCACCTCTCGTACGCCTCGCGCGCCGCGCAGCGCGGCCGCACGCCGGCCAACCCGTCGTACTTCTTTAAGGCGCCCTCGTCGCTGACCGGCTCGGGCACCGTCGCCCGTCCCGAAGGCTGCGAGCTCGTGGGCTTCGAGGGCGAGGTCGCCGTCGTCATCGGCACGCCCGGGCGCAACATCAGCGTCGAGGACGCGTGGAGCCACGTCGGCTGGGTGACCGCGGCGAACGACCTCGGCCTCCACGACATGCGGTACGCCGACCGCGGCTCGAACGTCCGCTCGAAGTCGGGCGACGGCTACTCCCCCGTCGGCCCCACGCTGCTGGATGCGCGTAAACTCGACGAAAAGCGCATCGGCGTCAAGACGTGGCTGGACGGCGCCCTCGTGTCGGACGACAACACGGGCGGGATGCTGTTCACGATCTCGACGATGATCGCCGACCTCTCGCGCCTCCTCACCCTGGAGGAGGGCGACATGATCATGACCGGCGTCCCCGCCGGCGCATCGGTCGCCGAGCCGGGCCAGACGATCGAGGTCGAGGTCTTCAGCCTCGACGATCCCAGCCTGACGACGGGCCGCCTGCGCACCGAGGTCGTCTCCGCTCCCCCGCTGGCCAAGGTCGGCCACGCCCCGAAGGTCGATGACGCCCAGCGTTCGGACGCGTGGGGCTACCCGATCGGCACGGTCAAGGCCGAGGCCGACCGTCGCGCCCCGCTGGACCCCGAGGTCCGCCGCCGCCTCGAGAACGTCGGCGTCGGCACCCTGTCGGTGCAGCTGCGCAAGCGCGGCTACAACGAGGCGATCATCGACGGCGTCAAGCCGCTCACCCCGGGCACACGCCTTATTGGTCCGGCCCGCACACTGCGCTACGTGCCGTTCCGCAAGGACCTGTTTGCCCAGCTCGGTGGCGGATTCAACCACCAGAAGCAGGTCGTCGACTCGCTGCGCGAAGGCGACGTCCTCGTCATGGATGCGCGCGGCTGCACCGAGGCCGGCACGCTGGGCGACATCCTCGCCCTACGCGCGAAGACGCTGGGAGCGGCGGGCATCGTCACCGACGGCGCGGCCCGCGACTCGGCGGAGGTCGAGCGCGTCGGCCTGCCGGTGTTCACGAACGGCCGCCACCCGGCCGTCCTCGGGCGCCGGCACGTGCCGTACGAGCACGACGTGACGATCGCCTGCGGCGGCGCCACGGTATGCGTCGGCGACATCATCGTCGGCGACGACGACGGCGCCATCGTCATCCCCCGCGACCTGCTCAACGAGGTCCTCGCCGACGCCGAAGCCCAAGAACACCGCGAGCGCTTTATCGCCGAACAGGTCGCGGCCGGCGAGAGCCTCGACGGGCTGTTCCCCGTGGCAAGCGACCACTGGAAGGAACGCTTCGCCGAGTGGGAGAAGGACCACCCCGCCCCGACTGCGTAACCCCGCAGGCGTCACTCCGCCCGACATCCCGGCGCCCAGCGCCCCGACACTTGTTGATTGTTCCGACTGACTGAAGGAGACCCCATGACCGACGCAACCGGGTTGTTGCCGGATCACATCCAGCACTACATTGGCGGCCAATTCGTCGATTCGGCCGACGGCGACATGTTCGACGTCCTCGATCCGACGACGAACGAGGCCTACATCCAGTGCGCCTCCGGGAAGGCCGCCGACGTCGATGCCGCCGTTGCCGCCGCCCGCAAGGCGTTCGACGAGGGCCCGTGGCCCACGATGCAGCCGCGCGAGCGCGCCCGCATCCTCTACCGGATCGCCGACGAGGTCGAGAAGGTCCACTCCGAGCTGGCGGCGCTGGAGAGCCGCGACTCGGGTCTGCCGATCCGCCAGGCGAAGGGCCAGGCGAACCGCGCGGCCGAGAATTTCCGGTTCTTCGCCGACCTCATCGTTGCCCAGCGCGACGACACGTACAAGATGCCGGGCCGCCAGATTAACTACGTCAACCGCAAGCCGAAGGGCGTCGCGGGCCTCATCACGCCGTGGAACACGCCGTTCATGCAGGAGTCGTGGAAGCTCGCGCCGGCCCTGGCGTCGGGCTGCACCCTGGTCCTCAAGCCCGCCGAGTTTACGCCCGCGTCGGCGTCGCTGTGGGCGGGCATCATGGAGCGCGCCGGCGTCCCCGAGGGCGTCTTTAACCTCGTCAACGGCTTCGGCGAGACGGCGGGCGACGCCCTCGTCAAGCACGAGGACGTCAACCTCATCTCGTTCACCGGCGAGGCCGGCACGGGCCGCGTGATCTTCGCGAACTGCGCGCCGACGATGAAGGCGATGTCGATGGAGCTGGGCGGCAAGTCCCCGGCCGTCATCTTCGCCGACGCCGACTTCGAGGCCGCCCTCGACTCGACGTTGTTCGGCGTGTTTTCGCTCAACGGCGAACGCTGCACGGCGTCCTCGCGCATCCTCGTCGAGCGCCCGATTTACGACCGCTTCGTCGAGGCGTACGCCGAGCGCGCGAAGAAGATCAAGGTCGGCGTCCCGTCGGATCCCGACACCGAGATCGGCGCCCTCGTCCACCCCGAGCACTACGACAAGGTGACGAGCTACGTCGAGATCGGCAAGAAAGAGGCGCGCCTGGTCGCCGGCGGTGAGCGGCCCGCGGGCTTCGAGAAGGGCAACTACCTCGAGGCGACGGTGTTCGCCGACGTCGACCGCGACGCGCGGATCTTCCAGGAGGAAATCTTCGGCCCCGTCGTCTGCATCACCCCGTTCGACACCGACGAGGAGGCCCTCGAGCTCGCCAACTGCGTCGAGTACGGCCTCGCCGCCTACGTGTGGACGAAGGACGTCACCCGCGCCCACCTGTTCGCGCACGGGATCGAGGCCGGCATGGTGTGGGTGAACTCCCACAACGTCCGCGACCTGCGCACCCCGTTCGGTGGGGTCAAGGCCTCCGGCCTCGGCCACGAGGGCGGCTACCGCTCCCTCGACTTCTATTCCGACCAGCAAGCTATCCACATTCGCCTGGGCGACGTGCACACCACTCGCTTTGGCGCCACCGGTTACGCCGATAACGACCTCGGCCTGGGCGGACCTTCCGCGTAACCCCTCCGCGCGGCGTGGGCGGCCCGTCCACGCCGCGGCCTACACAGGCAATGCCCGATTACCGATGTCACAGCCAAAGGAGACTGATCATGCACGAAATCGATCCCATCGCCACCCCGACCGCGCCTGCCCCGGACATCCTCCGATGCGCCTACATGGAAGTCATCGTGTCGGACCTTGCACGGTCGCGTGAGTTCTACGTCGACACGCTCGGCCTCGTCGTCACCAAGGAGACCGAGGACGCCCTCTACCTGCGGACCTTCGACGAGTTCATCCACCACAACCTCGTCCTCCGCGTTGGCCCGACGCCGGCGGTCGCCGCGTTTGCGTTCCGCGTCCGCAGCCCCGAAGAGGTCGACAAGGCCGAGGCCTACTACAAGGAGCTGGGCTGCCGCACCGAACGGCGCAAGGACGGCTTCGTCGACGGCATCGGCGACGCCGTGCGCGTCGAGGACCCGCTGGGCTTCCCCTACGAGTTCTTCTTCGAGTGCGAGCACGTGCCGCGCATGTGCTGGGACTACGACAAGCAGTCGGCCGGCGCCCTCGTCCGCCTCGACCACTTCAACCAGGTGTTCCCCGACGTCGTCAACGGCTCGAAGTACCTGGAAGACCTGGGCTTCAAGCGGACCGAGGACATCAAGGACGACAAGGACGTCACCTACGCCGCGTGGTTCGCGCGCAAGCACACCGTCCACGACACGGCGCTGACCGGCGGCGACGGCCCGAGGATGCACCACATCGCGTTCGCGACGCACGAGAAGCACAACATCCTCTACATTTGCGACAAGCTGGGCGCCCTGCGCCAGTCCGACGCGATCGAGCGCGGCCCGGGGCGTCACGGCGTCTCGAACGCGTTCTACCTGTACCTGCGCGACCCCGACGGGCACCGCGTCGAAATCTACACGCAGGACTACTACACGGGTGACCCCGACAACCCGACGATCACGTGGGACGTCCACGACAACCAGCGGCGTGACTGGTGGGGCCACCAGGTCGTCCCGTCGTGGTACCGCGACGCCTCGCTGGTCCTCGACCTCGACGGCAATCCGCAGCCGCTCATCGCCCGCCAGGAACCGAAGGAGCTGGACGTGACGATCGGCGCCGACGGCTTCTCGTACACCCGCAAGGGCGACGAGGAGAAGGGCTACAAGGTCGGGTCGCAGCTGTAGACCAGCCCACGTTGTGGCACCCGGGCGGCGGCGGCCGGTCCCCATCCCGTTATGCTGGGACCGGCGCCGCTACCGGGCGGCGTCGCGATCAAGGAGGCTGAGATGGCCGAGGGCATGTCCAAGTCGGAACGCGTCTACATGAAGCTGCGCGAGGGGATCCTCCAGGGCAAATACACGCCCGGCTACCGTTTCGTCCTCGACCGGATCGCCCGCGAGGAGGGCGTGTCGCCCGTACCCGTACGCGAGGCCGTGCGACTCCTCGAGGCCGAAGGGCTCGTCACGTTCCAACGCAACGTCGGCGCCGTCGTCTCGGCGATCGACAAGCACGTCTACGCCGAAACGATGGAGACCGTCGCCGTCCTCGAGGGCTATGCCACCGCGCTGGCCGCGGCACACATCACCGAGGACGACCTCGCCGAAGCCCAGAACGTCAACGACCGGATGCGGCATCGGCTGACCTCGGCGTTTGACCCGCGCGAGGTGACGCTCCTCAACAAGCAGTTCCACCGGATCATTACCTCGGCGTGTCCCAACCAGCGCATGCTCGACATCCTCGAGCGTGAATGGGACCGCATCACCTTTATTCGACGCAGCCAGTTTGCGTTCGACCCCGTCCACTCGATCCGTTCCGTCGACGAGCACGACGCCATCATCCAGGCGATGCGCGAGCGCGACGCCGACCAGATCGAGCAGCTGGCCCGGCAGCACAAAATGCGGACGCTGCGCCAGTACCTGGCCACCGACCACTCCCAGGCGTAACCGCCGGCGTCACCCCCTGCGTCACCCCGGCAGGCGGGCGGTCGGTCGCGGCGATGCCCTGCGCGGCGCTGTTGTCGCGCGCGAGGGCGCCGCGGTTTTTCCTCGTTATCTCTTGACACCGTGGCGTACGTCACGGTTATAATCGTATACGATCGCGTTTATGGTCGCATATGTGACTCACGTTCACCGCTGATAGGAGCCACCATGACCCACCAGTCGACCCCCTCCCCCGCCAGCTCCCAGCTGGTCCTTAACCCCCACAACCGTGAAGACCGCAGAGTCGCGGTCGCCACCCTCGTCGGCACGACCGTCGAGTGGTACGACTTCTTCATCTACTCCAACGCCGTCGCCCTCGTGTTCGGTCCCCTGTTCTTCGAGCCGCTGGCCAAGGAAAACACCGTGCTGGCCCAGCTCATCGGGTTCGCGACCGTGGGCATCAGCTTCTTCTTCCGCCCGCTGGGCGCCATGGTCGCCGGCCACCTGGGCGACAAGATCGGCCGCAAGGCGATGATGGTGGCGACGCTGCTGCTCATGGGTGGCGCGACCGTCCTCGTCGGCTGCCTGCCGACGTACGCGTCGATCGGGATGGCCGCGCCGTTCCTCCTCATCGCCCTCCGTATCCTCCAGGGCTTCGCGGCCGGCGGCGAGTGGGGCGGCGCCGCCCTCATGGCGGTCGAGCACGCGCCGGCGAAGCGCCGCGGCTGGTTCGGCGGGTTCCCGCAGGTCGGCGTGCCTCTGGGCATGCTGACGGCGACGGCGGTCCTCGCGATCGTCCACGTCATCTCGCGCGACCAGTTCACGACGTGGGGCTGGCGGATCCCGTTCCTCCTGTCGGTCGTCCTCATCATCGTCGGCATGCTCATCCGCCTCAAGGTGTCGGAATCGCCGATCTTCGAGGAGGTCCGCAACGAGGAAGACCAGCTGCGCCTGCCGATCGTCCAGCTGTTCCGGTTCAACGGCAAGCAGGTCGTCCTCGGCGCCCTCGCGTTCATGGGCAACGGCGTCGCCGGATACATGGTGACCGGCGGCTACATCCTCGCCTACACGTCCGGGCCCGGCGGCCTGGGGGTCAGCGCCGAGCACATGCTCACGCTCATCACGATCGCGTCGGCGCTGTGGGTCTGCTCGACCCTGTTCGCCGCGTGGATTTCCGACCGGATCGGGCGCGTGCGGACGTTCCAGATCGGCTTCGTCCTCCAGCTGCTGTGGGTGTTCCCCCTGTTCATGTTCGTTGACCGCGGCCAGATCGGCCTCATCGCCCTCGGCATGCTGCCGCTGACGCTGGGCCTGGGCCTGACCTACGGCCCGCAGTCGGCGATGTTCGCCGAGATGTTCCCGGCCCGCGTCCGCTACTCCGGCGCCGGCATGGCGTACGCGATCGGCGCGATCCTCGGTGGCGCGTTCGCGCCGATGATCGCCACGTGGCTGAGGGCGACGTTCCACACGTCGATGGCGGTGTCGACCTACCTGTTCATCTTCACGGCGATCGGCATGGTCGGCGTGTCCCTGATCAAGGACCGGACGGGCAAGCCGCTGGGCCGCGACGCGAACGACATCCCCGGCAACGCCGAGCTCGAGGCGGCCGTCACGGCGCACTCGGTCTCCGGTACGAAGGCGACGTTCGAGCGCGGCGCCGGCTGGTAAACGGCTGGTTGCCGGTGCTGGCGAGACCCCCGTACTGACCCGGCGCGGATGGGGAGGACGGCGTCGCAGGCTTCGAAGTCTGCCTGCCGAGACGACCTCCCCATTCGCGCCGCAAGGCACCCTCCACCCCCGAAACGCTCACCCAAAACCGGAAACGCTCACCTCAATTGTCATTTCTGTCCGCTATCCGGCAGATCTAACACGTTAGGTGAGCGTTTCGCTCGGACGGTGAGCGTTTCGCCGCGAGGGCGCTACGAGAGGCCGATGACCTCGCCGTTGACCAAGTCCATGTCGAGGGCGCGCGGGTGCTTGGGCAGGCCCGGCATCGTGAGGATCTTGCCGGTCAGGCAGACGATGAAGCCGGCACCGAGGCTGGGGCGCAGCTCGCGGACGGTGATCGTGAAGCCCTCGGGGGCGCCCATGACCTTGGGGTCGTCGGTGAACGACGCCGGCGTCTTGGCCACGCACACGGGCAGGCGGTCGTAGCCCAGCTCCTCCAGACGGGCCAGCTGCGCCTGCGCCTCGTCGGTGAGGACGACACCGTCGGCGCCGTAGCAGCGGCGGGCGACGGCGTTGAGCTTGTCGAGCAGCGAGTCCTCGTCGGCGTAGCAGCGATTCGGCACCACCGGGTCGCCCTCGGTGGCGGCGGCGATGACGGCGTCGGCAAGAGCGGCCCCACCCTCGCTGCCCTTGGCGAAAACCTCGCAGGGCGCGGCCGTCACGCCGGCCTCGCGGCAGAAGTCGCTGATCACAGCCAGTTCGGCGTCGGTGTCGGTGGCGAAGCGGTTGACCGCGACGACGCAGCGCATCCCGAACGCCTGGAGGCTTTCCAGGTGCCGCGCGAGGTTCGCGGCGCCGCGGCGGACGGCCTCGACGTCCTCGGTGCCGAGGTCGGCCTCGGCGACACCGCCGTGCATCTTGAGGGCGCGCACCGTCGCGACGACGACCGTGCACGAGGGACGCAGGCCACCGAAGGCCGAGACGATGTCGAGGAACTTTTCGGCGCCCAGGTCGGCACCGAAGCCGGCCTCGGTGACGACGAAATCTGCGAGCTTCAGCGCCGTCTTGGTCGCGATCAGCGAGGACGCGCCGTGGGCGATGTTGGCGAAGGGGCCACCGTGGACGAACGCCGGGGTGTGCTCGAGGGTCTGGACGAGGTTCGGCTTGACCGCATCCTTGAGGATCATCGCGAGAGCGCCCTCAATACCGAGGTCGTGGACGGTCAGCGGCTGGCCCGAACGGGTGTAGCCGACGAGGACGCGGCCCAGGCGCGCCTTGAGGTCGTCGGCGTCGGACGCCAGGCAGAGGATCGCCATGATTTCGCTGGCCACGGTGATGTCAAAGCCGTCCTCGCGGATGTCGCGGTCCTTGCGGACGCCGCGGCCGACGGTCAGCTGGCGCAGCGCGCGGTCGTTGACGTCGATGCAGCGGCGGACGGCGACGGTGTCGGGGTCGAGGTCCCACTCGTTACCCCAGTACAGCGTGTTGTCGATGCACGCACACATGAGGTTGTTCGCCGCGGTGATCGCGTGCATGTCGCCGGTGAAGTGGAGGTTGATGTCGTCCATCGGGACAACCTGGGCGTAGCCGCCGCCGGCCGCGCCGCCCTTGCGGCCGAAGACCGGGCCCATCGAGGGCTCGCGCAGGCACGCGACCGCGCGCTTACCGGCCGCGGCGAGCGAGTCGGCGAGGCCGACCGTCACCGTCGACTTGCCTTCGCCGGCGCTGGTCGGCGAAATGGCCGTGACCAGGACCAATCGGCCGTCCTCCTGGTCGGCGACGCGACCCATGAGGGCGGTGGAGACCTTGGCTTTCGTCGTGCCGTAGAGTTCGAGGTCGCCCTCGTCGATCCCCAGCTTCTGCCCGATGGCGCGGATGTCGTCCAGTTCGGCCGCACGCGCGATCTCAATGTCCGTGAGCATCTATTCCCCTTTGTCGTGTCACCTGGCCGGTTTCAGGTTACCGCCGCGGGCACGGGACCGACGAAAACCCCGGCGCGGATGGGGAGGTTACCCAGCAGGTTTCGGGGTCGTCTGCACAGGTGACCTCCCCATTCGCGCCCACCGCAACCCCAGACAAAGCCTCGCCGCAAGCAACCCCACGCGCCCTCCCCGGGGCTAATTCAGCACGGACAGCGCGGCCTGGTCGGTGCATTTCGCCAGTCGGCGCCGCAGCGCGTCCTCGGGCAGCTCGCCGACCGCGGCGACGACGACGAGGTTCCCGGCTTTCCCACCGCCCTCGCCGCGCAGGACCCGCCCCGGCCCGACGAGGGCGACGGAGTCGAAGTGCCGCTTGGCGACGTCAACCTCGGCGCGGGACGGCCCCAAACCGGCCGCGCAGTTGGCGACGACGAGGCCGGTCGCCGGGTCGACGGCCCGGCGAGCCAGACTCCAGAATCCTTCGCCGAGCAACGCCCCGGGCACCGCGCCGGCGGCGAATGCGTCGCGGACGACGACGCGGCAGGCGCCCTCGCGTGCACCGGCCAGCGCCTCGGCGCCGTCTTGGACGCGCAGCGACAGTGCGGGTTTGCGGGGCAGGGCGAACCAGCGCCGGGCCGCGGCCACCATGTCGGGGTCGATTTCCGCTGTCACCTGCCGCGATCCGCGGTACCGGGCCGCCCACGCCCGAGGCAGCGCGCAGCCGGCGCCGCCCAGGTGGAGGGCGACGTCGCCCTCGGCCAGTCCTCCGGCGGCCGCAACGACCGCGTCCATCCACTGCATGTATCCGAACGTCAGGTGCGTCGGGTCGGAAAGGTCGAGGGCGGACGACGGCCGCTGGTCGATGAGGACCGTGGCGATCGTCCCGTCGACGCGCACCTCGATGCGGCCGCACGCGGCGTCGATCGGGGCATAGTCGCCGGTTGCGTCGCGGCGGCGGGCGCGTCCCACGGGCAGCTCCTCGCGTATGGTTGGTCTCATGACTACAGCCCATCCTACGGAGCCCACCGCGCTCGACCAGCGCGCCGACCGTTTCCACGACGACATGCTCGCCCTCTCGCCGATCGGCCAGACCTTCGCGGGCCTCCACGACAACGACGCGACCTGGGACGATATGTCGCCCGCCGGCTACGACGCCGCGACGGACGCGATCCGCCAGATGCTTGCCGACGTCGACGCCCTCGAGCAGCAGGAAGGCGGCTTTACCGGCAACGACGCCGTCACCGCGGCCGCGCTGCGTGAGCGGCTGGGCCTGGAGCTGCAGCTGGACGAGCGCAACGAGTACCTCGGTGACCTCAACAACATCGCCTCGCCGTTCCAGTCGCTGCGCGACGTGTTTGGCCTGATGCCGACCGATTCGCCCCAGGCGCGCGACAACATCCGCGCCCGCATCGCCGCGATGCCGACCGCGCTGGCGGGGATCCGCGAGAGCCTCGACGCCGCCCGGTCGCGCGGACGCGTCGCCGCCGCCCGCCAGGTCGAGCTCGTGGCCCAGCAGGCCGACGACTTCGCGAAGGCCGGCGGCTACCTCGACGACCTCGCGACGCCCGAAAAGGGCGAGGACGAGGGCGCCTGGGCCGCTGCCGCCACCGACGCCAAGGCGGCGTTGGCCGAGTTTTCGGCGTGGCTGCGCAAGGATCTGGCGCCGGACGCGCCCGAGGCCGACGGCGTGGGCCGCGAGCGCTACGAGCTGTTCTCGCAGCAGTTCGTCGGCGCGAAGGTCGACCTCGCCGACGCGTATTCGTGGGCGTTGGAGCAGCTGGGCGACCTCATCGTCGAGCAGCAACGCCTGGCCGAGCAGCTGTACGGCGCGGGGACCACCGTGCCCGAGGCGCTGGAGAAGCTCAACGCCGATCCCGCGCGGCAACTGATCGGCACCGACGCGCTGCGCGAGTGGATGCAAGGCTGGGCCAACCGGGCGTTGAGCGAGGTCGGGCGCGATTTGATCGACATCGACCCGCGCGTGGCGACCATCGACTGCGTCATCGACCCGGCGGGCACCGGCGGCATCTACTACCTGCCGCCGGCCGAGGACTTCTCGCGGCCGGGCCGCATGTGCTGGGCCGTCCCCGAGGGCGAGGACACGTTCCACACGTGGCAGGAGCTGACGACCGTCTTCCACGAGGGCGTCCCAGGCCACCACCTGCAGATCGGCGCGGCGATGTGCGCGGGGCTCAACAAGTGGCGCGCACAGGACTGCTGGCTGAGTGGGCACGGCGAGGGCTGGGCGCTGTACGCCGAGTCGCTGATGACCGAGCTGGGGTATGAGTCCGAGCCGGGCGAGCGGATCGGCTACCTCGACTCGCAGCGGTTGCGGCTGGCACGCGTCGTCCTCGATATCGGCGTCCACCTGGGCCTGCCCGTCCCGCCCGAGGGCCCGTGGAGCGCGGGCCTGCGCACGTCGGGCACGTGGGATGCCCAGTTCGCGTGGGATTTCTTGAAGGCGAACGTCGCGATGGCCGACGGGTTCTTGCGGTTCGAGTGCGACCGGTACCTCGGCTGGCCGGGGCAGGCGCCCTCGTATGCGCTGGGCCAGCGGTTCTGGCGGCAGCTGCGCGGCGACTACCTGCAGGCGGCGGGCGCCCCGCGCGACCTGCCGGTCCGCCGCGCCGACGGGACGATCGACCCGCTGCAGCGCGAATTCCACACCCGCGCCCTCGCCCTCGGGTCGTTGCCGCTGGACGTGCTGCGGGAGGCGCTGCTGCCCCGCCCGTGAACGTGATCCTTTCGTCCGTTTTCATCACGCCCATGGGCCTCAAGCGGTGAACGTGACCTTTTTGATCACGTTCACCGCGAGGGCGCCGGAGCGCGCGACGCGGCCGGAATTCCCGCGTAAGGTGGGGAGGCATCACGACGCAAGGAGGCGCCATGCTCACCGACGACCAGATTTCCGCTGCCGCAGCCGACCTCGCCGAGGCCGCCGACACGCACCAGCTTGCTACGCCGCTGACCAGGCGGTTTACCGACATGACCATCCCGGACGCCTATGCGATTCAGCGCGCCCGGGTCAAGGAGCGCGAGGCCGCCGGCGAGCGCGTCGCCGGGCACAAGGTCGGCGTGACGTCGCGGCCCCTCCAGCGGTCGCTGGGCCTCGAGGCGCCGATTTTCGGCACGATCTTCGCCGATGACGTCCGCGATTCGGGGGCGTCGTTCGATTGGTCGCTGTTGCACGGCCCGCGCCTGGAGGTCGAGTTGGCGTTCATGATCGCCGAAGACCTGGTCGGCCCCAGCATCAGCCCCGCCGCCGCCCTTGCAGCGACCGAGTACGTGCGCGCCGCCCTCGAGGTCGTCGACACGCGTGTGAGCCCCGACGGGTCGACGATGGTCGACGCCGTCGCCGACAACTCGAGCCTGGGCGCGATCGTCCTCGGCGAGGAAGAGGTGCGGCCCGACCTCCTCAACCTGCGCTGGTCAGGGGCGATGCTCTACCGCAACGACGAGCTGGTCGGCACCGGCCTGTCCGCGGGCGCCCTCGGGAACCCCGCGAACTCGCTCGCCTGGCTGGCGAACACGCTGCCGACCTACGGCGACCACCTGCGCGCCGGCGAGGTCGTCATGACCGGGGCGTTCATCGCTCCCCTGCCGGTCGAGCAGGGTGACCACATTCGCGTCAACTACGGCCACCTCGGCGAGGTCACCTGCGCCTTCGCGTAACGCGTCGGGAGCGCGCGCGTCGTCCTCGAACATGAGCCCCAAATGTGAGTTTTTTCGGTGCGTAGCCGCCGGTTACGCACCGAAAAAACGCACAGAAAGGCGTAAGAGCGCAAGGGGATTACCCCCGAAACGTCACCTGCGCGGACTGCGCCCCTACCGCGGGATGCCGACGTACACGGTCTCGAGGAACTCGTCGATGCCAGTGTGGCCGCCCTCGCGTCCCAGGCCCGACGCCTTAACGCCGCCGAAGGGCGCAGCGGCATTCGACACGGTCTGCGAATTCAGCCCGATCATGCCGACCTCCAGGCGGTCGACCAGCCGGAAAATCCGCGCGGCATCGTTCGTGTAGACGTACCCGGCGAGGCCGTACGGCGTGTCGTTGGCCCACTCGAGCACCTGATCCTCGTCGTCGAACGCGAGGACGGGCGCGACCGGGCCGAAGACCTCCTCGTGCATGAGCGGGTCGTCGGGCCCGGACACGCGGATAACCGTGGGCTCGAAGAAGAAGCCGTCCCGGTCGATCCGGTGCCCGCCCGTGACGACCTCGCTGCCCGCGGCGACCGAACGGTCCACCAAATCAGCGACCGAATTGAGCTGCTTCTCGGAGATGATCGGGCCGACGTCGACGCCGTCCTCGAGGCCGTCGCCGACGGTCTGCGCCGCCATCTTGTCGGCGAAACGGCGCGTGAATTCGTCGACCAGCGAGCTGTGGATGAAGAAGCGGTCGGCGGCGTTGCAGGCCTCGCCCATGTTGCGCATCTTCGTCGCCATCGCCGCGTCGACGGCGAGGTCGAGGTCGGCGTCGGCAAACACGATGAACGGCGCCAGGCCGCCCAGCTCCATCGACGTGCGCAAGACGTTGTCGGCCGCCTGCTTGAGCAGCGCGCTGCCGACCCCCGTCGACCCGGTAAACGACACCTTGCGCAGGCGCGGATCCGCCATCAACGGCCCCGTGACCTGCCTGGTCGACGCCGTGGGGACGACGTTGACGACGCCCGCAGGCACGCCGACCTGCCGAAGGACGTCAATGAACAGCAGCGACGTCAGCGGCGTGTCGTGCGACGGCTTGAGGACGCACGTGCACCCGGCCGCGAGCGCCGGCGCGATCTTGCGGGTCGACATGGCCAGCGGGAAGTTCCACGGCGTGATGAACAGGCACGGGCCGACCGGGCGCTGATGGGTGATGACGTGGATGGCGCCCTCGGGCGTGGGGTAGGCGTCGCCGGAAATATGGGCGGCGACCTCGCTAAACCAGCGGAGGAACTCGGCGCCATAGACGACCTCGCCGCGCGCCTGGTCCAGCGGCTTTCCCATTTCCAGGGTCATAAGGGCGGCGAAGTCGTCGGTCAGTTCGATGACGCGGTCGTAGGCGGCGGCCAGCAGGCTGGCGCGGGTGCGGGAGGGCGTTTCGGCCCACGCGCGCTGGGCGGCGCAGGCGGCGTCGAGGGCGGCCGCACCGTCGGCCTCGGTGCCGTCGGCGACCTGGGCGAGGACCTGCCCGGTTGCCGGATTGAGGACGTCAAAGGTTGCACCACCTGCGGCGTCGCGCCATTCTCCATTGACGAACACCTGGGTGGGGATACGGCTGATGAGGGCGTCGACGTCTACTGTGGCCACGGTTTCGCTCCTTCGCGATCGGTCGGCCCCCGCACACGCGCCAGGGCCGGCGGAATTGTCCGTTTTTCTCAGCCTAACGCCGGGGCCCAACTTCGGCACCCGCAGGCGCTACCCCCACAGTGAACGTGACGTGAAAAGGTCACGTTCACGGATTGACGCGCGTTAACGTGATGAAAGCGGACGAAAGGGTCACGTTCACGGGGCCAGGCCGAGCGTCGCCAGCCGCATGATCGTCGCGGCGGTGCGGGTGAGGTTCTCGGCGCCGTCGGCGAGGGCGTCCTCCAGGGTGACGACGCCGGGGACGATGGGGACGAGCGCGGTCGCACCGCGGCCCAGGAGGGCGTCGGCGCCGGGCCTCACCGACCCGCCGACGAGGACGCAGGGGACGCCGGCCTCGCGGGCCAGCTCGGCGACACCCGCCGGCGTCTTACCGTCGAGCGTCTGGCGGTCTAATGCGCCCTCACCTGCGATAACAAGGTCGGCGTCGGCGAGAATTTCGCGCAGCCCCACGGCGTCGGCGACGATCTGGACGCCCGGCCGCAGCGTCGCGCCGAGGGCGAGTAGCGCCCACCCCAGCCCGCCGGCCGCCCCGGCCCCGGGCGCGTCGGCCAGGCCCGCCGCCCGCGGCAGCGCTGCGGCGACGGCCCGCTCGACGCGCCGGGCGCCCTCGTCGAGAAACCGCACGTCATCGCCGGTTGCGCCCTTCTGCGGGCCGAACACGGCCGCGGCGCCCTGGTCGCCCAGCAGCGGATTCGTCACGTCGGACGCGCCGGTCAGCGTGACCGACCCCAGCCGCGGATCCAGGCCGGACGTGTCGACGCGCGCGAGGCCAGCCAGCCTGGCCGGCGTCGGCTCGAGCCGCGCGCCCGCGCCATCGAGGAACCGCACGCCGAGCGCCTCGAGCATCCCCGCGCCGGCGTCCGACGTCGCCGACCCGCCAAGCCCCACGAGGACGTCGCGCGCCCCCGCATCCAACGCGGCCCGAATCAGCTGCCCGACACCCTGCGACGACGCGGCGCGAATGTCGCGCTTGCCCGGGTCGATCACCCCCAGGCCGACCGCCGCGGCGACCTCGACGATCGCCCGCTCGCCCGCGATCGCGAACTCCGCGGTGACCGGCCGCCCGAGGGCGTCGACGACCTCCACGCTTCGCAGCCTGGCGCCGAGGCTGGCGGCAACCGCCCTCGTGAAACCCTCTCCCCCGTCGGCCATCGGCACCTCGACGCAGCAGGCGTCGGGGCACACCTGGCGCACGCCGGCGGCCAGGGCGGCCGCCGCGTCGGGCGCGGACACTGATTCTTTGAACGAGTCGGGGGCGAGGACGACCTTCATACCCCTTATTCTCTCGGTGAACGTGATCAAAAAGGCCACGTTCACGGATTGACGCGCGTTAACGTGATCAAAGCGGACAAAATGATCACGTTCACGGAGTAGCCGCGCGCCGCACCGCTCCACCCCGTAGGCTTGAACCACACAATCACGCGTAAGTTGAGGAGTCACCGATGACGACACTGCCCACCCTCCCCCTGCTCGACGGCGGCACGATTCCCGCGTGGGGCATGGGCACCTACGGCCACCAGGGCCCCGCCGGCGTCGACCTGTTTGCCCAGGCCGCGCGCGACGGACACCGCCTGTTCGACACGGCCGCACAGTACGGCAACGAGGCGACGGTCGGCGAGGGCCTGCGCGCCTCCGGCGTCCCCCGCGGGGACCTGTTTGTCACGACGAAGATCGCCGGCGGCGACCAGGGCACCGGCTCGACACGCACGGGCCTCACCGAGTCGCTGCGGCGCCTGGGGATGGACTACGTCGACCTCGTCCTCATCCACTGGCCCAACCCGTCGCGCGGCCTCTACGTCGACACGTGGAAAGAGCTGGTCAAGGCCCGCGAGGACGGCCTCGTCCGCCACATCGGCGTGTCGAACTTCCTTCCTCAACACATCGACGCCCTCATCGAGGCCACCGGCGTCACCCCGGTCATCAACCAGATCCAGCTGCACCCGATGATCCAGCGCAAGGACGTCCGCGCCTACCTCGACGCCCACGACATCCGCACCGAGGCGTGGCGCCCGATCGGCTTCAAGGAGCACCTCACCGACCAGATCGTCGTCCAGAACATCGCCGCCGAGGTCGGCCGCACCCCCGTCCAGGTCGTCCTGCGGTGGGCGGTGCAGCACGGGATCATCCCGATCTCGGTCTCCAGCAAGCCGGAGCGCAATCGCGAGAATTTCGCCCTCGACTTCGAGCTGTCGGCCGAGCAGATGCACGGCCTCGACTCCCTGGATGCCGGCGACCGCTTCACGTGGGACCCGCTGACCCACGAGGAGTGGTAGGCCGAGGAGCGGTAAACGCCGCCCGCGCTACCCCCTGCCGCCCCACGCCGCACGCATGAGCGAGTGGCTGGCGGCGTTGAGGCCGTTGAGGGCGTAAACGATGCGCCGCAGCGACGCCGCGTCGGGGTCGCCCATGTCCTCGCGCCACGTCAACACCTGTGACAGCGAGCGGGTGAGCATCGAGAATCGCCGGTCGATGTGGTCGGCGGTCCCGACCTCCTGCCCGGCGCGCTCGTTCGCCAGCTTGGACACCTCGTGGCGCACGTGGTCGATGAGGGCGTGGAAGTCCTCGGCGTCGACGTCGGCGTGCCCCGTCTGGCCCTCCCAGCCGTCACGGACCTCGCCGGCGTAGTTGGCCAGGTCTTTCGCGGCGGACGTGACGGCCGGCAGGCGCGACGCGACGCCGCGCACCCACGACCCGGAGGTCCCGGCGAACGGTCCGAGCATCGATGCGGCCAGGCGCTGGGCGTTCGCGGCGGCGCCCTCGACGTGCGAGGCCGCGATCCTGGGACGCGCGTCCCAGCGGCCGTCGAGCACGCCGTCGACGGCGTCGAGCAGCTGCTCGAGGGCGGTCGCGACCTCGGCTAATACCGTGCGGACGACGGTCGACGTGTGGAGCGGCAGGATGAGCGACGCGACGACGCCGGCGGTCACCGCGCCGATGATGTTCTCGGCGACGCGTTCGAGGGCGTAGGTGACGAGCGGCGCCGCCGTGATGACGTAGATCTGCATCATCGTCGCCGTGAGCAGCGCCGTAAACAGCCGATAACGTCGCTTCAACAGGGTAAACGCCACCGACGCGAGGACGATGATGCTGATGAGCGACACGACGGGGTGGGCGTGCCCGACCAGCCACGCCCACGCCAACCCGCCGGCCGCGCCGACGACCGACCCGATGACGCGCCGCAGGGTTTTCCGCAGCCGGGACGAGGTCGTCGTCGTGCCGATGAGGACAACGAAGGCGCCGAACGACGCCCAGAAAAAGTGCGGCCCGGAAATGAGGTAGCCCAGCACCGACGCGACCGCGACCGCGACGAACGTCTGCAGCGCCTGCCGTTCGGCCAGGCCCAACGCCAGCCGGCCGATCGCGACGGTGCCGGCGGCCTTCGCGGCCGGCTGCGCCTCGCCGACGTGGCTGAGGTCCGCATACGCCAGGCCGGTCCTGAACTCGCCCGTGGCCTCGCGTTCAGCGTCGGCGAGGTCGAACAGCCCCGCCGACCGCGGCACCCACGAGTCCCATCCGGCGCGCCACGCCACGCCGGGATGCTCGCTCGACCACTGGTCGGCCGCGGCCCCGGCGATCCCGCCGTCGATGATCTCGGAGATAAGGTTCCGCAGCAGCTCGGGCGCCGTGACGACGCCGGCGACGCTTTCGGGGTCGGCCTTGAGGTCGCCGATCGCGTCGCGCACTCCGCCGACCAGCTCGGTCGCCAGCGCCAACGAGTCGGCGTCGCGTTCGGTGAGGAGGTCGCAGACCTCGGCGATCCGCCGCGCCACCGGGTCGAGGGCGGGGTCGCGGCGGGTGACGATGTGCTCGGTGACGGTCGCCAGCCGCCCCAGTGTCATGTCGATGTCGTACGCGGAATGCTGCAGCTGCTCGCCGACCTCGACGGGGAATCCGTGGGTCTGGTCCATCGCCGCCTCGACGGCGATCGCGCAACGGTGCGTGGCCTCGACCGACCGGTTGACGCGCGTGAGGCTGCGGGGCGTGCCCTCGCGCAGCGCCCTCGCCAGGCGTTCGGTCGTCTGCCGATGGGCACGCTGGAGCGACTTGCGGGCCTGCCGCAGCACCTCGGGCGGCCGCCGCACCAGGGTGACGACGCAGCAGGCGACCCCCACCATGATGAGGAAATAGAGCACCATGTCGTGCATCCACAGCTGCCACGGATCCTTGACCAAACGTCCCGTGAGCAGGATCGTAATGCCCGACCCGATCATTCCCTGGACGAGGGCGCCACCCAGCGTCCGATGGATCTTGGCGGCGAGGACGGGCAGGCACAAAAAGACGATGAACGCGACCATCTGGAGCAGCGGGAGCCCCGTGAGGGCGGTCATCACCGTCGCCCCGACCATGACGCCGACATAGGCGGCGCCGCACCGGAAGAGGGCGTTGCGTCGCCCCTGCGCGGGCAGCAGCTGGGGGATGACACCCATCATGCCGCCGCCGGCGCCGACCGCGAGCGCCGCCCGCATCCCCATGAGGGGGCCGACGATGTAGGGGATGCCGAAGACGCAGATCATGCACGCGGTGACGCGGATGAA
Source organism: uncultured Actinomyces sp. (assembly GCA_900545825.1). Lineage (GTDB taxonomy): Bacteria > Actinomycetota > Actinomycetes > Actinomycetales > Actinomycetaceae > Nanchangia. The sequence continues at coordinate 159,360 of URAS01000002.1, forward strand.
GGTCGAGGTGAGCATGAGGGCGGGGTCTGCGGCATAGATCCATCGCATGGCCCGCGTCATTTTCACTTCGGTCTACTCCCCTCGTCGCCCTCGCTTCCCATGGTAATCCGCGGGGACCGCGGTGCCCGCCAGCACCCGCCGACGTTGTGATGAAATCGCATCTCATCTGCGACAAAAGAGACGATTGTTGCCGTGGCGCGACCGTTCCGTTGCCCGTTCGTCACCTTACGGCGGAAACGTCTGCACCGTCACAGGGCGACACGCGGCGACATCGTTGAAGCGGGCACCGGGCCTCGATACCGTGGGGTGACCACGGGGGCATTCTGGCTGATCAGACGAGGGGACGAGTGGATGGATCGAGACGCGGTGGGTGGCAGAAACGACCAGGCGACGACCGGGCGTGAGGGCGCCGGGCAGCTCGTCGCGGGTACGCTGCCGTTCCCGGATCCCGCCGACCTCGCGGCGCGCTTCGCCGATCGCGTGTCCGGCAGCGGCGTCGACGCCCCGGGCCACGTCCCCGCGCACGACGACTCGTCCGCGGCGACCGTGACCGACCCCTCGGGCGTCCCCGGCGTCAACCGGCACCCCGAGCGCCCGTCCTCGGCATTCGCCCGACCCCAAACGCGCCCGCAAGCGCACCCGAACCCCGGCCCGGCGTCCGCGCGCCCGACGCCGCGACCCGACGCCCTCGGGCCCACGACCCCCGAGGGCACCGACGCCGGCACCTTAGAGGCGCCGAAACGCCGCTTCCACCTGCGTGGCCTCGACGGGCTGCGCGCCATCGCGTGCATCGGCGTCGTCCTCTACCACTTCTTCCCCCGGGTCATGCCGGGCGGCTTCCTGGGCGTCGACGTGTTCTTCGTCCTTTCGGGGTTCCTCATCACGGGCCTCCTCATCGAGGAACGCCGCTCGACCGGCCGCATCTCGCTCACCCAGTTCTGGCTGCGCCGTGTGCGCCGCCTGTTCCCGGCGATCCTCACGATGATCCTCCTCACCGTGCCGGTCACCTGGCTGATCTCGCGCGACCTGCTCGTCGGGATCCGTTCGCAGGTCGTCGGCGCGCTGGCGTTCGTCTACAACTGGGTGACGATCGCGTCGGGCGCCACCTACTTCGCCCAGCAGACGCCCAGGCTCTACATGAACGTGTGGTCGCTGAGCGTCGAGGAACAGTTCTACCTCTTCTGGCCGCTCATCCTCGTCGCCCTCTTCGCGTTCGAGGCGAAACTGAGAGGGCGCCGCATGGCGCTCGTCCCCTGGCTGCTCGCCCTCGTGTCGATCCTCATCATGCAGGGCCTCGTCATCCACGGCGCCCACACCGGCGCCGCCGACCCGACGCGCGCCTACATGGGCACCGACTCGCACAGCTTCGGCCTCATGTTGGGCGCCGGCCTGGCCCTCTACATGCGGCGGCCGCTCGCGCCGGCGATGCGGCGCCTGACGGCGACACAAATCAACGTCCGCGGCCTCATCAGCTGGGCGGGGCTCGTCGTCATCATCATCACGTTCTTCGTCATCCCCGACGACGCCGGCTGGACGTACCCGTGGGGCTGCCTCATCGCGTGCCTCGGGGTCGTCGCGTTCCTCCAGGGCTGCGTCGACGAGGTCGCCGGCCGCGTCGGCCCGTCGCAGGCGCTCGTCGGCTTGGTTGACGTCGCCCCGGCCCGCTGGGTGGGGCAGCGCTCGTACGGGATCTACCTGTGGCACTGGCCGGTCATCGTCCTCCTCGAAGCGATGTTTCCCCAGGCTCGGCTCGGCGTCATGGCGTTGGTCGCGTCGGCCCTCTCGGTGGGCCTGGCCGCCGCGTCGTACACGCTGGTCGAGACGCCGATGCGCCGCAACGGCTTCGTCGCCACCGTGCGGTCGTGGGTCATGGTCGAGCCGGGCCGCGGCCCCAAGTGGCACGTCCTCGTCCCGCTGTTCGCCGTCCTCGTGACGATCCCGCTGACGCTAACGGCGATCATCGTCGCGCCCTCACACACCGAACTGGAGCGGCGGCTCACCGCGATCGCCCAACACAAGAGCGCCACGCCGACGCCCTCGCCGACGAAGAAGCCCGCGCCGACGCACGCGAAAGTCGCGCCGGTGACCGGGGCGAACGTGACGATGGTCGGCGACTCGGTCATGCTGGGCGCGAAACCCGACCTCGATAAGGCGCTGCCCGGCGCGATCGTCGACGGCGAGGTGTCGCGGTCGATGAAGGCCGCCGGCCCGATCATCGCGTCGTACGCGAAGGACGGCGAGCGGCCCTACCTGGTCGTCGCCCTCGCAACGAACACGGCGGTGACCAAGGAGCAGCTGGACGGGATCATGAAGCAGGTCGCCCCGACGACGCGGGTCGTCCTCGTCAACGCCTACGGGCCGGCCCGGTGCACGTGGATTCCGGGCTCGAATCACGAGATCGACGAGGCCCTCAAGCGCTACCCCGACCGGATTCGCGTGGCGAACTGGCACGACGCGATCGCCGCGCATCCCGAGTGGCTGGGCCCCGACGCCACCCACCCGGAGAAGGCCGAGGGCAACGCCCTGTACGCGCAAGTCGTGACGAATGCGCTGGCCAGCTTCGCGACGTCCCGCTAACGGGCGCCACACGTGTGAGGTGCGCCACGTGCGGAACATCCGTGCATAACTATGTTGCAGGATGATATTATAGAGTTCTCACGTTACGTGTGGGGCGCTGCATCCCCGCTCCCCACGCACCGTCGCGCACCTGGGGGTACAAGGATGTCTGAGGACGCCGGGGTTACGTTATCCGAACTGTCGCAGACCCTGTCGCGGGGTCTGGCCGTTCTCGAAATGGTGGCTTCCAGTCCCAAGCCGCTGTCCACTGTCGAGATCACGCGCCGAATGAATCTGCCACGCACCAACGTCTACCGGCTCATCTACACGCTGCGGGCGCACGCCCTCATCGAGGGGTCGTCGAAGGCGTGGACCCTGGGGCCCGGCGTTGCGGCGTTGACGTCCGATCGCCGCAAGCGGTCCCTCACGACGTCGCGCACGCTCGCGCGCCTCGCCAAGCGCGCCCACGGCACCGCGCTCGTCGTCCACGAGGCGATGATGATGTGCCGCGCCGTCGCCGTCGCAGGCTCAGGCGACGAGGGGCCCGATCCGGACGACATCACGCCGATGCACTCGCTGCAGCTGGGCGCCACGGGCCTCGCCACGCTAGCCGCCCTCAGCACCACCTTGTCCGACGCCGACATCGCCCGCCTGGCCGGGCCGCGGCGCAACGCGGTGTCCGAGACCCGCGTCCGCGGCTGGGCCCACTGCACGGACGAGGTCATGCCGGGCATCACCTGCGTGGCGATCCCGCTCATCGACTCCGCCCACGGCTCGGGCGCCCTCGGCATCCTCTCGTACAAGCCGCTGGACGTCGAGAAAACGGTCGCCATCATGCGCGACGAGGTCGCCAACCTCTAGCGTCCTCGATAGCAGAAACGCCCACCCGATAGCCGACACCGCCTTGGGCGGGCCCGACCGATCGGGTGAGCGTTTCGCGGAAGCGGCAGGCTCGCTGCGATCGCGAAGGAGTATCACGCGCGAAGGAGTATCGCGGGCCTGCCTAGTTGTGCGCGGCGTCTTGCCACGCAGCATTTTGGTGCTTGAGGGCCTCGATCTGTTCCTCCAGCCGCTTAACGTCGGCCTTGTGCGCCTTCTTTTCGCGGACAAGGCCGACGATGAGGAGGACGATGATCGCGAGAATGACCAGCACAGCAAGGATGTGCACAATTAACGTACCTGTGTCCATCCTCCCATGGTAAGTCACGGGTGCGCCCGCGGTCACGGCTCATCGGCACACCACCCTCGGCACCCGCCTCACCGATGCCCCTCGGCGAAGGCCTGTTCCAGTTCCTCCAGCGACTTCCCCTTCGTCTCGGGGATGAACTTGAGGTAGAAGAAGATCGTCCCGAAGTTGATAACGGCGAACACGAAGAACGTCGCGCCGCCGAGCGCCGCCTGCATCTGCGGGAACACGAGGGCGACGATAAAGTTCGCCGTCCAGTTCGCGAAGACGGCGATCCCCATGACTTTGCCGCGCACGCGGACGGGGAAGATCTCCGACAGCACGAGCCAGAAGATGACGGCGACGAAGCCCTGCATACAGAACAGGAAGCACAGCATGAACGCGAGGACGACGTAGGCGCGCGCCGGCCCCGCCGGCAGGACGAGGAACGCGGTCCCCATGAGGACATGGCAGATCGTCACGCCGATCTGGCCGGTCAGCAGCATCCGGCGACGCGACAGCCGCGGCAGGAGGACGGCCGACCCGAACGCCACGGCCGCGACGGCGACGACCCCGTTGGCGATCGTCGCGACGAGGGCGGCGTTCGTCCCCAGGCCCGTGTCGATGAGGATCGTCGGCGCGTAGTACATGACCGAGTTGACGCCGGTCATCTGCGACAGGAACGCCAGGCCGATCCCGATCAGCGTGATCCGGCGGATCCACGGCACCTGCAGCTGCTGCCACAGCGTTCCGGCGCCCTCTTCCTTGCGTAGCTGGGCGATGTGGGTGTCGATGTCGTTGAGCTCGCCGACGATGTCGTCGTCCTCGCCGCGCAACTGATAGAGGACCTTGAGGGCCTCATCCGGGCGGTGGTGGGCGACCAGCCAACGGGGCGACTCGGTGAGGTAGAGCGTCCCGAAGAACAGGCCCGCCGCCGGCAGCGTGCACACGAGCAGCATCCACCGCCAGTTGTCGGGATGATTGGGCAGGACGTTCGCGATGATCGCGTTTGTCGTGTAAGCGAGCAGCTGGCCGGTGACGATGAGCAGCTCGTTGACGGCGACAAGGTTGCCGCGGATCCGGGTGGGCGCCAGCTCGCCGATGAACACGGGGACGATCGCCGACGCGCCGCCGACGGCCAGGCCGAGGACGATGCGGAAACACACCATGACCCCCATCGTCGGGGCCTGCGACGTGCCGACCGCGCCAGCGATGAACAGGAGCGAGAGGACGACGATCGTCGGGCGGCGGCCCTTTGCGTCGGCGAGGTTGCCGGCGAGGACGCCGCCGAACGCCGCGCCGATGAGTAGCGACGACGTGACGATCCCGACCTGCTTGGGGCTCAGCGCCAGGCCGCCCTTCGAGAACGGCAGCTCGAGGAACGGGATCGCGCCCGAGATCACGCCGGTGTCGAAGCCGAACGCCAGCGCGCCGAGGGCAGCGACGATGACGACGGCGACGATCTTTTTCTTCTTTACGCCCTTGAGGCTCTCGAGGGTTGCTGCCGTGGGCGCGGGTGTGGCTGCACCCTCATGCGATGCGGTCTCTGACATGGTCATTCACCTCTGTCTGCTCGCTGGCGCTACGCCTGGTCGGCGGGGCTGAACGCGGCAATGAAGGCGTCGAGGGCGGCGTCGGAGTCGCCCGACGCGAACGCCTCCATGGCGATGACGCCGCGATACCCCATGTCGCGCAGGGCACGGGCGACCAGCGGATAGTTGATCTCGCCGGTGCCGGGCTCGCAGCGGCCGGGCACGTCGGCGACCTGGATCTCGCCGATGAACGGCAGGGACTCGCGGCACGTGTCGATCAGCCGGCCGTCGCCGATCTGGGCGTGGTAGAGGTCGAGGTTCATCTTCACGTGGTCGGACCCGACGGCCTCGACGAGAGCGCGGGTGTCGGCCGGGTGCGAGAACGGCGTGCCCGGGTGGTCGACGGGCAGGTTGAGGTTCTCGAGGGTGAAGACGACGTCGGCGTCCTCCCCCAGCCGGGCCAGCTTCTCGACCGTGAGGGCGGCCTTCGCCCACATGAACCCCGTGACCTCGGTGCACGGCGTGACCGGCAGGCCGCCGGGGCCCAGGCCGGTGCCGTGGAAGTTGAGGCGCCGGCAGCCCAGCGTCTTCGCGGCCTCGATCGAGCGTTTGGCCGAGTCGAGGAACTCCTTGGCCCCCTCGTCGTCGGCCAGCCGGCCCGAGATGTAGCCGGTCATCGAGCCGAACGTCGCGCCCGTGGCCGCCATGGCCTCCAGGTCTTTATCGGGCGCCGTCCAGTCCCAGATTTCGACCTCTAAACCGCGGTCGTCGATGCGGCGAATCCGCTCGAGAATCGGCAGGTCGGTGAAAATCATTTCGGCACACGCGGCCAAAATGAACGGTGTGTGTGTTCCGGTGGTCATCATTGTCCTCGCTCACGTTCAGCTGCCGACGTGACGCCGTCGATTTCCCTGAGGCCGCCGAAGCCCCAGCTCCCACACGCCATCGCGCGAGTGAAGGGGCCGGCCTGCGTCCTCTTTGTCACATCAGCCGTACAAAACGGTAACACCGACCCGAAAATAGCGTCAATGATTTCTCGGCATTTCCTGGATAACGTCTGAAAGACGGCCAGAAGACGTCCAGGAAACGTCCACGCAATTGCCGAAACGCTCACCTGAATTACCAAATCCGACCGATTACCGGCCAGAAGTGGCATTCTAGGTGAGCGTTTCGGGAAAACGCGGGCGGTTATCCGCTACGGCCTGTAGGCCAGCGCGGTCGGCTGAATCGGGGCCGGCAGCTCGGACGTGCCGCGCAGGTACCGGTCGACCGCCGCGGCGGCAGACCGCCCCTCGGCGATCGCCCACACGATGAGCGACTGGCCGCGCCCGGCGTCGCCGGCGACGAAGACGCCGTCGACCGAGGTCGCCCACTGCTCGTCGCGAACGATACGGCCGCGTTCGTCGATCTCGACGCCCAGCTGCTCCACCAGGCCCGGCTTCTCGACGCCGATGAACCCCATCGCCAGCAACACCAGCTGAACAGGGATTTCACGCTCGGTGCCCGGCACCGGCGTGGGCCGGCCAGACGACATGTCCATCTCGACCAGGCGCAGGCCGGACACGTTGCCGTCCTCGTCGACCACGAATTCCGTGGTCCCGACGGAGTACAGCCGCTCGCCACCCTCTTCGTGGGCGCTGGCGATCTTGAACAGCTTGGGGAACGTCGGCCACGGGTCAGCCGGGCCGCGCACCTTAGGCGGCTTCGGCATGATCTCGAGCGACGTCACGGACTTCGCGCCCTGCCGCAGCGCTGTGCCGATGCAGTCGGCGCCGGTGTCGCCGCCACCGATGACGACGACGTCCTTGCCTTCCGCACTCACCCAGTCGATCGACTGGTCGCCGAAGACGTGCTTCGTCGACCGCGTCAGATAGTCGACGGCCTGGTAGATCCCGCCGGCCTCGCGGCCGGGAATCGGCAGGTCGCGCGGCACGGTCGACCCCATGGCGAGGACGACGGCGTCGAAACGCTCGAGCATGTCCTCGGCCGTGAAGTCCTCGCCCACCGCCGTGTTCGGGTAGAAACGGGTGCCCTCGGCGCGCATCTGGTCGAGCCGGCGGTCGAGAACGGCCTTCTCCATCTTGTATTCGGGGATGCCGTACCGCAGGAGGCCGCCGATGGCGTCCTCGCGCTCGTAGACGGCGACCGTGTGTCCGGCGCGCGTCAGCTGCTGTGCGGCGGCCAGGCCGGCCGGGCCGGACCCGACGACGGCGACCGTGCAGCCCGTGAGCTGCTGGGGAATCTGCGGCTCCAGGATGTTGGCGTCGAACGCCTGCTCGGCGATCGTCCGCTCAACGTTCTTGATCGTCACGGCCGGCTGGTTGATGCCGAGGACGCAGCCGGACTCGCACGGCGCGGGGCACAGCCGCCCCGTGAACTCGGGGAAGTTGTTCGTCGCGTGCAGCCGGTCGGACGCCTGCTCCCACTGGCCGCGCCAGGCCAGCGTGTTCCACTCGGGGATGATGTTGCCCAGCGGGCAGCCCATGTGGCAGAACGGGATGCCGCAGTCCATGCAGCGCGACGCCTGCCGCGACACGGCGTCGATTTCCATCGGCACGTCGACCTCGCGGAAGTCGAGGACGCGCTCGGCGACCGGCCGGTGGACGGGGATTTCACGGTCAAGGATCGTCAAGAACCCACGGGGATCAGCCACGGGACACCTCCAGAATCTTGTTCCACACGGATTCGTCTTCCAGCGCGACGCCGGAATCGTTCGCCTCGGCGAGGATCTCGTTGACGCGCGTGTACTGCTTGGGCTCGATCTTCGTGAACCGCGCCAGCGAGGCCGGCAGGTCGTCGAGCAGCTGCTGGGCCAGCGGGGACCCGGTCAGCTTGACGTGGCGCTCCAGCAGCGCCGTCACGTACTCGGCGTCGGCGTCGCCCAGCCCGCTGACGGCGACCTCGTCGCGCGCCATGAGGTTGAGGAGGTCGGCGTCGAAGTCCAGCAGGTAGGCGGTGCCGCCCGACATGCCGGCCGCGACGTTTCGGCCGGTCGGGCCGAGGATCATCGCGTCGCCGCCGGTCATGTATTCGAGGGCGTGGTCGCCGGCACCCTCGCACACCAGCGAGCCGCCAGAGTTGCGGACGCCGAAGCGTTCGCCGACCTTGCCGGCGACGTGGAGGACGCCGGCGGTCGCGCCGTAGCCCACGACGTTGCCGGCCAGCACTTGGTCGTGCGCGTCGTAGCGGGCGGTCGGCGCCGGCTTGACGACGAGCGTCGCGCCGCACAGCGACTTACCGACGTAGTCGTTGGCGTCGCCCTCGACGACGATCGAGATACCCTGCGGCGTGAACGCGCCCAGCGACTGGCCGGCCGAGCCGGACAGGGTGATGCTGATCGTGTCGGGCGCCAGCCCGTCGTCGCCGAACCGCATGGCGACCTCGTGGCCGAGCATCGTGCCGACCGAGCGGTCCGTGTTGTGCACCTGCGAGTGGATGGTGATCGGCGACCCCGACTCCAGCGCCGGCGTCGACTGCTTGATGAGCTGGCGGTCGAGGACGTGGTCGAGCTGGTGATCCTGGCCCTTGACCTGGTGCAACGCCGAGCCCGGCTGGGGCTCGATGCGCTCGAAGATCGGGCCGAGGTCGAGCCCCGACGCCTTCCAGTGGTCGACGGCCTCGGACACGTCGAGCAGGTCGGAACGCCCGACGGCCTCGTCGATCGAACGGAAGCCCAGCGTCGCGAGGAGCTCGCGCACCTGCTCGGCGATGAACGTGAAGAACGTGACGATGTGGTCGGGGTTGCCGGTGAAACGGCTGCGCAGCAGCGGGTTCTGCGTCGCGATGCCGACCGGGCACGTGTCTTTGTGGCAGGCGCGCATCATGATGCAGCCGGCGACGACCAGCGGCGCGGTCGCGAAGCCGTACTCCTCGGCGCCCAGCAGGGTCGCGATGATGACGTCGCGGCCCGTCTTCAGCTGCCCGTCGGCCTGGACGACGATGCGGTCACGCAGGTCGTTGAGGACGAGCGTCTGCTGCGCCTCGGCGAGGCCCAGCTCCCACGGCGCGCCGGCGTGCTTGATCGACGTCAGCGGGGCCGCGCCCGTGCCGCCGTCGGCGCCCGAGATGAGGACGACGTCCGCGCGGGCCTTCGACACGCCCGCGGCGACCGTGCCCACGCCGATCTCGGAGACGAGCTTGACGTGGATCCGGGCGTCCGGGTTCGCGTTCTTGAGGTCCGAAATCAGCTGCTTGAGGTCCTCGATCGAGTAGATGTCGTGGTGCGGCGGCGGCGAGATGAGGCCGACGCCCGGGGTCGAGCGACGCACCTCGGCGACCCACGGATAGACCTTGTGGGCCGGCAGCTGGCCGCCCTCGCCGGGCTTCGCGCCCTGAGCCATCTTGATCTGGATGTCCTGCGCGTGCGACAGGTAGTCGGCGGTGACGCCGAAACGACCCGACGCGACCTGCTTAATCGCCGAGCAGCGCTCGGGGTCACGCAGGCGCTCGGCGGACTCGCCGCCCTCGCCGGTGTTCGACTTCGCGCCCAGCCGGTTCATCGCGATTGCCATGGTCTCGTGGGCCTCGCGCGAGATCGAGCCGAACGACATCGCACCGGTGGCGAAGCGTTTGACGATCTCGCTGACGGGCTCGACCTCCTCGACCGGGACCGGAACGACGTCTTCGGTGCGCAACCGCATGAGGCCGCGCAGGGTCATGAGGCGCTTCGACTGCTCGTCGATCGCGTCGGTGTAGGCCGAGAAGATCTGCCGCGACTCGGTCTGCGTCGCCGTCTGCAGCCTGGCCAGCGTCTCGGGCGTGAACAGGTGCGCCTCGCCCTCGCGCCGCCACTTATATTCGCCGCCGACCCGCAGCGTGCGGTGTGCCGGCGAAATACCCGAGGGCGGGTACGCCGTCTGGTGCCGCGAGGCGACCTCGGCGGCGATGACGTCGATCCCCACGCCGCCCAGCGGCGAGGGCGTGCCCGTGAAGTAGGTGTCGATGAAGTCCTGGGACAGGCCGACCGCCTGGAACACCTGGGCGCCGCAGTACGACGACACGGTCGAGATGCCCATCTTCGACATGACCTTGATGAGGCCCTTGTTCAGCGCCTTGAGCAGGTGGGCGACCGCCTCGGAGGGCGTGACGTCGCCCAGCGACCCGCGGCGGGCCAGCGATTCGACGGCCTCCATCGCCAGGTAGGGGTTGATCGCCGACGCGCCGTAGCCGACGAGAAGGGCGACGTGGTGGACCTCGCGGACGTCGCCGGCCTCGACAATCAGGCCGACCTGGGTGCGCGTGTGGCGCCGCAGCAGGTGGTGGTGCAGCGCCGAGGTCGCGAGCAGCGACGGGATCGGCGCCATCTCGGCGTTCGTCTCGCGGTCGGAGAGGACGAGGAACGCGACGCCCTCGTCAATCGCGGCGTCGGCCTGGCGGCAGAGGTCGTCCAGCGCCTCGCGCAGCGCGTCTCCCCCGCCGGACACCCGGTAGAGGGCGCGCAGCACCCGCGACGTGAAGCCCTTGCCGGCGCGGGCGCGGCCGATGTGGACGATCTGCGCCAGCTCGTCGGAGTCGATGACCGGGTGTGCGATTTCCAGCTTGCGCGCGTGCGCCGGCGACTCCTCCAGCAGGTTCGGCTGCGGCCCGGCGGTGGTCGCCAGCGCCGTCACCAGCTCTTCGCGGATCGCGTCAAGCGGCGGGTTCGTCACCTGGGCAAACAGCTGGGTGAAGTAGTCGAACAGCAGCCGGGAACGCCCGGACAGGACGGCGATCGGCGTGTCCGACCCCATCGAGCCCAGCGCCTCGGCGCCGTTTTGCGCCATCGGCGTCAAGATGATGTCGAGGTCTTCCTGCGTGTACCCGAACTCCTGGAGGCGCCGGAGCACCGACTGGCGCGAGTGGTCGACGTGTTCGCGCCGGGGCAGGTCCTCCAGCGTGACCAGTTCGTCCTCCAGCCACTCCTCCCAGGGCTGGGCGTTAGCCAGCTGCTCTTTGATCTCGTCGTTCGGGACGATCCGGCCGGCCTCGAGGTCGACGAGGAACATCGTCCCCGGCTCCAGGCGGCCCTTCTGGGCGACCCGGGATTCGGGAATGTCGAGGACGCCGGTCTCGGACGCGAGGACAACGAGGCCGTCGTCGGTCACCAGCCAGCGGCCGGGACGCAGGCCGTTGCGGTCCATGATCGCGCCGATCTGGCGGCCGTTCGTGAACGTCACGGCCGCGGGGCCGTCCCACGGCTCCATGAGGGTCGACGAGTACTTGTAGAACGCCTTGAGCTTCGGGTCCATGCGGTCGTTGTTTTCCCACGCCTCGGGGACCATCATGGCGATCGCCTGGGTGAGGGGCCGCCCGGCGAGGACGAGGAACTCGAGGACCTCATCCAGCGACGCCGAGTCCGACTGGGCCGGGCCGGTGACCGGGAGGATTTCCTCCATGCTGCCCAGCGCCTCGGATTCCAGCAGGCCCTCGCGCGCCGCCATCCAGTTGCGGTTGCCGCGCACCGTGTTGATTTCGCCGTTGTGGGCGACCATGCGGAACGGCTGGGCGAGGTTCCACGACGGGAACGTGTTCGTCGAGAACCGCGAGTGGACGAGGGCGAGGCGCGACGCCAGCAGCGGGTGTGAGAGGTCGGGGTAGAACTCGCTGAGCTGCTGCGTCGTCAGCATCCCCTTGTACGTAAACGTCTGCGTCGACAGGCCGGACATGTAGACGCCGGCGTCCTTCTCGCAGCGCCGCCGCACACGGAACGCGGCGATCTCGAGGTCGCGGCCGTGGCGGGCCATGTGGGCGTCGGCGACGATCAGCTGACGGAACGTCGGCAGCGAGCCGCGCGCCGTCGGCCCCAGCGGGGCGGCGTTCACGGGGACGTCGCGCCACGCGAGGACGTGGAGGCCCTCTTCGCGGACGATCTTTTCGACCTGGGCGACCGCCTGGGACAGGGCGACGCGACCGTCGTGCGCGCCCGGCAGGAACACGAGGCCCGCGGCGTACGATCCCGGCTTCGGCAGGTCGGGGCGGACGACCTCGCGAAGGAAGGCGTCGGGCACCTGCATGAGGATGCCGGCGCCGTCACCCGTATCTTCCTCGGCGCCGACGGCCCCGCGGTGATCGAGGCGCTCGAGGGCCTTGAGGCCCTGCTCGATAATGGTGTGGCTCGGCGGCCCATCCAGCGTGGCGACGAACGCGAGGCCGCAGGCGTCGTGTTCGTTAGCCGGGTCATACAACCCGACGGGCTCGGGGAAATTGGTGTGGTGCAAACCCATTGATCATTCCCATCGTCTCGACCAGACCGGCCGCTTAGGTCACCCTTAGATCTCAATAAGGTTACGACTTGGTCAAACCGGTCACTACAGCCCCAACACTGCAGTAATGTCCGTGCTTCGTGACGATGTGTCCGTATCGTGAATCTTGATCGAGCCAGCGGGAATGGGTTCTGCTACGTTCACAAGTGACGGCTGGCCCAATCACAGCCGGTCTACTCGCTGGCACCGCCTGAAGTCCCTGGCAATCCGCGCTAGTGAGGACAAGAAGGGAGCCCACATGTTTAAGGATGCTCAAGAAATCACCGAGTTTATCGAGCGCGAAAACGTCGTCTTCGTCGACGTTCGCTTCTGTGATTTGCCTGGCGTTCAGCAACACTTCACGATCCCCGCTCAGGAGTTCATTGACGCCGCCCTCGAGAACGGCCTCATGTTCGATGGGTCCTCGGTGCGTGGCTTCACCGAGATCCACAAGTCCGATATGAAGCTCATTCCGGACGTCACCACCGCTTTCGTCGATCCCTTCCGCGCCCAGAAGACCCTGGTCGTCGTGTTCTCGATCGTCGACCCCTTCACGAACGAGCCCTTCTCGCGTGATCCCCGCCAGGTCGCGGCTAAGGCCGAGGCCTACCTCGCCTCCACCGGCATCGCCGACACGTGCTACATCGGGGCCGAGGCCGAATTCCACCTGTTCGACGACGTCCGCTACCAGGTTCAGCCTGGCCACACGTTCTACAGCGTCGACTCCTCCGAGGCCCAGTGGAACTCGGGCCGCGAGGAAGAGGGCGGTAACCTCGGCTACAAGCAGACGGTTAAGGGCGGCTACTTCCCGGTCTCGCCGCGCGATAAGGACGCCGACATCCGCGACGTCATGGTGACGAACCTCGCCACCGCCGGTCTGACGATCGAGCGTGCACACCACGAGGTCGGCGCCGCCGGCCAGCACGAGATCAACTACCGCTTCGCGTCGCTGCAGCACGCTGCCGACGACATGATGACGTTCAAGTACGTCATCAAGAACACCGCCTACCAGGCCGGCAAGTCGGCGACGTTCATGCCGAAGCCGATCTTCGGCGACAACGGCTCGGGCATGCACACGCACCTGTCGCTGTGGAAGAACGGCGAACCGCTGTTCTACGACGAGCGCGGCTACGGCTCGCTGTCGGACACGGCCCGCTACTTCATCGGCGGCCTCCTCCACCACGCCCCGGCTCTGCTGGCGTTCACGAACCCGTCGATCAACTCGTTCCGCCGCCTCGTGCCCGGCTTCGAGGCCCCGGTCAACCTCGTGTACTCGGCCTCGAACCGTTCGGCGTGTATCCGCATTCCCGCGACCGGCACGTCGCCCAAGGCCAAGCGCGTCGAATACCGCGTGCCCGACCCGTCGGCGAACCCCTACCTGTCGTTCGCCGCGTGCCTCATGGCCGGCCTCGACGGCATCCGTAACCGCATCGAGCCCGCCGAGCCGATCGACAAGGACCTCTACGAGCTGCCGCCGGCCGAATACGCCGACATCGCCAAGCTGCCCGCGTCGCTTGAGGAAGCGATCGAGGCCCTGAAGAACGACCGCGACTTCCTCACCGAGGGCGACGTCTTCACCGACGACCTCATCGACACGTGGATCGAATACAAGGAAACGGTCGAGATCGCGCCCATGCGCGTCTACCCGCACCCCTACGAGTACCAGCTCTACTACGACATGTAAGTCCGGCTGGACGTAGCTGCGCTGCGTGAAGAAGGGCCCGGCTTCCCCCGCTGTGGGGGCCGGGCCCTTCTGTATGCGGCCGGCCCACGCCCTCCCGCCCTCGAGATCACCTCCACCCCTTTCTGTGGCATTCTTCGGGGTGGCGACCCGCGTCAGTACATTAAAAGATGTCATATTTTGTGGGCATACACGAGGGCGGCGGATCCAGCTCGGACCCGCCGCCCTCGTTGTGTCAGCCGTTAGCGACTAGACGTTATCGAACCCCAGGGTGATGCCCTTGAGGAAGTCGGCCGCGTCGTCGAACTCCGGAACCATGAAGTCCTTGTGCGACCAGCCCATCGCCGCCAGCGCGTCGTCGGTCGGCTCGACCGTCGCGGACTGGTAGACGCCCAGGCCAGTACCGGCCGGGATGAGCTTACCGAGGATGACGTTCTCCTTGAGGCCGACCAGCGGGTCGGACTTCGAGTTCATCGCCGCGTCGGTGAGGACCTTCGTCGTCTCCTGGAACGAGGCCGCCGACAGCCACGAATCGGTGGCCAGCGACGCCTTGGTGATACCCATGAGCTCGGGACGACCGGACGCCGGCGCCCCACCCTGCGAGACAACGCGCCGGTTCTCGGCGCGGAACCGCATGGAATCGACCAGGGTACCCGGCAGGAGGTCGGTGTCGCCCGACGCGAGGACGGTGACCCGCCGCAGCATCTGGCGGACGATGACCTCGATGTGCTTCGAGTGGATGTCGACGCCCTGCGAGCGGTACACCTCTTGCACCTCGTTGACCAGCTGCCGCTGCGTCGCGTTGACGCCGCGGATGCGCAGGACCTTCTTCGGGTCCAGGCGGCCTTCGGTCAGCTGCTGGCCGACCTCGACGTGATCGCCGTCGGTGACCATGAGCTTGAGGCGGCGCGACACCTCGATCTCCAGATCCTCCTGGCCGTCGTCGCGAGTGACGATGACCTTGCGCTGGGCCGGCGGCTCGTCGACGATCTTCACGCGGCCGGCGGCCTCGGTCATGATCGCCTCGCCCTTCGGGGTACGGGCCTCGAAAAGCTCCTGAACACGCGGCAGACCCTGGGTAATGTCGGACGAACCCGCGGCGCCACCGGTGTGGAACGTCCGCATCGTCAGCTGGGTGCCGGGCTCACCAATCGACTGGGCGGCGATAATGCCGACGGCCTCGCCGATGTCGACGCGCTTGCCGGTGGCCAGCGAACGGCCGTAGCAGGCCGCGCACGTGCCCGTCTCGGACTCACACGTGAGGACGGAACGGACGGTCACGTCGCTGATGCCGGCGGCAACGAGCTCGGAGATCGCGCGGTCGCCCAGGTCGGTGCCCTTCGGCATGATGACGTCGCCGTCGGGGTTGACCGCGTCCTTCGCAAGCGTCCGCCCGTAAGCCGTCGTCTCGACCCAGTCGAGCTTCGTCACGGAGCCGTCCTCGTTGCGCGTGCCGATGACCATCGGCAGGCCGCGGCGGGTGCCACAGTCCTCTTCGCGGACGATGACGTCCTGCGACACGTCGACCAGACGACGGGTCAGGTAACCCGAGTCGGCGGTACGCAGAGCCGTATCCGCCAGACCCTTACGGGCGCCGTGCGTCGCGATGAAGTACTCGAGGACGGACAGGCCGGACCGGTAGTTCGACTTGATCGGGCGCTCGATGAGCTTCTGCTTCGGGTCGGCCACCAGACCACGCATACCGGCGATCTGACGGACCTGGTCCCAGTTACCACGCGCACCCGAATTGACCATGCGGAACACCTGGTTACGGGCGTCGAAGTTCTTGCGCATCGCCTCGGCGACCTTGGCCGTGCACTCGTTCCAAATGTCGACCATTTCGCGGTAGCGATCGTCGTCGTCGATGAAACCGGTGTCGTACTGGTCCTGGACGTTCGCGGACCGCGCCTCGTATTCGGCGAGGATCTGCGGCTTCTCCGGCGGCTCGAGGACGTCGGCGAACGAGATCGTGATGCCCGACCACGTGGCCCAGTGGAACCCGGTGGACTTCAGCGCGTCGAGCGACGCCGCCGTGTTGCCCTTGTCGTACGACTCGGCCAGCGTGTTGACGATGTTGCCCAGCTGCTTCTTGCCGACCTGGTGGTTGACGAACGGGAAGTCCACGGGCAGCGCCTCGTTGAAGAACGCACGCCCGATCGACGTCTCGATCTCGACCGGGTCGCCCTGCTTCCAGCCCGCGGGCGGCTCCCAGCCCTCCGGCGGGACCGTGTCGGGATCCAGGCGGATCCGAGCGGTCGCGTTGATGTCGAGCTCGTTCGCGTCGAACGCCATGATGGCTTCGGCGAGCGTCGAGTACGACGGGACGATCTCGTTGCCGTCGGCGTCGTGCGGCACCGGCAGCGCCGGGTCCGGGTCGGCCGTCAGGTGGTAGACGCCAATGATCATGTCCTGCGAGGGCATCGTCACCGGGCGGCCGTCCGACGGCTTGAGGATGTTGTTGCTCGACAGCATGAGGATGCGGGCCTCGGCCTGAGCCTCGGCACCCAGCGGCAAGTGGACAGCCATCTGGTCGCCGTCGAAGTCGGCGTTGAAGGCGCCACACACCAGCGGGTGCAGCTGAATAGCCTTGCCCTCGACCAGCACCGGCTCGAACGCCTGAATACCCAGGCGGTGCAGCGTAGGCGCACGGTTGAGCAGCACGGGGTGCTCGGTGATGACCTCGTCGAGGACGTCCCACACGGCGTCGCGCTGACGCTCGACCATGCGCTTGGCGGCCTTGACGTTCTGGGCCTCCTGGCGCTCGACCAGGCGCTTCATGACGAACGGCTTGAACAGCTCGAGCGCCATCTGCTTGGGCAGACCACACTGGTGGAGCAGCAGCTGCGGGCCGACGACGATGACCGAACGGCCCGAGTAGTCGACGCGCTTACCCAGGAGGTTCTGGCGGAAACGACCCTGCTTGCCCTTGAGCATGTCGGACAGCGACTTGAGCGGGCGGTTACCCGGACCTGCGACCGGGCGGCCGCGGCGGCCGTTGTCGAAGAGGGCGTCCACCGACTCCTGGAGCATGCGCTTTTCGTTGTTGACGATGATCTCGGGCGCACCCAGATCGAGCAGCCGCTTGAGGCGGTTGTTGCGGTTGATGACGCGACGGTACAGATCGTTGAGATCCGAGGTCGCGAACCGGCCACCGTCGAGCTGCACCATCGGGCGCAGGTCCGGCGGGATCACGGGGATGCGGTCGAGGACCATCGACACCGGCGAGTTGCCGGTCGACAGGAACGCGTTGACCACGCGCAGGCGCTTGAGGGCGCGCGTCTTGCGCTGGCCCGTGCCCGTCTCGATGATCTCGCGCAGCTTGACGGCCTCGGCCTCAAGGTCGAAGTCCTCGAGCCGCCGCTTGACCGCGGCCGCGCCCTTGTCGCCCTTGAAGTAGATGCCGTAGCGCGCCACCATGTTGCGGTACAGCAGCTCGTTGCCCTCGAGGTCGCCGACCTTGATCTCCTTGAACCGGTCGAAGACCTGGTCCAGCTGTTCGAGGTCGCGGGCGCCCTTGCGGCGAATCTGCGTCAGTTCCTTTTCGGCGGCCTTGCGGACCTTGTCCTTGGCCCCCTGCGTGGCGCCCTCGGCCTCGAGCGCCGCGAGGTCCTTTTCCATCTTTTCCGACCGCTTCATGATCGCGGCCTCGGTGCGCTCGTTGACGTTCTTCTTCTCGAGGTCGAGTTCGTTCTGCAGGCTGGGCAGGTCCTGGTGGCGGGCCTCTTCGTCGACCTCGGTGATCATGTAGGCCGCGAAGTAGATGACCTTCTCGAGGTCCTTCGGCGCCAGGTTGAGCAGGTAGCCCAGGCGCGAGGGAACACCCTTGAAGTACCAGATGTGCGTGACGGGGGCCGCCAGCTCGATGTGGCCCATGCGTTCACGCCGGACCTTCGAGCGGGTCACCTCGACGCCGCAGCGTTCACAGATGATGCCCTTGTAACGGACACGCTTGTACTTGCCGCACGCGCACTCCCAGTCGCGCGTGGGGCCAAAAATCCGCTCGCAGAACAGGCCGTCCTTTTCCGGCTTGAGCGTGCGGTAGTTGATCGTTTCCGGCTTCTTAACCTCGCCGTTAGACCAGTTCTCGATGCTTTCGGCTGTCGCCAACCCAATGTGGAGCTTGTCGAAGGCGTTTGCGTCGGTCACGTTTCCTTCTTCCTCAATCGTTCCGGTTGCCAGCGTGACTGGTTTCCGGCCCCCGTCCGCCCGCTGACGCGTCCGGGGCGCCGACCCTGAAACTCAGGGACGGCCTCGACTAAATTTCGTCCAACTTCACGCTGGGATTGGGCCGGGAACCAATGTTGATTCCCAGCTCTTCGGTAGCACGCTGAGCGTCGTCGTCCTCTTCCTTCAACGAGACCACGCTGCCGTCGGCGTCGAGGGTTTCGACGTCGAGGCAGAGGGACCGCATTTCCTGGATGAGGACGCGGAACGACTCGGGGATGCCCGGCTCGGGGATGTCTTCGCCCTTGACGATCGCCTCGTAGACCTTGACGCGGCCGGTGATGTCGTCGGACTTGACGGTGAGCAGCTCCTGGAGCGAATAGGCGGCACCGTAGGCCTCCATCGCCCACACCTCCATCTCACCGAAGCGCTGGCCACCGAACTGGGCCTTACCGCCGAGCGGCTGCTGGGTGATCATCGAGTAGGGGCCGGTCGAACGCGCGTGAATCTTGTCGTCGACCAGGTGGTGGAGCTTGAGCATGTACTTGTAGCCGACCGAGATCGGGTACGGGAACGGCTCGCCGGTGCGGCCGTCGAACAGCCTGGCCTTGCCTTCGGAGTTGATGAGCCGCTGGCCGTCCTCGTTCGGGTTCGTGCAGGTCAGCAGGCCCGTCAGCTCGTCCTGGGTACAGCCGTCGAACACCGGGGTGGCGATGCGGGTGCGGGCCTCGGTCTTGAGGCCGCCCTCCGGCAGCTGCTTGACCCATTCGGCGCCCTCTTCCATCGCCTTCGTGGCGTCCCAGCCCATCGCGGCGATCCAGCCCATGTGGAACTCGAGCACCTGGCCGATGTTCATACGACCGGGGACACCCATCGGGTTGAGGATGATGTCGACCGGGGTGCCGTCCTCGAGGAACGGCATGTCCTCGACCGGCAGGATGCGCGAGACGACACCCTTGTTGCCGTGGCGACCGGCCAGCTTGTCGCCGACCGTGATCTTGCGGCGCTGGGCGATGTAGACGCGCACCATCTGCTTGACGCCGGCGGGCATTTCGTCTTCCTCGTCCGTGAACTCGCGGACGCCGATGACGATGCCGGTCTCGCCGTGCGGGACGCGCAGCGACGTGTCGCGGACCTCGCGGGCCTTCTCGCCGAAGATCGCGCGCAGCAGGCGCTCCTCGCTGGTCAGCTCGGTTTCGCCCTTGGGCGTGACCTTGCCGACGAGGATGTCGCCCGAACGGACCTCGGCGCCGATGCGGATGATGCCGCGCTCGTCGAGGTTAGCCAGCGCCTCTTCCGAGACGTTGGGGATGTCGCGGGTGATCTCTTCGAGGCCCAGCTTCGTTTCGCGGGCATCGATCTCGTGCTCTTCGATGTGGATCGACGTGAGGACGTCGTCCTGGACGATCCGGCGCGAGAGGATGATCGCGTCCTCGTAGTTGAGGCCCTCCCACGACATGTAGGCGACCAGCAGGTTCTTGCCGAGCGCCAGCTCGCCGCCGTCGGTCGCGGGGCCGTCGGCCAGGAGGTCGCCGACCTCGACCCGGTCGCCCTCGGCGACGCGCAGCCGCTGGTTGTAGCAGTTGCCGGGGTTCGAGCGGTCGAACTTCTGGAGCTTAAGCACCTGGTAGGAGCCGTCGTCGGCCATGATCGTGATCGACGCCGCGTCGGCTTCGGTCACGACGCCCGCGCGGTCGGCCACGAGGGCCTCGCCGGCGTCGATGGCCGTGCGCATCTCCATGCCGGTGCCCACGAGCGGGGCCTCGGTGGTGAGCAGCGGCACCGCCTGGCGCTGCATGTTCGCACCCATGAGGGCGCGGTTCGCGTCGTCGTGCTCGAGGAACGGGATCAGCGAGGTCGCCACCGACACCATCTGGCGGGCCGCGACGTCCATAAAGTCGACGTCGTCGCGCTCGACCAGCGCGGGGTCCGGGCCGGCGACACGGCAGAGGACGTGGTCCTCGGCGAAGTGGCCGTCCTCGGTGAGGACCGCGGACGCCTGGGCGATGTTGTACCGGTCTTCCTCGTCCGCCGACAGGTAGTGGACCTCATCCGTCACCTGGGCGTCGCGGACGACGCGATACGGCGTCTCGAGGAACCCGAACGCGTTGAGGCGCGCGTAGGTCGCCAGCGAGCCGATCAGACCAATGTTCGGGCCTTCAGGGGTCTCGATGGGGCACATACGGCCGTAGTGCGACGGGTGGACGTCTCGGACCTCCATGCTCGCGCGGTCGCGCGAGAGGCCGCCGGGGCCCAGCGCCGACAGGCGGCGCTTGTGGGTGAGGCCCGACAGGGGGTTGTTCTGGTCCATGAACTGCGACAGCTGCGACGTGCCGAAGAACTCTTTGATCGCCGCGACGACCGGGCGAATGTTGATGAGCGACTGCGGCGTGATCGCCTCGGCGTCCTGCGTCGTCATGCGCTCGCGAACGACGCGCTCCATGCGCGACAGGCCCGTGCGGACCTGCGACTGGATGAGCTCGCCCACCGCGCGGATGCGGCGGTTGCCGAAGTGGTCGATGTCGTCGGTCTCGATGCGCAGCTCGACGTCGGCGCCCTCCGAATTCTTCACCGTCAGCGTCTTGTCGCCGCGGTGCAGAGCCATGAGGTACTTCGCCGCGACGATGATGTCGTTGAGCGTGAGGACGCTGAGGTCCAGCGGATCGGTCTGGCCGAGCTTCTTGTTGAACTTGTAGCGGCCGACCTTCGCCAGGTCGTAGCGCTTGTCGTTGAAGTAGAAGTTCTCGAGCAGCGTGCGGCCGGCCTCCGGCGACGCCGGTTCGCCCGGGCGGATCTTGCGGTAGATGTCGGTGAGGGCGTCCTCGGTCGTCTGGATCGAGTCCGAGTCCTTTTCCAGCGTCTCGAGGATCACCGGGAAGTCCGCGAACTCCTCGCGGATTTCGGCCGGCGTCATGCCGAGGGCGCGGAGGAACACGGTGACCGACTGCTTACGGCGCCGGTCGATGCGCACCGCGACGTTATCGCGCTTGTCGATCTCGAGCTCCAGCCACGCGCCGCGCGACGGGATGAACTTGCAGCCGAAGATGTCCTTGTCCGACGTCTTGTCCGGCGTCATGTCGAAGTAGACGCCCGGCGAGCGGACCAGCTGCGACACCACCACACGCTCGGTGCCGTTGATGATGAACGTGCCCGAGGGCGTCATCAACGGGAAGTCGCCCATGAACACGGTCTGCGACTTGATTTCGCCCGTGTTTTCGTTCATGAACTCGGCGGTCACGAACATCGGCGCGGCGTAGGTGTAGTCCTTCGCCTTGCATTCGTCGATCGTGTACTTCGCCGGCTCGAACTTCGGGTCCGAGAACGACAGCGACATCGTTTCGCCAAAGTCACGAATCGGCGAGATTTCGTTAAAGATTTCCTCGAGGCCCGAAACGGTGGAGCGGACGGGGCCGGTGGCCGAGGCGGCCTCGGCTTCCTGCCGTTCCTTCCAGGCGTCGGTGCCGAGCAGCCACTCGAACGATTCGCGCTGAATCGCGAGGAGCGACGGCGGCTGGAGGACCTCGTCAAGCTTGCCGAACGACAAGCGTTTGTTAATACCCGATGCGGTGGTTGCAGAGGCAGCCAAAAGGTATCCTTCCGGATGAGTACTTTTGCGCACACGCACCCGCGGTCCCTAACTGGCGTTGCCCCTACCGTCGCCCGGCGCATCTGTTCTGGATGGCGACCGGAAACAACCCACCTCGGACTAACACAGGCGCAAACTCCTACGCTAGTTGGCAACGGGCCCGCCGGCCAAGGGGATTCGTTGCCTTGTGGGAGAAATCATAGGCGGCGCCCTCACGGGGCCGCCACCAGGGTCCCCTTACCTCATTCGGCGGTTTCTCGCCGGGAACCGTAGGATGAAAGGGACGGATTCGCCAGGGAAGGCCGGGTATGGAGGAAGATTTCGAGGTCATCGTCGTCGGCGGCGGGATCGCCGGGACGGTGTGTGCGTTGGCGCTCGCCCAGCAGGGCCACGAGGTCGCCCTCGTCGAACGTGGCGAGGCGCCGGGCTCCAAGAACCTGTCCGGCGGCGTCTTCTACTGCGACGTGATGAACCAGGTCATCCCCGATTTTGCCCAGGTCGCGCCGGTCGAACGCCGGATCACCCGGAACTGTCTGACCTTCCTCACCCCGGACGGGCACGTCGGCCTCGACATTTTCGACTCGCGGCTGGGCGCGACGGGCAACGCCGTCAGCGTGCTGCGCTCGAAGCTCGACCCGTGGCTGGCCGAGCAGGCCGAGGCCGCGGGTGTCGCCGTCGTCCCCGGGATGCTGGCCGACCGCGTCCTCGTCGAGGACGGCCGCGTCACCGGCGTCGCCGTCGGCGAGGACGAGCTGCGCTGCAAGGTCGTCGTCGCGGCCGACGGGATCAACTCGTTCGTCGCCCGCTCGATCGGCCTGCGCCACGCCAGCCCCAACAAGCACCTGGCGGTCGGCGTGAAAAGCGTCGTCGAGCTGGGCGCCGACGTCATGGCGTCCCGCTTCGGCCTGGCCGAGGGCGAAGGCACCGCGTGGGCGATGGTCGGCGAGGCGACGCAGGGCGTCGCGGGCGGCGGCTTCATCTATACGAATCGGACGTCGGTCTCGCTGGGCGTCGTCCTCCGGCTGGATTCGCTGGTCGAATCGGGCCTGGCCAGCTCGGATATTCACGATGCGTTCCTCGCCCACCCATCGGTCGCCCCGCTGATCGCCGGCGGCGAGCTCAAGGAGTACGGCTGCCACATGACCGCCGAGGGCGGCCGCGCGATGCTGGGCCGCATCCACACCGACGGCCTTGTTGTCATCGGCGACGCGGCCGGGCTGACGCTCAACACGGGCTTCGCGATCCGCGGGATGGACCTGGCAGCCGGCTCCGCCCTCGCCGCGGCCCGCGCGATCGACGCGGCGCTGCAGGCGGATGACGTGTCGGCGGCCGGCCTCGCGCGGTATCCGCAGGAACTGGCGTCCTCGTTCGTCGGCCACGACCTCGACACCTACGCGAACGCACCCAAGCTGTTCGAGGAGGACGCCATGTACCGCACAGTCGGTCCGCTGGCGCAGGACCTCTTTTATCGGATCTATCGTCACGACGGTACGCCGCACCAGCACGCGGCGAAGCTGGCAGCCCAGGCGTGGCAGAACTCGGACCTCACGGCCACGGAAGCCGCACGGATCGCCGCGAAGGGGGTGGCTGCGCTGTGAAGCCAGGAACGGGAACGGTCCACGAACGCCTGTCGGTCAACCGGTACACCACCGACGAGGACGCCAGCCACATCCGCATCAACCAGGACTATGCGCGGGCCACGGGCCTGGGCAAGGTCCTGGTCGCCGTGTGCCCCGCGCACGTCTACTCAGAAAACCCCGACGGGACGATCGCCGTCGAATACGCCGCGTGCCTCGAGTGCGGGACGTGCCTGCAGGTCGCCGACCCCCAGCTGCTCACGTGGCACTACCCACGCGGCGGCTGCGGAATCAGCTACCGCCAGGGGTAATACCCCCAGTTGACCCCGCTTGACTGAGGTGGAGGTCACACTTTTTCACTTTTGAGGGCGTCGGCACCGAGCCGGCGCCCTCGTCGATGAGACCCACGCCCGGCACGCCGGGCCGGTCCCCCTCCCCCTTTCATCCCACCCTCACGCCGACGCCATGAGACCTTCAGTTTTCGCTGGTCAGACCACTTTTCATCCCCGCCGCGTGTCCATTTTCCGGGCATAAGATCCCCGTGTTCCCCGCTTTACCTACACCATCGATGATGAAAGTGAAGCGCATGTCAAGAAGACATCTCTCGCATGTGGTCGCCACACTGTCGACGATCACCGCACTGGGCCTCGTTGGCGTAACAACGCCCGCCCTCGCCTCGACCTCGGACAAGTCCGCGGACGACGTCATGATCGAGGCGCCGCGCAACCCCCAGTTCGTCCACCACAACCACCACGCCAAGGACAAGGCTGACGCCAAGGCCCTCCACAACCACGGGATCGGCGTGCGGCCGGCGCCCGTGAGCTTCAAGACCGACGCCAAGGATGCCGCCGCCACCCAGCGGTCGCGCCAGGCCGCCCAGCGTCTGCCGCGGTCGTTCGACCTGCGGCGTACGGGCAAGCTCTCGCCGATCCGCGACCAGGGGCCGAACGGCTCGTGCTGGGCGTTCGCGGCGATGGGGGCGCTCGAGTCGTACTTCCTCCCGAAGGAAAAACTCGACTTCTCTGAAGCGAACATGCGGAACACCCACGGCTTCGACTGGGGCCCGGAGGACGGCGGGTCGCGCGTCCTCTCGACGGCCTACTTCGCGCGCCGGTCGGGCCCGGTCGCCGAGGCTGACGACCCCTACTCGCCGTACCGTTTTAACTCACCGTCGGACCTTCCGCGGCGCAAGGACGTCACCGACGCCCTCTTCATCCCCGACCAGCAGTCGGGCCAGGACACCCAGACGATCAAGGAGGCCGTCACCGCCTACGGCGCGGTGTCGACGACGATCAACGGCGACGACAGCTTCATGAACCGCCGCACGGCCGCCCACTACAACCCCGGGTATGGTCGCGCCAACCACGCCGTCGACATCGTCGGGTGGAACGACGACTATTCGCCCGACAACTTCGACCAGCGCCCTCCGGGGCCGGGTGCCTGGATCGTCCGCAACTCGTGGGGCACCGGCTGGGGTGACAGCGGGTACTTCTACGTCTCGTACTACGACAGCTTCATCGGCCGGGAAAACGCCGTTTACCTGGCCCGGAACGTCGACCAGAACGAGCAGACCTACCAGTACGACCCGCTGGGGGCGACCTCGTCGATCGGTAATCGCGGGAACGGCTGGTTCGCCAACGTGTTCACGGCGTCGAATCGCGAGCAGTCCCTCCACGCCGTCGGCTTCTGGGCGATGTCGAACGACGTGACGTACGACGTCTACCTGGCGACGAACGTCAACTCGCCGCGCGACCTCGCGGGCGGCAAGAAGATCGCCTCGGGCCACGTTGACTTCGCCGGCTACCACACGATCACGTTCGATCCGCAGAAGATCGCGCCGGGACAGAATTTCGCCCCGGTGGTCCACGTCAAGTCGAACGACTACGACTACGTCGTGCCCATCGAGGAGCCCATCCGCGGCTTCTCGTCGGGTGCCCGCGCACGAAGCGGCCAGTCGTTCGTGTCGACCTCCGGCGAGAGCTGGGACGACCTGACCCGCAAGTTCCCGAACTCGAACGTCGCGCTCAAGGCGTTCACGACGACGTCCTCGGCGCAGCCGACGCCCGGCCCCACGCCGACGCCGACTCCGACCCCGACGCCCACGCCGACCCCGACGCCGGATCCCACGCCGACGCCGGGTCATGCCCAGGACGTCTCCATGACTGTCCAGGCAGATCCGGGCGATTCGGTGTACGGCTACACGGCGGTCGCGTTCAACGTGAAGATCGTCGACGCCCGTGACCGCAGCACGCCGGTGGCCTACGTGCCCGTGACGTACCAGCTGACGAAACCAGACGGGACCGAGCTCACGGCACGCGGCCGCACGGACCGCAATGGGCTGCTGCAGTTCTATTCGCCGCGCGACGTCCAAGACCTGCGCGGGGTCTATCACGTGACGATCGTGGCGGAATCGCCGACGGTCAAGCGTGCGACGACGTCGTTCACCTACACCGTGTGGTAGGTCAATCACGTCCTCTTGAGCCGGCGGGGTGGGCGACATGCTCACCCCGCCGGCCTCATTTATGCTCCTGGTAGGCAATAGTGCGGGGCGAGGAGGCGCGATGACGATCGACGAGGACGAATTCTGGGCGCTGGTCGAGGACGAATACGCCCAGCTGCCGCCCGAAATGACCGACGGCCTCGATAACGTGGCGATCTTCGTCGAGGACCGCAGCAGCACCGAGCCCGACCTGCTGGGCGTCTACGAGGGCTTCGACGTCAACGACCGCGTCGGCTACGGCTTGGGCGAGCTGCCCGACCGGATCGTCCTGTTCCGCGAGGTGCTGGCCGACTACTGCGACGACCTCGACCAGTTGCGCGACGAAATCCACATCACCCTGGTCCACGAGATCGCCCACTACTTCGGGCTCGACGACGACCAGCTGCACGCCCTCGGCTGGGCGTAGCCTCTCCCCCGCCCCGAGGGCGCCGCGGGCTCATCATTGCCCCGCCAGCGCATAGGGCGGGGCGCCCGTTCTTTCCGTGCGGCAGAAAGAACGGGCGCCCCTTTTTCCTCTTCTCACACAGGCACCGTTACCGGTGGATGCATGCGGTCAGCCCCTACGCGTCACGACGACGCAAGAGAACCAAACCACACCCGGCAACAATCACCGCGCAAGCAACTCCCCCAACAAGCCCAGCAGACGCACCAGTCCGAGCCAACATCCGATGCCACACCGTGTGCGTCGTCGTCGTTCCGCCACCAGGAACCGGCGTCACCGGCGTCGTCCCCTTCGTCTTGGCCATCGCGACGACCACCGTTTCACTGGCGTTGGCGAGGTCGACGTCCTCGACGATCGGCTTTACGCCAGGCTTGAGGCCGTTGATACCCTTGACGTCCTCGGCGCGGTAGACCCGCTCGAAGATGACGAACTGGGCACCCGGACGCATCTGGCTTGCCGGGACATGGAACGTGACCACCAGCGAACCGCTGGCGTCGGCCTCACCCTTGACCTCGAACTCGGCGCGCGCCTTCTGGTACGACCCAGGAACAACCTTGCCCGTCGACTTGTCCATGACCTCGCCGACCACGACGTAGCGACCCGGCTCGAAGTTGCCATAGAACACCTTGTCGTGGATCACGCCGTCCACACCAGCAGGCAACGCCTGACCGTGCGTGAGGCCGTCACCAGCAGCCGTCGTCGTGATGCTCGGCAGCTCCGGAATGATGGCGCCCGGTTTCGGGACCGTGACGGTCTGCTTCCGGTCGTTGATGTCCTTGTGGTCCGCGACCGGCTTGCCGTTGTTCGCCGTGTCGCCGCCCTCGGGGGCCTTGACCTGGGTCAGGGTCTCGAAGACCACCATCGACGCGCCCGCTTTGATCTGGTCGCCCGGAACCGTGAAGGTCACGTCGACGACCTGCGAGGCGGCCTCGGCCGTGAACTCGACCGGCTCGGACGTGGCGCCCGGAACCGCCTTATTCGTGGCCTTGTCCATCAACACGCCCGACACCTGGTAGGTGGTGCCCGGGACGAGGCCGGTCATCGTCACCTTGTCGACGACCGTGCCGTCCTGGCCGGGAACCAGCAGGGCGCCACCGGGCACCGACGCGAGCGTCGAGACCGCGGGATGACCCGGCGTGTTCGGCTTCGGGATCGTCACCGTCTGGGCGTGATCGTTGATGTCGTGGTGCTTCGCGACCGGCTGGTTGTCCTTCGACGTGTCGCCGCCCTCGGGAGCCTTGACCTGGGTCAGGGTCTCGAAGACCACCAGCGACGAACCGGCCTTAATCGCGGAGCCCGGCACGTGGAACGTCATGTCCAGCACCTTGGTCGCCGCGTCGGCCGTGAACGTCACCGGCTCGGACGTGACGCCCGGAACCGCCGTGTTCGTCGCCTTGTCCATGAGGATGCCCGTCACCTTGTACTGCGTACCCGGCGTGAGGTCGGTCATCGTCACCTTGTCGACGACCGTGCCGTCCTGGCCCGGAATCAGCACCGCGCCACCGGGGACACCGGCCGAGGTCGACACCTCGGGCGTCTTCGGGGTCGGCTGATCCGGCTTGGGAACCGTGACCGTCTGGGCATGGTCGTTGATGTCCTTATGGTCCGCGACCGGCTGGTTGTTCTTCGACGTGTCGCCGCCCTCGGGGGCCTTGACCTGGGTCAGGGTCTCGAAGACCACGTACGACGCGCCCGCCTTGATCCGGTCACCCGGAACCGTGAAGGTTACCTCGTGCTGCTCCGTCGCCTTCTCGGCCGTGAACGTCACCGGATCGGCCGTCGCGCCCTCAACGGGCTGGTTGGTCGCCTTGTCCATCAACACACCCGTCACCTGGTACTGCGTGCCCGGGACCAGGCCGGTCATCGTCACCTGGTCGACGACCTTGCCGTCCGTGCCGGGCTCGAGCGGCGTCGGCGTCTTGGCGAGCGTCGAGACCTCGGGCTGGCCAGGCTGCGGCGGCTTGGGAACCGTCACGGTCTGGGCGTGATCGTTGATGTCCTTGTGGTCCGCGACCGGCTTGCCGTCCTTCGACGTGTCGCCGCCCTCGGGGGCCTTGACCTGGGTCAGGGTCTCGAAGACCACCAGCGACGAATCGGCCTTGATCGCCGAACCCGGAACCTTGAAGGTGATCGTCACCTGGCCGGTCTCGGCCGTGGCGGTGAACGTCGCCGGCTCGGCCGTGACGCCATCGACGGCCTTCCCGGTCGCCTTGTCCATCAACACGCCCGTGACCTGGTAATGCGTGCCCACCGTCAAGCCGCTGAGCGACACCTGGTCGACAACAGTGCCGTCCTGGCCGGGAACGAGCACCGCGCCACCGGAGACACCGGCCGAGGTCGAGACCTCAGGCGTCTTCGGCGTCGGGGTCACCGGCGGCGTGTCGGGCTTTGGCTTGATCGTGACCGTCTGGTCCTTGTCGTCCGGCACCTCGTGCTTGGCATCCGGCTGGTCGTTCGGGTTCTTCGGCGTGACCTTGCCGTTGTCGATCGTCACCTTGTCTTCGGGCCAGATCCGCTCGAAGGCCGTCAGCTTGTCGCTGCCCGTCACCATCGCGGCCGGCACCTTGAACGTCACCTTGACGTCGCCATTCGCGTAGCCGTCCGTCCCGTGGTCGGTCGTGAACGTCGCGTAAGCGAACGCCCCGCCGGCCGTGGTCGTGATGTTGCCTTCGGCGACGTACTTCGTGTCGGCCTTGAGGTTCTCGTAGGTGATCGTGTCGACCAGCTCGACCTCGGTGCCGTCGGCCACCTTGGCGGCGTCGATCTCCTTGCCACCGTCAACGGTGCCGAGGACGGTCTTCGCGTTCGGAAGCTTCGGTTCGTCGGTCGGGGTGAACACGTTCGTCGCCGTGAACGTCAGCGGGGTCTTCGCCTTCTTCACGGTGAACGTCACCTGCGAGTGGTCCTTGTCCGCGCTGAAGTCGCCCTCGCCGGACACGCGGTCGAAGGTCACACCGTCGAAGTTGACACCATCGACCGGGGCCGGCTTCTTCTCGGCGACGGTGCACTGGGTACCGTCGGCGAGCTTGATGCCCTGCTCGATCGACGAGAACGTCTCCTCCGACTTGACCGTGAAGTCGCCCGTCTGGTCGCCACACGTGTAGGTGAACTCGAACGTCTGGCCCTTGAGGATCGCGGATTCCGGAGCCTGCAGCCTCTTCGTCACCGAGAAGCCGACGGCGCCCTCATCCTGGTAGGTGTTCGTCGCACCGACCTTCACCTCGAGGCCGGCCTCGACGGGCTTGACCTTGACGGCGTCCTTCATCTGCTGGCCACCCCACGTGACGTCCGCAGGCGTCGCCGCGGTACCGTCGGCGGTCCAGGCGACCGCGTGCGCGGTGCCGTCGATCGCGGCGTCGGCCTCACCGATCACGCAGACCGCGCCGGCGGGCAGGTTCTCGATCGAGGCGGACTCGCCGGCGGCCACCGTCAGGTCGCCGTTCGAGATCTTCGTGTCGGCGCCCTCGCCGGTCGCACACACGTAGGGGAAGGTGAACGACTTGTCGGCTGCCAGCTTCTTCGACGTGTTGTCCTCGACCGCCTTCGACACCGTCACCTTGCCGGGGGTCGGCAGCGTGTACGTGTTGGTCGCGACGACGGCGAACGAGGCGTTGGCCTCGATCGGGAACGAGACCGTCCCCTTCTCATCCTTCAGGTCGGTGCCGTTGCCCGTCCACGTCACGGCGTGCGTCGTGCCCTCGATGTCCGCGGCCTTCTCGCGCAGCCAGCAGGTCTGGCCCGCGGGAATCTTGTCGACCGTCTGCTTGCCGGCATCACCCGGCGTAACCGTGAGATCGGTCCACTCCGCATCCGCCGCGGGCTCGTCACCCTCACCACACGTGTACGTGAACGCGTAGGACTCCGGCGCCGTCACGCCCTCGGGAGCCTTGACGACCTTCGACACATCGAAACCGCCGTATTCCGGCTCCTCCGGCGGCACAGCCCACTTCGGAACCGTCACCGTCTGAGCCTCGTCATTGACGTCCTTGTGGTCGGCGACGACCGTGCCATCCTTCGACGCGTCACCGCCCTCGGGAGCCTTAACCTGGGTCAACTCCTCAAACACCACGTACTTCGTCTCGGCGTCCTTCGACCCCAAGACCTTGGCAGGGATCGTGAACTCCAGCGACTGGACTTCCTCACCCTCGCCCGTGGCCTCGAACGGCTCAGACTCGACCGGCGCAACACCCTCAACCGGGATACCCGTCTGGTCAACCAGCGTACCGGTCAACTTGTACTGGGTCCCCTTGACAAGGTTCGTCATCGTCACCTTATCGACGATCGTCGCGTCCTTCTCGCCATCGACAACCTGCGTGTCGTCAGCCTTATTCGTCGCGTTCGTCTTCACCGTCGGCGTCTTCGGCTGATCCGGCTTGGGAACCGTGACCGTCTGGGCCTTGTCGTTCTTGTCGGCGTGGTCAACCTTCGGCTGATCCGGCGAGGCCGGCGTCAGCGTCTCGAAGACCACGAACGACTTGTCCGCAACGACCGCCTCGGCCGGAACCGAGAACTCCATCGTCTGCGTGCTCGCGTCACCCTCGGCCGTGAACTCCTTCGGCTCAGCCTTCGCACCCGGAACCGGCTCGCCGGTGGTCTGGTCGACCAGCGTGCCCGTCAGGGTGTACTTCGCATCCTTGACCAGGCCCGTCATCTCGACCTTATCGACAACCGTCCCGGCCTTACCGACCTCAAGCGGCTGCGGGGTCGAAGCCGTCGTCTTCACCGTCGGCGTCTTCGGCGTGGGCGGCGTGTCGGGCTTCGGCTTGATCGTGACCGTCTGGTCCTTGTCGTCGGGCACCTCGTGCTTGGCGACCGGCTTCTCGCCCGCGTTCGGCGTCACCTTGTGATCGGCGATCGTCACCTGCGACTTCTCCCAGATCCGCTCGAGCGCGGTCAGCTGCGAGCTGCCCGTCACCATCGCGGCGGGAACCTTGAACGTCACCTTGACGTCGCCATTCGCGTAGCCGTCCGTCCCGTGGCCGGTCGTGAACGTCGCGAAAGCGGTCGCTTCACCGGCCGCGGTCGTGATGTTGCCCTCGGCGACGTAATCCGTGTCAGCCTTGAGGTTCGTGTAGCTGACCGTATCGACCAACTCGACCTCGGAGTCATCGGCCACCTTGGCGGCGTCAATGACCTTGCCGCCGTCGACAGTCCCGAGGACGGTCTTGGCGTCCGGTTCCTTCGGCTGCTCGGTCGGCTTGTAGCTGTTCGTCGCCCGGAACGTCTGCGGATCAATCGCGGCCGTCAGGGTGAACGTCACGCTGGAGTCGGCCTCGCTGGAGGTGAAGTCACCCTCGCCGGAGATCCGGTCGAACGTCACGCCCTTGAAGTTGACGCCCTCGACGTCGGCGGGCTTCTGCTCGGTCACCGTGCACTGCGTGCCTTTGGCCAGCTCGATGTTCTGCTCGATCGACGAGAACGTCTCGTCCGGCTTCAGCTTGAAGTCGCCCGTCTTGTCGCCGCACGCGTAGTGGAACGAGAACTGCTGATCCTTCAGCAGCGCCGAATCCGACCCGGACAGGTTCTTCGTCAGCGTGAAGCCGACCTTGGTCTTGTCCACGTAGGTGTTCGTCGCGACAATCTGGGCTTCGACGCCGCCCTCGGCGGGCTTGGTCTTCACCGCGCCCTTGATTTCCTGGCCGCCCCACGTGATATCCGAGGGCGTCGCCACAGTGCCGTCGACCGTCCACGCGACGGTCTGGTCCGCGCCGCTCATGTCCGCGTCGGTCTCGCCGACCACGCAGACCGCGCCGGCGGGGACGTTCTCGATCGAGTTCGTGCCTTCGCCCTGGATCGTCAGGGTGCCGTCAGACACCTTGGTGTCGGCGGCCGAACCGGTCGCGCAGACGTACGGGAAGCTGAACTCCTTGATCTGGGCCCTGTTCCCCTCGGTCTGGTCGACGAGCCTCTTCGACACCGTGACCTTGCCGGGGGTCGGCTTGGTGTAGGTGTTCGTCGCGACGACGGCGAACGAGGTGTTGGCCTCGATCGGGACCGCGATCGTCCCGTTGTCGGCGCCGACCTCGGCGCCGTTACCGGTCCACGTCACAGCGTGCGTCGCGCCCTCAATATCCGCGGCCTTCTCGCGCAGCCAGCAGGTCTGGCCGACGGGGATGTTCTCGACCTTCTGCTTGCCGGCTTCACCCGGCTTGACCGTGAGGTCGGTCCACTTCGCGTCCGCGGCGGGCGCGGTGCCCTCAGCGCACGTGTAGGTGAATGTGAAGGACTCCGGCACCGTCACGCCCTCGGGGGCCTTGACGACCTTCGTCACGTCGAAGCCGCCAACCTGCGGCTCGTCCGGCGGCACAGCCCACTTCGGGACCGTCACCGTCTGGGCCTCGTCGTCCTTGTCCTTGTGCTCCTTGACGACCGTGCCATCCTTCGACGCGTCACCGCCCTCGGGAGCCTTGACCTGGGTCAACTCCTCGAAGACCACGTACTGTTTCTCGCCCTCGGCCGCACCGATCGACTTGGCCGGGACAGTGAACGTCATCGTCTGCGTCTGCTCCGCGTCGCCCGTCGCGGTGAACTCCTTCGGCTCAGCCTTGACGCCCTCGACCGGCTGACCGGTCGTCTTGTCGACCAGCG
Source organism: uncultured Actinomyces sp. (assembly GCA_900545825.1). GTDB lineage: Bacteria > Actinomycetota > Actinomycetes > Actinomycetales > Actinomycetaceae > Nanchangia. Next base: position 192,371 of record URAS01000002.1, read on the forward strand.
TGCCCGTCAGCTTGTACTGGGTGCCCTTGACGAGGTTGTCCAGCTTGACCGTGTCGATGATCGTCGTCGCCTCGTCGACGGGGACCTCCTTCGCCTTCCCGTCAGGCCCCGTCGCCGTCGTGTGAATGTCGATTTCCTTCGGCGTGGGCGTGGGAACGGTGACCGTCTGGGCCTCGTCGTCCTTGTTATCGTGCTTAACTTCCTTCTGATCCGGAGAGGCCGGCGTCAACGTCTCAAACACGACAAACGACTTGCCCGCCACGACCGCATCGGCGGGAACCGTGAACTCCATCGTCTGCGTGCCAGTCTCGCCCTCGGCCGTAAACTCCTTCGGATCAGCCTTCGTACCCGCAACCGGCTCGCCAGTCTCCTTATCAACCAGCGTGCCCGTCAACGTGTACTTCGCATCCTTGACCAGGCCCGTCATATCGACCTTATCGACAACCGTCCCGGCCTTACCGACCTCAAGCGGCGTCGGCGTCGAAGCCGTCGTCTTCACCGTCAGCGTCGGAGCCTGGGGCTTCTCGATGGTCACCGACTGCTCCGGGGAGTCGATCTCCTTGTGCTCGGCGACCGAGTTGTTCTTCGAATCGAACAGCTCCTCGAAGACGACGTAGGTGGCGCCGCCCTTGACGGCCTCGGCCGGGAGCTTGAACGTCATCGGCTGCGTCTCAGCCGTCTCGCCCTTCGCGACGAACGGCTGCGACGTCACGACGTCGACACCCGGAACCGGCTGCTTCGTCGCCTTGTCCATGAGGGTGCCCTTGAGCGTGTACGACTGGTCCTTGACCAGGCCCGCCATCGTCACGTCGTCGACGATCTCGCCGGCCTCGCCCGCCTTGAGCGGCGTCGGCGTCTTCGCCTGAGTCTGAATCTGGATCTCCGGCGGGACCGCCCACTTCGGAACCGTCACCGTCTGGGCCTCGTCGTCCTTGCTCTCGTGCCTGGCGACGACCGTGTTGTCCTTGCTGGAATCGGCCGGCGGCACGCCCTTCACCTGAGTGAGGTACTCGAAGACGACGTACTGCTTGTCGGCATCGGCCGCACCGATGGACTTCGCAGGAACGTTAAACGTCATCGTCTGGGTGTCGGTGGTCGCCTTTGCCGTAAAGGCCTCGGACTTTGGCTCAGCGACGCCCGTGACCGGCTGGCCCGTCGCCTTGTCGATCAGCTTGCCGGTCAACTGGTACGACGTGCCCGGCACGAGGTCGGACAGGTCAACCGTGTCGGTGATCGTCGTGTCCTGGTCGACGACGACGTTCTTCGTTCCGTCAGCCGCCGCGGCCGTCGTGCGAACGACCGGCGGATTGTCCTCAGACGAGGGCACGGCGCACAGCGCGTCGAAGGTCTGGGACGCCGTCAGCGGCACCGTCTCGCTGCCGAGGACGACCTTCGTCTGGGTGTTCTTGCCCGCCTGGGTCTTGTAATCAGCGTGGCCAGAGAAGATGCCGTCGAGGAGGATCTTGCCGTTCCACTGGGCCGTCATCTTCACCGTGTTGCTGGGGCCACACTCGAGCGGGACGTCGATGCCGCCGTTCAGCGCCTGCTTAACCGTGCCCTTGATCGGCTCCTTACCGTCAACGGTGATGGTGATGCCCAGATCGGCCGGCTCGGGATTGAGCTTCGTCTCGAGGGCGTCATTCATGGCCTTGACGGCCTGCGGGCTGCCGTCGAGCTTGACGAGTTTGTGCCCCGGCTCGCCGTCGGCGATCGTCAGCTTGATCGAGTCGAGCATCTCCTTGTTCGTCTGGAGGTCCTTCGCATCCTCGACGGCCTGCTTGTGGAGCTCGTTGACCTTGTCGGTGAACTTCTCGGCATTGGCGAGGTCAATAGCAAAATGCCCCGGCGTCAGACCCTTAGAGCTGCCACTCCCGGCAGGGATGCGCTCGTCCACGGACATGCCGTAGTACATCTTCCACACGACGGCCTGCCAGACGAGGTTCTCGAAATTGGAGTAACCCGTCGGGGCCGGATTCTTGTCGTAGAGGGCAGACAGTGCCTGGTACTGCTTCTGCAGCTCCGCATCCGCGTCCCTGTTGTTCGGGGTCGCCGCGACGTACTTCTGCTGGACGGCGTTATCGAGATTAACGAAGCCGACGATCGACTTGTCGCGTGCCGATACGACGTAGGTGCTGTTGTTTTCCGTGCTGCTCTCGGTCTCAGGGTCGGCACACAACGCCGACGCTGGGGCAGACTGGCCCGGCCTGGTGAGCTGCAACCGGAAACTCGGGGTGGTGAGACTGCCCCCGCCCTTCGGCAAAACCATCATGCTCGGCTGCGATGCTGGCTCCTTAGCAAGGCCGAGGTAGAAGCCTTCCGTCAGCCCTTGCGGCGCCCTCACCGTCGGGTGGAGGGCGACCTCCTGGGCCTTCGCCGTTGCCGGCGTGGCCGGGCTAGGGCTGCTGTTGTCTGCTAAAGAGGGGACGATCAGGGACATCGTCACCCACACCGCTGCGACTATCGCCGCGATTGCGGCTATCGCCCAATGGCGTATCCGCTGCGGTGCAGTGGGAATCGTCGAGTTACGCATCCTAAAAACTCCTCAGAATCCATAAGGCACTGTCTGGTCGCCACACGGCCATACACCACCCCGTCGTGACTGCTATCACCGCCTTACATTAGAACGAGATGGGACCTCCGTCAACCGGCTGGACAGTGAGGTGACCCCCTGGCAAGCCCGCACATTTACGGCCTAAAGTCCCTGTCGATCACCCCGCGTCAACCATTATCCCGGCAGCGCGAAAGCACCCTCAGCCACACCATGTCAACCGGCCATTCTCATTTATTGGCCCCCGCGAGGACGCCGGTTGCCCCGCGAGCCCCCGCATTCCCCGCCCTCACGCAAAACCCGGCCAGTTGCAATTGATTCCCGCCCGGCAGTGTACCGATCCCCGCCCCGAGGACGCCGCCCCGCCACCCGCATTCGGAGCGTCGCCGAGCGGGTGCCCTCCCCCCAAACCCGAAACGCTCACCTAATTTGTCGATTCCGCCCGATAATCGGTGGCAATAACAAGTTAGGTGAGCGTTTCGCGGATCCGGTGAGCGTTTCGATAACCGGACTAGCATCGGCGACCTCGTTGCTCCGCGCCGCGCCGCCGACCGGATTGATTGGGTACAAAAAACGGTGGCCCCTTCCCGCTGGGGGAAGGGGCCACCGTTGCGCGATCCGGCGCGCTCACTCAGTGAGTTAGTCGCGACGGCGTCGCACCGCCACGAGGGCGTAGCCGGCTGCCACCATGCCAACTGCGATGGCGCCGACGATTCCGGCGGCCGCGCCCGTCTTAGCAAGCGCGTGATGCGTCGCCTGGGGCTGAATCGGGCTGGCCGGCGTCGCCTGGGTCGTCCCCGGCGTCGAGGGCGTGCCCGGCTTGGCGACGGTCACGGTCTGCGCGGCGTCGTTGATGTCGTGGTGCTGCGCGACCGGGGTGGCCCCGGTGTTCACCACGTGATCCGCCGTCACATCAGCGGCGCGGTAGGCGTCCTCGAACGCGACGTACGACGCGCCCGGCTTGAGCGCCTTGTCCGCCACCGTGAAAGTGACCGTGACCTGGCCGTTCTGCTTGTAGTCGGTGACGCGGATCGTCGGGAACGACGTCTGCGTGACACCGGCGACCGCCTGGGCGGTGGCCTTGTCGACCAACGACCCGAGGATCACGTAGTCACCCGGCGCCAGATCGCGCCACGACACCGTGTCGACCACGGTCTTCGCGCCGGCCGCGGCCAGGGTCCGGTCGCCGTCGGCCTGATCGACCAGCGACGTGCCGATCTTCGGCGTGCACCAGTCCGGCAGGTTCGGCGTGGCCGGAATGCCGTGGGTGCCCGGCGTCCCGGGCGTGCCCGGGGTCTCGCACGGCGGCTTCGGGGTGTCCGGCGTGGTCACCGGGGTGGCCGGGGTCGGCGTGCTGGGCGTCGGCGTGCTGGGCGTCGGCGTGCTGGGCGTCGGCGTGCTGGGCGTCGGCGTCGGCGTGCTCGGCGTGGGGGTCTCCGGCGTCGAGGGCGTCGGGTACGTGTTCGTCGCGGTGATGACGAGCTTCGCGCCCCCGTTCTCCGGAACCGTGAACGAACCCGACAGCCCCTCGCCGCGCGCGACCTTGACCTGCTCGTCGTTAGTCGACAGCGTGAGCTGCGGGTCGGCGCCCTCGAGGGCCGCCTTCGCGGCGGCTTCCGTCACCGTGCAGGTCGCGCCGGGGACGACCTCGAATTCGCCGGAGGTCTGGCCGGCCTTAACCTCGATCCCCTTGCGCTCGAACGCCTTGCCGGTCGGCTGGGTGCACGAAAGGTCGAACGTGAACGTCCGGTCCGTGATCGGCTTGCCGTCGGCGTAGCGCGCGACCTTGGCGATCGCGACCGTCGCCGGCTTGATCGGCGGGGTCGTCACCGTGATCGTCTGCGAGGCCGCGTTGGCGTCCTCGTGGGTGGCGACCGGCGTCGCGCCCTTCGCCACGCCCTCGGCGGTGACGTCGCTGGCCTGGTAGATCTTCTCGTAGACGACGAACGTCGCGCCCGGGACGATCGCTTCGGCCGGAACCGAAAGCTCGGAGGTCACCGTGCCTGACGTCTGCTTCTCGGCGACCGTGAACGGCACCGGGGCGGCGAGGACGCCGGTAACCGGCGTGACCTGGTCACCCTCGCCCTTCACCATGAGGGCCGGGACGACGGTGTAGCTGCCGGCCGGCAGGTTCTTCCAGCTGGTGACGTCCTTGATCGTCGCGGGGCTGCCGACCTCGACGGTCTTCGCGTCGCCCGCGCCGGCCGCGTTGGACGCGACCGTGCCGATCTCGATCTTCGGCAGCGGCGTGTAGACGTTCTTCGCGATCACGGAAACCGCGCCGTCCTTGCCCGCGGTCGCGGGGACGGTGAACGTCGCCGTCTGGTCCTTCGCCGTGACAGTCAGGCCCTCGCCGGCGAACGACACCATGTGGGTGGCGCCCTTGACCGCGGCGTCGGCCTCCGTCAGCGTGCACGTCGCGCCGACCTTCGCCTGGACGGTGACGGGCTTGGCGGTCGTGAGGGCGACCTGCTGGGCGCCCTCGCCGCAATCGAGCGTGAAGTCGTACGTCTTGCCGGCGGAGTCGGCGCCCTCGACCTGCTTAATGAGGCTGATGGCGACGTCCTTCGGCTGCGGCGTGCGCGGCGTGATCGTGACGGTCTGGCACTCGTCGTCCAGCTCTTCGTGCTTCGCCACCGGCGTGTCCGTCGGCGTCTTCGGGGTGACCGTCGCCGAGTCTTCCGTCACCGTGACCTTGTCGGCCTCCCAGATCTGCTCGAACGCCGTGATCTTGGTGTTCGCGACGATGAAGTCGGCCGGGACGCGGAACGTCACTGTGGCGACGCCGCTGACCAGCTTGCCGGCCTCGCCCTCGGGCGTGAAGGTCGCAACCCCATTGACGGTGCGCTGGGCGGTGTCGTGGCCGACCAGGCGGCCGGCGGCGACGTACTGCTTGCCCGCGACGAGGTTCTCGTAACGAATCGTGTCGACCAGCTCGACCGTGCTGCCGTCGGTAACGTCGTCGGCCGTGATCGTCTTGCCGCCGTTCGCGGTGGCGAGGATCGTCTGCGCCTCGGGCGCCACCGGGTGCGGCGTCGGCTTGTACGTATTAATTGCGGTGAACGCGACCGGGGTCTTGAGGCTACCCAACGTGAAGGTGACCTGCGACTTCGCCGAATCCGACGTGAAGTCGCCGTCACCGGAATCACGGTTGAACGTGACGCCCTCGTAGGTCAGGCCCTCGGCCGGAGCCGGCTTCTTCTCGGTCACCGTGCACGTGGCGCCCTTGGCGAGGGCGACGTTCTTCTCGATCGACGAGTACGTCTGGCCCGCCTTGAGGGCGAAGTCGCCGGTCGCCGTAAGGCCGTCGGGGCCCGTGCACGAATAGGCGAACTGGAACGCCTGGTCAGCGAGGCCGGCCGAGGTCGCCCCCGTCAGCTTCTTCGTCACCGTAAAACCGGCCCGACCGGCGTCGGTGTACGTGTTCGTCGCGGCAACCTTGGCCTCGGCGCCCTCGGCCACCGGGGCGGTGATGACCGCGGACTTCATCGTGACGCCGCCCCACGTGACCTCGCCGGCCTGCGTGGGCTTGCCGTCGACCGTCCACGTCACGGCGTGTGTCGTGTCGGCGATGGCCGCGTCCGACTCACCGATGATGCAGGTCGCGCCGGCCGGCACCTTCTCGATCGAGGCCGTGCCCTGCCCGGTGATCGTCAGGGAGCCCTCGCCGACCTTCTTATCGGCGCCCTCGCCCGTCGCGCAGACGTAGGGGAAGGTGAACGTCTTCTTGGCGGCCAGCTTGTCGACGGTCTGGTCGACCAGCGACTTCGCGACGGTCACCGTGCCCAGCGGCACCCGGTACGTGTTCGTCGCGGCGACCGCGACGGTGGCGTCCTTCGCGACGGTGAACGTCACGCCGTCCTTGGTGGTCTCGGCGGCACTCGGCGCGGCGCCGTTGATCTGCCACGACAGGGTGTGGTGTGCGCCGGGAACGTCGGCGTTCTTCTCGCGGATCTGGCAGGTCGCGCCCGCCGGGATCTGCGAGACCTTCTGCGCCTCGCCGCCGGCCTTGACCTCCAGGGGCTTCCACGAGGCCGGGTCGGACGGGTTATCGCACGCGTATTCGAAGTGGAACGAGGTCGGCGCGGCGATGCCCTTGTCGGCGACGACGGTCTTGGCGACCTCGAACGCGCCGAACTGCGGCGCCGGCTTGGTCACCGTCACCGTCTGCGCGGCGTCCTCGAGGTTCTTGTGCTCGGCGACGACCTGGCCGTTCGCCTTCGCGTCGCCCTTGGGGCCGGCGTCCTTCTGCGTCAGCGACTCGAAGACGACGGCGGCGGAGAGGTCCTTCGTCGCGTCCGCGGGAATCGTGAACGCCACCTCGTGCGATTCGCTGGCGGACTTCGCCGTGAACTCGACCGGCTGGGCGGTGGCACCGGCGACCGGCTGGCCCGTCGCCTTGTTCATCAGCGTGCCCTCGACCGTGTAGGTCGCGCCCGGGACGAGGTTCGTCATCGCCACATGGTCGACGACGACGGCGTCCTTGCCGGCGACGATCATCTTGTCGTGGTCGGCCTGGTCGGTCGCCGACGTGGCGATCTCGATCTTCTTCGGCGTCGGGGTCGGCGTCGGCGTGCTGGGCGTCGGCGTGCTGGGGGTCGGGGTGGTCGTGCTCGGCGTCGGGGTGTCCGGCGTCGAGGGCGTGCAGGGAACCGTCGTCTCGGCCGAGCCGGACACGGTGACCTGACGCTCGGACGGGATGAATTTCACCTGGTCGCGGGGCAGAACATACTGCCCATAGCGGAGGTTCTGGAACGCCTGCATCGTGTACGTGCCGGCGAGAGCGAGGTGGCCACTCCAGCGCGCCGAAATCTTTGCCGATCCCGCGTCGGTGCACGGAACGGTGACGGGGATCCCGCCGCTGACGGCCTCACGGACGCTACCCGTCGTCTCCTTGCCGTTCACGCTGATGGTGATCGTCGCCCGGCCGAAGTCGTTGCCGTTACGCAGCGCTTCCATCGCCTGGTCGGAGCCGGTGAGGATGACCTTCTTCTGATCGGCCTTGTCGCCGTCGACGATCTTCACCTGGATCGACTTCAGCATCTCGGCGTTCGTCTCGTAGTCGCGGGCGTCGGCCAGGAACTTGTCACGCAGCTGGGAGACGACGCGCTGGTAGTTCTCGTCAACGACGCCGACGGGGCGGTGGGTGCCGACGGCCCACACCGTGCCCTGCCAGACGACGGCGTTGTACTGGCTGCCGTGGTCGCGGTAGTAATGCGCGAGGGCGTTGAGGGCGCGCTGCTGGTTCTCGTCCACCGTGAACGGGATCGCGCGCTGCAGGGACTGCGGCATGTCCTCGGGCGAAGCGAACGTCAGCGCGCCCATCTGCTGCGACTCGTTGGCGCCAGCGACGGTCGGCTCGATGCAGTAGCCCTTCGACCCGTCGGAATAGTCGACAACACCACCGGTCGACCAGTTCGGGTCGTAGATGTTGTCGATCGACGCCAACATGCTCTTGGGAATCCACGTGTACCGGACGTCATTGACGTCGTTGTAGGGGCCGCGCGGGAGGATCCGCGACCCGGACAGGTGGACGTTCATGGCCGCCGTCACCGGGCGAGCCGGCGCCGCCGGCTTATCCCGCGTTTCGGCGAGGGAGGGGACGACAAGTGTCGCCGCCACCCATACCAAGGCAACGACGCCCGCGACAGCAGCGACCGCCCAATGGCGTAGCCGCTGCGACGCAGACGGAACTGGATTTCTGCGCATATGTAGACACTCCTCTAGTCGGTGAGGCGGGGAGACGCCCTTCCACTTACCACCCTGTTAAAGGTGTAGATCGACCAGAGTAGCGCACATGCGATCGTTGGTGAAGGTACGGATGTTCGGCCGTTTTAACGCAGGTTACGCCACAAAAAAACAGATCTTCTGTAGCTGCGCGCGAATTCCGACATCCCTGACCGCCCGGTAACTCTTAGTTTTCGGCGACGGCGCCGAGAAAACCGAACACTCATTCTGTTCTAACAAAAGAACGTCAGACGAGTATGTGAGAGCGACGCCCACCAGGCTTGTCGCACACCTGCCCGATTATCGGCGTGTGTGACGTCCCTCACGGCGGCACTGCTACGCCGCGGGCGGGGAGATCGCCAAGCACAGCCCCCCAAAAACCGAAACGCTCACCTAATTTGTCGATTCCGCCCGATAATCGGTGGAAATAACACGTTAGGTGAGCGTTTCGCGGATCCGGTGAGCGTTTCGCGCCCCGCAACCAGCTCCTGCGGCTAGTCGTCGACGACCTCGACGCCGAAGGGGAAGCAGGTGATGGGAATGAGCTTGAGGTTGGCGACCGCCAGCGGGATGCCGACGATCGTCACCGCCTGGGTGCACGCGGTGGCGATGTGCCCGGCCGCCAGCCACATGCCGGCGACGAAGAACCACACGATATTGCCAAGCGTCGACATGCTGCCGGCTTCCGGGCGCCTGACCGCGTGCCGCCCAAACGGCCAGAGGACGTGGCCGGCGATCCGGAAGCAGGCGATCCCCGCGGGGATCGTCACGATAAAAATGCAGCCGATAATGCCGGCGAGGATGTACTCCAGCCACAGCCAGAGGCCGCCGAAAACCACCCAAATGATGTTGAGAAGCGTGCGCATACGGTCAGCCTAACAACGGTTATCGCAACGGCGGGAATGGCGTGAGACTAAACACCGATTCGACGGGCACGTCGAAGTACGCGGCGATGCGCAGGGCCAGGCTGAGCGAGGGCGAATACTCGCCGCGCTCCAGGTATCCGATGGTCTGGTAATGCACTCCGAGGGCCTCGGCCAGCTCGCGTCGCGACACCCCGCGGTCGGTGCGCAGGAGGGCGATCCGGTTGTAGATCTGCTCGCTGTCTTTGTCTTTGCCGGCCATCAGTATCCCCTCCCCAGGACGAGTCGCTGCTGGGCGCGCTGGGCCGACCCGACGCCGATGCGCGCCAGTGACCACCGCATTGCCAGCTCGAGGACGGCGACCGCCGCCACCGCCCACACGACGATGACCGCGATGCATCCGGCCGTCGGCAGCCCGGTGCCGGTCATGAGATCGACCGCCCACCGGCCAGGCAGGATGCGCCAGGCGACGTACCACACCGGGCCGTGATCCATGGCGGCGATGACGTCGCCCAGGGCCACCAGGAGCAGCAGCATGACCGCGCCACTGCCCAGCCAGATCGGGCTTTTGACCACCGCGCCGAGGGCATAACTGAGGGCGCCGGCCACCACGAGCATAAGGGCGACGACAATGACGACACTGAGAATCTTGCCCGGCCCGACAGCCCCGCGCGCGGCGATGACGAGGCCGACCACGGCGCCGATCGATGCCGCGAGAACCGCCGGGCCGATCGTCCACGCCACCTGCCTGCGCCACGTCGTTGCCCCGCCGGGCAAGAGGCGCGTGCGCAGGAGGTCGCCGGTCGACATCTGTTCGGCGGCCACGCTCACCGCCAGCACGCCGACGATGACGACGCACAGCCGCATCATCACCGACGCCAGGTCGCCGACCTCGTCGAAGGGTCCCCTGGCGATCGCCCACACGAAGACGCCCACGGCGATCGGAACCACGAGGAGACAGACCAGGACAACAACGAGGTGCCACTGCGGAACGAGGGTCGAGCCCCAGATCACCGATCGCGGGACGCGACGCGATTGAGTTGACTCTGCCACAGCAATCACCTGCTCACTTTCTTCTTCGGGGCCGACGCGTGAGGCGCCAGCCGCACCCGGCGGTACGCCCGCGCCCACACCCGGTCGGCCACAAACCACAAGACCGCCCCGGCCGCGACGATGAAGAGAACCAGCGCCCACGTCGGCACCGACGGCAGCAGGCCGCGGCCGAAACCGCCCGCACGAAGTGCCACGGCGAACATCCACGTCGAGGGGTGGAAAACCATCCAGACGGGACCGCCGGAATCGGGGCCGAGGTCGACGGGAATAGACAGCACCATAATGGCGACGACGAAGACGGCGGAATAGCGGCCCGGGGTACGGGTAACCGGCGCGAGCATCACGCCAATTGGGAAATAGATCCAGATGCCCACAATCATTGCCGCCAGTTGGAGCATTACGATATTCCCGACCATGCCAAGGTTCGGCCATAGGAAGATCATGGCGACGACATCAATGAGCAGAAAGATGATAGGCATGACAACCAGCGCGGAGAGCCAGCAGACCAGCATGGGGCGTGGCCCACCCGGCATCATCCGCATACGCGCGAAACCATTTGTCTGATATTCGCGATAAACTATCGACGGCGCGGCGATGATCTGGACGATCGTCGCCATTTGTACGATTCCAGTGGCCATCGACTGATACTTTGCCGCAGCGCCGCCCCACACGGGCAAGGAAAACATCGCGGCGGCAAACAGGATGCACACGGTTATCAAGACGATCTGCCTTTTGCCCCGCGCATCCAATGTATACGCGGATATCCATTCCTTCTTCGTGTACAGCCACCCCAGGCGCACCGTGTCGCGCCACGTCATCGCGTTAGTCATTGTTCACCTGCCCGTTAGCCTTTTCCAGCAAGTCCAGGTAGGCGTCCTCCAAATTGGGGCGCGTCACCTCGAGATTCGAGATCCGCGCCAAATCCAGCGTGCGCATGAAGCCCTCGGCGTCGTTCGTCGAATGGACGTGGCGCGCACCGTTTTCGATCCACGTGATCTGGGCGAAATCGCCGACGCGTTCGCGCAGCTGGGGTGCTGTTCCGTCGAAAATGATCCGCCCGGCGTTGAGGACGAGGACACGGTCGGCGACCCTTTGGGCCTCGGCCATGTCGTGCGTCGACAGCAGCACGGCGGCGCCGCGATCGACCTGCGCCTCGACGAGGTCGTGCACCGCCACGCGCGACTGGGCATCGAGGCCGGCCGTCGGCTCGTCGAGGACGGCGAAGTCGGGCAGCCCGATGAGCCCCGCGGCCACGTCCGCCCGCCGCCGCTGGCCGCCAGATAGCTCGCCCAGCCGCTTGCCCATGACATCCTCGAGCCCGACCGCCGCCGCTGCCTGCTGCACCGACAGCGTCTGTCGGCCGGCGGCGACAAAGTGCGCGCGGACCCATTCGAGCAGGTCGCTGATCCGCCACTTCGGGCGGTCCGAACACGACTGCGGCACAACGCCCAGGCGCGCCAGCGGGGCGTCCTCGGCCTGCGCTGGGTCATGCCCGAAAACCTGCACCGACCCGGCCTGCGGGCGCAGCGTGCCGAGGATGAGTTCGATGAGCGTCGTCTTCCCCGCGCCGTTGGGGCCGAGGAGTACCGTGAGCTCGCCCGCGGCGAGCTCCAGCGAGAGGTCGTCAATCACGGGCGCCTTGTCATAGGCGAATCGGACGCCGGTGAGGCGAACGGGCATGTCCACAGCGCACCCCTTTCATGGAATATCGTCGTTACACCTCCGAATGTAGTAGGTCTACTATATTCCGTCAAGAGCCGACAACACCGACAACCTATTGACAAACGATAGATACCTATCGATACTCGAGACATGAACACCTACTACCGCATCGCCACGCTGACATGTCTGGCGTTCATCGGCGCCGCATGTCTGTTCTTCCAAATCGTCATCGGCCCCGGTGCCGCCTTCACCCTGATCCACGACTACGACGTGCCCGCCGGGTGGGCGCGCTTCTGGCAGGTGCTCGGCACCGTCTGCATCGTCTGCGTCGAGGTCGTCCTCATCTGGCTGGCCCAGCTGGTCAACCGGGTCGCCAACGACACAATCTTCCAACCATCCTCGCTGGTCATCGTCGGGCGCATCCACGTCGCGACGCTGGCGGCAACCGTCATCGCGGTCGTCTGGATGCTCACCTACCTCGCCGCCGCGCCCCAGATCTTCCTCCAGATCGTCGCCTGCATCGCCGGCTTCACCCTCGCCACGGTGACCGTCTCGCTCATCGTCGGGATCCTCAACAAGCTGCTCGCGCAGGCCAACGCCGCCATCGACGAGCTCAAGGGGGTGATCTGATGCCTATCGTCTGCCGCATCGACGTCATGCTGGCCAAGCGCGGCATGAGCGTCGCTGAATGCGCCGACCGCGTCGGCATCACGCCCGCGAACCTCGCCGTCCTCAAGAACGGCCGCGCGAAAGCCGTGCGGTTCACGACCCTCGAGTCCCTGTGCCGGGTCCTCGAGTGCCAGCCCGGCGACATCCTCGAATGGGAGCCCGAGGACGCCACGGCGCCGCCCGCATAATGAACGTGACTTTATAAGGTCACGTTCACGGATTCCGATGGGTGTCAAGTGGCTGTGAGCCATTGTTGTTTGGTTATTGGGTGGTGAGGGTGGTTAGGGGGTGTGGTGTGGC
>URAS01000003.1 GCA_900545825.1 uncultured Actinomyces sp.
AACCCCGGCGCAACGAAAGAAAACACTACCCACCCCCACACCCCACGTCAAACCCAAACCCTATGACCCCCACCACATTCCAGATAATCCGCGGCCTAGCAACGAAAACTCTTGGTTGACTCGACACTGAAGGGGCGGCACGCAGTGCGTGCCGCCCCTTCAGATGGGGTGAAATGTGGCGCAGGTTACTGGACAACGTGCGCGGCGCCGAGGTTCCTCTTGCCCTTCCGGAACAGAATCCACCCGTCGGCCAGGACGTCCTCGGCGGCGACGACCCGGTCGGGATCGGCGACCTTGACGTTATTGAGGTAGGCCCCGCCGCTTTGGATGGTCTTGCGGGCCGCGCCGCGCGACTTTTCGAAGCCGGCGCCCACGAGGAGGTCGATGATGCTCGTCTGCCCGACGACGGCGTCCTCAGCGGGCATCGGCAGATGCTCGACCGCCGACGTCAACGTAGCGCCGTCGAGTGCCGACAGGTCGCCCTTGCCCCAGAGGGCATCCGTCGCCGCGAGGACACGTTCGAGGGCGTCCTCGCCGTGGACCATCGCCGTGACGTCCGCGGCTAGCGTCTTCTGGGCGACGCGGGCGAACGGGCGCTCGGCGACCTCGGTCTCCAGCTGTTCGATCTCTTCCCGCGTACGGAAGGTGAAGATCTTGAGCATGCGGATGACGTCGGCGTCCTCGGTCCCCAACCAGAATTGGTAGAAGGCGTAGGGGCTCATCATCTCGGGGTTCAGCCAGATCGCGCCGCCCTCGGACTTGCCGAACTTCGTCCCGTCGGACTTCGTGATGATCGGCGTCGTCATGCAGTGGACCTGCTTGCCCTCGGTCTTGCGGATGAGGTCCATGCCGCCGACGAGGTTGCCCCACTGGTCGTTGCCGCCCGTCTCGAGAACACAGCCGTAGCGGCGGTAGAGCTGGAGGAAGTCGTTGGCCTGGAGGATCTGGTAGCTGAACTCCGTGTACGAGATGCCCTCGTCGGAGCTCAACCGGCGGGCCACCGCTTCCTTCGACAGCATCGTCCCCATGCGGAAGTTCTTGCCCAGGTCGCGGAGGAAGTCGATCGCCGACATCTCGGACGTCCAATCGAGGTTGTTGACCATCGTCGCCGCGGCCGGCCCCTCGAAGTCGAGCAGCTTTTCGATCTGTTCGCGCAGCTTGTCGACCCAGCCGGCGACGACCTCTTTGGAATGGAGCTGGCGTTCGCCGCTCATCCGCGGGTCGCCGATCAGGCCGGTCGCACCACCCACGAGGGCGAGGGGACGGTGGCCGGCGCGCTGAAGGTGCTTCATGAGGAGCAGTTGGACAAGGTGACCGTGGTGCAGCGAGGGCGCGGTGGGATCGAAGCCGCAATAGAAGGTCACGGGGCCGGCGGCCAGGTCGCGCCTAATCGCTTCGAGATCCGAGTATTGCTCGATGAGCCCGCGCCAACGGAGCTCGTCAATAATGTCGCTCACCGCAACTCCTTCATTTGCCTGTCAACACGGGGATGTGTTTCCCCGGTGGTCACTCTACCAACGTCGCGTCCGATTCCTCGGGGCCTGATCTACCAGTGGGCGGGCAGGGTCTCCCCCACCCGCCCACCTTTTCTCCTCCACGAATCAGTGGAAATCGAGCGTGTCGGAAGCGAACGCTCGAGCCTCGTCGATCGTCGCCCGGGCCCGGGCCAACTGTTCGTGGACCCGTTCGGGCGCCGTCCCACCCTGGCCGTTGCGCGAACGCACCGACCCGGCCACCGTGAGGACCTCGCGGACCTTGGGCGTCAATGCGGGATCGATCGCGGCAAACTCGGCGTCGGTCAGGTCGGCCAGTTCCTTACCCTGCTTTTCGGCGCAGGCGACACAGCGACCCGCGACCTCGTGCGCCTTGCGGAAGGGCATGCCCGTCCGGACGAGGAACTCGGCGATGTCGGTGGCGAGCGAGAATCCCTGCGGGGCCAGCTCCTCCATCCGCGCGAGGTTGAGGGTCATCGTCTGGATCATTCCGGCGACCGCCGGCAGGAGGACGTCGAGGGTGTCGATCTGGTCGAACACCGGCTCCTTGTCCTCTTGGAGGTCGCGGTCGTAGGCCAGGGGCAGCCCCTTGAGCATCGACAGCATGGCGGTGAGGTCGCCAATCATGCGGCCCGCCTTGCCGCGGCCCAGCTCGGCGACGTCGGGGTTCTTCTTCTGCGGCATGATCGACGAGCCCGTCGAGAAGGCGTCATCCAGCGTCACATAGTCGAATTCCTTCGTATTCCAGATGACGATCTCCTCGCACAGGCGTGAGATGTCGACGCCGATCATCGCGCAGATAAACGCGAATTCGGTCGTGACGTCGCGCGACGCCGTCGCGTCGATCGAGTTGGCGCTGCACGTCGTGAACGCCAAGTCGGCGGCGATCGCCTGGGGATCCATCCCCAGCGTGTTCCCGGCGAGGGCGGCCGCCCCGTACGGGCTCTCGGCAGCGCGCCGATCCCAGTCGCGGAACCGATCGATATCGCGCAAGAGTGGCCACGCGTGCGCCGCAAGATGATGGGCGACGAGGACGGGCTGCGCGTGCTGCATGTGGGTGCGCCCCGGCATGCAGGCATCGCCCGCCGCCTCGGCCTGGTCGAGCAGGGCCGCCACGACGTCGAGGACACGCACCGTCAAGTGGCGCGCCTCGCGGCGCAGATACATGCGGATGAGCGTGGCGATCTGGTCGTTGCGCGATCGCCCCGCGCGCAGCTTGCCCCCCAGCTCCTCGCCGAGGATTTCGAGGAGGCCGCGCTCGAGCGCCGTGTGGACGTCCTCGTCGGACGGATCGGGACCGAACCGGCCGTCGGCCACGCGTTCCTCCAGCTCGGTGAGGGCGGCAAGCATCTGCTCGCCTTCTTCGGGCGTGAGGATTCCGACCGCGACAAGCTGGCGGGCGTGGGCCCGAGAGCCCGCGAGGTCACATGCGGCGAGCCGGAAGTCGAAATGCGTCGACACCGACAGCGCCGCCAAGGCGTCGGCGGGGCCCCCGGTGAAACGGCCACCCCACAGGGAAATCCCGCCGCTCACAGCGCACCGACTCCGTAGTCCTCGCCCTTGCCGAAGGCCACGTCACGCGCGGCCGCGAGCTTCGTCGGCAGCCCGTAGATGTCGATGAAACCGCGCGAGGACGACTGGTCGAACGTGTCGCCCGAGTCGTAGGTCGCCAGGCTGAAGTCGTAGAGTGCCTGGTCGGAGCGCCGCCCCGTCACCGTCGCGCGGCCACCGTGGAGCGTCATCCGGATCTCGCCGGTCACGTACGCCTGGGTGTCGTCGATGAACGCGTCGAGCGACTTCTTCAACGGCGAATACCACTGGCCGTCGTAGACCAGCTCGGCCCACCGCGTGTCGACCGTCCGCTTGAACCGCGCCTGCTCGCGCTCGATCGTCACGCGCTCGAGCTCGGCGTGGGCCTCGATGAGGGCAACCGCCCCCGGGCACTCGTAGACCTCACGCGACTTGATACCGACCAGGCGATCCTCGACGAGGTCGATCCGGCCGATACCCTGGGCGCCCGCGCGCCTGTTCATCTCTTGGATGACCTCGAGCGGAGTCATCTCCTTCCCGTCGATGGCCACGGGGATGCCCTCGACGAAGCGGATTGTCACTTCGTCCGGCAGCGGCGGATACGTCGGATCGTCGGTGTAGACGTAGACGTCCTTGGTCGGGGCATTCCAGATGTCCTCGAGGTAGCCCGTCTCGACGGCGCGGCCCCACACGTTCTGGTCGATCGAGAACGGATTGTGCTTCGTCGTCTCGATGGGAAGGTCGTGCTTCTCGGCATACTCGATGGCGACGTCACGGGTGAGCGCAAGGTCACGGACCGGCGAAATACACGTCATGTCGGGGGCCTGCGACGTAATCGACACCTCGAAACGGACCTGGTCGTTGCCCTTGCCCGTGCAACCGTGGGCCACCGTCGTCGCCCCAAACTGCCGCGCCGCACGCACCAGATGCTTAGTGATCACCGGGCGCGACAGCGCCGACACCAGCGGGTATACCCCCATGTAGCGGCCATTCGCCTTGAGGCCGCGCATGCAGTAGTCCTCGGCAAACTCGTCCTTCGCGTCTGCCACATAGGCGTCTACCGCGCCACAGTCGAGGGCACGCTGCCGAACGACCTCGAGGTCCTCGCCCCCCTGACCGACGTCAACCGCGACGGCGATGACGTCTTTCCCCGTCTGCTCGCCGATCCACCCGATCGCCACCGACGTATCGAGACCACCCGAATAGGCCAGAACGACCTTGTCTTTACTCATTGTCATCACTTTCTTCATTCGTCTTACTGGAGGGCATATGGTCGATAAAACCGAGCAGATGGGTGATCGCTTGCGTCGCGTCGTGAGGAGTTCGGCAGATGAGGAGAATTGTGTCGTCTCCACCGATCGTTCCCACAACGCCCTCGAGCACCGCCCGGTCGATTGCGGAGGCCAGCAGTTGAGCCGCACCGGCGGGTGTCCGCAAGACCACCTGATTACCCACGCGATCGCAGGCCACCAAGAGTTCCTGACACCACCGTTCGAGCTGCGAGACCGTGGCCTCCTCGGCTCGTCGAAGACCACCGTCGCTTGGTAGCGAATACAGTGGTCGGCCTGCTCTCGTGCGCACCTTCGTCGCCTTGAGCTCCATAAGATCGCGAGACAGCGTGGCTTGTGTGACGTCGATGCCCTCGGTCGCCAGGCGCTCGCGCAAGAGCACCTGGGACGAGATCTCTTCATTCATGATGAGGTCGGCGACCCGTGCCTGGCGGGCCGACTTCGTGAGGGGGATGGCGACCGAAGACACTAGCCTGTGACCTCCTTGATGGCCTGGCACAGCACAGTCGGCACGTCGGCGACGTCATCGAACGAGACGATGAGCGGCGGCGCAAACCGCAGTGTGTGCGGCCCGGTCGCGTTGGCGATGATGCCGTGGCGCGCGGCCAACTGGGCGACGACGGCGGGGGCGTCGACGCCGACGAGGTCGACGCCGATGAGGAGCCCCTCCCCGCGCACGGCCGACACGACGTCGGGCCCGAGGTCGCGGAGCGCCTGGGCAAACCGGGCCCCGACGGCCGTCACATGATCGAGGAGATGGTCGTCCTCGAGCGTGCGGATCGTCGCGACGACGGCCGCGGCGGCCAGCGGGTTTCCGCCGAACGTCGTGCCGTGGGCACCCGGGGTGAGCACCTGACCGGCTTCGCCCAGGCCGATACACGCGCCGACGGGCACGCCCGCGCCCAGCCCTTTCGCCAGGGTGACGACGTCGGGAACAATGGGCTGGCCCGAGGCGTCGGTAAACGCGTGATGCGCCATCCAGCGGCCCGTGCGCCCGACGCCCGTCTGGACCTCGTCGACAACCAGGTAGGCCCCATAGTCCCGAGTAATGCGGCGGGCCGCCGCGACAAACTCGGGGTCGAGCGGATAGACGCCGGCCTCGCCCTGGATCGACTCGATGAACAGACCGCCGACGTCCTCGCCCATCGCCGCTTCCAGCGCCTCGACCGTCGGGTCGATGAATTCAACGCCGGGAAGCAGCGGCTCGAAGGGCGCCCGGTAGGCTTCCTTCCACGTGAGCGCCAGCGCGCCGGTCGAACGGCCGTGGAAGGCGTGGTTGAGGGCAAGCAGGCGCGGCCGACCGGGCCCCGCGTGCTTGCGGACGATCTTGATGGCGGCCTCGTTGGCCTCGGTGCCGGAATTGGCGAAGAAGACGCGCGACCCCTGCGGGGCCTCGCCGACGCACACCCTCTCGAGGATGAGCTGGGCGGCCTCGATCTGGGGTGGTGTCGCAAAGAAATTCGAGACGTGACCCAGCGTGGCGACCTGCCGCGAGACCGCGTCGACGATCGCCGGGTGGGCATACCCCAGGCTGTTGACGGCGATACCGCCGAGGAGGTCGAGGTAGCGGTTCCCCTCGGTGTCCCACACGTGGACGCCCTCGCCGCGCTCGAGCACGAGTTTCGGGGTACCAAAAGTGTTCATCACCGCGTGCTCGTAGGCGACGATCTGGTCGGACATCTCTACCATTGCGGCTCTTCCTCCCGCTCGTCGGGTACGACCATGGTTCCCAGGCCCTTATTGGTGAAGATCTCGAGCAGCATCGAGTGCGGCTGGCGGCCGTCAATGATCGTCGCCTGCCCCACGCCGCGGCTCACTGCCTCGATGCACGCGCCAAGTTTGGGCCGCATGCCAGACTCCAGCGTCGGCACCATGGCCCTGGCGGCGGTGACGCCGATCCGTTCAACCGGCTCTTTGCACGTTGGCCAGTCACGATAGAGCGAATCGATGTCGGTGAGGACGATCATCGACCGTGCGCCCACCGCCGCGGCGATGTGCGCGGCCGCCGTATCGGCGTTGACGTTGAGGACGTGCGCCGGATTCTCCTCGTTGACGGCAACCGTCGAAATGACGGGAATACGCCCGGCCGACAGGAGGTCCTCAATCGGGCGCGGGTCGACGGCGGAAATGTCGCCGACCTCGCCGATGTCGACCATGTGCCCCTCAACCTCGGCCATTCGCCGACGCGCCTTGAGAAGCCCGCCGTCTTCACCCGAGATACCGACGGCCCAAATCGATTCGCGGTTGATGAGCGAAACGAGCTCGCGCTGGACCGACCCGGTGAGGACCATCCGGACGACGTCCATGACCTCGGGCGTCGTCACCCGCAGCCCCTGCGTAAACGGCGCGGTGAGGCCGAGCTTCTTGATCATCGCGTTGATCTGGGGGCCGCCGCCGTGAACGACGATCGGGTTGACACCCCACTGGTGGAGGAAGCGGACGTCCTCGGCGAAGGTCTCCTGCAAGTCCTTCGACGTCATGGCGTTGCCGCCGTACTTGATGACGATGCGTTCGCCCGAGTATGTGCGCAGCCACGGCATCGTTTCGAGAAGGACGGAAGCTTTGACGTGGGCGGGAATGTCTTGCGTGCTCATGAGGAATAGGCGCTGTTCTCTTCGACGTAATCGTAGGTAAGGTCGTTCGTCCACACGGTCGCCTGGGCCGAACCGGCCTTGAGGTCGACCGTGACGTGGACTTCGCGAGGCGTGAGGTCGACGAGGTCACGGTCGTCGCCCACCTGTCCACCGCGGCAGATCATGACCTCGTTGATCGTCACGTCGACCTCGTCGGGGTCAAACGGACACGCGTCGGGCGCGAGCGTGCCGAGCGCCGACACGATCCGACCCCAGTTCGGGTCGTTGCCAAAGATTGCGGCCTTAAACAGGTTGGACCGGGTGATGACGCGGGCGGCGTCCTCGGCCTGGGCTTCGGTGCGCGCGTTGGTGACCGTCACCGCGATGTCATGCGAGGATCCCTCGGCGTCGGCGACCAGTTGGCGGGCCAGCGCGGCGCAAACCTCGCTAAGACTCTGGGCAAACTGGTCGCCGTCGGGCTCGGTGCCTGACGCCCCCGACGCCAAGAGGAGGACGGTGTCGTTCGTCGACATGCAGCCGTCGGAATCGACCCGGTTGAACGTCGTCTGGCATGCACTGGTCAGGGCGGACTGGGCGAGCTGCGGCGAAATGACCGCGTCGGTCGTGATGACGACGAGCATCGTCGCGAGACCCGGCGCGAGCATCCCCGCGCCCTTCGCCATGCCGCCGACGACGTAGCCGGGACCGGCGACCTGGGCCTCTTTGGCCTTCGTGTCCGTCGTGCGAATCGCCTCGGCCGCGTCGTTCCCGCCGTCGGGCGAGAGCGCCGCCGCGGCGCCCGCGACGCCGGACAGAAGCTTGTCCATCGGCAGCGGGACGCCGATCATCCCCGTCGAGCAGACGAGGACGTCCGTCGGTGCGCAGTCGAGTTCGTCGGCAACGACGTGGCACGTTTCCTCGGCGTCGGCCAGGCCCGCCTGGCCCGTGCAGGCATTGGCGCATCCCGAGTTGAGGATGACCGCCCGCGCGTGGCCCGCCGCCACACGGTCGCGCGAGACGACGACCGGCGCCGCGGCGAAACGGTTCGACGTGAACTGGCCGGCGGCAACAAACTGCGGGCCCTGGTTGACGACGAGGGCGACGTCCGGCTTGCCCGTCGACTTGATGGATGCGGCGACGCCCGCCGCGAGAAAACCCTGTGCTGCGGTGACGCTCACGGCGCGACCCCTTCCGTCGAAAGCCCGGCCCACTCGTCGAGGCCGAGGGCGATGTTGGTCGACTGGATCGCGGCCGCGGCCGTGCCCTTGCCGAGATTGTCGATGGCGCTGAGCATGACCAGCTGGCCCGAGCGCTCGTCGATCGCATAGTTGATCATCGCGCGGGCCGACCCGGTGACCGTCCCCGTCGTCGGCCATACCCCGTTAGCGAGCACGTCGATGAGCGGCTCGTCGGCGTAGCAGGCGTAGGCCTCGGCGACCTGGTCACGCGTGACGCCGGGCTTGAGCGGCGCGGTCGTCGTCGCGAGGATGCCCCGCGAGAACGGGACGAGGACGGGGGTGAAGGTAACCGCCACATCGGTTCCACCAGCGACCTGGAGGTTTTGGATGATCTCGGGAATGTGCCGGTGCGTGCCGCCCACGCCGTAGGGCTGGGCCGACCCCAAGGCGACCGACGCCATGAGGTGCGGCTTGAGCGACTTGCCGGCGCCCGAATAGCCGACGGCGAGCGTCGCCGTCAGCGAACTGACGTCGATGAGCCCCGCGGCGACGGCGGGCTGGGCGGCGAGCGTCACCGCGGTGACGTTGCAGCCGGGAACCGCGATCCGCCGCGAATCGGCGAGGATCGCGCGCTGGGCGGCCGCCCGCTTCTCGCCGGCGTGAAGCAGCTCGGGCATCCCGTAATCCCAGGCGCCCGCGTATTCAGAGCCGTAATAATGCTGCCACTCGTCCGCGCTGGTCAACCGGTGGTCGGCCCCGCAGTCGACGAGGATACCGTTGCCGCCCTCGGCTTCTATCTGGGCCGTCACCTGGCCGGATGCGCCGTGCGGGAGCGCGAGGAAGACGACGTCGACCTCGGCCAGCTTGGCCGGGTCCGTCGGCTCGACGACCCGCGACGCGAGCTGGGGAAGGTGCGGGTGAAACTCACCCAACGCCCGCCCCGCCGACGAGGCGGCGGTGACGAGAGTGGGCTCTAACTGAGGATGCGCGAGGAGGTACCGAAGGACCTCGCCCCCGGCGTAACCGGTCGCGCCAACGACTGCTGCTCGAATAACCACCCAATAAAAATACGTCGGGCGGTATTTTTATACAAACTGACGGTCACCTAGTGAGACTGCGCGAGCTCGTTCGCGATCTCGCGCGCCCATGCGCGCTCCTCGGTCTCGTCGCGATAGTCCCCCTCTACCGCGCCGCCGAGCTTGGCGATAGTGCGCTCGCGCCACGACAGCTGCTGGGGATCGAGCTTCCCCTTGAACGTCTTGTGCTCACGCGGGCTGAGGGTGAGCAGCACCGGCCCCACGCGCGACGGATCGTTGACATTTCCCGACTTCACGCCGGACATCCCGACCGAGAACGCCCACAGCGGGACCTCCTCGATGGTCGAACCGAACCGCGAAACAAATTCCTTTGCCTCGTCCATCCACTGCGCCATATACACGGCCGACCCCAAGACGACGCCGTCGTAGTCCGCCAGGGAGTGGACGTCGTGCGGCTCAACCTCGTCGACGTCAAGGCCCTGGGCACGCAGCTCGTCGGCAATAATGTGACCGACCTCATGGGCGGAACCGTGTTTGGACGCTACTGTCACCAAAACTCTCATGGCTCCATTATGCGGTGTAGACGCCGAAAGCGCAGGCGGGCGGGCCCCACAAACGTCGATGCCGTTCGCGGGGCCCGCACGAATTAGGCGCGCAGAACGCCGCCCACCGTCTTCTTCACCTTCTTGACGACCTTCTTGCGGGCCGCCGCGATCTCCTTGGCGTTGAGCGTCCGATCGCTGGCGCGCAAACGGAGGGCGAAAGCGAGCGACTTCTTGCCCTCGCCCACCTGCGGGCCTTCGTAGACGTCAAACAGCGTGACCGACTCGATGAGGCTGCTCGCGGCCTCAGCGATGGCCTCGCTGACCCGGCCGGCCGGCACACAGGAGTCGACGACGAATGCCATGTCCTCCTTGACGACCGGGAACGTCGAGATGGGCGCCACCTGCAGCTCCGGCTGGCGGGCCTCGGCCTCAAGCAACGCGTCGAGGTCGAGCTCGAACGCCGCGGCCTCACGTCCCAAGCCGAACGCCTTGACCACCTGCGGATGCAGCTGACCGGCGCGGCCGACCGGGCGACCCTTCCAGGACAGCTCGGCCACCCGGCCGGGGTGGAACGGCAGCTTGGCCTGCGGTTCGGCGTCGAGGTTCGCGACCTCGAGATCGAGACCAAGGGCGTGGGCGACGGTTTGGGTCGCCTCGAGGGCGTCGCGCCAATCGTAGAGGCGATTCGACGTCGCCAATCCCTGGGGTTCGGCCCTCCCGGCGAGGACGCCGGCGACGTGCCACGGCTGATCAGGCGTCCCCCGATGGAGCGCGGCGATCTGGTCGTTCGAGGGACGATCGGCGACGCCGGGGATTTCGGACGCGACCGTCTGGGTCGCATCGGTGACGCGGCCGACCTCGAAGATCGCGATGTCCTCGTTGCCGCGGGCCACGTTCCGTTCGGCCACGGCAAGCAGCGTATCGAGGACGCTGGTGCGCAGGGCCGGCTGATCATCGGCCAGCGGGTTCGCGATGACGACGGCCCGACGCCGGGGGTCGTCCTCGGCGAATCCCTGGCGGTCGAACGCGTCGCCGACGAACGGATACGACAGGACCTCGGTGAGGCCACCGAACGACAACGCCTCGGCCACGTCACGGCGGCCACGCTGCGCCGGCGTCAGGCCGCGGCCGGCCGCGGCCGCCGGGATGACCGACGGGATGGCGTCGTAGCCGGCCAGGCGCGCGATCTCTTCGACCAGGTCGGCCTTGCCTGTGAGGTCGGGCCGCCAACTGGGCGGCACGACGACGAGCGCGTCGCCGTCCTCGCGCACCTGGGCGCCGATCATCGTGAGGATCTGCTCGATGTCCTGAGCCGAGTAGTCGACGCCGACCAGGCGCGCCGGCTCGGAAAGCGGCAGCCGGATCGGCTGGGTTTCGGCGACCTCGTCGATGTCGGTGACGCGCGGGCTCACCGTGCCGCCGCCGTAGGTGACGAGGAGGTTGGCCGCGACCTGCGCGGCCACCGGGGCCAGGCGCGGGTCAACGCCGCGCTCGTTGCGCTTAGCCGCCTCGGACGGAATCTTGTGGCGCCTGGCCGAGCGCGCCACCGAAATGGCGTCGAAGTGCGCGGCCTCGAGCAGGATCGACGTCGTGGTCGACGAGATCTCGGTGTCGGCGCCACCCATGACCCCGGCGATCCCCAGCACGCGGGCGCCATGGCCGCCCTCGCAGTCGGTGATGCACAGGTCCTCGGCGTCGAGCACGTGCTCGACGTCGTCGAGCGTCGTGTGGTGCTCGCCGGCGTGGGCGCGGCGAACCACCAGCGGGCCCACGACCTTGTCGGCGTCGTAGGCGTGAAGCGGCTGGCCCAGGTCAAGCATGACGTAGTTCGTCACGTCGACGGGCAGCGAGATCGACCGCATGCCGGCCGCCTCGAGGCGCTTGACCATCCAGTCGGGCGTGGCCGCCGTGGGGTCGACGCCCTCGATGAGGCGGGCGACGAAGTGGTCGCAGCCGACGTGCCCGCGGATCGGGGCGTCGTCGGCCAGCTCGACCGGGAAGCCGTCGCCGGAATCGGCCGGGACCTGCCCGCCCGGGAGGTTCTCGGCCAGGCCCGGGTCTGTGAACCGGGCGCCCGTCGAGTGCGAATATTCGCGGGCGACGCCGCGCATCGAGAAGCAGTAGCCGCGGTCCGGCGTGATGTTGATTTCCAGGACCTCTTCGCCGAGCCCCAGCAGCGGGAGGACGTTCTCGCCCGGCGCCGGAATCTGGTCGGCATCAAACTTCTGCGTGAGGACGAGGATCCCGTCGTGGTCCTGTCCCAGGCCCAGCTCGCGCTCGGAGCAGATCATCCCGTCGGACACGTGACCGTAGGTCTTACGTGCCGCGATAGCGAAGTCGCCCGGGAGGACGGCGCCCGGCAGCGAGACGACGACGAGGTCGCCGACGCCAAAATTGTGGGCGCCGCAAATGATGCCGCGGCTGGGGATGTCCGACGGCTCCTTGCCCTCGCCCGGGGCGTCGTTGTGCTGGCCAACGTCGACGCGGCAGTAGTTGATGACCTTGCCGTTCTTTTGCTCCTCCGCAGAAAGCGTGAGGACCTTGCCGACGACCAGGGGACCCTGGACCGACGCGGGGACGATCCCCTCTTCCTCGAGGCCGACGCGCACGAGGTCGCGGGCCAGCTGCTCAACCGAGGTACCTTCCGGAACCTCGACGTGTTCACGCAGCCACGAAATCGGAACGAATGCCATGAGCTACTTCCCCTTCCCCGTCGTGCCAAAGGCCTGCGAGAACCGCACGTCGCCCTCGACGATGTCGTGCATGTCGGCAATGCCGTTGCGCAGCATGAGCGTGCGCTCGACGCCCATGCCGAACGCGAAGCCCGTGTAGACGTCGGGGTCGATGCCACAGGCGCGCAAGACGTTGGGGTTAACCATGCCGCAGCCGCCCCACTCGATCCAGCCGGCGCCGCCCTTCTTTTGCGGGAACCACAGGTCCATCTCGGCGCTGGGCTCGGTGAAGGGGAAGAACGAGGGCCGCAACCGCGTCTTGGCCTTGGGGCCAAACATCGACCGGGCAAAGTGGTCGAGCGTGCCCTTGAGGTGGGCCATCGTCAGCCCCTTGTCGACCGCCAGGCCCTCGACCTGGTGGAAGACCGGCGTGTGTGTCTGGTCCAGCTCGTCCGAGCGGAAGACCTTGCCGGGGCAGGCGATGTAGAGCGGCAGGTCGCGCTCGAGAAGGACGCGCGCCTGGACGGGCGACGTGTGGGTCCGCATGACGAGGTGGGCGTCGCCCTCGCCCTCGCCGACACTGGTCGAATCGATGTAGAACGTATCCTGCATCTGGCGCGCCGGGTGATCGATGTCAAAATTCAGCGCGTCGAAGTTAAACCATTCGTGCTCGAGCTCCGGGCCCTCGGCGATTTCCCATCCCATGGCGATAAAGAAATCCGAGATCTCTTCCGCCACGAGGCTGAGCGGGTGCCGGGCGCCCTCGCGGTGCCGGGGCCCGCCGGCGGTGACATCGAGGGTCTCGGCCGCCAACTGGTCGGCCTCGGCCTGAGCCGCGAGCTGCTCCTCGCGCTCAGCAAACGCCTGGTTGACACGGGAACGGGCGGCGCCCATCGCCTTGCCGGCGCGGGCCTTATCCTGCGGTTCAACATCGCGGATCCGGCGGTTCGCCATCACGAGCGGAGAATTGTCGCCCAGGTGCGCCGAGCGGGCCTCTTTCAGCTGGGCGAGATCCGTCGCCCCCTGGCAGGCGGCAAGCGCCGCATCGACGGCAGCTTGTACCCCGGCCGCATCGAGCGGGGACAACTGCGTGTCCATGGTCGTCATAATGCGGATAGTCCTTTACTTCTTCTGCTGGTGCCCCTTGCGGGGCTTCCTCCCAAGCCTAACGCGTCTGCCGCGGCCCGCTCCTCCCTGGACGCGTAGCGGACACCGGCTGGTGCCCGCCGCTCCCGGGCGGGCATAGGGTTGACGTATGAGTGCTTCACCGAAGAATCTGGCCGAGCGGGCACCCTTGGGAACAACCCGACCCGGCACCATCTCTGCGAAACGCGCGGTCCCCGACTCGATCGAGCGCCCGGAATACCTCTTCCACCCCAGCCCCGAGGTCGTCACGGCATCCGACGTCAAGGACGCCGAAACGGTCGAGAAGATCCGGCGCGCCGGCCGGATCGCGGCCGACGCCCTCGTCGCCGTCGGCAAGGCCATCCGGCCGGGCGTCACCACCGACGAGCTTGACGAGATCGGCCACGAGTACATCATCGCCCAGGGCGCCTACCCGTCCTGCCTCGACTACATGGGGTTCCCCAAATCGCTGTGCACCTCGGTGAACGAGATCATTTGTCACGGGATTCCCGACTCGCGGCCGCTCGAGAATGGCGACATTGTCAACATCGACATCACGGCCTACATCGATGGCGTTCACGGCGACACCTGCGCGATGTTCCCCGTCGGAGAAATCGATGAGGAATCCCGCCTGCTCATCGAACGGACGAAAGAAGCGATGATGCGGGGTATTCGGGCCGTGCGTCCGGGCCGCGAGATCAACGTCATCGGTCGCGTCATCGAGTCCTATGCCAAACGCTTTTCCTACGGTGTCGTCCGCGACTTTACGGGTCACGGCGTCGGCGAGGCCTTTCACTCCGGCCTGATTATCCCCCACTACGATGCGCCCGACGCGACGACGGTGATGGAAGAGGGCATGGTGTTCACTATCGAGCCCATGCTCACGCTGGGCAGCATCGCCTGGAAGCAGTGGGACGACAACTGGACGATCCAGACCGCGGATCGTTCTCGGACGGCGCAATTCGAGCACACACTTGTCGTGACCGCGTCCGGCGCCGACATTCTTACGCTACCCTCAGGGGTGAAGGCGGATTAATTCCGTATTTGTCGTCAGTAGCGCAAAGGAGCCTTTTATGGAGACTGCACTGGGTATTGATGTTGGCGGATCGGGCGTCAAGGGGGCGCTTGTCGACCTCGACAAAGGCGAATTCACCACCGACCGCTATCGCATCGAGACGCCGCAGCCCGCTACCCCCGAGGCGGTTGCCGACGTCATCGGCCAGATCGTCGAGCACTTCAACGTCGGCGACGATGTCCCCGTCGGCGTGTGCTTCCCGGCCCCGCTGCCGGGCGGCGTCGTCCCCTACATGGCCAACCTCGACCAAGGCTGGGTGGGCAAGAACGTCGCCGAGTTCATCGGCGACCGGATCGGACGCAAGGTCTACGCGTTGAACGACGCCGACGCCGCGGGCCTGGCGGAAATGCGTCACGGCGTGGGCAAGGATCGTTCCGAGGGCGTCGTCCTGTTCACCACGCTGGGGACGGGCATCGGCTCGGCTCTCTTCATCAACGGCCAGCTGGTGCCGAACACCGAGCTGGGGCACCTCGAGATCGACGGGCACGACGCCGAGAAGCGCGCCGCGGCCTCGATTCGCACGAAGGAAGACCTCAGCTGGAAGAAGTACATCAAGCGGCTGCAGCGCTACTACGAGGTGACGGTCGACCTGTTCTCGCCCGACCTCATCGTCGTCGGCGGCGGCATCTCGCGTAAGCACGACAAGTTCCTGCCGCACCTTAAGCTGCGCAGCGAAATCGTGCCCGCCGAGCTGCGCAACACCGCCGGCATCGTCGGTGCCGCGACGTACGCACACGAGCAGGCCCAAGCCTAAGCATCGATCCGCCGCCGCGAGGAACGGGAACGAGCCGGCCGATAAGCCGGGTTCTGTCACCGCCTCGCGGCGGCGGACGACCATCCCTCTCGGGGCGCCATTGCTGGCGTCCTCTAGCAACCTACCCGCACCCTATGGACGGACAGCCCAGGTGCTGCTTGGTCTTGCTCCCGGTGGGGTTTACCGTGCCACGACAGTCACCTGCCGTGCGGTGGGCTCTTACTCCACCTTTTCACCCTTACCCTTTCGGGCGGTTTGTTTTCTGTGGCACTGTCCCGCGGGTCACCCCGGGTGGCTGTTAGCCACCACCGTGTCCTATGGAGCCCGGACTTTCCTCGGCGGACCCGAAGTCCGACGCGGTCGTCTGGCCGACTCGTTCCGTCTCCACTCTACTAGACTGCGGCCCATGCGTATTCTCCTGCCCGAATCCGTCGGGAAAACGCCGGGCACCGGCACACCACTTGACCTTAGTCTCCTGTCCTACCAGGAGTTTTCCGCATGTCGGCGCGATGTTGTCCAGCGGGTTGTGGCCGCTGCGTCCCGCCCCGACGCCCTCGAGATCTTTTCGGCCGGCCCGCGCGTCGCCGACGAGGTGGCCGCGATGATCGACCTCGAGACTGCCCCGGCGTCCCCGGCACGCCACGTCATCTCGGGTGTCCTCTATGAGGCCGCCAGCTTCGGCGCCCTCAGCGAGTCCGAGGTCGCCGCGATCGACGACGCCATCGTCATCGTGACCGCGCTGTTCGGGTTCATTCACCTCAGCGATCCGATCCCCGCCTACCGGGCCGGGATGTCCACCCAGCTGCCGGACGTGGGCAAAATCTCTGACCTGTGGAAGTCGACGCTTCGCGACTACGTCCTCCGCGACGACGAGACCCTGTTCCTCAACTGCTGTTCGGCTCCCTACACCGAGGCCTGGTGCCCCACTCAAGCCCAACTCAAGCACACGAATAAGCAGGTCATCGCCGTCAGCCCCAAGGTCAGGACGCCGCGCGGTCTCACTTCGGTCTCACACTGGGCGAAGTTCTACCGTGGCCAATTGGCCGCCACCCTCGCCCCGGTAGCGGCCTCGATTACCTCGCCCGAGGAGCTCCTTGATTATCTGGGGTCGGCCCCGCTCGGCGGTATTATTGACGCGTTTGTCGAGTGCTCCGGCCCCTCCGGCACGCTCTCACTCGTCGTTGATCGTTGATTCATCGCCCCCAAGGAGTCTCGTGTCTCACCCCGACACCGACCCGGTGACGCCGCCCGCGGGAAAGCGCCACCTCGTTGATCAGCTGCCCTTTCAGCCCCGTTGCCTGACTGTCGCCCGCCGCGTGGGCTTCCTCATGATCCTCGTCGACGCCGCATGCGGATGCGGGT
This sequence comes from uncultured Actinomyces sp., assembly GCA_900545825.1. Lineage (GTDB taxonomy): Bacteria > Actinomycetota > Actinomycetes > Actinomycetales > Actinomycetaceae > Nanchangia. Next base: position 16,634 of record URAS01000003.1, read on the forward strand.
TGGCGGCCGGCGTGTTTTACGCCCACATTCGCCAACCCTTCATCGACGGGAACACCGAGCTATGGCGTGCCTGCCTTCACGGGGTGTCGGCCGTCGTGGGCGGCGGCCTGTTTGGCCAGCATCACGCGACGACCGGGCTGTTCGGGTGGGGCTCGCTTCTCATGACGTGGTTCGGCTATCTGGCGGCCTCGGCGATGCTCAAGCGTTATCGCCAGCCCATGCTCCGTGACGCCGTCGCTACTCCCCTGCTGGCGGGCCTTTTCGTCGGATGCGTCGCGGCGGCGGTCGCCCTCGTCGGGCATTCGGCATCGTTCGGTCCCTCGGCGTCGCGGGCCTTCTTTATCGGCTTTTTCCTCGCCTGGGTGGCCGTGGCCGGCGCGTTCCTGCGCCGCTCCGGGGATTATCACACGTTCTTCTGGCGTAACGTCCACGGTTTCGTCGCCGGGCTGCGGCCGGCACTTCGGGCGGCCGCCTGGTTCTTCGGCACGGGTTCCGTCATCACCTTGGCGGTCATCGTCATCGGCGTCCTGTCCGGCACCTACTCCGTCACCTGGTCGACCGATTCGCTGATTTCCCTGGCCATCGCCGGAGCGAACCTCCTACTCGCCCTGCCCCTGCTCTGGGCGGGCGGGACGTTAACCCTGACGGGCAGCCCGTTCGAGCCGACGAACGTCGTCGACCACTCGATCTATTCCAGCTTCGGCGCGGTCTATACGATCGTTCTCCTGGTTGCCGGAGTCGTTATTATCGTCATCGCCGCAGGGGCTATGGCGGCAGAAACGACGGGCAAGCTCGGGGTTAAAGCGCTCATGACGACCCTGCTCACGTGGTTCGTCATCGGTGCCATCCTGCTGTCCCTCGTGTCGATTCGAGTCAAGGACGCCTGGGCCCTCCGCGTGGACGGCGCACTGGGGATGGTGCTCTTGTGGGCGCTCGTCACGTTCCTGTTGGCCCGGTTCGTGGGCCCCGCCATTCTCCACGTCTTCCCCGCGCTGAAACGCCACGACGACACCCCGGCGGCCCCTCCGGCCGCTGCGGGGCCTGTCGTCGATGTGTCCTCGCCCGAAGAGGCCTAGTTCGAGGGCATCCGCACGTAGATGACGTCGTATTCCTCGGACTGGAGGACGTCATCGGGTGCCGCCTGGCGCAGCGACTCCGCCTCGGCCAGCGACAGCTCGATCGGCATTCCCTCGACGCGGCGGCCGTACACGGCGACCGCGCCGATTCCGCCGGTCGACTGCCGCACCCGGTCATAGAGGTCGACGAGGTCGGCATCCAGCGGCGCCACGAGGGCGTTACGCCGTTCCATCAGCTCGGCGATCGCGGCGTCGGCCTCCTCCTTCTGGGTCTCGGCCTGGGCCTTGAGCTGCTCGGCCTCGGCCTCCTTGGCGGCGACCTCGTCGCGGATCTCGTCGACGCGTGCCGCGAGGGCCTCGTCGCGTTCGAGCAGCGCGTACTGGTCGTCCTCCAACTCGGCGATCCGCCGCGCGATCTGGACGAGTTCCTCCTCGAGGCCGGCCAGTTCCTTCGGCGAGCCCTCGGACCGATCGAGGCGGCCCTGCTGGATCTCCTGGCGACGGCGCACCTGGGCGAGGTCGGCCTCGATCCGCTCGTTGGCGCGCCCCGAGTCTTTGATGGCCGTCTCGGTTTCGATGCGCTCACGGGTGAGGCCCCGCACCTCGGCGGCCAGCGCGTCGAGGGCCTCGCGCGATTCGAGGCGCTGCCGCTTGGCGGTGTGCTGGGTCAGCTCGCGGTCGAGTGCTTGCACCTCGAGGAGTGCCCGCTGATCGTTAACGGATGCCTTCATTGCTGGTCCTCCTCGGTCGAGAAATGCCCATTCCAGGGTTCGGTCACACGTGAAGAGTAGTGTACGTCGAGCGCATAGCCCGCATCATGGGCCGCGCGTGCCACCTGCTGGCTCGCGGGAATGACCCACGGCCACTCCGTCGCATAGTGGCTGCCCGTCACCAGCGCGGGGCCGGGCTCCTCGAGAAATTCCGAGGCCGGATGGTGGCGCATGTCGGCACACACGTAGCAGTCAACTCCCGCCTGGCGCACGTCGTCGACCAGCGAGTCGCCGGCGCCCGGCGACACGGCCACTCGGCGAATCAGACGCTGGGGGTGCCCGCCCCACGTCACACCGGCGGGCGTCGCGGGCAGGACCCGGGCGAGCCTCGCCGCGAAATCGCGCAAGGACACGGGTTCTCGCAGCTCGCCGACGCGGCCGATGCCGACGTGCGGATCGTCCTCGCACGGCAGGAGGGGACGGCGGTCATCGGCCATCCCCACGAGGTCCGCCAGGGTGTCGGCGACACCGCCGGTCTGGGCATCCGCGTTCGTGTGGGCGTTCATCAGCGCACAACCGCTACGAATGAGCATGTGGACGACGCGGCCCTTCGTCGAGTCCGTCGCCACCGAGTGTGTCCCCCGCAAAAACAACGGGTGGTGGGTGAGGACGAGGTCGACGCCGCCCTCGACCGCCTCGGCCGCGAGGGCCTCGACCGGGTCGAGCGCGACAAGCACGCGCCGCACGGGAGCGTCGACATCGCCGCAGATCAGCCCGACCGAGTCCCACGACTCGGCCAACCGGGGTGGATAAAGGCCGTCGACGAGGGCGACGACCTGCCCCACAGTAGGCGTGCACAGCTGCTGATCAGTCATGCCCCTACCCTACCGGCCACAATCCGACAGGATGCGGGTGCGGGCATCCCGCGAGGGCGCGGCGCGAAAGACTGGGCGCAGGTGTGGGCTCGGCCGGACTCGAACCGACGACATCTGCGGTGTAAACGCAGCGCTCTACCAACTGAGCTACAAGCCCCGCGAGCGCGATCAGCGCTTCGCCTTCGACACAATACGCGTCCCCGCCCACTCGGGGCCAACTACGGCCGTCGACGTGGGGTTGAGGCCGGCCGTCTTGGCTGCCTGCTCGATCGTGCGGGAGTCGACGTGGTCGCCCCGGGAGGCTTTCGGCGTGAGGACCCAGATGACGCCCCCGTCATCGAGGTTGCCGATGGCATCCATGAGGAGGTCGGCGAGGTCATCACCGTCGCCGTCGTCGTCTCGCCACCACACGAGTGCCCCGTCGGCGACGTTCGTGTAGTCCTCGTCTTCCAGGTCTTCTTGAGTGTCGTTCATCACCGCATCGCGGAGATCTTCATCGACGTCCTCGTCCCAACCGAATTCTTGGACGACCTGTCCGGAACCAAAGCCCAGCGGGTTGGCCGCAGCGGAAACGCTTTGCCTTTCGTTACTCGAAGCCACGTCCCTAACCGTACCCGAGGATGCCAGTGTGGTGAAAGTGACGCACTAGGCATCGGCGTTATTCCGGTGGACCGGTCGACACACTCCTGAGAATCATGGGAAGATTGAAGCCGTCGTGGGTGACCTTGAGCCCACACAAAGCCATACGAAATGGTGTATGTGCCCGCCTTACTCAAAGGAGATGGATGCAACCGTGAGTGCAGAGTCGAAGGATCACAAGCTCGTCAATGGCCTCGTCCAGACGGGCCCCGAGACCGATCCCGAAGAAACGCAAGAGTGGATCGATTCCCTCGATCAGCTCATTGAGGAGCGCGGGCGTGATCGCGCCAGCCACATTCTCGTCTCCATGCTGGACGAAGCGGGACGCAGCAACGTCGCCGTCCCCACGAACCTCACGACCCCCTACACGAACACGATTTCGGCGGAGCAGGAGCCGCACTTCCCCGGCGACGAGGCCATCGAGCGTCAGTACCGCCGGTGGATCCGCTGGAACGCCGCCGTCCAGGTGACCCGCGCCCAGCGCGAGGGCGTCAAGGTCGGCGGACATATTTCGTCCTACGCGTCGGTGTCGACGCTCTACGAGGTGGGCTTCAACCACTTCTTCAAGGGCAAGTCGCACCCCAGTGGTGGCGACCACATTTTCTTCCAGGGGCACGCTTCCCCGGGTATCTACGCCCGTGCGTTCCTCGAGGGCCGGTTGAGCGAAGAAGACATGGATGGCTTCCGTCAGGAGGTCTCGACCGATCACGGCCTGCCGTCCTACCCGCACCCTCGTCGTCTGCCCGAGTTCTGGGAGTACCCGACGGTGTCGATGGGTCTGGGCCCGGCCGAGGCGATCTACCAGGCGTGGTTCGATCGGTACCTCGAGCTGCGCGGAATCAAGGACACGTCCGGGCAGCACACCTGGGCTTTCCTTGGCGACGGCGAGATGGACGAGCCAGAGTCGCGCGGCATGCTCCAGCTGGCCGCCTCCCAGAAGCTCGATAACCTCACCTTCGTCGTCAACTGCAACCTCCAGCGCCTCGACGGCCCGGTTCGCGGTAACGGCCAGATCATCCAGGAGCTCGAGGCGTTCTTCCGCGGCGCCGGCTGGAACGTTATCAAGGTCATTTGGGGCCGCGGCTGGGACCGTCTGCTCGCGCAGGACCACGATCACGCCCTGGCGAACCTCATGGGCGACACGCTCGACGGCGACTACCAGACGTTTAAGGCGAACGATGGCGCCTACGTCCGCGAGCACTTCTTCGGCCGCGACCCGCGCACGGCCAAGATGGTCGAGGACTGGACTGACGAGGAAATCTGGAACCTCCGCCGTGGCGGCCACGACTACCGCAAGATGTATGCCGCATACAAGGCGGCGCTCGAGCACAAGGGCCGCCCGACGGTCATCCTCGCCCACACGATTAAGGGCTACATGCTCGGCACCCACTTCGCGGGCCGCAACGCCACGCACCAGATGAAGAAGCTCGCCCTCGACGACCTCAAGGGGCTGCGCGATGCCCTCCAGATCCCGATCACGGACGAGGAGCTCGAAGCCAACCCGAAGATGCCGCCGTACTACCGTCCCAGCAAGGACGACCCGGCGATGCGCTACATGCTCGAGAAGCGCGAAAAGCTCGGCGGCTTCCTGCCGTCGCGTCCGAAGGAGCGCGACCGGGCGCTGCCGATGCCGGGCGACAAGACGTATCGTGCCCTCGCTAAGGGCTCGGGCAAGCAGAAGGTCGCGACGACGATGGCGCTCGTGCGCCAGCTGAAGGACTTGATGCGCGACAAGGAGATCGGCAAGCGGATCGTCCCGATCGTCCCCGACGAGGCGCGCACCTTTGGTATGGATGCGATGTTCCCGTCGAACAAGATCTTCAACACCCAGGGCATGAACTACACGGCCGTCGACGCCGACATGATGCTCCACTACACCGAGTCGACGGCGGGCCAGATGCTCCACACGGGCATCAACGAGGCCGGTTCCGCGGCAGCCCTCCAGGTCGCCGGCACGTCGTACATGACGCACGACGAGCCGATGATTCCGTTCTACTTCTTCTACTCGATGTTCGGTTTCCAGCGCACGGGCGACCAGTTCTGGGCGGCCGGTGACCAGCTGTCGCGCGGCTTCGTCATCGGCGCCACGGCGGGCCGCACGACGCTGACCGGCGAGGGCCTGCAGCACGCCGACGGCCACTCGCCGATCATCGCGGCGACGAACGACGCGTTCGTCCAGTACGATCCGGCCTACGGCTACGAAATCCGCCACATCATGCGTGACGGCTTGGAGCGCATGTACGGCGAGCCGGACGGGCGTGACCGCAACGTCATGTACTACCTGACGGTGTACAACGAGCCGATTATCCAGCCGGCCGAGCCGGAGGACGTCGACGTCGAGGGCATCCTCAAGGGCATGCACTGCATCGCCAAGCCGCGCGGCGAGGAGGGCCGCCCGGTCGCCCAGCTGCTCGCCTCGGGTGTCGCCGTGCCGTGGGCGCTCGACGCCAAGAAGCTCCTGTGGGAGGACTGGGGTATCGACGCTCAGGTGTGGTCGGTGACGTCGTGGCACGAGCTGCGCCGCGACGGCCTCGCCGCGGACCGCGCCAACCTCCTTATGTCCGAGGAGGGCTACCACCAGTCGTACGTCCAGCAGAAGCTCGCCGGCCTCGACGGCCCGTTCATCGCGACGTCGGACTACGACCACCTGGTTCCCGACATGATCCGCCAATGGGTCCCCGGCTACTACCTCACGCTGGGCGCCGACGGCTTCGGCCTGTCGGACACGCGCGCGGCGGCGCGCCGGTACTTCCTCATCGACTCGCACTCGATGGTCGTCAAGACCCTCCAGGCGCTCGCCGACCTCGGGCGGATTGACCGCTCGTACGTGGCGAAGGCAGTGCAGAAGTACGACCTGACGAACCCGAACGCGGGCACGTCCGGCGAGAACTAAACCTTCTCGCGGTTAGCGGGAAGCCGGCGGGGCGCTGATGGCGCTCCGTCGGCTTTTCTGTCGGGCCGCACCGAGCGACAAGAAACCGGCGGGGTACGGTCGTGTACCCCGCCGGCCCTGCTAGGAGGTGCAGTACCTACCTGTCTTCAGAGAGTGCCTGCGCAACCTTGCGGTGCGCCTGCCAAATCTCGTCAGGCAGGTTGGCGAACTGGGCGAGATGGTCCTCGCGGTGGGCGATTTCCTTCCGCCACAGTTCGGGGTCGATCGAGAGAATATGCTCGAGGTCCTTCAGGCTGCCGCTAAAGCCGTCGAGGTTGAGCTCCTCGATCGTGGGCACGGTGCCCACCGGAGTCTCCTTACCGCTCACGCGGCCCTCTTTGAAGTCGAGGAGCCACAGGAGGGCGCGGAGATTGTCGCGGTAGCCCGGCCACAGGTAATGGCCGTCCTCGCCCCGCTGGAACCAGTTGACGTGGGCGATGATCGGCTTCTTCTCCACGCGCGAGAGGATCTCGATCCAGTGGCGCGCGTAGTCGCCCTCGGGGTAGGCCATAAAGGGACGCATCGACATAGGGTCGTAGCGGAGGACGCCCTCTTTGCCTTCGGCGGCGAACGTCGCCTCGGCGCCCAGCGTGAGGCCGTCGTAGACGCCCTCGGCGATGTCGGTGATCGCGCGGATCAGCGGCTCGCGGTCACGGACGCGGCCGCCGAAGATGATCGCGTCGATCGGCACGCCCGCCGGTTCGTTGTAGTCGGGCGCAATGTTGGGGACGTTCGCCAGCGTCGTCGTGAACCGCGAGTTCGGGTGGGCCCACTCGTCGCCCTTCGCGCCGGAGCGCTGGTGCTCGACGGGGCGCTCGGCGATCGGCAGGCCACGCCAGTCCAGCCAGCCCTCGACGTCGACCGGCGGCTCGGGCGTCTTGCCCTCCCACCAGACCTCCTCGAGCTGCGGGTTGTAGGCGACGTTAGTGAACAGGGTGCGCGTGCCCGGGCGGATCGACTCCATGGCGATCGGGTTCGAGACCTCGTTCGTGTCCTTCGCGACGCCGAACGCGCCGAACTCCGGGTTCATGCCCCATAGGCGGCCGTCGTCGCCGACGCGCAGCCACACGATGTCGTCGCCGTAGAAGTGGACGGTATAGCGGTCCGACAGGGCGTCGGGCGGCAGCATCATCGCGAGGTTCGTCTTGCCCGAGGCCGACGGGAAACCACCGCAGACATAACGCTTCTCGCCCGTCACCTTGTCGGTGATCCCGATGAGCATGAATTGCTCGGCGAGGAATTCGCCGCTGACCCACCCGTCGTAGCAGGCCTGGCGCAGGCCGTGGGCGATCTTGCCGAGGAGGGCGTTGCCGCCATAGGAGGACCCGAAGTGGAGGATCGTCCGTTCGTCGGCGACCGTAGCGAACAGGCGCTTGTCGTCGGGCGTCCCCTGGCCCAGGTGCTCGAGGTCGCCGGTCACGTGGACGGCGCGGACAAAGTGATCCGGGTCCTCGATGTCGTTGAGGTACTTCACGCCCACGCGAGCCATGCGGATCATGTGGAGGACGACCGTGCGGTTGTCGGTCAGCTCGACGCCGCGCGCCCACTTCTCGAACGGCGACCCCTGCGGGGCCATGAGGTAGGGAATGACGTACATCGTCTTACCCTTCGAGGCGCCGGTCATCCGATCGATCTGACCGTTGACGACCTCGTCGGCATCGTGCCAGTTGTTGTAGACGCCGCGGTCGCTCTCGCGGTGGGTCGCGACGACCGTGCGCTCCTCGCTGCGTGCCGTGTCCTTCGAGTACGAGCGCGAGTAGTAGAGGTCCGCTCCGGCGGGGAAGATCTCGCCGGCGTCGAGGCCCTCCTGGACCAGACGGGCGTCGTCGCTGGCATCGACGACCTCGATACGGTCGGGCTGGGTGATCTCGGCCCACTTCTCGACGTACTCGCACACTTTCGGGTTGGTGAGGCCGGCGGAGGTGAGAAGATCGGAAATAGCACTCATCGTGTCTCCTATTTTTCGGGTAACCGAACTTTCATACACAGGATACCCGCAATTTTGTGGCGTCGCGATGCCGAACGTCCCAGGGTGCAAAAAACGGAGGCACCCGTGGGTGCCTCCGTCGTCTTGTGCGGCCTCAGTCCAGGCGTTCCGCCGCCGCTTCGGCGATATCCCCCAGCGTCTGTGCGGCGTCGCACTCGGCATCGGGCAGATGGATCTTGAGGTCGTGTTCGACCTGGGTGACGATCGCGTAGCGACCCAGGTCGTCGAGGTCGAGGTCGTCGATCAGGCGCATCTGCGCCGCGAGCTCGCCCGCGTCACGTCCACACTCCTCGGCCGTCCGCGCCGCGATGACGTCCCACACGTCGGCTTCGACGGCCGAGGTGCGGGCATGGTCGTCCCCCGTCTGACGCGGCTCGGCCGCGAGGTCGTCGTCGCTCAGTGCTGCGAGTTTCGCCAGCTGAGAAGGATCAAGTGCCATGTACTATCCCACCTTGTGCAGCCACCGGACCGGTGCGCCGGCGCCAGCGTAACGGAATGTTTCGAGCTCCTCGTCCCATGCGGCCCCGACCGCCAGGTTGAGGATTCGGTGAATCTCCTCGGGGTCCGACGTCTCGAGGGCGGCGCGCACCCGCTCCTCGGGAATGACGACGTTACCCAACGTGTCGGTCTGGGCGTGGAAGATCCCGAGGTCGGGCGTGTAGGACCAGCGACCTCCGTCGGTGGTCGCCGTCGCGTCCTCCGTCACCTCGTAGCGCAGGTGCTCCCAGCCGCGCAGCGCGGACGCGAGGCGCGCACCCGCGCCGACCTGGCCGACCCAGCTGAATTCGGAACGGAAGGTCTCGGCTTGGGCGGGCTGCGGCATCCACTCCATCGAGATGCGCTGATCGAGCACAGTCTGTGCCGCCCACTCGATATGCGGGCACAGCGCGCGGGGGCACGAGTGCACGAAAAGTACACCGCGGGTGAAATCCCTGCTCATCAGTCGCTCCTATCTGTTGAGGATCGTCTTCCCCTACGTCCTCGGCAGAAGCGGTGCCTAAGCACAACGGTGTACTGCCAGCATACACTCCCCCGGCGCCCTCCCGCGAGGGGCGTTCGCGCGCCAGAAACGCGGCGGCCAGGCGGGGATTTTTAGAGGACCCCGTCGTCGTGGTCGGCGATGGTCTGACGCAGCCACTTGGTGATCTCGGGGATGAGCTTCTCTTTCGTGTACTCCTCCGCCGCGAACTTCGACCCGTACTCCGCGACCTCGGCGGGTGTGGGCACGTGATCCTTCGCGGCCACGATCACCGCGTCGCTGTATCCGCCGGGATAGGTTTCGTCGGGACAGTCGAGCCACTTCACACGCATCTGGAGACCCGCACCCGAGACGTGGAAGTGGTAGCCGTCGATCGTCGTGTCGAAACTCCACGGCGCGGGCACCGGCTCGCCGACTATCCTAGGCTCGTCCAGTGCCTCGTCCGTGTCTGAAGGCTCGACTCGCGCAGATCCTTCATCGTCGATGGCCATGGCGGGGTGTCCCTTCCGCTACAGGCCCTGCTTGCGCAGGTCTTTCATCGCCTGCTTGCGGTACTTCTTGCTCAGGCGGTCGAGGTAGAGGTGGCCGTCGAGGTGGTCGCACTCGTGCTGGATGCAGCGGCCCATGAGCTCCTCGCCCTCGACGACCTTCTTTTTGCCGTCGAGGTCGATGCCCTCGGCGCGGGCGTACCACCCGCGCTCGCACGGGTAGAACAGACCAGGCACGCTGAGGCAGCCCTCGTCGCCGTCCTGGTACTCGTCTTCGCTGACCTCGACGAGCGTGGGGTTGAGGATGTAGTCGATCTCGCCGTCGATGTTCCAGGAGAACGCCCGCAGTCCGACGCCGATCTGGTTGGCGGCGAGGCCGGCACGCCCGTCGTCGTCCACCGTCTCCAACAGGTCCTCGACCAACTGCTTGATCGTCGCATCAATGTCGGTGATCGGCGCGCACGGGGTGCGCAGAATCGGATCACCAATGACACGGATTTCACGGTACGCCACGGCTACTCCCCCTTCTCGGCTGCGACCAAAGCCCGCTCGACCAGCGTGCTCACGTGCGAGACCACGTCGTCAACGGGAACCTGCTCGCTGGTTCCGGCGCGGCGATCGCGCACCTCGACGACCCCGTCCTTAAGCCCGCGGCCGATAACGACCGCGTAGGGCATGCCGAGCAGCTCGGCGTCGGCGAACTTCACGCCCGCCGAGACCTTCTTGCGGTCATCGAAGAGGACGTCGACGTGCACATCCGACAGCTCCTTGGCGATGCGACCAGCAACCTCGAGGCCCTCGGCCGACTTGCCCATCGCCGCGACGTAGACGTGGAACGGCGCGATGTTCACCGGCCAGGCGAGGCCGGCGTCATCGTGGTTGGCCTCGGCCAGCGCCGCGAGGACGCGGGACACGCCGATGCCGTACGAGCCCATGGTGACGACCTGGGCCTTCCCGTTGGCGTCGAGGACCTTGAGGTCGAGCGCCTTGGCGTACTTGCGGCCCAGCTGGAAGATGTGGCCGATCTCGATGCCGCGCGCCGTCGACAGCGGGCCCGACCCGTCGGGGGCCGGATCGCCGTCGAGGATCTCGGCGGCCTCGACCGTGCCATCCCAGTGGAAGTCACGGCCCGCGACGAGGTGGTAGACGTGGTGGTCCTGCTTGCCGGCGCCCGCGATCCATTCGGTGCCCTCGACGACGCGAGGATCAACGAGGAACCTGGGCGACCCGCTGATCACGCCGTCCTCGTCGACCGTGCGCTCGGGGCGATCGGGCCCTGCGCAGGCCGGCCCGGTGTAGCCGGGAACGATGAAGGGGTAGGGCTTGAGGTCGTCCTCGGTCGCCATCTCGACCTCGAGACCCAGCGAAGCCTCGAGACGCTTCATGTCGACCCCGCGGTCGCCCGGGACGCCGAGGACCACGACCTCGCGGCGCCCGTCCGGGTGAATCGCCGCGGCGATAAACGCCTTGAGCGTGTCGGACGCCTGCCATTCGCGCCCGTCGTCGCGCGGGTATTCCTGGTTCGAGTACTCGACGAGGCCGTCGATCGTGCCGGCGCCGGGCGTGAACCGGACCTCGGCCTCCGGGTGCCCCTCGAGCGACTGGGCGGGCGGGACCGGCGTCGTCACGGCCTCGGCGTTCGCCGCGTAGCCGCCCGCGGACTGGACGAACGTGTCCTCGCCAATCTCGCAGGGGAAGAGAAACTCCTCGCTGCGCGAGCCGCCCATCGGCCCCGACATCGCCTGGCAGATGACGTAGGGCAGGCCCAGGCGGGTGAAGATCCGCTGGTAGGCGCCGCGCTGCAGCTCGTAAGAACGGTCGAGGCCAGCGTCGTCGATGTCGAACGAGTAGGCGTCCTTCATGCAGAACTCGCGGCCGCGGATGACGCCGGCACGCGGGCGGGCCTCGTCGCGGTACTTCGTCTGGATCTGGTAGAGCATGGTCGGCAGATCCTTGTACGACGAATAGAGATCCTTAACGAGGAGCGTGAACATCTCCTCGTGCGTGGGCGCCAGCAGATAGTCGTTGCCGCGGCGGTCCTTGAGGCGGAACAGGTTGTCGCCGTATTCCTCCCACCGGTTTGTCGCCTGGTAGGGCTCGGCGGGCAGCAGGGCCGGGAACTCGACCTCGTCGCAGCCAATCGCGTCCATCTCGTCGCGGACGACGTCCGCCACCTTGTTGAGGGTCCGCAATCCCAGCGGCATCCACGTGTAGATACCGGGCGCGGCGCGGCGGATGTAGCCGCCGCGGACCAGCAGCTTGTGGCTATCGACCTCGGCGTCGGCCGGGTCTTCGCGCAGGGTACGAACAAAATACGTCGACATCGTCTTCAACACGATGCCTACTGTAGTGCACCCGCCGGCGTCGTTTCACACCGGCCCACGCCCGCACCCTAGCAGCCGCCAGGCGCGATCGCCGCGACCTCGGGGGTCCCCGAGCCCTCTTCCAGGCCCATGCGCTCGGCGATGAGGTGGGCTTCCTCGATGAGGGTCTCGACGATCTGGTCCTCCGGCACCGTCTTGACGACCTCGCCCTTGATGAAGATCTTGCCCTTGCCGTTGCCCGACGCCACGCCGAGGTCGGCCTCGCGCGCCTCGCCCGGGCCGTTGACGACGCAGCCCATGACGGCGACACGCAGCGGCACCTTGATGGCGTCCTTGAGGGCGTCGGTCACCGAGTTCGCCAGCGTGTAGACGTCGACCTGGGCGCGCCCACAGCTGGGGCACGACACGATCTCGAGCGTCTTTTCGCGCAGACCCAGCGACTGGAGGATGGCGATCCCCACTTTGACTTCCTCGACCGGGTCGGCCGAGAGTGAGACGCGGATCGTATCGCCGATCCCCTGGCGCAGGAGGGCACCGAACGCCGTCGCCGACTTGATCGTCCCCTGGAACGCCGGGCCGGCCTCGGTGACGCCGAGGTGGAGCGGCCAGTCCCCCATCTCGGACAGCAGCTCGTAGGCCCGAATCATGACGACCGGGTCGTGGTGCTTGACCGAGATCTTGAAGTCGTGGAAGTCGTGCTCCTCAAACAGCGAGGCCTCCCAGCGCGCTGATTCGGCGAGCGCCTCAGGGGTCGCCTTGCCGTACTTCTTCAGCAGGCGCGGGTCGAGCGAGCCCGCATTGACGCCGATGCGCAGCGACGTCCCGTGGTCCTTCGCCGCCTTGACGATATCGGCGATCTGGTCGTCGAACTTGCGAATGTTGCCCGGGTTGACGCGGACGGCCGCGCACCCGGCTTCGATGGCCTTGAACACGTAACGCGGCTGGAAATGAATGTCGGCGATCACCGGGATCGTCGACTGCTTGGCGATTGGGGCCAGAGCCTCGGCGTCGTCGGCGCTGGGACAGGCCACGCGGACGATGTCACAGCCGGCCGCGGTCAGCGACGCGATCTGTTGGAGCGTCGCACCGATATCGGTGGTTTTCGTCGTGCACATCGACTGGACGCTGATCGGGGCGTCACCGCCCACCCACACGCTGCCGACGCGGATCTTGCGCGTCGGGCGCCGCGGAAACGGCGCGGTCTTGACGTCGGGCATTCCGAGATTCACGGTGTCACTCACGCCCTACAGTATGGACCAGATCGGCCGAAAATGCGCACTCCACCTAGCCCAGGCGCACCGGATTGACGATGTCGGCGACGATGAGGATGACCGTCATGATAATGAGGAGGCTCCAGACCACCGCGACAAACGGCATCATCCGCGCCGAGTCCGACGGCCCGGGGTCGGGTTTGCCGCGCACGAGGGCCAGACGACGCCTGGCGCCCTCGTAGAACGCGCCCAGGATATGGCCGCCGTCGAGCGGCAACAACGGGATGACGTTGAAGACGAAAAGCGCCATGTTGAGCGACGCCATGAGCGAGAGGAACGACCCCACACGGTCCCCAGCCGTCACGCGGGTGTTCGGGGTCGACGCGATCTCGCCGGAGATCCGGGCGACGCCGACGACGCTCATCACCGAGGACGTGGGCCGCGGCTGATGGTGGATGATGTCGCTCACCGTCTGCCACAGCTGCTGCGGCAGACGGACGATGACCCCCGCGGTGCCGACCATCATCTTGCCCTCGTCGGACATGACTTCGCCGAGGTCACCGCGGTGGTGGCTCATCTGGGACGTGAACCCGACAAGCGTCTGTCCCTGAACGACCTGCGGGGTGATGGACGCCGTGTGGCGCTGCCCGTCGCGCACGTACGTCACCCTCGCCTGGTGCTCGCCCGTGTCGGCGATCGCGTGGCGCACCTCGTCCCACGTTGAGACGCTGTGCCCGTTCCAGGCGACGATCTGGTCGCCCCGCTCGATCCCCGCCTGTGCCGCCGGCGACTTCGCGTCGCCCGCCTGGCACGACCCCTGGGCCGCGAGGCACGGCTCGACCGAGGCGATCGTCGTCGTCGGCATCTGGTAACCGATGCCGCACAGCGCGATCGCCAGGAAAATGAACGACAAAATGAGGTTGACGAAAGGCCCGGAGAACATGACGATCGCCTTGCGCCACCAGGTCAATTCGTAAAATGGGCGCCCAGGCGCCTCGGTCTCCTCGAGCTGTTCGAGGGCGTCGAGGCGCGCCTGCTGGGCCATCGTCGGCTTCAAGTCGGCGACCTCGGCCGGACTCATCCGGTCGGCCTCGGCCTGGGTGTACCGGTGCCGGGCCGAATCCTTGTAAACGACCGTGTTGGGGTTGGCCTTGCGATACATCCCGAGGATCGACACGTAGCCGCCGAGGAGGATGGCCTTGAGCCCGTACTCCGTGCCGTTGACGGTGCGTGACCACAGGGTCGGGCCGAAGCCCACCATGTAACGGGCGACGATCGCACCGAACTTCTTGGCCGGAACCATGTGGCCGACTTCGTGCAGCGCCACCGACACGACGATGCCGAGGATCATCGCGACGATGCCAAGGGCATAGAGCATGGTAGTTAGTGACCCTTTCGAGCGATTTCGCTGGCCTTCGCACGCGCCCACTGCTCGGCCGCCTCGACGTCCTCGACCGAGGTGGCCGCGGCGCCCGGATAGGCCGTGCACACCTCGCCCAGCGTGTCGACGATGGCCAGATACGGCAGGTCGCCGGCAAGGAAGAGGTCGACGAGGACTTCGTTGGCGGCGTTGTAGACGGCCGGGTGGGTGGCGGACGCGGCGACGCAGGTGCGCGCGAGCGTCAACGCCGGGAACGTCGTGTGATCGACGGGCTCGAAGGTCCACGACTGCGCCTCGTCGAACGAGCAGGGCCGCGCGACCGAGCCCAGCCGCTCGGGCCACGTGAGGCCCAAAGCGATCGGCAGCTTCATGTCGGGCGGCGAGGCCTGGGCGATCATCGCGCCATCGCGCCAGATGACGGCCGAGTGGACGATCGACTGGGGGTGGACGACCGGGATGATGGCCTGGGGGTCGACGTCGAACAGCAGCGAGGCCTCGATGAGCTCGAGCCCCTTGTTGACGAGGGTCGACGAGTTAATGGTGACGACCGGCCCCATCGACCACGTGGGATGCTGAAGCGCCTGCTGGGCCGTCACCGACGCCAGCTGCTCGCGCGTGCACCCCCGGAAGGGCCCGCCCGACGCCGTGAGGATGATCTGTGCCAGCTCCGAACGCCCCGAGACGACCGGGGCGCACATCCCCTTCTCGTGGACGCCCGACAGGAGGGACTGGGCGATCGCCGAATGCTCCGAATCGACGGGAACGACCTGGGCCGGCCGCTGCTGCGCCGCCTTGACGAGGGCACCGCCGGCGACCAGCGATTCCTTGTTCGCCAGCGCCAGCGTGGCCCCCGAGGTGAGGGCGGCGAGCGTCGCTCGGAGTCCCACTGCCCCCGTGATTCCGTTGAGGACGGTCGCCGAGGGGAACGCGCCGCACACGTCGACGACGCCTGCGGGGCCGGACAGCACGTCAGTGTCGAGGTCGGCGTCACGGACCGCGTCACGCAGCTGACCGGCCGCGTGCGGATCCGCCACGGCCACCATCTGGGGGCGCCACTGGGCGATCTGGCGGAGGAAGAGGTCGGCGCTGGAGCCGCCGCACGCGAGCGCTCTCACCCGGAATTCGCCGGGATGGGCGTCGAGGACGTCGAGGGCCTGGGTCCCGATCGAGCCGGTGGAGCCGGCGATGACGACGTCGCGCATCATTCGACGGCGGTCAGCACTTCGATCGCCCGCGCGAGGAACGCGTCGACGACGCCCTCGTCGTAGGCGTCCTTGCCGCGCGCCGACGGGAAGGTCTGGTAGCGTACCTCGTCGGCCGTGAGCTCGCCGCCGTCCTCGAAGAACAGGGACAGCCGGTCGAGGAAGTCGTCGACCGCGGCGGCCTGGTAGCCCCGACCGTTCGCGTGCTTGAAGCGCTCGCCGCGCGGGCGGACAAGCCGGCCATACAGCGTGGTCGCCCGGTCGGCCACCATGGCGAGCCACTGGTTCTGCCCCTTCGCCGCAACGTTCTCGGCGCGTTCCTGACGGACGAACGCCGTCTCGAGCCGATCGAGGGCGAGGTCGACCTCGCTCATAAGGTAGCCGTCACGGACCTGGTGGAACGCCACCCGTCGAACGTCGGAGGCCTTGAGCGGGGCCGCACCCGGCTCGCGTTCGTAAGCCGCGCGCGCAGAATCAAAAAACTCGTCGACCTCGCTGCGGTCGTAGCCACGCCGAAAACGGCCAACCTTGGCAAAGGTCTTCGTGTCGGTCATGAACGAGCCTCCTCCTTCTGTTTCGACTTGACGGCCGTCGCCAGCTGGCCACACGCCCCATCAATGTCGGACCCGCGCGTGTCGCGGATAGTCGTCGTTATTCCTGCTGCTACCAACGTATCGACAAATTCCTGCTGAGCCTGGGAAGAACTCGCCGTCCAGATCGACCCCGGAGTCGGATTCAACGGGATCGGGTTGACGTGGGCCCATCCCCGGCCACGCGCATTGAGCTTATCGGCCAACAACTGTGCGCGCCACGGATGATCGTTCATGTCCCGAATGAGCGCGTATTCGATCGAGACGCGTCGACCGGTCGCCTCGAAATAGGCGCGGGCGGCATCGAGCAGTTCGTCGACCTTCCACCGCGAGTTGATGGGGATAAGGTCGTCGCGCAGCTGGTCGTCGGGCGCGTGGAGCGACACGGCGAGGCGCAACGGCAGCCCCTCGCGCGCGAGCTTGCCAATCGCCGGGACCAGGCCGACCGTCGACACGGTGACCGAGCGCGCCGAGATCCCAAACCCCTCGGGGGCAGGCTGCGTCATGCGACGGATCGCCTGCATGACCGCACGGTAGTTCGCCATCGGCTCGCCCATCCCCATGAAGACAATGTTGCTCAGCCGGGTTGGGCCGCCGGCAAGGTCCCCGGAAGTACACATGACCTGGGCCTCGCGGACCTGCTCGACGATCTCGGCCGCCGACAGGTTGCGGGTGAGGCCCATCTGGCCCGTCGCGCAGAACGGGCAGGCCATGCCGCAGCCGGCCTCGGACGAGACACACAGCGTCGTCCGGTCGGGATAGCGCATGAGCACCGACTCGACCTGGGCGCCATCAAACAGGCGCCACAGCGCCTTGATCGTCTTGCCGCGATCCGCCCGCAGCGTCGTGACGAGGCTGACCAGCGACGGAAGCATGGTCGCCAGCTCTGCCCGCTGGGCCTGGCCGATGTCGGTCATCTGGTCGACGTCGGCAAGATAGTGGCCGAAATAGTGCCGAGACAGCTGGTCGGCACGGAACGGCTTGACCCCGAGCTCGCGAGCCCACTCTTTGCGCTCGGCAAGGTCCAAGTCGGCGAGATGACGCGGCGGCTTACCGCGGCGTTTCGCCGTGAACGAGAGGACGGGCTTCGCGTCGGGGCTGGTTGCGCCCTCGGGCGGCTGATCGGTGGGAAGAACCTGTCTGGCCATGCCTACCACCTAAGCGCCAGGAGGAAGACGACGTAGTACAGGGGCATCGTGACAAGGAGGGAATCGAGGCGGTCCATGATGCCGCCGTGACCGGGCAGAAGATTGCTCATGTCCTTGAGGCCGATGTCGCGTTTGATCAGCGATTCACCGAGGTCCCCGATCGTCGCAAGCATCGCCGAGACGACGCCCGTGACGATGCCGACCCACCACGCAATCCCCAACAGATGCATCCCCACCGCGACGACGGCCGCCGACATCGCGACCGACCCGATGAAGCCCCCCCACGATTTCGCCGGCGACACGCTGGGGGCCAAAGGATGCTTCCCAAAAAGAACCCCTGTGATGTAGCCGCCGAGATCGTTGCTGATCGTCCCGAGGAGGAAGATGACGACGGGCCAGGGGCCGCCGTGAACATGCATGAGGACGGCGAAGCCCGCAAGGAAGGGAACGTACATCGCCGCAAATGACGACACGAGGACGTCGCGCAGCGCCGTCAGTCCCCCGCCGTCCATTATCCGCCAGAACGCGCACGCCAGCATCGTGAGGAACAAGGCGACCGTCATCGCCTCGACGCCCACCTGCCAGGCACACACGAGGATGCCGGCCGCGCCGACCCACAGGGGCGGCAGCGTGAGCGACACGTTCGCGCGACCGAAGGCGCCCGCGAGTTCCCACAGGGCGACGGCCACCGCCACGGCGATGAGCCCAATGAGGAACGGTTGCGGGAGGAAGATAAACACGCCGACCAGGGTTAACAGGCCGACGCCAATGGCAATCGCCCACGGCAGGTTACGTCCCGCCCGCCCCGTAGCCGGCGGCGGAACGTGATTCTCGGTGGGCGGCGGGGAAACGAGCTTGCTTGCCCGTTTCCCCAGCCTGCCCGAGTGTGATCCCACCAGTGTCAGATCTCCATCAGTTCGTCTTCTTTGGCCTGCAAGATCTTGTCGACCGTCTCGACGTGGGCCTTCGTCAAGCCCTCGACGTCCTTCTCGGCACGATCGACCTCGTCCTCGCCGGCTTCGCCGTCCTTCTTGATGCGGTTGAGCTCTTCCATCGCCTTCCGGCGAATGCCACGGATCGTCACGCGGGCCTCTTCAGCCTTCTGGCCGGCCATCTTCACGTAGTCGCGGCGACGCTCCTCGGTCAGCGCAGGCATGGTCACGCGGATGACGTGGCCGTCGTCGGTCGGGTTGACGCCGAGGTCGGCCTCCTGGATCGCACGGATGATGTCGCCGGTCGCCGACTTGTCATAAGGCGAAATCAAGAGGGTACGGGCCTCGGGCACCGTCACCGACGCCAGCTGCTGCAGCGGCGTCGGCGCCCCGTAGTACTCGACGGTGATGCTGGTAAACAGCGCAGGATTGGCGCGACCCGTGCGGATTGCCGCGAATTCTTCACGGCAAAACTCGATCGCCTTGTCCATCTTTTCTTCGGTCTCGAGCAGGACGTCGTCGATCACGACTTACTCCTTCGTTGTTGCGGTCACCAATGTTCCGATTGT
The DNA here is from genome assembly GCA_900545825.1 of uncultured Actinomyces sp. GTDB lineage: Bacteria > Actinomycetota > Actinomycetes > Actinomycetales > Actinomycetaceae > Nanchangia. The sequence goes on from URAS01000003.1 coordinate 35,677, forward strand.
CTCACCCATTAACGCCGCCGTGACGTTGCCGGGCCCAGACATGCCGAACACCCGCATGGTGAGGTTGTTGTCCATCGCCAGGCTGAACGCCGTCGCGTCGACGACTTTCAGGCCCTTCGCTAGGGCCTCCGAATACGTGATGGAATCGTATTTCGAGGCTGACGGATCCTTCTTTGGATCCGCCGTGTAGACGCCGTCGACACCGTTCTTGCCGACAAGCAGTTCATCGCAGTGGGTCTCGAGGGCCCGCTGGGCCGAGACCGTGTCCGTCGAGAAGAACGGCATGCCCGCGCCCGCACCAAAAACGACGGCGCGGCCCTTCTCCATGTGGCGGATCGCCTTGAGCGGCACGTAGGGCTCGGCGACCTGGCGCATCTCGATCGCCGTCTGCACCCGGGCCGTCACCCCGGCCTGTTCGAGCAGGTCCTGGAGGGCCAGGCAGTTCATCACGGTGCCGAGCATGCCCATGTAGTCGGCCCGCGCCCGATCGAGACCGGCCTGCGACAGCTCGGCCCCGCGGAAGAAGTTGCCCCCACCGACGACGATCGCGACCTGGATCCCCCGTCCCATCGCCGCGGCGATTTGGCGGGCCACGTCGGAAATGACCTCAAGGTCGAGGCCGACTGCGCCACCGCCGAAGACCTCTCCGGACAATTTGAGCATGACGCGGCGAGGCCGCCTAGGCAATGTGGGCATCGGTTAGTCCCTTCTCGTCAGATATGGGGTTTCGGCCTCACTATAGGCCAAACGGTGGCCCCAAGCGTGAAGCCTGGGGCCACCGTTCGTCAGTTACGCGCCAACGTGGAAACGGGCGAAGTCCGTCACCTTGCCGCCGGTGGCAGAGACAACCTTGCCGACCGACTTCGAGGGGTCGCGGGCAAACGCCTGATCGACGAGGCAGACCTCCTTGTAGAAGGCGTTGAGACGGCCGTCGACGATCTTGCCGACGATCTTCTCAGGCTTGCCCTCGGCGCGGGTGAGCTCTTCGAGCGTCTCGCGCTCCTTGGCGAGGACATCCTCGGGCACCTGGGTGCGGTCGAGGTACGCCGGCTGGTACGCGGCGATGTGCATAGCGACATCCTTGGCGACCTCGGCAGCGGCCTTGTCGCAGGCGACGAGGACGCCAGCCTGGGCCGGGAGGTCCTTGTTCGAGTAGTGGAGGTACTCGACGACCGCTTCACCCTCGAGGCGGGCAATGCGGTTGACGACGATCTTCTCGCCGACGAGGGCGGCAATCGCGTCCTGGGCTTCCTTCACCGTCTTGCCGTCGGCCGTCTTGGCGGCGAGCAGCTCGTCAAGCGTCGAGGCCTTCGAGGCGACGGCGGCGGCGAGCACCTCCTCGGCGAACGCGACGAACTTCTCGTTCTTGGCGACGAAGTCGGTCTCGGAGTTGACCTCGACGAGGACGCCAACCTGGCCGTTGTCCGTGTCCTCGATCTGGGCGAGGACGAGACCCGCGGCAGCGGAGCGGTCCTCGCGCTTGGCCAGCGACTTCTGGCCGGCGAGGCGGATGATCTTGATGGCCTCGTCGCGGTCGCCGTTGGCCTCGTCAAGAGCCTTCTTGACGTCCATCATGCCGGCGCCGGTGAGCTCGCGGAGTTCCTTGATGTCCTTGGTCGTGTAGTTAGCCATTCGCTTAACTCCTTATTGCCTGGGCTTTAGGCCTGGTTCTCTTCGGTCGCCTGGGCCGGCTGAGCCTCGGCTTCGGCGTCGTTACCGGCCAGGAGCTCGCGCTCCCAATCGGCCAACGGGGCCTCTTCGACCGTCTCTTCTTCGCCGGTCTTGTCGGCCTTCTTCTGCGTGCGAGCGATGAGGCCGTCAGCGCAGGCGTCAGCGATGATCCGGGTGAGCAGCTCGACCGAGCGGATCGCGTCGTCGTTGCCCGGGATCGGGTAGTCGACGAGGTCGGGGTCGCAGTTCGTGTCGAGGATCGCGATGACCGGGAGGTTGAGCTTGCGGGCCTCGGCAACCGCCAGCTGCTCCTTCGTCGTGTCAACAACCCACACGGCCGACGGGATCTTAGCCATGTCGCGGATACCACCCAGCGTGCGCTCGAGCTTGTCCTTCTCGCGGCGCATCATGAGCAGTTCCTTCTTCGTGTGGCCCGAACCGGCCACGTCGTCGAAGTCGATCTGCTCGAGTTCCTTGAGGCGCTGCAGACGCTTAGCCACGGTGTTGAAGTTCGTGAGCATGCCGCCCAGCCAACGGTGGGAGACGTAGGGCATGCCGACGCGCTGCGCCTGGGTCTCGACGACCTCCTGGGCCTGCTTCTTCGTGCCGACGAACAGGATCGTGCCGCCGCGAACGACCGTCTGCTTGACGAAGTCGTAGGCGCGGTCGATGCCCTCGAGCGACTGCTGAAGGTCGATGATGTAGATGCCGTTGCGGTCGGTGAGGATGAACGGCTTCATCTTGGGGTTCCAGCGGCGAGTCTGGTGGCCAAAGTGGACACCGTTGCTCAGCAGCTGCGACATGGTAACGACTGCCATGAGTTGTCCTTTCCGCGCGATGCGCGAGGGCGAAAGCCCTGGTTTCGGTTATTCGTATATCCTGGCGCGGCGATGCCTTGCACCCCCGAGGGGGACCGTTGCAAGCCAACCCGCCGAAGCGGTGACCGCGCGCGAAGTCACCGGCACGCATGCGCACCGGTGCTGAGAGGATCATAACCGATGACACCGAAGAGAGGGAAAAGCCGTGGCCTGTCGCACAGGTCCGGTGTCCCCACGGGATACCTTGTCGCCGTTGTCCCATGACAGCCAAGGTCGCCTCGCACGCCGCGAGGCTGGTTCGCCCACACTCGGATCATGACCGTTTCTTCTTCCCTCGTCACGTGGACGACGTCGCTGGCCCTCGCCCTCCTCCCCTGCGGAGGCCTGGCCCCCGCCGAGCCCGCCCCGTCGGCCGTCCTCGTCGCCAGCCATGAGGGCGTGCGCGACGGATGGGTCTGGCCCACGGGCGGCCCGGTCGCCGTGACGCGCGGATTCGACCCGCCCGCCCAGCGGTGGCTGCCCGGGCATCGCGGCGTCGACCTCGCGCTGGCTCCAGGGTCGAGCGTGCTGAGCCCCGCGGCCGGCGTCGTCGCGTTCGCCGGAACCGTCGCCGGCGTCGGGGTCGTGTCGATCGACCACCCGAACGGGGTGCGGACGACGTTCCAGCCGGTCGCGGCCGTGGTCACCGAGGGGCAGGCGGTCGCGGCCGGGCAGCCGATCGGTACCCTGCTGCCCGGCCACGAGAACGACGCCCTCCACTTCGGAGCCCGCATCGGCAAAGACCACTACATCAACCCGCTGACCCTGCTCGTGGGGCGGGTGCACCTCAAGCCCTGGGACGCCTAGGCCCGCGGGTGGGCCTGGGCGAAGGCCCCGTAGAGCCGCTCGGCGTCGACGTGGGTGTAACGCTGGGTCGTCGTCAACGCCTTGTGGCCAAGGATTTCTTGGACGACCCGGAGGTCGGCGCCCGCCGACACCATGTGGGTCGCCATCGAGTGCCGCAACCCGTGCGGCGAAATGTCGGGCACGCCCGCGCGGGCGCACAGCCGATGGAGGTTGGCGCGGACGACCTTGCTGGACAACGCGCCCCCGCGTGCGCCGAGGAACACCGTCGGGGGCGACCCCGGGCGACTGTACTGCCCGCGCCCCTCGGCGATCCATCGATCCATTGCCCGCGCCGAATAGGGGCCAAACGGCACCACCCGTTCCTTTGCCCCCTTACCGAAGACCCGCGCGGTGCGATGCTCGAAATCGACGGCGTCGAGCCGCAGGCCGACGAGCTCGCCGACGCGCATGCCCGAGTCGTACATGAGGCTGAAACACGCGAGATCGCGAAGCGCCTGGGGATCGCCGTCCGCGGCCTCCTCCTCGGCGAGGCTGAGGAGGCGTTCCGTCTGCTCGATCGTCAAGATGTCGGGCAGCTGGGTCGCCACACGCGGATTACGCAGCCGGGCCGTGAAGTCGTGGTCGCAATAGCCGTGGTCGCTGGCCCACCGCGAAAATACCCTAAGGGCCGCCAGCTTCCGACTGATCGACGACGCCTGGGCTCCCGCCCGCGTGAGATCGGCCAGCCACGCACGGGCGGCCGACAGGGTCAGCTGATCCGCCAGGGGCCCGGAACCGTGGTTGAGGAAGTCGGAGATGTCGGCCCGATATCCCCGCTGGGTGTTGTCCGAGAGCGAGCGGACACGCGCAAGATAAAGCGTGAACTCGTCGATGATCTCGTCTGTGGTCGTCACAATGACCTCAAGTGTAGCCGTCACGACGCCACCTCCTCGGCGGCAACGCGACGGTATTTCCCGCCCTCGCGCTGGATCTTCCCGCTCATTTCGAGGCCCGCGAGCGCCGAGAGGACGTCGGAGAGGGCGAGGCCGGCGGCGCGTTGAATCGAGTCGACGGTAGCGGCCTCGACCGCGGGCATCGCGTCGAAGACCCGCGCGGAGGTCTGGTCGAGTCCGTCGAGGAGGCCCGTGGGTTTGGCGAGGTGGGCGGGCTTGACGTCGCCGATGGGCGCGATCATTTCGGCGATGTCGCGGCCCGAGGTGATGATCTGGGCGCCAGACCGCAGCAGCTCGTGGCAGCCGACGGACTGGGCGGAGTCGATGGGGCCGGGGACCGCGCCAAGGTGTCGGCCCAGGTCCCGGGCGTGTTTGGCGGTGTTGAGGGCGCCGGAGCGTGCGCCGGCCTCGACGACGACAGTGCCGGCACATAGGCCTGCGATGATGCGGTTCCGGTCGAGGAAGCGCCAGCGGGCGGCCCGCGAGTGGGGCGGATAGAACGAGCAGATGGCCCCGCTGGTCTGGATCGTCTCGAAGAGCCGGGTGTTTTGGGCGGGGTACCACTGGTCGAGGCCGCCCGCGAGGACGGCGACGACGGGGACGTCGAAGGCGCAGGCGCACCGCAGGGCCGCGGTGTCGACCCCGAAGGCGCCGCCGGAGACGATGCCAATTCCCGCGTCGCAGGCGCCGGCGACGATCTGGTGGGTGGCGTTCATGCCGTACCGCGACGCCGCACGGGCCCCGACGATGGCAACGCCGCGGTCGGCGACGCCGGCGAGGGCGGCTGTATTCCCGCGGACCCACAGGCCCCAGGGGACGGGGTCGGGCACGTCTGTCAGCGTCGCCGGCCAGTGGGCGTCGCCGGGCATGAGGAACGTGCCGCCGAGCCGCCGGATCCGGTCGATGTCGGCCTCGGGGTCGACGCCCTCGACGCGGGGGCGCCACCGCTTCGCGGCCTCGCCGAGGTGGGCGGCGGCAGCCCCCGACAGCGCCCTCGACTGCGTGGCCAGGGCGTCAACGCTCGCCCCGTCGCGCAGCCACTGCCACGAGCGGGCGGGGCCGAGGACCCCGATGAGGATGGCGGCGTCGGCGTCCGACGATTCGGCGACGCGCGTCCACGCGGCCGCACCCAGGCGGTCATCCCACGTGGGGGCGGAAAGGGACAGGTCAGAGCAGGGCATCGGTGGCCTCCGTCGTTCGCAGGATGTAGGCGGTCGAGAGGTTGGCGTCGCTGATCGTCGAGCGGCCCTCGAGGTCGGCGAGCGTGAGGGCGACGCGGAGGATCCGGTCCATGCCGCGCATGGACACGCGGCCCTGGCTGAGCAGGCCGACCATCCGGGTCCGTTGGTTGTCGCTCAGCAGGTCGGATTGGCGGAGGAATCCGCCCGGGACGCGGGCGTTGATCGACCACGGCTGGTCCCGCCAGCGGCGGGCGGCGCGGGCGCGGGCCTCGGCGACCCGTTGGGCGACCTCGGCGGACGTTTCCTCGCGTGTGCCGTCGGTGAGCTCGGCGGCGGTCGGCCGGTCGACGAGGCACATGAGGTCGATGCGGTCCATGAGCGGGCCCGACAGCCGTTGGAGGTAGCGTTGCTTGCGGTAGGGCGAGCATGTGCACGACGCCGACGTCGCCGATGCGCCGCACGGACACGGGTTCGCGGCCATGATCAGCTGGAACCTCGCGGGATACGTCGTCTGGGCCTTTGCCCGCTGAATGTCGATGATCCCGCTTTCCAGGGGCTGACGCAGCGCGTCGAGGACGTGCGGGGAGAATTCGGGCGCCTCGTCGAGGAACAGGACGCCCGCGTGGGCCAGCGAGATCGCGCCCGGCGCCGCAATGCCCGTTCCCCCGCCGACGAGGGCGGGCATCGTCGCCGAGTGGTGGGGCGCCACCCAGGGTGGCCGCCGAATGAGCGAGTCCACGCCGCCCGCGGAGGACGCCAGCGAGTGGATCGACGTGACGGTCACGGCGTCGGCGTCGTCGAGGTCGGGCAGGATCGTCGGGAGCCGCTTGGCGAGCATCGTCTTGCCCGTGCCCGGCTCGCCGAGGAAAAATAGGTGGTGGCCGCCGGCCGCCGCGACCTCGAGACCCAGCTTCGCCATGGCCTGCCCGCGCACGTCCGCCAGGTCGAGCGGGCGGGAGGGGCGCCTGGGGGCCCGCCGGGCGATCGGGGAATGCCTGGGCGACGACTTCCCCTCGCCCAGGCCGTAGAGGCCAGCCAGTTCCGCCAGGTCGGCTACGCCGATAATGCGGACTCCCCCGACGAGCTTGGCCTCGGCGACGCAGGAGGTGGGGACGACGACCTCGGAGATTCCCGCGCGCTTCGCCGCCGCGACCATGGGGAGGATCCCGCGGACACCGCACACCGAGCCGTCGAGCCCCAGCTCGCCGATGTGGACCCGCGACTCGAGGTCGTCGATGGACTTCCCCTGTTGCGTCGCGAGGATCGCCGCGGCGATCGACAGGTCGAATCCCGACCCCGACTTCGGCAGATCGGCGGGCGAAAGGTTAACGGTGTAGCGCTGCTCGGCCCACGGGAGGCCGGCCGACGCGATGGCCGCGCGGACACGCTGTTTGGACTCGCGGAGGGCCGCGTCGGGCAGCCCGACCATCTGGAACGCCGGCAGGCCAGCCGCGCGGTGCGCCTCGACGCGAACCAGGGCCCCACTGATCCCGATTGGGGCGATCGTGTAGGTGGAGGCGACGCCGCTCATGCGACACTCCGCAGGTGATCGAGAACGAGCGTGTGGTCACCACGCGCCTCGAGCGAGATGACGTCGATGCGCACGCCCGCCGCATGGGCCTGTTTCTGGACCATCCACATCCCGGCGAGCTGGCGCAGGCGCTGATACTTCGTCGATGTGACGGCCGCCGCGGGGATGCCGGCCGAGGTCGACCGGCGGGTCTTGACCTCGACGAAGACGAGGTAGCTGGTTGGCGTCGCGGCGATAATGTCGATTTCGCCGTAGCGGACACGCCAGTTGCGCTCGAGGATGCGATAGCCCTCGTGGCGCAGGTAGTCGGTAGCGAGATCCTCTCCCAGGCGGCCGAGTTCGGCGGTGGTGAGGTCGGACAACGGGGTGGAGACATGTATTTCCATGGCTCCACGGTGAACCGTCCCGATCCGCCGTGCTCGGTTCAGGCCCCGACGTTATGGAACAACGAGACGTTATCGTCCCGTGTGGACACAGGATCTAGGCGATCGGCAGATCCGAGGGCGGCAGCTCCTCGACGTTGATGTCCTTAAACGACATGACCCGCACCCGCTGGACAAACCGTGAGGGCCGGTAAATGTCCCACACCCACGCGTCGACCATGGTGACCTCGAAAAACACGTCCCCGCCGCTCTGGTGAATCTGGACGTCGACATTGTTGGCCAGGTAGAAGCGCCGGTCGGTCTCGACGACGTAGCGAAACAGCGTGACGACGTCCCGGTACTCGCGAAAGAGCGCGAGCTCGAGGTCGTTCTCGTAACGATCGAGATCTTCACTCACGGCGTCATACTCCTCTTGCTGCTTGCCGGTAGGTTCCAGCTTCGCCGATGCATCGCCGACGCGCCCAGCGTGGCGAGCGCGTCGATGTGGGTCGGCGAAGAGTAGCCTTTGTTGCGTGCCCAACCGTATCCGGGATCGGCCAGTTCGGCCATGTAAGCGTCCCGCTTCACCTTAGCAACGACCGACGCCGCGGCAACGACGGCGCAGTCGCGATCGGCTTTCACCCGCATGACGACATCGGGAATAGGTGGCAGCGCCGTGTCGAAATCCGGGTGGTCCTCGGGCGTGAGGAGGTCGGGCGCGGGGATCGTCAGCCAGTTGTGGACGCCGTCGAGGATGATCGCCGCCGGGGCCCACCCGGCCTCGATGACCTGGGCGAGGGCGCGCCGGCCGGCCAGGCGCAGCGCCGCGACGATCCCCCAGGCGTCGATCTCGCCCGGCGACGCCATCCCAACGGCGCTAGCCCGCCCCCACGCCTGGACGGGGTCGACGAGGGCCTCGCGGCGCGGGGCGGTGAGAAGTTTCGAGTCGCGCAAGCCCGCCGGTGGCTCGCCCACCGCGGCGTCAACGACCGCGATCCCGACGGCCACGGGTCCGGCCAGCGCCCCGCGGCCGACCTCGTCCATGCCGGCGACCAGCCCATACCGGTCGGCCAGGCTCAGCTCAAGTTCGCGGGTCGGTGCCGCACTCATCGGTCGGAATGCTGGGGCACGCCGACGAACGCGTCCGTGTTCGACAGCGTCGTCCAGTGCGCAACGGGCCAGAGGATGACAAAGGCGCGGCCGACGACGTCGTCCATGGGGACGAAACCGCGTCCGGGCGTCTCCTGGTGGGCCCTGGAGTCGTAGGAATTCGACCGGTTATCGCCCATCACCCAAATGTGGTCCGCGGGGACGGTGACCGAAAACTCGACGTCGGAGGGACGTACGCCGGGGCGCAGATAGGGCTCGTTGATCGCCTTGCCGTTGACCGTCACGCGGCCCTTGGCGTCGCAGCACGCCACCTGATCGCCCGGAAGCCCGATCGCCCTCTTGATGAGGTACGAGGACGAGTCGTCGGGACGCAGGCCGACGGCAGTCAAGAACCGCTGGGCATCATTCTTTGGCCCCGTGGCCCGTTCCGCGGGCGGCAGCCAGTCCTGGCTGTCGCGGAACACGACGATGTCGCCGTGGTTGAGCGGACGGACGTTGGGAACCAGCTTGGAGACGAGGATCCGGTCCCCGACCTCGAGGGTGTCGCGCATCGACTCCGAGGGAATCTCGAAGCTTTGGATGAGGAATGTCTTGATGAGCGCAGAAATGAGGATCGCGACGACAAAGACCATGATGATCTCGCGGATCGCCACAAGAATCGACTTGCCGACCGAGCGCTTGTCCTCGTCACGTTGGGTGCCCCGCCCTCGCGTGTGCCGCGACGGCATCGGCTGGGTGACCTGCCCTCTATTCCTCTGTGATGCCAACGGCAACTCCTTATGCTGCGTCAAGGATGCTGAGCGGGGCCCGTGCGAGCACGGGCCCCTCAGGCAGTCGCGTTACTTCGTTTCGCGCTTCTCCTTGATCTTCGCAGCCTTGCCGCGACGATCGCGAAGGTAGTAAAGCTTCGAACGACGAACGTCACCGCGCGAGACGACCTCGATGTGGTCGATCGTCGGAGCGTGCAACGGGAACGTACGCTCGACGCCCACGCCGAACGAGACCTTGCGGACCGTGAAGACCGCGTTCACGCCCGACCCACCCTTACGGGAGATCACGACGCCCTGGAACACCTGGATACGCGAGCGCGAGCCTTCAACAACCTTGACGTGGACGCGAACGGTGTCGCCCGCCCGGAACTCCGGGATGTCGTCGCGCAGCGAGGCCGCGTTGATCGAATCGATCGTGTTCATCTATTTCTCCTTGTTGGCCGCGCCACAGGTCACGTCCAACCATCGGCCGGCCCTTGCGTCCGGCAGTCGGTTCACCAGCACGTCGCGATCGCGCTCCCCCTGTGGCAGGCCACGCAGCGACATGCAGCGTCAGCCATTCTTCCACATGCGCCCGATAACTGTGAGATCGGCGGCGGGCGGGCGGGCTGTGAGATCCCGCACGAGGACGAGATCGTCGTTCGGCACCCCGCCGACAAGGAAGGTTCGTTTCCCCGCTTTGGCGAATCCCGCCCGGCGATAGAACGTCAGCGCGCGCCTGTTGGCGAGGTTCGTCCCCAGCAGCGCATGGGTGACGCCCCTCCACAGCACCTGGGCGTCGCGCAGCTGGGCCTCGAGGAGTGCCTGGGCGACGCCGGCCCCTCGCCAGGTGTCGCCGACATAGACTTTCGACACATAAAAGACCTGGTCGGCCTGGGTGTGCGGGATCGACACCGTGTCGCCGACGTAGGGGGCGGGCGGCGCCTCGACGAGCGTGTATCCGCACATCTCGCCGTCGGCCACGGCGATCTGGACCCGACCCTCGGCGATCGCCGAGGCGAAAAAGTCGTCGGTGAGCTCGGTGTCGATGAACTCGGCAATCGCCTGCTCGGTGAGCGCCGGCGGGCACGCCGCGGGGAACAGGGCGCGTCCGAGACCGGCCACGTCGGCGACCTCGTCGGAGCGGGCGCGGCGGATCTCGAGCTCGCCCACGCTCCCGTCGGGACGCACGATGAACCCGGCCCTGGCAAGGGCCTCTTTGTCCGCGTGCGACAGCGAAGGCACGAGGGCGGCCAGCAGGTCCCGGCGTCGGAGGGCGGTGAAGGCGAGCGCCTGGTCGCGGCGCCACCGGTCGACGGCCTGATGGTTGCCCGAGGTCAGAATCGGCGGCACCTCGAGGCCCCGCCAGGTGGGTGGGCGCGTGTAGGCCGGATACTCGAGGAGGCCGGCCTCGCCGTGCGACTCCTCAACCAGCGACTCGGGGTTCCCGACGACGCCGTCAACGAGCCGCCCGACGGCCTCGATGAGCGCCAACGCCGCCACTTCCCCGCCATTCAACACGTAGTCGCCCAGCGAATACTCGACGACCCGGACGCCCTCGCGCGACGCATAGTGGTCGGCGACGCGCCGGTCGATGCCTTCATACCGGCCGCACGCGATGACGATCGTCCCGTCGGCGGCCGCGAGTTCTTCGACGAGCCGCTGGGTGAGCGGCCGGCCCGCGGGCGTGGGGACGGCAAGGATGTGGGGCCCCGGCGTCGATTCGATGACGGAGTCGAGGGCGCGCCCCCACACGTCGGGCCGCATGACCATGCCGGCGCCGCCGCCGTAGGGCGTGTCGTCGACGCTGCGGTGCTTCCCCTCGGCCCAGTCGCGCAGGTCGTGGACGCCAAAATCGAGGGCGCCCTTCGCCCCGGCCTTGCCCAGCAGGGACACGTCGAGGACCGAGAAGAACTCGGGGAAAATCGTCACGACGTCGAATCGGCGCACGCTAGGCCTCCTGGTCCGGGAATAGTCCCTCGGGCGGGTCGACGACGACGCGCCCGCCGACCAGGTCGACCTCGGGCACGAGCTCCTCGACGAACGGCACCATGACCTCGCCCGACGGGGTCTGCACCGTGATGAGGTCCTGGGCGGGACCCTGGAGCATCCCCGTCACCGTGCCCAGCGCCTTGCCCTGGGTGTCGACGGCGGCAAGCCCGGTGAGGTCGGAGGCGTAGTAGCCTGACTCGTCGTCGCCCGGTTCGGCGTCGACCAGCAGTTTCTCGCCGCGCAGCGCCTCGGCGGCCTCGCGGCCGGAGACGCCAACGAACGTCAGGCACAGGCGATTGGAGATGACGCGGGCGTCGGCGACCTCGAGCTCGCGGCCGTCGGCGAGGACGAGGCGGGCGCCCGGCGCAAAACGCTCATCCGGACTATCCGTCGTCGGGCGGACGATCATCTCGCCTTTCAGCCCCCGCGCGGGGCCGACGATACCGGCTACAACCTGCGTCATCGCTGCTCCCCCACAACGATAGCCGTCGCCGAAGCCGGCGTGAACGCCAGCCGCCACGCCAGCGCCTGCTCGGACTCGTCCGCCAGGTGCGACCACATGGCGAGGATCGTCTTCACGCCCCACTGCGCGGCGCCCTCGACGTCGAAACGCCGATCCCCCAGCATGAGCACCTCGTCCGGGGAGTTCTTGAGCCCGAGCGCGTCGAGCGCGCGTCCGACGATCATCGGCTTCTCCGAGCCCGGCCCGTCATCCGGCGGCGCGCCGCACACGTGGTCGAACGCGTCGATGATCCCCAGGTGCTGAAGGAGCTCGAGGGCGCGATCCTCCGGCTTCGAGGTGGCAACAGCCAGCCTGACCCCCGCGGCCTGGAGGTCGCGGACCATCTGCTCGATCCCGTCGAACAGGGAAATGTCGAGGTGCCGCTGAATGTAGAGGCCACGGTAGTACGTCACCATCTGCTTGCCCAGCTCGACGTCGCCGCCGGCCAGGTGGATCATCGTCTCGCCCAGCGGCGGACCGATGTAGCGGCGGGCCTGTGCCGGCTCGATCGCCTGGCCGAGCAGCGCCTGCGTGGTCTCCTGCATGATCGCGACGATCAGCGGCTCAGTGTCGATGAGCGTGCCATCCATATCGATGAGCAGCGCCCGGGGCGGAATAGTCACCATGAGGTCATCCTTGTCTATACGCCACGAGGGCCGGGCCTGCCATGCAGACCCGGCCCTCGTTCACTCGTCGTGAAAATCAGTGGCGGCGATCCGTGTCGACAACGTCGACCCTCACAGGGCCGCGGGTGGACAGTGCGCCGATCACCGAACGCAGTGCCCGCGCGGTCCTACCGGAACGCCCGATGACGCGGCCAAGATCGGCCGGATTCACACGCACTTCCAGCAGTTTGCCGCGCCGCAGCGAACGCTCAGTCACCCGCACATCGTCAGGGTGATCGACGATGCCGGCAACGAGGTGTTCCAAGGCGTCGGCAAGCATTTAGGCCTCCTCGCCCTGCTCGGGCGCCTGGGCCTCGTCAGCGGCCTCGGACTCGGCCTGAGCAGCCTCGGCTTCCTTGGCCTCGGCCTCAGCAGCCTTGCGGGCCTCTTCCTTGGCGGCGGCCTCGGCGGCCTTGCGCTTCTCGGCGTCGGCGGCGGCGGCCTTAACCGCCTCCTCCTTGGCCGCACGCTCGGCCTCGGCGTCCTTGTACTGAATGCGCGATTCCTGGTTCTTCGCGCCCTTGAACTTCGCCCAGTCGCCCGAGAGGACGAGCAGACGGTGGACGGCGTCGGACGGCTGGGCGCCCACGCCGAGCCAGTACTGAACGCGGTCGGACTTGACCTTGATCAGCGACGGCTGCTCGTTGGGGTTGTACTGGCCGACCTCTTCGATCACACGACCGTCGCGCTTCTTGCGCGAGTCGACGACCACCAGACGGTAGACGGGGTAGTGGATCTTGCCAAAGCGCTTCAAACGAATGCGAACTGCCACTTTTGTGGTTTCTCCTGTTTCTGACTCGGTGCGGAGCAAGCCTCGGTCCGGTGGGTTACGGTCCAAGATCTTGAGCTCCAGAACCGGGGCCTGCCGCAGAGAGGGGGGCGGCGAGCCCACGTACAGCGAACTATTCTGCCAGATTGTGGCGGCGTTTCGCCACTTCGGAAACGAAAGGCGAGGTTACATCGCTCACAGTGGCGCCACTTCGGCGACAATAGAGGCATGATTTCTCTCGATCCGCCCGCCCTCGCCTCGCTCGCGCTCGCCGCCGCCACCGAGGCGGGAGGCTATATCCGCAGCGTGTTTCGCACGGGGATGGCCGTGGAAACCAAGGCGAACGCCCACGATCCCGTGACGGAACACGACCGCCACACCGAGGCCCTCATTCGCCAGATCCTCTCCGAGGCCGCGCCGGGTTCGCGGGTCCTCGGCGAGGAGGGCGGCGAGGAGGCGCTGCCCGGCACCGGCGCCGAACGCGTCCGCTGGATCGTCGACCCCATCGACGGGACCGCCAATTTCGCGGCCGGCCTCGACTACATTGCGACGTCGATCGGCGTCGAGCTGGACGGGAAGCCCGTCGCCGGGTGCGTCCACCTGCCGATCAGCGCCGAGACGTGCTGGGCGGACGATCGGACCTGTTACTGGCGCGATCCCGCAGGCGAGGACCGCCCGGTCCACGCCAGCCGAGTCAGCCGCGAAATCGACGCCTTGCTCACCGGGTATTTCCCCCATCGCGACCCGGACCCGGTCAAGCGGACGGCGCTGTTCGAGGACATCGCGACCCTCGCCGAGCACTACGGGACCGTGCGTTCGCCTGGGGCATGCGCCCGCGACCTCGCCCACGTCGCGGCCGGCCACGTCGGCGTCGCCGTCGCGACGTCGGTCAAGCCGTGGGACGTCGCCGCGGGGTTCCACCTCATCCGCGTCGCCGGCGGCCACGTGACGACGTATCCGCGCGGCCTCACCGACCTGCCCGAACACCTGCGCCCCGCATTCGTCGCGTCGCAGGCGACGCTCGACGCGGTGACGGCGAAACGCGTCATGGAGCGGGCACAGTCGACGTGGATGGGGCCGCTGGCCCACTAGCGCCTTGTCGATCGCGCCGCGGTTAGACCAGGCGGCGGCCGGCGCGGTAGACCCGTGCGGGCGCCGCGAGGACGCTCGTCGAGGCCGCGGGATCGCGACGATAGACGACGACGTCGGCCGGGGCACCCTCGCTCAGCGAGTCCAGACCCAGGAAGTCGCGTGCACGCCACGTGGCGAAGGCGAGGACGTCCGCCGCGGCGGCCCCGTACTCCTCCCACAGCGCCAGCTCGTCGGGCAGCGACCCAAAGCGCTGGTAGCCGCCCGAGTCGGTGCCCGGCAGCAGCGTGACGCCCTCGTCGAGGAGGGCCTGGAAGTGGTCGCGCCGCGCGGTCCACATTGCCCGCATCTGGTCGCGATAGGCGGGATACTTCGTCCCGGCCTGGGCGGCGAACGTGTCGAACAGTCCGACCTGCAGGAGCGTCGGCGTAACGGGGACGCCGGCGGCGCGGGCCCGGCGCATGGCGGCGCGATCCATCCCCGTCCCGTGCTCGATGTCGTCGACGCCGGCGTCGAGCAGCGGGCCGATCGCCTGGGCCGAGAACGCGTGGACCGCGACGCGGGCCCCGGCCGCGTGGGCGCGAGAGACGCCCTCGGCCAGCTGACGGGGCGTCCACAGCGGCCGCAGCAACGAGTTCACGCCCTCGGCGCGGTCGATCCAGTCGCCGACGATCTTCACCCAGCCGTCGCCCGCGGCGGCCTGGCGGGCCATCTCGTCCGGCAGCTGCGCGGGGTCGGCGAGGTCGACGCCCAGGCCGCGAATGTAGCGCTTCGGCCGGGCAATGTGCCGGCCACAACGAATGAGGCGCGGGGCGTCATCGCGGCCGATCAGGCAGTCGTTCGCCCGCTCGGGCACCCCCGCGTCGCGCACGGCGAGAACACCGCTTTCCACGACCTTCCGGGCGTTCGCAAGCGTCTGGTCCGGCCCCGTCACGCCGTCGGACCCGTAACCCAGGTGACAGTGGACGTCAACGAGGCCTGGCACGGCATACCCGCCGACATGCTCGATGGCCGACGCCTCGGGGGCCTGGACGGTCATCCGCCCGTCGACAATCCAGGCGCCCTCACGCCACGCGGGAGGGGCACCGGGCTGGTCGCGCCACAGGACGCGACCGGTCAGAGCGACCACCGTCATCGGCTCACATCCGCCCCAGCATCCTCTTGAGGTCGTCGGGCAAGTCGTCGATCGTCGGCTCCGGCTTCGGCTCGGTGATCCCAAACGCCGCACCCGGCGCCGAGGTCGCCTCCTCCTTCTCCTTCGCCGCCTGCTGGGCCTCCCACGCCTTCTGCTTCGCGGGGTTGCCGAACTTGCGCTTCTTCTTGCCCTTGCGCTTGTTCTGGCGCGCCCCCGAATGCTTCGACGTGCCCGGAAGGCCGCCGCCGAAGCCGCCGCCCATACCGGGCAGCTGGCCGCCGTTGCGGCTCATCGTCTGCATCATCCGGCGGGCGTCCTCGAACCGCTTGACGAGGGCGTTGATCTCTTGCACCGTCGTGCCTGAACCGCGGGCGATACGGGCGCGCCTGGAGCCGTTGAGGATCGACGGATCCTTGCGTTCGGCCGGCGTCATCGAGTGGACGATCGCCTCGACTCGGCTGATCTGGGATTCGTCGAAGTTGTCGAGCGCCTCGCGCATCTGGCCGGCGCCGGGAAGCATGCCGAGCAGCTTCTTCATCGACCCCATCTTGCGGACCTGATTGAGCTGGGTGAGGAAGTCCTCGAGCGTGAAGTCGCCCTGCGACAGCTTGGCCTGGAGGTCCTTCGCCTCCTCCTCCGAGTAGGTCTTCTCGGCGGCCTCGATGAGGGTGAGGATGTCGCCCATGTCGAGGATACGCGACGCCATCCGGTCCGGGTGGAAGCGCTCGAAGTCGCCCAGGCCCTCGCCCGTCGACGCGAAGAGGACCGGCGCGCCCGTCACCCCACGCACCGACAGCGCCGCGCCACCACGGGCGTCGCCGTCGAGCTTCGAGAGGACGACGCCGGTGAAGCCCACGCCGTCGCGGAAAGCGACCGACGTCTGGACGGCGTCCTGGCCGACCATGGCGTCGAGGACGAAGAGAACCTCGTGCGGGTTGATCGCGTCGCGAATCGCGCGGGCCTGCTCCATCATCTCGGTGTCGACACCCAGGCGACCGGCGGTGTCGACGATGACGACGTCGTAGCCCGCCGTGATCGCCTCATCGACGCCCGAGCGCGCCACCTGGACGGGGTCGCCGACGCCGTTACCCGGCTGGGGCGCCCACACGTCGACCCCGGCGCGTTCGCCGACGACCTGCAGCTGGGTGACCGCATTGGGACGCTGGAGGTCGGCGGCGACGAGGAGGACCCGCTTGCCGTGCTCGGAGCGCAGCCACCGGCCAAGCTTTCCGGCCAGCGTCGTCTTACCGGCACCCTGGAGACCGGCGAGCATCATGATCGTCGGGCCCTTGGTGGCGAAGTTCAGTTCACGTTCCTCGCCGCCGAGGATCTCGATGAGCTCGTCGTTGACGATCTTGACGACCTGCTGGCCGGGGTTGAGGGCCTTTGATCTCGTCGCCCCGTAGGCCTTCTCGCGGACCTGCTTGGTGAACGAGCGGACGACCGGCAACGCAACGTCGGCGTCCAGCAGGGCCCGGCGGATGTCGGCAACGGTCTGGTCGACGTCGCTCTCTGTCAGGACGCCTTTGCCGCGCAGGCGCGTAAACGAGGCCGACAGGCGATCGGAAAGGGTGTTAAACAACGAGGCTCCTCATTTCTGGGATTCGAGTGGGCGTGGGGTGCGGCCGTCGGCTAGCTGAGCAGCGAGTCGACGAAGCCCTCGGGGTCGAACGGCGCGAGGTCGTCCGGGCCCTCGCCCAAGCCGACGAGCTTGACGGGGACGCCCAGGGCACGCTGGACCGAGATGACGATCCCACCCTTGGCCGAGCCGTCGAGCTTCGTCAACACAATACCCGTAACGTCGACGGCCTCGGCGAATACACGCGCCTGGCTCATCCCGTTCTGCCCGGTCGTCGCGTCCATCACCAGCAGGGTCTCGGTGACCGGCGTCGTCTTTTCGATGACGCGCTTGACCTTCCCCAGCTCGTCCATGAGGTCGCGCTTATTCTGCAGGCGCCCCGCCGTGTCGATGAGGACGACGTCGACGCCGTCGGCCACGCCGCGCGCGGTCGCGTCGAAGGCCACCGACGCCGGGTCGGCGCCCTCGCGGTCGGAGCGGACGACGTCAACGCCCACGCGGTCGCCCCACGTGCACAGCTGGTCGGCCGCGGCCGCACGGAACGTGTCGGCGGCGCCGAGGAGGACTGAGCGGTTCTCGGCGACGAAGATGCGGGCGAGCTTGCCGACCGTCGTCGTCTTGCCCGTCCCGTTGACGCCCACCATGAGGACGACGCCGGGCTTGCCGTCCTCACCGTCGATCGCGAGCGAACGGTCCATCGTCGGGTCGACGAGTTCAAGCATCTTCGTCCGCAGGATCTGACGCACCGCCTGGGGGTCGGAAGTCGACACGACCTTCGCCTGGGTGCGCAGTTCGTCCATGATCTCCTCGGTGGCCTCGACGCCGACGTCGGCCATGAGGAGGGTGTCCTCCATCTCTTCCCAGTCTTCCTCCGACAGGTTGCCGCGGCTGAAGACGTTGAGCAGGGTCGAGCCGAACGAGCCCGATCGGGCCAGGCGCGACCGCAGACGCTGCATGCGGGTGGGGACCGACTCCGGCGTCTCGAGGGCCGGCTGCGGTTCCTTGGGCGCCTCCTCGGCGGCCTCGGGCTTGGCGGGGGCTTCCTTGGCCTCCTCGGCTTCTTCGGCCTCCTCGGCTTCCGGCGCCTCCGCGGCCTCCTTCGTGGGCGCCGCCTCAGGCTCGGTGAGGACCTCCGGGCCCGCCGGCTCATGCTCGCCGTGACGGTCAACAGGACGCGTCTCCGTGTCGTCCTCGTGCTTGCGGCCGCTGAGGAAGGCCACGCCACCGCCGATGACGGCGACAAGGCCGGTGAGGATGGTCAGGGCGACGTCCGAGCCACCCAACTGGGTAATGAGGTCGTTCATGGTCCCCATTCTTGCCCACAACCGCCCTCTCGGTCACGCTGGCGCAGAAAACGGGACGTCACCGGGCGGTTCCTACCGGGAACAATCCGCCTGATCGGGAGCGGGCTAGTCCGCCTATTTTGCCGCCTCGTCGGCCGCGTTTTGCGAGGTCGGGGCACCTTCGAGGGCGTCCGCGGCGGCGGAGGAGTCACCCGTGTCGGCCGGCTGCGGCCGCGGCGTCGTGTCCTCGGTCTCCCCGCCCACAGCACCGTCCGCCGGATGTGGCTGAGGGGTCGCCGCGGCGACGTTGGCCAACCGAGGGCGACGCCGGTTGCTCGCGGGCGCAAACGACGGCAGCTCGGGCGAGCCTTGCTGCGGCTGGGCGTCGGCTTCGGCCTCGGGCTGGATGAGCCCGCGAATATCGGCCTGCGAATCGGTCGCCTCCTCGGCTTCCGTCCACAGCTCGTCGATGCTCACCTCGCGCATCTGGCCGGCGGCGTCCTCGTCGAGCTCGTCGTTTTTCCACGCATCCGTCGCCTCACGCACCCACGTGCGCATGCCCTCGCTGGGCCGCCGGGTTCGCAGCAACGCGACGACGATGGCGAGGGCAATCACGACCGTCACGATCAGGGCGACGAACAACACGACGAGCGACTGATTCACTCGGTCAGTTTCGCACGTTTGCCGCCGCCGATAAAAGCCCCGCACCCCAAACGCGCGAAACCGTTACCGTTTTGTGGCCGTCCGTTCCAGCCGCTGCGAAACGACCGTGGTCACGCCGTCTTTCATCGTCACGCCGTAGAGGGCGTCGGCGACCTCCATCGTCCGTTTCTGGTGGGTAATGACGATGAGTTGTGAGACTTCCCGCAGTTGCGAAAACACGGCGAGCATCCGCGTTAGATTCGCGTCGTCGAGAGCCGCCTCGACCTCGTCGAGAATGTAGAACGGGCTGGGGCGGGCCTTGAAGATCGCGAAGAGGAAGGCGAGGGCCGCGAGCGAGCGTTCGCCACCCGAGAGCAGCGAGAGCTGCTTGACCTTTTTGCCGGCCGGGCGCGCCTCGATATCGACGCCGGTGCCCAGCATGTCGTCGGGATCGGTGAGAACCAGGTGCCCCTCGCCGCCGGGGAAAAGAGTCCCGAAGACCTCCTCGAACGCGCGGGCCGTGTCCTCGAAGGCCGAGGTGAACGCTTCCTCGACCTGCCGGTCGACCTCCGAGATGACCCGGAACAGGTCGGCGCGGGACCGTTTGACGTCGGCCAGCTGGTCGGTCATGAACCGGTAGCGTTCCTCGAGGGCGCGGTGCTCCTCGAGGGCCAGCGGGTTGACCTTGCCGAGGGCCTTGAGGTCGCGCTGGGCCCGGCGCAGGCGCTTCTCGACCGCGGCGCGGGCGAACGGCACCGGCTCGCCCTCGGGGTCGTCGACGTTGGGGACGAGCGTGTGGGGGCCGTACTGGGCGACGAGCTCGTCCGGCTCGATCGCCAGTTCGTCGGCGGCCGCCTGGGTCAGCTGGTCCACCTGGAGGGTGTGCTGCGCCGCCGCGACCTCTTCGCGGTGGAGGGCCTCGGTGAGGTCGTTAGCCTTCGCCGCGAGGGCGTCGAGCTGGTGGCGGAGGTCGCTCAGCTGCTTCGAGCTGGCGGCGCGCGCCTCCTCGGCCTCGCGTTGGCGGCGGCTGGCGGCGTCGCGGTGGGCGCCGGCGAGCCGCTGGGCCCGTTGGGCCTGGTCGGCCACGTGGGCCGCCACGGCCCGCTGCGCCTGCCGCCTGGCGTTGTCGCGTTCGACCTGCTGGACCCGGCTGGCATACTGCTCGCGGTCCGCGCGGGCGTGGCGCAGACGTCCCTGTACCTGGCGGGTGCGCTCTTCGGTCGCCCGAAGCGCCAGGCGTGCCTCGGCCACGACCTCGCGGGCCTTGCGCGCCGCCTCGCGGGCCGCTGCCGCCTCGCGTTCGCGGCCGGCGACGTCGACGTCCTCGACGGTGTCGGTGAACGCCGCGAGCGCCTGCTCGGCGGCCTCCGCGGCGCTCTCGCGCGTCGCGACCTCGTCGCGGGCGCGCGTCAGGGCCGCCTCGGCGCGTTCGGCCTCACCGGCTGCGGAGGCGGCCGCGGCGCGGATCCGGGCCACGCGCTGGGCCTCCTCGGCCCGTTGGGCGTCCGCCGCCCGCAGCGCGGTGAGCGCCGCCGCGGCGCGCTCCCGACACTCGCGTTCGGCGCGTTCGGCCGACTCGAGGGATACGCGGGCGTCCTCCTGGGCGAGATTTGCCCGTTCGGCCTGGGCCGACGCCTCGTCGCATTCGGCCTGGATCGACAGGACGGTGGCCTCGATAGCGGTCCCCCCGCCCATGGCGCCGGGCCGCACCCATTCACCGGTGTCGGTCACGCACAGGGTCGCCTGGGAGCGGTTGACGGCCTCGCGGGCCTCGTCGAGCGTGTGCGCGACGGCGACGCCCGTCAGCAGGGCACGCAGCGCGTCGGTGACCCCCGCGGACGCCGAGCGGACGACGTCGCCTGCCCACCGGGCGTCACCCGGGAGCGGTTCGCCAGGCTGGGACGGCGCCTGGGCGTCGGCGAGGACGAGGCTCACACGCCCCACGCCCGTGCGCGCCGCGTGGGCCACGGCGTCGGCGGCCGCGTCGGCGCCCGACGCGATGGCCGCCCCGACGACCTCGCCGAGGGCGTGGCCGACGGCGTCCTCCCAGCCCCGATCGACGTCGAGGCTGGGCGCCAGCGGGCCCTCGAGTCCCGGGAGGTTGGCGCCGAGGAGCGCCCCGGTCGCCTCGGGTGGGCGCAGCGACAGCGCGAGCGCGTCGCGGCGGGACGTCCACGTCGCGACCTCCTTCGTCGCCTGCGACAGCGCGGCACGCGCCTGCTCCAGCGTCGCCTGGGCTTCCCGCTGGTCGCGCTGGGCGGCCTCGTAGGCGCGGGTCGGGGCGTCGTCCTCGCCGGGTGAGTGCTCGCCATCATCCGCCTGCTCGAGGCCCTTGGCTGCCGCCTCGGCGCGCTCGTGGGCGGCCTGTGCCTGGCTCTCGGCTCGACGGAGCGCCTCGACGGCCGCCTCGGCGCGCGACCTGGCGGACGCCGCCTGGCCGGCGAGCGTCGACTGGCGCGAGGTGGCCGCCGCCTGGGCGGCCCTGGCCCCGGCCGCGCCCTGGTCGGCCTCGCGCTCGGCTTTTTCGGCGTCCTCGGCCGCGGTGACTGCCTGCTCGAGGCCGGCCTTCGCCTGATCGCATCGGGCCTGGGCCTCGTCGGCGTCGCTGCTTAGCTGCTCGATCTCGGCGTCGCGCGCGGCCTGGTCCGGGCCGCCCGGTCCCGCCAGGGGCTGGGCCAGCTGCTCCGCGCGTTCCGTCGCGAGCGTCGCCAGCGTCCCCAGCCGGTCGGCCAGGCTGGTGAGCTGCTTCCACTGCTCGGCCGCGACCCGGGCCGGCTCGTCGAGCACGGCCTGTTCCTCGGCCTCGACGAGCGCCGCACGCAGCCGCTCCGATTCGCCGGCGATCTCGGACCGCTGCGCGTTGATCTGCTGCGTCTTGCGCTGAAACTCCTCCAGCGCCTGCTGGTGGGTGACGAGGTCGTCGGCCAGCAGCCGGGCCCGCAGGTCACGCTCGATCGCCTGGATCGTCTGGGCTTGCGACGCGATCCGCGCCTGCTTCGCCAACGGCCCCAGTTGCCGCCCGATTTCGCGGGTCAAGTCCTCGAGCCGCTCGAGCTTCTCGCCCAGCCCCTCGAGCTTGCGCACCGCCCGTTCCTTGCGGCGCCGATGCTTGAGGACGCCCGCCGCCTCCTCGATATATGCACGCCTGGACTGCGCATCCGACCGCAACACGTCGTCGAGCTGCCCCTGCCCGACGATGACGTGCATTGAGCGGCCCATGCCGGTGTCGGAGAGCAGCTCCTGGATGTCGAGCAGGCGCACCGGGGCGCCGTTGATCGCGTATTCCGAGCCGCCCTGCCGAAACAGGGTGCGCGAAATCGTCACCTCGGAATAGTCGATCGGCAACTCGCCCGACGTGTTGTCGATCGTCAGCCGCACTTCGGCGCGGCCCAGCGCCGGCCTCGTCGACGTTCCCGCAAAGATGACGTCGGCCATCTGCGCGCCGCGCAACGACTTCGCGCCCTGCTCGCCCATCACCCAGGCGAGGGCGTCGACGATGTTCGACTTCCCCGACCCGTTCGGCCCGACGATACAGATGATGCCGGGGTCGAGAGTGAGAGTCGTGGCCTGGGCAAACGACTTGAAGCCCCGAAGCGCCAACGACTTAAGGTGCATAAGGCAACCCCGCTTCGACGAGCGGATATTCGGCTAGACCAGCTCCGGGAACCACACGCCGATCTCGCGTTCGGCCGCCGACGGCGAGTCCGACGCGTGGATGACGTTCTCGATGGCGCGCCCGCCCCAGTCGCGGCCGAAGTCGCCACGGATGGTCCCGGGATCCGCCGTGGTCGGCTGCGTCGACCCGGTGAGCGTCCGGGCGCCCGCGACGACCTGCTCGCCCGAGAGGACGGCGGCGACCAGCGGCTGCGAGGTCATGTAGGTGACGAGGTCGGCGTAGAAGTGCTTGTCCTTGTGCTCGGCGTAGTGGGCGTCCAACAGGTCGCGGTCAGCCTGGACCAGCTTGAGGGCGCTGATCCGGTACCCCTTGCGCTCAAAGCGCGCGAGGATTTCGCCCGTGAGTCCACGGCGATAGGCGTCAGGCTTGACGAGGATGAGCGTGTGCTCGAGCGACGAATCAAGAGTGGGCTGGGTCATGATGTCCTCCGTTGGTTGCGATCTCACGCCGATTCTATTCTTCTGAGTCGCCGGTCAAGCCGGCCTCGACGGCCTCGGCGATCTGCGCCAGGGCCATCCGCGCCTCGGGGCCCTCGGCCTCGATCCGCAAACTGTCACCGGCCTCGAGTTTCAACCCCATGAGGGCGAGCACCGACGAGGCGTCGACGCCGTTGACCGTCACCTCGGCGTCGAAGTCCGACGCCAGACGCGCCAAGCGGGCGGCCGGGCGGGCCTTGAGACCCTCGGCGTCGACAAGCGTGACGACGCGCGGCGCATAAGGGTCGTCCTCGGGCTCGACGGGGCGTTCGGGCCGCTCCTCGACGTCGAAGAACTGGACGGCCCCGGCGATCGCCCGCAGCACCGCGTTGAGGTCCTCGCCCTGCTGGGCGGCGACGGCACCCGCCGTGGCGCCCTCGACGATCGGCCCGTGCCCGAGGGAGACGTCGCCGTCGCCCCACGTGTTGATGAGCTGGTAGGACGCGAGCTTCGCCGGCCCCAGGTCGGCGAGGATGACGATGTGCGCGCCCTCGCCGATCTGTCCCGCGGCCTCGGAGCACGCGTCGGCGATGAGTTCGAGCGCCCGCGACAACCCTTCGTCGTGGACCCCGCACGGCTTGACGATGACGTCGGGTGCCATCGGGGACACGACCTCACAGATTCCGCGCGCAAGCGTGTCGGACTGTGAGGCGATGACGAATCCAATGAGTGGGGTGGCCACGGGCCCACCTTTCTGCCGGTAACGCCCTAAGAGTAGCGCAGGCGGCCCCCTCGATACACCACGGACCCGGAAAGCAGGAATGCGCTTTCCGGGTCCGTGTCAGTCGCTTGAGCGGTTAGGCCTTCTTGAAGGTCAGGCAGTCAGCGTGCGACGAACCGATCGAGACGTTCGGCGCCGAGCAGACGAGCGAGTCGTTGTACGTGCAGTCCTTGCGCGAGCAGGCGCCCACCTGGGCGTCGACGGTCGGCAGGCCGCCGTGCGCGTCGAGGGCGATGAACGTCGTGCAGCCGCCGGCACCCATGGTCATGGCGAAGGCGGCGCAGCCGTCGTGGTTGAAGGCGCAGTCGGTCTCGGCACACGCGGCAACGTGAGGCATGGTGGTCATGATGGTCTCCTTATTTCTCGGTGAGCCCGCCCGCGGCGCGCTCTCTTGGTTTCCACACTAGGAGCCCGGCGCGGCTTTTCAAGGGCGCCAAAACGCGCCAGAATTAGGCGCAAACAATTTTGCGAAAACCCCAATTTAAGAAAAGCCGGGCGTAGCGTTTTTTCGCCGCAAACCACCCCATTACCGCAGGTCAGCAGGCATTTACAGGCCACAGATTTACGCAAGGCTCGACCATAGAGAGGCTCACCTAAACCCCGTATGGTGATTTATATCACAGGCGACACGCAGGGCCCCCAACCGGGGTTAACGAACCGCCACTTCGGTAATTCGCAAGCCCTGTTCGTTACTAATTCGCGCCCGCCGTCAGCGGGGCATAAATGACCCGTCGGGCGAGGTCGTCGGCCATCCCGCGCGCGCCCTCATCGGTGACGAGGACGTCGATGTCGTCGGGCCGAGCAAAGGTGTGGGCGCGCACCTCGTCGATCTTGAACGAGTCGGCGACGATCACCGTCGTTGCGGCCGCGGCGACCATCTGGCGCTTGACGGCGGCCTCGGTCGAGTCGGGCGTCGTGTATCCGTGGGTCGGCGACATCCCGTTGCAGCCGACGAACGCGAAGTCGGGGTGCAGGTCGGCGAGCGCCTGGACCGTCTCGGCGCCGACGACCGCCTGCGTGATGCCACGGACGGTCCCCGCGGTCATGTGGACCGTGAGGGCAGGATCGTGCGCCGCGGACGAGGCGAGCAGCAGCGAGTTCGTGTAGACATTGAGGCCGGGCCTGGCCCCCAGGAGGTCACACAGGCATTGCGTCGTCGTCCCCGAGTCGAGGACGATCGCGCTCGGCTGATCGGCCGGGATCAGCTCGAGGGCGGCCTGGGCGATCGCCGCCTTTTCACGCACGTGCATGACGGCGCGCTGGGGCACCGAGGGCTCGTCGTCGGCGGAGCCCGCAAGGATCGCGCCGCCGTGGACTCGCCGCAGCCTGGGGTCCTCGGCGAGGGCGTCGAGGTCGCGCCTCACCGTCTCGGTGGTGACGTCGAATTCCTGGGCCAGGTCGTTGACCGCGACGGAGCCGCGGGTGTGGAGGTGGCGCATGATCGCTGCGCGGCGTTCCTCGGCGTACATGGGGAGGCCTCGACTTTCTAGAACAGCGTGGATGGTGCGGGATCGGGCGCGATTGCCGCCCCGGGCCATCCGGGCCCGCCCTCGGGGGTCTGCCCGCGCGAGTACGCGGTCGCCTGGGCGCGCGCGAGGGAGTCGACGCGTTCGTTGAGGGGGTGGCCGGCGTGGCCCTTGACCCACTCGAATCGGACGTCACGCCCGACCAGGAGGGCGTCGATGCGCCGAAGGATGTCGACGTTCTTCACGGGTTTGCCGTCGCCCTTGCGCCAGCCACGCCGCTTCCACCCGGGCATCCACTTGGTCACCGAATTGATGACGTATTGCGAGTCGGCACAGATAAGCAGTGGCTCGTCAAGGAACGCGGTGGCAGCCAGCAGCTCGGCGACGGCGGTGAGCTCGCCGATGTTGTTCGTGCCCGAGGGGAATCCCCCGGCGTCCCAGTGGTCGTCGTCGACGAACCACGCCCACCCCGTCGGGCCGGGGTTGCCCAGCGACGAGCCGTCGGCGGCAGCGATGATGGTCACGGCGGTCTCCTTTGCGTTACTCGGCGAGCCCGAAGAGGTCGCGGACGGCGCCGGCCAGGACGACCGAGCCGAAACAGATGATGCCCGTCGACGCCGTCGGGTCCGTGCTGGACTCGACCTCGCCGGCCGCGGCGTCGAGCGCCTCGGGCAGCGTCGGGGCGGCGATGACGTTGTCGGGGCCGAACACGTCGGTGGCAACGGCCGCCGCCTGGTCAATCGTCAACGCGCGCGGCGTGTCCAGCGTCGTGACGACGACGGCGTCGAGGATCGGCTCCATCTCGCCGAGGACGCCCTCGGTGTCCTTGTCGGCCATGCCGGCAAACACGCCGACCAGGTGGGTGAAGGTGAACGACTCCTCGAGCGCGCGACGCAGGGCCGCGGCGCCGTGGGGGTTGTGGGCGGCGTCGACGAGGACCGTCGGCGAGGAACGGACCAGCTCGAGGCGCCCCGGCGACGTCACCGACGTGAGTCCGCGCTCGACGAGCGCGGGATCGAGGGCCCCACCGCCACACAGCGCCTCGAACGCGGCGATCGCCAGGGCCGCGTTGTCGGCCTGGTAGTCCCCCAGCAGCGGGACGTAGAGATCCTCGTAGAGCGCGGCGGGCGTCCGCACGCTGATGAGCGAGCCGCCGACGGCCTTCTCGATCGCGACAACGTCGATGTCGCGGCCCAACAGGCGAACCTGGGCACCCAGCTGCTGCGCCCGCTCCTCGATGACCGCGAGCGCCGCCGGCTGCTGCCGCCCGACAATGACGATCCCGCCGGGGCGGATGATGCCGGCCTTGTTGGCGGCGATCTCCTCGATCGTGTGTCCCAGCCACTGTTCGTGGTCCATGGCGATCGGCGTGATGACCTGGACGGCCGAGTCGAGGACGTTCGTGCAGTCCCATGTGCCGCCCATGCCGACCTCGATGACGCCGAGGTCGACGGGCGCGTCGGCGAACGCCTGGAAGGCCATCGCGGTGAAGACCTCGAAGAACGACATCTTCGGCCCGCCCTTGGCGACGGATTCGGCGTCGACGAGGTCGACGAAGGCGGCGATGTCTTCCCACGCCCGGACGAATCCCTCGGGGCTGATCGGGGCGCCGTCGATGCTGATGCGTTCGCGCGGGCTCGTCAGATGCGGCGAGGTGAACCGGCCCGTCCGGTAGCCACGGGCGACGCCGAGGGCGTCGATCATCCGGGCGGTCGACGTCTTGCCGTTCGTCCCGGCGACGTGGACGGTGTGGTAGGCCAGCTGGGGGTCGCCCATCCACTCGAGGATCCGCTTAATCCGGTCGAGGGTCGGGGCGAACTTGTGTTCGGGCGCTCGGCGGATGATCCCCCGATAAATCGCATCGACCCGCGCGGCGACGACCGCGTCGGCGGCGGCCTGCTCGAGAGGGTCATCTTCTTCCTCGACCTCGATCGCCTGCTCGGCGACGATGTCTGCACCCAGGGGCCCCGCCATCATCGAGGCACTCAGCAGGGCTTCGAGGGCCTCGCGCGCGTCATCCTCGTCGTGGGAAAGCTCAACGATGTCGAGTTCGTCGACACGGTCGGCGGCCTCGAGATACGGCGCGAGCTCCGGGTCGATCCCATCCGAGGTGGGCTGGGGGTCGGGATGCGACGACTGGTCCATGGACGTCCTTTCGTTTCGGTCTCCCCAAGTCTAGGCATACTCGCCCACCTTGTCGTTGAGGGAGCGAAATCACTGCCCCACGCTTACGCTGGAATTATGACTTCTCTTACGTTTACCGGAAATCCTGTCCACACCGTCGGCGAGCTACCCCAGAAGGGGTCCCCGCTGCCCGACGCCATGCTGGTCACCGCCGACCTCGCTGACCTTTCGCTCTCGAGCCTGCGCGGCAAGCGCGTTGTCGTCTCGATCTTCCCGTCGATCGACACCGACGTGTGCGCGGCCTCGGTCCGCCGCTTCAACGAGGCCGCCGCGGGCCTGCCCGACACCGTCGTCGTCTGCGTGTCGAAGGACCTGCCGTTCGCCCTGGGCCGTTTTTGCGCGGCCGAGGGGATCGACAACGTCACCCCGGCGTCGGCGTTCCGCTCCGACTTCGGCGACGTCTTCGGCTGCCAGATGACCGATGGTCCCCTGGCCGGCCTCCTCTCGCGCGCCGTCGTCATCGCCGACGCCGACGGCAAGGTCATCTACACCCAGCAGGTTGAGGAAGTGACGACCGAACCCGACTACGACGCCGCGCTCGCCGCCCTCAAGTAGCCCGTTCGACGACACGCCGGGGCCCGGACGGAAGAATCGTCCGGGCCCCGGCGTTTGCGGCTTCTCAGCCAGGCGTCGCCTACTTCTTGGCGACCGCGATCTCAAGCTTCTCGGCCTCATTGAGCGTGAGGTCGAGCGACAGCGTTTCGGCCTTGATCATGTCGGTGTGGGCACGCACGGCCTCGAGCTTGTCGGCCGGCACCCCCAGGGTCAACGCGATCCGGTCGGCCACGTGAAGGCCGGCGTTCTTGCGCTCGTCCTGGACCGCGCGGACGACGTCGCGGGCGTAGCCCTCGGCCTCGAGCTCGGCGTCCACCGTCGTATCGAGGACGACGAAGGCGCCCGACGGCAACACGCTGGCCACCTGACCCTCGGCCGCGGCCACCGACGTGACGAGCTCGATGGCGTCGCCGGAAAGCTCGACGGGGGCACCGTCGACCTCGACGCCCGGGAACCGCACGCCGGCCTCGGTTTCCTCCCATTCGCCGGCCTTCTGGGCCTTGAACAGCTGCGAGGTTGCGCGGCGCACCGCGGGGGCGAACGCCTTGGGGTTGAGCTTGAGGTCGCGCTTGACCTCGAAGCCCGAGGTCGCCACCGCCTCGAGGGCGACGTCCTTGACGTTGACCTCGTCGGCGATGAGGGCGGCGAACGGCGCCAGCTCGTCCGGGTTCTCGGTGACGACGGTGAGCGTACGCAGCGGCTGGCGGACGCGCAGAGAGTTGGCCTTGCGCAGCGAGTGCGTGGCCGACACGATCGAGCGGGCCTCATCCATCGCGGCGACGAGGGCATCGTCAGCCACAGTGTCGGGCAGCGTCGGGTAGTCGGTGAGGTGCACCGAGCGGCCGCCCGTGAGGCCGCGCCACATTTCCTCGCTGAGCAGCGGAAGCAGCGGCGCGACGGCACGGAGGAACGCCTCGAAGGCGGTGTACAGCGTGTCGTAGGCGCGGTGATCCTCGCTCCAGAAGCGGTCGCGGGTCGTGCGGACGTACCAGTTCGTCAGCAGGTCGATGTGATCCTCGACCAGCGTGCACGCGCCGGGAATGTCCATATCGTCGAGCGCGGTCGCCATGTCGGCGACCAGCGTGCGCGTACGCGCCAGCAGGTAGCGGTCCATGACGTCGAGGTCGGCGACCACCTTCGGGTCGGCGAGGTCGAGCAGCTGGGCGTCGTAGCCGGCGCCCTTGTTGCACGCGTTCGCGTAGAGCCCGAAGAAGTAGTAGACGTTCCACAGCGGCAGGAGGACGTGGCGGACGGTGTCGCGGATCGCCTTCTCGGTGACGATGAGGTTACCGCCGCGGACGATGGGCGACGACATGAGGAACCACCGCATGGCGTCCGACCCGTACGTGTCGAACACGCCGCCGACGTCCGGATAGTTGCGCAGCGACTTACTCATCTTGCGGCCGTCGTCGCCGAGGACGATGCCGTGCGAGATGCAGTGCGTGAACGCCGGGCGGTCGAACAGGGCGGTCGCGAGGACGTGGAGTGTGTAGAACCAGCCGCGCGTCTGGCCGATGTATTCGACGATGAAGTCGCCCGGGTAGTGGTGCTCGAACCAGTCCCGGTTCTCGAACGGGTAGTGCACCTGGGCGTACGGCATCGAGCCGGAGTCGAACCAGCAGTCGAGGACGTCCGGGATTCGCCGCATTGTCGACTTGCCGGTCGGGTCGTCCGGGTTCGGCCTCGTCAGCTCGTCGATCGCCGGGCGGTGCAGATCCGTCACCTTGACGCCGAAGTCGCGTTCGAGGTCGGCGATCGACCCGTAGACGTCGACGCGCGGGTAGTTCGGGTCGTCCGACTTCCACACGGGGATCGGCGAACCCCAGTAGCGGTTGCGCGAGATCGACCAGTCGCGGGCGCCCGACAGCCACTTCCCGAAGATGCCGTCCTTGATGTAGCCCGGCACCCACTCGATCTGCTGGTTAAGCTCGACCATGCGGTCGCGGAAGTCCGTGACCTTGACGAACCACGACGACACCGCCTTGTAGATCAGCGGCTTACGGCAGCGCCAGCAGTGCGGGTAGGAGTGCGTGTACGACTCCTGGCGCACGAGCTTGCAGCGGCGCTCCTCCGGGACCTTCTCGAAGGGGCCCGCCCAGTTCCGCATGTCGCGGATGACCTGGCTGTTCGTGTCGAAGACCTGCTGGCCCTCGTAGTCGGGCACCTCGGAGGTGAACTTGCCGGCGTCGTCGACGGGGACGACGGCGCGGATGTCGGCCTCGACGCAGACGTTCATGTCGTCTTCACCGAACGCCGGGGCGATGTGGACGAGGCCGGTGCCGTCGTCGGTCGTGACGAAGTCGCCGCCGATGATCGTCCACGCGTTGGGGCCGGGCGCCTCGGAGGCGTCGCGGCCTTCGAAGTAGGTGAACATCGGGTAGTAGCGCTGGCCGACCAGCTCGCTGCCCTTGATCGTCTCGAGGATTCGACGGTCCTCGCCCAGTTCCTTCGCGTAGTTGTCAACGAGGGGCGCGGCGAAGATCAGCGTCTCCCCCGCCAGCCACTCGGCGCCACTCTCGCCCACGGCCACGCGGACGTAGTCGACGTCCGGCGCCACGGCGATCGCGAGGTTCGACGGCAGCGTCCACGGCGTCGTCGTCCAGATGACGGCCATGTCGCCCGACTCCATCCGCACGGCGACGGAAACGGCCTGGTCGGAGCGATCCTGGTAGACGTCGTCGTCCATCCGCAGCTCGTGGTTCGACAGCGGCGTCTGGTCGTTCCAGCAGTACGGGAGGACGCGGTAGCCCTCGTAGGCCAGCCCCTTGTCGTAGAGGGTCTTGAACGCCCAGATGACGGACTCCATGTAGGGCAGGTCCATCGTCTTGTAGTCGTTGTCAAAGTCGACCCAGCGGGCCTGACGCGTCACGTAGTCCTGCCACTCGCGCGTGTACGTGAGGACGGAGGTGCGGCACGCCTCGTTGAAACGGGCGATGCCGACCGTCTCTTCGATCTCGGACTTGTCGGTGATCCCCAGGATCCGCTCGGCCTCAAGCTCGGCGGGCAACCCGTGGGTGTCCCAGCCGAAACGCCGCTCGACCCGACGCCCCCGCTGGGTCTGGTAGCGCGCCACGATGTCCTTGACGTAGCCGGTCAGCAGGTGCCCGTAGTGGGGCAGGCCGTTGGCGAACGGCGGGCCGTCGTAAAACACGTACTCGTTCGAGCCGTCCTTGCCCGTTTCACGGGCGTCAATTGAGGCCTGGAACGTGCCGTCTTCTGCCCAATAGGCAAGGGTGGCTTCTTCCTGGGCAGGAAATGCCGGAGAGGCCTCGACGTCGCCCGCGCGGTGGCGCGGATAGTGGGAGCCAGTCATGTTCGCTGCTTCGTTCCTTCGTGATGCATCCAAATACCTCACGAGGACGCCCAGCACGCCGGACGCGGTACCACCTCGCTTGCCAGGCGCGATGACACACACCTGGCCACTCGTTGGAAGCTGTGACGGGCCATCCCGGCGGGTTCTACTGAGGCTGCGCCCGTTCTTCCCGCGGCTTTCCGGTTGATACCCGGGGTTTCCGGCCGGATCAAACGCCTGTAGCCGCTACCCTAAACGCTTCCGCCGCGTACTGGCCAGTTGAGTCCATCGCGCGGACACGCCCGCGGTCACCACAGGCGGGTCCCGCCGGGCCCGGCGCCAGGTCCGGTGATAAATTACGTGATATGGATTA
This sequence comes from uncultured Actinomyces sp., assembly GCA_900545825.1. Classification (GTDB taxonomy): domain Bacteria; phylum Actinomycetota; class Actinomycetes; order Actinomycetales; family Actinomycetaceae; genus Nanchangia. The sequence continues at coordinate 67,276 of URAS01000003.1, forward strand.
CACGCGACGAATCGCCGACGTGGTGCTGGAAACCTCCGCCGCCACGGCCGACATCGTCGTCCTGGCCGGGGTGCGTGGCGCAGGCGTCACGACGACGGCCCTGCGTCACGCTGGCGACGTCGTCGACGCCGCCGTCCCCGCCCAGGCCCAGGCGTTCGCCACGGGCGGCGTCGGCCCCGACGCCCGGTTTCCCCTGCTCATCGACGAGTTCACCCATATCCCCGACGTCGCGACCCACCTGGCCGACGCCCGCGCCGCCCACCCCGGCGCCCGGTTCCTCCTCACGACGTCGCTGGAGGTGCCGGAGTACCAGACGATTCGGATGCGTCCCGAGTCGTTCGTCGAACGCAACCTCGCCGACCCCACGGTGTCGCTGGGCGCCCTCGCGGCGCAGCGCGACCTGGCCATCGAGGGCGAGTCGGCGGTCGGCCTGGCCGGCTACGTCGACCAGATCCTCTGCTCCGGGCTGCCGGGCGTCCGCGCCCTCGATCCCCGCCGGCGCCCCGCGGCCCTGCGCGCCTACCTGGCCGAGGCAGCGTCAAGCGACCTCGCGCGCGCCCAGATGACGCCCCGGCGGCCGGACACCGTCCTCGCGTGGATCGCCGCGCTGGCCCGGGCCAGTTCGCACACGACGCCGCTCACCCAGGTCCACCGCCTGCTGGGGCGCAGCCTGGCCAGCCGCGACACGGTGACGGCCTGGCGCGACGCCCTCACCCAGACGATGCTGCTGGACCCCGTGCCCGCGTGGATGCCCACCGGCCCCGACGCGCCCGGACGGTTGACGTCCTCGCCCCGGCTCTACCTGGCCGACCCCGCGCTCGCGGCGGCGGCCTGCCAGATCACGTCACGCCACCTGCTGCGCGGCCAGACGGCACCGGTTCAGCCGGTCGAGGGCACGTGGCTCGCCGCCCTGTTCTCGTCGCTGGTGACGATGTCCGTGCGCACCTATGCCGAGGCCCACGGCTGGAACGTCAGCCACCTGCGGACCAAACGCGGGACGCACGATATCCCCCTCATCATCGAGCTGGACGGATCGCGGGTGCTGGCCGGCGCGATCACGACGTCGCCCGACCCGTCGGACCGCGACACCGCCGACCTCACATGGCTGGCGGACACCATGCCCCGAAAGGTCGCCGGTACCTTCGTCATCACGACCGGACCCGCCGCCTACCGCCGCGACGACGGCGTCGCCATCATCCCCCTGGCCCTCCTGGCGCCTTAAGTGTTAGGCCTGGTCGCGGGCCACGACCATTGTCGTCGCCTGGGCGACGGGTCGGGTGTCGATGCGATCGAGGACGACGTGGGTGGGACGCGACAGGCAGTAGCCGATGATGTCGGCGATGTCCTCGGCGACGAGCGGCTCGGCGACGCCGGCGTACACCTTGTCGGCCTTGTCCTGGCTGCCCAGCCGCTTGAGCGAGAACTCCGGCGTCTTCACCATGCCGGGGCACACCTGGAAGATCCGCACGGGCTCGCCGACCAGCTCGAGGCGCATCGTCTCGGGGATCATCGACTCGGCGTGCTTCGCCGCCGTGTAGCCGGCGCCGCCCGGATAGGTCTCGTGCGCCGCGGTCGACGTCAGGTAGAGGAGGTCGCCGCCGTGCTCCCTCAGGTACGGCAGGAACGCCTGCGTCGTGTTGAGGGCGCCGGCGACATTCACCTGGTACATCCAGTCCCAGTCCTCGACGTAGCCGGCGTCGACCCGGTCGGACCCGCGGGCTCCCCCGGCGTTGACGACGACGCCGGTTACCGGCCCCTTCTCGAGGATCGCGTGGGCCACCTCGTCGACCATCTGCTTATTCGTCACGTCGCAGACGTGGTATTCGCAGCCGATGTCGTCGGCCAGGGCCTGCAGCCGGTCCTCGCGCCGGGCGAGAGCGACGACGGCCCATCCGGACGCGGCGAGCAGGCGGCACGTAGCCTCTCCGATGCCGGACGAGGCGCCGGTCACGACGATACGGGTGTTCTCACGCGGTGCGGTGTACGTAGTCATACCCCCACTCTAGCGAGGAAGTGACGTGGACCACCATGACACCCGGCCCGGTAAGACGCGGCGGAGCCGGTTAGAGTGAGGGACAAACGACCTCACGGGCGAGACACAAGGAGTGACCACCATGCGCCTAGGACTGATCGGATGCGGCTCGATGGGATCGGCGATTGCCTCCGGCGCCCTCGCCGCCGGGACTGTACAGGCGAGCGACGTCATCCTCGCCAACCGGACCCGCGCCAAGGCCGAGGCGCTGGCCGGGGACCTGGGCGCCACCGTGGCCGATTCGGCGTCGGACGTTGTCGCCGCCCTCGGGGTCGACGACGTCCTCGTCCTCGCCGTCAAGCCCTACCAGATTCACGACGTCATCGCCGACCTGGCCGACGACGCCGAGGCGCTGTCGCGCCTGGTCGTTGTCTCAGTCGCCGCGGGCATCACCCTGAGCGCCCTGACGGACGCGCTCCCCGCTGGGACGCCCGCCGTGCGGACGATGCCGAACGTCGCGGCCCGCGTCGGCCAGTCGATGACGGGGATCGCCTTCTCCGATGCCGTCACCGAACCCCAGCGGGTGCACGTGCGCGCCCTCTTCGAGGGCCTGGGCCGCATCGCGGTCATCGAGGACCATCAGTTCGGCGCCTTCTCTGCCCTGGCCGGCTGCTCGCCCGCATGGCTGGCCGCGATCGCCGACGCCCTCGCCCAGGCCGGCGTCGCCCAGGGCCTGACGAAGGCCCAGGCCACCAGGGCGATCACCCAGTCGATGGCCGGCACCGCCGCGCTGCTGGCGACGATCCTCGACGAGGGCGGCAACTCGATGACCCTCGTTGACCAGGTGTGCTCGCCCGCCGGGACCACCGTGGCTGGGCTGCTGGCCCTCCAGGATTCCGGGATGCCCAGGGCCTGCCACGAGGCCGTCGCCGCCGCGTGCGCCCGGGACCGTGAGCTGGGCTAAAACCCGTCCATATCCCGCCCTCAAGTTAGGCCGGCGGCGGCAAGGCGGGTACCGTAGGGACGTATCGCAATTGACCGGCAGTATAGGGAGTGCACGAGATGACGACTGACCACGCCGCTTCTGACCTCAACGCTCTGAACCTTCCCGCACCGAAGGTACCGGCGAAGGTCACCCCCGACGGGCTCGAGGAGCGCTGGCAGCGGGTATGGGAAGACGACGAGGTGTACGCCTTCAACCCCGACACGTGCCGCTCTGACGTCTTCTCGATCGACACGCCCCCGCCGACGGCGTCGGGCTCATTGCACGTCGGCCACGTGTTCTCGTACACCCACACTGACATCCTCGCCCGCTACCAGCGCATGCGCGGCAAGAACGTCTTCTACCCGATGGGCTGGGACGACAACGGCCTGCCGACCGAGCGGCGCGCCCAGAACTACTACGGCGTCCGCTGTGACCCCACGCTCCCCTATGATCCCCAGTTCGTTCCGCCGCACCACGGCGACGCCAAGTCGGTCAAGGCGGCCGACCAGGTGCCCGTCTCGCGCCGCAACTTCATCGAGCTGTGCGAGCAGCTGACCGTCGAGGACGAGAAGCAGTTCGAGGCCCTGTGGCGCCGCCTGGGCCTCTCGGTCGACTGGACGCATTCATACCAGACGATCGGCGAGGACACCCAGCGGGTTACCCAGTGGGCGTTCCTCCAGAACCTCGAGCGCGGCGAGGCCTACCAGCAGGCAGCCCCCGGCCTGTGGGACGTCACCTTCCAGACCGCGGTCGCCCAGGCCGAGGTCGAGTCACGCGACTACGCGGGCGACTACCACGCCCTCGCGTTCCACCGCAGCGACGGCTCCGGCGACGTCGTCATCGAGACGACGCGTCCCGAGCTGCTGGGCGCCTGCTGCGCCCTCATCGCCCACCCGGACGACGAGCGCTACCAGCACCTGTTCGGCACGACCGTGGTCTCGCCCGGCTTCGAGGTCGAGGTTCCCGTCCTCGCCCACCCGGCGGCGGAGATCGACAAGGGCGCCGGTATCGCCATGTGCTGTACGTTCGGCGATGTCACCGACGTCGCGTGGTGGCGCGAACTCGAGCTGCCCACGCGCGTGATCCTCGGCCACGACGGCCGGATCCTCACCGAAACGCCCGACTGGATCACCACCCCCGCGGGCCGCGCCCTGTATGAGGCGACCGCGGGCAAGTCGACGTTCGGCGCCCGCGCGGTCATCGTCGAGGCGCTGGCGGCGTCGGGCGAGATGATCGGCGACCCCAAGCCGACGATGCGTCAGGCCAACTTCTTCGAAAAGGGCAACAAGCCCCTGGAAATCGTCATGAGCCGCCAGTGGTACATCCGCAACGGCGGCACCGACTACACCCGGCCGGGCGCCACGAAGCCGCTACGCGACGAGCTGCTCGACCGCGGCAACCAGCTCGAATTCCACCCCGACTTCATGAAGGTCCGCTACGCCAACTGGGTGGGCGGCCTCAACTCCGACTGGCTGATTTCCAGGCAGCGCTTCTTCGGCGTGCCGATCCCCGTGTGGTACGAGGTCGACGCCGAGGGCCAGCCGAACTACGACAAGGTCATCACGCCCAGCCTCGAGCAGCTGCCGATCGACCCGACGACCGACATTCCCGCCGGCTATGAGGCGTCGCAGCGCGACGTTCCCGGCGGTTTCACAGGCGAGAAAGACATCATGGACACGTGGGCGACGTCGTCGCTGACGCCCCAGATCGTCTCCGGGTGGATGCGCGACGACCAGCTGTTCGCCAACGTCTACCCCATGGACATTCGCCCGCAGGGCCAGGACATCATCCGCACGTGGCTGTTCTCGACGGTCGTCCGCGCCCATCTCGAATTCGACGCGCTGCCGTGGAAGCATGCGACGATCTCGGGCTGGATCCTCGACCCCGACCGCAAGAAGATGTCGAAGTCGAAGGGCAACGTCGTTACCCCGATGGGCCTGCTGGAAAAGCATGGCTCCGACGCCGTGCGCTACTGGGCGGCCGCGGCGCGTCTGGGCACCGACACGGCGTTCGAGGAACAGCAGATGAAGATCGGTCGCCGCCTGGCGATGAAGCTCCTCAACGCCTCGAAGTTCGCCCTCGCCATGGGCGGCGAAGACGAGGACCTCTCGCTTGACCCCGCACGCGTCACCGTCGACCTCGACCGGGCCGTCCTCGCGGCGCTCGCCCGGGTCGTCGACCAGGCAACGCGCGCCCTCGAGCGTTTCGACCACACCCGCGCCCTCGAGGTGACCGAGACGTTCTTCTGGAGCTTCTGCGACGACTACCTGGAGCTGGTCAAGGACCGCGCCCACAACTTCTCCGGCGAATGGGACGCCGACGCCGTCGCGTCGGCCCGTACGGCGCTGGCGATCGTCGTCGATCACGTCACGCGCCTGCTGGCCCCCTACCTGCCCTATGCGGCCGAAGAGGTGTGGAGCTGGTACCGCACGGGCTCGATCCACCGCGCCGAGTGGCCGACCGCGAACTCGATCCGCGACCTTGGCGGCGACGAGGACGTCCTCACCGCCGCCGGACAGGCCCTTTCGGTGCTGCGCAAGATCAAGTCCGAAGCCAAGGTCTCGCAGCGCACGCCGATCGAGGCCTGCACGCTCCATGTCAGCGCCGACGACGCCCCCTTCGTGCGCAGCGCACTGGCCGACATCCAGTCGGCAGCTAAGCTGGCCGGTGACCTCGTCATCGTCGAGGACGCCGCCGAGGACGAGCCGATGACCACCTCCGACGTCACCCTGGGCGAACCGCCCGCGAAGCGACCGAAGAAGTAAGGCCCCGCTACCGCCCACAAACACCTGAAGAGTCAACAGATGGAGTTGTTGTGACCGAACAGTACGACTTCACGCCCCCCTCGGACGCCCACATGGTTCCGGGTGACCGTCCCGGGGAGCTGAAGGAGTTCGGACTTCCGCGCGTGGTTGCCGCCGAGGACTGGATGTCGATCCCCTGGCTGTTCTATCGGCGCGTCAAGGCCGATCCTGACCAGATCGTCGTGGAACGCAAGTCGTCGCTCGGTGACGTGTGGCAACCGGTGTCGGCCCGCGCCTACGCCGAAGAGATCGCGGCGGTGGCCCGGGGCCTTATCGGCCTGGGCCTCCAGCACGGCGACTCGCTGGGGATCCTCGCCCCCACGTCGTACGAGTGGACGCTCATCGACATGGCGGCACTGTCGATCGGCGTCATCGTCGTCCCCATTTATGAAACGGACTCGGCCTCGCAGATCCAGTGGATCATCGAGGACTCCAACCTCCGTCTCGTCATCGTTCAGGCCCGCCAGTCGGCCGACCTCCTCGGTGCCCTCATCCGTGAGGCGGGCCTCGACTGCCCCGTCATGTGCCTGTCGACAGGCGCGATGGTCGACATCCTCGACGCCGGGTCCACGGTGTCGGTCGACGAGTACAACGAGCGCTACGCCCAGGTCAACATGGAGACGATCGCGACGATCGTCTATACGTCGGGCACCACCGGGCGTCCCAAGGGCGTCGAGATCACCCACCGCAACGCCGTCGAGCTCACGCTCAACGGCCTCGAATACGTGCACACGGTGACGAACCACAAGAAGGTTCGCGCCTTGATGTTCCTGCCGCTGGCCCACGTCCTCGCCCGCTTCGTCACGTGGTTCACGCTGGCCGGCCCCGGCGTGTTGGGGCACGCCCCGAACACGAAGAACCTCATGGCCGACCTCAACTCGTTCCGGCCGTCGTACATCCTCGTCGTCCCCCGCGTCCTCGAGAAGATCTACAACTCCGCCGAGGTCGCGGCCGGCTCGGGCGTCAAGCTGCGCCTGTTCCGCATGGCCGCGCGCACCGCCGTCGCCTACTCCCACGCGCTCGATACGCCGGAGGGGCCGTCGCGGCGGCTCAGCGCCCAACACAAGATGTTCTCGAAGCTGGTCCTCCACAAGATTCGCGACCTGCTGGGCCCGAACTGCAAGTACATCATCTCGGGCGGTGCCCCGCTCAGTAAGCGTCTGGGCCACTTCTACCGCGGCTGCCAGCTCACGGTCCTCGAGGGCTACGGGCTGACCGAGACCCTGGGCCCCTACATGGTCAACATCCCCGAGAATCCCCGGATTGGCTCGGTCGGCCGGCCGGTGCCCGGCGGCCTCGTCAGGGTGTCTCCCCAGGGCGAGCTGCAGTTCAAGGGGCCGTTCGTCTTCAAGAACTACCACAACAATCCCGAGGAAACCGCGGCGACCCGGACCCCCGACGGGTGGTTCGCCAGCGGCGACTACGGGCGCATCGACAGCGAGGGCTTCACGTTCATCACGGGCCGGATGAAAGAGATCATCGTGACCGCCGGCGGCAAGAACGTCTCCCCCGAAATCCTCGAGAACGCCCTGTGCAGCCACCCGCTGATCTCGCAGGTTGTCGTCGTCGGCGATCGGCGTCCGTTCATCGGCGCCCTCATCACGCTTGACCGGGACATGCTGCCGAGCTGGTTGGAGAACCACAAGCTGCCCCCGATGGACATCCACGCGGCAGCGACGAACCCCGAGGTGTTGGCGGCACTCGATCGCGCCATCGAACGCGCCAACCGCGCGGTCTCGCGTGCCGAGTCGATCCGCAAGATCCGCGTCATCACGACCGAATTCACCGAGGAGAACGGTCTCCTCACGCCCTCGATGAAGGTCAAGCGCAAGGAAGTCCTCAAGAAGTTCGCGAACGAGATCGACGAGCTTTACGGCTCGACCCTTCCCGAGGAGTAACCGCCTACCGTCCCCTCCCCCTTCAATCCCACGCCTAGCGGGTGTGACCTGAGTTTCCGGTCACACCCGCTTCGCCTATAGCCTGTTCTCCCACGTCAGACGCGCTTTTCTCGCGCCCTCCATGGACAAGACTTGTCGCTACAGTTAGCTGTTGCTAACCTACTCGAGGACGCACACATTTCCCTAAGGCGCGTCACCCATTTCAGAAGGGCGTGGAGAGGTTCATGAAGGCACGAGCGACATCGGCTGCTGTGCTTGCCGTCGCCTTGTGCGCGGCGGGGCTTTCGGGATGCCAGCACAGCGACTCATCGGAGGCGGAATCGTCCCCATCGACGCATCCCTCGCCGATCGAGCGCACGGCGCCAACCGGACCCAGCGGCGCACAGGTCGACACCATCGAGGCGGCCTACACCGCACAGATCCGCAACAAGGTCCAGCAGCTCTCAACCGAGACACACCAGACGATGGACGCGTTCACGGCCGGCGGGGGCCAGGACCGCTACGTCGCCACCCATACGCTCTACATGCAGCTACAGCCCACGGCCAAGCGCTTCGAGCCGACGCGGTTCGCGATCGTCAACCTCGACCGGCTGCTCAACGAGCGCGAGTCCGACTACCAGCTGCTCGACCCCACCGACACCCGGAAATGGATGGGCTGGCACCAGATCGAGAAGGACCTGTGGCAGGATTCCCAGGCCGACCGGGCCACGCACGCGGCGAACCTCATCGAGCAGACCGAGCTGTTCTCGCAGCTGGTCAACGCCACCGAGTTTTCGGTCAGCATCAGCCAGATCTGCAAAGACACGACCGAGCTGCTCGAGGAGGCGGCGATCCGCGAGGCCACCGGGCAGGAGGAGCAGTTCTCCCACACCGACATCGACGACCTCAACGCGACGATCGGCCAGGCGAAAGCGGCCTACACCGCCGTGCGTCCGCTTATCCGCGACAAGTCGGTGATCAGCGAGCTCGACAAGGAGTTCGACGCAACACAGCAGCTCATCGACACCTACCGCAGCGGCAATGGATTCGCCCTCTACACGTCGCTGTCGGATGCGCAGCGCCGCGAGCTCGTCGACCGGGTCTCCACCCTGCGGCACAGCGTCGGCAAGCTGACGGACGCCGTCCTCACCCAGGATCCGGGATCGGCCAGCCCCAGGAAATCGACGGCCACGCCCAGCGGCAACGCCACGGGGAAGTCGCACGAGGGAGGGAAGCGGTAACCATGCATCACCAGACAGGACCCGAGCCCCAGGGCGTCTCGCGTCGCAGCGTCCTCAAGCTCACGGGAATGGCGGCAATCGGCGCCGGGGTGGCCTACACGGCCGTTCCCGCCGGCCAGGCCCACGCGGCCCCGGTCGCCGGCCATACCTACCCCCTCGAGGGCGCCCACCAGCCCGGGATTCTCACGCCCGCCCAGCAGCAGATGCAGGCCGCGGCGTTCGACCTCACGACGACCAGCCGCGACGAGGTCATCTCGCTGCTCACCGACTGGACCGAGGCGGCGCGCTCGATGATGGCGGGCCGCCAACTGGGCCAGGCATCCCTGCTTCCCGACAGCGTGCCTGACGACACGGGCGAGACGATGGGTTCCGGGCCGGCCTCGCTGACGATCACCTTTGGCTTCGGCAACACCTTCTTCGTCGATGCCCACGGGAACGACCGCTTCGGCGTCGCCAAGCATCTGCCCCACGAGTTGACGCTGGGATACGGCCCTATCGCCTCGTCCCATCTTGATCCTGCCAGCTGCGACGGCGACCTGTTCATCCAGGCGTGCGCCGAAGACCCCATGGTGACGCTCCACGCCATCCACAACCTCGCCCGCATCGCGCTCGGTCGGGCCAGGCTGAGGTGGATCCAAGCCGGCTACGGGCGCACGTCCTCGACGTCGAAGAACCAGGAGACGCCCCGTAACCTCTTCGGGTTCAAGGACGGGACGAACAACATCAAGGCCGAAGAGCCGGTGTCGGCCCACAACGAGCACCTGTGGATCCAGCCGGGGGACGACGCCGGCGACGTCTTTGCCGGCGGCTCGTACTTCTGTTTCCGCAAGATCAAGCAGCTCATGCAGGCGTGGGACGAGCTGTCGCTCGAACGCCAGGAGCGCATCGTCGGTCGCGCGAAGGATACGGGGGCTCCCCTGTCCGGCGGCACCGAGTTTACGCCCCCGGACTTCTTCGCCCACGCCCACTCTGGCGCCCTGGCGATCCGGAAAGACTCGCATGTCTACGTCACCCACCCCGACCATAATCTGGGTGCCCGCATGCTTCGTCGCGGATACAACTACATCGAAGGTCTCGACGAATTTGGTCAGCTCAACGGCGGATTGTTCTTTATCGCGTTCGTGAGGAAGCCGTCGCGAAACTTCACGCCCATTCTTAAACGGATGGCCCGCGACACGATGACCGAATTCCTCATTCACGTTGGCACCGGCATGTTTATCATCCCGCCGGGCTTACGCAAAGGCGAGAAGTTTATCGGCTCGCGCGTTTTCGATTAGACATTCTGGGAGGTTCACCCCTTGTCTTACCCCTTGTCCCACGATTCTCGCCGTCACGGTCTGGCCGGGCCGCATTCGCTGTCCCTGCCCCGGCTGACCCGTCTGTTCGGCGTCCTCATTGTCGCGCTGGCGATCGTCGCCGCGTGCGGCTCGGTCCTCGGGTCCACCCCGGCCCACGCCGCCGACACCTTCCCCAAGCTGGAAAAGTGCGAGAAGGGCGTGAAAAATCCCGACGGCTCGACCCGCAGCTACGAGGACTACGCGCTCTGTATGGCCGCGCAGATCGACGAGGCCATCGCTTCCTATAAGGCCGGGAAGTACGACCAGGCCTACGACGAGGTCAACGCGGCCTACTACGACTGGTACGAGAACAACCTCGAGCCCCCGTCGATGACCCTGCCCGGCAACCGAAAGGTCAAGCTCGAGGGCAAGTTCACCCGCGCCAAGCTCGCCCTCAAGTCCGACGCCGAGGGGTCCGACCTCGACGCCAAGCTCACCGACATCAAGATTTCGGTCGCGCGCGACGCCATGGTCCTCGACGGCGTCGCCGACGCCAACTCCCCCGACTCGGTCGGCGCCCAGCTCCTCAAGCAGGGCAAGTCGGGCGACACCGACGAGTCGGCGCGCAACTGGGTCGACTTCGTCACGGCGATGACGCTCCTCCTGCGCGAGGGCCTCGAGGCCCTCCTCGTCGTCGTCGCCATCGTCCTCTACCTCGTCCAAAGCGGAAACAAGGCCCTGGCAAAGCACGTCTATCTCGGCGCCCTCGCCGCGATCGTCTGCTCGTTCCTCCTCGCATGGATCATGAAGCTCGCCGTCGGCGGGGCATCCCAGGCGTCCGAACTTATCGAGGGCATCACGATGTTCATCGCCGTCGCCATGCTCTTCTACGTGTCGAACTGGATGCTCTCGAAGACCTCGGGAGAAAACTGGTCGCACTACATCCAGGGGATGGTCAAGACGTCGGTGTCGTCCGGCGCCGCCAAGACCCTCATTTTCGCCGCCTTTATCGCGGTGCTCCGCGAGGGCGCCGAGCTCGTCCTCTTCTACACGGCGTCGTTCGCCGGGGGCGGCCACAGCAACTGGTGGATCGCGGGCGGCCTGCTTGCAGGCGTCGCGATTCTCGCGGTGATCTTCGTCATCTTCCGTTTTGGCGGCGCCAAACTACCTATTCGTCCAATCTTTATGGCGACGTCCATTCTGCTGTTCGTCATGTGCATTTCCTTCGTCGGCAAGGGGGTTCAAGAACTCAAAGAAGCAGGAATCATCCTGGGAACCACGAATTTGCCGTGGATCCGCCACTACATCCCTGACCTTGGCATTTATCCGCAGGCCGAGACCCTTCTCCCCCAGCTGATTTTGCTTATTGCTGCCGTGTGGATTATTTGGGCCAACGTCAACAAAACCAGGCGCTACAAGCGCTCCCTGAAACAAGGAGACTAGAATGAAAAAGACAACGAGGATTTTCGCTGCGAGCCTCGCGCTCGTCGGGTGCTTCGCCTTCACCGGCTGCTCGACGAACGACTCCTCCGACTCGTCCAAGTCCGACACCTCGGCCAGCGCGTCCGCCTCGGACACTAGCCAGCAGGACTCGGGGGCCGGCGACGAAGAGGGCGCCCTCAAGGTCAACGCCCGCCCCGACGAGTGCAACAACCAGGAGCTCCAGGGCCCCGAAGAGAGCCTCGGTCCCTTCGATATCTCGGTCAAGTTCTTCCAGCCGGGCGAGATGATCCCCAGCCCGAACTCGACGATGTGGATGGAAAAGTACGCCGACTCGCAGATGCACCTCGAGGTCGACACCAAGGCCAACGCGTTCGGTACGAACTGGGGCTACTCGGTTGACGAGACGCCCGCCAACCTCCACATGATGTACGTCCTCATGGATGACTCCAAGAAGGTCATCTCGCAGGGCATGATGATGGAGATGAACGCCTCCGACGGCGCCCACTACGGCACCAACCTCAAGAACGACACGATCAAGAAGGCCGGCGACTACACGCTGAAGATCACCGTGTACCCGCCCGTCGACTACGACCTGCACTCCGACTACCTGACCGGCGTGCCGGCGACCGACTGGTTCAAGCCGTTGACCGCCGAGATGGACTGGAAGATCACCCAGGACCAGCTCGACACCGTCAACAAGGCGAAGGTCTCGGACCCCAAGGCCGTTCCGGACAAGTGCAAGAAGTACCCCGTCAAGATGTACGAGGACAAGACCGCGCAGAAGGCGATGGAGAAGGCCGAATCCGTCGCGCCGGTCCCGATGGAGCACTGAGCCCGACCAACACGAGACGCCCGGGGCGCGCGAGTTTCCCTCTCGCACGCCCCGGGCGTCTCTCGTGCGCCTACGCGAGGGCGCGCTCAGTGATGACGTCGAAGAAGTGGATCTCGTCGGCCTGGGGGCTCACCCGCAGGATGTCGCCGGGCGCGGGCTGCAGGCGCCGGTCGACGAGGACGGCGATGCGGTCCGGCGTGTGCGACACCGTAGCCTTAGGGATCGTCCCGTAGACGAACGTCTGGGCGCCCAGTCGCTCGACGTAGTCGGTGACGAGGTCGATCCCAGGCTCGGAGGCCGCGACGATCTGCCACGACTCGGGCCGCACGCCGACGATGATGTCCTCGCGGGCCTCCCGCCGGGCGACGGCGGGAACGGGGATCGCGAGGTCGCTCAGCGTCGCGGCGCCCTCGTCGGAAAGCGGGCAGGTCAGCAGGGTCATCGCCGGCGAGCCGATGAAGCTCGCGACAAAAACGTTCGCCGGGTGCCGGTAGAGGTGCTCGGGCGTCGCCACCTGCTGGAGCTTCCCCTCATTCATCACCGCGACGCGGTGCCCCATCGTCATCGCCTCCACCTGATCGTGGGTGACGTAGACGGTGGTGACGGCGAGATCGCGCTGGAGTGCCGCGATCTCGCCGCGCATCGACACGCGCAGCTTGGCGTCGAGGTTCGACAGCGGCTCGTCCATGCAGAACACCCGGGGCTTGCGGACGATCGCCCGGCCCATCGCCACGCGCTGCCGCTGCCCACCCGACAGGGCGCCCGGCTTGCGGTCGAGCAGGTCGGTGAGCTGGAGCATCTGGGCGGCCCGGTCGACCCGCTCGCGAATCTCGGCGCGCGGAACCTTCGCGTTTTCCAGCGCAAACGCCATGTTTTGGCGGACGCTCATCGTCGGATAGAGCGCGTACGACTGGAAGACCATGGCGACGTCGCGCGACCTCGGGCGCACGCCCGTCATGTCGTCGCTTCCGATAAAGATCCGCCCGCTGGTCACCGGCTCGAGGCCCGCGACCATCCTCAGGGAGGTCGATTTTCCACAGCCGGACGGGCCGACGAGCACCATGCATTCGCCGTCGGCGATCTCGAGCGACATCTTGTCGACGGCGGGGGTGGACGCGCCGTGGAAGATCCGGGTTGCGTCCTCAAACGTCACACTGGCCATGAAGAGAGTTCCTTCGGGTGTCGGGCGGCGGGCCCGGAAGAGGCCGGGCCCACCGCAGTCGTCACTTGAGTTTCGGGGTGATGTCCCGGTCGATGATCTTCTGTTCCTCGGTGTCGATGGCCTTGAATGACTGGGCCACGTCGGCACCGCCGGCGATCTTGTCGAGCGCCGCGCCGATCCGCTGGCCGCCACCCTGAACGAAGACGCGGCCGGCGTCCTGCTTCTGGGTGTGTTCCAGCTGGTTGACGGCGGTGAGGAAGTTCGGGTGCTCGTCGAGGTACTTCTTCTCGTCGGGCAGCTCGACCGCGGAGGTGCGGACGGGCATGTAGCCGGTGTTCTGCGAGAAGTAGACCGTGTTCTCGGGGTTCGTCATGAACGTGATGAATTTAGCCGCGGCTTCCTTGTTCTTCGACTTCTCGGGGATCGCCAGGCCGGCACCACCCGTCGGGCAGCCGATCGTCCCGTCGGGGGTGGGCAGGAAGGCCGTGCCGAACGTAATCTTGCCGTCCTTCTCGACGCCGCCGATCGATCCGGTCGACTCGAGCATGGCCGCCGACTTGCCGGCGGTGAACGGGGCGGTGGCGTCCTTGAACGCCTTGAAGTTGCCGTCGGTGAACTGCTTCTTCAAGAACTCGCCGGCCTTGATCGAGGCCGGCTCGCTCATCGTCATCTTCCAGTCTTTCGAGTAGGCGCCGCCCATCGACCAGATCATCCCCTGGAAGTACCAGTCCATGTAGTTCGAGCCGTCGGGGATCGCCAACGGCGTGACGTCGGCGTTCGCGGCCTTGAGCTTGGGCGCGAAGTCGTTCTCCCACTCGTCCCACGTCTTGGGTCCGCGGTCGGGCAGACCGGCCTTCGACCACAGGTCCTTGTTGAAGTAGAACAGCGGCGTCGAGCGCGAATAGGGCACGGCGTAGTGGTTCTCGCGCAGCGTGTACTCGTCGTAGAGACTCTTGACGTAGTCGTCTGTGTTCGCGTCCTTGGTCTTCGCCAGCAGGTCGTCCAGCGGGGTGATTTGCTTGTTGAGGGCGAAGTTGAACCACGTGACGTCCGAGGCGACGACGACGTCGGGGACGTTGCTGCCCGTCAGGGACGCGTTGAACTTTTGCGCGACCTCTTCGTAGTCTTTGCCTGCGTCGGTCAGCTTGACGTGGATATCGGGATTGGCGGCTTCGAACCTCTTGATGAGTTCCTGCTCGAGGGCCTTCGAGCCCGCCGGGTGGTTCGACCAGAAATCGAGCGTCACCTTGCCCGAATCCTTCGACGAGGACGAGGGCGCGGACGTTCCGGTGCCGGCACAGCCGGTGAGGATGACGGCGGCGACGCTCACACTCGCGATCGCCATTTTCCGAATGGACATGGACGTGATGCCTTTCTTTGATCCGCGACATGCGGGGATGGACGAGGCGCTATCCCTTGACAGCACCCGAGGTGAGGCCCTTGATCATGTTCTTTTGAAGGAGAACGAAGACAATGAGGACGGGCAGCACGGCGAGGACGGTCCCCGCCATAACCGGCCCCCAGTTGGTCAGACCCTCGTTGTTTTGAAGGAAGGTCAAACCGATCTGCAGGGGCGCCGTCTTTTCGTCGTCCGACATGAGGAAGGGCCACAAGTATTCGTTCCAGTCGTTGACGATCGTGATGAGGGCGAATGCCGAGAGCGTCGGCCACGACATCGGCAAGACCACGCGGGTGAGGAGCCTCAGGGGTGATGCCCCATCCATGCGGGCGGCCTCGATCACTTCGGTCGGCAGCGAGAGGAAATGGTTGCGCATGAGGAAGGTGCCGAACGCCGTCCCGGCGAGCGGCAGGATAATACCGGCGAAAGAGTTCCGCATGCCCAGGCCGGCGATGAGCGAATAGTTCGAGATCACGGTGATCTGGTTGGGCACCATGAGCGAGGCGATAATGACGATGAAACAGAGATTTCGTCCGGGGAATCGCAGGAGAGCCAGGGCGTAGGCCGAGGTGACGCCAAGGAGAATCTTCGCGCTCGACAGAATGAGCGTGATAATGACCGAGTTACGCAGGTAGGTGCCGAAGGCGATCTGCGTCCTCACGGTGTCGTAGTTTTGCGTCGTGAACGGGTGGGGCCAATACGTCGCCGGTGACGTGTAAATGTCGCCTTGGACCTTAAACGAGGCGACGACGATCCAGTAGACAGGAACGAGGACGATGATGAGGCTCACCGCCATCGCCACGTACCCGAGGATCGCCAGGGACTTCGGCCGCCCGACGTAGGAGACACCCTCGTCGTCGCGAGAGGACTCGGCGTCTTCCGGTGTCCGTCGCCAGAGTTTCACTGGCGTTCTCCTTTCTGCATCTGCCTCACCTGGATCATCGTGACGATCAAGAGGACGAGGAAGAGGATCGTCGCCACGGTCGCGCCGTAGCCGGCACGAGAGTTGACGAACGTCTCCTGATAGACCTGGTAGACGAGGGTCGTTGTCCCGATCCCCTGCGGGCCGCCGCGGGTCATGACGTTGATAATGTCGAAGACCTGCATCGAGTTGAGGAGGACAGTGATCGACAGGAAGAACGTCGTCGGCCGCAGCTGCGGCAGGAGGATCCGGTGGAATCTCCGCCACGCGCTGGTCCCGTCGATTTCGGCGGCCTCGTCGAGGTCGCGCCGCCTGGCCTGCAGCGCCGCCAGGTAGATAACGAAGGTGTAGCCGACGTTTTTCCACACGTAGGTGATCGTCACCATGACGAGCGCCCACGACGGCGTCTGGTAGAAGTCGGGGGCTTGTGTGCCCAACCGTTTGAGGACGTCGGAGACCAGGCCGAAGACGGGGTCGAAGACGAATTGGAAGGCCACGCCGATCGCCGCGCCCGAGATGATGTAGGGGGCAAACACGACGGCGCGAACGAAGCCGCGCCCCCACAGCTTCTGGTCGAGGACCAGCGCGAGGACCAGCCCGAGGATGAGTGACCCGACGACGGTGACGCCGGTAAAAATGACCGTATGGGCGACGATGACCCACGAATCCGAGGACGTCGCCCATTCGACGTAATTGTCGAACCCAACCCATTCGGCAGTTGGCGAGGAAATATTCCAACTGGTGAACGATAAACGAATGTTGTCAATCAGCGGTCGGTACGTAAAGATGGCCAGGAGGATGAGGTTGGGGACCAACAGAATGACCGCAAGGGGCCATTCCGACCGGTCGGGCCTATCCGACCGCAATCTCTTCGCGGGCTGCGTGTCTTTTCGCGCCTCGACCGCGGGGGTTGCACTCATGGCGGTGACGATAAACAAGCGACGTAAACGCCGCCGAACCGCAAAGTTAACGCCGGGAAAACGGCGCGGGTTGACTGTGGTCTACTCCCAGTCGGCCGCGAGATCTTTCCAGGGAACGATACGCCCGTTATCGAACGCGACAATGGCATCGGCCGAGCTCGGATCCCGTAACGTGTGCGTCACTTCGATAACCGTCAGGTCACCGGGCAGCGCCGCCAGTGTGTCGCGAATCATGCGTTCACGTTCCTCGTTGAGGCTCGCCGTGAACTCGTCGAGGACGAGGACACGCGGGTGCTCAATCATCGCACGCGCCAGCGTGAGCCGCTGAGCCTGCCCGCCCGAGAGCTTCTCGCCGTCCGCACCCACCGGGGTGTCGAGGCCCCGCGGCATCGCGTGGACCTCGTCGTCGAGGCCGGCAAGCCGCAGAGCCTCCCAGACCTCCTCGTCACTAGCGTCCGGCGCCGCAAGGAGCAGGTTCTCGCGGATCGACGTGTTCATCAGCTCGCAGCGTTGGGGGACGAAGACGACGCAGCGCCGCAGCGAGTCGAGGGTGAAGTCGCGGATGTCCCGCCCGCCCAGGGTGATCGTCCCCGAGTCGGGGTCGGCGTAGCGCAGCAGGAGGGTAAGGGCGGTGGTCTTGCCGGACCCGGACGGGCCGACGATGACGGTGTGGCCGCCGGCGGGCGCCGTCATCGTCACGCCCTTGAGCCCGAAGCCGGCCCCGGCGCCCTCGCGGTCGTAGGCGTAGGAGACATCGTGCCACTCGACCCCCACCGGCCCGGTCAACGCGCAGGTGGCGGGGCCGTCCGCGACGCTCGCGGGGGCATGGACGATCTGCCACAGCCTGCGGGCCGCGGCAAATGAGTGATCGAGGTAGCCGACGGCGTCCTCGACGCCCTTCGGGCCCTCGAACAGGCGCAGCGAGCCGCCGATGAGGGCGGCCTGGACAACCGGCGAGGCATCGGACATGAGCGCGATCGACAGGGTCGAGATGAGGAGAAGGGCGACGCCCGCGCCGCGGCGGATGGCGGCTTGTCGCCGAGACACCCCCGCGGAGGCCGCGACGGCGTCGTCGATGGCCTGCTGGCCCGCGATCCGCTCACTCTCGCGGCCGTAGCCGGTGACCTCGTCTTTGCCAAACAGTGAGTCGGAGACGTGGTGGGCCAGCTCGCGCCTGGCCGCAAGCGAATGTGCCGTTGCCTCGAGCGATCGGTTAACCCCGGCGAACGGGACGACCGTCAACGCGAGGACGACGCAGATCAGCGGGATGACGACCCCCCGCCAGCCGACGACGCAGCCCGTGACGATGCAGGCGGCGGGGGCGACGACGTAGGCCGAAACCAGGGGCGCGAACGTGTGGGCATAGAAGACCTCGATGCGGTCGACGTCGCGGGTCAGCGAGGCGAGGAGGTCGCCCGAACGGGTCTTCGTCACGACGCCGGGCGCCTTGGGCCACAGCGACCCAAACACCGAGGTCCGCAGCAGTTCGAGCGCCTTGAAGGCGACGTAGTGGCCCGAGAATTGCTCGAGATAGGACGCCAGCGCCTTGACCACGGCGACAACGACCAGCCAGCCGATGATCGCTGGCGCGTGGCCGGCGTGGGTAACGATCGCGACGGTCCCGCCGGCTACCAGGCCGAAGAGGACGATGTCGAGGCTCAGCGTGACGATCCGCATGAGCGCGGAAAACAGCAGGGGCCGGTGGACGCTGCGGGTAATCGACGTCAGCCAGCGGATGAGGCCGAAAGTCGTGGGGGCCTGGCTCATCGCGTCACCTCCACGTGGCCGTCCTCGATGCGCCACACGGTATCGGCGAGGTCAACCAACCGCGGTCGGTGGGTGACGAGGACGACCGTGAGGTCGCGGTCGATTCCCTCGATCGCCGCGATGATCTGGGCTTCAGATTCCCTGTCGACCTGCGATGTCGGCTCGTCGAGCAGGAGGATCCGGCGGCCCGAGACGAACGCGCGGGCCAGCGACAGCCGCTGGGCCTGGCCGCCCGACATGAGGTCGCCCTGCTCGCCCAGGTGCGTCTGGAGACCCGCGGGCAGCGACCGCACCCAGTCGGCCAGGTGGGCGCGGGATAGGGCGTCCATCATCTGCTCGTCCGTCGCTTCCGGGTTGGCGAGGCGGAGGTTGTCGGCGATCGTCCCGGTAAACAACCAGGTCCGCTGGGCGACGACTGCGCTGACCCTCCTGACGTCGGCCAACCCGGCGTCGGCGCAGTCGACCTCGCCGATCCTCAGGGAGCCGCGCTGGAGCGGCATCGCACCGGCGAGGAGGGACAGCAGCGTCGATTTGCCTGACCCCGACGGACCGACGATGGCGACGCGGGCGCCCTCGGGAATCGTGAAGGAGACGTCCCGGAGGACCTCGCCGCGCCCGTAATCGTGGCCGATGTGTGCGGCCGCGATCGCCCCCTCGCCCCGGGCCGGGCTGACGTCCGCGGAGGTGGCGGGCCTGGGCGCCGCCAGGTAGCGGGTGAGCGCCCGCTCGGACGCGCGTCCTCCCATGCCGACGTAGAAAAAGCCGGCGACCTGGTTAATCGGCTCGATCATCAGGGTCGTGAGGAGGGCGAGCGTCACACAGTCGGTCACCGAGATCGCGCCGGCGGCGAAGCGCCACCAGGCGAGGAGGACGACGTCGACGACGAGGAAGAGCGAGACGACGCCGTCGAGGACGATGATGACGATCTGGTTGCCGGCCAGCAGTTTCATGACGGCGACGCGGTTGCGTTCGCCGGCCTCGGCGAGCTCGCGGTGAATCCGCTCCCCCGCGCCGACCATCCGAATGAGGACGAGGTGACGGATCGCGTCGACGTAGCGCGCGGAAAGCCTGGCCCGCTCGCGGCGCGACTTCGCCGACGTCTTCCGAAATGCCCGGATGAAGCCCTTGACGGACAGGGGCGCCAGCGCCGCAACGACGAGCATACCGAGGGCGACAAGCGGGTCGATGGCGATCGCCACGTAGCAGATCGTGAGGACGGGGATGGCGAGCGCCCCCAGGCTGGCGCTCCAATAAACCTGGCGGTATTCCGCGAATCGCTCGACGTTGTCCGTCATGAGCCCCACGGTTCGCGCCGTCTGATCGGGCCGGTCGTCGGGCCCGGGCGGGGTGGAGAACACGGTCTCGAGCAGCCGGCGCCGCAGCCGCTTTTCCTCGCGCCTGGCCGACGCGCCACCGAGGACCATTTCGCCGCCGGCCGCGAGCGCGGCGACGACAACGCCGACTGCTGCGGGCCACCAGGCATGCCACTGGCCGGTGGCGAGGTGGGCGGTGGTGACGAGGACGGCTCCCACCCCGACGGCGTAGGCGATCCGGGCGCCAGCGACGATCAGCGCGTCCGTGCGCGCCGGGCGCGACGACAGCGGAGACATCCTCATGCGGTCCCCCTCCCGGCTCTTTCGTGTCGGCACCACCCGGCGCCGACCATAGTCTAAGGCTTACCTCACTGCCCGACGCAACATGGGGGCCGGGCTCAGGAGACCGTGAGGATGTCGAGGATCTGCTGGCAGTAGGCGTCCTCGTCGAAACCGCCGACGAGGAGCAGCTGGATCGCGCAGCCTTGGATGAGGCCCATCGACAGCTGGGTGTAGCCGTATGCCTGGGCCGGGTCGACGCCGTTGTCCTTGGCCCAAAGGCCGAACAACTCGACGACGTCGTCGCGCAGCGAGGCGAATTCCTCGCGCAGCAGGTGGCCCAGCTCGTCGTCGGTCGCGGCGGCCGCGCCGAAGGCGAGCATGAGGCGCGCCCGGTCGAGGTCGACCGCCAGTCCGCGGCAGGCGGCCACGGTGAACTCGGCCGGCGAGAGCGGATGGACCCGCATGGCTTTCATCACCTGTTGGGGCGCATAGACGGCCGTGCGGACGATGTCGAGTAACAGCGCGTTCTTGTTGGGGAAATGGTGATAGATGGCGCCAGCCGACGTGCCCGAGGCCTCGACGATATCGGCGATCGATGTGCCGGCAACGCCCCGCTCGCGCACCAGTTCCGTGGCGGCGTCAATGATGTCTTGTCTGCGGGATGCTTTGCGTGACACGTCCCCCATGCTATCCGACGTCCCCGTGACCTGGGCGCGAGGCGACGCACGAGGTGTGAGGCCGTCTCGCCAGCGGTGAAACTCTGTGGCAGAACCCGGCGGTCTCGGGTAACCTAGCACTTACCAGAACGTTCATTCTGTTATGGCTCTTGAATCACGACGGGGACTACTTGTGGACACGACGCTTTCTTTAGGGCTCGATGTTGGCTCGACGACGGTCAAAGCCGTCTTGCTTGACGGGGAGGATATCCTTTTCGCCGATTACCGACGCCACAACGCCGACGTCAGGGGCGAGCTCGCCCGATTGCTCGACGACGTCCACGACGCCTACCCCGATGCCCTCGTCAAGGTGGCGATGACGGGCTCCGGCGGTCTCGGTGTCGCCCAGGCCATGGGTGTCCAGTTCGTCCAAGAGGTCATCGCGTCGACCGAGGCGATCGAACGGATGAACCCCGACGTCGACGTCATGATCGAGCTGGGCGGCGAGGACGCCAAGATCACCTACCTCCACCCCGTGCCGGAGCAGCGGATGAACGGCACGTGCGCGGGTGGCACCGGCGCGTTTATCGACCAGATGGCGACCCTGCTGAAGGTCGATGCGACCGGCCTCAACGACCTGGCGAAGGACTACAAGAACCTCTACCCCATCGCGTCGCGATGCGGCGTGTTCGCCAAGACCGACGTCCAACCGCTACTTAACCAGGGCGCCGCCCACTCCGACATCGCGGCCTCGGTGTTCCAGGCCGTCGCCACCCAGACGGTTGCGGGCCTGGCGTGCGGCCGCCCGATCCGC
This sequence comes from uncultured Actinomyces sp., assembly GCA_900545825.1. Lineage (GTDB taxonomy): Bacteria > Actinomycetota > Actinomycetes > Actinomycetales > Actinomycetaceae > Nanchangia. Next base: position 88,942 of record URAS01000003.1, read on the forward strand.
GGCAAGGTCATTTTCCTCGGCGGCCCCCTCCACTTCCTCTCGGAGCTGCGGGCGGCCTTCGAACGGGTGTTGGGCGACAGCGTCGACGACTACGTCACCCCCGATAACGGCCAGCTCTACGTCGCCCTTGGCGCGGCCATGCTCGTCGAGGGGCCCGCGCTCGCGCTCCCTCACCTCGTCAAGTCGCTCGAGGCCGCGCGCCACGTCGACTCCAGCGCCAAGACCATGCGGCCGCTGTTTGCCACCCCGGAAGAGAAGGCGGAATTCGATCAGCGCCACGCCCAGACGATGGTGCCGGTCTCGACGCTCGACGGCGTCCACGGGCCCCTGTGGCTCGGGATCGACGCCGGGTCGACGACGATCAAGTCCGTCGTCCTCGACTCGGACGGCACAATCGTCTACTCGACGTATGGGTCGAACGAGGGCAACCCCGTCGACGCGGCGGTGGGGATCGCCCGCGACGTCCTCTCCGCGTTGCCGGAAGACGCCTATATTGCCCGGTCCTGCGTGACCGGCTACGGCGAGGAGCTGGTGAAGTCCGCCCTCCACGCCGACGAGGGCGAAATCGAGACGATGGCCCACTTCCGTGCGGCGGCCAAGGTGTGCCCCGGCGTCACGTCGGTCATCGACATCGGCGGCCAGGACATGAAGTTCCTCAAGATCCGTAACGGCGCGGTCGATTCGATCGCGGTGAACGAGGCCTGCTCGTCGGGCTGCGGCTCGTTCCTCCAGACCTTCGCGGCGACGATGAGCATCGGGATCGAGGACTTCGCCAAGGCCGGCGTCGAGTCGCAGGCGCCGGTCGACCTCGGGTCGCGCTGCACGGTGTTCATGAATTCCTCGGTCAAGCAGGCCCAAAAAGAGGGCGCCTCGCTGGGCGACATTTCGGCGGGCCTGTCGTACTCGGTGGTCCGTAACGCCCTCTACAAGGTGATGAAGCTGCGCGACGCCGGCGAACTGGGCGACAAGGTCGTCGTTCAGGGCGGCACGTTCTTGAACGACGCCGTCCTCCGCGCGTTCGAGCTGCTCACCGACGTCGAGGTCGTTCGCCCGAATATCTCGGGCCTCATGGGGGCCTACGGCGCGGCGCTCACCGCCCGCAAACACTCCGAGCCAGGTCAGCGTTCGGCGATGATGGATCGCGACCTCGACGCCTTCAGCTATTCGTCCGAGCAGCGGGAATGCAAGCTGTGCCAGAACCACTGCAAGCTGACGATCACGACGTTCGACGACGGCGGCCGCCAGGTGTCGGGCAACCGCTGCGACCGCGGCGCCTCGCTCGAGGCCAGGCCGAAGAAGTCCGAGATCCCCAACCTCTACGACTACAAGTACCGCCGGATGTTCGCCTACCGTCGCCTCACCGACAAAAAGGCGACGCGCGGCGAGATCGGGATCCCCCGCTCGCTCGGCATGTACGAGGACTACCCCCTGTGGTTCACGATCCTCACGTCGCTGGGCTTCAAGGTCGTCATTTCGGGGCGGTCGAACCACGACCTCTTCGCCACGGGCATGGAGTCGATCCCGTCGGAAAACGTCTGCTACCCGGCGAAACTCTCGCACGGGCACATCGAGTGGCTGCTGAAGAAGGGCATCAAGACGATCTTCATGCCCTGTGTGAGCTACGAGGTCAAGCAGTTCAAGGAAGCCGACAATAACTTCAACTGCCCGATCGTCGCCTTCTACCCGCAGGTGCTGAAGAACAACATCGATCGTCTGGCCGACGACGACATCACGTTCCTCAACCCGTTCGTCAACCTCGACAATCCCGACAAGCTCGTCGACCGCCTCATGGAGACGTTCGAGCCGTGGGGCGTCACGCTGGCCGAGATGAAGAGCGCGGTCGCCGCCGGGTATGAAGAGATGGACAAGGTCCACGCCGATATCAAGGCCGAGGGCGACCGGGCGCTGCAGTACATGCGCGAGCACAACATGCACGGCATCGTCCTCGCGGGCAGGCCCTACCACATCGACCCGGAGATCAACCACGGCATCCCCGAGATGATCACGACGCTGGGGATGGCCGTCCTCTCGGAGGACTGCCTGACCGCCGGCATGACCGAGTCGCTGCGCCAGGGGTCGCTGCGCGTGCGCGACCAGTGGACCTACCACACGCGCCTCTATGAGGCCGCACACCTCGTGACGAAGGAGCCGGACCTGTCACTCGTCCAGCTCAACTCGTTCGGCTGCGGCGTCGACGCGATCACGACCGACCAGGTCCAAGAGATCCTCGAGCAGGTCGGCGACATCTACACGGTGTTGAAGATCGACGAGGTCTCGAACCTGGGCGCCGCCAAGATCCGGATGCGTTCGCTGCAGGCGGCCAACAAGGAGCGCCCGGCGATCGACCCGATGCGAGAGATCGACACGACCCAAGCCGACCCCGTCTTTGGGTTGGAAGAACGCAAGACACACACGATCTACGTCCCCCAGCTCTCGCCCGTCCACGTGCGGTTGTACAGCCAGGTCGCCCAGCGGGCCGGCTACAACATGGTGTGCCTCGAGCACGCCAGCAAGGAAGACATCGAGTGCGGGTTGAAGTACGTCAACAACGACGCGTGCTACCCGGCGATCATGGTGGTGGGCCAGCTGGTCAACAAGTTCATCTCCGGGGGCGCCGATCCTGACCACTCGACGGTCGCGATCACCCAGACCGGCGGGATGTGCCGTGCGACGAACTATGCGGGCATGCTCCGCAAGGCCCTCAAGGATGCGGGATACCCACAGATTCCCGTGTTGGCGGCCAGCCTCCAGGGCCTCGAGCAGCACCCGGGCTTCAAGCTGACGGCCGGAATCATCCGCCGCGTCATCCAGGCGACCGTGCTCGGCGACCTCCTCCAGACGTGCCTGCTGCGGGTGCGCCCGTACGAACGCGACGAGGGCGCCGCGATGGCGCTGTACGACCACTGGCAGGCGATCGTCGGCGAGTACTTCCGCGACGGCGGGCACTCGAAGACCCTGGGACGTCGCGTGAGCTACGGCTGGCTGGTCAAGCACATCGTCGCCGAGTTCGACGCCCTCCCCCTGCTCGACATCCCCCGCAAGCCGCGGGTCGGCGTGGTCGGCGAGATCCTCGTCAAGTTCCAGCCGGACGCAAACAACGACGCCGTCCGCGTCATCGAGCAGGAGGGCTGCGAGGCCGTCCTCCCCGGCCTGGCCGCGTTCTTCCTCCAGTCGATGTATTCGGGCGAGTTCCGCTACGAAATCATGGGGCTCGGCACGAAGAAGGCGATGTGGGGCTCGAAGTTCGGCGTGTGGGCGATCGAGGAATACGAGAAGCCCGTCCGCAAGGCCCTGGCCGCGACGAATGGGAAATTCGACGTGCCGGCGACCATCGCGGAAGTCGCCGCCGACGCCGAGCAGGTGATCTCGCTGGGCACGCAGGCCGGCGAGGGCTGGCTGCTCGTTGGCGAAATGATCGAGCTCATCAAGTCGGGCACGCCCAACATCATCTGTGCGCAGCCGTTCGCCTGCCTGCCCAACCACGTCGTCGGGCGCGGCATGTTCAAGGAGCTGCGGCGGCAGTACCCCGAGGCCAACGTCGTATCGATCGACTACGACCCGGGGGCCTCCGAGGTCAACCAGCTCAACCGCATCAAGCTCATGGTGGCGACGGCCCACAAGAACGCCGGCACCCACGCGGGCCTGGCGAAGTGGGACGCCTCGGACGACCAGTTCGCCCCGGCCTCGCGCGAGATGCCGAAGCGCCCGCACCAGAAGGTCTTCCTCCCGATCTCGCCGGTGTAGCGAAACGGGGACAGATAGCGGGGCGTGAGGACTTCATTCCTCACGCCCCGCCGGTTGACCGGGTCGCCCCTACTTGGCGAAGATGCCCTCGATTTCCGCCTTCAGCTGCGGCGTCAGGGCATCGAGGACGTCCAAGGCCCCGAGGTTTTCTTCCAGCTGCTTGACGCTCGACGCGCCGAGGATGACGGTCGAGACATGCGGGTTCGAGGCCGTCCACGCGAGCGCCAGCTTGGCGGGCGTGACGTCCAGCCGCTGGGCGACCTCGACGAAGCGGCGGATCTTGCCCTTGACGTCCTCGTCGCTGGCGGCTTCGCGGACGAAATCGTAGCCCTTGAGGGTGGCGCGCGACTTCTCGGGGATCCCGTCGACGTATTTGCCGGTAAGGAGGCCCGACGCCAGGGGGCTCCACGTCGTCAACCCCAGGCCGATGTCGTCGTACAGGCGCGCGAACTCGCGTTCCACCTTGTCGCGATGGAGGAGGTTGTATTGGGGCTGTTCCATGACCGGCTTGCGCAGGTGGTGGCGCTCGGCGATCTCCCACGCGGCGCGGATTTCGTCGGCGCTCCACTCCGAGGTGCCCCAGTAGAGGGCCTTACCCTGGCTGATCATGTCGCTCATCGCCCACACCGTCTCCTCGATCGGCGTGTTCGGGTCGGGTCGGTGGCAGAAGACGAGGTCGACGAAGTCGAGGCCCAGGCGCTCGAGCGAACCGTCGATGGCCTGCATGAGATATTTGCGGTTCAACGTGTTTCGCATGTTGACCATGTCGCCGTTGATTCCCCAGAACAGTTTCGTCGAGATGACGTACTCGTGGCGTTTCCAGCCGAGCTGCCGGATCGCTTCGCCCATGATCGTCTCGGACTCGCCGCCGGCATAGACCTCGGCGTTGTCGAAGAAATTGACACCGGCCTCCTTAGCGACGGCAAGCTGCTCCTTCGCGAGCGCCGTATCGAGCTGGTTACCGAAGGTCACCCACGACCCGAACGCGAACTGTGAAACCTGCAAACCTGACGAACCCAAGCGGTTGTAAATCATCTGTGCCATGCCTCGATGCTAATGCCGCAGGCTACGCAGCGCCCGGCGGTAGGCCCGGCTCAGCACCGGCGTGAACGTGATCCTTCTGTCCGCTGTGATCACGGTCATGGACCCAATCCGGTGAACGTGACCTTCTTTGATCACGTTCACCAGCGGGCCGAGGGCCCCACGTATGCCACCGGGTCCTACATCTCCCCCAGGGAATCCCCCAAAGCCCCGGAATCGGAGTGCTGCCCGGGCAACGCCTGGCGGGACGGGGTGACGGTCGATGTCTTCCCCGTCCTCTCGGTAGCTGTCCATGTCGCCAAAAGGGCGAGACCGTCTGCGCTGGGGGTGCCCGGTGCGGCCGTGTACGTGGTGATGACGGTCGTGGGATCGCCGGGCAGGGCGAAATCGTTGTATTCGAGATCGAGGAAGCCGACGACCGGGTGATTGATCGCCTTGCGCCCACGCATGTGGCGATGGACGTTGTGGTTAGCCCAGCGCCTACTGAAGTCCGCGCTGCGGGCAGCGAGTTCACCGATGAGTTCGGTCACGCTGGTATCGAGGGGATCACGGCCCACGGTTGCATGGAGGATGGCGACGGTGAGGTTCCGAGCCGCGCCATGATCGACGTAAAACGTCTCGGCGCTGGGATCGAGAAACGAGAATCGCGCGAGGTTTGGCGGCTGTTCTGCCATGGCAAACAGGCTCGGATAGAGCGCCCGACCGAGTTCATTTGCCGCGAGCACGTCGAGCCTGCCATTCTGCACGAACGCAGGCACACTCATGGAATCAAGAATCTGCTGGACAGTCGCGTCAATTCCATGGACTGCGCGAGGTCGACGCTGTCGGCGTCGCGTGGATGCAGCATTGTGGGCGAGGTCGTACAGATAGCTACGTTCGTCCTCGTCAAGCTGAAGAACACGTGCGATCGAGTCAAGAACGCTGTCGGACGCGCCACCAAGCTTTCCGCGCTCTATCCGGGTGTAGTACTCGACGCTCACGCCAGCGAGCAGGGCAACTTCCTCTCGACGCAGTCCGGGGACCCGACGATTGCCGCCGACATAGGTCAGGCCCGCCTGTTCGGGCGTGATACGCGCCCGGCGACTCATGAGAAACTCTTTGATCTCCTGCTCCAGCTCCATGGTTTAAGCGTAAAGCGGCGTTCCGTCTGAAAGGGAGCCCTGGGAGTACCTGGCACCCATCGGCCAGGAATCAGGTCATGGGTGGGATACTCACCGCCTGGGGGGGCGGATACCGCAGCCGCGGCAGGCGGCCATCTCGGCTCACGAGATGACCGCCTCCCCCAGTCTCCGGCAATAGCGGACGCTGTGACATCACATCTCGTGTTCCCAATCGCCACGGGTATTGACATTCGCAGCGTCAGCCAGCGTCTCCAACTCAGAAATATCGCCGCTGGTCAGCGTGATACTCCTCGCACGAACAAGACCGTCAATGTATTGGGGTTTCGTGACGCCAATGATTGGTGTCGTCCCCTTGGCAATCGCCCATGCGACGGCAGCATCGGCGGTGGCCGCCCCCTGTGCACGTCCGAGAGAGGCAAGCTTGTCGGTCAGCGCCTGCAGCTGGGGCAGCATCCCGTTGTAGATCTGCGCACGACTACTCCCGGCCGGAAGCGGGTTCTCGGGGCTGTACTTTCCGCTGAGTGCCCCCTGCTCCAGCACCATGTACGAGAAGAACGGGATGGCCTGCTCCTTGCAATAGTCAAGGATCCCGGCGTCCTCGGAGCTGCGATAGAGCAGACTGTAGTGATTCTGGACAGCTTCGACCCGATAGCCCGCCTCACCGAGGATCTGGTCGGCACGCTTGATCTCGCTGAGGTTGTGATTCGACACTCCGACGTGACGGATCTTCCCACTGCGCAGCAGCGGGATCAGGCGAGGAGTCCACCGCTCGACGTCGGCCGGATTGTGGATCCAATAGAGGTCGATGTAATCCGTGCCCAAGTTCGTCAGGCTCTGCTCGAGCATGTCTGCCACCGGATCGTCGCCAGCCCCGGCGATCTGCGGAGTGAACTTTGTCGACAGCTGGTAGTCCTCACGCTCGAAGCGAGAGAGGACACGGCCGAGAACCTTTTCAGACTGGCCCATGCCGTAGACGAGGGCGGTGTCCCACAGGGTGAATCCAGCAGCCTGGGCCTTGTCGGCGACCTCGTTGAGACCTGTCTCGGTCAGGGTGCTGCCAAAATACCCATCACCGCTCTGGCCGCTGTCCCCCCAGGCCCACGTCCCGAGCGCCACGGCGGCGGTTTGCATCGTATCGCTTGTCATTGTGTCTCCCTCACTCGTTCTGTCATCACCCCGGCTGCACCTCTTTGGTGACGTCACTCATAACGACAGCGACGAGCCACGTCAGAACACAGGCTGGTCGGTCTCTCAAATCCCTCGCTCTGTGTGGTGAAACCGAGCACTCCTTTATCGTCGGTTGTCGCACGATGGCGTTCCAGGCACTCTGAGGGACCCCCAGCAAGAAAACACTGGCTAGTGGTGGCCGATCACGGCGCGGTGTTGAGAAGAATCGACTGGGCATTCCCCATCAGCAAGGCCCGCAGCTGCGCTCCCTGGACCAGGTGCCCCGCCTGAAGCGCGGCGAGGTTGTCCTCGATAGCGGTCAAAGGGGCATACGGGTAGTCGGTCCCGAGCAACAGATGCGAAAAGTCGGTCAGCGCCGCGGCTGAAGCGGCAGCGCGGGGGAACGGCGCCGAAGAGCCGATCTCGTAATAGAGGCTGCCGAGCGTATCCGCGAGCGTTCCCCGCTCCGGATCCGGAGGGAGAAGGAGTGGCGCGAGAAGGTCGACTCGGTCGACGAGGTCAGGCAGCAAGGCCCCATTGTGGGCGACGATCCACCGAATATGCGGATACCGCGTGAAGACGGAATGGGTGTAGAGGTTGACGAAAGCGCGGGTACTGTCAACCAGATACTCGACAAATGCTGCCGGACGTCCCATATCGACGGCCTTGCATCCCGCAGGTGACGTGGGGTGGACGAATACCACAGCAGCGAGTTCGTCGAGAACCTCAATCAGTGGCTCGATGACGGCATCACCCAGGTAGACCCCGTTTGTCTGCGTCAAGAGGACGATTCCCGCCGCGCCCAGGTCATCGATGACGCGTCTGGCCTCGACACACGCGGCCTCCACGTCCGGCAACGGCACGGTGCCGAAAAACCGAAACCGACCGGGATACTCGGTCGCGATGATAGCCGCCTCATCGTTGACTCTGCGCGCCCACTCGAGGGCATCCGAGCCAAACGGTACGACCCCCGGGCTGGATAATGACAAGACCGAGGTCTCAATACCTAAGCGGTCCATAGTCGCCACATGAGTATCAGCCGACCACGCCGGAATCGGAAAGCCATCGGGGGTGGTCACACCGCGAGCGGCAAGAGCGTCGCGATATCCCGTAGGGACAAAATGCGCGTGAATATCGACCGCGGATGTCGGATGACGCGTGGACATGGACGGTCCTTTCACTGTGGTCCAATAGTTCGGCGACTGGCCGTCTCCCCTCACCGTGCTCCAAGCCAGAGGGTCGCCGAGGTCGGTCTAGTGTCCGCTTGCGGCGGCAGACACGTGTTGCCACTGATGCCACACCTCGAGCCGTTGGTTGTAGTCGGCTGTGACCATCGCAAGCGGATACTCGCCAAGGAAGATCCTCAGCGGAGGGCATTCGGCATCAACGACCGCAAGAACTGCGGCCGCGCTTGCCGCCGGATCACCGGGTGCGCTGCCTTGTGTATTCTTGCGGAATGCCGCAGCAGCGTCTTCTCTCACTGCGTCGTAGACGGTGCTCATGTGAGCACGTTGGGCGGACGCCCCACCCCAATCGGTAGCAAAGGCGCCCGGCTCAACGAGGGTCACATGGATACCGAACCGCGCAGTCTCTTGTGCGAGAGACTGGCTGAAGCCCTCGAGCGCCCACTTCGACGCGTGATAAGCGCTGAGATTTGGTACTGCCGTGACCCCGGCGATGGAGGAAACCTGCACGATGTGCCCGCCGCCTTGCGCACGCATAATCGGTAACGCCGCCTGTGTGACCCACACGGCGCCGAAAAAGTTCGTCTCCATCTGGCGTCGAATATCTGCCTCGCTCAGCTCCTCGACCATCCCGAACTGGCCGTAGCCGGCATTATTGACGACGACGTCGAGACGACCGAAGTGCCTCGATGCCTGGTCGACGGCAGCGTAATCCCCTGTCCGATCGGTGACATCGAGACGGATCGGCAGGAAGCTATCGCCGAAACGATCGGCCAAGTCCTCGATGGTGGAAAGATCCCGCGCGGTTCCGGCAACACGATCTCCTCTTTCCAAAGCAGCACTCGCCCATTCGCGGCCAAAACCTCGGGATACACCGGTAATGAACCACGTTTTCACCCTTGCCTCTTTTCTCTTCACGGATATCGGAGGTCTTCTCGCGCGCCCTCGTTAAAAGCCCGGCGTTGCACACCACAGCTGCACCGCCTCGGATATCCGTGGGTGCCGAGTACGCCACCAGGCAAGCGTGATCGTGATCAGGCGTACCTTGGCTCGCACGACGACTGGACTCGACCACATTACGGTCGATATCAGTCCTCAAGGCAGGCACTGTGAGTACCCCCTCCGGGGCATCCCGTGAACGTGATCGTTCTGTCCGCTGTGATCACGCTCATGGGCCCAAACCGGTGAACGTGACCTTCTTTGATCACGCTCACAAGCGGGCCGGAGCGCCAGCGGTGGCGCGCCCCGCGACCTGGGCGCATAGAAAAAACGTGACCGGAAACCGGTCACGTTCACACAAGTGGAGCTAGGGGGATTCGAACCCCCGACCTCTTCCATGCCATGGAAGCGCGCTACCAACTGCGCCATAGCCCCTGAAGACTCCTCAAGGCTACCCGGCCGGCGGTCATTCTCCAAACCGCCGGCGACGTGAGGAACCCCACTCAGCCTTTCACGCCGGCGTTGTACGTCGAGATCCGCCACTTCGGTGCGCGATCGGCCGTGAGGATCTCGGCCCAGTGGCCATTGTCGAGCCCGCGGATGCCCGCCCATGCACTGGGATCAAGCCCCAGCAGCGTGACAAGCCCCTGGGTGAGGGCGGAGCCATGCGACACGACGACGAGGGTACGACCGCCCTCGGCGTGGGCCGCGGCGTCGATGATCCCCTCGGACACGCGCTTGCCAACCGTGCGCCGCATCTCGATGCCGGCGACCGGGCACTCGCCCGTGCTACGCCACCGCTCGTAAAAGTCCGGATAGTCGCGGCGCATCTCTTTAGCCGTCAGCCCCTCGAGCTTGCCGAAGGCCCGCTCACGCAGCCGCTCATCCACGGTGACCTCGACGTCGACGAGGTTGGCGAGCGCCTGCGCCGTCTCGCGGGCGCGCCCGAGGTCGGACGAGACGATCGACAGCGGGATGAACCGCTTGGCCAGCTGTGCGGCCGCCAGCCGCGCCTCCTCGCGGCCCGTGGCGTTAAGCGGGACGTCCGAGGCCCCCTGGATGCGGCCCTCGGTGTTGAAGTCGGTCGTGCCGTGCCGCCACAGGATGACCCGCTTGGCGCCCATTACTTCACCGCCTCCGCCGGCTCGATCTGCTGGTGCGGCGAATCGTGCCACAGGCGGACGAGGTCGTAGTGGTCGCGTTCCTCGCCACAGAAGACGTGGACGACAATCCGCCCCGCGTCAATGAGCAGCCACTGATAGGTGTCGTCGCCCTCGAACCGCCGGGGGCTGACCTTCAACTTGGCCAAGGCCTCGTCGCAGGCGTCCCCCACGGCCCGCACCAGACGCTCGTTGTCCGCCGATGCGACGACAAACGCGTCGACCATCGGCAAACGCTCGTGCACGTCAATGACGACGACGTCCTCAGCCTGCTTATCGAGTGCGGCCTGGGCGACCTGGCGTGCCATATCGAGCGACTCGGCCAACGTATCCATGCGGGTCCTTTCTGGAAGCCTAAACAATCACGCAGTTAACGCTAGTATCCCACGTCTCGGTGCCCCTCTCGGACGACGAGACCGACCGATCCATGAGGGTCACCACCGAAAACGCGATGAGAATAATGACGACGAAAAGGATGAACCAGCGCAGCAGCGAGGACTTCCACGACTCGGGCTCGTCCCCCTCACGTTCCCGGCGCAGGCTGCGTGCCGGATATGGGACCAGCGGCTTATAGCCCTCGGCGATCGGCCGCCACCCGACCTGGGCATCGCACGGACGCCGCCGCTGCCCGGACCTGCGGGGATACTCGCGCGGCGCCGCCGGGGCCGGAGCGGAAGGCTCTGGCGCCCACGTGGCAGCGCCCGCATGGGCCCTGGGCTGATCCCACTGTCGGCGCTGCGGCCGCAGCTCATCCGGCTGCGGGGGCGGCGCCGCCCGATGGGGACCCGCCGGGTTCCGGGACACATGCGCCGCCTCGTGGTCGGGATCGTGGAGGCGCTTCGGCATCTGCTCGCGATAGGCCGAACGCGGCGACCACTGGGCCCGCTGGGACGGGCGCCGAGACGTTGTCTCGATCTCGCCGGTCTCGGCAGCCAAGAGGGCGTCGGCCAGGTCCTGCCCCGCGTCGTAGCCGTCCGGAGCGTCGCCATACGAGCCCGAATACGACCCCTGGTAGCGACCTCTCACTGGAGATCCTCCCGGTACAGGCCGTACTTCCCGATGTACTGGACGACCCCGTCGGGCACGAGATACCACACGGGGGCGCGTCGGCTGGCCCGCTGCCGCACCTCGGTCGACGAGATCGCCAACGCCGGCACCGACAGCAGCGAGAACCGGTCCTTCGGCGCCGCGATGTCGACCGACAGTTCGTGGCCCGGCCGGGTCACCCCGACGAAGTGGGCCAGCTGGAACAGCTCGTCGGTGTTCTTCCACTCGACGATTTTCGCCAACGCATCCGCGCCCGTGATGAAGAAAAACTCGGCGCCCTTGCGCAGTTTCTGCAGGTCACGCAGGGTATCGACGGTGTAGGTCACCCCGCCGCGGTCGATGTCGACGCGCGAGACCGAAAAATGGGGGTTCGACGCCGTCGCGATGACCGTCATGAGGTAGCGGTGCTCCGGGCTGGTGACCCGGCGCCCCTTCTTGAACGGCTGCGTGGCGGTCGGCACGAAGATCACTTCGTCCAGTCCGAAGACGTTCTGGACTTCCGAGGCCGCAACAAGGTGCCCGTGGTGGATTGGGTCAAAAGTCCCACCCATCACGCCGATGCGAGAGCCCGTAAAGGGCGCCTCTGAGCTCATGTGTCACTCCCTTGCCATCCGCCATCCGCCATCCTGAGGGCATTCTACGAGACTCATCGGGCCCTCACGAGCGGGTATGGCCGTCGCCCCACAAAATCCACGTCGTCGAGGTCAGCGCCTCGACCCCCATCGGCCCCCGGGCGTGGAGCTTCTGCGTCGAGATCCCGATCTCGGCGCCCAAACCCAGCTGGCCGCCGTCGGTGAACCGCGTCGACGCGTTGACGGCGATGGCGGCCGCATCGACCCCGGCGATGAAACGGGTGATGGCCGCGACGTCCTCGGCGACGATCGCCTCGGTGTGACCCGAACTGTAGCGGGCGATGTGCTCGAGTGCCCCACTCACCGAGTCGACGACCTCGATGGCGATATCGAGCGAGAGGTATTCGGTGGCGAAGTCCTGCTCGTCGCCCTCGACCCAGCCGTCCTCGGGCAAGCTGAGGACGCCGCGGGCGACCGGCCCCACGTGTGCGGTGACGCCGCGCTGGGCCAGCGCCGGCCAGATCGCGTCGAACGCCGCCTGTGCCCGGGCCTGGTCGAGCAGCAGCGTCTCGATCGCGTTGCAGACGCCGACGCGTTGGGTCTTCGCGTTGACGGCGATGTCGCGCGCCTTGTCGAGGTCAGCCGACGCGTCGATATAGAGGTGGCAGTTCCCCGTCCCCGTCTCGATGACGGGCACGGTCGCTTCGCGCACGCATGTGTCGATGAGGTTGGCGCCCCCACGCGGGATGAGGACGTCGACGAGGCCCCGGGCGTGCATGAGCGCCTCCGCGCCCTCGCGGCCCCACTGGTCGACCGTCGAAATCGCGTTGCGCGGCAGGCCGACGCTCTTCACGGCGTCGCGCATAATGTCGACGAGCTGCTGATTCGTCCGCCTCGCCGCTGACCCGCCACGCAGGACGACGGCGTTGCCCGACTTGAGGGCCAGCGACGCCGCGTCAACAGTGACGTTGGGGCGGGCCTCGTAGATCATGGCGACGACGCCCAGCGGGACGCGAACCTGGCGGGCCTCCATCCCGTTCGCCAGACGCCGCCCAGCAGTGATTTCACCCAAGGGATCGGGCGCCTGGGCGATCTCGCGGACCGACGCCGCGATGGCCTTGACACGTTTCTTGTCGAGCATGAGCCGGTCGACCAGGCCCTCGCTCATCCCCGACTTCGTCGCCTTCTTGATGTCCTTGGCGTTCGCGTGGCAGATCTGATCCGTCTGGTCGAGCAGGGCGTCGGCAATCGCTTCCAACGCCGAGCGCCGCTCGGCTCCCGTCGTCGGTGCAAGCAGACGCGCGGCACCGCGTGACGCCTGGAGCAGATCCTCGATTTCCGGGGGTAATTCCATCGTTCTCGCCATATGAGGTACGTTACGCCAGCCGCTTAGCGGATGCGAACAGAACGAGATCGTCCCTGTGCACCAGCGGGCGCGCCGCGGGCACGACGCCGTCCATGTCGGCCATCCGCATCCCCGCGATCCGCCTGGCGTCCTCCGAGTCGAAGGCGACGACGCCGCGGCCCACCTCGTCGCCGCGGCACCACAGGCCGACGACGTCGCCGGCCATGAAGTCGCCCGCGACCCCGGTGACGCCGGCCGCCAGCAGCGACGAGCCGTGGCGCACGAGGGCAGCCAGCGCGCCCGCGTCGATCGTTACCCGCCCGGCCACCGACGCCGCGTGGGCAACCCACGCGAGCCGCTGGGGGCGGCGTTCGCTGGCCGCGGCGAACCACGTGCCGCAGTCGGCTCCGGCCACGACGTCGGCGAAGTCCTCCGCCGCCGCGAGCTGGACGGGGATACCGCACGCCACGGCGATCCTGGCGGCCTGGATCTTCGTCACCATGCCACCCGTGCCCACGTGCGAGCCGCGCCCGCCCATACTGATGCCCGCCAGTTCGGCGATGTCGTCCACCCGACCGATCCGCCGAGCCCCGTGTGTGCCCGGGGGCGCCGTGTACAGCCCGTCGACGTCGGTGAGCAGGACGAGGACGTCGGCCGAGATCGCCTGCGCGACCATGGCGGCCAGACGGTCGTTGTCGCCGAAATTGATCTCGTCGGTCGCCACCGTGTCGTTCTCGTTGACGACGGGGATGACGCCCGCGGCCAACAGCTCACCCAGGGCCTGCCGGACGTTGAGGTAGCTCTTGCGCCGCGTCACGTCCGACACCGTGAGGAGGACCTGCGCGACGTGCCGATAGTGCGACTGGAATGCCGTGCGCCACTGCGCCAACAGCAGCCCCTGCCCCAGCGCCGCCGCGGCCTGCGCCTTCGCGACCTCACGCGGCCGCTGAGTCCAACCCAGAGGAGCGAGCCCCGCCGCGATCGCGCCGGAGGACACGATGATGACCTCCTGCCCCCGCTTCGTCATGGCCGCCACCTGGGCCGCCACCTGGTCGAGCCGGTTGAGGTCGAGGCCGCCGTCGGCCCGCGTCAGCGACGACGAGCCGATCTTGATGACGACCCGACGGGCCCGGGGCAACCCGGCGGGATCCCGGGGACGCGTATCGAGCGGGTCGGTCCCCATCGCTAGTCCTCCAGCTCGGTCCACAGGCCGGCCTCGCGCTCGCGCACGAGCTCCTGGCGGGCCGCCTCTTTCGCGTCCATCCACTCGTGGTACTCGCGGCGCCGCTGGGCACGCGACGCCCGCTGGCTCTCGGCCAGGCGTAGGTCCTCGCCACGGGCACCCAACAGCTCGGCGCCGCCGATGATCGTCGGCTCGAAGTCGAAGACGACTCCCCCGTCGACCGGGCCGATGACGACGGCGTCGCCCGGCACCGCACCGGCCTTGACGAGGTCGTCCTCGACGCCGGCTTTCGCCAAGCGGTCGGCCAGGTAGCCGACGGCCTCGTCGTTGCCAAAGTCGGTCTGGGCGACCCAGCGTTCGACCTTCGTGCCGCGCACCTGAAACTTCGCCTCGTCCTCGTCGCCGAGCCGGGTGATGACGGCCGGCTGCTCGCCCAGCGGGCGGGGCCGCAGCACCTCGACGACCTCCTCGGCTTCGGCCTCGTGGCGTGCCCGCTCATCGGTGACGATCTTTGCCAGCGCGAACGCCAGCTCGGTGAGGCCCGCGTGCGTGACCGCCGAGACCTGGTAGATCGGCCAGCCAAACTCGGCGAGGTCGTCGGCCATGAAGTCGGCCATCGCCTGCCCGTCGGGGATGTCGATCTTGTTGAGGACGACGAGGCGCGGACGCTCCATGAGCGGCACGTAGCCGGACAGCTCGTCGAGGCCCGACGTGTAGGCCGCCAGCTCGGCCTCCAGCGCCCGGATGTCGTCGACGGGGTTGCGGTCGGCCTCGTACACTGCCGTGTCGACGACGTGGACGATCACCGCGCACCGCTCGATGTGGCGGAGGAAGTCGAGGCCCAGCCCCTTGCCCTGGGATGCCCCGGGGATGAGACCGGGAACGTCGGCGACGGTGAAGCGCGCATCCCCGGCCGAGACGACGCCGAGGTTCGGGGTCAGCGTGGTGAACGGATAGTCGGCGATCTTCGGCCTGGCCGCTGACATCGCCGCGATGAGCGACGACTTGCCGGCCGACGGGAACCCGACGAGGGCGACGTCGGCCACCGACTTCAGCTCGAGGACGAGCGTGCGCTCTTCGCCCGGCAGGCCCAGCAGCGCGAAGCCCGGCGCCTTGCGTTTCTTCGACGCCAACGCCGCATTCCCCAGGCCACCCATTCCGCCGGTCGCCGCAACAAACTGCGTGCCGACGCCGTGGAGGTCGGCAAGAATCGTCCCGTCCGCGTCCTTGACCACCGTGCCGGCGGGCACCGGGAGGACGAGGTCGTCACCGTTCGCCCCCTGCCGGTTCGCGCCCATCCCGGGCGTCCCGTTCGACGCCGACCGATGCGGACGGTGGTGGAAGTCGAGCAGAGTCGTCACCTGCTCCGACACCTCGAGGATCACCGAGCCGCCGCGCCCTCCGTCGCCGCCGTCGGGGCCGCCCAGGGGCTTGTACTTTTCGCGCCGAATCGACGTGCAGCCGTGACCGCCGTCGCCACCGCGCACAAAAATCGTCACGCGATCAACAAAACTCGCCACTGCCTGCTCCTTCATTCTGCGGGGCGAACGACCAACGGGGCCAGGGAAAACCCCTGGCCCCGTTAGAGAAAAACTGGTGAATAGTCGCTGCCTTAGACGGCGACGACGTTCACGACCTTGCGGCCGCGCAGGCGGCCAAACTCGACCGCGCCGGCCTGCAGGGCGAACAGCGTGTCGTCCTTGCCGCGACCCACGCCGTTGCCCGGGTGGAAGTGCGTGCCGCGCTGGCGAACGATGATCTCGCCGGCCTTGACAACCTGCCCACCGTAGCGCTTGACGCCCAGGTACTGCGGGTTCGAGTCACGACCGTTCTGGGACGAACCCAGACCTTTCTTGTGTGCCATTTCTTGACCTTCTTCCCTTAATTGACCTAGGCGATACCGGTGATCTTCACTTCGGTCAGCTGGGCGCGGTGGCCCTGACGCTTCCGGTAGCCGGTCTTGTTCTTGAACTTGAGGATGCGGATCTTCGGGCCCTTGGTCTGAGCAAGCACCTCACCCGTCACCGTCTTGCCCTCGAGGGCCTTGGCGTCCGTGACGACCTGGTCGCCGTCAACGATCATGACCGGCGCAAACTCGACGGTCGCGCCGACCTCGGCGTCCTGCTTGTCGACAACGACGACATCCCCTACGGACACCTTTTCTTGACGGCCGCCCGCCTTGACGATCGCGTAGACCACGTTGTTGCTCATTTCCTACTAGATTGCTTCACTTGCTTGGGACAAAATCGCGAGATTTCGTCCACCACGCCGCCCGCTGGGAGCGGGAACTAGCACCGACGAACCAGACTAGCTTAGCGGCGCAAGCCCGGGCAAACTCAAGCGCCTGCCCGAACCTGTGGTTTTTGACACGACTTAGCCCTCAATGATGAGGGCGGCCGAGCCCGACCCCCCACTCGATGACGCCTGGCTGACCGTCGCGGCCTTGCGGGAACGCGACGTTGGCCGCTTCTTCGGCGTCGTCGGCCCCTCGCCCAGCTCGATGTCGAGGGTCTGCGCTTTGGCCTTGCGCTCCCGCTTGGGAGCCTTGGCCCGGCTGGCCTTGAGTTCGTCGAGATCCGAGATGATGACCGCACCGGCGTCCGAGGCCACCCGAGGCTCGGACGTCGCCGCCTCGTGGGTCTGCCCCTGGCTCGGCGCCTGCGGCGTCGCCTCGGCCTGCTCGGCCTTCTTCTCCGCACGGCGCTTGGCCGCCGGACGCGAGGACGCCTTGGTCTCACGTTCCTTCTCCACCACCGGCTCCGTGACGGCCTGGTCGGGCGCCTTCGTCTCGGCGGCGTCGTCGTGCTTGGACGCCTGGGCGATCTGCGACATCGACTTCGCGGCCCGCGTCTTGGCCTTGGCCCGCTGGTCGGCCTGGTCGGCCTTCTTCTCGGCCCGCTGACGCTTGGTCCGCTTCGGCTGCGCCGGCTGGGCGCCCTGCTTCTCGACCGGGTCCTCGTGGACGATGAAGCCGCGGCCCTCGCAGCACTCACACGGCGTCGAGAAGGCCTCGACGAGGCCCTGTCCCACGCGCTTGCGGGTCATCTGGACGAGGCCCAGGCTGGTCACCTCGGTGACCTGGTGGCGGGTGCGGTCCCGCCCCAGGCATTCGATGAGGCGCCGCAGGACGAGATCCCGGTTCGACGGGAGGACCATGTCGACAAAGTCGATGACGATGATGCCGCCGATGTCGCGCAGTCGCAGCTGCCGGACGATCTCTTCGGCCGCCTCGAGGTTGTTCTTCGTCACCGTCTCTTCCAGCGTGCCGCCGGCGCCGCCGGTGTACTTGCCCGTGTTGACGTCGACGACGGTCATCGCCTCGGTACGGTCGATGACGAGGTGACCGCCCGAGGGCAGCCACACCTTGCGGTCCATCCCCTTGGCCAGCTGCTCATCGACGCGGTTCGCGGCGAACAGGTCCTCGGTTCCCGTCCACTTCTCCATACGATCGGCAAGGTCGGGCGCGTACTCGTTGACGTAGGTCGAGACCTCTTTCCACGTGTTGTCGCCCTCGACGACGAGCTCGCGGAAGTCCTCGTTAAAGACGTCGCGGACGACGCGGAGGGCCAGCTCCGGCTCGCCGTGCAGCAGCAACGGCGCCTTCGAGGCCTGCTTTTCCTTCGCCTGGATCTGTTCCCACTGGCCCAGCAGGCGATTGACGTCGGCCTCAAGCTGTTCCTTTGTCGCGCCCTCGGCGGCCGTGCGAATGATGACGCCGTGGCCTTCGGGAACGATGGTCTTGAGTAGCTTCTTCAGCCGCCGCCGTTCCTTGTCGGGGAGCTTGCGGGAAATACCGGTCATCGCGCCGTCCGGCACGAGGACGAGGTAGCGCCCCGCCAACGTGACCTGGGCGGTCAATCGGGCGCCCTTGTGGCCGATCGGATCCTTCGTCACCTGGACGAGGACGGTGTCGCCGGCCTTCAACGCCTGCTCGATGCGGCGCGGGTGGCCGGACAGGCCCGCCGCGTCCCAGTTGACCTCGCCGGCATAGAGGACGGCGTTGCGCCCCTTGCCGAGGTCGATAAACGCCGCCTCCATCGAGGGGAGGACGTTTTGGACCTTGCCGAGGTAGACCGACCCGACCATCGTCGTCTGGGTGTGCCGGGCGACGTAGTGCTCGACGAGGAGGCCGTCCTCGATAACCGCGATCTGGTTGAGGCCGTCGCGTTCGCGGATGAGCATCCGGCGGTCCACCGACTCGCGGCGGGCCAGAAACTCGGACTCTGTGATCGCGTGGTGGCGGTGAGACTCCTTGCGCCCCTCGCGCCGACGGCGCCGCTTGGCCTCGAGGCGGGTCGACCCCTTCAGCGCGGTGATCTCGTCTTCCGGGTTCGCCTCGGCGCTGCTGCGCCGCGACCGGCGGCGGCGCCGCCGATGCGTCCCCTGCTCGTCGGACTCGTCCGCGTCGGAGGGTTCCGCCGAACGGGCCGTCGACTCGTCTGCCGCGGCCTGCGCCGTGGCGTCCTCGCCCTTATCCGAAGCTGTTTTCCGGACGCGTTTGCGCGTACGCTGGGATTTTGTTGAGCCATCCGTATCCAAATCCTCGGATTCGGGGGCACCTGTTGACTCTTTTTTCGCGTCCTCTTTTTTATTGGTGTCAGCCGCCTGGGCCTTTTTCTGGCCACGTCGGCGCGCGGGCCGCTCTTTGCCGCGCGAGCCGGCCGAGTCGTCGCGGCCAGACCCGTTATCAGACGAGTCGGTGTCGTGATCGCTTGCCTGTCGCCTGGGCTGGGGTGCCACCATTGCCGGATCCGGCGCCTGGAACAGCAAAGCTGCGGCCGGACGCGGACGCACCGCGGGCTGCGGCTGGTCAGCGTTGTCGTTATTCACGTGTCTCTCCATGCCGCGAGGGCGCGCACCCGCTCCCACGGAACTTACCCCGCCCCGAAAGCTCGCTGGCCCAGGGCGGAAACCTTATGCCGTCACGCCACAAAAGCGCCGGACACCAGTCATGGATCCGGAACCCGGTCGCGGTGCGGCGGCCGGGAGGCTGGAGTCATTATCGCACACTCGGTGCGGACGGCGCCCGCTAAAGGGCCGCCGACACCCCCGCAACAGGACGCATTTGGTCACAAATCACAAGGGACTTTAGTATGTTGGTGACATGGATGTCAGCTTGGCTTAGGCCACTGATACCCCAGTCAGTTTGTCCCAACTTACGAACGGAAAGGCGAGTCTCATGACGGTAGCCCCCGCAGCGCTCGATGCGCTCATGTTGGCGCGGTGGCAATTCGGCATTACCACCGTCTACCACTTCATTCTCGTTCCGTTCACCATCGGCATGTCTTTGGCCACGGCGATCCTGCAGACGATGTGGTACCGCACGGGCAAAGACGAATGGCTGAAGGCGACACGGTTCTTCGGGAAACTCTTCCTCATCAACTTCGCGCTCGGTGTTGCCACCGGTATCGTCCAGGAGTTCCAGTTCGGCATGAACTGGTCGCAGTACTCCGGTTACGTCGGTGACATCTTCGGCGCGCCCCTGGCCTGCGAAGCGCTCATCGCGTTCTTCCTCGAGTCGACGTTCCTCGGTATGTGGATCTTCGGCTGGGGCCGCATCTCGGCCAAAGCCCACACGGTGTGCATCTGGCTCGCTGCGCTCGGCGTCAACATCTCCGCATGCTTCATCGTCGCGGCGAACGCGTGGATGCAGCACCCGGTCGGTGCCGTCGTCAACGCCAAGACGGGTCGCGCCGAGCTCGACGGCATGGGCGGCTTTTTCAAGGTCCTCACCAACCCGGCGTTCGGCGCGGAAATCACCCACGTCATCTCGGCGTCGTGGATGCTCGCCGGCACCTTCATGGCGGGCGTCAGCCTCTGGTGGATGGTCCGCGCCGCGCGTAACGGCGGCGAAGAGGAGGCCCGCAACGTGTGGCACCCGATTTCGCGGTTCAGCATTCTCGTCCTCGCGATCGGCGGCATCCTCGTTGGCCTGACCGGCCACATCCACGGCCAGCAGATCTTCGAACACCAGCCCGCCAAGATGGCGGCGGCCGAGGGCCTGTGCGACACGACCACCAAGGCACCCTTCACGATCGCGGCGTTCGGTCCGATCAACGGCACGTGCGACCAGATCCACCACATTGGCGAGATCCCCGGGGTCTACTCGTTCCTCGCCACGAACTCGGTCAACGGCGAGGTCGCCGGCGTCAACAACCTCAACGCCCTCTACGCTCAGGCGTTCGACGTGCCTTCCGTGGCGCCCTCGATCATCCTCAGCTTCTGGTCGTTCCGCCTGATGATCGGCCTCGCGATCTTCTCCGCGGTCCTGTGCATCTGGGGCTTCTTCGCGACCAACAAGGGCAAGATCTCGACGTCGACGGCTCTGTCCAAGTGGGCGATCATCTCGCTGCCGATGCCGTTCCTTTCCGCGTCGTTCGGCTGGATGTTCGCCGAGTGGGGCCGTCAGCCCTTCGTCGTCTACCCGATCAACATGGATCCCAACGGCGTGTTCCTGCGCACCCGTGACGGCCTGTCCGCTGTCGTCCCCGCCGGCCAGGTTCTCGTCACGGTCATCCTGTTCACGCTGATCTACCTGGTCCTGGGCATCGTGTGGTTCCTGCTCATGCGCCGCTACGTCCGCGAGGGCGTCCACACGTCCAAGCCGATCACGACGCCGGAGGGGAAGGCGAACTCGTACGCCCTCTCCTTCGCGTACTGAGCCTGCAGTAGTAAGGAGAAGAACAATGGAACTTACCTGGCTGCAAATCGTCTGGTTCATCCTCGTCGCTGTGCTGTGGATCGGCTACCTCGTCCTTGAGGGCTTCGGTATCGGATCCGGCATGGTCATGCCGCTCGTCGCCAAGAACGACGCCGAGCGGACCCAGGTCCAGCGCACCTTCGGCCCCGTCTGGGACGGCAACGAGGTGTGGCTGCTCACCGCGGGTGGCGCCACGTTCGCCGCGTTCCCCAACTGGTACGCGACGATGTTCTCGGGCATGTACCTCGCCCTCTTCCTCATCCTCGTCTGCCTGATCATCCGCATCATGGCGATCGAATACCGCTCGAAGGTGGCGTCCGTCGAGTGGCGTGCCCGCTGGGACAAACTCCAGACCGGCGCCGCGTGGCTCGTGCCGATCCTCTTCGGCGTGGCCTTCGGCAACCTCGTCCAGGGCATGAAGATCGAGGTCGTCGAGCGCGCGAACCCCAACAAGGTCGTCGAGGTGGGCGCGGGCGCCCAGGCGTCGGACATCGACGTCGCCACGACGTACCACTACCTCACCGGTACGGGCGGTCTGGCGAACAACGGCTTCCTGTCGCTGCTCACCCCCTACACGATCCTCGGCGGCATCATGCTGGGCCTCGTGTTCGCCACGCAGGGCCTCCTGTGGTTGGCGTTTAGGACCGACGGCGCCGTCGCCGAGCGCGCCAGCGCCCTCGGCAAGAAGATGGCGATCGCCTCGACCGCGGTTGCCGCGATCTTCGCCCTGTGGGGTCAGTTCGCTTACTCGACGCAGGGCCTCGCCTGGATCCCGCTGGTCCTGTGCGCGCTCGCCCTCATCGCTGCGGTCGCCCTGCTCTACAAGGGCAAGCCGTTCGTTGCGTTCCTCGTCCACTCGGGCGGTATCGCCATGGCGGTGGCCTGGGTGTTCTCGTCGATGGCTCCGTACGCGATGAAGTCGTCGATTAACGACGCCTACTCGCTCACGCTGTCGCAGGCGTCGGCGTCGTCCTCGACGCTGACCCTCATGCTGATCGTCGCCCTCATCTGCGTGCCGATCGTCCTCGCCTACACGGTGTGGGCGTACACGCGGATGCCGTTCGTCGTGACGCTTGACGAGACCGGCCCGAACGCCGGCCTCCCGTGGGGCAGCATCCGTAAGGGTGCGTCGTTCCTCGCGGCCTAGGCCAGCGTTTTCATCGACCCCGTGGGGCCGCTTCCTTCCCAGGAGGCGGCCCCACGGTCGTATCGGGAAGTCTCGCTAGGATAGAACCGATTCGTCCCAAAACTCTTAAGGTAGTCAAGCGTGAAACCTCTCGATCCCAGGCTCATGCGATACGCCAGCTCGGCGCGTCACTGGATCATCCTCACGGCCGTCCTCGGCCTCATCCAAGCGGCAGCCGTCATCGGCCAATCGTTTGCCATCTCCGGGATCATTTCACCGGTCATCTCGCACCACGCCCACCTGGCCGACGTCAAGAACATCTTCATCGCCCTCGCGGCCATCGGCGTCGTCCGTGTCGTCCTCGTCGCCCTGCGCACCACGCAGGCCCACAAGAGCGCGCACAGCGCGATCATCCAGCTGCGGCAGCGCCTGCTGTCCCATGCCGCCAAGCTCGGGCCACGCTGGATGGCGGCCAAAGGCGCCGACACGGCGACGCTCGCCAGCCGGGGACTCGACGACCTCACGCCGTACTTCGTCGACTACCTCCCCCAGCTCATGCTGGCGGTCACCGTCACCCCGTTGACGCTCCTCGTCATGCTTCTTCTCGACTGGATCTCGGCGATCGTCGCCCTCATCACGATCCCGCTGATCCCCGTCTTCATGATCCTCATCGGCCGACTGACCCAGACGTTCTCCGACAAACGGCTGGCGACGATGCAGCGACAGGGACGCCAGCTTCTTGACCTCATCGCCGGCCTGCCGACCCTCAAGGCGCTCGGCCGCGAGAAGGGGCCGGAACGCGAGATCGACTCGATCGGCAAGGTATTCGTGTCGTCGTCGATGGCGACGCTGCGGGTCGCGTTCCTCTCGGGCGCCGTCCTCGAGTTCATTTCGGTCCTGTCCGTCGCCCTCGTCGCCGTCGAGGTCGGCATGCGCCTGGTCTACGGCAACATCGACCTGTTTACCGGCCTGACGATCATCATGCTGGCCCCCGAGGTCTACCAGCCGATCCGCGAGGTCGGCAAGCAGTTCCACGCGTCCGCCAACGGCGTCGCCGCCGCGAACGCCGTCTTCGACGTCCTCGACACGCCGATCCCGTCCGAAGGCACCGCCGAGGTCCCCGACCTTTCCCGCACCCCAGTCGTCTTCGACGACCTGTGGGTCGCGGCGCGTGGCGCGTGGGCTCCCGCGGGGATCAGCGGCGAGGTTCCTCCCGGCTCCCTCACCGTGCTGGCCGGGCCGTCCGGGGTAGGCAAGACGACGGCACTCATGGTCGCCCTCGGCCGCCTGAGCGCCGACCGCGGCCGCGTGACCTGCGGCGGCATCGACGTCGCCGAGTTCCCGCGCGAGGAGTGGTGGCGCCAGATCGCCTGGCTGCCCCAGTCACCAGTCATTCTGCCGGGGACGTTGCGCGAGAATGTCACATGGTCGGCGCCTTCGGTCACCGACGAGGCGCTCGAGCAGGCCGCGCGGGCCACCGGCTTCGACGAGGTCGTCGCCCAGGCCGCGGACGGCTGGGACACACCAATCGGGCAGGGCGGCGTCGGCCTGTCCGTTGGGCAGCGGCAGCGCCTCGCCCTCACCCGCGTCCTCTTGAGCGCTGAGCCCCTGGTCGTCCTCGACGAGCCGACGGCCCACCTCGACGCGACGCTCGAACAGCATGTCCTCCACGCGATCGACGCGCTCATCGGGCAGGGCCGCACGGTCCTCGCGATCGCCCACCGGCCGGCACTGTCGGCCCGGGCCAGCCACGTCATTACCGTGGAGTCGCGGCCGTTTACGCCCGAGGAGGCCGAGGAATTCACGCCGCAGGTGCCCCAGGCCGCCGAGGCCGAGGAGGCCTACATGCCCGCACTGCTTGACACGCTCGAGGCGGAGGTGACCTACCAGTGAGCATCGCCCTCACCCCGACCGAACGCCGCGCGCTGCGCCGCGTCCTCCCGCTGCTGTCCGTCGATTGGAAACAGTTCGCCCTCGCGTGCCTGCTGGGGTCGGCCGGCCTCGGCGCCGCCGTCGCCCTGGGCGCCACGTCGGCGTGGCTCATCGCCCGCGCCTCGCAGATGCCGCTGGTCCTCCAGCTCAACACCGCGGTCGTCGCCGTGCGCTTCTTCGGGATCTCGAAGGCGCTGTTCCGCTACCTCGAACGGCTGGCCTCGCACCGCGTCGCACTCGAAGGCATGGCGACGCTGCGCACCAGCATCTACGCCGGGCTGGCCGACCACAACAACGCGGCCGTGTGGAGCCTGCGGCGCGGCGACCTCCTCGACCGCGTGGGCGCCGACGTCGACGCCGTCGGCGAGCTGGTCGTCAAGTCGATGCTGCCTTTCGTCGTCGCCGCAATCGTCTCGGTGTTCACATGCATCGGCATCGCCTTCATCTCGCCCCTGTGTGGCCTCGTCCTATTCCTCGCCCTCGTGCTCTCGGGCGTCGGGGCGCCGCTGCTCGCCATGCGCGCGTCGCGGATCGCCGAACGCGCCCAGCTGTCGGCCCGTACCGAGGTGACCGACGCCGGCGTGCGGATCCTCGACCACGCCGACGAGCTCAGCGTCTCGGGGCAGCTCGATCGCGCGTTTAGCGACCTCGCCGAACGCGAGGAGCAGCTCAAGCGCAGCGCGAACCGGGCCGCCTACCCGGCCGCCTGGTCGGCCGCGGCCGACACGTTCTCGCTGGTCGCCGCGGTCATCATCATTACTTACCTCGGGATTCAGGGGGTCCACGCGGGGCAGGTATCGGAGGTCGCCCTCGCGGTCCTCGCCCTCACTCCCCTGTCGGCCTTCGAGGCGACCGCCCAGCTGGGCCCCGCGGCGACGCAGCTCGTCCGCTCGGCCGAGGCCGCCGAGCGCATCACGCTCCTGCTCGACGCCGGCAACGACCAGGCGATCGCGACGACGCCGATCGACGTCACTGAGGTCGCCCCGGTCGTCGAGGCCCAGGGCATCTCGGTGGGCTGGCCCGGCGGCCCCACGCTCCTCGAGGACGTCTCGCTCACCCTCGAACCCGGGCGGGCGCTCGGCATCGTCGGGCCCTCGGGTATTGGCAAGTCGACGCTCCTCTACACCCTCGCCGGGATGATTCCGCCGCACGCCGGCCGCGTCACCGTCGGCGGGCACGACATTTCGACGATCCCGCGCCCCCAGGCCGCCCAGCTCGTGTCGCTGACGACCGAGGACGCCCACGTCTTCGACACGTCCGTCCTCGAGAACCTGCGGGTCGCCCGCGGCGACCTCGCCGAGGACGAGGCCCGCCTCGTCCTCGCCGAGGCCGGGCTGGGCGGGTGGGTCGACGGGCTGCCCGACGGCCTCGACACGCTCGTCGCGTCGGGTGCGACGACGATTTCGGGCGGTGAGCGGCGGCGCCTCCTCCTCGCCCGCGCCCTCGCCTCGCCGGCACCCTGCATGCTGCTCGACGAACCGGCCGAGCACCTCGATCCCGCCCTCGCCGACCAGCTGGTCGCCGACCTGCTGGGCCCCGCGCGCCACGCCGGGCGCGGCGTCCTCCTCGTCACCCACCGGCTGTCGGCGCTGTCGGCAGCCGACGAGGTGCTCATCATCGGCGCGCCCACGGTGGGCGCGCCGGCCCGGGTGATCGCCCGCGGCCCCCACGCCGAGCTTGCCCGAACCCACGCGGCCTACGCCGACGCCCTCGCCCAGGAGACCCTATGACCCCGACAGACATTTCCTCGTTCCATCGCGTCTCGCTGGATACGTTGCTCTCGCTCATCGGGACGCTCAAGCTCGACGCCGTCCTCCAACGGTTCGTCGACGTCGCCTGCGAGATCTCTGACTCGCCCTACGGCGCCCTGTCGGTCCTCGACAACCGTGGCGAGACGGCGGCGTTCTACCAGCACGGGCTCAGTCCCGAGCTGGCGACACGTATCGGCCACCCGCCTGTCGGACGCGGCGTCATCGGCCAGATCCCGGTGGACGACGGGATCATCATCAACGACCTCGCCCACGACCCGGCGTTCACCGGTTTCCCCGACGGCCACCCGACGATGACGTCGTTCCTCGGGGCGCCGCTGCGGATTCACGAGCAGGTCTACGGGCGCCTCTACCTGTGCGACAAGCCCGGCGGCTACCGGAGGACGGATCTCGAGGACCTTCGCGTCCTCGCCGCCATCGCCGCGGTCGCCGTCGAAAACTCCCAGCTGTACGAGCAGGCGCGGGCGGCCGAGCAGTGGATTCGGGTCTCGCAGCAGCTGACGACGACGCTGCTCGAGGGCGCCGACGAGGAGGACGCCCTCGCCCTCATTACCGAACGGATCCGCTCGGTCGCCAAGGCCGACACGGCCCTCATGATCCTTCCCAGCGTCGGCGACACGTGGGCCTGCGAATTCGCCGATGGCGCCCTCACGGACGGCCTCATCGGGATGGTGTTCCCGCCCAACGGCCGCGCGATGACGGTGCTGCGGGAAGGCCAGGGCCTCATCGTCGACTCGATGCAGCGAGCCACGACGATGCGTGTCAAGGCGCTCGCCCAGTTCGGCCCGGCCCTCTACGCCCCACTGCTGGCCCGCGGCAAGCCGTCCGGCGTCCTCCTGCTCCTGCGACTGCCCGACCGCGAGGAGTTCTCGCGCGAATCGCTGGCGATGGCCGAGTCGGTGGCCTCGCAGGCGGCCCTCGCGCTCGAGCTGGCGTCGGCCCGCCACGCCGAGGATTTGGCGTCGCTGCTCGACGAGCGGACGCGCATCGGCGAGGACCTCCACGATCTGGCCATCCAGCAGCTGTTTGCCACCGGCATGGTGTTGGCACAGATCAAGGACCGGATTTCCTCCGGCGAGTCGGTGTCGGTGTCCGACCAGGTCGCCGCCCTCGACAATGCGCTGGCCAGCGTCGACGACTCGGTCAAGCAGATCCGTTCGATCGTCCACAACCTCCGCGACCCCGACCCGACGGTCATCCTCGTCGAGCGCCTGCGCCGCGAAACGTCGCTGGCCCGCAACGCGCTGGGCTTCGCGCCGTCGCTCGTCTTGTCGCTCGATAACCAGCCGGTCTCGTCGGACGCGGACGACGGCCTGGCAGACGCCTTCGACGCCCGCATCGGGCCGGATAGGGCCGACGACGTCGTCGCGGTCGTCCGCGAGGCGCTGTCGAACGCGGCCCGCCACGCCCACGCGTCCTCGGTCCAGGTGACGGTCGCCGTCGAGGGCGAGGGCGCCACCGGCCACGTGTGGGTGCACGTCGCCGACGACGGCCGCGGCCTGGATCCCCGGCAGATGCGCCGGTCGGGCCTCGAGAACCTGGCGTCGCGCGCACGCCGCCACGGCGGAACCTTCACGATGACCCCGTCGAAGCAGGGCGGCCTGGCGATCACCTGGAGGGTACCGCTCACCTAGGCCGACGACATCGTCGGCCCGAAGACACACCCGCCCGGCGACGTCACCGGGCGGGCAGGGGTTTTACGACTGCTTCTTCTCGTTCTCGCGCCACGCGACCGAACGCTGGCCGGCAACCCACGCGGCCACCTGTGTCCGCCGCTGCAGGCCCATCTTCGACAGCAGCGACGTGATGTGGTTTTTCACCGTCTTCTCGGCGACGCCCAGGCGCTCGCCGATCTCGCGGTTCGACAGCCCGTCGCCGATGAGCCCGAGCACGCGACGCTCCGAGGGCGTGAGGTCGGCCGTCGGGTCCTCGTGGTCGGCCCGCCGCCTGGTCACCGTGCGCTCGTCCAGCAGGACACGCCCGTCGGCGACGGCTTTGATGACGTCCGTGATCTCGGCGCCGCGGACCGTCTTGAGGACGAATGCACGGGCGCCGGCGGCCAGCGCCTCGGACAGGGCGCCGTCGTCGTCGAACGAGGTCAAGACGATCGGGCGGGCCTGCGGCAGGTCCTCGCGCATCCGCTGCATGACCTCGATACCCGTGCCGTCGGGCAGCTGAAGGTCGACGAGGACGACATCGGGGCGCACGAGGACGGCACGGCGCAGGGCGTCGTCGACCGAGCCTGCTTCGGCCACGACCTCGAGGCCATCGGTGCGGTCGACGATCTCGGCGATCCCGCGGCGGACAATCTCGTGGTCATCAATGATCATGACCCTAACCGGCGGATCAATCTTCGTATCGAGCGTCGAGTTCATAAGTTCTATCGTAACCAGATGACGGCCCGGATCTTAACGACGCCGCCCAAAAGGTTGACACTGCGGGCAGATGTGCGACCCGCGCTGCGCGACCACCACATACGTCAGCGGCGTCGAACACCGCACGCACGGCTGCCCCGCGCGCCCATAGGCCACCAGCGACCGCTGGAAGTAGCCGGGGTGCCCGGCGACGTCGACATAGAGGGCGTCGAAGGACGTCCCGCCCTGCGCCAGCGCCTCGCGCATGACCTGCCCGGCCGTCCGATAGAGGCCCTCCATCTGCGTCTGGGTGAGCCGGCGCGCCCGCTTCGCCGGGTGAATCCCGGCGGCAAACAGGGTCTCGTCAGCGTAAATGTTGCCGATACCCGAGACGATCTGCTGATCGAGCAGCACGGCCTTGATCGGACGCGCCTTCGTTCGCGCGAGCCGGGCCGCCGCGGCGACGTCAAGCGCGGGATCGAGGGCGTCACGGGCGACGTGGGCCACGGCCTCGGGCAACAGCACCGAGTCGCTGCCAGTACCCGCCGGCGCGGCATCGTCCGTCGGAACAACCGGCGACGTCCACCAGCACCCGAACATCCGCTGGTCGACGATGTCAAGGCGCACGCCGGAATCCGTGTCGATGACCAGACGGGTGTGCCGGGGCAGCTGGGACTGGGGCGCATTGACGAGGACCTGCCCCGACATCCCCAGGTGTCCGACGAGGGCGACGGGCCGGTCGAGGGCGAGCCACAAGAACTTCCCGCGGCGAACGACCGCCTGAATCCTCGCGCCCGCGAGCGCATCGAGCGCCGCCTCTCCCCCGTCCTCGCGGCGGATCTCGCGGGGATGGAGGACGCGGATTTCCCGGATCTGCGCGCCGGTGACGTGCGCGGCGAGGCCGCGGCGGACGACCTCGACTTCCGGCAGCTCAGGCACGCGGCGAGCGCACCTGGATGTCGTCGAAGCCGTGGGCGCCCTCGATGTCGTAGGCGTCGACGAGGGCGTCGAGCGCCCGCTGGGCGGCGACGTGTTCGGCGACCTTCTTGGACGACCCCTGGCCGGAGCCCCACTTCTTGCCGTCGATCAGCACTTTCGCGGTGAACGTGCGCTGGTGGTCGGGTCCCTCGCCCGCGACGTCGTAGACCACGGGGCCGATCTCGAGGTACTGGGCGACCTCCTGGACGCGGGTCTTCCAGTCCATCGACGCGCCCCGCTGGAGGACCTGGTCGAGGAGGTCGGCCAGGTGGTGCTCGACGATCGCGCGGGTGGGTTCGAGGCCATGGCACAGGTAGGTGGCGCCGATCAGCGCCTCGACCGTGTCGGAGAGGATCGAGTCCTTGTCGGCGCCGCCCGTTTTGATTTCGCCGCGGCCCAGCAGCAGATATTCGCCGAGGTGGAGGCTGCGGGCCACCTGGGCCAGCGGGGTCTGCGACACCGTGGCCGCGCGCATCTTCGCCAGATGCCCCTCCGGGTGGTCGGGGTAGCGGCGGTAGAGCAGCTCGGTGACGACCAGCTGCAAGACGGCGTCGCCGAGGAACTCCAGGCGTTCGTTCGTCGGGATCTTGCCCTGCTCGTTCGCGAACGACCGGTGGGTGAGGGCGAGCACGAGCATCTCGGGGTCGATGTCGATCCCCCAGGCCTCGAGCAAATCGCCTGCCGGCTTCGGCTTACTCATTCGTCATCCTTCCCAAAGAACCCTTCAAGCGCCTGCCACCTGGGGTCGGCGACCTCGTGGTGATGGCCCGGCTCCGCACTCCGCAGCGGCACGCCGCACGTCGGACACAGTCCCGGGCAGTCGGGCGAGCACAGGGGCTGGTAGGGCAGCTGCGACACGATCGCGTCGAGGAGCGGCCCCGTGAGGTCGACGGAATCGCCCTCGATGAGGGCGAAATCCGTGGCATCCTCCTCGTCGTCACCCTCGAGGAGCGCGACCTCGATGCTCAGGTAAAAGACCTCGGACGTGTCGACGTCGACCTCGCGTTCCACCGGGTCGAGGCAGCGGACGCATTCGCCCACCGCCACGGCGTGCGTGCGGATCCGGGCGAGGACGCCCTGCTCGATCGACGTGAGGTCGACGCTGAGGGCGAGCTCGGTGCCGGGCGGGACCGCGATCACCGGGGTCCCCCACGGCTCGGTGACCGTGTAGGTGATGTCGTGGTGCGCGAAAGCGCCCACCCGCTGGGGCAGGTCGCGGATGTCGAGGACGAGGCGGGACGGAGAGCTCACCGGCGGCCCATCTGGTCGCGGCCCGAACGGGCCTGCTTGGCGATCGCCGACGCCGCCTCTTCGAGCTTGGACAGCTGCTCGGCGACGTAGCGGTTCGTGTCGTCGGTCATCCGGTTACCGTCCTCGCGGGCCTTCGCGAGGATCCCCTCGGCGCGGGTCACGGCCTCGCGATACACCGTCTCGTTCTTGACCAGTTCTTTCGCGTGCGCGTGGGCCTCCTCGAGGATCTGACGCCCCTGCGCCTTGGCCTTGGCGACGATCTCGTCCGCCTGCTGCTTCGCCGCGGCCGCCCGCTGTTTCGCGTCGGCGTCGGCATCGGCGTGGGCCTGGTTGACGTAGGCGTCGGCTTCGGACCGGGTCTTCGACGAATACGTGTCGGCCTCGCTGCGCTTCTGCTCGGCGTACGTGTCGGCATTCACCATCACCTGTTCGGCCTCGTCGTCGGCCTTGTCGAGGACGACGTGCGCCTTGCCGACGATCTCGTCGGCCTTGACGACGTCGTGCGGCAGCGCCTCACGCGCGTTCTCGATGAGCTCGAGGATCTCGGCCTGGTTGACGATGACGTTCGCCGAGAACGGGACGGCCCGGGCCTCCCCCAGCGTCGCCGCGATCTGATCGAGAATGTCGATGACTTCCGAGCGCGAGTAGATCGGCTCGTCGCTCGTTCCTTCAGTGGTCATGGTGGTCCTCTCCCGTTCGGGTAGCGAGCGCGGCAGCAACCGCCTCGGGTACAAATTCGGTGACGTCGCCCCCGGTCGCAGCGATCTCGCGGACCGCTGACGACGAGACGGCCGCCCATTCGGGCAGCGTGGGCACGAGAAATGTATCGATCCCGCCGAGGCGCCGGTTGAGGGTGGCCTGGGCGATCTCATTGTCGGTATCCACTGCCCCACGCACCCCTTTGACCAGCGCGTCGGCGCCCACCTGGCGCGCCAGGTCGACGACCAGCCCCTCGCACAGGCACACCTCGACGCCGTCGAAGTCGGCGAGGGCCTGCCGGAGGAGGTCGACGCGCTGCGCCGGCGGGAACATCCCCCGCTTCGCCGTGTTCTGCGCGACGGCGACGACGACGCGGTCGGCCAGGCGCCGAGCCTGCGCGACGAGGGCCACGTGGCCCAGCGTCGGCGGATCGAACGATCCCGGGATAAGGACAGTGGTCATAGGGCTAAGGCTAGGCGTCTTTCTGGGCAACGTCGCTGTACCACACCGTGGTTTCCCCGTATGCCTTCGATTCCCAGGCGCTGCCCCACGGCGCCGGGGCCGGTGCGCCATCGCGCGTCGCCCGTTCGATGACGACGACGGCATCGTCGCTCACGTGCTCGCCGATGAGGGCGATCACGCGGTCGAGTTCGGCGGAATCGAGGGCGTAGGGCGGATCGGCGAAGACGAGGTCCCACTCGCCCCCGCGCCCCAGATAGGCGGCGGCGTCGGCCCGATAAACGCGCGCGCCCAGCCCGGTCGAGCGGGCATTGGCGCGCGCGACCCGGCACGCCTGCTCCGACGCGTCGACGAGATCGGCACTGCGGGCCCCCCGCGAGAGCGCCTCGAGCCCCAGCGCCCCCGACCCCGCGTAGAGGTCGAGGACGCGGGCACGCTCGATCGCGCCCCACGAGGCCAGCCGCGAGAAGATCGCCTCGCGGACCCGGTCGGACGTCGGCCTGGTGCCCTGGGAGGGCACCTTGAGGGCGGCGCCTTTCGCGCTGCCGGCAACAATTCTCGTCATCAGTGGTTACCCGCGTTCCAAATAGGCTTGCTGATCGGGATGGACGGCCGCGAGCGCCTGCGCCAGCGCCGGGTGCTCCGCCAGAGTGGGGTCCTTCGCGACGAGGGCGATCGCCGCGTCGCGGGCCTGCGAGATGAGAGTGCCGTCGCGGCGCACGGACAGGAGCTTGAGGCCGGAGTGGCGCCCCGACTGGTCGTCGCCGAGGATGTCGCCCTCCTGGCGCAGCTCGAGGTCCTCCTGGGCGAGGATGAAACCGTTCGCCGTCTGCGAGAACACGTCAAGCCGGCGCATGGCGGTCGAGCCGGGCTCGGCGCCCGTCATGACGAGGCAGACGCCCGGCTTGTCGCCGCGCCCGATGCGTCCGCGCAGCTGGTGGAGCTGCGACAGGCCGAACGCGTCGGCGTCCATGATGACCATCATCGTCGCGTCGGGCACGTCGACGCCGACCTCGATGACCGTCGTCGCCACGAGGATCGGGGTCTTCCCCTGCACAAAGTCGCTCATGATCTGGTCTTTTTCGGCGCTGGAGTGGCGGCCGTGCAGCGCGGCGATGCCGACGTCGGCCAGGAGGGGGTGGGCACGCAGCTGGGCGGTGACGGCCTCGACCGAGGCGAGGGGGCGCGAGTCCTCGCCCTCGGTGTCGTCGATGCGCGGACACACGACGAAGACGCGCCCGGACGCGTCGACCTCTTCTTTCGCGCGCTCCCACACGCGGTCGACCCACGCCTGGCGGCCGGTCGAGACGATGAACGTCTGGACCCCCTGGCGCCCGGACGGCACCTGGTCGAGCGTCACCGTGTCGAGGTCCCCGAAGACGGTCATGGCGACCGTGCGGGGAATCGGGGTCGCCGTCATGACGAGCATGTGGGGGTGCGTGGCCGCGCTGGCGCGCAGGGCGTCGCGCTGGTTGACGCCGAAGCGGTGCTGCTCGTCGATGACCGCGAGCGCGAGCCCGGGCAGCTGGACGTCCTTGCTGAGCAGGGCGTGGGTGCCGACGATGAGGGCGGGCGCCCCCGACGCGCAGGTCGCGAGGATCTGGCGGCGCTGGGCCTTGGGGGTCGACCCGGTGAGGAGGTCGACGGGGACCATCCCCTGCCCCATCCCCGCGAGGGGGCCCAGCAGGTTCGTGATCGTGCGGAAGTGCTGGTAGGCCAGCACTTCGGTGGGGGCAAGGAGCGCCGCCTGGCCGCCGGCGTCGATCGCGCGGGCCATCGCGAGGAGGGCGACGACCGTCTTGCCGGATCCGACGTCGCCCTGGAGGAGGACGTTCATCGGGGTGTCCGAGTCCATCCGCCCCTCGAGGTCGGCCAGCGCACTCTGCTGGGATTCGGTGAGCTGGAACGGCAGCCCGGCGACGATCCGGTCGTAGAGGCCGCCGGTACGCGGCGGGCACGGCGTCCCGGGTTCTTGGGCCAGGCGCGAGCGGGATTGGGCGAGGGCGACCTGGAGGACGAACGCCTCGGTGAACGCGAAGCGGCGCCTGGCCGGCTTGTCGTCCCCGAGCGCCGGCGGGCGGTGGATGAGCCGCAGCGCGTCGACGATTCCGGGCAGGCCCAGCTGCGCGCGGACGTCCTCCGGCAGCGGGTCGGGGATGTCGTCGCTGGTCAGCGTGTCGAGGATCGGCCGCAGCGCCGCCTCGATCGTCCACGTCGCGACGCCCTGGCCCGACGGGTAGATCGGGGTCGGCGTGGCCGCGAGGGCCTGCGCTTGCTCCTTCGTCCCCACGTCGCCGCGGTCCTCGAGGACCTGGTAGGCCGGGTGCGACAGCTGCCAATGGCCCCGATACCGGCCGACCTTGCCGGAGACGAGGACGTGGGTGCCGATCTCGAGGCGCTTCTCGTGGCCCTTGAGCATGCCCGACGAGCGGGCGAAAAACGTCGCCTGGACCTCGTCGGTGCCGTCGGTGAGGGTGACCGAGAACATCCACAGCCGCCGGTTGCGGTGGGACTGGCTAATCCTGCGGTCGACGACGCGACCCACGAGCGACGCCTCCTCGCCCTCGACGAGGTGGGACAGGGGCGTGAGCATCGCGAACGTCTCGTAGCGGCGCGGAAAGTGATAGAGCAGGTCGGAGACGGTTTCGAGGCCCAGCTTCCCCAGGGCCTTCGCCGTCCGTTTACCCGTCGCCCGCTCGAGCGGCGTGTCGAGATAGGCGGTCACGACTCGACCACCCCGATGACGGTGGGACCGGGCTGGTCGCCCGGGACGATGTCGAGGCGCAGCCACGGCGAGATCGCCTCGAGCTGGGCGACGATCTGGTTCCTCCCCGGCCCCTCGGCGCCCAGGAGGACGCGGACCTGCCGGTCGTGTTCGCTGACGACGTCGGCGAGGGCGACGTGCGGGTCGAGGACGACCGTGTGGACCGCCTCGAGCGCCCGCATGATCCGCGACCGCTGGAGCCTGGCCAGCTCGTCGGCCGCCAGGTGGGCGCCGACCTTCGCCGTGGCCGACTGGGCGACCTGGGCGACCTGGAGGTCGTCGGCCGTCGGCGCGACGAGGACCTCGGTGCCGGTGCCCGCGAACTGCGCCCGGACGCTGCGGGCCAGCGCGTCGAGCTTCGGGCCGGCGGGCGCGATGACGACGACCGGCTGGGCCAGGCGGTCGACGACGGCGGCGAGGTCGCCCGCCCAGCCGTCGGGGCCCCAGCAGACGTGGGCGCCCGTCATCGCGACCTCGTCGACGATCCCGCGGGCCTGGGTGAGGGCGATGACCGCGGGCGAGACCATCGCGGCACCCGGCCGCTCAAACGCGACGACGCCCGTGTCGAGTTGCGGCTCGACGAGCTCGAGCGGCGTCGGCGTATAGACCTCGACCCGGCGGCACTGGTCGGTGACGATCGCAAACGGCGTGTCGGTGCGCGCCGAAACGACCCACGTGGCGAACCCGAACGGGTCCGGCAGCCCCGCCATGACGCCGCCGCGGCCGCGCGCCTCGATCCGCTGACGCATCCGCTCGGCGGTGGCGGCATCGGCCTCGATCGTGAAGTCGACACGCAGGCGACCCGGGCGCGGCGTCGGCGCCGTCAGGCCCCCCGCAAGGTCGTCAAGCATCTGGGCGACCGTCGAGTGGGCGTCCGTCTGGTCCGAGTCGGCCGCAGCCCCCAGCATGACGACGACGACCGCGGCGAGGGCGTCGACGACCTCGGTGTCGGCCTCGATGAGCGCCGACTGGGCGGCCACCCACGCCTGCTCGGCAAGGGTCGTGCTCACCAGCTCCGGCACCGACGTGTCGACCTCGTCGAGAATCGTGTCGGCCATGAGGGCGAGCGCCCCTCCGGTCGACGCCGCCCCGACGAGACACGCCGGCAGCGCCTGGGCGGTGGCCCGCAGCACCTGAGCGAACGCCACCGGGGTGAGGCTGGGGTCGGCTACGGCCGACGCCGCAGAGGCGAGGACGTGGGCGACGACGATTCCGCCGGCCCCCTGGGCATGCGACAGCGCCGCCGAGGCCGCGACGTCGAGGACCCACGCGGCATCACCCGCCTCGTGGAGATCCGCCACCGCGGCGGCCGCCGCCCGCGCCGTCATCCACGCGCACGTGCCGGCCTGCTCGTCCAGGCCGCCCGCATGGTCGAGGGCGTCGAGTGCCTGGTGGGTGTCGGCCAGCTGGCGGGCCATCCGGCCGATCCACGCCGCCGCGTGGACGCCCGTCACGACGCCGGGCGGGGTGGGGCCAATCGCTGCCACGCGTCCTCCTTTCACACGGTGCCCCTTCAGTCTAGGAGGTCACGGGGTCACTTAGCGCCCGGGCCCCACGCCCGGGGCCTGGCCGCTAACTGATATCGGCTTCCTCACTCGCCGCGCGCTGGGCGATGACCTGCTCGCCGGGCGCATACGTCGAGCCCTGATAGCGCGGATGTGTGAGGTTCTCGAGGCTCAAAATCTCGTCGACCTGGGCCTCGTCGAGGAGCCCGCGCTCGAGGATGACCTCGCGCACCGACTTGCCGGTGATCGCGCATTCCTTGCCGACCTCGTCGCCCACCTGGTGCCCCAACACGTCGTTGAAGTAGGTGACGACACCGATCGCGTTGTCCACGTAGTCGCGGCAGACGTCGACGTTCGCGGTGATCCCCTCGATGCACTTCTCGCGCAACGTCTCGCAGGCATTGGTCAGCAGGTGGAGAGACTCGAACATCGCCTCGGCGAGCGCCGGCTCCATGACGTTGAGTTCAAGCTGGCCCGCCTCGGCCGCCATCGTCACCGTGACGTCGTTGCCGAGGACCTTGAAGCACACCTGGTTGACGACCTCGGGAATCACCGGGTTGACCTTGGCCGGCATAATCGACGAGCCCGCCTGGAGCTTGGGCAGGTTGATTTCGTGGAGGCCACAGCGCGGACCCGACGAGAGAAGCCGCAGGTCGTTACAGATCTTCGACAGCTTCATCGCCAACCGTTTGAGGGCGGCGTGGATGAGGACGTAGGCGCCGTTATCGGGCGTCGCCTCGACGAGGTCCTCGGCGCGGACAATCGGGTACCCCGTGACCTCGGCCAGACGCGCGGCCGCAATGTCGGGGTAGCCCTTCGGCGTGTTGAGGCCGGTCCCGATCGCCGTCCCACCGAGGTTGACCTCGAGGAGGAGGCTCTGGGCGATGGCGATCGTCTTCATGTCCTCGCGAAGGTTGAGGCCCCAGCCGCGAAACTCGCGTCCCAGCGTCATCGGCACGGCATCTTGCAGCTGGGTGCGGCCCATCTTGATGATGTCGGCAAATTCGGCGCCCTTCGCCATGAACGCGGCGACGAGGGAAGACAGGGCGTCCGTGAGATCGTTGACGAGGTCGTAGACAGCCAGCCGGAACCCCGTCGGGTAGGCGTCGTTCGTCGACTGCGACTTATTGACGTCGTCGTTCGGGTGGATGATGTGGTAGCTGCCCTTGGGGTAGCCCAGGTGCTCGAGAGCGAGGTTCGCGATGACCTCGTTGGTATTCATGTTGACGCTGGTCCCGGCGCCGCCTTGAAAGACATCCTCGGGGAACTGATCGATGCAGCGGTCGTGCTCGATGATCTGATCGCAGGCCCAGACGATCGCCTCGACGACGTCGGTCGGCAACACCGAGCAGTCACCATTCGCCAAGGCGCAGGCCTTTTTCACTTTGGCCATCGCGCGGACGAACTGGGGAACGTCACGGATTCGCGTCCGCGAAATCGCGAAATTCTCCGTCGCCCTCACCGTGTGGATGCCGTAATACGCGTCGTCGTCAATCTCGCGCGTGCCGAGGAGGTCCTCCTCAATGCGTGCCATCGCTCAAGCCTTCCTTCGGGCCCCAATGCCCAGGTAGAAAACGGTTCGTGTCCTGTAGGACACGCCCTAGCCTACGAGCAGTCGCCGCAAAATTGGGACTTTAGGGCAAGGATTCCCAACCGAGCGTCCCCTTGAACGGATGTCCGTCCACCTCGAGTGACGCCTCGCGCGGCGCGACGACCTGGCCGACCGTCACAAAACCGGCGGGAATCCGGGCCGGATCGCAGGTCGCGAGGAAGCCGTGGTCCTCGCCGCCGGTGAGGACGCGCCTGAGGGCCGACTGCGCACACCAGGGGTCGAGTGGGGCGATGGCCTGGGCAAACGGGGCCATCGCGGCCGACGACAGCGCCATCGTCACGCCGGAGGCGCGGCCCATGCGGGAGGCGTCGCGGGCCAGCGAATCGGAGATGTCCATCATCGCGTGGAGCGATTCGGCCCCCGCGATCGCCGTCTCAAGCGGCGGAACCGGCGCCCGGTAGATGCGCGTACACTCTGCCGCCAACGCCGCGGCACAGGCGTCCATGTCGTCGGCGTCGATCTGACCGGCCCCGGTGACGTGTCCGGCCTGGTAAAGCTCGAGGCCGGTCTGCGAGCGCCCGAGGGTCCCGGCGACGACGATGGCATCGCCGACGCGCGCGCCGTCACGGAGGACGGGGGGACGCCCCTCGAGGGCGCCCAGCGCGGTCACCCCGATGACGATTTCGGATGCCGAGCGGGTGAGGTCCCCGCCCTCGACGCCGGCGCCCACCTGCTGCGCACGGACGTTGAGGCCATCGGCAAAGTCGGCGACCCACTGCGCGTCGGTGTCGCCGGGCAGCGCCAGGCCGACGACCAGCGCAATCGGGCGGGCCCCCATCGCCGCGACGTCGGCGAGGTTCTGGGCGGCCGCGCGCTCGCCGACCTCGTGGGCGCTGCCCCACGAGCGCAGGAAATGCTGGCCCTCGACCAGCGTGTCAGTCGTCACGACGAGGTCGCCGACGACCCGCAGCACGGCGCAGTCGTCGCCGGGGCCAACGAGGGTCGCGTCGCCGCGGCCCAGCCTGGGGATAATGCGCGCGAGGACGCCGTCCTCGCCCAGGTCACTGACCCGAGGCATCGCCGATCCCCTTCCCCTGCCTGGCCAGGGCGGTCTCGAACAGGCAAATCGCCGCAGCCGCGGCGACGTTGTACGACTCGGCCCTCCCCCACATGGGGATCGAGACCGTCCGGTCGAGGAGGTCGACCTCGTCCCGGTCGAGCCCCTGGGCCTCATTGCCGAGCACCCACGCCACTGAGTCGAGGTCGCCGCCGGCCACGACCTCGGGCAGCGACGCCTGGGCGGCCCCGTCGGCCCCCAGCACGGTAACGCCGCGTAAGTGGGCGTGCGAGACGACCTCGGCCAGCGAGCAGCCGACGACCAGAGGAATGTGAAACACCGAACCCACCGACGCCCGGATGACCTTGGGCGACGTGACGTCGACGCCGCCGGCGCACGCGACGACCGCGCTGGCGCCCGTCGCGTCGGCCAGCCGAATGATCGTCCCGGCGTTACCCGGGTCCTGCGTGCGGGCCATGACGACGACGAAGGGGGCGGGGCCGGCGAACGCGTCGGCCAGCGGCACCGACAGCGACTGGGTGCGGGCGACCGCGACGATCCCCTGCCCGGCCGGGGCCAGCACGCGGGCGACCTTCTCGCTCACCGGGTGAACGTAGCGGCACGCCGCCTCCACCTCGGCCATGAGGTCGCCCAGACGCCCGGCCACGGCATGGGTGACGTAGACGTCCTTCACCGTGTCCGGGGCGTAGCGGACGAGCTCGCGCACGGCCTGCGGCCCCTCGACGAGGGTGAGCCCCGTCTTCGTACGAACAGACCGCCCGGACAACCCCGCGACCTTACGCACGCTGGGCGCGTGCGGGTCGGAAAGGGTGTCCGGGCGGGAGGTAGTAGTCACGCTCGACGCTTAGGAAGCGGCGGGAGCGTTGACGTCTTCCGGCAGGGCGGCCTTGGCGGCGGCCACCAGCTGGGCGAAAGCCGGCTGGTCGCGGACGGCCAGCTCGGCCAGCATGCGACGGTCGACCTCGATGCCGGCGAGGCGGAGGCCCTGGATGAAGCGGTTGTACGTCATGCCCTCGGCGCGAGCGGCCGCGTTGATCCGCTGGATCCACAGCTTGCGGAAGTCGTTCTTGCGCTTGCGGCGGTCGTTGAACGAGTACACGCCCGAGTGCGTGACCTGCTCCTTGGCCTTGCGGTACAGGCGCGAACGCTGACCACGGTAGCCGGAAGCCTGGTCAAGAACGGTGCGGCGCTTCTTCTTGGCGTTGACAGCCCTCTTAACACGTGCCATCTGTCTCTCTCCTTAAAACACCTAGTACGAGCTACTTGCCCAGCAGTTTCTTCGCGGCCTTGACGTCCGCGGGGGCGAGGACCTGGTCCTTGCTCAGGCGGCGGGTCTGGCGCGAGCTCTTGTGCTCGAGCAGGTGGCGCTTGCCGGCGCGCTCACGCATGAGCTTGCCGGAACCCGTGGTGCGGAAACGCTTCTTAGCACCGGAGTGCGTCTTCATCTTCGGCATTGTTCTATTCCTCACTCGGCTGGCTGGTGCCAGCGTCACTTCCCCACCACCACTGGGAGGTGGGGTCCATCCTTGCTAGTTCTCCTCGGCCTCGCTGGCCTGGGCTTCGGCGGCCTTGCGGGCCTTGCGTTCGTCCTTCAGCTGCTGCCGGTTGGGCTTGCGACCCTTGAGGGCCTCGCGGTGGCGCCGCTGATCCGACTTGGTCTGCTGCTTCTTCTTGGTCGGGGCCAGCACCATCGTCATGTTGCGCCCGTCTTGGCGGGGCATCGACTCGACGGTGGCGAGGTCGGCGACGTCGTCGGCGAGACGCTGGAGCAGCCTGACGCCCATCTCGGGACGGGACTGTTCACGCCCGCGGAACATGATCATCACCTTGACCTTGTCGCCGCCGTTGAGGAAGCGGACGACGTG
Source organism: uncultured Actinomyces sp. (assembly GCA_900545825.1). GTDB lineage: Bacteria > Actinomycetota > Actinomycetes > Actinomycetales > Actinomycetaceae > Nanchangia. Next base: position 129,477 of record URAS01000003.1, read on the forward strand.
GCCCTTCTTGGTCTCGAAGTCGTGATCGTCGATCTTCAGCCGGAACCGAATCTCTTTCAGCTGGGAATTCGCCTGGTTGCGGCGCGCGTTACGGGCCTTCTGAGCGGCCTCGTACTTGTACTTGCCGTAATCCATGAGCTTGGCGACGGGCGGGCGCGCCTGCGGAGCGACCTCAACGAGGTCAAGGTTGGCCTCGCGTGCCAGTCGCAGGGCGTTCTCTACCTTGACGACACCCACCTGTTCGCCGTCGGGGCCAACAAGGCGGACTTCGGGAACGCGGATGCGATCGTTGATACGCGGTTCAGCGCTGATCAGAGGCTCCTTATCAGGTCGGGCGCACAAAAAAGCCTTCGCACGCCAGGCATGCGAAGGCTCAACACGCGCGACTCGATCGACTCGACGTCGCGAACCCGGATCCTTACGGACCCCAGGTGGGAGAGACTCCACTTGCCCAAATCGGGGAGAACCAAAGCGGTTCGGTGTTCACCGTAGCACGCTCGCGCGCCGCCTGGCCATTCCAGGCCCCAGCCGTGGCCTATTTCTCACCGTCGCGCTCGGCAAGGACAGGCGCAAGCTCGATCGTGTCGGTAGCGGCGATGAGGCGGGGCATCCCGGCCAGCCGGGTCGTCGCCTGCGCCAAGAGGGCCCGTGCGGCCTGCTGATCGGCGCAGGGGACGGGGATGAGTACCCGGTCGCGGGCGGGCTCAACGGGCTCGATCCGTACCCCGCGGATCCCGAGGTCGGCCAACTCTGCGTCAATAAGGTCGGCGAGTTCGCGGTCGCGCCACGCCGGCAGCCAATGGTCCTTCTGGGCGAGGGCAGCCACCGCCGGCCTGGGCAGCACGACCGACGAGTCGATGATGAGGCGCGCGGGCCCGGCGAGGGCGACGAGGCATGCCCGTGTCACGCTCATCGGGGCCGGCCGGGCGTCCGGATAGGTCCGGGCCAAGGCGTCGACGCTCGAGAACGTCGCCATCGCCCGGCGACGCCCGTCGAGACGCACGACAGTCGTGCCGGCCAGGTCCTCACGGTCGTCGTCCTCGGCCTGCGCCGCCTCCAGCGAGTCGGGTCGTGCGTGCGGAAACAGGGGGACGATAAGGCGCGAGTCCTCCAGCGCCGCCACGGTCTGTTCCAGCCGCTCCCCCAGGTCATCCACCGCGAGGGCGGTCAGCAGCCTGGGGTCGGCCGTGCCCGCGTCGCGCGACCGCGGCTTCATGAGGCGCTGAGCCAGCTTGTTGCGTTGGGCCTCGGTGACCACGACTACTTCCCCGCGGCGACGGCGAGCGCCTGCTCGATCGTGAAAGCACCGGCGTAAAGCGCCTTGCCGACGATCGCACCCTCGACGCCGACGTCGACGAGGCTAGCGAGCGCGCGCAGATCGTCGAGTGTCGAGACGCCGCCGGAGGCGACGACGGGCGCGTCGGTGTGGGCGCAGACCTCGCGGAGCAGTTCGAGGTTGGGGCCGCGCATCGTCCCGTCCTTCGTCACGTCGGTGACGACGTAGCGGGCGCAGCCGGCCTCGTTGAGGCGGTCAAGGACCTCGAACAGGTCGCCGCCCTCTTTCGTCCAGCCGCGCGCCGCCAGGGTGTGGCCGCGCACGTCCAGCCCCACGGCGACCTTGTCGCCGTGCTCGGCGATGACGCGGGCCGTCCACTCGGGATCCTCGAGCGCAGCCGTGCCGAGGTTGACGCGGGTGGCGCCCGCCGCGAGCGCCCGCGTGAGCGAAGCGTCGTCACGGATGCCGCCGGAGAGCTCGACCTTGAGGTCGACCTCGGAGACGATGCGGGCCAGCAGCTCGGCGTTGGAGCCGCGACCGAACGCCGCGTCGAGGTCGACGAGGTGCAGCCACTCGGCACCGGCGGCCGCGAAGGCGCGGGCGTTGTCGGCGGGGTCGCCGTAGCCGGTTTCGGTGCCGGCCTCGCCTTGGACGAGCCGGACGGCCTGGCCGTCGACGACGTCGACGGCGGGAAGAATCTCGAGCATCGAATGAGTCCTTATCTGCGGTGTCACAACGTGGCCAGCCAATTGGCGAGGACTTTCTGGCCCGCCTGGCCGGATTTTTCGGGATGGAACTGGGTGGCCGACAGCGGCCCCCACTCGATGGCGGCGAGGAACCGGCTGCCGTGGGTGGCCCACGTGCACCGCGCGTCGGGGTGGTTGGCCGGCGCCTCGAGGGCCGCGTAGGAGTGGACGAAGTAGAAGCGCTCGTCCGCGACACCCGTGAACAGCGCGGAGTCGGGGGCCGCCTCGACCGTCGACCAGCCCATGTGCGGGACGACGGGGGCATCAAGGCGCGAGACCGTGCCGTCGAAGTAGCCGAGCCCCGCCGCCAGGGAGCCGCCCTCGGCGCCGGCGCTGAAGAGGATCTGCATGCCGACGCAGATGCCGAGCACGCCGCGGGACGCTTGGACCCTCTCGGCGATGACGTCGGCGCCGCCGGCCTCACGGAGCGCCTGACCGACCGCGGCGAACGCGCCGACGCCGGGAACGACGAGGCCGTCCGCCTCGCGCGCCTGCGCGAGGTCGCCGGTCAGCATCACCCGCGCGCCCACGCGTTCGAGGGCGCGGCAGGCCGAGCGGACGTTCCCCGACCCGTAGTCGAGGACGGTGATCGCGTGCGCCATTAGTGTCCCCTCCGCATGATTCGGCCCAGGTGTTTGAGCGATTCGAGTTTGCCTTCGGTGTGGGCGCGCTGGTCGACGTCCTCGGGCGGGATCCGCCCGAGCAGGAGGTCCTCGACGATCGCGTCGGCGCCGGACAGCAGCAGGCCCGCGGGGAGGGCGTCGCCCGGCTCGCCACGAGCGTAGCGGCGCGCCGTGATCTGCCCGGACACGCCGGGCTCGACGTCGCCCTCCTCGAGCCACGAGACGAGGACGACGATCGAGGGCGCGACGATCGCCGAGACCTTGCGGGCCATCTCGTCGACCTCGGCCGGGACGGGCCGTTCGTCGCCCAGCAGGGCGTCGAACTCGTCGTATTCCTGCTCGGCCAGCCGGAACCAGATGAGGGTGCCCGACGGCGTGCCCAGCACCTCGGCGTCGATCCCGGCAAGCCCCAGCAGCGCGGCCAGGTCGGCGGGCTCCCCCACCGGCGTGAGAATGATGGCGATCCCCCCGGGCTTGGCCCGAACCTTATCGTCGGCGATGAGCTTCTTCAGCTCGTCGTCGATGTCGCCACCAAACGGGTCCTCGTCGAACGACGGCTCGCTCACAGGGCCCCCTTCGTCGAGGGGATCCCCGTGACCCGCGGGTCGGGCTGGCAGGCCTGGCGCAGCGCGCGGGCCAGGGCCTTGAACTGGGCCTCGACGATGTGGTGCGGGTCGCGGCCGCGGATGAGGTCGACGTGGAGGCACAGGCCCGAGTTGTAGGCGAGCGACTCGAAGACGTGGCGGGTCATCGACCCCGTGTAGTGGCCGCCGATGAGGTGATAGATCTGGGCCTCGGGCTCGCCGGTGTGGACACAGTAGGGGCGCCCGGCCACGTCGACGACGGCGCGGGCCAGGGCCTCGTCCAGCGGCACGGTCGCGTCGCCGAACCGCGTGATCCCCCGCTTGTCGCCCAGCGCCTGCTTGAGCGCCTGCCCCAGGCAGATCGCCGTGTCCTCGACCGTGTGGTGGACGTCGACGTCGATGTCGCCCGTCGCGGCAACCCGCAGGTCGAACAGGGCGTGCTTGCCCAGCGCCGTGAGCATGTGGTCGTAAAACGGCACGCCCGTCGAAATGTCGGTCACGCCGCTGCCGTCGAGCTCGAGGTCCAGCGTGATCTGCGACTCCGACGTTCGCCGGTCGATGTGTGCGCTTCTGCTCATGAACATACCTCCTGCAGTGCCAACCTGAATGCCCGGTCGTCCTCGGCCGACCCCACGCTGACGCGCAGGTAGCCGGCCGGCCCGACCTCGCGGATGAGGACGCCGCGGTCCTTCATCCCCTCAAAAACCGCGTGGCGGTCCGCGAACCGCCCGAAAAGGACGAAATTCGCGTCGGAATCGACGACGTCAAACCCCGCAGAGCGCAGATAGACGACGAGGTCGTCGCGCCGATCACGCAGCTCGCCGATCTGGGCGAGCTGCTCGTCGGCGTGGCCGACGGCCGCCAGCGCCGCGGCCTGGGTGAGCGCCGACAGGTGGTACGGCAGGCGCACGACCATGAGGGCGTCGATGATCGCCCGCGACGCCGCCAGGTACCCCAGCCTGAGGCCGGCCATGCCGAACGCCTTCGACATCGTCCGGCTGACCGCCAGGTGCTCGTAGTCGGCCAGCAGCTCGAGCGCGCTGGGCGTGCCGGGCCGCCGAAACTCGCCGTAGGCCTCGTCGATGACGAGGACGCACGCCGCACCATCGGGTCCCGCCTGCGCCGTGAGGTCGGCCAGGCGACGGACGTCCTCGATCCCCAGGGCCGTTCCCGTCGGATTGTTTGGGCTGGCCAGGACGATAACGGCCGGGTGCTCGGCGGCAACGGTGCGGGCGATCGCCTCGAGGTCGAGGGTGAAGTCCGCGTTCCGCGGCACGTCGAGGAACCGCGTACCCGTGTCGCGCGCGTATTCGGGGTACATCGAATACGACGGGGTCGACGTGAGGACGGCTCGCCCCTCGCCCCCGAACGCCTGGAGGATCTGGGTCATCACCTCGTTCGACCCGTTGGCCGCCCAGACGTTCTCGGCCGGCACCTGGACTCCGCTCTCTTTCGCCAGGTACCCGGCGAGCGCCGCCCTCAGGGCGAGGAAGTCGCGGTCGGGATACCGGTTGAGCCCCGCCGCCGCGGCCTGGACGGCCTGGGTGATGTCGGCGACCATGCCCGCCGACGGCGGGTAGGGGTTTTCGTTAACGTTGAGCGGATGGGCGACGGCCAGCTGGGGCGCACCATAGGGCTCGATTCCAGCCAGGCAGTCTCTCAGAGGCAGGCGCATCGATTCCATCACCTTTCACAGTATCAGCGAAGCGTTCAGTCGGTGCCCGAGAGGATGTCCTCGGCGGCCTCCATCGAATGCGCCCGCTCCTTGCCCAGGCTGCCCGCAGCCAGGCGGTCGACGACGAGGGCGATCGCGCCGTCGCCCGTCACGTTCGTCGCCGTGCCCACCGAGTCGATGGCGATGTAGAGGGCGACCATCAGCGAGTACATGGGGTCGGTGAAACCCAGCAGGCCGACGAGGACACCCTGCGCCGCCGTGATCGCGCCGCCGGGGACGCCGGGGGCCGCCACCATGGTGATGCCGAGCATGACGATGAACAGGGCGTAGGCGCCGATGTCGTAGTTCCCGCCGGTCATGAACAACACGGCCATCGAGAACGCCGTAATCTTCGTCATCGACCCGGCCAGGTGGATCGTCGCGCACAGCGGGACGGTGAAGCCGGCAATGTCGGGCGAGACGCCGTTGCTCAACGTGCACTGGTAGGTGACGGGGATCGTCGCCGCCGACGACGACGTGCCCAGCGCCGTGAAGTACGCCCGCATCATGTTGCCCAGCGCGGTGAACGGGTTGCGCTTGGCGATCGCGCCGGCCAGGAGGTACTGGATGAGGAGGAGAACGAAGGTGAGGAGGATCGACACGACGATGACCTTGATCATCGCGCTGATGACCTTGGCGATTTCACCCGAGTACGACATGTTCAAGAAGGTGCCGAAAATGTAGAGCGGCAGGCAGGGAACGATCGCCTTCTTGATGAGCAGCATGATGATGTCGCGGAACTCATCGAAGCCCCGCCGGATGATCCGGGGGTTGAGTGCCGCCATCGTGATGCCGAGGACGAAGGCGAAGATCAGCGCCGACATGACCGAGAACATCTGGGGAATGTCGAACTGGTCGCCGAGGATCGAGGCGACGGCGTTCTTTGGCTCGGACAGCTCCGACACCTTCTCGGACGCCAGCAGGGTCGGGAAGATCCCGCGGCACACCGCGTAGGTGCCGAATCCGGCGAACAGCGTCGACCCGTAGGCGATGCCGACGGTGATGAGCAGCCATTTGCCGGCGCCCGCGCCCAGGTCGGCGAGGGCGGGAGCGACGAGGCCGACGATGATGAGGGGCACGCAGAACGAAAGGAACTTGCCGAAGACGTCGTTAAACGTCGCGAACGGGACGATCGCCCAGCTGGGCAGGACGAGGCCCAACAGGGCGCCCGCTACGATCGCCACGAGTACCCAGAACAGAAGGGTCCTCATGAAGGCCGGCCACGATGAGGTGCGGTGAGACATGATGATTCTTTCTTGATGGGGAGAGGTGCCTAGCGGCATTGCGCCGACTCGCCGTGAGCCGGCAGGTCTTCACATTGGGCGAGGGCGACGAGGTCGGGGGTGACCTGGGCCAAGGCCTCGCGCGAATAGGTGATCTGTTGGACGGGCTTGATGAACGCCATGACGTTGAGCCCCGCGGCGTAGCGTGCCGTCCCGGACGTCGGGAGGACGTGGTTCGATCCGGCCACGTAGTCGCCCAGCGGGACCGGCGAATAGGGGCCGACGAAGATCGCGCCCGCGTTGGTGATCCGCCGCGCGATGCCCTCGGCGTCGGCGGTCTGGATTTCCAGGTGCTCGGCGGCGTAGGCGTTGGCGACCTGGACGGCCTGGTCGATGTCGCGGACGAGGAGGACGCCCGACTGGGGTCCTGTCAGCGCCTGGCGGATCCGCTCGGTGTGGCGGGTCGCCTGGGCCCGCTGGGACACCTGGTCGTCGACCGCCGTGGCCAGGTCCTCGGAGTCGGTGATGAGCACCGACGCGGCCGCCGGGTCGTGTTCGGCCTGCGAGACGAGGTCGGCGGCGACGAAGGTCGGGTTGGCCTGGGCGTCGGCGATGATCGCGATCTCGGTCGTCCCGGCCTCGGCGTCGATCCCGCACACCGAACGGGCCAGCCGCTTCGCCGCGGCGACGTAGATGTTGCCGGGGCCCGTGATGACGTCGACCGGCCGGCACGGGCACTCGCCCTCGACACCGTAGGCGAGCATGGCGATCGCCTGGGCGCCACCGACGGCGTAGACCTCTTCCACCCCCAACAGGGCGCAGGCCGCGGCGATCGTCGGGTGGATCTGGCCGCCGAATTCCTTCTGCGGCGGCGTGACGAGGGCGATTTCGCGCACACCCGCCACCTGGGCGGCGACGACGTTCATGACGACGCTCGACGGATAGACGGCCAGGCCGCCGGGCACGTAGAGGCCGACGCGGCCAACCGGAACCCACCGCTGGGTCACGAATCCGCCGGGAACAATTTCGGTCGTCTTCTCGCTGGGCAGCTGGGCCTCGTGGCCCTGGCGGTTGTGGGCGATCGAGGTCTCGAGGCCGTGCCGCACGTCGGCAGGCAGCTCGTCGAGAGACTGCTGGAGGTAGGCCGGGTCGACGGCCAGGTGCTCGGGCACCCGCCCATCAAACTTCAATGACCAGCGCTCCACCGCGTCGGCCCCATGCTCGCGGACGTCCTCCATAATCGGGCGCACGATGTCGATCGCCCGGTCAAGGTCGATCGTCGCGCGCGGCAAATAGTCGGACAGGTCGGTCGCAGACGGATCGAGGCCACGCAGGTCACTGACGTTAAGCATGCCCACATCCTAAAGGACCCGCGCAGCAGGCCCGACGCCGGTCCGCGCGTCAAGACGCGTTAGCATCGAATCATGGACCAGACGCTTTCGATTCCCGTGCGCTGCCCCATCAAGCTGGGTCAGTTCATCAAGCTGTCCGGCATCGTCGAGGACGGCGCCGAGGCTGCCCTCGCCATTGCCGGCGGGCACGTCCTCGTCAACGGGGAGCCCGAGACGCGGCGCGGCCACCGCCTGGTCGGCGACGAGGACGTCCGGGTCGTCATGCCGGACGACAGCGTCTGTCGCCTGGTGATCGAGCAGGTTTAGGCGCCCGCGGCCGTCGGCGTCGGCTCCACGCCCGACGTTTCTGCTTCGGCGGCCACGCAGTCGGGGCACAGCCCCCAGTAGATGACCTCGGCCTGCTGGATCCGCCACGTCTGGGCAATATCTTGGGCCTGCAGGCACGGGGCCGCCCCCACGGCACACTCGACGTCGACCACGCGCCCGCACCGTGTACACACGGCGTGGTGGTGATTGTCGCCCCGGTTGATCTCGTAGCGCGCCCGACAGCCGGCCGGCTCGAACCGGCGCAGGACCCCGCGGGTCGTCAGCGTGTTGACGGCGTCGTAGATCGCCTGGCCCGAGATCGAGCCCAGCCGGTCACGCACCTCGGTGCGGATCTGGTCGGCGTCGGAGTGCTCGAGCTCGTCGATTACCCGCAGCACGGCCAGCCGGGCGGCGGTCACGCGCAACCCGGCTCCCCGCAACATGTCGGTGTAACGATCAGCCATCACCGCCATTGTCGCCACAACACTTGAGCAAATCAAGTTTTGGGGCGGCTCGGCGATTCACGCGTCCAGGCAGCTGCGACCCAACAGGGCCTTGACCTCGGAATACAGGCTGCCTTCGGTGTTGACCCGCAATTCGTCGGCCAGCTGGACGGTCGTCACCTTGCCGGGCGAGGTCAGTCGCATCCGCACGGGCTGTGACCCCGGGTGATTGCGGAGGATGTCCCCCAGCTGCTCGGCGACCTCGCGGGTGCAGCGCTCGGAGCGGACGGTGAGGACGAGCGGGCCGTTCGATCCCATGGCGATGTTCGGCACCGTCAACTCCTGGGCGATGACCGACGCGCCGCCGTCCTCGCTGAGCTTGACGCGCCCCCCGATCGAGACGATCGCGTCCTCGGCGATGTAGTCGCAGAACGTGTCGTACGAGGCCGGGAAGAACGTCACCTCGATCGACCCCGAGAGATCCTCGAGGGTGACGATCGCCATCGGCGAGCCCGTCTTCTTTGTCACCTTGCGCTCGACCGCGCAGATGAGGCCGCATAGCTTGACCGACGCCCCGTCCGTGACGGCACCGTCGTCGGCGAGCAGCTCGGCGACCTCGTGGTCGGAGTTGCGACCGATGACGTATTCGAGGCCGCTCAACGGGTGGTCGGAGACGTAGAGGCCGAGCATTTCGCGTTCGAAGCCCAGCTTCTCTTTCTTGTCCCACTCCGGCAGGTCGGGGATGTCGATCGAAAACGCCTGGGCGTCCTCGCCCTCGAACGCGCCGAAGAGGTCGAACTGGCCGACCGCCTCGTTCCGCTTGAGGCCGACGACCGAGTTCACCGCCTCCTCGTGGCGCGACATGAGGGCCCGGCGGGAATCACCGAGCGAGTCGAAGGCGCCCGCCTTGATGAGTGACTCGATCGTCCGGCGGTTACACACCGACTGGGGCACCTTGTTGAGGAAGTCGCTGAACGACGTGAAGGGGCCCTTTTCCTCGCGCGTCGCGATGATCGCATCGACGACGTTGGCGCCGACGTTGCGGATCGCCGAGAAGCCGAAACGGATCGACTGGCCGACCGGCGAGAAGTTCGCCTGCGAGAGGTTGACGTCGGGGACGTAGACGTCGATGTCCATGCGGCGGCACTCGCGCAGGTAGTTGGCCAGTTTGTCGCGTTGCGACCCCGTCGAGGTGAGGAGGGCCGCCATGTATTCGGCCGGGTAGTTCGCTTTGAGGTAGGCCGTCCAGTACGAGACGAGGCCGTAGGCCGCCGAGTGCGACTTGTTGAACGCGTAGGACGAGAAGGGGACGAGGATTTCCCACAGGGTCGTCACGGCGTCCTCGGGATACCCGTTTTTCAGCATGCCCGCCTTGAACGTGGCGAACTGCTTGTCCATCTCTTTCTTTTTCTTCTTGCCCATGGCGCGGCGCAGGAGGTCGGCCTCGCCCAGCGTGTAGCCGGCGAGCTTCTGGGCGATCGCCATGACCTGTTCCTGGTAGACGATGAGGCCGTAGGTCTCGGCCAGCACCTCCTGGAGGGGCTCCTCCAAGGCCGGGTGGATGGGCACGATCTCTTGGCGCCCATTCTTGCGCAACGCGTAATTCGTGTGCGACTGGGCGCCCATGGGCCCGGGCCGGTAGAGGGCGCCGACGGCCGAAATGTCGGAGAACGCCGTGGGCCGCATCGTCCGCAGCAGCTGCCGCATGCCCGACCCATCGAGCTGGAACACGCCCAGCGTGTCGCCGCGTGAGAGCAGATCGTACGTCGCCTTATCGTCCAGGGGCACGCTCTCGAGGTCGAGCGGCGGCTTGTTGTTGGCGACGATGTTCTCTTGGGCGTCCGAGATCACCGTGAGGTTGCGCAGGCCGAGGAAGTCCATCTTCAGCAGGCCCAGCGTCTCGCACGTCGGGTAATCGAACTGGGTGATCGTCGCGCCGTCTTTGGGCCGACGCATCATGGGGATGATGTCGGTCAACGTGTGCGACGACATGATGACGGCGCACGCGTGGACGCCCCACTGTCGGGTGAGGCCCTCGAGTTCCTTCGCGAGGTTGACGACCGGACCGATCTCGCCCTGGTTTTCGGCACAATACTGCCGGAACTCCTCGGCCTCCTTGTAGCGGGGATCCTCGGGGTTGAACATGCCCGACACGCTCATATCTTTGCCCTGGATCGCCTTCGGCATCTTCTTCGTCAGGATTTCGCCGACCGAATAGGGCTTCGAGAGGATTCGGGTCGAGTCTTTGAGGGCCTGCTTCGCCTTGATCGTCCCGTAGGTGACGACCTGCGAGACCTTGTCGGCGCCGTAGCGTTCGGTCACGTACTCGATGACTTCGTCGCGCCGGCGTTCGTCGAAGTCGACGTCGAAGTCGGGCATCGAAACGCGCTCGGGATTGAGGAATCGCTCGAACATGAGGCCGTAGTCGAGCGGGTTGAGTTCGGTGATGCCCATGGCGTAGGCGACCATCGAGCCCGCACCGGAGCCACGGCCCGGCCCCACGCGGATCCCCTGGGATTTCGCCCAGTTGATGTAGTCGGCGACGACGAGGAAGTAGCCAGGGAACCGCATCTTCTCGATGATTTCGCACTCGTAGGTCGCCTGATCGCGCTCGCGCTGCGGCACCCCGTTGGGGAAGCGCTTATTGAGGCCACGCTCGACCTCTTTGATGAACCACGACGTCTCGTCCTCGCCCTCGGGCAGCGGATACTGCGGCATGTACGAGGCACCGTCCTTCACCGTATGGAAGGTGACGTCGCACTGCTCGGCGACCCGCAGGGTGTTGCGGCAGGCCTCGGGCAGCTCGTCGAACAGCCGATACATGTCCTCGGCGGGGCGGAGGAAGTAGCCCGACCCGTCGAACTTGAAGCGGTCGGGATCGGCCAGCCTAGCGCCCGAGTTGATGCACAGGAGGGCGTCCTGCGTCGGCTGGTCGGCCTCGGTCACGTAGTGCGAGTCGTTCGTCGCCAGCAGGGGCGCGCCCAGGTGCTTGGCGAGGTCGAGCAGCTCGGTCCGCACACGCCGCTCGATCTCGAGGCCATGATCCATGAGTTCGACGTAGAAGTAGTCCTTGCCGAAGATGTCTTGGAGCTCTTCGGCGCAGCGGCGGGCCTCGTCGAACTGGCCGAGCCGCATGCGGGTCTGGACCTCGCCCGACGGGCATCCCGTCGTCCCGATGAGGCCCTTGCCGTACGTCTCGAGGAGGTCACGGTCGGCGCGGGGCCACTTCCCCATCTGGCCGTCGAGGCTGGCCTGCGACCCCAGGCGGAAGAGGTTGTGCATGCCCTCACTCGTCCGCGCCAGCAGGGTCATGTGGGTGTAGGCGCCGCGCGCCGAGACGTCGTCAGCCGCCTGGGACTCGTCACCCCACCGCACACGCGAGCGGTCGAAGCGCGAGGTCCCCGGGGTCACATAGGCCTCAAGCCCGATAATCGGCTTGATTCCGGCGTCCTTGCACGCCGAATAGAACTCGTAGGCCCCAAACAGGTAGCCGTGGTCGGTGATCGCCAGCGCCTGCTGGCCCAGCCGTTGGGCCTCGGCGACGAGCTTCGAAATCTTTGCCGCACCGTCGAGCATCGAATAGTCGGTGTGGACGTGGAGGTGGACAAAATCCTGCGGCGCGAAACTCATGCCTCGATCCTAAGCGTCCCCGCTGACACTGTTGCGCGCGCGTTCGAGGGCCTCGACGAGGTCGGCCGTATATGGCGCCTCAACAGTGATGTCCTGGCGGGTCCGCGGATGGCAAAATGTGAGCTTCGTCGCATGGAGCCACTGGCGGGTGAGCCCCAGCTCCGCCGCGACCGTCGGGTCGCCGCCGTACGTGGGGTCGCCGACGATCGGATGGTGGATCGCCTGCATGTGAACGCGGATCTGGTGGGTGCGCCCCGTCTCGAGCTCGATCTCGAGCAGCGTCGCCCCGGGCAGGACCTCGACCGTGCGGTAGTGGGTGATCGCCGGCTTGCCCCCATAGACGACGCCCATCTTGAAGTCGCGCGAAGGATGCCGCCCGATCGGCGCGTCGATCGTTCCCATCGTCGGGTCCGGGTAGCCGTGGACGAGGGCGTGATAGGTCTTACTCACCCGCCGGTGCCGAAAGTCGTTCTTCAGCCGGGCGTACGCCAGCTCGGTCTTCGCGACGACCATCGCGCCCGTCGTCGCCGCGTCGAGGCGGTGGACGATCCCCGTCCGTTCCGGCGGACCCGAAGTGGAGACGCGGTGGCCCGCGGCCAGCAGGGCGCCGATCACCGTCGGGCCCGTCCAGCCGGGCCCGGTGTGTGCGGCCATGCCGACGGGTTTGTTGACGACGACCAGCTCGTCGTCCTCGTAGAGGATCGGCAGGTCGGAGGGCGTCTCGAGGCTCTGCTCCCCCGGCGGGGGCAGCCGGACGGCCACGACGTCGCCGTCCTCGAGTTTGCGGGCCTTGGCGCGCGAGGACCCGTTGACGCGGGCGTTCCCCTCACCAATCAGGCCGGCCGCCTGCGAGCGGGAAATCCCGAACAGCCGCGACAGCCCGACGTCGACGCGCTCGCCCACGAGAGAGGGCGGGACCTCAACCTGCTCCCACATGCCCTACTGCGACCTCCGCTTCGCCGTCCCATCAAGTGGCACGCCAAGAAAGGTCAACACGACAACCCCGACGACGGCAAGGACGATGGCGATGTCGGCGACGTTGCCGATAAACCAGTTGTTGTAGTTGATGAAGTCGACGACGTGGCCCTGGCCAAACGCCGGCGGCTGGATCAGCCGATCAACGAGGTTCCCAGCCGCCCCACCGACCAGCAGGCCGAGGACGACGTACCACCAGCGCCTCGTCACCTGCGGGGAAATGCAGGCGACCGCAACGACGACGACCGTCGCGATAACCGTGAAGACCCAGGTCGACGAGGCCGCGAAGGAAAACGCCGCGCCGGCGTTACGGACCAGCTGGAGCGACAAGAGGTTGCCCACCAGATGATGCTGGACTCCCGGATTCAGCCAGGCGAGCGCCGCCGCCTTGGTGACCTGGTCGAGGGCGACGGTGGGGAGGCCGACAGCCCCAAAAATATAGGCGAAACCACACCACGACCTGCGGCTCTCGGTCATGTCACCCCCTTGATGGTTCGTACGGGCACGAGAAAGGCGCGCGCGTACGGTTCGCCGTACACGCGCGCCTTGCTCACCACTTAGTTAGCGGCCCCTGCGTCGACGGAAGAAATAAGCGACTCCAGGTGCGTACGGATCTGGGCGCGGTATTCGCGCTCGAACTGCTTGAGGTCGTCGACCTTGCCCTCGAGCTCGGTGCGCTCGGACTCGAGCTTATCGAGGACGCGCGTGCGCTCGTCGTTCGCCTCGCGGACGATCTGCTCGCCCTGGGCGCGGGCCTCGGTGACGATCCGGTTGCCCTCTTCCTCGCCGTCGCGGACGTATTCGTCGTGGACGCGCTGAGCCATCGCCAGCATCGAGGATGCCTCTTCGGTGCCCGAGGTCGACGGAACCGCAGCAGGCGCCTGCTCCTGGCGGCGGCGCGCCGTCTCCTGGGCGTCGGCGAGCTCCGAGTGAGCCTGGGCCAGATCCGACTGGGCCTGCTCGTTCTCGGCCTCGAGCTGGTTGATGCGCTCGTGCGCGGCCTCGAGCTCGGCCTTCAGCTGGGCCTCGAACTCGCTGTTACCAGCGCCCTCGCCAGCGGCCACAACCGGGGCGGGAGCAGGAGCCGCCGGGGCCTCGCCACCCGCGCGCTCCTCGAGGGTCTGAATGGTGAACACCACCTGGTCGAGGAACTCGTCGACTTCATCCTGGTCGTAGCCCTCGCGGAACTTCGTCGGCGTGAACGTCTTGTAGTGGACGTCATCGGCGCTCAACAGCGGCATGTCAGTCATCTCAAGCTCTTCCTTTTAGTGATGCGACGGGGGGCCCGCCACAGTGTTGGCATCCGTTCTCCAGACCGTCCTCTTAGTCTATCCGCTTTTCCTTCGACAGGATATAGCGTGAGGCCGCAAGGCAGACCCGGGTCATCGGGACCAGTCTACCCGATAATCACGTTTGCACCACGTTCACCGTTCACCACATGATTAACATCGGTCACAGTTACGCGCCGATAATGGCCCCGACGAGCCGCCACATCAGTCCACGCAGGACGATCAGCCCAAAAAAGAGGACGAGAAAGCCGACATCCAGCGCGACATTTCCCAGCCTGGCCGGCGGGATACGGCGGCCGAGCCACTTGAGCGGCGGATCGGTGAGCGCATAGATCGCGTTCGCCACGACGAGGATCGGCCCCGAGGGCGTCCAGTCACGGGCAAAGAAGCGTATCCAGTCGAGGATCATCCGAATGATGAGGACCGTCAGATAGGCCGAAATGATCCACGAGATGACGGACGCGATGTGGTAAATGACCTGACCCACGCCGCTTAACCGAGCAGACCCGAGAGGCTATCGTCTTCGGAGCCGTCGACCGCAACCTCGTGCGGGGACAGCAGGTAGACGCGGCTGCCGACGCGCGTCATGTGGCCCTGGAGGCCGTAGACCAGGCCGGAGGCGAAGTCGAGCAGGCGGCGGGCCTCGGTTTCGCGGACCGCCTCGAGGCTGAGGATGACGGGGGTGTTGCCGCGGAACACGTCGGCGATCTTGACGGCGTCGTTGAACGCCTTGGGCCGCACCGTGTGGATGCGCCGGATATCCCCGGAGGAATCGGCCACAACCTGCGGCGTCGGGAACGGGGTCACGCCGGAGGAGAAGTCGCTGGTCTGGGAAGGAGTGAACGAGTAGTCGTCGCCTTCGGACTCGTATCCGTCGTACAGCTCGTCGTCCATGTCGGCCTTCGACTCGTGAAGGCCCATGAACGTCATGGCCTTTTTCAGCGTTCCCGCCATCGTTTTCTCCTTCAAGCCCCAGACTTCAGTCGGTGCACCCTACGCTATCGGTGCATCGTTCCTCAGGGCCCTAAGCGGTGCGGCGTGTCCCCACACCGCATCCGATCTACGGCATGATAATCCCGGCGAAACGGCCGGTTTGCGCTTGCCGCCGGTAGGAATAAAGGTTCGCATCCTCGTAGGTGCAGCGCTTCGACGTGAACGACACCCTGACGCCACCCTCGAGCAGCTGGGCACGCGCGGCGGCCTTGAGGTCGAGGGCGGGCTTGCCCTGTCGGGTCGCGGCCCACGCCTCGGGGACGGTTTGGGTGACGTACGCGCGCAGGTCCTCGGGCACCTCGTAGCAGCGCTGACAGATCGACGGGCCGATCGCCGCGTGCAGCGTCCCCTCGGCCGCGCCGAGGCTGCGGAGCTGCCGCAGCGCCTCGGCAATGATCCGGGTAACGATGCCGGCCCGGCCCGCGTGGATGGCGGCGAGGTAGCGGCCGTCCTCCGAGGCGATGAGCACGGGCACGCAGTCGGCCACCATGACGCCGAGGGCGGGCACGCCCAGTCCGACACGACGGAACTCGTCGACGTCGCAGACGAGCCCGTCGCATACCGGGGTGACATGTGTGTAACCGGGGCGAACGACCTCGACCCGCGCAGAATGGGTCTGCTTCATCCACACGACGTCGTGGCCGATCGCCCGGTCCACGATTGCCCGGTTCCGCAAGACTGCCTGCGGATCGTCACCAACGTGGGGACCGAGGTTCAACGTGTCATAGGGAGGCGCCGAAA
The DNA here is from genome assembly GCA_900545825.1 of uncultured Actinomyces sp. Lineage (GTDB taxonomy): Bacteria > Actinomycetota > Actinomycetes > Actinomycetales > Actinomycetaceae > Nanchangia. Next base: position 145,372 of record URAS01000003.1, read on the forward strand.
CGCCCCCCTTGCGGTTGGTGAAGACCGCGTGGGCCCCGCCGATCGCGAACACGTTACCCCTGCTACCTCAAGAAGTCCGGAATGTCGAGGTCGTCGTCGCCGTCCTCGTCGAACACGCGGGGAACCTGGAGGTTCGACGACGTGGTCGGGCGGCGCTCCTCGGAGACGTAGAGCGGAACCTCGTGCCCGAAGGTCGAGGTCGGCTGCGACGAGGTCTGGTAGCCAACCTCGGGCTCCGGGGTCTCGCTGACGATGTGGGCGCGCCGCGACCCGGGCCGGGGCGCCTCGATCGTCGCGCGGTGCGAGGCCGTGCGCGGGGCGGGGTCCTCGAGCGGCGGCAGCTCGCCCGGACGCGTCGTCAACGACGGGACCGGCGGAATCTGCGGAACCTCGAGGCGGGAGTCCTTCGCCGCGGGCGCCTGCTCGGGCTGCTCGGCCGGCGCGTCGAAGCCCGCCGCGATGACGGTGACGCGGACCTCGTCGCCCAGGGCCTCGTCGATGTCCTGGCCGAAGATGATGTTCGCTTCCTCGTGCGCCGACTCCTTGACGAGCTCGGCGGCCTCGCGCATCTCCTGCAGCGAGACGTTCGAGCCGCCCTGGAAGAAGATGAGGGCGCCGTGTGCGCCATCGATCTTGGCTTCGAGCAGCGGCGACGAGATCGCCGCGTCGGTCGCCGCGATGCAGCGGCCCTCGCCCGTCGCCGTGCCGATACCCATGAGCGCCGTGCCTGCGCCCTTCATGATCGACTTGACGTCGGCGAAGTCGACGTTGATGAGGGCGTTGCGGGTGATGACGTCGGTGACGCCCTGGACGCCGGAGCGGAGGACGTCGTCGGCGGCGCGGAAGGCCTCAATCACCGAGATGTTAGCGTCCGAGATCTCGAGCAGCCGGTCGTTCGGGATGACGATGAGGGCGTCGACCTCCTCGCCGAGGGCCTGGATACCGGCCTCGGCCTGCTTCGACCGGCGGGTGCCCTCGAAGCCGAACGGGCGGGTGACGACGCCGACGGTCAGCGCGCCCTGCTGGCGGGCGACGCGGGCGACCACCGGGGCGGCACCCGTGCCGGTGCCACCGCCCTCGCCGGCGGTGACGAACACCATGTCGGCGTCGCGGAGGATGTCCTCGATGTCGTCGACGTGGCTCTCGGCCGCCTTCTGCCCGACCGCGGGATCGGCGCCCGCACCCAGGCCGCGGGTCTCTTCCCGGCCGATGTCGAGCTTGACGTCGGCCTCCGACGCCAACAGCGCCTGCGCGTCGGTGTTGATCGCGATGAACTCGACACCCTTAAGGCCCGCCTCGATCATCCGATTGACGGCGTTGCCGCCGCCCCCGCCGACGCCGACGACCTTGAGCACCGCCAAGTAGTTTTCCGGTGTGGCCACGCTGATCCCTTCCTATCGCCAAACCCTCACCCTCAAGTTGAGGGTTAACGTTATGTCGTATCTCTGTCTGTCCACCATGGTATGAACTCGACCCGTCACTGGCGCGGATGACGCGCGCGTGTCGAGCGAAATTGCGATCACAATGTCGTCGGGTTCATGGGATCGGTGAGGTCGTACGTCTTGGCGTCGCGTTGGATGAGCGTCTCGAGGACCTGGGCCTTGAGGTCGGAGTCATCCGCGTCGCCCCACACGACCGTCGCACCCGACTGCAACGTCAGCGTGATCGCGCCCTTCTTGGGCACACTGATCTGGGCGACCTGTGCCCGCATCGACTCGGACAGGGCATTGGCGACGGCCGCGCCATCCGCGCGTTTCGCGGGGACGTTCGCGCCGTCCTTGACGACGATCGCCGGCAGCTTGGACGCGTCGGTGCCCGCGACGGGGATCAGCGCGCCGTCTTCGGCGACGAGCTGCTTGCCCGCGGTGGTCCACCGCCCGACCGGGTAGCGCATAAGGATCTTGACGGTAATCCCGTGCGGGTACTGGCGGTCGACCTCCGCGTCGCTAATCCACGTCTGTCCGTCGAGGATCTCGGAGCGCAGCGCGGCCGTATTCAGCCTGGGCAGCGGGGTGCCGTCGTGGCGCGCGACGATCTTTTCGATCGAGGCGGCCTCGACGGGCTCCTGGGCGCCCTTAACCGTGATCTGCTTCTTGTCGAGGGCGAACATCGGGCCAACAGTCAACGCCAGACCGACGGCGATGAGGATGGCGAGGATCCCGGCCGTCGCCAGGAGGATGTGGCGCTTGCGTTTGCGCACCTCGCGGCGGCGCTCGCTCCGCTTGAGTTCGAGGGCCGACGTGACCACCGTGTCCGACTGGTCGGCAGGGTGATCCGCCTGCTCGGCGGGACGAGAGTGACGACCGAAAACCTCGGCCGGCGAGTCGGTGCGCCCGGGCGTGGCGACCTCGCGCGAGGGCTGGTCGGAAGATGTTTCCCGTCGCTTCGCACGATGCGAGTCGCGCCGGGGCTGCGGGGTCGGCTGCGCGACATCTCGGCGGCTGGCGACCTCGGCGGAGCCGCGGCGGGCCGTGCGTTTCGCGGGCTGCGGCGCCACCCGGTCGTCGGCCCGGCGGACGTCGCGGTCTCGAGGCCGCTTCCGGTCGCCGAACGCGGAGCCCGTCGCCCGGGAGGTGCGGTCGCCGCGCGATGTCTCGGAGGTCCGCCTGCGGGGCGCGTCGCCGTCGCCTCGGCGTCTGGCGCCCGTCCCGCGGGCCGACGCGCCGGTCTGGTGGGCCTCCCGGCGCACCCGGGCGTCCCGTGCGGCCCGGTCGATCGCGCGCCGCTCGGTCGACGTCCGCTGCGTGGGAGCCGCCTGTCCGTGGCGGGCCGGGGAAGGCTGGGGCGGGGCCGCATCCGGGTTCAGCCTGGGGATGCGGCTCTCGTGGGGCTCGGCCGGCTCGCTCCGGCGGGCGCTTCGCGGGGTGGGAGGCCGCTTAGCCACGTCCGGTCTCCTTCGCTGCGCACCGCTCGAGGATGCACGGGCCGGCCTCGGTGACCGATCCCGCCCCGACGGTGACGACCACGTCGCCCTCGCGCGCCCGGTCGGCCAGGATGCGCGCGGCGTCCTTTAGTGGGCCGCCGTAGGCGCCCGGCCCCAGATGGTCGGTGATGAGGCGCGACGAGACGCCCTCGATCGGGTCCTCACGCGACCCGTAGATGTCGGCGACCACCGCGTCGTCGGCGACACGCAGCGCGTCGGCGAAGTCGGCCGCGAAGTTGCGGGTCCGCGAGTAGAGGTGGGGTTGGAAGAGGACAAGGACGCGGCCGTCGCCGGCCGCCAGCCGGGCCTGCTCGACGAGGGCGCGGACCTCGGTGGGATGGTGGGCGTAGTCGTCGAAGACCCTCACGCCGCCGGCCTCGCCGCGGAACTCGAACCGCCGGCCGGTGCCCTTAAATGCCGCCAGCCCGGCAATCATCGCTTCGGTGTCGACGCCGAGCTCGATTCCGGCGGCCAGCGCCGCGGCGGCGTTGAGGACGTTGTGGGCGCCCGGCACGGGCACGCACAGCGTGAACTGGGCCTGGTCGATGGTGACGGTGGCGGTCGAACCGGTGGCGTCCTCGGTGATGTCGGTGAGGGCCAGGTGGCGCGCGGCCCCGGCCGGTGCGGGCGACGTCCCGAACGTCACGACGCGGACCGAGTCGGCGACCGACTGGGCGAGCGCGCGGGCGCCGGGGTCGTCGGCGCAGGTCACGAGGGAGCCGCCGGGGACGATCCGCTGGGCGAAATCGGCGAACGCCTGCTCGAACGCCTGGACCGTCCCGTAGTGGTCGAGGTGGTCCGGCTCGATGTTCGTGACGACGGCGACCGTCGGCGAGTAGTTGAGGAACGACCCGTCCGACTCGTCGGCCTCGGCGACGAAGACCCGCCCGGAGCCGAGGTGGGCGCCCGAGCCGATGCCGGTGACGACCGAACCCACGGCGAAACTCGGGTCCTCCCCCGCCTCGATGAGTGCCGCGGCGATCATGCCGGACGTCGTCGTCTTGCCGTGCGTGCCGGCCACCGCGACGAAGTCCATGCCGGCGGCCGCGAGCGCGAGCGCCTGCGACCGGTGGATGACGCGCTGGCCGCGCGAGCGCGCGAGGGCCAGCTCGGGGTCGCTCTCGCGGATGGCGCTGGAGACGACGATCGTCGCGTCGGGGTCGACGTGGTCGGGGTCGTGGCCGACCCAGACGGTCGCGCCGGAGCGGCGGACGCGGTCGAGTGCGGCGGAGTCTTGCTGGTCGGAGCCGGTGACGACCAGGCCTCTGGCCGTCAGCAGTTCGCCGACGACGGACATGCCGGCGCCGCCGGCACCGATGAGGTGGAAGTGATGGGTCGTCATCGCTGCACTCCTTCGATGAGGCCGGCCAGGGTCTGGGCGGCGTCCAAATGGCCGCACGACGCGGCGGCCTCGGCCATCGCCTGGCGTTTGTCCGCGTCCTCCATGAGCTCGGTGACGGCCGCGAGCATCGTGCGCGCCGTGCACCGATGGTTGTCGATGATCCTCGCGCCGCCGGCCGCGACGACGTCGGCGGCGTTGAGGCGCTGCTCGCCGTTGCCGATCGCCAGGGGCACGTAGATCGCGGGGATCCCCAGGGCGCTCATCTCGGAGACCGTGCCCGCGCCGGAGCGGCACACGACCAGCGAGGCGAGCGAGAGGGCGGCCTCCATGTCGTCGAGGTAGTCGAGGATGACGTAGCCTTCCCGCTCCCCCACCTCGTGGCGGACCTCGGCGTCCTTGCCGCGTCCGGTCAGGTGGATGACCTGGAGGTCGGCGGGCAGATCCCGTGCCGCCTGGGCCATCGCCTCGTTGATGACGAGGGCGCCCAGGGACCCGCCGGTGATGACGAGGGTGGGCCGTGCGGGATCGAGGCCGAACCGCTCGGCCGCCTGCTCGCGGATGGGGCCGTCCGTGCCGTCCGCGCGGGCCCGGGCAAGCTCGGCGATCGGGGCGCGCAGCGGCAGGCCGACGTTGACCGTCATCCCCTGCTTTGCGCTCAGCGGGGTGGTCTCGAAGGTCGTGGCGACGACGGCGGCGAAGCGCGCCCCCACCTTGTTCGCCAGACCGGGGCGGGCGTTCTGTTCGTGGATGACGACGGGGATGCCCTCTTTCTTGGCCGCGAGGTAGGCCGGCGTCGAGACGTAGCCGCCGAATCCGGTGACGACGTCGACGCCGCGGCGCGTGAACAGGTCGCGCAGCTCCTTCACCTGGCGGCGCATGGCGCCCGGCAGCCGCAGGAGGTCCGGCGAGGGCTTGCGCGGCAGCGGGATCTTCGCGACCTCACACAATTCGAAGCCGGCGGCCGGAACGAGGCGGGACTCGAGCCCCTCTTTCGTGCCTAGGCAGATGATCTCGTGGCCGTCCTCGGCGAGCTCGCGAGCCGTCGCCAGCAGCGGATTGACGTGGCCTGCGGTGCCCCCGCCTGCCAGCACGATCGTTTCGGTCCCCATCGGTCAGTCTCTCCCTCGATCGCGGTTGGTGACGGCCAGCGGCCGCCGTTTTCGGATACGGGAACGGACGAGCTTGTCCGCCCCGGGCTCCTCGCGGGCACACGACAGGATGACCCCCATGGCCGCGAGGCTGGAGAGCAGCGAGGACCCGCCGGACGAGACGAAAGGCAGCGGGACGCCGATCACCGGGGCCCAGCCGACGACGACGAGGATGTTGATCAACGCCTGCGTGAGCAGCCATCCGGCGACGCCCGCCGCGAGGATGCGCACGGACGGGTCTTTCGCCGTCGCCATCAGTCGGTAAAGGCCGTATGCCAAAAGAATAAACAACAGGATGACCAGTGTCGTGCCGACGAAGCCGAATTCCTCGCCGAGGATCGCGAAGATGAAGTCGGTGTGGGCCTCGGGCAGGTAGTTCCACTTCTGGCGCGAGGCCCCGGGCCCTACCCCCAGCAGCCCGCCGGTCCCCAGACCCCACTGGGCGTGAACTGTCTGGAGGTCGTTGCCCTGCGGATCCGGTGTCGACGAAAACAACGCAACGACGCGCCGCCGCCTGGACGGCGAAATCCCGACGAGCAGGCCGGCGCCGAGCATGAGGGCCCCTGCGGCGATAACGAGGACGCTCCCGCGCATCCCGGCGACGAACACGACGACGGCGACGATGGCAACGAAGATCATCGCCGTGCCCATGTCGTGGCCCGCCATGACCACGCCAATGGCGACGGCCGTCGGGAGGGCGACCCAGCCGAGGACGTCTTGCCACCGGCGCATGTTCGCATGCCGGATGCCGATCGCCCAGGCCAGCCACAGGACGAACGCGAGTTTGAGCAGCTCCGACGGCTGAAACTGGGTAATCCCCAGGTTGACCCAGTTACGGTTACCGCCCTTGCCCATGCCCAGCGGGCTAAACACTGACAGTTGGAAGGCCACGGCGAACACCGCCCATGTGGGCGCCAGCCGGATGATTCTCCGGTAAGGCAGCCGCGAAATAACCACCATCGCAACCAACCCGATGATGACAATAATGAGGGGTCGGAAGAAGCTGGTGAACGGACTTTGGCCGCGGGTCAGCTCCATAATCGTCGACGCCGAAAACACCATGATGAGGCCGATGAACGTGAGGATCCACGTCACCAGCCGCAGCACGTAAAAGGTGAATCCGGGAATCTCGGTAAGCTCGTGCCACGGCCTGACCGCGCTGGCGCGCGACCCGTCGCCCGCCGCGCTTTCGAAGCGCACGACGGGGATCCGGTTGGCGAGCTTATCCTTGAGGTTCACGGCGTGCCGAGCCCCTCGACGGCGGCGACGAACGCGTCGCCGCGCACACGATAGTTCGGGAACTGGTCCCAGGATGCACACGCCGGCGCCAAAATGACGCTGTCACCCGGCAGCGACAGGGCAACCGCCTCGTTGACGGCGGACGTCATGATTTCGGGATGATCCTCCAGTTCGACCACGGGGACCTGCGGGGCGTGCCGCGCCAGCGCCTCACGCAACGCCTGGCGATCGACGCCGATGAGGACGACGCCGCGCAGCACCGGCGCGACCTCCTTGATGAGCTCGTCGAAGCGTTGGCCCTTCGTCAGGCCGCCCGCGATCCACACGACCGAACGTTCGCCGCAGCCACGCAGCGACGCGGCCGCCGCGTGGGCGTTCGTCGCCTTGGAGTCGTCGATCCACGTGACACCCGTCGCCTGGGAGACGACGGCACGGCGGTGCCCGGCCGGGTGGAAAGCCCGCAGTCCCGCAGCAACCGTGTCGGGGTCGATGTCGAGCGCACGGGTCAGCGTGGCCGCCGCGAGGGCGTCGGACAGGACCGTCGTGGCCGGACGCTCCGACCCCAGGTGGGCGAGGTCGGCGAACGTCGCCAGTGCGAGGGCTTGCTTGCGGCGGTTCGGTTCGAAGGCGCGGTCGCAGATGACGTCCTCGACACATCCGACCTCGCCGAGCGCGGGGATCCCCAGAGTGAACCCGACGGCCCGGGCGCCCTCGGCGACGTCCGCTTCCTCGATCATCGTGATCGTCTCGGGGGCCTCGCGGTTGTAGACGCAGGCCAGGCGGGTGTGGGCATAAACGCGGGCCTTAGCCTTCGCGTATTCCGCGAGCGAGCCGTGCCAGTCGAGGTGGTCGCTGGCCACGTTGAGACACACCGACGCCGCGGGCTCCATCGTCTGGGTCGTCGCCAGCTGGAAGCTCGACAATTCGACGGCGAGGGCGTCGATTCCCCCGTCGGCCACGGCCTCGACAATCGGGGCGCCAACGTTGCCGACGGCGGGTGCACGCATCCCGGCGGCGGAAAGGATCGACGAGGTCATCCCCACGGTCGTCGTCTTGCCGTTGGTCCCGGTGATCGCCAGCCACGGTACATCCGGGTTCGGCCCGCTCTGCTGGATCCGCCAGGCGAATTCGACCTCGCTCCACACGGGGATGCCCACCTCGCTAGCCGCGGCGAACAGCGGCTGATGGGGGGCGATTCCCGGGCTCATGACGACGACGTCGAGGCCGCGATAGAGGTCCGCGGCCGCCTGGATATCGCCGACCTGCTCGATCCGGATCGTGGGCCACGCCGAGCGCGCCTCGTCGACCGCCTGTTCCGACGCGTCGATACCGAGAACGTCGATCCCCAGGCCCTCCGCGACTTTGAGGCATGCCAGCCCGGTGCGGCCCAGTCCGGCAACACCAAGGCGCAGATCGTTCCACGTGTTCACTGTGTCGACACCACCCATTCGGCGTAGAAGAGGGCCAGGCCAAGGACGGCGAACAGGCCCGCGATGATCCAGAACCGGACGACGATCGTCACTTCCGGCCATCCCTTGAGCTCGAAGTGGTGGTGCAGTGGTGCCATCTTGAACACCCGTTTATGAGTCATCTTGAAGACGCCAACCTGAATGACGTCGGACATGACGATGACGACGAACAGGCCACCGATGACGACGGCGAGGAACTCCGTGTGGGTAAGGATCGACAACCCGGCGAACGCGCCACCGAGGGCCAGCGAGCCCGTGTCGCCCATGAAGATCTGGGCGGGCGAGGTGTTCCACCAGAGGAACCCGAAGCAGGCGCCGACGATTGCCGCCGCGATGATCGCCATGTCGTAGGGGTCACGGACGTCGTAGCACGCCCTCGCCACCTCGTGGTCGAGGACGGGGCACCGCTGGTAGGACTGCCAGAGCCCGATGATCGCGTAGGCGCCGAAGGCAAAGAGTGACGACCCCGTGGCCAACCCATCGAGGCCGTCGGTGAGGTTCGTTCCGTTCGACCACGCGGCGACGAGGAAGTTCACCCAAATAATCATGCAGATGATGGCGACCGGCAGGCCCCATTTCATCGCATCGGTGGCGGGAATGTCACGGACGACCGAGATCATCGTCGAGGCCGGCCGGTTGCCACGCTCGTCCGGACGCGTCATACATCCGAGCGCAAACAGCGTGCCGACGAGGCCTTGCCCGAGGATTTTCGACCAGGGTTTGAGGCCGAGCGAACGCTGCTTCGAGATCTTGATGAAGTCGTCAAGGAAGCCGATAAGCCCGAGCCCACAAAAAAGGAACAGCAAGAGGAGGGCCGAGACCGACGGCGCCTGCTGGCGAACCAGGGTCGAAGCGCCCCACCCGAGGACGGTGGCGAGGATGATGACGACGCCACCCATCGTCGGCGTCCCGCGTTTCGTCAGGTGTGCGGTTGGGCCGTCCTGACGGATGAATTGGCCGTACTCGCGACGTCTGAGGAACTGAATGAAAATCGGGGTGCCGACCAGCGAGACGACCAGCGACACCACGACGGCCACGCCGAAGGCGATCATAGGGACTGCTCCTTTGATGAGGACGAGCTGACCAGCGCGTCGGCGACGCGGAACGCCCCCGACGAATTCGAGCCTTTCACGAGGATCGTGTCACCCGGCCGGACAAGGCCGGCGACGATCGCGACCGCGTCGTCGACGTCGCGGGCCGGCGTCGCGTCGCCGAAGGCCGCTCCGAAGGGGCGTGCCCCCTCCCCCAGCGTCACCACGTGGTCGACGCCCAGCGCCTTGGCGTAGGCCCCGCACTCGGCGTGGAGATCGTCGCTGGTCGGGCCGAGTTCCAGCATTTCGCCGATGACGGCGATCGTGTGCCCCGGGCGCGGAGCGGCAATTCCCGCGAGGGCGTCGAGGCCCGCGCGCAGCGAGTCGGGATTCGCGTTATACGAGTCATCAATGAGGACGACGTCACCGCTCAGGTCACTGACGGCCATCCGGTGCGGCGACAGCGCCCGCGCCTCGCTCAAGGCCTGCGCGATCTGGTCGACATCCATCCCCAGCGCGTGGGCGGCGGCCGCCGCGGCGAGGGCGTTCGCCACGTGGTGGGCGCCCACCAGGGTGAGGGCGACGGGGGCCGACTTCCCCCCGATGACGAGGTCGAAGCGGGGCCGCCACGCGTCGAGCGTGACGTTGTCCGCGCGGACGTCGGCGCCTGGGGCACGCCCGAACGTCGTGACGCGCGGCGCCTTGGACGCCATCGCCATGACACGGGGGTCGTCGGCATTGAGGATCGCGCAGCCGGTCGGGAGCAGCCCCTCGACGAGCTCCGCCTTGGCCGCCGCGAGTGCCTCGACCGACCCGAAGCCGCCCAGGTGGGCCTGGCCGACCATGAGCTCGACGGCGAAGTCGAGGGGGATCAACGCGGTGAGGTAGGCGATGTGGCCGGGGCCCGATGCGCCCTCTTCGAGGACGAGATAGCGCGTTTGGGCGCCCGCCGCGAGCGCCGTGAGCGGCAGGCCGACCTCGTTGTTGTACGAGAGCTTGGGAGCCACCGTGGGTGCCACCGTCTGGAGGACCTGGCGGAGCAGATCCTTGGTCGTCGTCTTGCCGGCAGAGCCGGTGATCCCGACGACCTCGAGGGGGCCGGCCTCGCGGAGGCGGCGCACGTGGTACTTCGCCAGCAGGCCGAGCGCCACGGTCGCGTCGGCGACGACGACGGCTGGCAGGCCTGCGGCCCGAGCGGCCTCGGCGTCGGTGACGATAGCCCCGGCTGCGCCGGCGGCACGGGCAGATCCGAGGAAACGGTGTCCGTCGGCGTGTTCGCCACGCCGGGCGACGTAGAGCGAGCCGTCAGCGACCTCGCGCGAGTCGGTGACGACGCTGCCCGTGATCGGGGCGTCGGTACCGACCAGCTTTCCGTCTACGGCTTGCGCTACCTCAGCAAGCGTCCACCTGGTTTCCATAACGTCCTTCTTCGTCGCCACCTTGTCGCAGCTAGTTTAGGCCCTTGTCCTCACACTACTTAAACGGCTCACTGGGTCTTCTGGGGATAGAGCGTCTGTTCCTTTGTCGAGGGCGGCACGTCGAAGAGCGCCATCGTCGAGGCCCCGAGCGTCGCGAAGACGGGGCCTGCCACCGTGCCGCCCCAGATGGCGCCGCGTGTCGGCTTGTAGATGACGACGGAAATGGCGACGCGGGGGTCCTCCGCCGGCAGCACGCCGACGAACGACGAGACGGCGCCCGCATCCCGCCCGCTGGGGCTCAAGATCTGCGTCGTTCCCGTCTTGCCCGCCGTGTGATAACCGGGGACCTGGGCGGCCCGCGCCGTGCCCTCGTCGGTGGTGACCGCTTCCATCATCTTCAGTAGTGTCGACGCCGTGTCGGGGTCGAGCACCTGCTTCGGGGTGACATGCGTGGCCTTGGTGACGGCGCCAGTCGGCGACCGGTAGGAATCGATGATGTGGACCGGCTCGCGGACGCCGGAGTTCGCGATCGTCGCCACCATTGACGTCACCTGCAGCGGCGACGTCGCCATGCCCTGACCGAACATCGTCGTGTAGCGCTGGCGCCCATCCCACTTCTCGGGCGTCCCGATGTTCCCGGAGGCCTCGCCCGGCATCTCGATGCCCGTCTTCGCCCCCAGCCCCAACGCCCGCATCATGTTCCACCGGTCCTTGTCGGTCACCAGGTCGCCCAGCTGCACGGTGCCGGTGTTCGACGACTCGGCGAGGACGCCGGCAGCGGTCAGGTGGAGCGTCCCGTGCTCGTGGGAATCCTTGAACGACTGGTTGTGCTTCATCGTGATCTGGTAGGGCACGGTGACCGGGGTGAGCGGCGTGAACTTCTTTTCGGACAGGCCGGTGGCGAACGTTACGAGCTTGCCCGTCGACCCCGGCTCGTACGTGTACTGCACGGCGCGGGATCCCCAGGTCGGCGCCTTGCCCGCGCGGACGTCGGCCGGCGACACCTCGCCCGAGTCGGCGAGCGCGAGGACGGCGCCCGTCTTGACGTCGAGGGCGATCGCCGTGCCCCACTCGGCCTGGTGCTCCTGGACCGCCTTGTCGATTTCCTGCTGGGCGAGCGTCTGGAGGTCGGCGTTAATCGTCAGTTTGACCTGGTCGCCGTCGCGCGCGGGTGTCTCCTCCGAGTAGCCGCCGGGGATCGTCTGGCCGTAGGGCGAAATCTCGATCCGCCGGATGCCGTCCTTGCCCGTGAGGACCTTGTTCTGGGTCTGTTCGATGCCGGCTTTGCCCATCAGCGGGTTCCCCGGCGCGCCGTCGCCGGCGAGGGCGGTGAAGCCCAGAATCGTCGAGGCCGTCTGGGCGTTCGGGTATTCGCGCTGATAGCTGGGGACGGCGTCGAGGCCGGTGATCCCCAATTTCTTGATCTGGCGCCACGTCTTGACCGACACGTTCGTCGCGATGATGACCGACCCGTCGTCGCCGGCGATCTGCCCACCGAGCTCCGCCGGCTGTTTCTTCAACACCGGGGCGAGCACGCGTGCGGCCTCGGGCGCGCCGTAGCCCTCGATCGTGCACTTGCGGCCCTGCCGTTGAGCCTCGGTCGCCGAGATCTCGTGCCCGCTCGCGTCGCGGAAGACGCAGTGTTTGTACTGCTTGAGGTCGTGGCGGGACATGTAGAGGTCATAGGTTTGCACCGACGTCGCGAGGACCGTGCCCGCCGAATCGACGATATCCCCGCGTTTCGCGGGAAGATGGATGACCGACACGCGCGCGTTCTCGGCCGCCTGGGCAAGCGCGGGCCCACGAACGATCTGCAGCCATCCCAAACGCAGGAAGCAGGCGATAAACCCCACGATGAGGATCGCGATGATCCATCGTGACCGGTAGCGCATCTGCATCCCGCCCGTCGTCACTGGCCGGACTCCTTGCTGTCCGTCGCCGCGGCGGTGGCCCCGGCCTTCTCGGTGCCCGCGGCCGCGTCGTCCGCCTGCGGCTTCTCGGCGGCCTCGCCGCCCTCGATCTTCTTGTCGGCGAGCGTCAGGTAGCCCGTCGTCCCGGCGGGAACCATACCCTGCTCCTCGGCGACCTCACGGAGGTGGCGTGACGAGGACGCCTCGTCGATCTCAATGCGCAGCTGCTGGTTGTCCTGGCGCACCTGGGCGAGCCGGACTTCCTTGTCGTGAGTGTCGTAGGCGAGCACGGCACACTGGGTGTTGATGAAGATCGATGCGCACACCAACAGGACGATAAACGCGACGACCCCGACGACGATGGCGAGGCCGGAGCGCTGAGACTCGTGCGGAGTAGCGGTGACGATGCGCGCAATCTTGGACCGACGCGTGGGCGCCGGCTGACGGGTGAGGCGAGCCGCTGCAGATGCCATGAGACGAGGTTCCTTTAGCTCGAAGTGGTCCGGGTAAGCGCCCGCAGCCGCACCGATGCTGACCGCGAGTTTGTTGAGATTTCTTGCGCCGACGCCTTCTTGGCACCGGAAAAAACGAGGCGGTAGCCGACGTCGCGATCGACCTCGCGCACCGGCACCCCCGGGGGCAACTGTGTCGTCGTCGCGTCACGCATCGCCCGTTTCACCAGGCGATCCTCGAGCGAGTGGTAGGACTCGACGACCAGACGCCCCTGGGGGTTAAGGGCCGCGATTGTCCTCGGGAGGGCGGCCTCGAGAATGTCGAGCTCGTCGTTGACGGCGATCCGCAGCGCCTGGAACGTCCGCTTCGCCGGGTTGCCGCCGTGGCGCATCGCCGCCTGCGGCAGACTTGAGCGGATGATCTGGACGAGCTGGGCTGAGGTCTCGACCGGCGCCTCGTCCCTGGCGGCGACGATTCCCGCCGCAATCTTCGGGGCGAACCGCTCTTCGCCGTACGTCCTGAGGATCCGCGTAAGCTCGGCTTGGCTGGCGGTGGCGAGGATGTCGGCCGCGGTGCGCCCGCCCGAGCTGTCCATCCGCATGTCGAGGTGGGCGTCGCGGGCGTACGAGAAGCCGCGCGAGCGCATGTCGAGCTGGAGGGACGAGACCCCCAGGTCCATGAGGATCGCGTCGGCCCCGACGTACCCGACCTCGTCGAGAACCCTGGGGATCTCGTCGTAGGTGGCGTGGACGAACCGGCACCTCGCGGCGTCGGCGCCCACGCGTGTGCGGGCGATCTCGAGCGCCTGCGGGTCACGATCGATCGCGACGGCGCGAACATGGGGGAACTCGCGCAACACGGCGGAAAGATGCCCACCCATACCGGTCGTCGCGTCGACGTAGAGTGCGTCGGGGGCGGCCAGAGCCGGCCGCATGGCGTCGAGGCATTCCTCGAGCATGACAGGGGTATGGAGTTCCTCGAGCGGCCGGTCCATCGTCACCTCCTTTTCGCTTGCAGGACCAGACAGGCTAAGAAATCGTCTGGAGAGGACCCGCCCTCGGTCTGGGATCGGGGAAGTGACCCCAGAGCGCGAACGAGTCCACGCCAGACGATCAGAACAAACCGGGTACCACCTCGTCTCCGGTCTCGGCAAAGGCCTGTTCGTGGGCGTCGAGATAGGCAGACCAGGCGTCCACATTCCAGATCTCGACGCGCGAGCCCGCCCCGATCACCGCAAGGTCGCGGTCGAGGCCGGCGTAGTCGCGCAGCGGCGAGGGGATGACGATGCGCCCCTGTTTGTCGGGGATGTCGTCGGACGCGCCCGAGAGCATGACGCGGATATAGTCGCGGGCTTCCTTCGACGACAGCGGCGCGCGGCGCAGTTCGGTGTACATCCGCTCGAACTCGCCCGCGGGAAACACGTAGAGGCAGCGTTCCTGGCCGCGGGTGATGACGAGACCACCGGCCAGTTGATCGCGAAATTTGGCGGGAAGGATGAGGCGACCCTTGGCATCAAGCCTGGGCTCGTAGGTACCAAGGAACACGGCCGCCTCCTCCTTCCCGCTCTCCCTCTCCATCCGATGCGCCCCACTTTACCCCACTTTGCACCACCGTGTCTTCAGTTTTCTCTCACAAAGGCCCGATGGTGGGCAAGAAACGGCCTATTCTCGCGAAAAAAGACGGTGGAGGGGAAAGGTGTCGCGGGGGCGTGACACTCACCTCTTTGGGCCCGGAATCGACCGAAAAGGGCAGAAAAAAGCCACCGCCTCGCGGTTCAGGCGAAGCGGTGGAGTGAAGTGGAGGAAGGCCGGCTAGTGGTCGCGGTGCTCCCACTTGTCGCGCTGACGATCCATGAACGAGCCCGACGACTTCGGCGGCCGTTTCGACGGGGCGGCCTTGCCCTGGCGGCGCCCCTTCGCCATCTTGGCGAACGGCAGGCTGAGGCCGGCGACCATGAGGCAGAACCCGAGGACGGCGACGATGACGCCGAGCACCGCGTAGGGAAGCGACACGCCGACGACGAGGAGGACGAGACCGGCCAGCAGCAGGCACACCATGGCCGCCCACACCCGCGGAGTCACTCGAGGCAGCGACTGGGGTTCCTCGGCTTGCTGCATGCTGTCGGCAAATTGAGGGTCCTCGGAGCGGAACTCGGCCTCCATCTGCTCGAGAACCTCGCGTTCGTGTTCCGAAAGAGCCACCATGCACCTCCTTAGTGATCCTCTCTTAGTTTACCTAGTCGCCGTTTGATCGCCTATTCGCGCCCATCTGTCGGCGGCTGCAGCAGCCGGGCCGGGGTGAGGGCACTGTCACCAAAACGCCTGGCCACGGCATCCCATGCGCCCTCGACCTGCCGGACGCGGGTGTCGTCGAGCAAACTGGCCTGCCAGCCGCCCGCCGCGGGGCGCAGGTTCTCGGCGCGCACCCCAACCAGGCGGACCCCGGCACTCGACAGGGTGAGCGAAGCCAAGAGGTCGCGGGCAACCTGGGCGATGTCGCGTCCCACGTCGGTCGGCACCGGCAGCGTCCGCGAGCGCGTGAGCGTCGAGAAATCGGCCATGCGCACCTTGATCGAGATCGTCGAGGCGCCGAGCCCGGCCGCCCTCAGCCGGGCCGCCGTCTGATAGGCCTGGTCGAGCAGGCAGGAGTCGAGGACGTCACGGTCGGTGATGTCGGTGGGAAACGTCGACTCGGTGCCGATCGACTTTTCCCGCTCGCGCTCGGCGACGTCGCGCGGGTCGATCCCCCACGCGAGGTCGTGGAGGTGATGCCCCGCCGCCTCCCCCAGCATCGAGACGAGGGATGACTCGGGTTCCTCCGCGAGCTGCTTGATCGTGCGGATCCCCCGACGTTCCAGCTGGGCTCGGGTGCGAGGACCCACGCCCCACAAGGCGCCGACCGGCAGCATGTGGAGGAACTCGACCGTCCGCTCCTGGGGGACGAGGAGCAGCCCGTCGGGTTTGGCGTGGGACGACGCGATCTTGGCGACGAGCTTCGTCGCGGCGATCCCCACCGACGCCGGCAGGCCCAGCTCGGCGCGGACCGTCCGGCGAATCTCGTGGCCGATCTGGGTGGGCGAACCCCACAGGCGCCGGGCGCCGGAGACGTCGAGGAAGGCCTCGTCGACGCTCACCCGCTCGAGCTTCGGGGTGTAACGCCCGAGGATCTCCATGACCTGCCTCGACACCTCGGCGTAAACGCCGTGCGACGTCGGGAGGACGACCGCACGCGGGCAGATGCGCCGCGCCTGGCTGATCGGTTGGCCCGCGTGGACCCCCATCGCGCGCGCCTCGTATGAGGCGGACGAGACGACGCCCCGCATCGACGAGCCGCCGACGATGACGGGATGTCCTCGCAGGTGTGGGGCCCGCAGGAGCTCGACCTCGACGAAGAACGCGTCCATGTCGACATGGAGGATCGGGGTCGACGAGTCGTCGTCGCCCCAGTCGCGCTTGGCCGCGCTCAGGCGCGGTGCCGTGGACACGGTCTAGCCGTCGCTGGGCCGGCGATGGCGGCCCGCCGGGGGCAACTGGCCCCGCCCCTTCGTATCCCCGGACGAGTCGGTGCCCGACGCGTGGCGCCCGCGGCGGCGCAGGCGCTCCATGAGGGAACGGTGGACGTCCTCGCTATCGTGGTCGAAACGTTTGGCCCGCTGGCGGTCGGTGTGGGCGAGGTAGTCCTCGAGCGACTGGGCGAGGGCCTCGCCCGACGGCAGGGGCGATGCACCCGGCGACGTCCGCAGACCCGACCCCCACTCCTCGGTGTCGTATTCCTTCTCGAGCGTGGCGATGACCTCGCCCAGTTCTTCCGTCTCGGCGACCGCCTGGTCGACCCGGGTCCGCATGGTCGCCGCGTATGCCTCGAGGTCGCCGAGCGGCAGCGACACTTTGCTAAGGTCGGCCAGCCGCTCGATGAGCGAAACGGAGGCCGCCGGGTACTCGGAATCGGCCAGGTAGTAGGGGACGCCGACGACCATGCCCACCGAGTCGAAACCGACCCGTCCCAGGTACGACTGGAGGTAGAGGTCCATCGACGCGCGCATCGTCACGACGCCCGGCTGCTCCGGCTGGTCTGGGATGAGGTCGCTCGACGACCCCGTCTGGTGGACGAACGTCGGCCGGGTGTGCGGCAACGTGGCCGGCAGCCCCATCATCGAGGCAGTCAGTGTGACGCCGTGCTCACGCAGCAGGTCGGCGACGGTGGCCGCGAACTCCTGCCACCGCATGTCCGGCTCGGATCCGTGAAGGACGAAGAGCGTGCGTCCCTGGTAGTCCTCCAGCGCGTCGAGGGCGATGTGGGGATCCTCCGTCTCGGACAGGACCCACCCCTCCATCCCCAGGATCGGGCGCCGGGCCCGATAGTCGATGAGGGCGTCCGACGAAAACGTCGCCACCCGCTGACGGGGCATGGCCGACAGCAGCTGACGCACGGCCAACAGCCCGGCGTCGCCGGCATCCACCGCGCCGTGCAAGTAGTGAATGAGGATCGGGGCCCGAAGGTGCGCGCCGGGCCCAGGCTCGTAAAGCGGCGATGATGTCGCACTCATACCGATCTCCTCTCTCTTCCCTCTCCACCCTAACGCCTCACCTCCATGACGCGCCTGACAGGCCGACGAGATGACGTGAAGCCGGGCGGGGCTTCATAATAGATGGCCGGAATATTCCCCAGGGAGGTTGACATGGGCACACGCGAGGACGAGCGATCACGCGAACAGGCCGTCGTCGATTCCGTCTACGCCGTGCTCGACCGCACCCGCGACGCCTACCGGGCCAAGCAGCGCGACGTCGCCGCCCAGGCGGCCTCCGGGTCGCCGCAAAACCGCTCCGAACGCGACGTATTGGCCGCCCATTACGGGGATCAGGCCCAGCGTCTCACGGCCGTCGAGGACAAGCTGGTCTTCGGCCGGCTCGACCCGCTCGACGGGCCGCCGCGCTACATCGGGCGTGTGGGGCTGACCGACCGCGACTCCCAGCCGATCCTCATCGACTGGCGGGCCCCGGCGGCGCAACCGTTCTACCAGGCCACGGCGTCCAACCCCGACGGGATGGCGCGCAGGCGCCACCTCTTCGTGCGGGCGCGCACGGTCGAGGCCATCGAGGACGAGGTGTTCGACGTCTCCGCCGCGTCCTCGTCCGGCCTGTCGCTGCAGGGCGAGGGCGCCCTCATGGCGGCACTCGCGGCCGGCCGCAGCGGCCACATGGGCGACATCATCTCGACGATTCAGGCGGAACAGGACCGGATTATTCGGACGGAGCAGGCGGGCCTCGTCGTCGTCCAGGGCGGGCCGGGCACGGGCAAGACGGCGGTCGCCCTCCACCGGGCCGCCTACCTGCTGTATGCGCAGGCCGAGCGCCTGTCTCGTTCCGGCGTCCTCATCGTCGGGCCGTCCGTCGCGTTCCTCCGCTACATCGAGCAGGTCCTCCCCACCCTCGGCGAAACCGGGGTCGTCTCGACGACGATCGGCGGCCTCGTCCCCGGGCTTCGCGCCGAGGCCAGTGAGTCGGCCGAGGTGGCCGCCCTCAAGGGCGACATGCGGTGGGTCGGCATTCTCAAACAGGCCACCCGGTCGCTCGAGCGGGTCCCCGCCGCCCCGATTCCCCTGGTGATCGACGGCGTCACCCTCCACATGACGCCCGCCGCGGTCGCCGCGGCGCGCCGGCACGCGCGTCTTTCCTCCGACACCCACAACGGGGGCCGCGAGGCCTTCGTCCGCCACCTCCTCTCGTCCCTCGTCGACGCCTATATCGCCGCGGCGAAGCTCGAGGGGCGCGAGTTTGGCGAGTCCGACCGCGCGTGGATCCGCGAGGAGATCCGCACCGACCGGAACGTCCGCCGCGAGGTCAACCTCTGCTGGATGCCCTACGCCCCCGACGTGTTCCTCAGGCGACTGTTCGCACGTCCCGCGCTCCTGGCCCAGGTGGCCGGCAACCAGCTGACCGCCGCCGAACGGGCGCTCCTCGTCCGCGACGCCGACCAGCCGCTGACCGAGGCCGACATCGTCCTCATTGACGAGCTCACCGAGTCCCTCGGGGACTTCGAGGATCCCCGCATGGCGACCCAGCGGTCCCTCGCCGCCCGGCAGCGCGAACGCGAGCTCGAGATGGCCAAGCAGACCCTGAGCAACGCCGGGATGACCCCCGGGCTCGTCAATGCCGGCGACCTCGTCGACCGCGCCAACGGCCCACTGCGCGGCGTCGCGCTGGCCGAACAGGCCAACCGGGACCGCACGTGGACGTACGGCCACGTCGTCGTCGACGAGGCCCAGGAGCTTTCGCCGCTCGCGTGGAACGCCCTCATGCGGCGGTGCCCGTCGCGCAGTTTCACCGTCGTCGGCGACCTCGCCCAACGCCACGCCGGCGGCCCTTCGCGCACGTGGGAAGAGCTGCTGGGCCCCGCGGCGCGGGCGCTGTCCGCCGAGATGGCGCTCACCGTCTGCTACCGCACGCCGGCGACGATCATGGAGGCCGCCGAACGGGTCGTCACCGCGGCCGGTCGCCCCTCGCCCTACCCGCCCCGGCCCGTCCGCGACAGCGACGACTGCCTCGAGGTCGTCGCCGTCGACGCCATCGACGCGCCGACACTCGCCGGGCTCGTCGACGCCGAATGCGCCCGGCTCGATCGCGAGCTGGGCCCCGGCGAGGGACGCGTCGCCGCCATCGTCCCGACCAGGCTCGCCCAGCCGCTGGCCGCCGAGCTCGGGTGGGGCAGCGACACGGTGAACGAGCGCGTCGTCCTCCTCGACGCCGCGGCATCCAAGGGGCTGGAGTTCGACGCGGTCGTCCTCGACGAGCCCGCGGCAATCGCCGAGGCGTCCCTCGGTGACCTCTATGTGGCGATGACGCGGCCGACCGCCCGCCTGGTCGTCGCCCACGCCGCCGACCTGCCCGCGGGGCTGCTCCCCTAGTCCACGCTCTGGTCGGGCCAGCCGTGTCGCCTGCGTTAATGGGACGATCGGGGGTATGACTAAGGCCGTCCTTTTTGAAGATCCCCATTCTTCCGCCGACCCGATCCTCGCTCGAGCCGGCATCGAGGTTCGCCGCATCTCGGGGTCGCTCGACACGCCCGGCGTTATCGACGCCCTCGCCGACGCCGAGATCGTCGGCATCCGCTCGAAGACAACGATCTCGCGCGAGGTCATCGAGGCGTGCCCCAAGCTCTCGACCATCGGCTGCTTCTGCATCGGGACGAACCAGGTCGATCTCACCTACGCGACCGAACGCGGCATCGCCGTATTCAACGCGCCCTACTCGAACACCCGCTCGGTCGTCGAACTGGCGATCGGCAACATCATTTCGTTGACCCGGCAGATCCCCACGAAGAACGCCGCCCTCCACCGCGGCGAGTGGCACAAGACGGCGACGGGCGCGCACGAGGTGCGCGGCAAGACGCTCGGCATCGTCGGCTACGGCAACATCGGCACCCAGCTGTCGGTCCTCGCCGAGGCGATGGGGATGAACGTCGTCTTCTACGACCAGTCCGAGCGGCTGGCACTCGGTAACGCCGTCAAGTTGGGGTCGATGGAGGACCTGCTGCGGATGAGCGACGTCGTCAGCCTCCACGTCGACGGCCGACCCGCCAACACGAACATGTTTGGCGAAAAGCAGTTCACTCAGATGAAGGACGGGGCGATCTTCATCAACCTTTCGCGCGGATCGGTGGTCGACATCGACGCGCTCTGCTCCCACCTCAGGTCCGGCCACCTGGCCGGGGCGGCGGTCGACGTCTACCCCACCGAGCCGAAGAAGAACGGCGATGCCTTCACGTCTCCCCTTATCGGGATCGACAACGTTATCCTTACGCCTCACATTGGCGGGTCGACGTTGGAGGCCCAGCACGACATTGGGCGGTTCGTCGCCTCGAAGATCGCTGATAACCAGCTGCTGGGGTCGACGGACATGTCGGTCAACCTGCCCAATCTGGCATTGACGCCCAACCAGGACTCGCGATACCGAATCGCCTACATCCACAAGAACCTGCCCGGTGTCCTCGCGGCCGTCAACCAGACGTTCGCCGAGCAGGGCGTCAACATCAACGGCCAGATCCTGGGAACCGAGGGGCAGGTGGGCTACGCCCTCACCGACATTTCGTCGGAGCTGCCGATGGCGACGGTCGACACCGTCCGCCGGATGGATGCCACGATCAGGCTGCGGGTGCTCGAACACCCCCACGCGGCCGTGTCCTGAGCGGTTAGGCCGATTTCCCCTCGGCGCGCAGCTGGTCGATCGCCTCTTGGAAGTCGTCGAGGTCTTGGAAACACGAATACACCGAGGCGAACCGCAGATAGGCGACGACGTCTAGCGCCTTGAGGGGTTCGAGAATCGCCCGCCCAATCGCCTGGGTGTCAATTTGGGATTTCCCGGATTCGCGCAGGGATTCTTCGACCTTTTGCGCGAGCACCTGTAGCTGATCGTCAGTGACCGGGCGGCCCTGGCAAGCCTTGCGGACGCCGGCGGCCACCTTCTGGCGCGAAAAGGGCTCGATGACGCCGGAGCGCTTGCGGACGGTGAGCATCGCCGTCTCGATCGTCGTAAAACGCTTATGGCACTGGAGGCACTCGCGGCGCCTCCGAATAGCATTGCCCTCTTCCGCGGCGCGCGAATCGATGACGCGCGAATCGCGATATTGGCAAAACGGGCAGTGCACGCGGGCTCCTTCTTCACATTGGCAATGTGTTAATAGGGTATGGACCCGCGCCTCGCTGCGCAACACGTGTGACGCCTGTGACACGTGTTTATCGTGGCAGCTTGAGGGTCTGCCCCACCGCCAGTTCCGACGTGCCGAGGTGGTTGAGCTGGCGAATGGCCTCGACCGCGTCGGCGCGAGAGTCGAACGACTGGGTTGTGCCCGCGATATCCCACAGCGTGTCGCCCGCCTGCACGGTGTAGGTCGACGCGACGGCAGGCATATCCGGGGACAAGGCAACACCACCCGCATACCCACCCCCGAGACAGGCAAGGAGGAACGCCACCACCGCCGCCCCACGCACAAGCGGAACCACCCGTCCCCGCCGCTGCTCGGCCTGCTGCGCCGCCGCCTCGCTCTGCAGCCGGGACTCCTCGCGCATCTTGCGGGCGAGGATCGCCTCGCGCGGGCCGAACACCGTCTGTTGGGGAGCCTGGGCGAGGCCACCCTCAATAACGGTGAGCTGAGGGCGCCGGGGCTGTCGGGTCTGGGGAAGGACCTGAAGAGTTGCCATGAGTGTCCCTTTCTATCGAACAGGCGTTCGCCGAACACCTGTTCGATACCCTAGTCGGTTCCCCGACCATTTTCAAGGGTTACCCCGAAGAGAATCGAACAAGTGTTTGCACCGCGCGCCTAAGTTTCCTAGGCTGGTATCACCATCCCACCCACCACTGACACTTAAGGGATTCGTGGTCACCATGGCGCAGATGACACCGGCCGAGCTCAAGGCCTCCAGGCCGCAGACCTACGCGGTTTATCGGGCGCTCGAACGCGCCATCGCCCGCGACGGCTTCGCGCCCTCACTGCGCGAGCTGGGGAAAGAAGTCGAGCTCAGCTCGGTCGCCACGGTCAAATACCACATGGACGCCCTCGAGGACCTGGGGTTCATCCGGCGTCACGGTCGGGCGTCGCGCGCGGTCGAGATCGTCGCCGAGCAGCCGCCGGCCACGCCCCAGGTCGTGACGATTCCGATCCCCGGGGTCCACGCGGACGGCCAGGCGGCGGTCGACGTCCCGCTCATCGGGCGGATCGCCGCAGGCGCCCCCATCCTCGCCGACCAGCAGGTCGACGACGTCGTCACGCTGCCGCGCCAGCTGACCGGCACGGGCACGCTCTTCATGCTCTCGGTCCACGGCGAGTCGATGATCGATGCGGCGATCTGCGACGGCGACTGGGTCGTCATTCGCAGCCAGCCCACGGCGGAATTCGGCGAAATCGTCGCCGCCATGATCGACGGCGAGGCGACGATCAAGGTCCTCGCCAAGCGCGACGGCCATATCTGGCTCGACCCGCGCAACAGCTCGTTCGCCCCGATCCCGGGCGACGACGCCGTCATCCTCGGCCGGGTCGTCACCGTCTTGCGGGCCCTATAAAAAGGCTGCCGGCCCAGGGGAACCAGGCCGGCAGCACATCAGAGGGCGATCACTCGGGTTTAGTACCCCAGATCGCTGGCCACCTTCCGCAGCGCCAGGGCCGACTGGGTGAGGGCTTCGCGCTCGTCCAGCGTGATCGGCGGGGTGAGCACCTTGCCAGCGCCCTCGATACCGACGATCGTCGGGGCCGCCATGCAGACGCCCGAGATGCCCGCCCAGCCTTCCAGCAGAGTCGAGATCGTGAGGACACGTTCCTCGTCGCGCAGGGCGGCGTTGATGATGTTCGACGCGGCCAGGCCGATCGCGTAGTTCGTCGACCCCTTGCCTTCGATGATGTGGTAGGCCGAGCGAACGACCTGGTGGGCGATGTCCTTGCGGACGGCGTCGTCGAACGGCTTGCCGTCAATGGTGGCGCCCCAGTTCGCGACCGGGACGTTCCCGATCTCGCCGCACGACCACAGGGCGACCTCGGAATCGCCGTGTTCGCCGGCGATGTAGGCGTGAATGTTGCGGACGGCCACCCCCGTCTTCTCAGAGACCAGGTAGCGCAGGCGCGACGTATCGAGGACCGTGCCCGAACCGAAGATCTGATTGCGGGGCAGGCCCGAAATCTTCAGGGCAATGTAGGTGGCGACGTCGACCGGGTTCGTCACCATGAGGTAGAGGGCGTCCGGGGCCACGTTCAGCAGGTCCGGCATCATCTTTTCGAGCATCTTGGCCGTCCCGCCGGCCAACTCGAGGCGCGACTGACCCGGCTTCTGCTTCGGCCCGGCGGTGATGACGATCATGTCGGAACCACGCATCGACTCGACGTCGTCCGAGCCGATGATCGATCCGACCGGCGTGAACTGAATGCCGTGGGCGATGTCGAGGGCCTCGGCCTCCACCTTTTCTTTCGCGATGTCGTAGAGGACGACGTCACGAGCAACGCCCTTGATCACGCAGGCGTAGGCGAGCGCGGTGCCGACGGCGCCGGCTCCGACGATCGAGATCTTCGTGGGGCGCATCCGGTGAGTGGGGTACAGGGTGTCGACCTGTTCGATAGGCATGTGAGCTCCTTATCGGTGCATGTGGACTCTTCCCATTCTATGGGCAGAGGATGGCGGCCCGACAGAGAGAAGATTCATAGCGCGGCGCCCAGCCGCGCTAGGGCGGCGTGCGCTACCGCGGCGTCCTGGGTCATCCACAGGGGCGGGAGCGAGCGGCGCAGATACCCGCCGTACCGGGCGGTTGCCATGCGCGAATCGAGGATGGCCACCATCCCCCGGTCGGAGTCGGAGCGGATGAGGCGGCCGGCGCCCTGGGCCAGCAGGAGGGCGGCGTGGGTCAGCGAGACGTCCCTGAACCCCGATCCCCCGCGCTGCTCGGCGACGCGGGAGCGGGCGACACCCATGGGGTCGTCGGGGCGCGGGAACGGGATCCGGTCGATGACGACGAGGCGGCAGGTCTCGCCCGGCACGTCGACGCCCTGCCACAGCGACAGCGTGCCCAGCAGGCAGGCGTCCCGGTCGGCGGCGAAACGGTTGACGAGGGCGGTGATGTGGTCGTCCCCCTGGACAAAGACGTCGTAGTCGACGTCCTCGAGGGCCTCGGCCGCCTGGGCCAACGCCCGGCGCGACGAAAACAGACCGAGGACGCCGCCGCGGCTAGCCTCGGTGAGGGCGAGAAGCTCCTCCTGCGCCTCGTCCGACAGGCCCGACTGGCGTGGCCGGTCGAGGTGGGCCGCGACGTAGAGGATGCCCTGGTGGGGATAGTCGAAGGGCGAGCCGACGTCGATCCCCTCGTAGGGGGTCCCGGACATCGGCAGGCCGACCTCGGCGGCGAGGGCGGAGAACTGCCCGCCGAGCGTCAGCGTCGCCGACGTGAAGATCACCGTGTGGTCCTCCAGCAGGGTGTGGGCCAGCGTCGGCGCGACGTCGATCGGCGCGCAGGTGAGGTGGGCTTTCTTGTGTTCGTCGACGCTGATCCACACGGCCTCGCTGCCCTCGCGGGCGCTGAGGATCGTGTCGATGCTGTCGGCTACTTCGGCCAGCAGGGTCCGGCTCACCCGGTCGTTGTTCGTCTGGTCTTTGCCCGTGGGGATCTCGTCGATGAGCTGGCGGGCCTCCTCGGCGATGCCGAGCAGGCAGGCCTGGATCGCCTGCGGGAGGACGTCAAGCAGCCCCTCGCCGGCCTCGTTGAGCGCCGTCGTCAGCGGGACCACCTGCTCGCGCAGCGCGGTCGAGCTCACGCTGCCCAGGCGCTGGAGTTTCTTCACCACGCCGTCGAGCGACGAGCCGGACAGCCGGATCGTCGCCGTCTGGCGAATCCGGGCGATCAGCTCGTGGGCCTCGTCGATGACCGCCACCGAGTAGGAGCCGAGCAGGCCGTTGCCGCTCATCGCGTCGGCCCCCAGGAGGGCGTGGTTGGTGACGACGACGTCGGCCGCGAGCGCCCGGCGGCGTGCGGCGCGGGGGTGGCAGCGGTCGGCGAACGGACAGTGGTCGCCGGGGCATTCGCGCGGCGAGATCGACGCGAGCGACCACGCGCGGTCGGTGACGGGGAAAGTGAGGTCGTCGCGGTCGCCCGTCGGCGAGTCCTCTGCCCATTCGCGCAGGGCGATGATTTCCTCGCCGAGCTCGGACGTCGGCTCCTTCGCGTAGACGACGTCGAACAGGCTGTCGTCGGCGTCGTCCCCGGCGTCGAGGCGCGCCAGGCAGGCGTAGTTGGCCCAGCCTTTGAGCGTGGCGACGACCGGGCGCCGCTGCTTCGCGGCCTTGAGCGCCTGCTGGATGACGGGGATGTCTTTCGTCACCAGCTGGCGCTGCAGCGCCTTGGTCGCCGTCGAGATGATGACGCGGTGGTCGGCGTCGGCGATGGGGAGGACGGGGGCGAGATAGCCCAGCGACTTTCCCGTGCCGGTGCCGGCCTGGACCATGAGGTGATGGCCGTCCTCGATGGCGTCGGCGATCGCGCCGCACATCGTATCTTGGCCCTCGCGGCGTCCCCAGCCGGCGCTGTCGCGGCAGGCCGCAAGCAGGGCGAGGGCGGCCTCGCGGGGCGTGGGGTCGTCACTCATCGTCGTCGCCCGTCGCCTGAGACGCCGCGCCGCTACCTTGAGACGCCGCGTCGCTGGCCTGGACGGCCGCCTCTTTGAGGGCGACGGCGAGGTCGCCGCGGGCGCGCCCGATGATGTGGACCCCGGCCTCGGTGTAGTCCTCGACGTCGATCTCGCCCTCCTCGTGCAGCCGGGAGACGAGGTCAAGATGGCTGAACGGCACGACGATGTCGAGGGCGACGTTTGGGTGCGGCAGGGTATCGGCAATCATCTGGCGCAGCTCGTCGATCCCTTGCCCGGTGCGTGCCGAGCAGACGACGACGCGGTCGAAACGCGCGCGCAGCGACGCCAGCCGGGCGGGGCTCGCCAGGTCGGCCTTGTTGAGGACGATGATCTGGGGAATATCGAGGGCGCCGGGAATGTCGGCGAGCACCTCGTTGACGGCGCGGACCTGCCCCACGGGGTCGGGGTGGGCGGCGTCGACGACATGGACGATGACGTCGGCCTCGCCGATTTCCTCAAGCGTCGAGCGGAAGGCCTCGACGAGCTCGTGCGGGAGCCGCGACACGAATCCGACGGTGTCGGTCAGCGTGTAGTCGCGTCCGTCGGGGGTGCAGGCGCGCCGCACGGTCGGGTCGAGGGTGGCGAACAGGGCGTTGTGGACGAGGACGTCCTCTCCCGTCAGCCGGTTGAGCAGCGACGACTTCCCGGCGTTCGTGTAGCCGGCGATCGCGACCGCCGGGATCTTGCGCGTGCGCCGCATCTGGCGGTTGGTCACGCGGTGCTGCTTCATGTGAGCGAGCTCGCGCCGCAGCTTGGCGATCCGCTGGTTGATGCGGCGGCGGTCGAGCTCGATCTTCGTCTCGCCGGGGCCGCGCGAGCCGATCCCCGCGCCGCCGGCGACACGGCCGCCGGCCTGCCGCGACATCGAGTCGCCCCAACCACGCAGGCGGGGCAGCAGGTAGGTGAGCTGGGCGAGTTCGACCTGGGCTTTGCCTTCGCGCGAGCGCGCGTGCTGGGCGAAAATGTCGAGGATCAGCGCCGTCCGGTCGACGACCTTGACTTTGACGACGTCCTCGAGGCCGCGCCGCTGCGACGGCTGGAGTTCGCCGTCGACGATCACCGTGTCGGCGCCCTCCTCGGCGACCATGGCGGCGAGCTCGCGCGCCTTGCCGGATCCGATGTAGGTGGCCGGGTCGGGGGTGCGTCGCCGCTGGACGACGCCGCCCAGGACCTCGGATCCCGCGGTTTCCGCGAGCGCCGCGAGCTCACGCAGCGAGAGCTCGGCCTCTTCCAGCGACCCGGTGGTCGCCAACCCGACGAGCATGACCCGTTCGAGGCGGACCTGGCGGTATTCGACCTCCGAGATGTCCTCGACGTCCGAGTGCAGCCCGGCGACGCGGGTGAGGGAGG
Source organism: uncultured Actinomyces sp. (assembly GCA_900545825.1). Lineage (GTDB taxonomy): Bacteria > Actinomycetota > Actinomycetes > Actinomycetales > Actinomycetaceae > Nanchangia. The sequence goes on from URAS01000003.1 coordinate 172,810, forward strand.
CGCGTTCCTCCCATTCCAGCGCGCCCGCGTCCTCGACCCCGTGGTCGCCGGAAGCCTGGAGGGCCGTCCCCTCGCGCGAGAGGATGCGGTCGGCGACTTCGCGCGCACGCGAGCGATCGTGGTCGGTGGGGTGGGGCGAATGATGGGGCACGCGGGTCCTTTCGGCGTTGAAGTGAGGGGCACGAGCGCCATCCCGTAGGGTGGAGCCGTGACCGAACACTATTTTAGCGATCGCCCCGCCGCGCCAGCGACCTCGCTGACGTCCATCCCGGTGAGGCTTGGGGGACGCGACCTCGTCCTTCATGGGGCCGACCAGGTCTTTTCCGGGCGCCGGCTCGACAAGGCGACGGCAATCCTCCTCGACGAGGTTCCTTCTCCGCCGGCCGGGCACGTCCTCGACCTTGGCTGCGGGTGGGGGCCGATCGCGATCGACGCGGCCCTGCGCAACCCGGACGCTACGGTGTGGGCGGTCGACGTCAACCACCGCGCCCTCGACCTTGCCTCGCGCAACGCCACCCGGGCCGGGGCCAGCAACGTCACGGTGCTGCCGGCCGACGAGGCGCTCACGCGCGCCCGCGACGAGGGCGTCCAATTCGCAGCCATCTGGTCAAATCCGCCCGTGCGGATCGGCAAGGAGGGGCTGCGCGAGCTCCTCGTCACGTGGTTTGCCCTCCTCGCCCCGGACGCCGAGGCGACATTCGTCATGGGCAAGCATCTGGGCGCCGACTCGATGGCCGCCTGGCTCACCGACCAAGGCTTCCCCACGCGGAAGGTCGCGTCGAAGAAGGGCTTCCGGATCCTCGCGGCGCGGTGTGCGTCAGCCGGCTAGCTCGGCGACGAGGGCACGCGCGGCCGCCGGGTCGTCCCCGTCGATCCAGCGGATCCTTGGGTCGCGCTTGAACCACTTGATCTGCCGCTTCGCCAGGCGCCACGTCTGCAACGCGATGTCGTCGATCGCCTCGTCGCGGGTCAGATCTCCGTCGAGGTAAGCGATGACCTGGGGATATCCCGTGGCCCGCGACGCCGTGGGCGCCTCGCGCAGGCCCTGCGCCAGCAGTTCACGCACCTCGTCGGGGAAACCCTCGTCCATCATGAGTCGTGCCCTGCGCTCGATCCGTTCCTGCAGCACGGCACTGGGCCACCGCACCCCCACGGCGAGGGCGTCGATGGCGTAGGTGTAGGTCGGCAGGGTCGCGGAAAAGGGCCGCCCCGTCAGCTCGCAGACCTCGATCGCGCGGACGACGCGCCGCTCGTTCGCCGCGGGGATCCGCGCCGCGGAATCGGGGTCGAGCGCCGCCAGCCGCGCGTGCAGCGCCTCGGCGCCGTGCTCGGCGCCCCACGCCTCGATACCGGCGCGCAGCTCGGGGTCGGTGCCGGGGAAACTCAGGTCGTCGAGGAGGGCCCTCACGTACAGCCCGGAGCCGCCACAGACGATCGGCCGCCTCCCGCGGCCGCGGATCGCCGCGACGTCGCCGCGTGCGTGCCGCTGGTACGCGGCCACCGACGCCGGCTCCGCGATGTCGAGGACGTCGAGCTGGTGGTGGGCAATTCCCCGCCGCTCGGCAACGGGCAGCTTCGCCGTCCCGATGTCCATCCCGCGGTAGAGCTGGAACGCGTCGGCCGAGATGATCTCGGCGGCGTCGTTCCCCAGGGCCTCGGCAATGTCGAGGGCGAGGTCGCTCTTGCCGCTGGCCGTCGGCCCGACGACCGCGATGACCGGCTCGGTCATGACACCCTAAGCGTCGGCATGCCCAGCGAAACCTGGTGGGCGGTCTCCTCGGCCTCGGCGGCCTGCCGAGCCTGCCAGGCGTCGCCCGCGCGGGTGCGACGCAGCGAGTACTCCCCCGTCAACGCCGAATCGGCGACCAGGTGGTGCGGCGCGGCGTGCGTGACGCGCACGCGCACCATGTCGCCCGGGCGCGGCCGCTGCGACTCGTCCAGATCCGCCGGCAGGGCCACGTGGACCAGCCGGTTGTCGGGCGCCCTCCCGGAAATCCGGTGGGTTTCGCCGTCCTTACGCCCCTCGCCCTCGGCGATGAGGACGTCGAGCGTGCGGCCGGCAAACTTCGCGTTCTCCTCGGTCGAGATGCGTTCTTGCAGCTTGATGAGACGCATATAGCGTTCCTGCTTGACCTCCGGCGGCACCTGGTCGTCCCGGTCGGCCGCCGGGGTACCCGGGCGTGGCGAGTAGAGGAACGTGAAGGCCGACGCGAACCGGGCCTCCTCGACGACCTCGAGGGTCTGGGCAAAATCGTCCTCGGTCTCGCCGGGGAAACCGACGATAATGTCGGTCGTGATCGCCGCCTCCGGCATCCGCTGCCGCACGCGCTCAAGGATGCCGAGGAACTTCTGGCGCCGATACGACCGCCGCATGGCACGCAGCACGTCGTCCGAGCCGGACTGCAGAGGCATGTGGAGCGACTCCATGACGTTCGGCGTCTCGGCCATCGCGTCGATGACGTCGTCGGTGAAGGCTGCCGGATGCGGGCTCGTGAACCTCACCCGCTCGAGCCCCTCGATGCGCCCGGTCGCCCGCAACAGGTCGGCAAACGCGCCGCGCTGACCGAAGCCCACGCCGTACGAGTTGACGTTCTGCCCCAGCAGGGTGACCTCGATGGCCCCGCCGGCGACGACGGCCTCGACCTCGGCCAACACGTCGCCCGGGCGCCGGTCGCGCTCGCGCCCCCTCAGTGACGGAACGATGCAGAACGTGCACGTGTTGTTGCAGCCCACCGAAATCGACACCCACGCGGCGTAGGCCGACTCGCGTTTCGTCGGCAGTGTCGACGGAAAGACCTTGAGGGACTCCTCGATCTCGACGGCGGCGGCCTCGTTGTGGCGCGACCGCTCGAGGAGGGCGGGGAGGACGTCAATGTTGTGGGTGCCGAAGACGACGTCGACCCACGGGGCGCGGGCGATGATCTGCTCGCGCATCTGCTGCGCCAGGCAGCCGCCCACGGCGATCTGCATCCCCGGGCGCTCACGCTTGATCTCGGCCAGCTGGCCGAGATTGCCGAACAGCCTGGTCGCCGCGGCCTCACGGACCGAGCACGTGTTGATGACGACGACGTCGGCGCCTCCGTCGCCCGCCGGCGTGGCCCGCTCGGCCGCCTGGGGGACCAAACGCGCAGGCACCAGCCCGGCGGCCTCGAGGAGGCCAGCCATGCGCTCGGAGTCATGGACGTTCATCTGGCAGCCCAGTGTCCGCACGTGGTAGGTGCGCACGGGCAAGGTAAGCGTGGTCGTCACGGGCGTTAAGTCTAGCGACCTCGCCGCATCCGTGCGTTACGCGGCCTCGTCCCCCTGGTCAAGGAGGATCGTCTCGTGCGCCTTGCCGCGCCGCATCCAGCGGGGCGCCCACCAGTTAAAGTCGCCAAATAGCGTCATCAGCGAGGGAACGAGGAACAATCGGACCAGGGTGGCGTCGAGCGCGACGGTCACCGCCATGACGAATCCCACTTGTTTGAGGACGATCATGTGGGACAGGCAGAACGCCAACAGGACGCAGACGAGGATCCCTGCCGCCGACGTGATGATCCGCCCCGAATGGGCGAGCCCGGTGACGACGGCGCGATCGTTGTCGCCGGTGCGCACATAGCTCTCCCGCATGCGGGCCAGAAGGAACACCTCGTAATCCATCGACAGCCCGAACCCGATGCACAGCATCATGACGACGACGTAGGACTCGATACCTCCCAGTCGTTCGGCCCCGAGCAACCAGACCCCGTGGCCGTCCTGGATCACCCACGTCGATATCCCCAGGGCGGCGCTCAGCGACGCCGAGTTGATGATCAGCGCCTTAATGGGGACGACGATCGAGCGGGTGAGGCCGAACAGGAGGACCAGACAGGCGACGACGATGATGCCGAGGGCGTAGGGGAAGCCGCGGCCCAGCGCCGCGACGAAGTCGGACTGCTGCGCGGCCTGCCCGGTGATGTAGGTCGTCACGCCCGCGGGCCGGTGGTCGCGCAGCTTGTCGACGAGGGCGACCGCCTGGGGCGACCCGCGGTCTCCGCCCTCGACGCTGATAGACATGTGCGTGTATCCGTCACCGAGGCGCGAGGGCGCGGACACCGAGGCGACGTCGTCCCAGTGGCGGATCTGGTCGCGCCACTGGTCGAGGACCGCCGTGTCGTCGGTGTGGGCGACGACAGTGATGGCCGGGATGTCGATCGCTGGCACGTCGGAGAACTCGGCCAGCATGATCTTCTGGGGATCATCGTGCGCCAGCAGCTCAAACATCGAGTTGCGCAGCTGAAGGTGCCCCACGGGAATGATGCAGATAACGAGACAGGCCACCGAGACGACGAGGAACGGCCAGGGATGATGGTTGACCGTGCGCCCCAGCGACGACCACCACGAGTGGCTCGGGTCGACGCGCCTGGCCCGTAGCTTGGCGAAGGCGCGGCCCAACGGGGTGTGCGGCGTCTTCACCAGCTGCGGCGACGCGACGAACGCGAGCGCCGGAACCAGCGTGACCGCGCACGCCATGGCCAGCAGCACGACCGTCACCCCGGCGATGCCCAGTGAGCGGAGGAGGTTCGGGGTAAAGACCAGCATGCCGAGGATCGAGACGGCAACCGTCGTCGCGGAGAACATCACCGTACGCCCCGCCGACGCCAGGGTGATCTCGAGGGGCTTGAGGAACTGGCGAAGATGCGGCTTGATGACGTCGAGGCGATGCTCCGCCTCGACCTCGCCGCCTCGGCAGCGGTCGAGTTCTTCGCGATATCGCGACAGGACGAGGAGGCCGTAGTCGATCGACAGGCCCAGGCCGAGGACCGAGATAATGTTGAGGGCGAAGGACTGCTGCTCGGCGACATAGGTCATCCCCAGCATGACCGCCAGCGCGCTCGAGATTGCGACGATCGCGCCCGCGGCGGGCATGAGCGCGGCGAGGACGCCGCCGAAGACGAAGATCATGATGGCAACGGACAAGGGGATGCCGACGCCCTCGGACAAGACGAGGTCGGATCGCAACTGGCGGAGAGCGGTCTGCTCGATCAGCCGCATGCTCGTCGTCTGGACGTCCGCCCCGGGGGCCACGCGCTCGATCTGGGGTTTGACGTCAAGGAGCGCACGGTTGACCGCGTCGATTTCCGCCTGCCCGGCCTTCGAGACCTTCCCGTTCCCGTCGTCCACGTCCAAGGTGACGACAACGGCGGCTTTCGTCCCCGAGCTGTTGACGAGATTGTCTGCCGCCTCCGACAGCAGCGCCTGCCGAGGGGAGAACGGCGCGGCCACGCTCGTCACGCCTTTCATCCGCGCAATGGCGTCCAGCTTGTCGTCGAGGGCGTTGGCCAGGGCGTCCACTCGGGGCAGCGACACCGCCGCCGCAGCCCGCGCCCGCTCCCCCGCGGCCTGGGCTTTTGCGCCGGCATCCGCGGCCTGCGCCCCCAGCTCCTGGGCCCGCTGCGCCGCAGCGAGCCGCTGGGCCGGAGGCGTGGCGGGATTGAGGGCCTCGGCCTGAGCCGATCTCGCCTCGGCCTCGCGCTGTTTCGCGAGCTCAGTCTGTGCCTGGGCCTCCGCTTTCGCCTCGGTGATCTCGCGGCGCGCCTCCCGCGCCCGGCGAATGTCGGGCCCCAGGTCGAGGCCGTTGATCCCGGCGACCACCGGGTATTCGCTGGCCCGGGTCGTCGCGATGATGTCGTTTCCCCGGTAGGACTCGGACGTCTGCGACTCGGGCAGGTCGGAATGCAGACGCTCGGACAACGGCTCGCCAAACCCCCACAGGGCGATACTCAACGCCACGACAACGACAAACGCCCACCCGACGACGATGCGCCAGGGGTGCGTCGTGACGAAGAATGCGAGCCTCCGGTACATGGGTTCTACAGTAGCCCTCCCTAACACCCCGATTAAAGGACTAGTTCTCCACAACGCGGGCGCTTCTGCCGGCGAGCTGCGCAATTGCTACCCTGGGGGAACACTGACCGGCTACACCTCGAGGATTCTCATGGCCACGTTCCTCCCGTTTCGCGCGGTCAGGCCCACGCCGGGTCTGGCCCCGCGAGTCGTCTGCCCGCCGTACGACGTCGTCGATCGCTGTGAGGCCCGCGCACTCGCTGCCGGGAACGACTACTCGTATCTCCGGGTCGTGAGGTCAGACATCGCCGTCGACGACTCGGTACCCAGCGATGCCGACGAAGTCTACGAGGCCGCCGCCCGCACCTTCTGGTCGTGGCTCAACGAGGGCGTCCTCGCCCTCGACCCCACGCCGACCTACACCGTCTACCGCGAGCATCAGGCCGGCCGGACCCAGACGGGCATCGTCGGCCTCGCCAGCATCGACGACTACGCCAGCGGCGTCATCAAGCGGCACGAGGTCACCCTCGTCCCCAAGGAACGCGACCGCGTCCGCCACTTCGAGACCGTCGGCGCCCACACCGAGCCGATCTGGCTGGCCCACCGCCCCGACCCGACGATCGCGGAGGTCGTGGCCCGCTACACGGCCACCACTCCCCTAGTCGACGTCACCGACGCCCAGGGAGTACGCCACGAGGTATGGCCGATCGCCGATTCCGCCGACATCGACCGGGTGCGTGAGGCGTTCGCCAATCTCGGTGCGCTCTACATCGCCGACGGACACCATCGTGCCGCGTCGGCCACCACCGTCGGCACAAACCGACGACAAGCGGGCCTGCCGGTGGGCGAGGCCGATCGGGTGATGGCGGTCGCTTTCGCCGCAGACCAGCTCCACATCATCGATTACAACCGGTACGTCACCGACCTGGGCGATCTAGACGCTGCGACGTTCCTCGCGGCGATCGCCGACGCCGGGTTTACGGTCGAGGCCTCCGAGAGCCCCGTGCGGCCCCACGAACCGCGAACATTCGGCCTCTACGTCGGCGGGCACTGGTACGTCCTCCACGCCCCGCAGACCCCCGAACGCCACGGCGCCAAGGCGCTGGACGTCGCGCTGCTCCACGACCTCCTGCTCGAGCCCGTGCTCGGCATCTCCGACCCGCGGAACGACCCGAGGATCGGGTTCGTCGGCGGCATCCGGGGCCTCGATCCCCTGGTCGAGGCGGCAGACCGCAGCGGGGGTGCCGCATTCACGGTCCCGCCGGTGACGATGGAGACGATCATGGCCGTCGCCGATGCGGGCGAGATCATGCCACCGAAGTCAACGTGGTTCGAACCGAAACTGGGGTCCGGCCTGTTCGCTCACCTGTTGGACGAGCCCACGAGCTCCAACGCCAACTGAATGACGCGCGCGACCGTCTGCTGCCTGACAGCATCGCGGTCGCCCTCGAGCGCCAGCTGCTGGTGAGCAGCACCGTTCGGCGCGGTCACGGCGATATGGACGGTCCCGGCCTCGTGGCCGTCGGCCGGGCCAGGCCCGGCCACTCCCGTCGTCGCCAGGCCGACGTCGGCGTGCAGCTTTTTCGCAACCCCCAACGCCATCTCTTCGGCGACCACCTGGTCGACCGGGCCGGTGGTCTCCAAGCGTTCCCGGGAGACGCCCAGCAGCGAGGCCTTGAGGTCGGTGTGGTAGGCGACGATCGCGCCCCGCACGACGTCCGAGGCGCCGGCCACCTCGGTCAGCTGGGCACAGACCCCGCCGCCGGTCAACGACTCGGCACACGCGAGCGTCCACCCACGACGACGACACACGTCGAGCAGCGTTGCTGCGGTATCAGCAGAAGTTGTCACGCTATCGACGCTAGTCCTCTTGGTCCTCCCATGCCTCGCGAATGACCTCGTAGCTCAGCGAGGGCGGGTAGCCGCGGCGCGCGAGGTAGGACGCGCAACGCGCAAACGCGCGCTCCCTGGGCAGCGAGCGGCAGCTGCGCATTTTTTTCTGAGCCAGCTGCAGTGCCCGCTCACGCTGCCCGTCGGCCTCCACGGCGTCACAGGCCTCGGCAATGAGGTCGTTGGGCATGCCCTTTTTCCGCAGCTCGCCACGCAGCGCCTGGCCGACCAGGCCCCGCTCACTAAAGCGGGTCCTGGCCAGCATGAACGCGTACTCGCGATCGTTGAGGAGGCCGAGTTCCTCGAGGCGGTGCACCACCGTAGAGACGACGGGCTCCTGGTATCCCTTGTCCGAGAGCTTCTGGGCGATCTCGCCGGACGAACGCGCCTGGTGGTCGAGCAGCGTGAGGGCCGCCTCGCGCGCCCTCGCGACTGCCTGGTCCTCGGGAAGCTGCGCGTTGAGTTCGCGGCGACGCTGAATTCGCCGTGCCCGCTCGGCAGGAGTGGCGCCCCGCCTGACCCGGGAGGTGTCTTCGCCCTCGGGATCGACGTAGGAGACCACGTCTACTCCTCCGCCGGCTCCGGGGAGTCGTTACCGTCGCCCGAATCCGCGGCCTGCTCGTCCGGGTCGTCGGTAATGATCCCCACCTCGCGGAGGATCTTGTCCTCGATCTCGTCCGCCAGGTCGGGGTTGTCCTTCAAGAAATTGCGAGCGTTTTCTTTGCCCTGGCCCAGCTGGTCGTTGCCGTAGGTGTACCACGCCCCCGACTTACGGACGATTCCGCACTCGACGCCGAGGTCGATGAGCGACCCCTCGCGCGAGATCCCCTGGCCGTAGAGGATGTCGAACTCGGCCTGCTTGAACGGCGGGGCCATCTTGTTCTTGACGATCTTGGCTTTCGTCCGGTTGCCCACCGGCTCGCCGCCATCCTTGAGGGTCTCGATGCGGCGGACGTCGATGCGCACCGACGCATAGAACTTCAACGCCTTGCCGCCCGTCGTCGTCTCGGGCGAGCCGAAGAACACGCCGATCTTCTCGCGCAGCTGGTTGATGAAGATCGCCGTCGTCCCCGTGGCCGACAGGGCGCCCGTCATCTTGCGCAGCGCCTGCGACATGAGGCGGGCCTGCAGGCCCACGTGCGAGTCGCCCATTTCGCCCTCGATCTCGGCTTTCGGCACGAGGGCGGCCACCGAGTCGATGACGATGAGGTCGATCCCGCCGGAACGCACGAGCATGTCAGCGATCTCGAGCGCCTGCTCGCCCGTGTCGGGCTGGGAGACCAGCAGGCTGTCGGTGTCAACGCCCAGCTTCTTCGCGTAATCCGGGTCGAGGGCGTGCTCGGCGTCAATGAATGCCGCGTTCCCGCCGGCCTTTTGCGCCTGGGCGACCGCGTGGAGGGCGACCGTCGTCTTACCGGAGGATTCGGGGCCGTAGATCTCGACGATGCGCCCGCGCGGCAGACCGCCGACACCCAACGCGACGTCGAGGGCGATCGAGCCGGTAGGGATCACTTTGATCGCGCGATGCGTCTCGTCGCCCAGGCGCATCACTGAGCCTTTGCCGAAGGCCTTATCGATCTGGCCCAGGGCCATTTCCAGGGCGCGGTCACGGTCGGTCACCGGTTCGCGCAGGTTCTTCGTTGCCGTCTTTTTCGCCACTGTCTGCTCCTCGTTTCACTTGGGCGCTCCTCGCGCACGGTCAGGGCTGGTCTGGAAGAAAGCTCCTCGCCGGAACTTCTGGGATGACACTATGTCCGACCACTGACACATTCGTCTTGCGTGAGGCCCCGCTGGGGATAACCTGCGCAAAACGCATCCTGAGGACAGGATACATCGAACAATCGTTCGACACCAAGTTGGGCTAGCGGCGGCGTTTCTTGGGATCCCACCGGTGGATCCACGCGAGTTGGGGGTCCAGATCGAGCTCGGCGATCAGCGCCTCCCACACCTTTTGCGGGTCGTCGCCGCGCTCCAGGGCGTCGGCGGCCGTCGCCCCGAGCGAGGGAACGAAGAGGTCGGTCATCATCGATCGCCCGAGGGCCGACCCGCAGACCTCTTCCAGGGCGTCATAGAACTGGGAGTACAGCACGCGCTACGACGTGGCGACGATCTGGTCTTCGACCAGGTCGTCGGGAACAATATCGGGCACCGCGATACCCTCGACGACGGCGATACGATCCGACACCTCGCGCAACACGAGCGACAGCGGCACCCCGAGGGCTCGGCAGATGGCGTACAGCAGCTCGGAGGACGCTTCCTTTTGGCCGCGTTCGACCTCCGACAGATAGCCCAGCGAGACCTGCGCCTCGGCCGAGACCTCACGCAGCGTCCGCCCCTGGCGTCGCCGAATCGTACGCAGCACGTCTCCGATGTGCTCGCGCATGACCGGTTGTTGCTGGCGCGTCGGTTGCATATGCGGCATGGCACCAGCGTAGCGCGTCTTGGGCTTGGCCCGCCCACCCGGTCGCCTCGTGGCGTTCGTCGTCGCCCGAGTACTCGGGGTGCGGGGATGGCCAGTCGTCATCGTGTTCATGTCGACGTCAACGACCGAACGGGGGTCGATATTCCCCACCCCGCCAGTGACGCTCTTCACCTTCCTTACGACCACGAGGGCGGGGGCGGAGCCGTCGGGTTGACCGCGCCGATGCCGCCCATCATTTCGAGGCTGTCGGGCACCGCGCTCTTCTTGGTTTCTTCCTCGTCGATAGTGCCGGACGTCTGCGCTGCTTCGGGCGCGCCGGGCACAGACGGGACGTACGGTACCGACGCGGCGCCCGGAACGAACGGAGCGTTCGGGATAAACGGAATGGGCGAACCTTCGGGGGCGGTCGGGGCGACCGGAGCCGCCGGAACAGCCGGGGCAGCCGGGGCGGCAGGCGCTGCCGGCGCCTCGGGCTTAGTGGCGGCCGGCACCACCGGCTTCGACATCGGGGCACTCGCCGACGCCGCGGACGTTGCCGGGGCAACGGGTCGCGACGGCTCGCTGACCACCGCCGAAGGCTGCGGTGTCGACGGCACGTAGGGCACGTGCGCCGTTTGGTCATGACCATTCGATCCATCGGGATTCGCCTGGGCAAGGAACTCCTCCAGCCGGCGCACCCGCTCCTCGGTCGAAATCGCCGCGGGGCTCGCGGGCATCTGTGGGGGCACGTAGCTGGCCGCCTGCCGCGGCATATCGGCCGACGAGCTGGCAGAGGCCGCAACCTCGGCGTCCTCATAAGGTGCCCTGTCGGCCGGACGCGAAGCCGCGAACGGCCGGTCAGCACTCGAGAACCGGCTCGATTCAGTGTCGCTCGTGGACGCCGCGGCGGCAGGTGCTTCGGCTTTATGGGTCCGATCCTCTGCCGTGTCACGCAGCGACGAGGCCGTCGCCGCGGACGAGCGGCTGCTCGACCAGAAGTCATCCGACCCAAACTCCTGGCCGAGACCGTGCTTCCGATGCGACGTCTGCGAGGCCGAGGGCACGTCGCCGGTACCCGAGGACCGCGAGGACCGGGGCTGCGCCGTCGGCGTCGCCGTCTTCTGGTCGCCGCTGGCGCTCCCCGACCGATCCCACGAATGGGTCATGCGACGAGCGGAATCGGAACCGGCTTCGCTGGTCTGCTCCGATGAGTGTGCCGTCGTCACCTTGTCGGTGGAGCCCGCCGTGCCCCGCAGCCGCGCGAGCAGGTCGTCGCGATCGTGCTGAGATTCCTTGGCGGACTGGGCTTCCTTGGCGGAGGCTGCCGAAGCCGTGCGGTCGGTCAAGCGGCTGTCCTTGGGCGGAAGCGACGTCTTCTGCTCGGGACGATTCGTGGGCTCGCCAGCCTTGGGGGCCGCGTCCTTGCGGGGACGGGCGCTCTTCGAGGCCGAGCCGCCGCCGATCGGCGGCAGGTTCGCCGTGCTTGTCGTATCGGCGAGAGGCTGATGACGAGTAGTTGCCGACGCCGGCCTGCTTGGCGTGCCGGACGCTGTCGCCGCCGTCGGCCGCGATGCCTGGGACGTGTCGGTGCCCGGGCGCTGACGCGACCCCGCGTCGACTCTGCGGTGCGTTCCGGTATCGGGACGACGACGAGCCTCGGTATCGGCCGGACGCCGGACCTGCTCGGGCGTCGGGCGCCGTCCCGCGGCTGCCGCCTGCTGCTGGCGCTGGGCGTCCTTCTTCTGTTCCTGCGCGTCGGCGGGAACGGGACGAGCCGCCTTCTTCGCCGCCGCTTTGCGGGCGACCTCGGCATCGTGCGCGGCCTTACGGGCGACTTCGACATCGTGGGCCGCCTTCATCGGCGAGGGTGCGACCGCTGCCGCTGCTTCCGCCGCGGTCTGGTCCGGCCGGCCGGGACGTTGCGAAGTTTTCTGTTTCTGTGCGGGAGCCGGGGCCTTGCGCCGCGCTTCCTGGGTGGGCCTGCCCTGGCCCGCCCGCTGCGGGCGGCCCTTCTCGTCAGACGTGGCCTTCGTATCGGCCGGGGCAGCGGGACGCTTGGCGGCTGCTACTTCTGCCGTCTGCTTCCCGGCGGCGGCCGCTTGGGGTGCCTCCGGACGGCGGTGGGATGCGGCCTGCGACGCCGCCTCGGCGCGGCCCGCGGACTCGGCCTTCGCGGCGGGCTCCTCATGCGTCGTTTCCTCGGCACGCTTCGGGGCCTCGGGGGCGGCCTCGTGGGCCCCCCGCTTCTCGGCCTTGCCGCCGGACTGGCGAGCTTGCTGCTCAGCAACGCGCGACGTCGGGTTGAGCGCGGCCTTCCTCGCCCTCTTGTTGTTGCTGATGGCGTCGGAGAAGTAGACGACACCGGTGATCACCGTGACAGCGAACGCCGCCACCATGACGAGCACCGAGACAAACGACAACGCGACACTGGCTGCCGACGAATAGGGGTCGACCAGGCCCTGCAGCATGACGAAGAAGACGAGGGCGATTTGCAGAACCGTCTTGAGCTTCCCGCCCATCGATGCCGGCAGCACCTTGCCCCGATGGAGCAGGACAAAGCGCAGGATTGTCACCGCGATTTCACGGATGGCGACGACGATCGTGAACCACCACGGCAGCTGGCCGAAATAGGACAACATGACAAATGCCGTGAGCATGAGCGCTTTGTCGGCAAACGGGTCGGCGATCTTGCCAAAATTCGTGACGATCCCGCGCTTGCGGGCAATCTTGCCGTCGAGTCGATCAGTAAAGGCCGCGACACAGAAGACGATGAGTGCCGCCAGATAGGCATTCCAACTGGCTTGGGCCTTGATCATGAGATAGATAAAAACGGGCACCAAGACAATCCGAAGCACCGTCAGCGCATTAGGCACGTTCCACGGTGAGGGTTGTTTCGCGGTTTTCGGAGGTATCTTCTCGGTCGTCATCGGCTCTCATCCTATCAGGCTGTTATCGACGGGACGCGTTCACGCAACCATTAACAGCCGCCATTATTCCCCAATCACTCGTCTACCGCCCTGTCAACTGCCAGGCGTCCTCATCGGATGCTGACACGTCGACCACGGGCAGGCCGTCATCCGTCTCCATCAGCGGGGCGGGCGTCTCGGCCCGTTGGGCTGGTTCTCCCCGAAGCATCGCGAGGACGCCCGGAAGCTGCTCGGGAGTCACGAGGACGTCGCGCGCCTTCGACCCCTGCGAGGGCCCCACGATGTCGCGCGATTCCAGCAGGTCCATGAGGCGTCCCGCCCTCGCAAATCCGACACGCAGCTTGCGCTGAAGCATGGACGTCGACCCCAGCTGGGTGTTGACGACCAGCTCGGCCGCCTGCAGCAGGTCCTCGAGGTCGTCGCCGATATCCTCGGCGACCTTGGGCTTCGCCTCCTCGGGGACGATGACGTCCTCGCGATAGTCCGGCTGGGACTGGGCCTTGACGTGGTCGACGACCGCGTGGATCTCCTCCTCGGTCACCCACGCACCCTGGACACGCTGGGGCTTCGACGAGCCCGACCGCAGGTAGAGGGCATCGCCCTTGCCGATGAGCTTCTCGGCGCCGGCCTGATCCAAGATCACTCGGGAGTCCGCCAGCGACGACGTGGCAAACGCCAGCCGGGACGGGATGTTTGCCTTGATGAGGCCGGTGACGACGTCGACGGAGGGACGCTGGGTGGCGACGACCAGGTGGATCCCTGCGGCACGCCCCAGCTGGGTGATCCGCTGAATCGACGCCTCGACGTCACGCGGGGCCACCATCATGAGGTCGGCCAGCTCGTCGACGACGACCAACAGGTAGGGATAGGGCGCCAGCTGGCGCTGCGAGCCGGCGGGTACCTCGACCTCGCCGGCAGCGACGGCCTCGTTGAAGTCGTCGATGTGCTTGAACCCGAACGCCGCCATGTCGTCGTAGCGGTGGTCCATTTCCTTGACCGACCATTCGAGGGCCTCGGCGGCCTTCTTGGGGTCGGTGATGATCGGCGTGATGAGGTGGGGGATCCCCGCGTAGATCGTCAGCTCGACGCGTTTGGGATCGACGAGGATGAGCCGCACCTGCTCCGGGGTAGCCCGCGTCATTAGCGAGGTGATCATCGAGTTGACGAACGACGACTTGCCCGATCCCGTGGCGCCGGCGACCAGCAGGTGGGGGGTCGCCGCCAGGTTAGTGACGACGTAGCCGCCCTCAACGTCCTTGCCGACGCCGACGAGAAGCGGGTGGTGCGAGGCCTTGGCCGCGCCGGATCGCAGGACGTCTCCCAGCGCCACGGTTTCGCGGTCACTGTTGGGAATCTCGACGCCGATCGCCGACTTGCCGGGAATCGGCGAGAGGATACGCACGTCAGCGCTGGCGACGGCGTAGGCGATGTTCTTGGCCAGCGCGGTAATCCGGTCGACCTTGACGCCGGGCCCCAGCCGCAGTTCGTAACGCGTGACCGTCGGCCCCCGCGAGAACCCGGTCACCCGCGCGTCGACCTTGAATTCCTCGAGCACCTGCTGGAGGTTGTGGACCACCTGGTCGTTCGCCTCGGAGCGGCGCTTGTGGGGCTCGCCCCGCTTGAGCAACGACAGGTCAGGCAGCGAATAGTCGCCCGTCAGCGTGAGGGCGGAAGCGTCCGCCCGCTCGGGCAGTTCGCTCGTCACGGGCTCGACGCCGCCGGCCTCGTCGCGCGCGACATCGTCGAGCGACGGCCCCGTCTCTATACCTCCCGCTACGAGTTCCGCGCTGGAAGTGACCGCTTCCACGGGCGCGGTTTTGGGGTATTCGAAGGCGTCCGGGTCGAGGACAACCGTGTGTCCGTCACCGGCGTCGTCGCTGTGGGCAGCGGCCACGCGCGAGGAGAACGCCCGGGTCGTCGGGGATTCCTCTGACTCTTCTTCGAGGCCGTTCGTCTCTGCCGCATCGTCACCGCCGGCGAAGCGCTTCCACCGGGGCGTACGGATCTTGCTGGCCAGGCCGCCCTCGCTCGGGCTCTCGCTGGAGGTGTCCGAACCCTCCTCGTCAGCCTCACCGTCGGAACGCAGGCCGAGCCACTCCCCCAGCCTCTTCGCCGACGCCCAGGCATCCGCCAGGGTCATGTTGGCCGACACGAGCAACCCGTAAATCCCGACGAAAACCAGGACGAGGATCCCGCCGACCTGGCCAAGCAACAGCTCAAACGGGCGACCGATGAACCACCCGAGGATACCTCCGGCCGCCTCGACGGCCTCGAGCGACGCCGCGGGCGACGGCGCGGCCGCGACGATGTGACTGATGCCCAGCACGGCCATAGCAAAACCGCCGCACCCGATATAGACGTTGCCCCGCGAGACTGTCAGGGGTTTGCTGCGCAGCAGCGGCAACGCAATCCACACGAACAGGAGGGGAAGAACCATGGCGTACATCCCCACGAGGCCGGCCGTCGCGTGGTGGATGACCCCGCCGGCAAGGCCGGACATGTGGAACCATTCACGCAGGGCGACGATGACCGCGAGCGCCAGCAGCGCCAAGCCCCCGCCGTTTCGGCGCAAGGCTGCCGTCTCCGGGGATGCCGTCGTCTTGGGGGACCGGGTTCTCGGAGTCTTCTTCTTTCCTGCCCGTGAGCGTGAGGATTTCGCAACCATAACAGTGGCACCCTATCGGGGAGCACTGTCACTGTCCGTCGGGCGCGCCGGGGAACCGCGGGTTAGCGGGTGTGGTCGATCAGTTCGTCGATCTTGTCGGGGGTGACATCGACGCTTGCGCCGGCGTGCGAGACGGCGATTGCCCCGGCCGCATTGGCTCGCTGCACCGCCTGGACGGGGTCGAGCCCGCTCATCAAGCCGGCGATGAGGACGCCCGTGTGGGTGGCGCCGACGCCCAGGGTATCGACGACGGTGGTCGGCATCGACTGGACCATGATGTCGTCCTGGCCGACGCGGTAGAGCATGGCGCCGTCGGCACCGGTGCGGACGACAGCGAGGGCGTCCTCGCCGAGCGTGTTCATGAACGTCTGGGAGCCGATGTCGCATCCCAGCACCTCGGCCACCTGGTCGGCCTGCGACGCGTTCGCCGTGAAGACGTGGACGAATGGGAGGACGGCGCTCAGCCATTCGGCGCGCAGCTGCCCCGCCAGCTCGGACGCGGCGAGGACAATCCGGGCCGTGTCTCCGACCATTGCCAGCCAAGCAAGAACGGCGCGCCGGTAGGCGGGGTTCACAAGGTCGCCGGCGGACAGGTAGATGTAGTCGCCCGGGTGAACGTCGTAGCGTGTCAGCGCCCCGATTTCGAGTTCGGCCTCGATTCCCGACGTGATGACGGACGTGTAATAGCCGCCCTCCTCGATGAGGATGAGCGCCATCCCCGTGTCGCCGACCATTTCGACGGCCTCGGAGGCGATGCCGCTGCGGCGCAGCGCCTGGCGCACGAGCATCGAGTTCGGTCCGGTCCCCAGCGGGCACAGGTTGACCACCGGGATCCCCTGAAGGTGGGCGGGAAGCATGACGTCGAGCGCACCGCCGACGCCGGTGGCCGCGACCTGAGCTTTGACCGCGCTGCCGCGCTCGGGGAAGACGGGTACCTTGAGCGGAACCGTCATCACCATCGAGGCGAGCGAGATCAGCCGCCCGGGTGTGCTAGCCATTCATCCGCCTTTCCGTCGACATGTCCATTCAGTCCTACCATATTCACCCAGGTCGCGGGACTCAGTTGTTTTCCGGCCGAACGAAGGGGAACGCCATAATCTGGCGAATCGTCGCGCCCGTGATCAGCATCACCAGTCGGTCGACGCCCAGGCCCAGGCCGCCGAGCGGCGGCATGCCCAGCTCGAGGGTGCGGAGGAAGTCCTCGTCGAGGCTCATCGCCTCGGGGTCGCCCGCGGCGGCCGCCAGCGACTGTTCGGTGAAGCGCTCGCGCTGGTCCACCGGGTCGGTCAGCTCGGTGTAGGCGGTCCCTAGCTCCATGCCGAAGGCGACGAGGTCCCAGCGTTCCGCCAGCCTGGGGTCGACGCGATGCCGCCTGGTCAGCGGCGACGTCGACACGGGGAAGTCGGTGTAGAACGTCGGGTGGATTGTCCGCGCCTCGACGAGGTCGTCGTACAGGGCGGCGATCATGCCGCCCGCGTCAGCCCCGGGGGCAGGTTCGATGTCGTGTTCCCGGCAGATCTCGGCGAGCGTCTCGGCGGACGTCTGGGTCGTCACCTGCTGGCCCACGGCGTCGCTCACCGCGTCGAGAACCGGAATGACCGGCCGCGTCCCGCCGATGTCGAACTCAACCATGTCGCAGCCCTCGACGGTGGCGACGACGGGGCCGGTGGCCCCGGGCGTCCCGACGGGGCGGTGGACGACCTCGCGGCCGTGGACGGCGAGGGCGGCGGAGCGGATGATCTTCTCGGTGAGCAGGCGCATCGACGTGTAGTCCCAGCCGGCCCGGTAGGCCTCGAGCGAGGTGAACTCCGGGTTGTGGGTCGCGTCGGCGCCCTCGTTGCGGAAGGACCGCCCCATCTCGAAGATCGCGTCCATTCCGGCGACGCACAGCCGCTTCAGGTAAAGCTCCGGCGCGATCCGCAGGAACACGTCCGTCGAATAGGCGTTAAGGTGCGTGATGAACGGCCGCGCGTTGGCGCCACCTTGGACGGCCTGGAGCATCGGGGTTTCGACTTCGGCGAACCCCTGCTCGGCCAGCACTTGTCGAACCGAGGCGATCGCCCGCGACCGCTGCCTGAGCAGCCGCATCGACGAGGCGTCGGTCATCAACGCCAGCGCGCGTTCACGCGTGCGCGTCTGGGCGTCGAGGCGCCCGCGCCGCGGCGGGTGGGGCCGCAGCGACTTCGCGGCCATCGTCCACGTCCGCAGCTCGAGCGAGCGTTCGCCGGTCCGGCTCATCCCCACGTGCCCGTGGACGGTAACGAGGTCGCCGAGATCCAGCAGCCGCCATGCCGCGTACTGGGCCGGCTCGACGTATTGGCGCTCCGCCAGCACCTGGATGCTCGCACCCTCACGGACGAGGTCGACGAACACGACGCCGCCGTGGTCGCGGATAGCCGCGACGCGTCCGGTGACGGTCGCCGCCTCCCCGTAGGCGGCGTGGTGGTCAAGGTACTCGGCCGGCGTCATCCCCAGGTCGTATCCCGGGGGGAACGGGTCGACGCCGAGGCCGACGAGCCGCAGTGCCTTGGCGCGGCGCACCCGTTCTTGCTCGCTCAGTCGCACGCGGGTCAGCTCGCGCTGCCGTTCCTTCCGATCCTCGCGCAGCTGCGCGATGTACTCGTCGGTGGCCGCCCACTCGAGTTCGACTCGCGGGACGAGCAGCGAGGGCGCCGGCAGGAACCCCTCGAGCATCCCGCAGGCCGCGAGGACGGCCGACACCGTCGGGTCCGACGGGTAGCAGAGGTACCGCGGCAACCAGTCGGGCTGGTAGCGGGCGTTCGATTCGTAGAGCGACTCGAGCTGCCAGACCTTCGACGCCTGCCTGAAGAAGAAGAACAGCGCACGCTTGACCGGGCCAGCGTCGACGGCCTCGCCCTCGACAAAGATCTTCCGGAACATGGCGAAGTTCAGCGAGATCCCGTCAATCCCCTGGTCACGGGCCACGTCGATAAGCTCGAGGACCATCGCTTCGACGACGCCATTGACCGAATCCGGCTTCCGTCGCATGAGGTCAAGCGAGAGACCGTGGATGCCCCAGGGCACGAAGGTCAGCAAGCATTCGATGGCCCCGGAGTCGTCCCTCGCGGTGACGACCAGCGTGTCTTCGTCCTCGGGGGCAAACTCGCGAGACAGCGCCATCGAGAAGCCGCGTTCATCGCCGATCCGGAACTCCGAGGCGGCAACCGTCAGTTCCTTGATTTCCTCGGCTGCAAGCTCGTGGAATCGATCGACCGAGATGGTGACGCCGGCGCGGCGAACTCGGCGGGCGGCGGCCCGTAGAGGCTTCGCCGATTCGGCGTTGGGGTCGAAGCGTCCTGGCCTCACGATTGCCTCGTCCCCCATGAGGCGGGCCTTCATCCGCGACTCCAACCGGTAGGCCTCGGCGCCGCGTTCGGACGCCGAGATGACGGCCGGCACATAGCCGGCCTCGTAGGCGCGTGAGTAAAAACGCCGAATGGCGTCGCCCCACGACGAGCGGTCACCAATCGGGTCGCCGCCGGCCAACGCCACCCCACAGGCCACGCCGTAGCTCACGCAGGCCCGCCCATCCGAGGAAAAGACGACGAACCGGTTGTCACGCGTCGCGAAATACCCGAGCGAGTCGGCGGCCCCGTATTCGTAGAGGAGGTCCCGCAGGTGACGATCCTCCTCTTGGCTGCGCGAGGGCACGTGCTGGGCGCGGAAGAACGTCAAGATTGCGACGACGAGGATCAGAGCCGCCCAGATACCGATGAGGATCGCCAGCCACTTGACGTGCGGGATCGACGCGACGCGATGGTGGGGCGCAAAGGGAATGACGGCGAAGAACGGCCGCAACAGGTGGAAGGACGCCCACCCGACGTCGTCACTCAGCGAGCGCCGGCCGGGATACAGCTGGAGGATCGCGACGGCGCCGACCAACCCCACGGCGTAGCCGCCGACGAGGATGACGAGAGAGCGCCCCAGCGACGCCAGCTGGAGCCTGCCCGGGAGGTCCTTGCGCCGCCGCAGCAAGATGACGAAGTTGACGCACATCATGATGACGACGAGGACGCCCAGGGCGTAGCTCGCGACGAAGTCGAAATCCTGGCCCTTAAACGGCGGATAGAAGATGAGCGACAGCCCCAGGGGAACGATGCTGGCAGCGAGGAAAATGAGGCCGACGACGACGGCCAGCCGTTTCCGCAAGAAGGCGAGGAAGGCGATGAGCAGGTAGATGACCGCGTAGGGCAGCGCCCCACCCATCGGCATACCGAGGATGCCGAAAATGACGCTCAACGCGAGCGTCCCGGCCGACCACTTGGCGTGGAGGGCGATAAAGCAGATGATGGACGCCAGCGAGGCGAACAGACACATCCAGCCGACGACCCGGGGGTAGCGCGGGATTCGCGGCTTCGCCACAACAGCAGTCGACTCCGTTTTGCTCGTCCGTGCCACGCGTTAAACCTCCACGACGACGGGGACAATCATCGGGCGCCGCCGCAGCCGCCTGGCGATCCACCGCCCCAGGGCACGGCGCGCGGCCTGCTGCATCTTGTAGGTGTCGACGTTGCCCGGCTCCGCCGCCGCCTGGAGGGCGGACGTCACGTCGCCCAGGACCTCGCGGAACACGGCGTCGTCCTCGGCCATGCCGCGCGCCGTAATGTGCGGGCCGGCGATGAGATGCCCGGAATCGGCGTCGACCGCCGCATACACCGAGACGAAACCCTCCTCGCCCAGGGTGATGCGATCCTTCAGCTGGCCCTCACTGATCTCGCCGATCGACTGACCGTCGACGTAGACGTAGTCGCAGGGAACCTGCCCGACGATGCGGGCGGCGCCGTCAACGAGGTCGACGACGACGCCGTCCTCGGCCAGCGCGATGTTCTCGCTGGGCACGCCGGTCTGGACGGCCAGCGACCCGTTGGCGATGAGGTGGCGGATTTCGCCGTGCATCGGCATGACGTTACGGGGTTGAACGATGTTGTAGGCGTAGAGCAGTTCGCCCGCCGCGGCGTGACCCGACACGTGGACGTGCGCGTTGTCGCGATGGACGACGTGGACACCCAGCCGCATGAGCGCGTTGATCACGCGGTAGACAGAATTCTCGTTGCCGGGGATCAGCGACGACGCCAGCACGACCGTATCGGTCTCTTCCAGTTCGACCGACCGGTGCGTCCCCTGCGCCATCCGCGAGAGGGCCGCCATCGGCTCGCCCTGCGACCCGGTCGCCATGTAGACGCGCCGATTCGGCTCGAGCGAGCGGGCCTCACGCTGATCGACGAGGACCCCGTCGGGAATCGTCAGATAGCCGTGCTCAGCGGCGATCCGCATGTTCCGCTCCATCGAGCGGCCGATGAGGCAGACCTTGCGGCCCGTCGCCTGGGCGGCACCGATGACCTGCTGGACGCGGTGGACGTGCGAGGCGAAGGACGCGACGACAATCTGCCGGGGAGCGTCGCGGAACACCTGTTTGAGGACCGGCCCAATCTCGCGTTCGGACTTGACGAATCCCGGAACCTCGGCGTTCGTCGAATCGACCATGAACAGGTCGACGCCTTCCTCGCCCACGCGGGCGAACCCCCGCAGGTCGGTGATCCGCCCGTCGAGGGGCAGCTGGTCCATCTTGAAGTCGCCGGTCAACAGCGCGTTTCCGGCGGGGGTGCGAATCATGATGGCGAGGGCATCGGGGATCGAGTGGTTGACCGCCAGGAATTCGCAGCGGTAGTCCCCCAGCTCTACCTCGTCGCCTTCGGCGATGACGTGGAGGCCCTTCGTCGAGAGGCGATGCTCCTTGAGTTTCGCCTCGAGGAACGACAGGGTCAGCTGTGACCCGTAGATGGGGATGTCCTCGCGCAGACGCAACAGATAGGGCACGGCGCCGATGTGGTCTTCGTGGCCGTGGGTGAGCAGCAGGCCGACGACGTCATCCATCCGGTCGGCAATGTAGCTAAAATCCGGCAGGATGAGGTCGACGCCGGGCTGGATCTCCTCCGGGAACAGAACGCCGCAGTCGAGGATGAGGATCTTGCCCCCGTACTCCATGACCGACATATTTCGGCCCACCTCGCCCAGTCCGCCGAGCGGAACAATACGGAGGGTGTTGGGCCCTTGGGCGGGCGGGGTCGCGAGGTCAGGATACAGAGGTTGCACGCCGCTATTGTGTCATGCACGGGCGACGCCCCCAAGTAGGAAGCGCCGCCCGACCGTATCTGCGACTACGACAACATACCGGCGCCCGCCAGGGCCGCCTCGAGGGCGTCGAGCTCTGCGGGCTCGGCCTCAACCAGGGGCAGACGGACCTTGGGCGACTCGATAACCCCCAGCATGTGCAGGGCATGCTTCGCCATGACGGCGCCTTGGCCGCCGCCCATAATGGCGTGGACGAGGGGACGCAGCTTGATCGAGATCTCACGCGCGGCCGCGAGGTCGTGCTTGCGGACTTCGGTAATCATGTCGCGGTACGACGACGCAGCAACGTGGGCGACGACGGAGATGCATCCGGCGGCGCCGTGGGCGAGCCACGAGTAGTTGAGGGCGTCGTCACCCGAGTAGTAGGCCAGCCCCGTCCGTTCCATCCGCTCCTCACCGACAACGACGTTGCCGGTCGCGTCCTTCACGCCGCGGATCTGCGGATTCTTCGCCAGCTCGTCGAGGACCCAGTCAGAGAACGCCAGGCCGGTGCGCCCCGGAATGTCGTAGAGGATGATCGGCAGGTCGGTCACCGACGCGACCGCGTTGACGTGGGCCAACAGGCCACGCTGGGACGGCCGGTTGTAGTAGGGGCTGACGACCAGCAGCCCGTCCGCGCCGGCCTCGGTGGCCGAACGCGCCATTGCCTGGGCGTGGAGCGTGTCGTTCGAGCTGGCGCCGGCGATGATGAACACGTCGTCCCCGACGGCGCCGCGGACGGTGTGGATGAGCTCTTCCTTCTCGGGGCGGTGCGTCGTCGGCGACTCCCCCGTCGTCCCGGACACCAAGATGGCGTCGCAGCCGTCGGCAACCAGCTTCTTCGCCAGCCTGACGGTCGAGTCGAGGTCGAGTTCACCGCTCTCGAGGAACGGCGTCACCATTGCCGTGGAGAGGCAGCCGAAAGGCGTTTCTGGGGTCGTGTGCGGGGCCATGTCTTCCCTTTCGATCGGTCGTTACAGGTCGGTGTACCACAGGTGTTGGGTGATCGTGCGCTCACCCACGTCGAGCGTGCGGGCGACGCCGGCGGGCGCGAATCCCGCGCCGGCCAGCAGTTCGGTGAAGAAGTCGTCGCCGACGACGGCCCACGCGGCCACCCGTTTGGCGCCCATCGCCCGGGTCGTGTCGCCGATCGCGTTGATCAGGCGGTCGGCGTGTCCAAAGTCGCGGACGGGAGGGTCGATCTCGAGGGCGACGATCTCGATGTCGGGCAGCTGGTCGCCCATCGGCCCGTCGGGCGTGATCTCGATGTCCGCGGCGAAGGGACCGATTGCCGCGAAACCGCTGACGGTGGCGCGTTCTAAGGCGACGAGCACGCGGTGGGTGCGGCTCGGCGGGTGGGCGATCCCCTCGCGCCACGACGCGGCGATCTGGTCCGCGTCGAAGGCGATCGGTGCGGTCGGGTCGTCCAGCCCGGCCCGCACGGCCTCAGCCATCGACGCCGCCTGAACGGCGCCGAGCGCGCCGGCGTCCTCGACGACGGCGAATCGCACGGAGCGGTCGGGAATCAGCGGGTCAGTCAAGGTCCAACACCTGGTCGAGGCCGAACGTCAGTCCCGGCCGCTCGCCCACGGCCCGCACGGCGGCGAGCACGCCGGGCATGAAGCTCGTCCGGTCGAAGCAGTCGGTGCGCAGGACGAGCTGTTCACCGGGGTTGCCCAGCAGCACTTCCTCGTGAGCGTTGAGGCCACGCAGCCTCACGGCGTGGACGGGGATACCGGCGACGCGTCCGCCACGGGCGCCTTCCGGATCCGTCGCCGTCTTGTCGGGCACCTCGCCGAGGCCAGCCTCGGCGCGCGCCTGGGCGATCCCTCGGCAGGTGGCGTCCGCGGTGCCCGAGGGCGCATCCAGCTTGTTCGGGTGGTGCATCTCGATGACTTCGACCGACTCGAAATACGGCGCGGCCTTCTTGGCGAACGCCATGACGAGGACGGCCGAAATGGCGAAGTTCGGGGCGATGAGGGCGTTGACGCCTGACTCCTCGCAGTGTGCGCGCACACGATCGAGCGCCTCGTCGTCCCATCCCGTCGTCCCCACGACGACAGCGCAGCCTGCGTCCAGGCAGGCGTGGACGTTGGCCTCGGTGACGGCGGGCACGGTGAAGTCCACGGCCACATCGGCCCCGTTGAGACTCTCGACGCTAATGGTGTCGTCGACGTCGAGCCGGGCGACCAGCTCGAGATCGTCGGCGGCGGTGACGGCCTCGCAGACGGTCGATCCCATGCGACCGGAGGCCCCGATGACTGCGACTGATTTCATGGGTCCACCCTAACGAGGCGGCCTGGACCCCGCTTTTTAGTCCGAATTGCGGCCGGGCCCCACGACGACGCATGCCCTGGGCTGCTCGACGATGGCCCGCGCGAGGTCGATGACGTCGTCCCTCGTCACCGACTGAAGCCCCGCCAGGTGGTCGGCGACCGTCGTGTAGGAGTGCCTGACGATCTCGGACCCGCCGAGGCGCGACATCCGCGACCGGTTGTCGTCGAGCCCCAGGGCAAACGAGCCCCTCAGCTGGCCAAACGCGTCGTCCAGCTCCGTCGGAGTCGGTCCCGCATCGGCGAGGTCTTCGAGCTGGGCCACCATGCAGCGTTCGACTTCGTCGACGTGTTTCATCGGGCATCCGGCGTACAGGGCGAGGTATCCCGCATCCGTGTAGGCCGACGTGTAGGCATACGTCGAATAGGCCAGGCCCCGCTTCTCGCGGACCTCCTGGAACAGGCGCGACGACATGCCTCCGCCGAGGATCATCGCGAGCGTCGAGAGGATGGGGCGGCGCGGGTCGGCGGCCGACATCGCCGGGTATCCGGTGAGGACGTAGGCGAGCTCGACTGGCTTCTCGATGATCTCGCGCTCGGAGTCGACGGCCAGGCTGGGCGCGACTCGCCGCGGTGCCTCGAAGGGGTGCGCCTGGACGAGGTCCCATCCGCCCGCGGCCAGGTTCTCCTCGACCATGGCGACGAGGGCGTCGTGGTCGACGTTGCCGGCCGCGGTGATGAGGAGCGAGGCCGGGCGGTAGTAGCGGGCGTGGTGGTCACGCACCGCGTCGAGGCTCGTCGCCTCGACCGAGCTGATCGTCCCGCCGGTCGGGCGCGATAGCGCCGACTCGGCGCCAAAAGTCTTCGGTGCGAATGCTTCGGTAGCGACGTCGATCGGGTCGTCTGCGGCCAGTTGCAGCTCGTTGATGATGACGCCGCGCTCGACGGCAAAGTCGTCAGGCGCCAGCGCCGGCGAGGTCACCATGTCGAGGAGGACCTCGCAGGCCATCGGGAGGTCCTCGCGCAGAATGATCGCGTAGTAGTTCGTGTATTCCTTCGTCGTCGTCGCGTTCGACTCCCCGCCGACACGATCGAAGGCACGGGCAATGTCCGACGCCGACCGCTTCCCTGTCCCCTTGAACAGCAGGTGTTCGAGGTAGTGGGTCGAGCCCTCATGCCCGGCCTGCTCATCACGTGCGCCGACCGGCACCCACGCGCTCAACGCCACCGACGGTGAGGTCGACACGTATTGGCTAATGACGCGGACTCCGCTTGGCAGAACGGTGCGCCTGATCGGTGTCGTGCCCTCGCTGAACTCCTGCGTCGTCCCGGGAATCACGGGCAACGGGGTGGAGAAAATGTCTTTCATCGCCGCTTATCCTCTTAAACCGCGCGGCCCGCCACCACTCTGGGTGCGAGCCGCGCGACCAACTCCTCGAGCTATCGAACGGACACCTGGCGAGAGACGATGCCCTCGCGTGCCCTCCTGGCCTCGGGCGTGAGCGGCGAATCGTCGGCCACTGCCGCGTCGATCCGCTCCCGCAGGGCGGCGACGGGCTCGGCGATCTCGTCGGCGCTCACGCGACGCGAGAACTCCCACACGGGGGTGACGAGGCCAAGCATCCTGAATGCCCCGATGAAGCGCGCCTCGACGTCGCCCGAAATGATGTCTTCCCCGCGCCCACGCAGCCGAGCCAGCCCGTCGAACACGGCGTCTTCCTCGGCGTCGAGGACGATACGGACAAAGTCCGCGTTCATCCGCGTCCAGAAGGTCGCGCGTTGCCCGGGAACCAGCTCGCATGGCGTGATCTCGGCACGGGACTGCCGAATCGCCTCTTCGGCGGCATCGGTACGTTCGTCAGCCGACAGCCAAAAGCCGAGGTCCTCCTCGACCCGAAACTCGCCGGATGCCTCTCCGATCAGGTCCTGCAGCTGCGGTCCGCGCTGCCTGAGGTCTAGCCGGTCGATGACCGTCCCCGGATCGGCCTTGAGCAGCTTCGATGTGACAAGCCCGAGGTCGTGCGATGCATCGGCCGTACGCGAGCGAGATTGCAGGGACACGAGGATTTCGCCGTCCCCACGGACGACGCCCTGCGCATTTCCGGGCGCGATCGTGACGAACGTGACCGGTTTGCTCACGTCTCCCTCGGTAGCGGAGACCCGTAAAGTCGCAGCCGGCAGGAGCTCGCGCACTGCCGCAAGTTCCGGTTCATTCGCGAGTCCCGCAAAAGGACGAGGATTAAGCGGCGGCACGTACAGTGTGCTCGGTCGTTTATGCGCCTGCTTACGGCGCGATTTCTTACCCATAGGGGGTATTCTTCCACAAAACCTCAAAGCTCCGGTATCGCGGAGTCCGCGGTCGTTCGGCGTGTGTTGTGGCGATAGCAAAGCGGCCTCGCCCGTGGTCTGGTTTCAGACGCGGGCAGGCCGCATGGATAAAAAAAGGGGGTGGGGGGT
>URAS01000004.1 GCA_900545825.1 uncultured Actinomyces sp.
TGGAACGTCGCCCTCCACGAGGTCGTCAACGAAATAGTCACCCACCACCCCGGATCACTCCGCCTCTCCGGACACATATACGTATGAAAAACGTCGTAATCCGGATACGGATGCCCCACCGAATGCGTCGTCAAAGTCTTCCCATCACCCCACGTGTACGTGTACTCAACAGCCTGGGCATGAACAGGCACCTCCAGGCCACCCAGGTTCAACGTCGCCGCATACGTGTTATTCGTCGTGTACGCAATCACCGGATGATTGCAATACATGATCCCCCTGGGCGGTTGAATGTGGAGGTCCGCGCCCGGAAGCCTCGTCGACGCAAAGTAGGTCTGGACAACCTCACGCACCTGCGGAACCTGCACGACCGACGCGGGTGTGGCCGGCTTCTTGCCGGACTTAACAGCGGGAGGCTTCCAGTTCAACAGCGATCGGAAGTTCTGGGGCGTCGGAGCCAAATCCCCACTCCACCCATCCGCGAAATTCGCAAACCGCGGCAAGAAAACCCGCTTCGGGGTAATGGGCTTGGGCGGGTGGTTGGTCATCTTCTTCGACCCACCACTCACGAACTCGTTGTCTGCAGGGCGATCTCTGCTGACACGGGACAACCACGCAGTGTCACCCCGGCCCTGACCGCTTACCTCATCGGCATAAGCCTGAATCGCCGACAACGGAAGGAACATCAAGGCGACCAGGGAAGCGCAAAACTCAGAAATATCCTACGAGACGTCATTTGGCCGTGTCCTCAAAGACACCGTATTCGAAGACCTTCCACGTGTCTCCTACGCGACGTACATGCACTGAATAGTTGCTGGCGAAGGCGGGTTTCGTTTCTTTTTTGCTGTAACCCGGGGCCCAGCCTTCCCATTCGGCTTCTTGAATGTAAAAATCACATGACCAAGAATTCGGGCCGTCATCAAGTTGATCAACGCTTAGCAGTTGAATGTCCTCGATGCGATCGCCGCGACTCCACCCTCCCCGCTTACGGAGGTCTTCGATCGCGCGAGCGGTCTCCTTGCACTGCTTACAGTCGTCGGCCCCGTACTTGTCGTATGTATCCGTCCGCAGATGAGCGGAGTCGTACGGCGTCGCCTCCATAAAGTACGCCGCCACCGCGCACGCGCCCGCCGAGTCGTCACGCGATGCCTCCGGCGCCAGGGTTGGGGTTGGGTAGGGCCACGGGTCGCCCTCGGGCGGGGCAATCGTGGTCTCGGTCGACGAGGGCGTCGCGGGCTGTTTCGCTGCCGCATCGTCATGCGAACACGCGGTAAGGCCAGAACACAAAACCAGCACACCGACGCACGCAACAGCCACACGCACAGAAAGGGACGAGGGGGACATCGGCGCCTCCAGGGGAACAAGAAAGACGGGAACGCGTCACGCCAAGCGCAACACGACACACCCTAGCCAAAAAACGAATGCCGGTGGGCAGCACCAGGTCCCCTGTGGATAACCGGAGATCACCGCACCACCCTCCTTAAAAGTCCATGAGCCCTAAATGTGAGTTTTTAGGGTGCATAACCGCCACTTCCACACCGAAAAAACGCACAGAAAGGGGTAGGGGCGAATGTGCGTACACCTCATCTCCGAGGGCGCCGCGACACCCTGCCGAACACCGCACCGCGACACCGTGCCGGACACCACGTCGCGACTACTTACGCGTGTGAGGTATCCTGGCGGGGCTGATCCTCTTCTCCCTACTCCCCTCTCCCGAAGGATTCCGATGGTCAACCTGCTGCTCGCCCTCATCTACCTGGCTTTCATCAGCCTGGGCCTGCCCGACGCGCTGCTCGGCGCGGCGTGGCCGACGATTTACCCCCAGTTCGGCGTCCCCGTGTCGTATGCCGGGTTCATCTCGATGACGATCGCGGCGGGGACGATTTTTTCGGCGATTAACTCCGACCGGCTGACCCGTCGCCTCGGCCCGGGCAAGGTCACCGCGATCAGCGTCGCCCTCACGGCGATCGCGCTGTTCGGTTTCGGTAGCTCGTCCTCGCTGCCGCAGCTGCTCCTGTGGGCGATTCCCTACGGCCTCGGCGCGGGCTCGGTCGACGCCGCCCTCAACAACTACGTCGCCCTCCACTACGCGAGCCGGCACATGAACTGGCTGCACTGCATGTGGGGCGTCGGCGCGGCGACCGGACCGTACGTCCTCGGCTTCGCGCTGTCCCACGGACACACGTGGAACGCGGGCTACCAGATCATCGGGTGTATCCAGGTCGTCCTCACGATTATCCTGTTCGCGTCGCTGCCCCTGTGGAAGAATCGCGCCCACCACGACGGCCAGACCGCGGCACACGCCCACGCTCCCCTGTCGCTGCGCGAGGTCTGGCGGATCCCGGGCGTGCGCGCCGTCATGGCGGCGTTCTTCTGCTACTGCGCGATCGAGCAGACGGCGGGACTGTGGGCCTCCACCTACCTGTCGACCGTCCGCCACGTGAACCCGACGACCGCGGCGACGTTCGGCGCGCTGTTCTTCATCGGGATCACCGCAGGGAGGGCGGTCTGTGGCTTCCTCACCCTGGCGATGAGCGACGAGGCGATGGTCAGGCTGGGCGAAGCCCTCATCGTCATCGGTATCATCGCGATCATTATCCCGGGGCCGGAGGCTTTGGCGCTGGCCGGGCTCGTCTGCATCGGAACAGGCTGCGCCCCGGTTTATCCCTGCCTCATCCACTCGACGCCCGCACACTTTGGCGCCCACCGCTCCCAGGCGGTCATCGGTGTGCAGATGGCCAGCGCCTACGTCGGCACCTGCCTGATGCCGCCGCTGTTCGGCGTCATCGCCCGCCACACGACGACCGCACTGTTCCCGGCATATATCGCCCTCCTCGTGGTCGTCCTCACCGTGTGCCACGAGCGCCTGATCGGCGTGACCCGCCAGGGCTGAGGGCGCCCCGGCGGGCCTGGCCGCTCACTGTTCCGGGCGCAGGGGGCCGTAGAAGTAGCTGGCCGTCGCCCCGCCGTCGACCAGGAAATCAGAACCCGTGATGAACGCGCCTCGGCGCGACATCAGCAGCTCGGCGACGGTGGCGACCTCGTCCGCCGTGCCCGGGCGGCCCGCGGGGCAACGCGCGAACATCGTCTGGTAGAACTCTCCGCGTGGCCCGTTGAATTCGTCGAGCGCCAGCGGCGTGACGATGATGCCCGGCGAAATCGAGTTGATCCGCGCGCCGCGCTCGCCCCACGCCACGGCCTGCGCCATGACGCGCTTGACGTTACAGCGTTTCGCCAGCTGGTAGGCGTGCAGCGTCGAGTCGATCCGGTCGGGCTGCAGGAAATCGACGTCCAGCAGCTCCTCCGGCGGCGTCATCGCGAGGACCTCGTCCTGCTGCGGCGTCAGCGCCGGCATCCGGTGCCCGGACTGGCTGGAAATCGTCACGCCCGCGCCGCCGGGGGCGATGACGCGGCCGACCTCCTCCAGCAGCACCGCCGTGCCGTAAAGGTCGACGGCGAGGATCCGCTCGATCGGCGCCTGCGAGGGGGACACGCCCGCCGCGTTGACCAGCAGCGACAGCGGGCCGGCTGCGGCCGCTTCGCCGACGACGCGGACGACGTCCTCGCGTTGCGACAGGTCCATCGTCGTCGCTTCGGCGTCGAAGCCGGCCTCGGCCAGCAAACGGGTGACGGCCTGGGCCTTCTCTTCCGAACGGTCGGCGACGAGAATGTGGTGGTCCTGCCCCACCCGGCGGGTGATGGCGAGGCCGATCTCGCCGGCGCCAACCAGCAAGAGGACGGGTTTCGTGTCAGGTGTCATCGTGGTCATGGTCAGTCCTTTCTGTCGTCCGCCTAGGCCCGGCCTGACGCGTAGCCGGCGATTCGTGCGAGGTCGTCGGCGACGACCTGTGGTTGCGCATCGAGCGGGAAATTATCGGGATCCTTGACCCCGTCGACCCCGTCCACGGGATCGGCCGCGAGCGCGGCGAACAGCGGCGACAGGTCCTGCGGTGCGGGCCCGGTCTCGGCGACCAGTTCGAGCGTCTTGTGATCGGCCGCAGGATCGGTGAGGGCGCTGACCAGCACTTGGGCGATCTGGGCGCGCGAGATGACGCCATCGGCCGGGGAGCCCGCGCGCCGGGTGTCCCCTTGAAGGAACCGCAGCGCCAGCTCGTCGGGCGCGTTGTAGTCGAACCAGCCGGGCCTGACGATCGTGTACGGGTTGCCGGAGGCGCGGACCAGCCGTTCACTGCGGCGCTTCCAGTCGTGAGCTTCGTATGTGCGGTTGTAGTCGGAGTCCATGACGGTGACGCCGATTGCCGTCATCAACGCGATCCGGCACTGTCGTCCGGCGAGGGCGTCGAGGGTGCGGCGGACGGCGCCGTAGTCGACGTCCTCGATGGCGCGCGGCTCGGCATGGGTGCCGTGGGTGAAGACGACGGCGTCGATGCGCTCGAGGGCGCGGGCGAGGTCCTCTTCGCTGGTCAAATGCCCGGTGACGACCTCGCAGGCTGCGGGGAAGTCGGCGCGGCTGCCGGGGCGGACGAGGGCGCGGACGTGGTGGCCTTGGCGCAGGGCTTCGGTGACGACCAGGCGGCCGATCGAGCCGGTCGCCCCGATCGAGAGGACGTTGAGGCTCGTGGTGCTCGACATGGGGGATCCTTCCTAAATCTCGCTGATGCGGACCATCGACTTGATCGCTTGGCGCTCGTCCATTGCGGCGTAGGCGTCGGCGATGTCGGCGAGGTCGAACGACGCGGTGAACACCTCGCCGGGCGTGATGCGGCCGTCGAGGACGGCGTCGAGCAGGACCTCGCGGTCGTACGTGGCGACGGAGGCCGGCCCGCCAGACAAGGTGATGTTCTTCCAGAACAGCGCGTTGAGGTCGACGTCGCCCTCGCCGACGTGGGGAACGCCGACGCGGCCGACCGCGCCGCCGGCGCCCACGCACCCCAGCGCGGTGAGCGTCGACTGCGCCGACCCGACGCATTCGAGGGCGCTGTCGGCGCCGGCCCCGCCGGTCAGCTCCATGACGCGCTCGATCGCTTCGTCGCCGCGCTCGGCGACGATGTCGGTGGCCCCGAACCTCAGGGCCTGCTGTTGACGGTCGGCGTGGCGGCTCATCGCGATGATGCGTTCGGCGCCGAGCATCGACGCGGAGAGGACGCCGCACAGCCCGACGGCGCCGTCGCCGACGACGACCGCGGTGCCGCCGGAGCTCACGCGGGCCGAGCGGGCCGCGTGGTATCCGGTCGCCATGACGTCGGACAGCGTGAGGAGCGAGGCGAGCTGTGCCTCGTCGAATCGCTTCGGGTCGCCGGGCACGGCCACCAGGCTCGTCTCGCAGTTGTAGACGCGCAGGTATTCACCCTGGTAGCCGGCATTTCCGCCGGGCTCGGCGTTCGCGCAGTTTGCGTCGAAGCCGCGCCGGCACGCCGCGCATTCGCCGCACGCGTGGGTGAAGGGGACGATGACGAAGTCGCCCGGCTTGAGCGAGCGTACGTCGTCGCCGACCTCGTCGATGACGCCGATCGCCTCGTGCCCGACCAGCGACCCCTGCGCGCGCTTGCTGATCCCGCGATACCACCACAGGTCCGACCCGCACACGCAGGCCCGAACGATCCTCACGATCGCGTCGCGCGGCTTTTCGATTGTGGGCCGCGGGACGGTGTGCACCTCGATCCGTCCCGGCTCGACGAATACTGCCGCCTTCATGTCCGCGCTCATCCTGGCCCCTTTCACCCGGCTGGACTATCGGCCAGGCACGTTGCCGCCCGGCCTCGTTGCCACCACCGTAACCGGGGCGCACGGGGTTTCCCGCGTACTGTCAGTACAGGGGTGGCCGGCACGCGGCTACCGCGAGACGCGCGCCCCGCCTTGTCCCTCGGCCACCTCGGCCGGCTGCGCGGCCAGGGACCCCAAGAGCCGCAGCCCCTCGTCGCTCGGCGAGCCCGGCTGGGCCGTGTAGACGTACATGAACAGGTCGGGGTGTTCCGGCAGCTCCATCCCCTCGTAGTGCAGGGTGAGGTCGCCGACCTCCGGGTGGTGGATCCGCTTCGTCCCGCTGCGGTGGTGGCGGACGTTGTGCGCGGCCCAGCGGGTGCGGAAGGGTTCCGAGCGCGTGACCAGCTCGCCGACGAGGTCGGTCAGCGCCTTGTCGGTGGGGTTGTGCCCGGCGTAGATCCGCATGGTCGCGACGACGTCGTCGGCGTTGTGCTCCCAGTCGGGGAAGAATGCCCGCGCCGCGGGGCTGAAAAACAGGAACCGCGCGAGGTTGCCGCGGCTCACCTCGTCGGCGAGGACCGGCCGATAGAGGGCGCCGGCCAGCGCATTCGTCGCCTGGATCGTCATCCGGCGATCCCTGATCCACGCGGGCGCCTCGGTGATCGCGTCGAGGACACGCCGCAGGTTCGGACTGACCGGGGACGGTGTCGCGCTCTTTCGGCGGGTCGGCGCCAGGTGGCTCGACGCGGCGGCGAGGTCGACGAGGTGGTCGACCTCGGCGTCGTCCAGGTGCAGGGCGCGGGCCACGGACTCGAGGATTTCCGGCGACACTCCGCGCAGGTCGCCGCGTTCCATCTTCGCGTAGTAGTCGACGCTGATGCCGGCCAGGAGGGCGACCTCCTCGCGGCGCAGGCCCGGCACGCGGCGGCGCCCGCCGGCAACCAGCCCGGCCTGCTCGGGGGTCAGCCGGTCGCGGCGGCTGCGCAGGAAATCGGCGACTTCATCACGGTGATCCATGAAGTCGACTATACGGGCAGGTCCACGCAGCAGCCGCGTACTGGCAGTGCACCCCGGCGCCCTCGCCCGCACACGCGTGCCCCGAGATTCGCACCAAAAAACGGGCGAATCGGCGCCCGAGCGGGCGGGCGGCGCCTCTACACTGGAGCCACTGACGCGGCGAGGCAAAGGGGGCACCGTGAGCATCAACTGGTTCAACGAGTCGATCGGGACCGCACTGTTTCTCTTACTGCTCGCCTTTATCCTCACCGGGATTATCGGTTTGGAGCGCCAGTATCGCCTGAAAGCCGCGGGTTTTCGCACGCACGCCCTCGTGGGGATCGGCGCCGCCCTGTTCACGCTGATCTCGGCGTATGGGTTCGCCAACCTGCCGAATGGGGTCGCGCCCGGCGACCCCGCGCGTATCGCCGCGCAGATCGTCTCGGGCATCGGCTTCCTGGGTGCCGGCGTCATTTTCGTCCGCCACGATTCGGTGTCGGGCCTGACGACGGCGGCGTCGATCTGGATCACGGCGTCGGTCGGCATGGCGTGCGGCGCGAACTTGCCCGTGCTGGCGATCGCGACGACCCTGCTGTACCTCATCGCCGTGGGGCCCGCGGGGTACGTGACAAGGGTGTTCCGCTCGGTGCATCGCTCCGACAAGCTCGTCGTCTGCTACCGCGAGGGCCAGGACGCGCTGAAAGTCACCCAGGCCCTGCTCGACGGCAAGGGCTACAAACCCGTCGTCACCGGCACACGCACCGTCCACGAACTCGAGGACGACCAGTATTACGAGGCCTCGATCCTCCTCACCAGCCCCCGCAACGTCCACGCCGAGCCCCTCCTCGACGAGATCGCCGAAATCCCCGGGGTCACGTCCGCCTGGCTGGCCGGGCCCGAACTCGAATAGCGCCACGAGGGCGCGTCCTGGGCGTGGGTGCCGCCGCGTCGCTTTTCCCTCAGCCTTCCACCGGGTATGACTAGGGGGACATCAGAGGAACGACGAGACGAGGGCGTGCACTGGATCATCAGGCCAGGCGGCACGCGCCTTCACTCGCTCAAGGGAGGATGATCGATGGTCGTCGCAGCCTATATCGGGGCGTTTCTCGCGGCCGTTTTCTACGGTGTCGCGACGATTTTCCAGGCGATTGCCGTCGATCGTCTGGCGAAGCTCCCCCATAAATCGGGCCTGGCCGCGGTCCTCCGCGCCGGCTGGCTCTACGGCCTCGGCCTGCTGTGCGACCTCCTCGCGTTCATCGTGTCGGCGCTGGCGCTCCACGTCCTCCCGCTGTTCCTCGTCGAGTCGACGATCGCGTCGTCGGTGGCCGTGACGGCCGTCCTCGCCGTCGTCATCCTCAAACAAAAACTGGCTAAAGGCGAGGTCGTCGCCGTCATCGTCCTCGTCGCCGGCCTGGTCGCGTTGGCCCTGTCGGCCGAGGAGGGCACGGCCCGACACGTCTCCAGTGCCGTCGGCTGGATCCTGTTGGGCGTAACGATTCCGCTGATTGTGGTCGCCGTCGGGTGCACGTGGAAGGCGCGCGGGCACGCCTCGGGCATCGTCCTCGCCGTCATCGCTGGCACCGGGTTTGGCCTGGTCGGCGTCGGTGCGCGCTTGATCGCCGTCCATTCGGGGATCGGCGGCTGGCTCTCGGACCCCTACTTGTGGGTGATCATCGCCCAGGGCGGCCTGGCCGTCGTGTGTTACGGCTACGCCCTCGACCGGCTGGCGACGACGGCCGTCGCCGCGCTGTGTTTCACCATCGAGACCGTCGTGCCGTCGGCGATCGGCCTCATCTGGCTGGGCGACGGCGTCCGCGGCGGCCTCTGGTGGCTGGCCGCCGCCGGTTTCGTCGCGACGCTCGGCGCCTGCCTGCGCCTGGCCTCCCGCTCCGAGGTCGACCTCACGGAAGGGCCCTAGCGCGCCGCGACCCGCCGGCGGCCTCTATTTCTTGATCGCCAGCACCGCGACGTAGCTGCCCTGACGCTTCACCCAGCCGTAAAAGCCGTGCCGCACGAGGACGTCGAGCTGGTCGCTGCCCGAGAGGTTGGGGAACTCCAGGGTGTCGGCCCAGAACTGGGCCTGCTTCTCCTGGCCATTTTCGTTGCAGATAAGGAACGTCCCGCCGGGCTTCAGCACCCGCCCGACCTCGGCAAACGCGTCGTCGAGGTCGCCCCAAAAGTACGTCGTCTCGAATGCCGTGACGATGTCGAACATCCCGTCGTCATAGGGCAGGTCGTGGACGTCCGCCTGGTCAAGGTGGCAGCGCCCCTCCGCGACCGCTCGCGCATTGAGCTCGCGCGCGACCTCCAGGCTCACCGGCGAATAGTCGACGCCCCACACCTCGTCGGTCCGCGTGAGGAAGAAGGCGAGATTCGACCCGCCACCACAGCCGATGTCGAGGATCCGATCCCCCGGCCGGATCGACAGCAGGGTCCGCCCCGCGCGGTGAAGGGGCTCGTGGCCACGGTTCATGCCCTTCGCCATGAGACGCCCGCGCACCGTATCCGCCGGCTTGCGACAGTCGCTAAACAGCGACCGAAGGATTCGCTTGATCATTACAGGGCCTCCATCAGAACGATCGTCGACACGTCTTACACTAAGGCACCCCTCACCGCTCGCACCAGACCCCTCAGACTCGGCTCCCTCACGGCAACTCCCGGCATCTTCCGCGCCAACCAGGCGCTCCTCGTAGGGTAGAAGCGCTGGCACCGCCGCCTGCACGCGCCGCTGACGGAAGGATCAGTCATGAAACGCTCGTCATCAATCCGCTCGCTCACCGTCACCGACACCCATATCGACGTCGCGACGCCGGAAAGCCGGCTGCGGATCTACCTCATGACCGACGACATCATCCGCATCCGCGCGACGTTCGCCGACGATTTCCGCCCTGAGCACTCGTACATGCTGGTGACGACCGCGTGGCCGGACGAGCTCGACGACTTCTTCGGCGACGAACGCACGCGCCTCACTCCCCTGACCCCGGACGTCGAAGAACGCCCCGACGCGTATGTCGTCTCGACCGCCACCCACACGCTGACGCTGGCGAAGGACCCCTTCGGCATCGAGCTGCGCGACGCATCCGGCGCCCTCGTCTATTCCGACCTCAAGGAACGATCCTTCCTGGCCGACGAGGGCCGGACCTTCCACTACTCGACGATCCAGGAGGGCGACCACTTCTTCGGCTTCGGCGAAAAGACAGGGCCGCTGGACAAGCGCCTGGCCCGGATGCGGATGCACAACACCGACGCGTGCGGCTACGATCCGCTCCGCTCCGACCCGCTCTACAAGCACATCCCCTTCCACATCCGCTTCAACGACCGCACCCAGGCCGCGGTCGGCCTGTTCTACAACACGGCCTACGACTGCGCCTTCGACATCGGGCGCGAGTGGAGTGGCTACTGGGACCGCTACTCGACGTATTCGTCGAGTGACCCCGAGGTCGACCTGTTCCTCATCGGCGGCCCGACGATCCCCGAGGTCGTCGCCCGCTACACCGACCTCACGGGCAAGTCGGCGCTGCCACCGCTGGCGATGACCGGCTACGGGCACACGACCATGTACTACACGGAGTTCCCCACCGACTGCGACGAGCAGATCCTCGGCTTCATCGACCGTTGCCACGCCGCCGGGATCCCGCTGGATATCTTCCTCATGGCGTCCGGCTACGCCTGCATGCCCAACGCCAAGCGCTACCAGTTTCGCTGGAATACACAGAAATTCCCCGATCCCGACCGGTTTATCCAGGCGGCGGCGTCCCGCGGCGTCGACGTCGTCCCCAACGTCAAGCCCGGATTCCTCGCATCCCACCCCGACTATGCGCGCTACGCCGAGGCGGGGATGTTCATCGCCGATTCGACCGGCGAGCGGCCGCAGCTCGAGCGTTACTCGGGCGGCCACGCTTCCTTCCCCGACTTCACGTCGCCGACCGCCCGCCGGGTCTGGGAGGACGCCCTGACAACGTCGCTGCTGGAGCGCGGGATCACCGGGATCTGGGACGACAACTGCGAGTTCGACATCGCCGACGGGGCCGCGGTCATCGCCAACGACGGCCAGCCCGCGTCCATCGCGTCGGCCCGGCCGATCATGGGGACGCTCATGGCCCGCTCGGCCACGCACGCCCTGCGCCGGACGTATCCGGATCGGCGGCCGTTCGTCGTCAACCGCGCGGGGTCGGCGGGCGTCCAGCGCTACGCCCAGACGTGGTCGGGCGACAACCGCACGTCGTGGGAGGCCCTGGGCGCGACGATCCCGACGATCCTCGGCATGGGCCTGTCGGGCTGCGCGAACTACGGCAGCGACATCGGCGGCTGGTTCGGCCACGCACCCTCGCCCGAGCTGCTCGTCCGCTGGTTCCAGCTGGGCGCGTTCATGCCGCGATTCCTCACAAACTCGGCGAACGACGACAACACGGTGACCGAGCCGACGATGTACCCCTCGGTGACGCCGCTGATCGCCGACGCCGTGCGCCTGCGTTACACGCTGATCCCCCAGATGTATGCGCTGCTGGCCGAGGCGGCCCGCACCGGCGCGCCCGTCATGCGCCCGCTCGTCTACGAGTTTCCGGCCGACCCGCGCGCCCTCGCCGAAGACCGGACGTTCTTGTTCGGCCCCTCGCTGCTGGTCGCCCCGGTCGTTAGCGAGGGCGCGACCAGCACCACCGTCTATCTGCCGGCCGGCTGCGACTGGGTCGACTACCACACCCTCACCCGGTACCGCGGCGGCCAGCGGGTCACGCGCGACGTCGACCTCGCGTCCATCCCCCTGTTCGTCCGCGGCGGCTCGGTCACCGTACGCTCCAGGGGCGTCGCCAACCTCCACCGCGACGTCATCGACACCCTCGACGTCCTCGTCGAGCCCAGCCAGCCTGCGACCTTCACCCACTACGAGGACGACGGCGTCAGCGAGGCCTACCGTTCCGGCGAATTCCGCCTGACGACGATCTCCGTCACCCCGGCCGACGCCGCGGACCACACGGTGCACGTACGCGCGGGGCACGCCGGGCCCTACCGGTCGCGCGTGACCACCCTCGAGCTCACCGTCATCGGCGGCGACGTGGCCCCCTCCGGCGTCACCCTGGACGGCGATGCCCTCCCCCGCTGCGTCGACCCGAACGCGTTCGCCGAGGCCACGACAGGCTGGTACGCCGACCTCGAGCGCCACGTCTGCCGGGTGCGATTCCCCCGCCCCGAGGGCGATTGGGACGTCGCGATCGGCTACGGCCCGGCCGATCTCGTCAAGATGTAAGAGAGCGCCCGACCGGCGGCGTCGGTACGATAGACATATGAGTGACACGCTAGAGGTCCGCATGGTGGCCAGCGCCGACGACGTGCTGGCCGCGTTGCAGCTGCGCCGTGAGGTCTTCTGCGCGGAACAGGACGTGCCTCTGGATCTCGAGATCGACGACCTCGATTTTCACCCCGACACGTGCCACGTCGTCGGCCTCGTCGACGGCACCGTCGTCGCGGTCGGCCGCCTCACCCCGCCCGAGCATCACATCGCACCCGACCTCGTGCCGCTTGACCTCGTCGCGCTGGGTTCCGACGGCCGACCCACCGACCAGACGGCCCCTGTCGCCGACTGTTCGATGTCGCTCCACGTCGGCCGCCTGGCGCTGCGCAAGTCGTCGCGCGGTCTCGGGCTCGGCGCCGCCATGCTCGCCGGCTGCGTCCGCTTGGCCGGCGTCGAGTGGGGCTCAGACACCCCACTCCTGCTCGAGCTGTCGGCGCAGGAATACGCCATCGGCTTCTACGAACGGTGCGGATTCACGCTTATCGAGGGGCGCGACCACTACCTCGACGCCGGAATCCTCCACCGCGACATGGCGGCCGTGTTGCCGCCACTGACCCACGAGCGACGACGGTAACCAACGGTTACTGCAAACGCTTCGCATTACTGGTACGCTTCATACAACCTGCGCGATCGCCGCGCACCACTCCAAAGGGGGAAGTTGATGAACAAGGAACAATTCGACCAAATGGCCCACTCCGCCGGCTTCATCGCCGCGCTCGACCAGTCCGGAGGCTCGACGCCGCGCGCTCTGGCCGGCTACGGGATCACCGAGGACCAGTGGGCGACCCAAGACGAGATGTTTGACCTCGTCCACGCCATGCGCACCCGCGTCATGACGAACCCGGCGTTCACGTCCGACAAGATCATCGGCGCGATCCTGTTCGAGATGACCATGGACCGCACTGTCGCGGGCAAGCCCACGGCGACCTACCTGTGGGAAGAGAAGCACATCGTTCCCTTCCTCAAGATCGACAAGGGCCTGGCCGACCTCGAAGACGGCGTCAAGTTGATGAAGCCGATCCCGGGCCTCGACGCCACGCTCGACCGCGCGGTGAAGGCCGGGATCTTCGGCACCAAGGAACGCTCGGTCATCTACGAGGTCAACGCCGCCGGCATCGAAAAGATCGTCGACCAGCAATTCGAGCTGGCGCGCGCCGTGTGCGCCAAGGGGCTGGTCCCCATCATCGAGCCCGAGGTCGACATCCACCTGGCCAACCGTGCCGAGGCCGAGCGGATCCTCGTCGACTCCCTCAAGCGCCACCTCGACCAGCTGGGCCCGGACGAGCTCGTCATGTTCAAGCTGACGATCCCCACCGAGCCGAACCTCTACCAGCCGCTCATGGGGCACCCGAACCTCGTCCGCATCGTCGCCCTCTCGGGCGGCTTCACGCGTGACGAGGCCTGCGAGAAGCTCGCCGAGAACACCGGCCTCATCGCCTCGTTCTCGCGCGCCCTCCTCCAGGGCCTCACCGCCCAGCAGACCGACGAGGAGTTCACAGCGACCCTGAGGTCGTCGATCGACCAGATCGCCCAGGCATCCGCGAAGTAGCGGGCCACGGGCCGATCGGCGCAACCAGACGCGGGAGGCGGGATTCGTCGTGAATCCCGCCTCCTCGCACGCCTGGACAATACCCGGCCGTCCGGCATCACGGTAACGTGAAACCATGATGTTCCCCCGTCGCTGGGTCGCACCCCTCGCCATGATCACCGCGGCTCTCGTCGCCGTCGCCTGTGTCGCGGCCTCGATCGTCATCGTCCGCAATCTCCATGCCGACGAGGCCAGACCGACGCGCGCAGACCAGGCCAGGCGGATCTCCGCGGCGCCCGCTCCCACGCACAGCGCCGCCACCCCCTCGACGACGCAGCCGGTGCACCCGCTCGCGGGGCTAAAGATTCTGCTGGACCCCGGGCATTCGGGCGCCCTCGTCAACGCGACCCGGCAGGTCAGCGACGGGCGCGGCCGCTTTAAGGACTGCAACAACTCGGGCACCGCCACCGTCGACGGCTTTCCCGAACACGAGTTCAACTGGCAGGTCGCCACGCGCCTCAAGGCGCTGCTCGAGGCCGAGGGCGCCGTCGTCACCCTGACCCGCAGCGACGACACGTCGATGGGGCCGTGCGTCGACCAGCGCGGCCAAATGAGCGCCGGCCAGGACGTCGCCTTGTCGATCCACGCCAACGGCACGCCCGATACCCGCGTCAAGGGCTACTTCGCCCTCATTTCGTCGCCGCCCCTCAACGACGCCCAGGGGCAGCCGTCCGTCGACCTCGCCCACGCGCTGCTGACTGCCCTCGGCAACGCCGGATTCAGCCAGTCCCCGGCCAGCGACAACGGGATCACACCGCGGTCGGACATCGCGGGCCTCAACTTCGCCCAGGCGCCCTCGGTCCTCATGGAGCTGGGCGAAATGCGCAACCCCGAAGAGGCCGCGATCATGAAGACCCCCGAGGGCCAGGACCGCTACGCCCACGCCCTCTTCGACGGCCTCAGCGCCTGGGCACAGACCCGAGCCCAGGCGCAGGCGCCGGCCCAGGCCCAGGCGACCCCCACGGCCTCGATCTCGCACGGCCCCGCGCCGTCCCCGACGCGCTGACGCCACCCGCGAGAGCACCACGCAGACGCGCCGCTCACGCCCCTCGTGGGCGGCGCCAGCGCACCCCGCGCCCCACCGATCCGGGCCCAAATACACGTCCGCCCTCGTCCCGATCAATCGGGCGAGGGCGTTCGGTCGTACGAGCGACTAGGACCTAGTCTTCGTACTCGTCGCGGGGCTGGTAAACACCGAGCTTCGCGGCCTTGGCGTAGCGGCGCGGCATCGTCATCTGACGGCCACCGGCCTTCACGACCTGCAATTCGTCAAGGTCGGCCTTCCAGGCAGACCGACGCGTACGCGTGTTTGCGCGGGACATCTTCCTCTTGGGAACTGCCATAGCACGCTCCTTAACCTAGGATGGACAGAAAAGAACCGAGTACCACTCTGGCACTCCGTCGGCCGATTGGCCATCACGGAGCCTGTGAGGTTACTCGCTGATCGTTGTGTGGATTTCCGCTGGCTGACTAGCCGGCGCGGCCCTTCCACCGGGGGTTCTTCTTGTTGATCACGTAGGTGCGGCCACGACGACGGACGACCTGAGCGCCCGGCTTGTCCTTGAGCGACTTCAGCGATGCACGAACCTTCATTACTTTGCACCTCCCCTGCGACGCTTGCCGTAGCGACGCTCGAACTTCTCGACACGACCCGCAGCATCGAGGACGCGGGCGTTGCCCGTCCAGAACGGGTGCGACTTGTCCGAGATTTCAATGTCGATCACGGGATACGTGTTACCGTCTTCCCACTCGATCGTGTTATCCGACGTGCGCGTAGAGCGCGTGAGGAACGCGTAATCCGCGGCCTTGTCGCGATACACGACAGAGTGATAATCGGGGTGAATTCCCTGCTTCATTCTTCTTTATCCCTTTCGGTACCGAGGCTTACCACGACGACTTGCGAACGCCGGGCAGCTCGCCACGAAGCGCCATCTGGCGGAAACGCACACGCGACAGGCCAAAATCGCCCAGGTAGCCGCGCGGACGACCGTCAACGGCGTCGCGGTTGCGCAGACGCGTCGGGGAGGCATCACGCGGAAGCTTGTGGAGGGCGGCCATCGCTTCGGCGCGCTCGTCCTCGGAGAGGTTCGGGTTCACCGAACGGGCCTTGAGGTCCGCACGGCGCTCCGCGTAGCGGGCAACCATTTCCTCACGCCGCTTGTTTGCGTAAATCTTCGACTTCTTCGCCATTGTTAGCGCGACTCCTTAAACTCCACGTGGCGACGCGCCACCGGGTCATACTTCTTCAGCACGAGACGGTCGGGGTTGTTCCGACGGTTCTTGCGCGTGACATAGGTGTAGCCCGTACCCGCGGTGGACACCATCTTGATAATCGGACGGACATCGGTGGTCTTCGCCATCAGAACTTCTCCCCCCTGGCGGCCATGTCGGCGACAACCGCCTCGATGCCGCGCTTATCAATGGTCTTGATCCCCTTCGCAGACACAGTCAGCGTGATGTTGCGACCCAGCGACGGCACGTAATAACGCT
The DNA here is from genome assembly GCA_900545825.1 of uncultured Actinomyces sp. Lineage (GTDB taxonomy): Bacteria > Actinomycetota > Actinomycetes > Actinomycetales > Actinomycetaceae > Nanchangia. Next base: position 16,026 of record URAS01000004.1, read on the forward strand.
TCGTCTGAAGGTTCACGTCGAACCGACGGTTCGTCCGACGGTGCGAGTGGGAGACGGCCTTGCCGTAGGCGTGCTTCTTCCCGGTTACTTGGCAGTACGTTGTCATGCGTGCCAACATATCGAGCTGTAAACCGTTTCGCAAGAAAGCCCAGCATGCCACTCGCGACCTCCGTCCTCACCGGACTCGACCCCCACTGGATCGAGCTTGCCACGTCTTTGGTGGCGTCGGACAGCGATTCCGTCGCACAAATCGTCGCTGACGTGGATATTTACAGCCGCAACACCCACTTATCGTTGAGTTTACCCCAGTGTGCACCGCGCCACGTCGATGTGCCGCCTGTGGCATGCTGCGTGACCTGTAGCCTTCGAGAGGCCCTCATCGACGTCCTGAAAGAGTGGTCAAAATCTCCTTATCTCGACGGCGTCGTCATCGGTCTGCCCGCCGGAATTAAGGCTGGCTATGTCGTGCCCTTATTGCTCCACTGCGCTGCCGAGCGGGGCATCGCCCTCGAGCTGGGGCAGGTCGTCCACGTCGTCGACACGACTGCGCTGGGCGCCCAGCTGGCCGGGACCGAGCGCTGCCGGCTGTGCCACGCCCTCGGCGAAGACCCGAAAGACTTTACGATGGCCGCGCTGGCCGACGCCGACATCGTCGCCGCGCTCGGTACCGACACGACCGGCTCGCTGCTGGTCGATGCGTGCGGGGACGCCGAGCTGCGCCGGGTGAACTCGTTGGCGGACCTCCGCGCGCCGCTCGTCTTTTCGACCAGCCGCATCAAGCCGGCGTGGGGCGAGGATGGAGCCGACGAATGAAGACGCTGACCACGCCCCAGCCCGTCCGCACCGAGATGACAATTAAGCGGTCGCGGTTCATCACGACGCTGGCCCGCGCCGAGGACGAGGACGCCGCCCGCGCCCAGATCGCCACTGTGCGCAAGGAGTTCGCCGACGCCCGCCACAACTGCCAGGCGTTCGTCGTCTCGGCGCCCGACGGCACGCCCATCGCCCGCTCGTCCGACGACGGCGAGCCCTCGGGCACCGCGGGCATGCCGATGCTCGAGACGCTGCGCGGCGCGGACGTCATCGACGTCGTCGCCGTCGTCACCCGCTACTTCGGCGGCATCAAGCTCGGCACGGGCGGGCTGGTGCGCGCCTACTCGGGCGCGGTCGCCGACGCCCTCGCCGCCGCGCCCCTCGCCGAACGCACCAGCCAGCCGCTCCTGCAAGTCACCGCTCCCCTGGCCACCGCCGGGCCCCTGGAGGCGGCGCTGCGCGACGCCGGCGCCCTTATCTGCGATACCGCGTGGACCAGCGACTTGACGGTCGTCGTCGCCGGCACCGAGGACGACCTCGCCCGGTGGGAATCGCTGGCCCGCGAGGTCACGCGCGGGCAGGCCACGATTGCTCGCGCCGGCACCCGGGTCGTCGAGATCCCTGTTCGCTGAGGGTGGAATCGTCCGCTTTTCGCGCGCACTCGGCCGGATCCTTGGTGACAATGGCAGCGATGGCTATGTCAGGTTTCACTCGGAAGATGTCCCGCCGCGCTGTTTCGCGCCGCGTCTGTCTATAGGGGCGTACAGGATACGCCTCGCGGACTGTATGCCCCAGGCCATGCGGGAATCTTTCTCCCGTATTTTCTTTCCCTTTGACCTTCACCGAGCGCCCCTGTATTTGGCGCACCGTCATCACCGTTAAGGAGTGTCATCCCATGACTGCTATTGCCTCGTCTGTCACCGACCTCGTCGGCAACACCCCCCTCGTTCGCATCAACTCGCTGGCCCCCGCCGGCGCCCAGATCATCGCCAAGGTCGAGTCGAACAACCCGGCCTTTTCCGTCAAAGACCGCGTGGCCGTCGGCATCGTCGACGCCGCCGAGGCCTCGGGCCAGCTGAAGCCAGGCGGCACGATCGTCGAGGCCACGTCGGGCAACACCGGTATCGCCCTGGCGATGGTCGGCGCCGCCCGCGGCTACCACGTCGTCATCACCATGCCCGAGTCGATGTCGCGCGAGCGCCGCGCCCTCATGCGGATCTTCGGCGCCGAGCTTATCCTCACGCCCGCCAAGGACGGGATGAAGGGCACCGTCGACGCCGCGAACGCCATCGTCGCCCAGCGCGAGGGCGCCATCCTCGCCTCGCAGTTCACCAACCCCGCGAACCCCGACGCCCACGTTAAGGCGACGGGTGAAGAGATCTGGGCCGACACCGACGGCGACGTCGACATTTTCGTGGCCGGCGTCGGCACCGGCGGCACGATCACCGGCGTGGGCCGCGTCCTCAAGGGCTACAAGCCCGACGTCAAGATCATCGCCGTCGAACCCGCGGAGTCGCCGCTGTTGTCCGAGGGCCAGGCCGGCCCGCACGGCATCCAGGGCATCGGCGCGAACTTCGTGCCCGGCAACCTCGACCAGAGCCTCGTCGACGAGATCATCACGATCCCGACAGATAAGGCGATCGCGACGGCCCGCCAGGCCGCCGCCAAGGAGGGCCTGCTGGTCGGAATCTCGTCCGGCGCCGCCCTCGCCGCGGCAATCCAGGTGGCAGGCCGTCCGGAGAACGCCGGAAAACGTATTGTGGTCCTGTTGCCGGATACGGGCGAGCGCTACCTGTCGTCCGCCCTGTTTGCCGGCATCGCCGACGCCGACTAACGCAGACAGGAGCCGCAATGGATGTCCTCAGCCTCCTCGCCCTCATGCGCGAGGACGTCGCCACCGCCCGACGTCGCGACCCGGCGGCTACCTCGGTTATCGAGGTCGCCCTCACCTATCCGGGCGTGCACGCCGTGTGGGGTTACCGTCTGGCCCACGCCCTGTGGCTGAAGGATAACAAGCTGGCGGCTCGTATTGTTTCCGCGATCACCCGGATGCGCACCGGGGTCGATATTCACCCCGGTGCGCATATCGGGCGACGCCTGTTTATCGACCACGCGAATGGCGTGGTCATTGGCGAGACCACGGAAATCGGCACCGATTGTGTGCTTTTCCATCAGGTCACTCTGGGCGGTGTCGCGATGACGCCCGGGAAACGCCATCCCACGCTGGGTGACCACGTCATGGTGGGCGCCGGCGCCAAAGTGTTGGGCCCGATCACCATCGGGTCGCATGCCAAGGTTGCGGCCAACGCCGTCTGCGTCAAAGACGTCCCGGCGGGCTGTGTCGCTATCGGCGTTCCCGCGCAATTGAAGACGACCACGCCGAAACAGCGCGAGCAGGACCTCATTATCGATCCGTCCCTTTACATTTAGGGCCATATGATCTGGCGACGGCGGCATTTGTCGCGCTAGATTAGGACGTACCACCAACGAGTCGGAGGTTCTGTCATGGCACTGTCGCTTCCCCCCATTGTCACGGGGATCATTAATGGCGAGGAAGAGGCGTGGTCCACGGCATGTACGATGCTCGGCGCCTACTATCAGCCCGAGGGCGGGCCGCGTTCGGCGTTCGATCTCATCACCTCCGGCGACCCCTATGCCGACGATACGATCCTCGCCGGCATCGACATTGCCGCGATGACGGCCCTGGGGGTTCGCCTGCCCGCGGCGACGGTCGATCGCCTGCTGGCGGACGAGGAATTGGCGGGGCTCATCGCCCAGATTCCCGTCCTCACCGACCTGGTGGACGCCGACGACGAGATGCTCGACGAGAGCTCGGCGGCGGGCCGCACATGGCAGTACCTGACCTCGCCCGAGGGCTACGGCCTGACCTGGAAGACCGCCGAGGCCCTGCTGGCGCGCGTGCGCCCCGCCCTGTTCCCCGTGATCACGGGCGTCGAGCGCAAGGCTCTGGGCCTCGACAAAGACATGCCCTCCGCGTGGATCCAGCTGCGCGAGGCCCTGCGCGACGCCGACGCCCGGCTGGCCTACCAGCTCTACTACCTCATCCAGACGGCGCCCGTGTGGTCCGAGCTCTCGCAGATCCAGGTGCTCATGGCGCTCGTCTACACCGACGCGCTGCACAACCGCCAGGCCACCGACGCCGAGGTCGCCCAGGCCAAGGCCGAAAAGAGGGCGCGGAAGGCGGCGAAGCGGCAGCGCAAGCTTGAGGCCGCCCAGGCGCGCCAGGCCGGCAAGAAGACGGCGGCCTCACAGCCCGACCTGCCCGACGTCGACCTCATTTCGACCGACGCCTTCCGCCTGCGCGAGTCGTAGGGTTAACGCTGGCACGTGGCGCAGCGATAGAGCTTGCGCCCCGCCATCGGCTCCATGAGGACGGTTCGGCCGCAGCTCAGGCACGGCCGCCCGGCACGGTGGTACACGTAGAAGCGCGCGGCCTCGGCATCCGTTAAGGGGTCCGGCACGTCCTCGGGGCGAACCGTGACAATCTGGCCGCGCTCCAGGCCGTCGGCCATCGTCTGGGCGAGGTCGGCGTAGAGGGCCCGCAGCCGGTCGGCCGACACGCGCTTGCCCGGACGCAGGGGCGAGATTCCCACGCGGAACAGGCACTCCGCGCGATAGATGTTGCCGGGCCCCGCGACGACCCCCTGGTCCATAACCAGCTGGCCGACGGGCCGCCCGGACGCCCGACAGGCGGCAACGAAACGCTCGGGGTCGCAGTCGGGACGCAGCGGATCGGGACCCAGGCGCGCAAGGACGCCCGCGACGCCGGATCTGTCCATGAGCTCGCACGCCGCCGGCCCCGTGAGGTCGGCGACGCCGTCGTCGAAGATCAGCCGCAGGCGCACCTGCCCGCGCGGTTCCGGCAGCATCCAGCCGTCCTCGGGGGCAATCTTGACGTTTTCGGCGAAGTGCTCCTGGGCAACCCTGGGCGCCCCGATGTGGCTGGGCACGGCGAAACTCGGCGCCCCGGAGAAGCGCCACGACCCGTAAAGCCCCAGGTGAACATGGACGACGTTCTCGCCCGGCCGGTCAAACTCGAGGAATAGGTGCTTGCCCCACGCCCACGCCGCCGTCATCGTCGTGTTGTCGATGACGGCCGCCGAGGCGGCGAATCGCCCCTGCGGCGAGGACGCCCTCACGCGGCGTCCGACGCCACACGCGGTGAACGCGCGGGCCAGGCGGTGGAGGGCGTGTCCTTCAGGCATGCCCTCCACGGTAGCGCGGGCCGCCGCAGAGAAAAAACGCGTCCCGCCCCGCGCCGCCCGGCCGCGGCCGCGCCACCCGCGTCGCGCGATGTCGCTCCCGTCCGACTTAACGCCTAGGGTGGAACGTATGACTGAGACCTCGCCCCAGGCGACCCCGCGCCCGCAAGACGACCTCTTCCGCCACGTCAACGCCGAATGGCTGGCCCAGACGACGATCCCCGCAGACCGTGCGGTGTTCGGCGCATTCAGCCAGCTCCGCGACGCCTCGGAGGAACAGTGCCGCGACATCATCGAGCAGTGCGTCTCCTCGGCCACGGAAGGCGAAGAGCTGCTGATCGCCCGCCTCTATTCGGAGTTCATGGATGCCGACGCCATCGAGGCCGCCGGCATCTCCGGATTGGCCTGCGACCTCGACCTCGTCCGCAACGCCCAGACGAAGGGGGACCTCGCGCGCGTCGCGGGTATCCTCGACCGCCGCTCGATCGGCGGCTGGGTGGCCCCCTACGTCGGGACCGACCCCGAGCACCCCACCGACTACTGCCCGTCCCTCGCCCCGTCCGGCCTGTCGCTGCCGGACGAAGTGTATTACTTCGGCGAGGAGTACACGGCGGTTCGCCAGGCCTTTATCCGCCATGTCGAGCGGATGTTTGCCCTGGCCGGCTTCGACTCCCCCGCCGCCGCGGCCGCTACCGTCTTCGACGTCGAGCGCGGTTTCGCCCGCTTCCACCTGGACTCGGTGCGCTCGCGCGACGTCGACCTTACGGTCAACCTCACGACCTTCGACGAGGCCGCCGACGCCGCCCCCGGATTCGCCTGGCACACGTGGGCCCAAGCCCTCGGCGCCAACTTCGGCCGGATCAACGTCGACTGGCCGGCGTTCCTCACGGGCGGCGCGCGCTGGTGGTCGACCCTGCCGATCGCCGACCTCAAAACGTGGATGACCTGGCGCGTCCTCACGCGCTACGCCGCCTACCTGCCGGCGGCCTTCGTCGACGAGAATTTCGATTTCTTCTCGCGGACGCTGGCTGGCACCAGCGAACTGCGGGCCCGATGGAAGCGCGGCGTCGGCGTCGTCGAAGGCCACCTGGGCTTCGCGCTGGGCCGCCTCTACGTCGCCCAGCACTTCCCCGCGTCGTCGCGCGACGCGATGCGCACGCTCGTCGACAACCTGCTCGCCGCCTACCGCGACTCGATCGGCGCCCTCACGTGGATGAGCGAGACCACCCGCGACGCCGCGCTGACGAAACTCGGCATGTTCACGCCGAAGATCGGCTACCCCGAGAACGCCCGCACCTACGAGGACGTCCACTTCGGCGCCGACGATACGCTGCTCGACCTCGTCCGCGTCTCGTCCGAGGCAGCCAGCGACTACGAACTGGCGAAACTGGGCCAGAAAGTCGACCCCGACGAATGGCACATGACGCCGCAGACCGTTAACGCCTACTACAACCCCCTGGCCAACGAGATCGTCTTCCCCGCGGCCATCCTTCAGCCGCCGTTCTTCTCGCCCGACGCCACCCTCGAACAAAACTACGGCGGCATCGGCGCGGTTATCGGCCACGAGATCGGGCATGGCTTCGACGACCAGGGCTCACGTTTCGACGGCACGGGCGCGCTGAAGAACTGGTGGCAGGACGCCGACTTCGAGGAGTTCTCGGCGCGCACCAAAGCCCTCATCGCCCAGTACGACGCCTACTATCCCGCCCAGCTCGACGGCAAAACGCACGTCAACGGCGCTTTAACGATCGGCGAGAACATCGGCGACCTCGGCGGCCTGAGCATCGCGCTCAAGGCGCTGTACCTGGCCCGCGCGCAGGCGGACGCCGGCGAACCCGACGAGGCCGACATCCGCGAATTCTTCTTCCAGTGGGCCCGCATCTGGCGCGAGAAGATCCGCAACGAGATTCTCGTCCAGCTCATCACCGTCGACCCCCACTCGCCCGCCGAATTCCGCTGTAATGGAGTCGTGCGCAACATGGACGCGTTCCACGAGGCGTTCGCGACGACCCCGGAGGACGCCCTGTGGCTCGACCCTGACCAGCGAGTCTCGATCTGGTAGGACCCAAAGCTTCACCCATACCCACCTAACGTTTGGAGGATTCATGCCCGGAACGAACCTGACCCACGACGAGGCGGCGGAACGCGCCAGCATCGTCACGGTTGACGCCTACGACGTGCACCTGGACCTGCGCGCCGACGCGCCGACGTTCCACTCGGTGACCACCGTCACCTTCGACGCAACCCCCGGCGCCTCGACGTTCATCGACCTCATCGCCGACTCGGTGGCCTCGATGACGCTCAACGGCACCACACTGCCCAGTTCGGCCTACGCCGACTCGCGGATCGCCCTCTCCGACCTGGCCGACCACAACACGCTCGTCGTCGACGCGACGTGCACATACATGCACACGGGCGAGGGCATGCACCGCTTCACCGACCCGATCGACAACCGCGACTACGTCTACACGCAGTTCGAGGTGCCCGACGCCCGCCGCGTGTTCACCGTGTTCGAGCAGCCCGACCTCAAGGCGAAGTTCACGTTCACGGTCGACGTGCCCGACGAGTGGGTGGTCCTGTCGAACTCGGCGACGCCCGAGCCCCAAGCCCTGCCCGACGGCGGCCAGCGGTTCGCGTTCGCCGAGCACCCGCGGATCTCGTCGTACATCACGGCGATCGTCGCCGGCCCGTACGTGGGCTTCACCGACTCGCTCGTCAGCAGCGACGGCCGGACGATCCCCCTGAGCGTCTGGGGCCGCGCCTCGCTCGCCAAGGAGGTCGAGGCCGACTCCGAAGAGATCTTTACGCTGACCAAGCAGGGTTTCGGGTTCTACGAGTCGCAGTTCAACCGGCCCTACCCGTTCGCGACGTACGACCAGATCTTCGTGCCGGAATACAACGCCGGCGCCATGGAGAACGCCGGCTGCGTGACGTTCCGCGACGAGTACATTTTCCGGTCCGAGCCGACCCAGGCCCGCCGCCTCCAGCGTGGCGACACGATCCTCCACGAGCTCGCCCACATGTGGTTCGGCGACCTCGTGACGATGAAGTGGTGGAACGACCTGTGGCTCAACGAGTCGTTCGCCGAGTTCATGTCCTACCTGTGCGAAGCCGAGGCCACGGAGTATTCGGACGCGTGGACGGCGTTCAACATCCGCAAGGAGTGGGGCATCCGCTGCGACCAACTGCCGTCGACCCACCCGATCAAGGCCGAGATCCGCGACCTCGCCGACGTCGAGGTTAACTTCGACGGGATCACCTACTCGAAGGGCGCCGCGGTGCTGCGCCAGCTCGTCTCGTACGTCGGGCGCGACAACTTCATGAAGGCCCTCACCAAGTACTTCGCCGCCCACGAGTGGAGCAACGCGACACTCGACGACCTCCTGGGGCAACTGGAAGAGACGTCCGGGCGCGACCTGCGCGCGTGGTCGGCGGTGTGGCTGGAAGAGGCCGGCATCACCGTGCTGCGCGCCGAGGTCACCGAGGGCGAGGCGGGCACGATCGAGAGCCTCGACATCCTCCAGGAGACGCCGCAGGCCGGCACAACGTGCCGCCCGCACCGCCTGGCGATCGGCGGCTACGACCTCGTCGGCGACACCTACCAGCGCGTCTGGCAGGTCGAGGCCGACGTCGCGGGCGAGCGCACGCGCATCGAGGACGCCGCCGGCCTGCCGCGTGCCGCGGTCATCCTCGTCAACGACGAGGACCTCACCTATGCTAAGACCCGCTTCGACGCGGCGTCCCTCGCTGTCGCCGGCGGCCAGATCGAGCGGTTCGAGGACCCGCTCGCGCGCGCCCTCATCGCGTCGACCATGTGGTCGATGTGCCGCGACGGCGAGCTGGCGGCTCCGGCGTTCCTCGACTTTGCCCTGCGCCTGCTGAGCGTCGAGACGAACTCCGACGTCATCCACGGGACGCTGATGAACGCGCGGGCCGCCCTCAACCTCTACACGTCGCCGGCCGTCACCAAGCAGGCGCACGCCGACTTCGCGTCGCAGCTGCTCGCGTTGGCGAAGAAGCTGCCCGGCGGCTCCGACCAGCAGAAGCAGGTGGCCGAAGAGTTCGCGCGCCTGGCCGTCGACCCGCACCGCGAGCTGCTGGAGAACTGGCTCGAGGGCAAGGACCTGCCCGAGGGCCTCGAGGTCCCGCAGGAGCTACGCTGGATCATCCGTCGCACCCTCCAGGCGATGGGTGCCGACGCCTCCGACATCGACGCCGAGGTCGCCCGCGACCGGTCGCTGACGGGCCAGCAGCAGGCCGCCGGCGCCCGCGCCGCCCGCCCGGACAACCGCGCCGAGCAGTTCGAAGCGATCCTTTCGGACCAGTCGATCCCCAACGCCACGCTCGTCGAGATGATCCTGGCCTTCCAGGGCTCGATCTGGCGCGATCCCCAGGCGAACGCCCAGTTCGTCGAGCGGTATTTCGCCGCCGCCGAGGGCGTGTGGACGACGTTCACCCAGCACATCGCCTCGACGATCATCTCGGGCATGTACCCGGTGATGCTCACGGGCCGCACCGACGTCGACGTCGTCGCCGCCGGTCAGCAGTGGCTCGACGACCACGCCGAGGCGCCGCGGGCGCTGCGCCGCCTCATGGCCGAGTGCCTGGACGCGGCTCAGCGGGCCGCGCGTGCTCAGCAGTGCGAGACCCCGATGTGGTAGGTCTCTGAGAGACACGAAACCGGCGGCTGCTTACTCGGCCGCCGGTTTCGTGTAATATGGTGCACGTCACACAATGGAGCTCATACTCGGAGGGAGGTTCTCATGGATCAGGCAGAAGCGACCGTCGCGGGCCTCGGGGGTGCCGACAACATCGTCGAACTCGAGCCGTGCATTACGCGTCTGCGTGTCGAGGTCAAAGATCCCGACAAGGTCGATGAAGAGGCGTTGACGAAGGCCGGGGCATTCGGGGTTGTCCAAGTGGGCGACTCGGTTCAGGTCGTCGTCGGTCCGATCGCCGACAACTTGGCAGAGGACATCAACGATGTGCTGGAGGACGGCAGCTAGCCGGTATCCTCACTCAGCCTCCCATAGCGGAAAGGGGCGGCGCCACAACGGAGTGGTGCCGCCCCTTTTCTCGGTTTTCAGTCTTGGCCGTCGCCCTCGTGGATGGCGTGCTCGACCAGCCCCAACAGGTGGTTGTAGCGCCCGGCCACCAGGTCTTCGACCATGACGGGCCGGCCCTCGCCGTCCCCCAGCGGGATGCACCAGTTCGGGTATTCCCGGTCGGTGCCCGGCTGGTTTTGGGCGCGCCGCTCGCCCGTCGCGTCGGTCAACGACACCGACACGAGCGCCGACGGCGTGTGGGCAACGTACCGGTAGAGGGCGTCACCGACGGCCTCGGGCGAATCGTCCTCGCCGAGGACGCCCTCCTGGCGCAGCGCGGCGATCATCCGGGCCCGCTCGCCGGCCGAGCGGGCGTATTCGTCGGCCTCGTCGAGCTCGAGAATCCCCAGCTGGGCACGCAGGCGCACGTGCTCGTCGCGGAGGTATCCGGCCGAGGGCGGCAGGTCGTGGGTGTTGACGGCCGCCAGCTGGCAGCGGCGGTAGTGGGCGGGCGGGCGCGGGTGGTCGCCCTCGTATTCGAACCAGGCGACCGCGGTGCCCAGGAAGCCGCGCTGGGCCAGGTAGTCGCGTACCCAGGGCTCGACGGTGCCCAGGTCTTCGCCGACGATGACGGCGCCGGCGCGGGCGGCCTCGAGGGCGACGACCCCGACCATGTGGTCGAAGCGATAGCGGACATAGGTGCCGTCGGCCGGGGTCTGGGCCGATTGGGGGATCCACCACAGGCGGAACAGGCCCATGATGTGGTCGAGGCGCAGCGCCCCACCCATCGCGGCCAGCCGCCGGACCATGGCCCGCAGCGGCGCATAGTGCAGGTCCATGAGGACGTCCGGGCGCCACGGCGGCTGCGACCAGTTCTGGCCCAGCTGGTTGTACATGTCGGCCGGCGCGCCCACGGCGATCGACGGGGCAAAGACGCTGGGCATCGCCCACGTGTCTGAGCCGCTCTTGTGGACGCCGACGGCGAGGTCGTGCATGATCCCGATCGCCATGCCGGCGTCCTTGGCGGCCTGCTGGGCGGCCGCGAACTGCTCGGCGACAATCCACTGGAGCCAGACGAAGAAGTCGCGGCGCCCCGCGAGAGCGCGGGCTTGTTCGGTAACTTCGGGCGACGTGACGTCGCGCAGGCGCTCGGGCAGGGGGTGCCCGTAGCGCTCGACGAGGGCGCTCCACGTGGCGAAGCGTTCGAGGACAATCCCCTGCTCCTCGCGCCACTGGGCGAACGCCGCGTCACGCTCCGTGCTGCGGCCGGCGGCAAAGATGAGGTCGAGGGCGACGAGCTTGGCCTCCCACGAGCGGTCGCGGTCGATGAGGTCGTCGGCGCTGCCGATCGTGCGCTGCCGCAGCTCCTCGATCGTCCGGCGGTCGGCGGCGCCCAGGCGCGCGTATTCCGGGATCGCCTCGGGGCGAATGTAGAGCGGGTTGACGAACTGCCGAGACGCCGGCAGGTAGGGCGAGGGGGTGAGCGGCGGCACCGACTCGCCGGCGTGGATGGGGTTGATGAGGATGAAGTCGGCGCCCTGGCCACCCGCCCAGGTAGCGAGGTCGGCGAGGTCTTGGGCGTCGCCGACGCCCCACGAGCCGGCGGAGGTCACCGAGTACAGCTGGGCCATGAGGCCCCAGCCACGGCCGTCGCGCAGCGGCGGCAGGGTGAGCGTCGCGGGCGTGTTGGCGAACGGGGCGCGGGTTTCTTCGCCCTCGATCGTCGCGACGATCGTGTGCCAGCCCAGCGGCAGGCCGGCGGGAATGTCGAACGTGGCCCGGCCGATCAGGCGACCGTCGATGACGCGGGGATCGACCCAGTTGTCGACCTGCTGGAGCGGCAGCGAGCCGCCGTCCTCGAGTTCCAGACGGCAGGTGACGGCGGTGCCGTGGGGCACGTGGACGAAGATCCACGTGTTGTGGTCGTCCTGGTTGACCGTGCAGGGCGGCAGCGTGTGGCGCCACTCGTCATCCCGGGCGGCGGCGAGGGCGACCTGCTGGGCAGCCTCGTCGCTGGCGTCGACGTCCAGGGCCGCGAGGACGGCTCGGAGCGTGGAGGCCGTGACCTGACGGTGCTGGCCGGAGAAGTCCCAGTAGTCGGTGGCGACGCCGTGAGCGCTCGCCAGTTCGGTCAAAAGGTCCGCCGGTCCCTCGTTAGTCACAGCCGCTCCCTCACCTTGCCGTGGCCTGCTGTTCATGCCCACTCACCAGCCTATGCGGATCCGCCCGACGAGGCAGCCAACCACCATCGTGGCTAAATGTGCAATGACCTGGATATTTATCTATTTCCCCGGTCAACCGTGCGCGATATCACCCCGCGTGCAAGACTAGTCGGGTGACTTTTTGTATCCCAATGCCTCCAATCAGTGACGAGCCGGTCGCGTCGGTCATCCGCGTTCTCACACTCACTGGCGGCGCGGGCGACCATTTTGTCGGCTCCTCGTTGCCCCAGCTGCGCAAACAGGCGTTCGGCGGTCAGGTCCTTGCCCAGTCACTCCTTGCGGCAGCATCGACGTTGCCGCAGTCGGTGAAGGACGCCCAGGGCTATCCGAACTCGATCCACGCCTCGTTCCTTCGTCCCGCGCTAACGGATCGGCCCCTCCATTTTCAGGTCGAGCGGACCCGCGACGGCCGGACGATGACGACGCGCCGGGTCGAGGTCAGCCAGGACGACAAGGTGATCTTTACGGCCGTCGCCTCGTTTAACCTCCGCAAGCCCGAGGGGCTGACCCACTCGGCCCCGATGCCGCAGGTCGCCATGCCGGACGAGCTGCGCGATTCGATCGAGATCTTCCAGGCAACCGGCCACCCCGCGGCGAAATTCCTCGGCAAGACGGCCGCCTTCGACATGCGCCACGCGACGGGCTCGATCTATGTCCGCCCTGCGCTGGGGGACCTCGAGCACCACGACGTGTGGGTGCGTCCACGCACGAAGCTTCCCCAGCTCGACCAGTCGCTGTCGCACGCCCTCCTCGCCTACGTGTCCGACCAGATCATGCTCGAGCCGGCCTTGCGTTCCTTGGGCCTGGCCTGGGTGAATCCCCGTCTGCGCGCGGCGACGATCGACCACTCGATGTGGTTCCATCGGCCCCTCGACGTCACCCAGTGGCATCTGTTCCACCTCGATTCGCCCTCGTCGTATTCCGGGCGCTCACTGGCGCGGGCGTCGGTGTACACCGAGGACGGCGTGCTCGTCGCGTCGGCGGCCCAGGAGGGCATGATCACGCTGGCCGAGGCCGGCGCCAAGGACTTCTGGCAGATGGACGACGGCAAACACCACGAAGGCTCCTCCCCCGCCTAGCCCCTCAGCACAGACGCCGGTGGCCCGGGACCGTGCAGGTCCCGGGCCACCCGTGTATTCGCGTCGATTAGCCGCGCGTGAGCTTGCGGTGCGTCACGCGGTGCGGGCGGGCCGCGTCGGGGCCCAGCCGATCGACCTTGTTCTTCTCGTACGACTCGAAGTTGCCCTCGAACCAGTACCACTGCGCCGGGTCCTCATCGGTGCCCTCCCACGCGAGGATGTGGGTGGCGACGCGGTCGAGGAACCAACGGTCGTGGGTGATGACGACGGCGCAGCCGGGGAAGTTGAGCAGCGCGTTTTCTAGGCTGCCCAGCGTCTCGACGTCGAGGTCGTTCGTCGGCTCGTCCAGCAGCAGGAGGTTGCCGCCCTGCTTGAGCGTCAGCGCGAGGTTGAGGCGGTTACGCTCGCCGCCGGAGAGGACGCCCGCCGGCTTCTGCTGGTCCGGCCCCTTGAACCCGAACGACGCGACGTAGGCGCGCGAGGGGATCTCGACGTTGCCGACCTCGATGTAGTCGAGGCCGTCGGAGACGACCTCCCACAGCGTCTTCTTCGGGTCGATGCCCGCACGGTTCTGGTCGACGTAGCTGATCTTCACCGTCGAGCCGATCGTCAGGCTGCCCGAGTCGAGCTGTTCCAGCCCCACGATCGACTTGAACAGCGTCGTCTTGCCGACGCCGTTGGGACCCATGATGCCGACGATGCCGTTCGGCGGCAGCGAGAACGACAGGTCGTCGATGAGGACGCGGTCGCCGAAGCCCTTGTGGATATGCTCGGCCTCGAGGACGACCGAGCCCAGGCGCGGCCCCGGCGGGATCTGGATTTCCTCGAAGTCGAGCTTACGGGTGCGCTCGGCCTCGGCCGCCATCTCCTCGTAGCGGGCCAGACGGGCCTTCGACTTGGCCTGGCGCCCCTTGGCGTTCGACCGCACCCACTCGAGCTCTTCCTTCAGGCGCTTCGCCAGCTTGGCGTCCTTGCGCCCCTGGACCTCGAGGCGCTCACGCTTCTTCTCGAGGTACGTCGAGTAGTTACCCTCGTACGGGTAGAGGCGGCCGCGGTCGACCTCGGCGATCCACTCGGCGAGGTTGTCGAGGAAGTACCGGTCGTGGGTGATGGCGATGACCGCACCCGGGTAGGTGCGCAGGTGGTTTTCCAGCCACTGGATCGACTCGGCGTCCAGGTGGTTCGTCGGCTCGTCGAGCAGCAGGAGGTCGGGCGCCTTGAGCAGCAGCTGGCACAGCGCGACGCGGCGCCGCTCACCACCAGAAAGCACCTTGACGTCCGTGTCGCCCGGCGGGCAACGCAGCGCGTCCATCGCCTGTTCCAGCTGGTTGTCGAGGTCCCACGCGTCGGCCGCGTCGATGTCGGTCTGCAGCTGCCCCATTTCCTCCATGAGGGCGTCGAAGTCGCAGTCCGGATCGGCCATCTGGGCCGAGATCTCGTTGTACCGATCGACCTTCGCCTTGATCTCGGCGACGCCCTCCTGGACGTTCTCGAGGACCGTCTTTGTCTCGTCCAGCGGCGGCTCCTGGAGGAGGATGCCGACGGTGTAGCCGGGCGTGAGGACGGCCTCGCCGTTCGAGGGCTGGTCGAGGCCCGCCATGATCTTGAGGATCGACGACTTGCCGGCGCCGTTCGGGCCGACCATGCCGATCTTGGCGCCGGGGTAGAACGCCATGGTGACGTCGTCAAGGATGACCTTGTCGCCGAGCGCCTTGCGGGCGTGGACCATCTGGTAAATGAACTCTGCCAAAGGTACTTTCCGTTCTTTGCTGTCGCGGTCTTTCCGGACGCCGGGTCCGGATCAGTCGCTCTAACCCTATGTCAGGGCGCCGATCCGGGCCAGATCGCGCCCCACCACTACCGCGTATAGACGGAAATGTGCTCCCTCACATGCTTGGCGTCGAGCAGTTCGGAGACGACGGCCGACCCCATGTCGGCGTACGAAAGGACGGACTCCCCCGCCTCGGACGTGTGGAGGTGGTCGTCGCCGATCGCCCACCGGTCAGTCGCGGCGCCGTCGGGACGGTAGTCCGCTGCCGGCGACACGTAGGTCCACGCGACGTCATCGGCGCCCTCAACAACCGCGAGGCTCTGCGCGGTGCCCTGCGCGACGGCCTGGAACTCCGCGGGAAACTCGGGGGTGTCGGCCAAGCGCACCTGCCGGTCGGGGTCGACGAACAGGGTACCCGCGCCGCCGATAATGATCAGGCGGGTCGGGGTTGCGCACAGCAGCGAGACCAGGTGCTCGGCCGTCTCCTTGTGGAAGTGCATGGTCTCTGCCGTCCAGTACCCCAGCGCGTCGACGACGGCGTCAAATCCGGCGAGGTCGGCGGCAGTCAGCTCGAGGGCGTCGCGCACCAGCTGGTGGTCGGCGTCGACGGAATCGGGGCGACGCGTGATGGCGGTGACCTCGATTCCCGCGCGGCGCGCGGCGGCGGTGACGGCCTGACCTGACTTCCCGTGGGCTCCAACAACGGCGATTCTCATGGCATGTCCTTTCTTCGAGCGACGCGGATTCTTCCGCGATGCCCCACCGTAGTAACCTGAAGTAACTAGGAACCAAAAGGTAACTATCAGGAGTTCACCGTGAGCGTACAGCACACCCTCTCGCCCGCCGACCTGCCGGCGTGCCCGGTCGAGACGACCCTCTACCTCATCGGGAACAAGTGGAAGGTGCTTATCCTCCGCGACCTCATGGGCGGCCCGCGGCGTTTCAGCGAACTCAAGCAGTCGATTGGCGGCATCAGCGCCAAGGTCCTTACCGCCAACCTGCGGGCGATGGAGGCCGACCACCTGCTCACCCGCCAGGCGTATGCCGAGATCCCGCCCCGCGTCGAATACGCCCTGACAGACACCGGCACGTCGTTGGCCCCGGTCGTGGAGTCCCTCGCAGCCTGGGGTTCGGCCTATAAACAGGCGCTCGCCACCGCCTGACCACCCCCCCCGCCACAAGCTTGAGGCTCCACTCGCCACCCCACGGCCGCCCCCTCTATAGTGAGGTCTGTCTTACCTCACGAACGAGAGAAGGGGAGGTCCCACCGTGGCCCACCTGTCGTCCCTCACCGAGTCGTCGTTCCACCTGGGACTGGCCGAGGACCTGCCGATCATCAAGGAGTCGACGACCTCGCGCGTCGTCGTGACGAACGACCTCATCCGAGTCGTCCAGTTCACCTTCGACGCCGGCGAATTGCTCACCGCACATTCGTCGCCGCGCGCCGTCGTCGTCCAGTTGCTCGAGGGCGAGATGTCCTTCACCATCGGCGAGGACGAGCGGACTCTCCACACCGCCGACACCGTCTACCTCGCGCCGGGCCAAGAGCATGCGCTGACCGCGATTACGCCGTGCCGCCTCAGCCTGGTCATGGTCGACGTCGCCGCCGACAAGGAGCAGTGATGAGCCCCCAAATCGCGTCGCCATTGCCCGACGAGCGCCTGCAGGGCCACTGGCTGCTCGCGTCGCTCGGCAAGACAGTCCTGCGTCCCGGCGGCCTCGAGCTGACGACCGCCATGCTCAAGGAGGCCGCGCCCTCGTCTGCCGACCGGATCGTCGAGTTTGGGCCGGGCGTCGGCAAGACAGCCACCCTGCTGCTTCAAGCGTCCCCGGCCAGCTACACCGGCGTCGACCCGAACCCCGAGGGCCGCGGCGCCCTCAGCGCCGTCCTCGCCGGGCATCCCCAGGCCCGCGTCGTCGAGGCCGACGCCCAGGACACAGGATTGGAGGACGGTTCGGCAGACCTCGTCGTCGGCGAGGCCATGCTGTCGATGTGTTCGCCGCAGGTCAAGCAGGCAATCGTCCGCGAGGCCGCCCGGATCCTCGCGCCCGGCGGCCGCTACGCGATCCACGAGCTGGGCCTGACCGGAACCGCCGCGACACCCGACGAGGCCGGGCGCACCGAGACCAGCCGCGAGCTGTCGCGCTCGATCAAGGTTCCGGCCCGCCCACTGCCCCTCGACCAGTGGCGCGCCCTCCTCGAGGACGCCGGGCTCACCGTCACGTGGACGGGCACGGCCCCCATGCACCTGCTGAAATTCTCGCGTTTCGTCGCCGACGAGGGCGTGTGGGGCACGCTGCGGTTCATGAGCCACATGCTGCGGCGCCCGCAGGCACGCAAGCGGGTCCTCGCCATGCGCAAGACCTTCGCCGACCTGGAGGATCAGCTGACTGCGGTGTCGCTCGTCGCCGTCAAGCGCGCCGACTAGCCGCCGATACGCTTGGGCCTCGGCCTCCCTGTCCGGGGTGGCCGAGGCCTCGTCGCGTGAGGACGTCCGCGATTCGCCCCTACCCCAGCAGCTGCGGGGCAACGAACTCTCGGCCGCGAACGTGGCAGTCAAGGAACGCAAGGACCGTTTCGTACCACACCAGCGAATTCGTCGGCTTGAGGACCCAGTGGTTCTCGTCGGGGTAATAGAGGAACTTGTGCCCGCCCACCGGCGAATACCGGTTGAGGGCGTGCCAGAGGGCGTGGCCCTGCGACAGCGGGACCCGGTAGTCCTTGTCGCCGTGGATGACGAGCATGGGCACGACGATGTCCTCGGCGAACAGGTGCGGCGAATACTCGTCGACCTGGTCGGTCATCCACTCGTGCCAGCTCGTGTTGTCGGTCGTCCGCCCCATGAGGTCGATGTTCCACAGTGACGCGTGCGAGACGATACAGCGGAACTTCGCGCCGGTGTGCCCGGCCATCCAGTTGGCCATGTAGCCGCCATAGGAGCCGCCGAGCAGCGCAGTATGGCAGGCGTCGATGTCGTCGCGCGCCTCGGTGGCCGCGATGAGCTGGAGGATGTCGGTGTAGGGCGTATCGCCGATCGCGTTGTTGCCGCGGTCGATCATCGCCTGGCCATAGCCGGTCGAGATCGCCGGATCGGGCAGGAGGACGGCGTAGCCGGCCGCGACGAAGGGGCCGGGGTTCCACCGCCACGTCCAGTCGTTCCACGTGCCCCACGGGCCGCCGTGGACGAAGGTGAGCAGGGGAAAGCCGCCCTCGGGGTGCTCGGTTGTCGGGGTGAGCAGCCACGACCGCAGGGGCGTCCCGTCGAGCGCGGTGGCCTGGACTTCGCTGACCTGGGCGTTCTGGGCGACCGGCGTGACCGGCGACGCCAGAGGCGTCACCGTCCCGTCGGTGACGTCGACGAGGACGGGCAGCGGCGGGCACGTGATCGACGAGCGCAGGCAGACGACGTGCCGCTCGTCCCACGCGGCGAGGTGGTGGTAGGCCCAGTCGTCGTCGGTGAGCAGGCGGACGTCCTCGCCCTCGATGCGATAGACGCTCTCGCGCCCGCGTCTGGGCGCCGAGGCGACGACAGTGTGCTCGTCGACATAGCAGGCGTCACTCACCCAATCGTCGAGGGAGGCGCCAAACCGCGAGATCTGGCCGGTTTCGAGGTCGACCTGTTCCATCCACGCCCGGGCGGGCTTGCCCGGGCGGTTCCCGTTGAACGCCCCGAGCAGTGCCTTCGTGCCCTGCTGGTTAATGGCGAAGACGCCGACGTGCGCGGCGCGCGTGTCCGAGTCGGCGTCCTCGCGAGTCGGAACGGCCAGAGACTGCGGCTCGCGGTCTGGGAACATCTCGAAGACGCCGCCCCACTCGTATCCGGCGCCGTCGTTCAGCGAGACCCCCGCGAGGACGTGGTGTCCCGCGGGGTCGGCGACGACGGTGTCCAGGCGGCCGGGCGGGGTGGGCCAAGCCTCGAGTTTCAGCATGTCGTCGCCGTCGAGGGCGGGCAGGGGCGCCGAGAACAGGCGCGGCACCGCAGGCCCGAGGTCGGTGTCCCAGGAGCGGACGGGAAACGTGTCGTAGAGGATCGCGCTCACACCCGCCTCGCGCCGCTTCGTCATGACGTCGGCGTGGGCGTCCTCGTCCGTCGCGTGCGGCAGCTGGCCAGCGACGATGAGCAGCCGGTCGTCCAGCGCGACGACCTGGTCGATCCCGCCGGCACGGCGCAGGACTGCCCGCGGCTCGCCGACCGGCGGCAGCATCCACAGGGTATCGGCGCCCTCGTCCTCCTTGCCGTCGTCGGTGCGACCGGAGGTGAAATAGATTTCACCGCGAGGACCGATCGCCATGAAGGCCTCACCCTTCGCCGAACGCGTCAGCTGGACGGGGTCGCCGCCCGCGGGATCGAGGGCGACGAGGTGGGTGACGTAGCGGTCGCGTTTCGGCGAGATCTGCGCGAGAGACGCGACGACCCGGCCGCCCGTGTCGGTGCGACGGCTGGCGGCGATTCCGTTGAGCCTGGGGCAGGCGATGAACTGGGACAGATCGGAGAAGATGTCGGGAGTCTGGGCAGTCTCGTGGGCAGTCATCTGGAGCCTTTCTTACGACGCAGCCGAACATACGCCGGCCCACCCCGGCCGGCGCCCCCTCATGCTACGCCCGCCAGCCCCATCCGGCCCGCCCGCGGCGACGCCACCCGCCCGGCGGTCGGCACACGGGCGCCGACATGCGGATTACCGCAGGTCACGACCCACTATTTATGGCGCCCCCGACAGGATTCGAACCTGCAACCTCGGGATTAGAAGGCCCTTGCTCTATCCGTTGAGCTACGGGGGCGAGGCCGCCCCAGTCTATCCGACGAGGGCGACGACCCGCGCCAGTCTATCGGACCGGGCCGGCGCCCGCGCCACCTAAACGAGCAGGTTGAAGATCGCCGAGTCCGGCGAAATCTCCTCGACCGTCAGCGGCGAAGCCGCCATGCGGCGCCGCAGGTCGCGGATCTCGGCCGGGTCCGGCAACTCGATGCCGACGAGGGCGGGCCCCGTGTCGCGATTGTTCTTCTTCGTGTACTGGAAGTAAATGATGTCCTCGCCCTCGGTGAGGATCTCGTTGAGGAACGCCCGCAGCGCGCCCGGCTCCTGGTTGAAGCGGACGAGGAAGTAGTGCCGCAGCCCCTCGTGGCGGGCCGACCGCTCGAGGACCTCGGCGTAGCGCGACAGGTCGTTGTTGCCGCCCGAAACCACGCAGACGACGGGGCCGTTGGGGATCTGCGGCAGATACCGGCGGGCCGCGGCCGACGCGAGGGCGCCCGCGGGCTCGGCGATGATGCCCTCGGAGTGGTAGAGGTCGAGCATCTCGGTGCACACCGCACCCTCGGGGACGACGACGATGTCGTCGACGACGCGGCTGACGATCTGGTACGTCTGATCGCCGGCCCGCCCCACGGCGGTGCCATCGACGAACGAATTCACCCGGTCCAGACTGACCGGCTTGCCCGCCGCGATGGCCTGGCGCATCGACGCGGCGCCCTCGGACTCGACGCCGACGATCCGCAGGCCGGGGCGGCGATCGCGCAGCCACGTCGCCATGCCGGCAATGAGGCCACCGCCGCCGACGGGGATGAGGATGGTGTCCGTGTTCTCGGGCATCTGCTCGTCCAGCTGGACGGCGATGCTGCCCTGGCCGGCGATGACGTCCGGGTCGTCGTAGGGGTGGACGTAGACGCAGCCGTGCTGGCGCGCCTGTTCTTGGGCGACGGCGTTGGCGTCGTCAAAATTCCCGTTGATGATGACCTGCTTGACCCAGTCGCCGCCGATCGTCGCGATCCGCTTGCGCTTTTGTCGCGGCGTCGACGCGGGCAGGTAGATCGTCCCGTGAATCCCCAGACGCGAGCAGGCGAACGCGACGCCCTGGGCGTGGTTGCCGGCGGAGGCCGCGACGACGCCGGCGGCACGTTCGTCCTCCGACAGCGTCGACATCTTCGTGTAGGCGCCGCGCACCTTGAACGAGCGGCACAGCTGCAGGTCCTCGCGCTTGAGGTAGACGGGCTGGCCGACCTCCTCCGACAGGCGATCCGAGACCTCCAACGGGGTGACTTTGACGACGGAGGCAAGGCGGGCCGCCGCACGGTCGACATCGGCGGCGGTCACGGGCAGCGTCTGACGGTTTTCCTCACTCATGACTCCATTGTGCGCCACGACCCGTTCCAGCCGCCGGGGCGGCCAGCACGTGGAAACGACTAGGGTGGACATTATGGCAAGTACGAAAGACCCCCTGGTGTGGATCGACTGCGAAATGACTGGGCTCGACCTTCAGGCCGACTGCCTCGTCGAGGTCGCGGTGATCGTCACCGACGCACAACTCAACCTGCTGGATGACGGGATCGACCTCATCATCACCCCGAAAGAGGGCGCCCTCGACCAGATGAACGACTTCGTGCGAAACATGCACACGACGTCCGGGCTGCTCGACGCCATTGCCGCCGAGGGCATCGACCTGGCCGATGCCGAAGCCCAGGTGCTCGCCTACATCAAACGGTTCGTCCCCGAGCCCCGCAAGGCCCTGCTGGCCGGAAACTCGGTGGGCACGGACAAGATGTTCCTCGAGAAGGAAATGCCGCAGGTCATGGAGCACCTCCACTACCGGATCGTCGACGTCTCCAGCGTCAAAGAACTCGCGAAGCGTTGGTATCCGCGTACGTTCTACCAGGCCCCAGAGAAGCACGGCGGCCACCGCGCCCTCGCCGACATTCGCGAGTCGATCCAGGAGCTGCGCTACTACCGGGCCGTCCTGTTCCCGCAGGGCGACGGCCCGTCGACGCAGCAGTGCCAGCAGGCCGCGAAGGAGGTCCTCGCGCAAGGCCTGGGGACGCCGGCGAAGTAGCCGGGCCCCGCTCCCCTCCCCTCACACAAACCAACAGGTGGGAGACCATTCGGTCTCCCACCTGTCGTCTTAGCGGCACCCGTGGGTGGCGGTTATGCCCGCTTGCGGAGGACGAAGCCTGCACCCAGGGCGATCGCGGCGAGGGCGGCGATCAGGCCGGCCTCAGCGCCCGTGCGCGCCAGGTGACGCGGCGACGCCGCCTGCTGCGCGGGGTGAGCCGCCGAGTGCGTCCCGGCCGCCGAGTGCGTCCCGGCCGTCGAACCGCCCGGCGTCGGCGCGGGGGTCGTCGGCGGTTGCACCGTGCCCGTGTGCCCCGGGTTCGGGTTCGGGCTCGGGGTGTCCGACGATGGATCGGGACTCGGGGTGTCCGATGACGGATTCTTCGCGATCGCCAACGCCGCCTGGGCCAGCGAGTGGGCCCCGGCCTCGTCGGCCGCGTCGTAGAGGGCGAGCGTGTAGTCGCCCGGGGCGATCGCCTCGAGTCCCTTGAGCGAGAACGTAGCCGTCCCCGCGGCGTCCGCCGTCGCCGTCAGCGCGTCACCGGGCAGGGTGACGGGCTTCTTCTCCTTGTTGAGCACGGCGAGGCGCAGTTTCTGCCCAGGCTTGGCGTTCACCACGCTCGCCGTCGACGCCACGTCGTGGTCGCCCTCGGTGTAGGTGACCTTCGCCGGTTTGGCCGCGAGCGTCGGTGTGCAGGCGAGGAACTCGAAGTCGGACACCGACGTGAACGGCTGGCCCGAGAAGTTGTCCCAGATCGCCAGGCCCAGGTAGGCGGCCGTCTGCGGATGCTCGAACATGATCGTGTGGGTCGCGCCCTCGTGGGCGGTGGAGTCGGCGATCTTCGTTCCGCCCTCCCATGCCTTCTCGGGATCCGCCTTCGGCCAGGCCGTCGGTTCCTTGTCGAAGGCGTAGACGCTGACGTTCTTGGGGCCGTCGGCGGTCTTGCCACCGCGCGGGGTGAACTGGAGGCCACACACCTGGGTCGGGCCCTTGCCGCTCGCGTCGGTCACGCCGGTGGGCGCGGCGATGCCATGGGGCATGGCGTCGCGCTGGGGATCCCACTGGCTGTGCCAGAAGGTCCCGAGATTGGCCGAGCCGTCCGCATTCTCGTCGATGAGGTTCCCCTTGGTAGCGGTCTCCTTCGGCGAGTTCTGTTCCGAGTCCACGGTGACGCTCGCCGGGTGGTAGCCGGAGGGCTCGAAGACGTGGGGAATCTCGTCGTCGCTCAGAGTGTCCGGCTTCGACCAGTAGTAGAGGTCGGCCATGCCGCCGTCGAGGGACGTCGTGAACGTCGCCTTGCCCGCACCTGCCGGGGTGAGGGCGACGGTCGAACGCTTGCCCGTCGCGTGGTCAACCCGGTAGAGGGTGTTGCCCTCGGCAGGCTGCTTGACCGTCACCGTGATCGTCTGGCGGGTCTGCCAGGGCTGGCCGTTGTCGTGGCGATCGGCCAGGCCCTTGGCGTTGGGGATGGCCTTGCCGGCCAGGGCGTTCATGAGGACGAAGCCGCGCAGGTTCGTCGAGTCGGCGCCGAACACCTCGGCGGCCTTGGCGTCGGTGAGGCCGGGCAGCTTGGTGAAGTAGCCGACCGCCACGTCGCCCGCGCGACCGGCGTTCATGCCCTGGGGATCGGACGACGCCGAGATGTCGAGGAGACCCCAGTCCTTCGTCGCCTCTCGTGTCTTCGACGCATCAAACCCGGCGGCCTTGTAGCCCTGGTACACGCTGTTCGTGCCCTTGCCGTAGTCGCCCGGCTTGGTCGCGAAGTACGTGTTGTTCATAGCCGTGAGGTACTGGCCGAGGTTGTGCTGGGCGTTGAAGACGTCCGCGTACTCGACCCACGAACGGGTCGGGGCGCCGTCGCCGTCGACGATCGACTCCTTGTCGAACGCCGTGTATTCCATGCGGAAGTTGCCGAGCCACTTCGCGCCGGTCGCCAGCGACAGCATCGCCGTGAAGTTCTTCTGCGACGCGGGGAGGTTCGACTCGAAGCTGTAGTCGATGTACTGGCCCCACGGCACCGGCGAGGCGCCCTTGCCGTCGTAGCCTTCCATGGCGACCTGGCGGTACACGCCGTACGTGTTACGGCCCATGAGCGCCTGGATGAAGCGATCGGGCGTCACCGAATCCGCCGACGCCGTCCCGTAGGACATCTCGTACGAGTCCCACGAGATGAGGTCGGGCTGGGTCCGCTCGACGTAGTGGCGCATCTTCGTCAGGTCGCTCCACTCGCCCGGGTTCTGGTTCGAGTGGGCGATCGCGCCGGGCAGGTGCTGCTTCGACCAGTCGAACCACTTCTTGAACAGCGTCAGCTGATCCTCGCTGTAGTGCCCCTCGTCGCCGTATTGGACCTCGACGAGGTTCTTGGCATACGGCTTCATCTGGTCGGTCAAGAAGTCGTGCGGATCGCTGCCCAAGGCATTGCCCGCCGAGGGCGCCTTCGCCAGCGCCCACTTCGAGTCGGGAATCCGCTGCATGAGGTTGCGGTCGAACAACGGCGAGTCATAGAACATGGGGAACGCGCCCCCGCTCAGCTGCTGCTCGTTCTTGTCGAACGAGCCGCGCCCGTAGTATTCCGACGGCACCCAGGTCGGCGCCAACACGCCGTAGTGCATCATCAGCGCCTGGGCGCGCGAAACGCCCCACGCCTTGGCGTCCTCGTCGGGGTTGTACATCTGCGAGGTCGTGTCGCCGCTCGGCTGCGCCGGGAGGGTCTCGTCGGCGTTATTGGCGTTGCGCCACACGTGCAGCTCCTTGAAGTGGACGTCGGTGCCGGCACCGCCGGAGGACTCGCCGCCGGGGGCGGGCGTCATCCACGCGCGCAGCGCCTTGACCTTCGCCGTCTGGTTGAAGTCCCAGTAGATGAAGTCCTTGATCGTGTCGTTGCGCAGCGTCGCCCGCTTCGCCAGGAGGACGTCGAACGTCTTACCGTCGCGCGAGCCCATGATCGTGAAGACGCGACCGGTGTCCCAGGACTTTCCGGGCTTAAAGGTGACGTCCCCCGTGATCTTCGAGACGTTGGTCGGCTGGTCGAACGTCAGCTCGAAACCGGTGACCGAGTTGTTCCACGTCTCGTTCTCGGTGAACGACGTCGGCGTCCACGACGTCGCCTCGTTGCCGTCGACCATCGCTTTGCCGTCGCCGCCACCTTGGACCGTGACGTCGGAAGGCGTGACGATCTCGCGGCCTCGGTAGTCGGTATCGACCTTCTTGACGTTGATGACGTAGGTCGCGGTCTTTCCGTCCTTCGACACCGTCACGGAGATGGGGTTCCACCCCTTGCGCAGCGTGACCTTGTGCTCGCCGTGCGAGTCGGCGGCCTGGTCGTTGATCGTCACCGTTGCGCCCGGCACCGCGTCGACGTGGGGAACGACCGAGCCGTTCCGGTAGTACGCCGTCGCATAGTAGGTGTGCGTCTCCGGGGCGAACGACACGTAAGACTGCGGCTTGTCGGCCTGGGTGAACGGCTCCTGCTGAAGGAAGAGGTCGCGCACCAGGCTAGAGTCGCCCGACCCCGTACCCGGTTCAGCCTGGGCGACACACGGGACGACCTTGATGTCGGCGGCCGACATCTCGTTCTTGCCCTGCAGCGACTTGGTGCCGACGACCACGAGCTGCTTCGCCGCCACGGGATCGAACGTCACGACCTGGGGATCGTTCGTCTCGGCGAAGCCACCCTGCTTAACCAGGTGAGCCTTCTCGAAACTGTCCTCCCCCACGTGGTCCTTCCACTGCGACGTCCACGTCTCGTTGGTCAGGGTCTTCTCCGGCAGGGCGAAGATCTTGTAGCTCGCCGGCGAGTCCTTGGCGCCCGTCGTCGCCGTGTTGCCCGACCCGTAGGTCGGCCGCGACGTGTAGGTGATGCCGCAGACCTTGTCGAAGCCCGCGTTATCGAAGGCGAGGGCGTGCGGGTAGGCCGCGTGGGCCGACCAATCGGTGATCCAGAAAGTCGTGTCCTGCCCCGGCGTGGCCGGATCGGAGTCGACCAACGCCGCCACGGTGCCGTTAATCCCCGGCTCGTGGGTATCCGCCGACGAGTCCGCCCACAGCGAGTCCGCGCTGGGGTGTTTCGCCTGGTCGGGCGCCGCGTCATAGACGGGCGTGCCCGATGCCGGTCCCGGGTCGGCGGCCTGGGCGGGGATCGTTCCCACGCCCATGAGCGCCAGCCCCACAACGGCGACACCGGACGCCGCGGCGAGGAGAGTTCGATGCGTCATTGTCATCTCCGTTTCAGTTGAGTAGACGTCGTTGTCGAAGCGCCAAAGGCGGCAAGGACGTCACCTACACGTCCCTAACTCGAGTTAGCCTATCAGAGATTGCCCCATTAGTTAACTCTTCGTCATATCCTCAATTCCTGCCAGCCACACCTCAGTGGCAAAACTGCCGTGACCAGGCACCTTGCGCCCACCCGGCCAAAGGAAAACAGCTGCATCATCTCGCCCTGGGGCGCCCTCACGCTCGGCGCTGCCCCGTCCGCAAGGCCGCCTGCTCCCCCACACGGGGACGCAAGCACCAGATAGGCGAATCAGCGGACGTGGGGCCAGCACGTCATCCCGCCGGCGACCGACGACGCACGATAGCCGGCCTCGTTGAGGAACGAGGCCGCCCGCAACGACCGCATGCCGTGGGCGCAGATGACGACGATCTCGCGCGCAGGATCGAGTTCGGTGTAGCGCTCGGGCAACTGATCGAGCGGGATCGTCACCGCGCGCGGATCAACCCCGCGGGCCACCTCGTCGGCACCGCGGACATCCAGCAGCAAGGCACCGTCGTCGAGGGCGGCTTCGGCTTCCGACACGGTCAGTTCAACTGGAGCACTCATCGCAGATCCTTCGTTTGGGGACAGACGCCACGACGATGGCGTCAGCCTCGAGCCTAGCGGCACCAGCCCGCCACGTCACTACTCGGGAGCCGCGACGCGTTTCGGCCCCTCCCACGCGTCGTGGAAGGGGCCGAAAACCTCGGGCAATCTCTACTTGCCCGAATAGACCGGGAAGCGGCTGTCCTCGCCGTAGTCGCGCGCGTCGAGGTCACGCAGCACCTGGACGTCCTCGTCGCTGATGACGAAGTCGACGTCGGCGTTCTCGCGCATGTGATCGGGGTTCGCCGTCTTGGGCAGCGCCTGGCAGCCCAGCTGGATGACGTAACGGATGCACAGCTGGGCAACCGTCACCCCATATTTCTGGGCCATCTGCGTGATCGTCGGATTCTCCAACACCGCGCCGTGGCCGATCGGCGAATAGGCCTGGACGAAGACGTTGTGGCCGCGGCAGTAGTCGAGCAGCGACACCGGCGTATTGCCCGCGTGGACGAGCAGCTGATTGACATGCGGCGCCACCTCGGCGCCCTTCGTGATCTCTTTGAGGTCGGTCTCGGTAAAGTTCGACACCCCGATCGAGCGCAGCTTGCCGGCGTGGTACGCCTCTTCCATCGCGCGCCACGCCTCGCGGTTGCCCTCCGAGTAGTCGCCGCCGCGGAAATCGGCCCACGGCTGGGGCGCGTGGATGAGCAGCAAATCGATGTAATCGAGGCCCAACGTTCGCAGCGACCCGTCGATCGCGTCGCGGGCGCCCTCGTAGTCCTTAATCTCGGCGGCCAGCTTGGTCGAGATGAACAGCGAATCGCGGTCCACGCCGCATTCCTTGATGCCCACTCCCACCCCGTGCTCGTTGCCGTAGGCCTGAGCCGTGTCGATCGCGCGATAGCCAATTTCGACGGCATTGCGGACCGCAGCCGCGGCATCGGCGTCGTCAATGAGCCAGGTGCCCAACCCGATCGCGGGGACGTCGAGTCGAGTACCCAGGTGGAAGTTTTCGTTGAGCATCACAGTTCCCCCACTCTTTCTGCGAGTTGACGTGGTACCTCCACTGTAGTCGCCACATCGACAAACAGCATGATTGCCCCGGTCGGACGACGCTTACACACGAAAGTTCGCGGAAAAAAATCGGGGCCCGAATGCTTGACACATCCGGACCCCGATCAATGGGGTGGCTAACGAGGCTCGAACTCGCGACCTCCTGGACCACAACCAGGCGCTCTACCAACTGAGCTATAGCCACCATTGACGCAGCGAATGACACTATATCCCAGGGACTTCCACGCCCCAAAATCGAGGGGCTATGCCCTGTCTCACACCGCTACGCAGGCGTTTTACCACATGACGCGCGTGGCAATCGCCTCGGCAAATTTCTCGAGAGCACCGGGCATTTCGCCCAGATAGAGACTGGCGTCCAGCGGCGAAATCTCCATGATGTAGCAACCGCCCTTGCCGTCGGGAACGATATCGACGCGGCAATACAGGAGCAGCTGGTCGTGCTCGACACGGTCGAAAATGTGGCCGTGGATCGCCTGACGCGCCTGCTCGCCCCATTCCCACTCCTGCGGGGTCGGATCGTGCGACGAGACGATCTCGGCTTGGAGGACCTCGCCCGTCTCTTCCGCCGGCTGGAGCATGGCGGACTTCTGGACGGCATGCGAAAGAATCCCATTGAAGTAGACGAGCGAGATCTCGCCGAACTGGTCGACTTCCTGCAGGTACCGCTGGACCATGACGCCACGCCCGTCATTGAGCAGGCTGACCGCCCTCTGGATCGCCTTCATCCGCGAGGCCCCGGAATTCGCCGTGTAGCGGCCCATCTCGCGGCCACCCGACGACACCGACGGCTTGACGACGAAGTCCCCTAGCGCCGGGAAACGCGTGTGCACCTGGTGCTTCGAGAGCTTCGCCTCGGGCTCCAGCCAGGTCGTCGGGACGACCGGCATCCCCTTATCGGCCAGATCGCGGAGGTAGTGCTTGTCGGAAGCCCACTCGAGCGTGTCGGCCGGGTTGAGGAGCTTCGGCACCTGGTGCGCCCAGTCGAGGAACTGCTGACGCTTGCGCGCATAGTCGCGGACCGAACGGACGACACAGACGTTAGCGGCGTGCCAATCGACGTCCGGGTCATCCCATACGGCGATGACCGGATCCATTCCACGTTCGGCGAGGGCGTCGGGCAGGCCCGCCTCGTCCTCCTCAAGATTCGGATAGTCCCGGCAAGTGACGAGCGTGACGCGTGGTTTAGTCATAACTCCTAGCCTACGTGAGAAATCGGTCACCTGAGGCCCAGAGGCCGCTCTTTGGCCAGTTCAATGAGCTCGGTCACGAGATCGGTGTAGGCGATCCCCTCGTTCGCCCACAAGGCCGGATACATCGAATAGGGCGTGAAGCCCGGCATCGTGTTGACCTCGTTAACGACGACCGTGCCCGCTTCGGGATCGACGAAGAAGTCAACCCGCGCCAACCCCTCACACTCGAGCGCGTCGAACGTCGCGGCCGCCACCCGCTTGACCTCGGCGGCCAGATCGTCCGGGATCGGGGCGGGAATCTGCAGGGCCACGGCGTCGTGGTCGACGTACTTCGTCTGGTAGTCATAGAACTCGACGTCCTCCGACACGGCGATGAGGCCCGGCTGGGCACACCGCGGGGCCGAACCGCCGCGGCCACCGAGCACCGCACACTCGACCTCGAGGCCGGTGAGCAACGACTCGACGATGACCCGCGGGTCGTGCCGACGGGCCTCCTCGATCGCCGCGGGCAGGTCCTCGCTGCGGTCAACCTTGGTGATCCCCAGCGACGACCCGGCACGACACGGCTTGACGAACACCGGCAGGCCGAGGTCGGCGAGCCCGGCGAGGACGCCCTCGCGGTCCTCGCGCCACGCCCGGTCGGTGACCAGCGACCACCGCCCGGCCGGCAGCCCGGCCGCGCTGAGCAGCACCTTGGTGACGTGCTTGTCCATGCCCGCGGCCGACGCCAACACGCCGCAGCCGACGTAGGGCAGGCCCGCCATCTCGAGCAGGCCCTGGATCGTCCCGTCCTCGCCATACGGCCCGTGCAGCAGGGGGAAGACGACGTCGACGGCCCCCAGGTCGGCAGCGGTCACCTGCTGGCCATCCGCCTGCGTGACCTCAAGGATGTCGGCCAGGCCCGGTGCGACGACGACGTGGGCGTCATCGGCCTGCACCTCATACGTCTGGTCGCCGCTCAACACGTAGCGGTCGGGGTCATCCGGCATCCGCACCCACGTGCCGTCCTTCGTAATCCCGACGGGCAACACGTCGTAACGGGAGCGATCGATCGCCCCCAGGACGCCTGCCGCCGTGGCGCAGGAAATGCCGTGCTCGCCGCTTTGGCCCCCGAACAACACGAGGACCCTGGACTTGGTGGATTGTGCGTGCTCACTCATCGGTGCCAGTTTAATCACCTAGCGGCCCCGCGAGCGTGCAAGCGGCGGGCGTGGCTAGACGGCGCGCTCGTCGACCGAGTCGGTGACGCGCGGCGACAGGAAGACCCGCTGGGCCGCCGTCTCGATGTCGACGTCGCCGTCGAGGACCCGCTGGGTGGCCTCGGTAATCGGCATAATGACTGACATCCGCTGCGCCAAAGCCAACACGTTCGGGCACGAACGCGCGCCCTCGACCGTGCCCGAGGATGCGGCGAGCGCCTGCTCGACCGTCATCCCCTGCCCCAGCCGGTAGCCGAACGAGAAGTTGCGCGACAGCTCCGAGGAGCACGTCGCCACGAGGTCGCCCAGGCCCGACAGGCCAAGAAACGTCTCTTTTCGCGCCCCCAATGCGACACCAAGACGCGCCATCTCGGTGAGTCCACGGTTGATGATGAACGAGCGCGTGTTGACGCCGAAGTTCATCCCCGAGCATGCCCCCACAGCCATCGCGACGATGTTCTTGACGACGCCGCCGACCTCCGCGCCGACGATGTCGTCGCCGACGTAGGGCCGGAAATATCCCGTGTGGATGCGCGAGGCGACGAAGCCGGCCCGCTCGGGGTCCAGCCCAGCGACGACCGTGCCGGTCGGCTGTTTGTTGGCGATCTCGGCCGACAGGTTCGGGCCTGACACGGCGAGGACGCGCTGCGGCGAGCATCCGAGGGTCTCGACGATGACGTCGGTCATGAACGACAGCGTGTCTTTCTCGACGCCCTTGACCAGCGAGAGAATCGACGCGTCGATGCCGATCGCGGGCGCTGCGGCCGCCACGACCGAACGAACCGCCGAGGACGGGACGGTGACGGCAACGATCGTCGCGCCCGCCACGGCCTCGATGACGTCCGTCGTCGCACGGATCCCGCTGAGGTCGTGATCCCCGGTGTAGGCGTGGTTCGTCCCGGCGTTGATCTCGGCGGCCTGCTCGGCCCGGCGCGACCACATCGTCACGTCGTTGCCGGCGTCGCGGAGGATCATCGCGAAGACGGTCCCCCACGCCCCGGCACCCAACACGGCGGCCTTCGGACGCTCAATCATCGGCTACGACCTCGATTGGAAGGGACGACGCAGGGCTGCGCGCGGACCGTCGATCATGCGCCGCTTGGCCTCGAGCTTCGCGATGTCGCGCTTGCTCAACGCATCGGGGGCATCCGAATGAATCGGCTCGTGCGGCATGATGCCGCCGCGGATCTCTTCGAGCATCGAGATGATCTCGTCCATCACCCGGTCGGTGCCCTCGCGCCACGCCTCGGGATCGTCGGCGCGATCGTAGAGGTCGGTGAGTTCGATCGGCTCGCCCGCGCGGACCCACACGTCCTTGCGGCCGAGGATGTGCATGCCATGTTCGTAGCGCCCGATGATGTCCTGGGCGCCCCACTGGGCCACCGGAACAATCGGGACGCGCGCCTTGAGCGCCAGACGGGCGACGCCCGTCTTTCCCCGCATGGGCCACGAATCGATATCGCGGGTAATCGTGCCCTCGGGGTAAATCCCGATGCACTCGCCGGCCTTCAGCGCTTCCTCGGCGGCCTCGAGTGCCGCGTTGCCCTTGTTCTTTGCCCGATCGACGGGGACCTGCCCGGTCTGGCGAAGCAGCCACCCCAACGCGGGCACCGAGAACAGCTCTTTCTTTGCCATCACCCGCACGGGAATCCCGTTGTCGACGAGGAAGTGCATAAACGTCATCGAGTCGAACTCGGAAATGTGGTTAGCGGCCGCGATAAAACCGCCCTCGCGCGGAAGGTTCTCGGCGCCTTCCCAGTGCCGCCTGGTTACCCAGCCGACGGGAACCCGCGCGACGTTCTTCGAGAAACGGTAGACAGGAGAAAACGTGCCAGTCATGGGGAGTCCCTTCTCAGTTCGCCATGAGCTCGATGTCTGCACCCAACTGGTGCAGCTTCCCGAGGAAATTCTCGTATCCGCGCGAGATCATCCCGATGCCCGCGACGTGTGACGTCCCCTCGGCGGTCAGCGCGGCGATGAGGTGCGAGAAGCCGCCGCGCAGGTCGGGGATCGTGATGTCGGCACCCTGCAGCGGGGTTGGACCCAACACCACCGCCGAGTGGAAGAAATTGCGCTGCCCGAAGCGGCATTCGAGGCCGCCCAAGCATTCGCGATACAGCTGGATCTGGGCGCCCATCTGGTTGAGCGCCTTGGTGAAGCCGAAACGGTTCTCGTACACCGTCTCGTGGACGATCGAGATGCCCTGGGCCTGGGTGAGAGCGACGACCAGCGGCTGCTGCCAGTCGGTCATGAAGCCCGGGTGGACATTGGTTTCGAGGGCGATCGAGTGGAGCTCACCGCCCGGATGATAGAAGCGGATGCCGTCGTGGTGGACCTCGAACTCGCCGCCGACCTTGCGGAAGACGTTAAGGAAGGTCGTCATGTCGGGCTGGTTCGCGCCCTCGACGAAAATGTCGCCCTTCGTCGCGAGGGCCGCCGACGCCCACGACGCCGCCTCGATGCGGTCCGGCAGGGCACGGTGAACGAACCCGCGCAGGCGCGGTACGCCCTCGATGCGGATCGTCCGGTCGATGTCGACCGAGATGATGGCCCCCATTTTTTGGAGGACATTGATGAGGTCCATGATTTCGGGCTCGGTCGCGGCGTTGCGCAGCTCGGTTATGCCGCGCGCCTGCACCGCCGATAGCAGGGTCTGTTCCGTCGCCCCGACGGACGGGTAGGGCAGCTCGATCGTCGTGCCCTCGAGGCCGTTCGGCGCGGCAATGCGGATCCCGTCCGACACCTTCTCGACCTCGGCGCCGAAGCTGCGGAGGATGCTCAGGTGGAAGTCGATCGGCCGCCCGCCGATGTTGCATCCGCCCAGGTCAGGGATCATCGCCGAACCGAGGCGGTGAAGCAGCGGTCCACAGAACAGGATGGGAATACGCGACGAGCCCGCGTGCTCGCCGACGGCCTCGACCTGGGCCGACGTCACCTGGGACGGGTCGATATCAAGGGTGCCCTGCTCGACGTCATACGTCACGTTGACGCCGTGCAGCCCCAGCAGCCCCGACACGATCCTCACGTCGGAGATCTGGGGGACGTTACGCAACTGCGAGGGCGTGTCGGCCAGCAGCGCCGCCACCATCGCTTTCGGCACGAAGTTCTTGGCCCCGCGCACGTGAATCCGTCCCGACAACGGCTTGCCGCCGTTGACCTTGACGACCGAACTCATCCCAACCCCTTTCGGCTCTCGTTCTCCCCACTCTACCCGGGATTAGCGCCGCTGCCATCAAGCCAGGGGCGCCAGACCACGTGATGTCGCTTGTCACGTGGCGCAGACAAACGCCTCGCGCGGGAGCGGTCCCCGCGCGAGGCGTTAGGCGGTGTGTCTAGGCGCCGCGGCGCAGCGTCGGCATCGGCAGATCGACGCTGCGGGCCGAGACGACCTCTTCCTTGGGCAGGTACTTCGCGGGCAGCGTTTTCGGCTTAAACGACGGGCGATGCGCCTCGAATTCCTTGATGAGGTCGGCGTCACGCAACGTGATGGCGATGTCGTCGAGGCCCTCGAGGAGGCGCCACCGCGTGTAGTCGTCGATCTCGAACGGGCAGACGAAGCCCTCGCACGTGACCGTACGTTCGCGCAGGTCGACGGTCACCTCGGCGCCGGGGTTGGTCTCGAGGAGCTTCCACAGGGCATGGCAGTCTTCCTCGCTGATCTGGCCGGCGACCAGGCCCGCCTTCGACGCGTTGCCGCGGAAGATGTCGGCGAACTTCGGTGAGAGAACGACCTTAAAGCCGTAGTCCTGCAGCGCCCACACCGCGTGCTCGCGTGACGACCCCGTCCCGAAGTCGGGGCCAGCGACGAGGACGGTCGCTTTCGCGTACGCGGGCCGGTTGAGGATAAAGTCCGGCTCGCCGCGCCACGCGGCGAACAGGCCGTCCTCGAAACCCGTCCGCGAGACCCGTTTGAGATAGACGGCGGGGATGATCTGGTCGGTGTCGACATTCGAGCGACGCAGGGGTGCGCCGATGCCCGTGTGGGTGACAAACTTCTCCATGATCGCTCCTAGTCTTTATCGAGGTCGGAGGGGGTGGACAACGTCCCGCGGATCGCGGTGGCCGCGGCGACGGCGGGCGACACCAGGTGGGTGCGCGACCCCTTGCCCTGGCGGCCCTCGAAGTTACGGTTCGACGTCGAGGCGGCACGCTGACCCGGCTCCAGCTGGTCCGGGTTCATGCCCAGGCACATCGAGCAGCCGGCGTTACGCCACTCGGCCCCGAACTCCCGGAACACCCGGTCAAGGCCCTCGGCCTCGGCCTGCAGCCGCACCCGGGCCGACCCGGGGACGACGAGCACACGCACGCCGTCGGCCTTCTGCTTGCCCTTGAGGACGTCGGCCGCGGCCCGCAGGTCCTCGATTCGGCCGTTCGTGCACGACCCGATGAACACGGCGTCGACCGGGATGTCGCGCATCTTCGTGCCCGGGGCCAGGTCCATGTAGGCGAGGGCCCGCTCGGCCGCCGCCCGCTCGGTGTCGGTCGGCATCGACTGCGGGTCCGGCACCTCGCCCGACAGCTTGACGCCCTGCCCGGGGTTCGTGCCCCACGTGACGAACGGCTCGATGTCGGCGGCGTCGAGGACTACCTCCTTATCGAAGACCGCGTCCTCGTCCGTGTAGAGCGTCTTCCAGTACTCGACCGCCGCGTCCCAGTCGGCGCCCTCGGGTGCGTGGGGGCGGCCCTTGACGTAGTCGAACGTCGTCTGGTCCGGCGCGACCATGCCGGCGCGGGCGCCCGCCTCGATCGACATGTTGCAGATCGTCATGCGCCCTTCCATCGACAGCTCGCGGATTGCCTTGCCGCGGTACTCGATGACGTAGCCCGTGCCGCCGCCGGTGCCGATCTTCGCGATGATCGCCAAAATGATGTCCTTGGCGGTCGACCCGGCCGGCAGGTCGCCCTCGATCGTCACCGACATCGTCTTAAACGGCGCCATCGGCAGGGTCTGGGTGGCGAGGACGTGCTCGACCTGCGACGTCCCGATCCCGAACGCGAGGGCGCCAAACGCGCCATGCGTCGCCGTGTGCGAGTCGCCACAGACGATCGTCATCCCCGGCTGGGTGAGGCCCAGCTGCGGGCCGACGACGTGGACAATTCCCTGGTCGGCGTCGCCGAGCGAGTGAAGGCGAATCCCGAATTCCTCGGCGTTGTGGCGCAGCGTGTTGAGCTGGGCGGCCGAGACCGGATCGGCGACCGGCGAATAAATATCGCACGTCGGCGTGTTGTGATCTTCCGTCGCGATCGTCAGGTCGGGACGGGCGACCTTGCGGCCCGCCATCCGGAGTCCATCGAACGCCTGAGGAGACGTCACCTCGTGGCATAGGTGCAGGTCGATATACAACAAATCTGGTGCACCATCGACCCCGGCTTTGACGACGTGGTCGGCCCACACTTTCTCGGCAAGCGTTCGCGACATGACTGCCTCCTCTCAGATTTTTTGACAGCGCCGTCACCATAGCTTGCAATCTCACGAGGCAAGATGCGAATATCAATCTATGGACACCCCCAAGGAAGGTTCCGGAGTCGGCGTTCTCGACAAGGCGGCTTTGGTCTTGTCGGCACTCGAGGCTGGGCCCGCGACGCTCGCTCAGCTCGTTCACGCGACAGGCCTGGCACGTCCGACCGCCCACCGTCTAGCCGTGGCGCTGGAGTATCACCGCTTCGTCAGCCGCGACATGCAGGGGCACTTTGTCTTGGGGCCGCGCCTGTCCGAACTCGCCTCCTCGGTCGGCGAGGACCGCCTGCTCCAGGCCGCCCTCCCCGTCCTCAAGGCCCTGCGCAATCACACGAAAGAGTCGGCGCAGCTCTACCGCCGCCAGGGCGACCACCGCGTGTGTGTTGCCTCGGCCGAACCCGAGATCGGGCTGCGCGATTCGATTCCCACCGGCGCCGTGTTGACGATGAAGGCCGGCTCGGCCGCCCAGGTGCTGCTGGCGTGGGAGGAGCCCGACCGCATGCACCTCGGCCTCCAGGGTGCCGCCTTTAACGCGACCCAGCTGGCCCAGGTTCGCCGCCGCGGCTGGGCACAGTCGGTGGCCGAACGCGAGCAGGGTGTCGCCTCGGTGTCCGCCCCCGTCCGCGCGGCCACGGGCAACGTTGTCGCCGCCGTGTCGGTGTCGGGCCCGATCGACCGCATGGGCCACCAGCCGGGCCGGGTGTTCGGCCCCTCCCTCGTCGCCGCCGGGAACCGTCTGACCGAGTTCATGCGCCGCGTCGACCAGACGCACACGTCCACGCCGCTGAACTAAGCGGAACCGCGGAATTCATCAGGGTGTCGCGCCCCTACCCCATCCGGGTCGCCCGGTCGTAGGCCTCGAAGACCGCGTCGATACTGGTTTGCCACGAAAGCGTCGTCGGCTCGACGGCGTTCGTCTGCAGCTGCTTGAGCAGGTCCGGCTCGCGCACCAGGCGCACGATGGCGTCGGCCAGGTGCCCGGACTCCCCCACGAGCAGCGAGTCGAGCCCGTCGGTCAGGAAGTCCGTCGTACCCGTGCTGCGGTACGCGATGACGGGCAGGCCGGCCGCGCGCGCCTCGAGGGCGGCGATTCCGAACGACTCGCGCTTCGACGGCAGGACAAACGCATCGGCGTGGAGGTATTCCATCTGCAGCTGCGACTCGGTCTTCCGGCCCGGGCACTCGATGAGGTCGCCCATCCCGGCCGCGCCGATCGCCGTCTTGACCGCGGAGTACTGGGCGCCCTCGCCGAACATCGCCAGGTGCGGGCACTGTGGCCCCAGCTGGTCGCGAACGCGGCGCATCGTGGCGACTAAGGCGAAGGGACGCTTGCGCGGCATGAACCGCATGGCGGTGACCAGCTGCAACGGCGTGTTCGGGGCGGGCGGCATCGGCCGGCACGCCGCGATGTGCCGCCACCGCGACAGGGCAACGCCGTTGGGGATAACGAGGACGTCGTCGACGCGGGCGACCCGCTTGACCTGCTCGGCCAGGGTGGACGAGACGGCCGAGAGGACGACCGGCGACTTCTCGACGTGGTAGATGCCCGCGCGTTTGAATATTTCGGACCAGCCGTCGAGCATGCAGTGGAACGTGACGACCGTCGGCACCCGGCGCCGCGTGG
Source organism: uncultured Actinomyces sp. (assembly GCA_900545825.1). Classification (GTDB taxonomy): domain Bacteria; phylum Actinomycetota; class Actinomycetes; order Actinomycetales; family Actinomycetaceae; genus Nanchangia. The sequence continues at coordinate 53,348 of URAS01000004.1, forward strand.
CGATCGCCAGCGCGTGGAGCGCGAGCGGCGAGACGACACCCATGTGGATATGAGCAACTTCACACCGCCCGAGGGCGCGGGCGATTTGCTTGCCGGCGAACGGATTGACCGGCAGGAAACCCGGCAAGTTGAGGGCCGCCCGGGTCACCTCCAGCCGGCCCGTGCCGCGCGCCAGATCGCTGCCGCGGACGGCGCCCTCAGGGCCGGGCGTGGCCGTGACGACCTCGACGTGATGGCCCCGGAGAGCCAGTTGCCGCGCCATCCCCTCGACCTGCGACTCGATTCCCCCCATGTGGGGCGGGTAGCAATCCGAGATCATGGCAATGCGCACGGCGCCTCCTCCTTCAGCCTGTTTCCTCCACTGTACGCAGGTTCCGCCCGACATCGCGCAGTGGACCGCGTGGCGGCGAAATTGCGCGCCAATCGGATTGGAAGAGCTGCTTCGAAAGGTTAGAATCGGGCCAGACGTATGACGTCGGTTGTTCTCGTCGTTACGTGGCAAGGAAGCTACTTCCAAGGAGACCTCATGAACACTCGCCCTCCGGGCCTCTCCCGCGCCCTGTTCTCTGCAGTTGCGCTCACAACGTCCCTGCTAGTGGCCGGTTTCGGCGCTCCCGCCGCACTCGCCGCGCCCGCCCCGGCGGCCCCGGCCCCGGTGGTTCGCGCCGATGACCCCCAGCCGGCGGCCTCGCCGGTCCGAATCACCCTGCAGCGTGCCGACAACGCCGGCGACACGGTGCCGGTCGGCACCCACCTCATGTGGGAAGTCACCTACGACAACCCGACGGACAAGGACTACAGCGTCTCTCCGACAGAATCGAACCTCACCGGCGTCAAGACCGACGCGAAGCCAAACTGCCGCTTCTCGAGCCTGAAGGCCCACTCGCGTAATCACTGCTACACGGCGACCTATGTCGCGAAGGACAGCGACGTCGCGGCGGGCTTCACGCCCTCGATCTCGTGGGATGTGACGAGAGATGGCGAGAAGATCACGACGACCACGACGGCGCCGAAGGTCACCGTTCGCGCGCTGAACAAGGACGAGACACTGCCGCCTCTGGCGGTCGCCCTCATGCGGAAGGACACCCTGGGCGCCCCCGTTACCTTGGACGACACCGTGAAATACAAGCTCGTTCTCGTTAACCAGACGAACAAGCAGATCAAGGGCGTTCCCACGGCGTCGACGCTCGAAAACACCGCAGTTTCCGGAAACACAGGCTACTGCCGATTCGGCACGATCCAGCCCAACGCCACGGTCTCGTGCGACTCCGGCTCGATGGCGTTCCACAAGATCACCGGCTCCGACATCAAGGCTGGTTCTTTCACCCCGACCGTGACGTACCAGGCTCCCACTGATGGAGCCAAGGACTTCACCGTCACCGGTCCGGCGGTCCCCGTCGTCGCGCCGCTGACCGTCGCGCTCGAGCGCGTCGATACCCTCGGCGACACCGTGAGCCTGGGCGATACGCTCCGCTACAAGCTCGTCCTCACCAACCACACGGGCAAGACCATCGCAGGCATCCCCTCGGAGTCGAACCTCGAGAACACGGTGCCCACCAATAAGGACGGTTACTGCCGCTACCGCGCGATCGAGGCCCACAAAACCGTCACCTGCGAGAAGGCCGAGTGGGTCGTCCACACGGTGACCGCCGACGACGTCAAGGCCGGCACCTACACGCCGCACGTCAAGTATGAGGCCCCGTTCGAGGGCGCCGAAGCCTTCACCGTCACCGGCACGCAGGTGTCGATCAAGCAGAACCCCCTGACCGTGACGATCGAGCGCGCCGACGACCTCGGCGAACCCGTCTACGTCGGCGACCGCCTGGCCTTCACCGTGACATACACGAACAACACGTCGACCAACTACACGGTGTACCCCAGGACCTCCACGATGGAGGGCGCCACGGTCGACGGGAAGCACGGCGGCTGCCGCTGGGATCCCCTCAAAGCCGGTCAGAGCGCGGAGTGCAAGAACATCGCCTACCACACCGTCACGACCGCTGACGCCGCCAAGGGCACGTACACCCCGTCGATCACGTTCGATCTCACGGCCGACCGCGACGGCAAGCAGGTCAAGTTCTCCGGCGTTGAGACCTCACTCGCGCCGATCCCTGTGAAGAACGAGGTGCGCCCCGACGAGGCGAGCCAGCCGCGCGAGCAGGAGCCGGGCACCGGCCGCGTCCTCGCGACGCCCGGCAAGAACGGGTTCGACTGCTACCGAATCCCCGCGCTGACGACAGCCAAGAACGGCTGGATCCTCGCCGCGTGGGACGGCCGCCAAGCCAACTGCGCCGACGCGCCAGAGCCCAACAGCATCGTCCAGCGGATCTCGACGGACGGTGGCAAGTCGTGGCAGGCCCCGAAGGTCGTCGCGGCTGGCCACCCCGGCACCGATAAGTACGGCTACTCCGACCCGTCCTACGTCGTTGACCGCACGACCGGCGAGATCTTCCTGTTCTTCGTCAAGTCGTACGACCGAAAGTTCCAGAACTCCGACGCCGGGGTCGATCCGACGGATCGCAACGTCCTCCACGCCGCGGTCATCAGTTCGACGGATAACGGCCTCACGTGGTCCGAACCGCGAATCATCACCGACTCGATCACGACGGACAAGACGGGGTGGAAGAGCCGTTTCGCGGCCTCCGGCGAGGGCATCCAGCTCAAGTACGGCGACCACGCCGGCCGCCTCGTCCAGCAGTACACGCTGCGCGTTGGTGACGGCACCTACGAAGCCGTCTCGGTCTACTCCGACGACCACGGCAAGACGTGGAAGGTCGGCAAGCCGTTCGGCACGGGCATGGACGAAAACAAGGTCGTCGAACTCTCCGACGGCACGCTGATGGTCAACTCGCGCGCCTCTGACGGCACGAAGGCCCGCAAGATCGCTCTGTCGACCGACGGCGGCGAGACCTACGGCGACGTGACCGTCGACAACACCCTGGTCGACCCGCACAACAACGGGTCGATCATCCGGGCGTTCCCCAACGCCCCCAAGGGCAGCGCGGCAGCCAAGGTCCTCCTGTTCTCGAACACCAACAACTCGGGCGCCCGCCGGAACGGGACCATCCGCGTGTCGTTCGACGACGGGAAGACGTGGCCGGTGTCCAAGGTCTTCGAGCCCGGCGCCGTCCAGTACTCGACGCTGACGGCGCTGCCCACGGCCGGCACGTACGGCCTGCTGTACGAGGCGCCGGACAAGCACATCTCGTACATGCCGATCACCCTCGACTGGCTGGGCGTCAGCTCGGCCGTCCCGACCGGTGACTCCAGGACCGTCTACCGCGGCGGTAACCTCGTCAAGCTGCACGTCACCAACCTCACCGACCAGGCGATCCCCGCGGGGGCGACCCTGTCGCTTGGCGGCCCCGACGGCTGGACGTGGGACAAGCAGCAGATCACGCTGCCCGAGATCCCGGCGAACGGGACGATCGACCTCCTCGCCAAGGTGCAGGTGCCCGCCGGTACCGACCCGGGCGCCCGGACGATCCCGATGACCCTGCGGATCGGCGACAAGACGACCGAGGCCTCGTTCACCCTGACAGTCGCCCTCAAGGACGGCGAGAAGGCGTCGACGTGCGCCACCGGCGTGACGGTCGCCAACGAGAAGGACATCCCCGCCGAGGCGGCCCACGGCAACGAGGTGTCGAAGATGCTCGACGGCAAGCTCGACACGATCTGGCACTCGCTGTGGAACGGCACGGTCACGCTGCCGCTCGACATCGACTTCGTCGTGCCGAAGTCGCCGAACCTGGCCTACGCGACGTTCACCCCGCGCAGTGACAACAGCAACAACGGCAAGATCACCAAGGCCGAGCTCTACCTCGTCGAGGGCGACAAGGCGACGCGGATCGACAAGGACGGCATCGCCCCCGACGGGACGATGACGTTCGCCCTGACGAAGGACCAGCTGGCCGGCGAGGGCACCGTCACGCTGCGCCTGCGGATCCTCAGCACGATCGGTGATCAGAACGACAAGTTCGCCTCGATCGCTGAGGTCTGCTTCCACAACGTTGACACCACTCCGCCCACCCACGACGAGGTCGTCGCGAGCATCATCAACGACAACGCGACGACGAATCCGGGGATTCCGTGGACGCCGCTGACGCCGGCACAGCCGGTTCAACCGAAGCCGGACGACGGGATTCCGTGGACGCCGCTGACGCCCGCCCAGCCGGTTCAACCGAAGCCGGACGACGGGATTCCGTGGACGCCGCTGACGCCCGCGCAGCCGGTTCAACCGAAGCCGGGCGACGACACGGAGAAGCCGCAGCCGAACCCGGGTGCCGAGGCTGCACCGAGCACGCAAGCTCCTGCTAAGCAGGCGCAGCAGCCGAGCAAGGCCCAGGCCGTCAAGGCGCGGCTGGCGCAGACCGGTGGCCCGGTCGTGCCGATCGTGACGGCCGCACTACTGGCCGAGCTGGCAGGCTGCATGCTCGTCCTCGTGGCGCTGCGCCGCCGCCAGTAGCGCACGGATGACCACGTCTCCCCTCCCCTGGCTTCGGCCGCGGGAGGGGAGACGTTTATTTCCGTCGCAAACGCATACGCGAAACGCTCACCACGGGTATCGACAGGCGCATACTCTGCGGCGCGATCGGGAAATCGGGTGAGCGTTTCGCCGGGGCGAGAAAGAGGAAAAGGAAAAACAGAACCCGGAGGCGGCGCCTCCGGGTTTTTCTGTGGTACCCCCAGACGGATTTGAACCGACGTTACCGCCGTGAGAGGGCGGCGTCCTAGGCCACTAGACGATAGGGGCGTATCGCATCTTTTTCAATCCGAGCGATCGGATTGGCTGGGGTACCAGGACTCGAACCTAGAATGGCTGAACCAGAATCAGCTGTGTTGCCAATTACACCATACCCCATTGGGTTTGCGCCCCGTTCGATCTCTCGACCGCCCTGGGCACAGGAAATAACTGTAGCGGAGCCGTTACCGATTGCCAAATCAGCAGCCTGTGTAACGGCTCACGCTCAGCCATTTACCCCCTGAGCTGCGCTTCGAGCCGCGCGAGGCGCGCGGCGGTGGACTCGCGGCCCAGCAGCTCCATCGAGTTGAACACGGGGATCGACACGTTCGTCCCGGTCATCGCGACGAACAGCGGGGCAAAAGCGACGCGCGGCTTGACGCCCAGCGCCTCGGCCCGCTGAAGCATCGCGTCCTTGATCGCGTCGGCCGTCCACTCGCCGTCGCCCTGGGCGACCTCAACCCCTGCGGCGAGGACGTCGGCGGCCGAGTCCTTGAGCTTGCGCAGCGGCTTCTCGTCGTACTCCACGGCGTCGTCGTCAGCCAGGAGGAAGCCGATCATGCCCGGCACCTCCCCCAGCACCTTGACGCGGGTCTGGGCGAGCTTGGCGCCCTCGACGATGAGGTGGCGCCTATCGGCGTCCAACTGGTCGAGACTGTCGACGTCGATGACGCCGGCGTCGCGCAGGTAGGGGACGCAGCGCGTCACGAAGTCGTCGGCGTCGAGCAGGCGGATGTGCTCGGCATTGATCGCCAGGCACTTCTTCTGGTCGAACCGCGCGGGGTTCGGGTTGACGTTGGCGATGTCGAAGGCCTCGATCAGCTCCTCAGCGGAGAACACGTCGCGGTCGGGCGCAATCGACCAGCCAAGCAGCGCGAGGTAGTTGAGCAGCCCCTCGGGGATCATGCCGGCCTCCCGGTGCAGCAGAAGGTTCGACTCCGGGTCGCGCTTCGACAGCTTCTTGTTGCCCTCGCCCATGACGTAGGGCAGATGGCCGAACTGCGGCATGTACTCGGCGATCCCCAGCTCGATGAGGGCGCGGTAGAGGACGATCTGGCGCGGCGTCGACGAGAGCAGGTCCTCGCCGCGCAGCACGTGGGTGATCCGCATCATCGCGTCGTCGATCGGGTTGACGAGCGTGTAGAGCGGGTGGCCGTTGCCGCGGACGATGACGTAGTCCGGGACCGAGCCCGCCTTGAACGTGATCTCGCCGCGGACGAGGTCGGTGAACGTGATGTCCTCGTCCGGCATGCGCATCCGCAGCACCGGGGTGCGGCCCTCGGCGCGGTAGGCTGCCTTCTGCTCCTCGGTGAGGTCGCGGTCGAAGCCGTCGTAGCCGAGGTTCGGGTTGCGGCCGGCCGCCTCGTGGCGCGCCTTGATTTCCTCCGGCGTCGAGAAGGACTCGTAGGCGTAGCCGCCCTCGAGGAGTTTCTGCGCAACGTCGGCGTAAATGTCCATCCGCTCGCTCTGGCGGTAGGGGCCGTAGGGGCCGTCCTTGCCGACGCCCTCGTCCCAATCGAGGCCGAGCCAGCGCAGCGAGTCGAGAATCTGATCAAACGATTCCTGCGAGTCGCGGGCCGCGTCGGTGTCCTCGATGCGGAAAACGAATGTGCCGCCCGTGTGTCGGGCATACGCCCAGTTAAAGAGGCAGGTCCGGACCATTCCGACGTGCGGGGTGCCGGTGGGCGATGGGCAGAAGCGGACGCGGACATCCGCGCCAGAAGCAGTGGAAATCATGTCAGTCACGCCTTAAGCCTAGCGCGTGAACGAATACGCCTTGAACGGGAGCATAATGGGCGCATGACAGATACTGATTCTCGAGAAAAGCTGTGGTCGCGCTGGGACGCGATGACGATCGACGAGCTGATGACCCGCCACTCGTGCAAGTGGACCCAAACGCATCCCGACACGGGCGAACGCCTGCTTGGCTCGGGTGTCGCCGAGCACGACTTCTGCCTGCCGCGCCCGATCGAGGACGTCCTCATCAAAGAGGTGCGCGACGGCGTCCTCGGGTATCCGTGTGCGACGGCCGCCAGCAACCTCGTGCGTTCGTTCACCGGCTTTACCGCGGCCCGCTACGGCTGGGAGGTCGACACGTCGCAGGTGCGGATCACCGCCGACGTCCTCTCGGTCCTGCGCGCCCTCATCATGGCCGTCACCGAACCGGGCGACGGCGTGATCATCCCCACGCCCGCCTACTGGGTATTCCGCACGATTCCGCCGGAGCTGGGCCGCACCCTCATCGAGGTCCCCTCGGTGCGCAAGGACGGCAAGTGGGTGCTCGACACCGACGCAATCGCCGCAGCCGTCAAGGCCGGCGCGAAGGTCGCCGTCCTCTGCAACCCGTGGAACCCGACGGGCCGCGTCCTCTCGGGCGAGGAGCTCGATGCGTTCGCCGAGGCGACGATCGGGAACGGCGCGTGGGTGTTCTCGGACGAGATCCACGCTCCCCTGACCCTGCCCGGCTACACCCACACCCCGCTGGTCGCCCACAACGCCGACTACGGCGCCCGCACCGTCACGGCGATGGCCGCGTCGAAGGCTTTCAACATCCCGGGCCTCAAGTGCGCACAGACGATCATCACCGACCCCGACGTCGCCGAGATCATGGACACCCCGCTGTCGCACATGGCATCGGGCGCGTCGACGCCGGGCATCATCGCCAGCTCGGTCGGATATCGCGAGGGCGTGCCGTGGCTCGACTCCGCATGCGCCTACATCGACTCGGTCATGGGCGAGGTGCGCCAGATGGTCACCGCGAACACGGGGATCGTCATGGACCGGCCCGAGGCCACCTACATTTCCCTGTGGGACTGCACGGGAACCCCGCAGGCGGCCAGGCCGTTTGCCGCGGCGATGGACGCGGGTGTCGCGGGCAACGACGGCGCCGGCGTGGGGACGGGCTTCGAATCGTTCATCCGCCTGAACTTTGGCACCGGCCGCGCCGTCGCGCACGAAATCGCCAAGCGAGTCATCGCCGGCGTCAACGCTTAGCCAACAGACGGTTCCGCCCGGCTCGGACGATCACGACGATCGACCGGCCGGGCGGATTCGTTTACTCGTCAGCGGCCTCGCTGGCCAGCTCACGCGACCTTTCGGCCTGCTGGCTGGTCCACACGCAGTCGAGGATGTCGCGCGGCAACCCGGCCTCGGCCGCGACGAACACGGGGTTCTCGACCCCCGCCTTGCGTTGACGGTCATAGTCGCGCAGGCACGCCACACCGTAGGGCAGCAGGAGGGCGACGGCGATCATGTTGACGATCGTCATGAGAGCGAGCGCGAGGTCGGCGAGGTTCCACGCCAACTCGAGCTTGACGATCGCGCCCAGGCCCGTCGCGACGATCATGAGGATGTGGAGGCCCGTCACGCCCTTCTTGCCCCAGCCCAGGTAGTCGATGTTGACCTCGGCAAACACCGAGTAGCCCAGGGTTGACGAGTAGGCGAAGAGGAAGACGACGAGCGTCATGAAGCCAACCGTCCAGCCCGTCCCAAAGTCGAGGTGGTGCGTGAGAGCGTCCTGCGCCAGCAGTGAGTCCGAGTACTCACGGCCCGGGCGGTACACGCTGGGGCCGGCAAGGAGGATCATGAAGCCGGTCGCCGAGCACACGAGGATCGTGTCGACGAACGTGCCCAGCGCCTGAATGAGGCCCTGCTGGACCGGGTGGGCGACCTCGGCCGTCGCCGCGCCGTTCGGCATCGAGCCCTGGCCGGCCTCGTTCGAGAACAGGCCGCGCTTCGAACCGTTGAGGAACGTCGCGAACACGCCGCCGGCCGTACCGGCCAACGCCGGATCGAGGCCGAATGCCCCGCGGAAGATCTCGCTCAACACGCCGGGCAGCGCCGAGATGTTGAGGATGATGATGAACACGGCAATCGCCAGGTAGACGATCGCCATGAACGGGACGACGACCTCGGTGACGCGGGCCACCATGCGCAGGCCCTTGAGGATGATCGGCACCGAGATGAGGACGAGGATCGCGGCCGTCGCCCACGGCGACAGGTGCATGGCCGACCCGAACTGGATGGCGATCGTGTTCGACTGGACCATCGGGAAAATCAGGCCGTAGCTGAAGACGAGCAGCGCTGCGAAGACGACGCCCCACGTGCGCGACCCCAGGCCGCGTTCGATGTAATAGGCCGGGCCGCCGCGATAGATCCGGTCGCCCCACGGCACCTTGAACAGCTGAGCCAGCGTCGACTCCATGAACGACGTCGCCATCCCGAGGAGGGCGACGACCCACATCCAAAACAGCGCGCCGGGGCCGCCGACGACCAGCGCCAACGCGACGCCGGCGATGTTGCCGGTGCCGACACGCGAGGCCAGGCCGACGGTGAACGCCTGGAAGCTCGAGAGCGCCTCGCCGGAGCCCTTGCGCGACTTGAGCATGAGCGACACGGCCGTGCCGAAGCGGCGGAACTGGACGCCGCGGGTGGCGACGGTGAAGACGAGGCCGAGGCCTACGAGGACGTAAACGAGGATCTTCGTCGAGATGAACCCCTCGATCGAAGAAACGAGATCAGCGAACGCGGTCATGATGTCCTTTTGAGATGGGTTGGGGCCACAGTTGGCGCCTCTACCCTAGCGGCCGCGTTCACCGGCCCGGCACGCTGCCCGGCGATTAAGACGTGGCGGCCGACTGCTGGGGCATGGCGATGCAGTGGAGGTCGCCGAGAAGCCCGTGCGAAACCGTGACGTGCTGGCCGGCCGTGACGTCCATCTGGCCGGGCCAGGGCACGAGGATGATGTCGCCGGGCAGCAGCGTGGCCATCGCGCTGGCCTGCGCCACGGCGTCGGCGATGTCCCAGCACCCGGCGGCGTAGTCGCGCACCTGCTCCCCCACCTCGACGGTAACGCCGTCGCGCTGGGGATCCTGGCCCTCCTCGACCTCGACCCACGGGCCGATCGGGCAGCATCGATCCCACGTGCTGGCGAGGCCGTCGTCGACGCCGCTGGCGCGGAAGCGCGCGGCGAGGCACGTCCCCAGGATGAGCGTCCGCGCGGCCGCGGGCGAGACATCCTTGACCAGGGTTTTCACGACGATGGCGAGCGCGGGCTCGACCGTCACTTCATGCGCCCAGGCCGGGAACACGATCGGGTCGTCCGGCCCGGCGATCGCCGTGTTGGGGATGAGCGTGACGTGCTGGGCCGCAACGTCGCCCGCAACGCCCACGGGGTCGAGGACGAGCGCCTTCGACCGGGGAATCACCGGCGACAGCAGCCGCACGTCCTCGAGCTCAAAGAACTGACCCGACTGTTCGACCTTGTGAAACAACGGGTCGCCGGTCAACGCGATGACGCGTTTCGAGGCGTCTCCCAAAATCCCGTAGGTGGGCTGATCCGAGGCACTAACCCTGACAATTCGCATGGGCCTACCCTACGACCCCGCTAGTCGCTCTGCCGAACGTACCATTCGAGGAAGTCCTCGTGCGTGTGCGGCGCGTCCTTAACGTGGGCCTCGACCGTGGCGGCCCATTCCTTGCGGCTCCACAGGTCCGACGGCAGCTCGCCAGGCAGATAGGGATTGTGGTCGGAGACGAAAATGATGTCGTCGAGCGCCGTCCCAGCGTTGCGTTGCGCCTGGTAGTCGCGCAGCGCCCCGATCGACCACTTCGACAGCCGCACGACCGCGTAAATGTTGATGATCGCGCACAGGGCGCTCATCCAGTCGGCGATCGCCCACACGACGGGCAGCTGGATGACCGAGCCCAGGACGATCGACACGAGGACGAGGGCGCGCAGCTCGTTGCACTTCGCGTCGACGCCGCGAAGGAACTTAATGTTGCCCTCGGCGTAGGCGAAGTTCCCCAGCATCGTCGAATAGCCGAAGACGACGATGATGACGACCATGAGCGGCGTCGTCCAGTCGCCCAGCGTGCCGACGGCGTGCAGCGTCATCGTCGCCCCGTTCGGCTTGCCCTGGGCGACCTCGGGGTTGTAGACGCCCGACAGCATGAGGATGAGGGCGGTGCACGTGCAGACGATCATCGTGTCGGCGAACACGCCGAACGACTGGATGAGCCCCTGCTTGACCGGGTGCGACACCGTGGCGGTCGCCGCCGCGTTGGGCACGGTACCCATGCCGGCCTCGTTCGACAACAGGCCACGCTTCGTGCCCTGAATCAGCCCGACGACGATGCCGCCGACGACGCCACCGGCGACCGTGCGGACGCCGAACGCGTAGGTGAAGATCCACACGAACACCGTGGGAATCTGGTCGTAGTTGACGACGAGCATGATGAGGGCGAGCACGAGGTAGGCGATCGCCATGACCGGCGCGAGGAACTCGGTGAGGCGCGCGACCGGCTTGACGCCGCCGATGATGAATGGCGCCGAAATGAGGAAGAGGATGAGCGCCATCGTCCACGTCGGCACGTGGTACGTGTCCGACACGACGTTCGAGACGGTGTTGGCCTGGAGCATCTCGAACGCGCAGCCCTTGGTGAGGATGAGGAAGACCGCAAACACCTGGGCCAGGTGCGTGTGCTTGAGACCCGACAGCAGATAGAACGCAGGCCCGCCACGGAACGTCCCATCCGGGTTACGGATCTTGAACATCTGGGCCAACGTCGACTCGAGGAACGCCGTCGACATCCCGAGGAAGGCGACGACCCACATCCAGAAGATCGCGCCCGGTCCCCCGAGCGTCAACGCAATGGCGACGCCAGCGATATTGCCCGTGCCGACGCGATCGGCGAGCCCCAGGGCGAATGCCTGGAAGCTGGAAATGCCCGCGTCGCCGGCGCCCTTGCGGGAGCCGAAGATCGTCTTGACCATGTGTCCGAACTCGCGGAACTGGACGCCGCGAGACCGGATGGTCAGGTAGATGCCGCCGCCCAGGAGGACGGCCAGAATGATCCACGACATCGACGCTGAATAGGCGGCCGACAGGGCGTCGCCGATTGCGGTGTCGACACCGCCCAGCGTGCTCGATGTGTCTGAAGGGACGAAAAATAAACCCATCGTGCAGTCTGCTTTCAGTTGTCAGGGGCCCAATATCCCCGGGCCCGGACGGGACTAGAAGTCGTTTTCGACCAGTTCCTCCGTGAATTCGCGGTGCGGGTGCGGCTTCCCGGCCTCGGCGAGATCGTGGGCTCGGTCGGCGGCCACCGACTCGGCATCCCACACGTGCGTGTGGAGCTCGCCCGGCAGGAACGGGTTGTCCGTCGAGCAGAAATACGACTCGTCGGCGTTCTTGCCCTGGTGCTCCCAGTCACGCAGCGCGCCGAGCGCCCACTTGCTCAACAGGCAGATCGCCACCAGGTTGACGATCGCCATGAAAGCCGTCGCCCAGTCGGCGATCGACCAGGCGGCCTTGAGCGGAAGGATCGCGCCGAGGCCGACCGAGATGATGCAGAGGATCTTGACGATCATCGCGTTGTTGTCGATGCCCAGGAGGTACTTGATGTTGCCCTCGGCGTACGTGTAGTTACCCAGCAGCGTCGAGTAGGCGAACGCCGCGATGATGACGAACATGAGGGCGGGCGTCCAGTCGCCCAGGGTCCCCACCGACTGGGTGGTGAGGGCGGCGCCCGACACGTCGGCGTCCGTCTGGCCCGGCTTGTAAATGCCGCCGACGAGGACGATGAAGGCCGTGCACGAGCAGACGATCATCGTGTCGACGAAAACGCCGAGCGACTGGATGAGGCCCTGTGTCACGGGGTGCCGAACCGTCGCCGTGGCCGCCGCGTTCGGGGCCGACCCCATGCCGGCCTCGTTCGAGAACAGGCCGCGCTTCGTGCCCTGCTCGAGGGCGACGAGCAGACCCGCGGCCGTGCCGCCCGTGGCCTCACGCATCCCGAAGGCGCCCGAGAAGATCGAGGCGAAGACGGGGCCGATCTGGTCGTGGTGCTTGACGACGACGGCGATGGCGATGAGCAGGTAGGCGCAGGCCATCATCGGCGCGAGGAACTCGGCCAGACGCGCCACCGGGCGCACGCCGCCCAGGAAGAAGGGCGCCGTCAGCAGGAGGAGGATAATCGCGCTCACCCACGGCTGGACGTTGAAGGAGGACTGCGCCACCTGCGCCAACGTGTTCGCCTGGATCATCTGGAACGAGAAGCCGTAGGCGAAGATCAGGAGGATCGCGAAGATGATACCGCCGGCACGCGACCCCAGGCCCCGCTGGATGAAGTACGCGGGCCCCCCACGGAACGTGCCGTCGGCGTTACGGATCTTGAAGACTTGAGCCAGCGTCGACTCGATGAACGCCGTCGCCATCCCGACGAGGGCGACGATCCACATCCAGAAGATCGCGCCCGCGCCGCCGGCGACGATCGCCAGCGCAACGCCGGCAATGTTGCCGGTGCCGACGCGGTCGGCGACGCCGATCGCGAACGCCTGGAAGCTGGAGATTCCGCCACGCGACCCCTTGCGCGACTTGAACACCACGCGGAGCATCTGCGGGAACATGCGGATCTGGACCCCACGGGTGACAACCGTAAAGTACAGACCAACACCGAGAAGGACAACGATCAACACCCAGGCAATGGAGTGCGAGTAGGCGTTGTCGAGGACGTCCGCCATCTGGTTGTTCCAGTTCTCGAAAGCGTTCTCGGAGTGGACGGCGATGGCCGTGGCAAGAGGCATGGTCATAGAGGTCTCCAGGAGATAGCGAGAGGGGAAAGCCGGGCCCCTCACGGGGCCGACTCATTATTGCGTAGGCTAAACGGCAAAGCGACTTTCGGTCAAGCCTTCTTTACCAACGCCCACATGGTGGAATCAGCGGCCGCCCTGCGCGGCGACCGAGGCGGCGTGGCCTTCGTCCCACACGCCGGAGGTGACGTCGCCCGGCAGGTTCGGGTTGTTGCGCCCGACGAACAGCGGCACCTCGACGCCGGCCTCGCGCTGGCTACGCCAGTCCACCAGCGCGCCCTTGACCCACTTGGCGAGGACGATGAGGCCGATGAGGTTGATGATGCCCGCCAGGCCCAGCATGAGGTCGGACAGCGACCACACGAGCGTCAGCTGCGCCATGGCGCCCAGGCCGCACAGCAGGGTGACGACGATCCGGTAGACGATCGAGTAGGCCGGCTTCTTCGTCATGTGGTCGAGGCACACCTGGCCGTACGAGTAGGCGCCGAACGCCGACGTGTAACCGAAGATGAAGATGATGAACGTCATGAGCGGCGCCGTCCACGAGCCCAGCTCGGACGCGACCGAGGTCGCCGTCAGCGCGCCCGCGAGGTTTGGGTCGGTGGGCAGCGTGGGGTTGGCGATGAGGATGAGCAGCGCCGTGCACGTGCAGACGATGATCGTGTCGACGAAGACGCCGAGCGCCTGGATGAAGCCCTGCGACACCGGGTGGGCGACGGTGGCCGCGCCGGCGGCGTTCGGGGCGGTGCCCAGGCCGGCCTCGTTCGAGAACAGGCCACGACGACCACCCGTGATGAGGGCGGTGAACATGGCGCCAGCGACGCCGCCCGCGCCCGCGCGCAGACCGAAGGCGCCCTCGAAGATCCGGGCGAACGCCTCACCAATGCGGCCGGGGTCGGTGACGAGGCACATGACGATGACGACGACGGTGATGACGATGTAGACGCCCGCGAGGATGGGCCCGAGGTATTCGGCGGTGCGGGCCACGCCACGGACGCCGCCGATGATGACCGGGCCAATGAGGACGAGGATGATGAGTGCCGTCACCCACGTGGGGATCCCGTGCGAGGCGTTGGCGGTCGCCGCCACCGTGTTGATCTGGACCATGGGCACCGTCATGCCGGACGCGAAGATCGTAAGGACGGCGAAGAGGGCGCCCATTTTCTTCCACCCGGCGCCGTAGGCCAGGTAGTAGGCGGGGCCGCCACGGAACGTCCCGTCGGCGTGCTGGGTCTTGAAGATCTGGGCGAGCGTCGACTCGGCGAACGCCGTCGCCATCCCCAAGATGGCGACGACCCACATCCAGAAGATCGCCCCGGCGCCACCCATGATGAGGGCGAGGGCGACGCCGCCGATGTTACCGATGCCGACGCGCGTAGCGACGCCGACGGCGAACGCCTGGAACGCCGAGATGCCCGACCCGGCGCCGTGACGCGACCCCTTCATCGAGGTAAAGATCGCCTTGATGTGGCGGATCTGCGGGGCGCCCAGATAGATCGTCAGGCCGACGCCGACGCCAATCAAGAGAAAGACGAGACCCCATGAGTAGAGGAAGTTTGTCACGACACCCAGCAGGGTATTGAGACCGTCTAAGAATGCGTGCATCAGGAGCTCCTTGGGGTCTATTTCGAGAATGAGGGAACGGGTTCGTCCCAGACGGTGCTGGGGACATCTGCGGGCAGGTAGGGGTTGTTTTTGCCGACGAAGACGGGCTCGGCCACGCCGGCGCGACGCTGCGCCTCGTAGTCGCGCAGGGCTCCGGCGCCCCACTTCCACAGCCACACGAGGGCGACGAGGTTCGTCATCGTCATGACGGCCATGGCAATATCGACGGCGTTCCACACGACGTCGAGGGCGACGACGGCGCCGACAACCACCGAGGTCACCGAGACAACGCGAACGATCCACGTGCCGGCACGGTTGGTGGTCACGAACGACATGTTGACGTCCGAGTAAACGTAGGCGGCGATGATCGACGAGAACGCGAGGACCGCGATGAGGACGGTCATGGGAATGAGCGCCCAGTGGCCGAGGTGGTGGACGACCGCCGCGGTCGTCAACGTGGCGGGGTTGACGCCCTCCGCGTTCCACACGTCGGGGCCGGCCAGGAGGATGATGACGGCCGTGGCCGTGCAGACGATGATCGTGTCGACGAAGACGCCGAGCGACTGGACGGCGCCCTGGCGGACCGGGTGAGACACGGTGGCGGTCGCGGCGGCGTTGGGCGCGGTGCCCTGGCCGGCCTCGTTCGAGAACAAGCCGCGCTTCGTGCCGTTGATGATGGCCGCCATGATGCCGCCGCCGACGCCGCCGCCAAGCGCGGCGCCCGAGCCGGCCGCCCGGAACATCGAGCCGAGGATACCGGGCACCTGCGGCGCATGGATGACGAGGATGATGACGGCGAGGACGACGTAGACGAGCGCCATTGCGGGCGCCATGATCTCGGTGACGCGGGCCACCGAGCGGATACCACCCAAAATGACGGGCGCGGCGAAGGCGAACAGCAGGGCGGCGACCACCCACGGGTCGACGTCGCCGGCCGCCGCCACCGTCTGGGCGATCGCGTTCGACTGGACCGACGTGATGACGAAGCCGCAGGTGATGATCGCGATGATGGCGAACACCTTGCCGAACGTGCGCGACCCGACGCCCTTCCACATGTAGTAGGCGGGGCCGCCACGGAACGTCCCGTCGCCGTTGTCTTCCTTAAAAATCTGGGCCAACGTCGACTCCATAAACGACGTCGCCATCCCGATGAGGGCGACGATCCACATCCACACGATCGCGCCGGGACCGCCGAGCAGCAGCGCCGCGGCGACGCCGAAGACGTTACCGATGCCCACGCGTGCGGCCAGCGAGATCGTGAACGCCTGGAAGCTGGAAATGCCCTGGTGGCTGCCCTTTCGCGAACCAAAGACGACACGCCACATGTGGGGGAACATCCGCACCTGGACGCCGCGCGTGACGACGGTGAGGAATAATCCCACCCCCAGCAGCACCCACATGGTGCAGTGCAGGGTGATCCAGTCGGCGACCGACTGGATGGATTGGGCGAGGTCTTGGAACATTAACTCGGGCTGCTTTCTTCTCGGATGGGTGGGGTTGACCCGCAAGGCATCGTGTCACGCCCGGCCGGCCTTCTACCGGCGGCTCTCACATGGCGGAAACACGTGGCATGTGGCACCCAGATGGCACCCGTACGATGGGGGCATGGCTACACCCGCGCTCAACGCCCTGCTCGACGACCTCGAGGACGCCGGAACAATCGACGACCCCGCCGAGGTGCTGGCGGGTTTCGCCGCCTGGGCCGAGGAGGGCGGGCGCGCCCTCTACCCGCACCAAGAGGCCGCCGCGGAAGAGATCTTCGCCGGCAACCACGTGATCGCCGCGACGCCCACGGGGTCGGGCAAGTCGCTCATCGCCCTCGCCGCGCACCTTTATGCCCTGGCGCGCGACGAGCGGTCGTATTACACGGCACCCCTCAAGGCGCTGGTCAGCGAGAAGTTCTTCGACCTCGTCGACGTCTTCGGCGCCCACAACGTCGGCATGGTGACGGGCGACGTGTCGCTCAACGCCGACGCCCCAATCATCTGTTGCACAGCGGAAATCCTCGCCAACCAGGCCCTTCGCGAGGGCGCCGACCTCGACGCCGGCGTCGTCATCATGGACGAGTTCCACTTCTACGGCGACCCCCAGCGCGGCTGGGCGTGGCAGGTGCCGCTGCTCGAACTCACGCGCACCCAGATGGTCCTCATGTCGGCGACGTTGGGCGACGTCACGAAGTTGACCGCCGACCTCAAGCGTCGCACGGGCCGCGACGTCAGCGTCATCGACAACGCGGTCCGCCCCGTCCCGCTGGATTTCGCCTACACGGTCGAGGACACGCCGCGCATGCTCGCCCGGCTCATCAGCCAGGGCCGATGGCCGATCTACCTCGTCCACTTCTCGCAGAAGGAGGCGCTGGCGCGCGCCCAGGTGCTCGCCAACACGGCGATCGTCTCGCGCGAGCAGCGTGACAAGGTGGCGGCCGCGATCAAGGGCTTCGCGTTCGGCCGGGGCTTCGGGCAGATCCTCAAGAAGCTTCTCCTCGCCGGCGTCGGCGTCCACCATGCCGGCATGCTGCCGCGCTATCGCCGCCTGGTCGAGCAGCTGACTCAACGCGGCCTCCTCGCCGTTATCTCGGGCACCGACACCCTGGGGGTCGGCATCAACGTCCCGATCCGCACGGTCGTCCTCACGTCGCTCGTCAAGTTCGACGGGCGCCGGATGCGCCACCTGTCGGCTCGCGAATTCCACCAGATCGCCGGCCGCGCGGGCCGCGCCGGATTCGACACGGTCGGCTTCGTCGAGGTGCAGGCGCCCGAACATGAGATCGAGAACGCGAAGGCCGAGGCCAAGGCCGCGAATGCCGGCAAGCGCGCGCCGAAGAAAAAGAAGTCGGCTGGCGGCGAGATCTCGTGGACCGAGTCGACGTTCACCCGCCTGGCCGAGTCCCAGCCCGAGGCGCTGCGCTCGCAGTTCCGGCTGACCCACGCGATGGTTCTCAACGTCCTCGCGGGCGGGCGCGACGCGGCCGAGCACCTCGTCTGGCTGGCCCGCAACAACGACGACCCGCCCGCCGAATGCAACCCCCACCTGCGCCAACTGGGCGACATCTACCATTCGATGCGCATCGCCGAGGTCGTCCGCCACGTCCCGAGCGGTGAGGCCGGTCCGACGGGGCGGCTCGAGCTCGTCGCCGACCTGCCCGAGGACTTCGCCCTCAACCAGCCACTCTCGCCGTTCGCGCTGGCCGCCCTCGACCTGCTGGACCCGGACTCGCCCGAGTACCCGTTGGACGTCGTCTCGGTCATCGAGGCGACCCTCGACGACCCCACTCCCCTCTTGCTGGCCCAGCGCAAGATCGCGCGCGACGCCGCCTATCAGCGGCTCCGGGCCGACCGGGTGCCCTACGACCAACGCCAGGAGGAGCTCGACGCGATCACGTGGCCGATGCCGCTGGACGACCTCCTCCAACCCGCGTTTACGACCTATCGCCGGACGAACCCGTGGGTGTCCGGCCTCGAGATCTCGCCGAAGTCCGTCGTCCGCGACATGATCGAAAACGCCGACACCTTCACCTCGCTGATTCAAAGGCTCGACCTTGCCCGTTCCGAGGGCGTCATCCTCCGCTACCTCACCGACGCCTACCGGGCGCTGCGGCAGGTCCTGCCGGACGAGGTGAAGACCGAGGAGATCGAGGCGATCATCGAGTGGCTGGGCGACCTCGTGCGCAGTGTCGACTCGTCACTGCTCGACGAGTGGAACGCCCTCGCCGCGGGGCACCGCGCGACCGGCGACGCCAGCCCGACGAGCGAGGAGCACGCGTTCGGCGCCGACATCAACGGCGAAGTCCCCTTCGGAACCAACCGCTACCAGCTGATTCGCGAGATCCGCAACGCAACGTTTGCCCGGGTCGAGCTCATCGCCCGCGACGACGTCGACGGCCTGGCCGACCTCCACGATCCTGGGTGGGACGCCGACGCCTGGGATGACGCCCTCGGCGACCTGTACGACGAGTACGAGTGGGTCGCCACCGACCAGCCGGCGCGCTCGCCCGGATACGTGACGATCATTGAGCGCCCCGGGGCCGCCGACTTCGCCAACGCGGGGATCAGCGAGTCCGATCCGGTCGTCGAACGCGGCGAAAAGGGTGAGGTGTGGCTGGTCTCACAAAGGCTCGTCGATTCCCAGTCCGACGCGCCGTGGCAGCTGCTTGCGCTTGTCGACGTCTCCGCATCCCGGGCTGTGGGGTATGCCGTTGTCCACACCCTCAGCCTCGGCCCCGTCACAGGGTTCTAGACTGGAGCTATGAGCGAAAACGACACGATTGCCCGCCGACTCGAACGGATCCGCACCCAGGTTGACCAGGCGCGCCTCCAGGCCGGCAGCGATCGCGTCGACCTGTTGATCGCCGTCAAGCAGCAAACCGCTGCCACCTGCGTCGAGGTCGCCCACGCCCTCCACGACGCCGACCTACCCGTGATGCTCGGCCACAACCACGTTCAGGAGGCCAAGGCGACGACGCCCGCGGTCCGAGCCGCGGTTCCCGACGCCCGCATCCACTTCATCGGCCACCTCCAGACCAACAAGATCAACCAGGCCCTCGCGAACGTTGACCTTATTGAGACCATTGATTCTGCGCGACTCGCCGACATGATCGACCAGCGCGTGGAAATGGGACGTATTCTCACAGTGTTCGTCCAAGTGAACACCTCGGGCGAGCCCAGCAAGTCGGGAATCGCGCCGGAAGCGGCGCGTGAACTGGCCGACCACGTGGCACAGTGCCAGTCCCTGCGTCTGGGTGGTCTCATGACCGTTGGCGCCCTCAGCCAAGACGAAACGATTGTCCGGCGCTCGTACGCACGCCTGGCCACCCTGCGCGACCAGATCGCCCAGGATCACCCGACGTGCACCGAGCTGTCGATGGGAATGTCCGGCGATTTCCCCTGGGCTATCGCCGAGGGCGCCACGATCGTGCGGATCGGGCAAGCCGTGCTCGGTCCTCGGAAGGAGAAGTAGGAATGGTAAACCTGTCCGCCGCGTCACCTGTGACGGGACGTCGCCGCGCCGTCGCGGCCTTTGCCGCTCTCGCGGTGTGTGGTGCATCCTTCGTCGGCCTCGCCGGGTGCTCCCGCTCGACCGGCAGCGAATCCACGACCACCACCCCCACCATTCCTCCGGCCGCGGTGGCCCAGCTGCCCGCGGCCCCCGACGTGACGGGCAAGGTCAACCTCGTCTCGGCCACCCAGCAGGGCACGATCAACCCGGGTGAAGCCGGCCGCTCGACCGCGATGAACTGGCGGTCCTCGATGGTCGCCGTTCCCGGCCACGACGCGTTGAACAAGGCGCTGGCCACCCAGGGTGCCGACAGCGTCAAGGCGCACATCGACGACGACAAGGCGACGACCGCCTACGCCCTCGACTGGGCCGTGGCCGCGGCATCGGGTAAGGCGTTCGGTATCCGCCTGGCCTCGCACGTGACAAATCCGCAGGCCGAGGGCGAGACGACGACCTCGACGACGACGTACACGCTGGCCGATACGGACGACGTCATCACGTCGCCGCAACTGTTCTCGGACGCCGGCAAGACCAAGGCCGTCTCGGCGATCGTCAAGGCCCTGCAAGAAAAGAAGCTGCTGCCCAGTGGCGAGGCGCCGCAGGTTAACGCCGACGCCCTCCTCACCGACGTCGTCGTACGCCCCGACCAGTCCGCCGTCGTCGTGGTCTCCCCCAGCGTCCTGCCGTTGACGCCGAAGCAGACGGCCGGCGTGAGCATCCCCACCGCCCGGCTCAAGCCGATGCTGTCGGCCGCGGGCAAGAGGGTCACGCACGCCGCGTCGTGGACGGCCCCGACCCCGTCGACCAGCAAGGCCGCCGGCAAGTCGAAGAAGTCGGCCTCCCCCAGCGCGTCGACCGCCCAGCCCGCCGTCTTCGTCGGTATTTCCGGTAATGCCGCCGGGATGCAGGTGATCCCGCCGCAGCCGGTCAACCCCGACGCCGTCGACTGCACGAAGGTCAAGTGCGTTGCGCTGACCTACGACGACGGCCCGGGCGACTACACGACCCAGATCTTGGACGTCCTCAAGCAGAACCAGGTCCACGCGACGTTCTTCCTTGTCGGCAAACACGTCGCCGCACACCCGGAACTCGTTAAGCGCGAGGTCGACGAGGGCAACGCCGTCGGTATCCACACGTGGGATCACCCCGACCTGACGAAGCTGGCGCCGCCCGCGATCACCGACGAGGTCAAGAGGACGGCCGACGCCATCGAGAAAGCGTCCGGCGTGCGCCCGAACTACATTCGCCCGCCGTTCGGAGCGGTGGATCAGCACGTCATGCAGACCTTCGGCCAGATCGGCCAGGCCGCCGTGTTCTGGAACATCGACACCGAGGACTGGAAGAACAAGAACACCGACCTGGTCTACCAGCGCGCCGTCGCCCACCCGAAACCGGGCATGATCATCCTCATGCACGACGTCCACCCGTACGGCCCCGAGGCGTCGCCGAAGATCATCGCCACGCTGAAGCAGCAGGGCTACACGTTTGTGACGATCCCCCAAATGTTCGCCCATAACCTCCAGGCAGGGCACAAGTATTTCTCGCAGCACGAGGTCCACTAGCCGCGACAACGCAAGGTGACGGGGTGTCCGCATGTCAACATGGCGGGCACCCCGTCACCTTTGCGCGCTTAGGGTGGAGGCGAGTTTAGCCACCTGATGTGAGGAGATCCCATGTCGCGCCCTCTGCGTTCGCGAACGTCCACCGCCGGCAGGCAGATGGCGGGAGCCCGCGCGCTATGGCGGGCCACGGGGATGACGGATGAGGACTTTGGGAAGCCGATCATCGCGATCGCGAACTCGTACACCCAGTTCGTTCCCGGCCACGTCCACCTCAACAAGGTGTCCCAGGTGGTCGCCGACGCGATTGCCGAGGCCGGGGGCGTGTCCAAGGAGTTCAACACGATCGCCGTCGACGACGGGATCGCCATGGGGCACTCGGGCATGCTCTATTCGCTGCCTAGCCGCGAGGTCATCGCCGACGCCTGCGAGTACATGGTCAACGCCCACTGTGCTGACGCCCTCGTGTGCATTTCGAACTGCGACAAGATCACCCCGGGCATGCTCATCGCCGCGATGCGGCTGAACATCCCCACGGTGTTCGTCTCGGGCGGGCCGATGGAGGCCGGCCGCGGGATCGATCCCGCCGCGATCGTGGGGCCGGCGACGACGGGCCACGGCAACCTCATCACGGTGATGAACGCGACGGCGAACGACTCGGTGAGCGACGACGAGCTGCTCGACATCGAGCGCCTATCGTGCCCCACGTGCGGGTCGTGTTCGGGCATGTTCACGGCGAACTCGATGAACTGCCTGACCGAAGCGCTGGGCCTGGCCCTGCCGGGCAACGGCTCGACCCTGGCGACGCACGCCGCCCGCCGCGACCTGTTTGCCCAGGCCGGGCGCACAATCGTCGAGCTGGCGAAGCGCTACTACGACGACGAGGACGACTCGGTGCTGCCGCGCTCGATCGCCACGCGCCAGGCGTTTACCAACGCGATGACGCTCGACATGGCGATGGGCGGCTCGTCGAACACCGTCCTCCACCTGCTGGCGGTCGCCCACGAGGGGCGCGTCGACTTCGACCTGTCCGATATCGCCCGGCTGGGCCACGACATTCCCTGCCTGTCCAAGGTGGCGCCGAACCACAACGACTACCACATGGAGGACGTCCACCGCGCCGGCGGCATCCCCGCGCTGCTGGGCGAGCTGGACCGCGCCGGGTTGCTCGACCACGACGTGTGGTCGATCCACTCCCCCGACCTCGATTCGTGGCTGGCCACGTGGGATATCCGCGGCGGCCAGGCCAGCCCGGAAGCCATCGAGCTGTTCTCGGCGGCGCCCGGCGGCGTGCGGACCACCGAGCCGTTCTCGTCGACGAACCGGTGGAAGGAGCTCGACACCGACGCCGAGGGCGGCTGTATCCGCGATGTCGCCCACGCCTACACGAAGAACGGCGGCCTGACGATCCTGCGCGGAAATCTCGCGCCGAACGGCGCCGTCATCAAGGCGGCGGGCATTTCTCCTGACCTGTTCCACTTCGAGGGGCGTGCCATCGTCATGGAGTCCCAGGAAGAGGCCATCGAGAAAATCCTCGACAAGACGGTCCAGGCCGGCGACGTCGTCGTCATCCGCTACGAGGGGCCGGCGGGTGGGCCGGGTATGCAGGAGATGCTTTACCCCACGTCGTTCCTCAAGGGGCGTGGCCTGGGTAAGGAGTGCGCCCTCATCACCGACGGCCGTTTCTCCGGCGGCACGTCCGGCATCTCGGTCGGCCACATTTCGCCCGAGGCGGCGGACGGCGGCCTCATCGCCCTCATCGAGGACGGCGACCGGATCATCATCGACGTCACCAAGGAGCAGCTGATCCTCGACGTCGACGACGCCGAGATCGAGCGTCGCCGCGCCGCGCAGGAGGCCCGCGAGCACCCGTACACGCCGCTCACGCGCGACCGCCAGGTCTCGGACGCCCTCAAGCTGTATGCGGCCTGCGCGATGAGCGCCGACAAGGGCGGCGCCCGCGACGTCTCCCGCGTCCTCCGGTAACGCCGGGCGCCCCACCCAACCATTAAGCCCAAATGAGCCATCTTTCGATGCCTAAGTGGCCTTTTTGCCATGAAAAGTGGCTCATTCGGGGGTGAGAGTCGGGGCACTCCACCGCGGTTTCCCGCGAGGGCGGCCAGGGATCACTTCGGTTGGTGGTCGCGGTCGATCAAGTAGGTGTGGAGTTTCCCGAGCTCGCGTTGAGGGTGGGTTTCCGTCGTCGTCAACATCTCCGGGATGTCCTCCCACACCCCCGTCGTCGGGTCCATAAACGTGGCCTTCCACGACGTCGTCAAGGAAATGTTCACCCGCCACCCCGGTGCATCCTGCGAGGCCGGACACGCATACGTGTGGGTGACGTCAAATGCTGGATAGGGTCGGCCGGGCCGGGTCGTCGTCAACGTCTGCCCGTCACCCCACGTGTACGTGTACTCGCGCGCGTCGGCACGCACGGGAATATCCATGCCGCCGACGTTGAGCGTCGTCTCATACGTGTGGTTCGTCGTGTACGCAATCACCGGCTTATCGCAATACATGATCCCCTTGGGCGGCTGAATATGCAGACCCGCACCCGGGATTGTGGTTGATGCGAAATACGTGCGCACGACCTCGCTCACCGTCGGCACCGACACCACCGGTGCGGGAGCCGCCGACTTCTTGCTCGGCTTCGCCGCAGCAGGCTTCCACTTCAACAGTGAACGGAAGTTCTGTGGCGTCGGAGCCAAATCCCCACGCCACCCATCCTTGAAATTCGCAAACCGCGGCGAGAAAACCCGCTTCGGAGTGATCGGACGCTGACCATTCGACGTGGATCGCGCATGCCGCTTCCCAGATCCGGCTGACGACCCTGAACCGGCGCCGTCAGCCGCCACTTCAATATCGACCTGCGAATTGCTTCCATGTCCAGAAACCGACTGATCAGCAACAGCAGAAGCCACAGGGCACGAAAGCGCCACAACAACAGCGATGACAACGAGAAAAACACGACAGCTACGCATCGCACTACTTCTTATCTGCGGCGTCATCGTGTCCATAATCGACGACTTTCCAGCTGTCCCCCACCCAGTTGAGGAGAACGCTCGTCGTACCCGAATACCCCTTCCCACGGTAAGGCGCATCGCGACCCGGCTTCCACGCTTCGACTCCATCTTGCTGAACGGCGAAGTCACAGACCCAACCATTGTCGTAATCAGTCAACTTATCCGCACCAAGCAGCTGGATGTCCTGGTAATGATGCCCACGGATCCATGCACCGGTATAGCGCAGCTTCTCTATCCCATTCATGGTGTCACGGCATCGCTGACAATCGTCAGCCGCATATTTCTCGTACGTATCGGTACGCATATGCGTCGCGTCATACGCGATCGCCTCCAAGAAGTACGCCGCCACCGCGCATGCTCCCGCCGAGTCGTCGCGGGAGGCCTCCGGCGGCAAGGTCGGGGTCGGGTAGGGCCACATGTCGCCCTCGGGCGGGGCAATCGTGGTCTCGGTCGCCGAGGGCGTCGCGGAATTCTTTCCATCAGCGGATTGATCATGAGCACATCCAGAAAGACAACCGCAAACAACCAATAGACCGACACACAGCACGGCGATGCGCACAAAGTATTTCGAGATAGGGGACATCAATGCCTCCACATGGGGAATATCAAGACAGGGAACGCCCGCCGAAGCAGGACACACCACACCCTAACGAAAAACTGCACCCCACAGGCCGCCCTCGCCCGCCCTGTGGATAACCCCTCCCCTACGCCCTCACACCCACACCACCCTCCTTAAAAAACCATGAGCCCTAAATGTGAGTTTTTTCGGTGCATAGTCGGCAGTTAGACACCGAAAGAACGCACAGATTGGGGTAAGACCGGGAACGGTTACGCACCCTTTCGCGCGAGGGCGAACGTCACCGAGTCCCAACGGCGGCCTTTCCACAGCCGCGCGTTCGGGACCCTCCCGCATTCGGTAAAGCCGACCTTCTGGGCCAGCCCAATCATGCCGTCATTGCCGCTCCACGTCGTCAGCGTGAGGACGTTAGCCGAGGTAGTCCGCCACGTGTCAGCGATCCACTGGCTCAACGCGGCGCACCCGATGCCGCGCCGCCACAGCGACGGGTCGAAGATGACGACGCCGAGTTCCCACCATCCGCCACCCTCAGGCGCCTCCTCACAGCGGTTGACGAGGCCGACGACCTGCCCGTCGACGAGAATGGCTTGGCGATCGTCCTGGCCGCACCACGCGGAAAACCCCTCGGCGAACTGTCCAAACGACACGGCCTTCTCGACCGCATGAAAATACGGCGCATCCAACTGTTTCCACGCCACATCGGCCGGCCCATGCATCTGCGCATAGAGGCCGTGCGCGTCGGCGGGTACAAACGTTCGTAGACTCACAACGGGATCGTTAGACATGGATCGGGGACCTCCAGCTCGATGCTCACCTGCCGGCGAGGCGGCAACGCGTCGTCGGCATCCGGCCTCATCATCGCATACGCAGCCGCTCCCCACCCTCACCTTCGGATCCCGCTCACACAAAACCGGCGGCCACCTGCTCTTTCCCGCAGATGGCCGCCGGTTACTGTCTGACGTTTTACGCCTCCGAGAACGCCGCGCGCACCTGCACGGCGGTCCCATAGGACGCCTGGGCGCCCGTGCGCGCCGCCGCGAACGACGACACGTACGAGGCCATCTGCGCGGCTTCGACCAGCGTCTTCCCGCTGGCCAGCGCCGCAAGGATGGTCCCCATGAAGCTGTCGCCGCACCCCGTCGTGTCGCGGACCTTGACCTTGAATGACGGAATCGTCGTCACGTCCTTGCCGTCGAGGACGACCGAGCCCTTGGCACCCAGCGTGATGATCGAGCGAGAGAAGCCGAAGGCCTCCATCGCCCACGCGACGCGGTCCCAGTCGGCCTGATCGGTCACCGTCATGTTGAGCAGCTGACCGGCCTCGTGCTCGTTCACGATGAGGACGTCGGCATTCTCGATGAGCTTCTTCGGCAGCTTGGCGATAAACGGCGAGTCGTTGAGGACGACCGTGCCGCCGGCCTCGTGCGTGATCCGCGCGGCTTCCTCGACGACCTCCATCGGCGTCTCGAGGCACAGGCCCAGCACGGGCACCTCGGCAAGCTGCTTCTCGATGGTGCTCAGCCATTCGAGATCCAACGTCGCGTTAGCGCCGGCCGAGTAGACAATCGTGTTTTCGCCCTTGGCGTCGACCGTGATCATCGTCGTCCCCGACGGGCCCGGCACCTCGGTGATCGCCGACACGTCGACGCCGGCCTCGGAAAGGCACCGCTTGAGGAAGCCGCCGTTGCGGTCCTGCCCGACGGCGCCGAACATCCGCACCTGGACACCCAGCTTCGCGGCCGCGGCCGCCTGGTTGCCGGACTTGCCGCCCGGCAGGATCTCGAGCGACCCGCCCGGCACCGTCTCGCCCGGCTTCGGCAGGCGCTCGGTCGACACCGTGTAGTCGGCATTCATCGACCCCAGCACGCCGACGACGCCGTCCAGCTGGGTGAGGTCGTTGAGAATGTCACTGCTCATTTACTCCTCCTTCGTGGGGACTGAATGCTCGCTCAAACGCCGCACGGCGTCGACAACCAGGTCCCAGAAGCGGTCGGCATCCAGTGTTGTCGCCACCTGGGTGTGGCATTCCTTCCCCACGGTATCCCGGAAATCGGCCACGGTCATGCCGGTCGTCAATTCCCCGTGGGTCTCGACGCGCACCGGCACTCGCTTGGTCTGGACGATCGTCGGGTCGATGAGGTAGGCCAGCGTGCACGGGTCGTGAACCGGCGGGTCGTCGAAGCCCTGATTGTCTTGGTAGGCCTTGCGGAAGAACGCCATGAGGCCGAGGAAGAAGCTGCCCAGGTCGGTGCCGAGGGCGAGGATCTTTTCCTCGACGGCGCTGGTGGCCAGTGCCTGGTGGGTGAGGTCGAGGCCGACCATCGTCAGCTCCCAGTCCTCGTCGAACACGATCGCGGCGGCCTCCGGGTCGACGGCGACGTTGAACTCGGCCACCGCCGACCAGTTGCCGACGTGATAGCCACCGCCCATGATGACGATTTCGCGGACGCGCGAGACGATCCGCGGCTCCATGCGCACGGCGAGGGCGATGTTCGTCAGCGGCCCCGTCGCGACGAGGGTGAGCTCGCCCGGCTCGGACTCCATGACCATCCGAATGATCGCGTTGACCGCGTGTTCCTTCTGTAGTTTGGCCGTCACCGGCGGCAGCGTGACGCCGTCCAGCCCCGTCGACCCGTGGATTTCGCCGGCCGTCTCGACCTTGCGGAGCAGCGGACGCTCGGCGCCGCGGTAGACGGGAATGTCCTCGCGCCCCAGCTTGGCGAGGACGCCCTGGGCGTTCCGCGTCACCTTGTCGATGACCTGGTTGCCGCCGACGGTCGTGATCGCCCGCAGGTCGATCGCGTCGTTGCCGAGCGCCAACATGATGGCGACGGCATCGTCGTGCCCGGGATCGCAGTCGAGAATAATGGGACGTCCGGTCATTTCACGGTCTCCTTCCTGGCCGCCGCGCCAACGCGGGCCATGAACTCCTCAAGGAAACGGTCGACGTCGACCCCGACGGCGACCTCGGTTGTCGGGTTGGGGGCGCCGATCCGCTCGGGATTGCCGATCGTGCGGCCGCGGGTCGGACCCTCGACGTCGACACTCATGTGGATCGGCAGCGTCGTCACGAGCGTCGGGTCGATTGCCACACCGACGGCCAGCGGATCGTGCAGCCCGCATCCGCCCAGGTGAGGCGCGGTCGTTTCGTACGCCTTGATGTAGTAATCCGTCATGTCGGCGAGGAACGTCGCCGCCGGCGTCCCCATCTCGCGCCACTGCGCCGTGTGCTCGTAGGTCAGCAGCGTCTGCAGCGTGACGTCCAGCCCGATCATCGTCACCGGCGTCGGCGAACGGAACAGGAGATTCGCCGCGTCCGGGTCCTGGTTGATATTCGCCTCGGTCCACGCGTTGACGTTGCCCGGCACGGTCAGCGCGCCACCCATGAGGACGACCTTGCCGATTTGGTCGGCGATCTCGGGGGCGCGCTCGAGCGCCGTCGCAATCGTCGTCATCGGCCCCGTCGGCACGTAGACAAGATCTTTTCCGTAGGTCTTCACTGCGTCGATCAACAGCTCGACCGCGCACTGGTCCCCCGCGCCACGCTGCGCGTCGGGGATCTCGACGTCGCCGATGCCGTTGCGGCCGTGGATGAACTGTGAGATCTCCATGACCTCGAACGAATCCTTCTCGAGGGCGTGGCCCGGACCGGCCACGACCTCCACCTCGGGGTGCCCCAGTAGCTCCGTCACCGCCAAGGCGTTGCGGACGCCCTGCTCGACGAGGACGTTACCGTACGTCCCCGTGATCGCAATGAGGTCGACCTCGGGGCTGCCCAGGGCATAGGCGATCGCGAGGGCGTCGTCGATGCCGGTATCGAGATCAAGAATGAGTTTGTGCGCCATAAGTCACCTTTCTGTGAGCCATCTGGCTTGGAACGCTGGTCTCCAGAGTACCGGCGGACGGTGACCGATGGAACAATTTGGCGCGGCCGCAACGTCGCCCCACACGATCGGAAGGCCGTAGAAACGGCTCGTCCCCGCCAGCTGCGGCGGTCCGAAAGAAACCGTAGCTG
Source organism: uncultured Actinomyces sp. (assembly GCA_900545825.1). Lineage (GTDB taxonomy): Bacteria > Actinomycetota > Actinomycetes > Actinomycetales > Actinomycetaceae > Nanchangia. The sequence goes on from URAS01000004.1 coordinate 82,456, forward strand.
ACGAGGACGAATCGGGAAAAAGGCGACTAGTCGCAGATCTTGTACGTCCAGCCGTAGGGGTCCGGAGTGATCCCCAGCTGAATGCTCGTCAACTGGTCGTAGACCGCGCGCGTCACGGGGCCGACGGGCAGCGTGACGTCGAAATCGTCGGCGCCCAGGCGGCCGATCGGCGTGACGACGGCGGCGGTGCCGCAGGCGAACAGCTCGGCGACCTCGCCGGACTCGATGCCCTCGACCAGCTCGACCAGGGGGATGTCCGTCTCGTGGACAACCGTCCCGTTGTCGCGCAGCAGCCGCATGATCGCCGCACGCGTGCCGCCCTCGAGGACGGTTCCCGAGTCGACCCGGGGCGTGCGGACCGTGCCGTCCTCCATGACGACGAAGATGTTCATGCCGCCCAGTTCCTCGATGTTCGTGCCGGTGACGTCGAGGAAGCAGACCTGCGAGAACCCCTGGTCGGCCGCGAGCTTTTGGGGCAGCAGGCTGGCCGCGTAGTTGCCGCCGGTCTTCGCCGCGCCCGTGCCGCCGGGGCCCGCACGGTGATAGTCACGAACCAGGCCGATCGAGACGGCCTCGAAGCCTCCGGCAAAGTACGGACCCGACGGCGAGGCGATGCAGTAGAAGTCGACCTCGCTGGCCGGGTGAACACCCAGGTGGGGCTCGGTTCCGATCATGAAGGGACGCAAATACAGCGACGTCCCCTCGCCCTGCGGCACCCACCGCTCGTCCGCGCGGACCAAATCGACGAGGGCGCCGATGAAATCGCCCTCGGGGAGTTCGGGCAGGCACATGCGCCGAGCCGACGCGGCGAATCGGGCCTCGTTGTAGGCGGGGCGGAAGGTCCACACCGAGCCGTCGGCGTGGCGGTACGCCTTGATGCCCTCGAAGCACTCCTGGCCGTAGTGGAAGATCGTCGCCGAGGGGGCCAGCTGGATCGGGCCGTAGTCGATGACCTCGCGAGACGTCCACCCATCGGCAGCCGACCAGTGGGCGTGAACCATGTGGTCGGTGAAGTCGACGCCGAACTTCAGCTCGCGCATAATCCGCTGGTATTCGGCGTCGGATACCCGCTGTCCGCCCTCTTTCAGCGGGAACCGACCGGCGACCTCATCGGCGCTCGGAGCGGGCTTTTCCTGCTGGCTGACGGGATTAAATGTCCAGGTCATGACGACCCATCCTCTCTTTCTTCACAAGTGACGTCGCGAGGGCGCCGGGTATTTTATTGAGCCATGGCGGCGAGGATGTCGTCGCCGACCTGCACCGTCGACCTGACCAGGGGGTCTCCCTGGCTGGCGGCCGCGGCTCGCCGGTCCATGTCGGCCGCAATCGCGGCCTCGATCCGGCGGGCCTGGTCGTCCCACCCCAGGAAGTCGAGCATGAGAGCGACCGAGGCGATCGTTGCCGTCGGGTCGGCCACGTTCTTGCCCGCGATATCGGGCGCCGAACCGTGGACGGGCTCGAACATCGACGGGTGGGTGCGGGTGGGATTGAGGTTACCCGACGCGGCCAGCCCGATCCCCCCGGTGACGGCGCCGGCCTCGTCGGTCAGGATGTCGCCGAACAGGTTGTCGGTGACGATGACGTCGAAGCGGGACGGGTCGGTGACCATATAGATCGTCGCCGCGTCGATGTGGCAGTAGTCGTGGGTGACGTCCGGGAAGTCGCGGGCCACCTGGTCGACGATGCGAGCCCACATCCCGCCGGCGTTGACGAGGACGTTGTGCTTGTGGACCAGCGTGACTTTCTTGCCGCGCGTGCGGGCGAGCTCGAACGCGTAGCGCACGGTGCGTTCGACGCCCATCGCCGTGTTGACCGACACCTCGGTGGCGACCTCGTCCGGCGTCCCCTGCCGCAGGGTGCCGCCGTTTCCGCAGTACAGGCCCTCGGTGCCTTCGCGGACGACGACGAAATCGATCGCGCCCGGATCCTTCAGCGGGGTCGGCACGCCCGGGTACAGCTTGGACGGGCGCAGGTTGATGTAGTGGTCGAGGTTGAACCGCAGCTTGAGCAGCAGGCCGCGCTCGAGGACGCCCGACGGCACCCTGGGGTCACCGATCGCGCCCAAAAGGATCGCGTCGTTGTCGTCGATGCGCGCGAGGTCGTCCTCGGTAAGGATGTCGCCGCTGGCGAGGTACCGGTCGGCCCCCAGGTCGATGACGTGACGGTTAAGCGTCACGGCCTCGTCGGCGAGGGCGCGCTGGAGGATCTTTTCGCCTTGGGCGACGACTTCCGGGCCGATGCCGTCACCGGCGATCACGGCAAGGTCAAGTGTGGTTGGCATACCCCTAAACTTAGGGCGCCCCGGCGCTTCCTCCGACAGGCGCCCGCCATATGAAACCGCCCCGCGCCGGTCGCCCTACAGCTGGGCGTGGATGACCGCGTCGGTGCCGCCCGACTCGCGGACCTGCCAGACGATCGACCCGTGCAATTCCGAGCTGACCAGCGTCTTGACGATCTGGGTGCCGAGGCCCGTGCTGGGCGCCTGGGGGTCGATCCCCGTGCCGTCGTCGATGACGTGGATGACCGTGTGCCCGTCCTCGCGCTGCGACGTCACCGTGACCGTGCCCGACGTGCGGCCCTCGAAGCCATGTTCGACAGCGTTCGTCACCAGCTCCGCCAGGACCACCGCGAGCGCGGAGGCGGCGTCGGCGTCGACTCGGCCGAAGGTGCCGGAGAGGGAGGTGGTGACTTTTTGGTCGGGTGCGGCGGTTTGGGCGGCCATACGGATGATGCGGTCCATCATCTGGTCGAAGTCGACGGTTTCGTCGATGTTTTGGCTGAGTTCTTGGTGGACTTGGGCGATGGTGGCGACGCGGCGTTCGGCTTCGCCGAGGGCCTGCTTGACTTCGGGGTTGTCGGAGCGGCGGGCCTGCATGCGGAGGAGGGCCGAGACGGTTTGGAGGTTGTTTTTCACGCGGTGGTGGATTTCGCGGATGGTCGCGTCTTTGGAGAGGAGTTCGCGTTCTTTGCGGCGCATTTCGGAGACGTCGCGGCATAGGAGGGCGGCGCCGGCGCGTTCACCGTCGCGGAAGAGCGGGAGGGCGCGGAGTGAGACGGTGCCGGAGGATGATTCGACTTCGGAGACCCACGCGGCGCGGCCCATGACGACGACGGCGAGGGTTTCGTCGACGGGCGCGGTGGAGGAGACGAGGTCGGTGACGACCTCGGCGAGGATGCGCCCTTCGAGGGAGTCTTTGTAGCCGAGTCGGCGGAAGCACGAGCGGGCGTTGGGGGTGATGTGTTGGACGAGGCCGTCGTTGTCGAGGTAGATGGCGCCGTCGGAGACGCGGGGGATGCCGTGGGAGGACGAGGTGGGCGCGGATTCGTAGGGGTAGCGGCCGACGGCCAGCATCGAGGCGAGGGCGTCGGCGATTTCTTCGAACCAGCGGAGGGATTCGGCGTTGCGGCGCATCGACTGTGAGGACGTTTCGAGGGAGCAGACGGCGACGTTGCGGCCTTCGACGCAGACGGGGACGTGGACTTCGGACACGGAGTATGAGCCGGCCCACCGTAGTTCGGGGGCGTAGCGGGGTGCGCTTTCGTTGAGGGCTTGTTTGAGTTGGGCGGCACGCATGGGCGACGCGTAGAGTCCGACGACGTCGTCGAGGTGGATGGTGGCGCCGGTGCCGGGGCGGCATTGCGCGACGGCCATGTATCGGCCGTCGGAGCCTTGGACCCATAAGACCGCGTCGGCTAGGGCAAAGTCGGACAACACTTGCCAGTCCGAGACGAGCACGTGGAGACGGTTGATTTCTTCGCGCGACAGGTCGGCGCCGATCGAGGTGACGAGGTCGTTGAGGCTGCTCACGTGGCTAAGTCTATCCTGCGGTTTTCGGGCCAGGCTCTGATATTCTCACGACAGATTGGGGGCCGGGCCTGGGGCTCGCCTCCACTGTCGAGGGGAGGACCGTGTGGATTTTTCACACGCTGTTGATTACGCCGGAAGCCCGGACGACGTCTGGCGGATGCTGACCGACCAGCACTTTTATGAGTTGCGTGCGTCGCGCCTGGAGCGGGTGCGTGCGGCCGAGGTCACGCTGACGCGCGCGGGCGACCAGATCAGTGTCGTGACGAAGGCGACGGTCGGCGTCCCCCAGATTGACCCTCGATTGAGGTCGCTGTTGCCCACTGAGTTGACGGTCACAGCGGTGGAGATCTGGGGCGCTCATTCGGCGGAGGGTGCTTCGGGCACGCTGGCGGTCGACGTCGCGGGCGTTCCCGCGACGATCACGGGGCGGACCAGCATCACGCACGAGGACGCCGGGTCCAGCCGGCGTTTTTGGGGTGAGGCGAAATCGTCGGTGCCCCTGTTCGGGCATGCGATCGAGGAGGAGGTCGCCGTGTTTGCCGCCGACCTTGCCCACGCCGAGGCCGAGGCCCAGGCCGCCTATGCCGCCGAGCTGCCCGCCCACTAGGCGGTTCGCGACCGTCCTCCCCTGTCGGCGCCCGACGCTGCTGATGCCCGTCGGTGGCGGCGGCGATAGGCTAAAGCACACAGTCTTACCCGCGTAAAGGAGCCCTCTCATGCGTGTTCCATCCGTCACCGGCCTGGGAAAACACGTTCCGACGCCCTCGCGGCGGACGAAGGACGCGATGAAGGGCATCCCGAAGATCCGCTCGTTGAGCGACGCCGTTGACGTCGCCATGGAGCTGCCGGCCACGCGCGTCGACGAGTACACCCGCAAGCTCATCGCGTCCCACCCGGACGCGTCGATCGCCGACTTGCAGGCGATCGCCACGCGCACCTACATTTCGCGCGCGGGCACCCTGTCCGGCGTCGTCGGCGCCAGCGCGGCGATTCCCGGCACGGGTACGGCGGTCGCGACGACCCTCACCGCCGGTGAGCTGTCAACCTTCTACCTCAACACCACGCTGTATGTCCTCACGATGGCGGAGCTGCAGGGAGTGCCGGCCACCGACCTCGACCAGCGGCGTCTCCTCGTCTCCACGTCACTGCTGGGCGAGGAGGGCGCGAAACTGGTCTCCGACCAGCTGGGCCTGTCGTCGTTGGCGTGGGCGCGCTCGCAGCTCAAGCACCTGTCCTCCCCCACTCTGCGCAGCGTCAACAAGGCGCTGACGAAGTATGCGGCGAAGCGCACGGCCAAGACCGCGTCGCGGCGTATGGTCGGCCGCCTGCTGCCGTTCGGGCTGGGCGCCGCGGTCGGCTACTTCTCTGGCCGCAAGATCGCGCAGACCGTCGTCGAGGGCATCCGCACGTCGCTGGGTGACGCGCCCGCCGGCACGGGCGCCGACGTCCTCGCCCGCATGAACGCCAACCAACCTGCCGTGGAGACCACTCGATGACCGCAACCTCGCACACCTACGAAGACCTGCTGGCCGACATCCTCGCCAACGGCTCCGAAAAGTCGGACCGCACCGGCGTCGGCACCCGATCCGTTTTTGCACGCCAGCTGCGCTACAACCTGTCCGAGGGCTTCCCGCTGATCACGACGAAACGCGTGTTCTTCCGGGGAATCGTCGCCGAGCTGCTGTGGTTCTTGTCCGGGTCGTCCTCGATCCAGCCGCTGCTCGACCAAAACGTCCATATCTGGGACGAGTGGGCTAGCCCCGAGGGCGACCTCGGGCCCGTCTACGGCGTCCAGTGGCGGTCGTGGCCGACCCCAGACGGCGGCACGATCGACCAGATCAGTCAGCTGGTCGACACGTTGCGCACCGACCCCGCGTCGCGGCGGATGATCGTGTCGGCGTGGAACGTCGGCCAGCTCGACCAGATGGCGCTGGCGCCCTGCCACCTGCTGTTCCAGGCGTACGTCGCCGACGACAAGCTGTCGCTGCAGGTCTACCAGCGCTCGTGCGACATGTTCCTCGGCGTGCCCTTCAACATCGCGTCCTACGCGCTGCTCACCCACATGCTCGCCCAACAGGCCGGGCTGGGCGTCGGCGACCTCGTGTGGACCGGCGGCGACTGCCACATCTATTCCAACCACGTCGAACAGGTGCAGACTCAGCTGTCCCGTGAGCCGCGGCCGTTCCCCACCCTCGAGCTGGACCGAGCGCCCTCAATCCTCGAGTACACGCCCGACATGATTCGGGTGACGGGCTACGACCCCCACCCCGGCATCAAAGCGCCGGTCGCGGTCTAGGGGGGCGGGATGGAGATCGCCCTCATCTGGGCCCAGGACCGCTCGGGCGGCATCGGCACCGGGGACTCGATGGCGTGGCACGTGCCCGCCGACTTCACGCATTTTCGCGCGTGCACAACCGGCTGCCCGATCATCATGGGGCGGCGCACTTTCGACTCGCTAGGGCGCCGCTGCCTGCCGGGACGCCACAGCATCGTCCTCACCGGCGATCCCACGCTCGAAGCGCCGCCGGCCACGATCGTCCACTCCCTCGATCAGGCGCTCGCCGCGTGCGCGGGCGAAACCGAGCCCGCGTGGATCATCGGCGGCGCCCACCTCTATGCTCAAGCATTGCCGCTGGCGAGCACCCTTGTCGTCACGACGGTCGACCTGCCCGGTCATCTGCCGGTGCGTGCCCCCGAAATCCCTCAGTCACAGTGGCGGCGGGTGCCCGGCGACGCCGAACGCACGGGATGGCGCAGCGGCCTGGTTTCCGATCCCGACGGCACGTGGCGCGAGAAATCGGGCGACGCCCGATGGCGCGTCGATGTGTGGGAGCGGGCCTAGTCCTCAGCCGATTCGGCCGGAATCCGCTCGACCGCGGCGCGAAGGATGAAGGGAATCGCCTCTTCCGCCAGCCGGTCAATCGCGTGGTGAATCTCCTTCTGATCACTCGTGTGGGAAAGGAGGATCCGCCGGTAAAACCGTGAGCACCGCGCCAGCGTATGGTCGGCCACGGCCAACGGATCGACGGTCAGCCTGAGGCCCGACCCGGCCAATGTCTCCTCGATGAGGTCGGCCAGCGACGCCGCTAACTCGTCGTCGTAGCGCCGCATGAGCTCGCCGATTGCCTTGTTACGTGCGCCGCACAGGACGAGCTCGTCGTGGAGCAAATAGAAATCCCGTGAACTCGGTAACGCATAGCCAATTTGGCGGGCTGCACGGATGATGTCGTCGGCCTCGACGTCGCTGCCCACATTCTCGAATGCCGCCTCGTTTTGGCGAATAATCTCACCGAGTTCGGAATACCGGTCGTCGACGAGTGTGACCAACAGATCGTCGATATCACGAAACGATGAATAGAACGCACCCCTAGTAAAGCCGGCCTTCCGACAGATAGCATTGACGGAGGTGTTGGCCAGCCCCTTCTCACAGATGAGGGCGGCAGCAGCCTCCAGCAACCGACGTGCCGTATCGGCTCGACGCGGGGTTGGAGGGGTTGCCAAACGGGCCGCACGGGAAGCGGCAATGCGAGGGGTGGCTCTTATGCTCACACAGCCAGTGTGCCACATCACCACCTCCGAGGTGGAGCCGTTGATACAGGGGTGTATCATTCTGACTGATCAGAATCGTTCACGAGGAGTCGTGCATGCGTAAGCTCACCGGCAGCCGGGTCGCTAATGCCATTATCATTGTGGCATTGGCCACCGTCCCGCTTCTTTACTCCAGTCTACTGACCTGGGCATACGAAGCTCCTATTCCCCGGATTAACCGGATTCCCGCGGCCATTGTCAACCTTGACCAACCGGCCTCGGCAACCGCAAACGGGAAAACGCAGCATTTCGATGTCGGCGAGGAACTCACCGACAAGTTGACCGGGTCCAACACAGAGGACCAGGGGTTCAAGTGGCAGCGCGTCGATGACGAGCAAGAGGCGCGCGACGGCCTCGAAAGCGGCACTTACCAGGCCGTCCTCCTCATCCCCGAGGGCGTATCCGAGAACCTCGCGGGCCTAGCCAACCCCGGCAACGGCAACCAGCCGAAGGATTCGACGCTGCACCTTTACACAAATGACGGCGTCAACTACCTCACGGGCACGACGGCCACGTCGGTTTCCCGTACCCTTCAGACTGTCCTGTCCGAGCAAGCAGCCGACAAATATATCAATACGCTGCTGTTGCAAATGGGGCCGCTCAAGGACGGCATGACCCAGGCGTCCGATGGCGCCGGCAAGCTGGCTGACGGCAACAACAAACTGGCGACGGGCGCCACCAAGCTCTACAACGGCACCACCACCCTCAAGGGTGGGACCAGCCAGCTGGCGACCGGCTCGACGACCCTCACCGCGGGCATCGATCAGATCCTCGCGGGATCGCAACAGCTCCAGTCCGGCTCGCACACGCTGTCCCAGGGCATCGCCTCGTACACGACCGGTGTTGACCAGGTGGCTGCAGGCACGGACCAGCTCTACAGCGGGCTCACTCAGGGCCAGAACGGCGACCCCTCGTTCGGTGAGGGCCTGCGCCAGTTGTCGACTCAGTTGACCTCGACGAACGACCAGTCGACGCTGGCCGGCGGCGCTTCTGCTCTGGCGCAGGGCATGCTCAAGGCCGACGACGGCGTCAACAAGCTGAATACCGGCGCCACCCAGTTGGTTGCTGGAATCGACAAGGCCGGTAACGGCGCCGATCAGCTGTCCACGGGCACGGCTCAACTCGCCGACGGCGCCCAGCAGCTGGCCGACGCCCTCTCGGCGACCGACTCCAACTCACTTGCCGGCGGCATCGCCCAGATGGAGCAGCTCGCCCAGGGGCTCCAGCACGGCTGTTCGGTCCTCAAACTCGACGTCATGTGCCTGGGTATCAACCACGAGCTGGCAAAGACGGGCCTGTCCACCGACACCCTGCCCGCAGAGGTCGCCAAGATGTCGGCCGGCGTCGGCCAAGCGGCAGACGCCGCGAACCAGCTTGCCAGCGGTGGGCGGCAGCTCAACGCGGGTGCAAGCGAACTCGCCGCCGCCCTCAAGGCCGGCACGAGCCCCTCGCAGCCCACTCTGCGCGACGGCGCCGAGCAGATCCTCGAGGCGACCCAGCTGTCCCCGAACTGGGAGACCAACCCAACGACGTTGAAGGACGCGACGGCCTCGCTGACCGCCGGTTCCATCAAACTCAACTCGGGTGTCCAACAGGCCGGCGAGGGCTCGGCGAAACTGGCGAACGCCTTCGACAACCAGATTCTGCCGGGTGTCACCCAGCTGCACAACGGCGCGCGGACGCTCGCCCAGAACTCGCAGCAGCTGCGTGACGGCGGCCAGGCGGCCGAGGCCGGCACGGCGAAGCTCGCCGCCGGCGCTCAGCAGGTCGACTCCGGCGCCCATCAGCTGTCGACCGGCGCAAGCAAGGTCGACGCCGGCGCCACCCAGCTGAACACCGGCTCGAAACAGTTGGCCAGCGGAACGAAGACCGCCGCCAAGGGTGCGCAGGAGCTGTCCGACAAGCTCCAGGAGGGCGCCAAGAAGATTCCGTCGATCAGCAAGTCGGATGCCGCGGCTAACGCCAAGGTCGCCGCCCAGCCGATCAAGGTCAACCCCAAGCGCCTCAACGCCGTGAGCAGTAACGGCATCGGCTTCTCGTCGTTCTTCATGTCGCTCTCGCTTTACGTCGGCGGCATCGGCATCTTCTTCGTCATCCCGGCACTCGACCTGCGCCGCAGCCTCTACGAGCCCTTCTGGGTCGCGGCTGCCCGCTCGTTCGGCACCGCCGCGATCTTCGGTGTCATCCAGTCGATCGCCACAGTGCTCGGCCTCGAGCTGCTTCTTGACCTCAACGCCGCCGACATTGTCGGCCTCGCCGGCGTGTGTATCTTGTCGTCGCTAACGTTCGTCGCGATGAACCAAATGTGCGTCGCGGTGGCCGGGTTTAGAGGCCGCTTCATCTCGCTGCTGCTCATGTGTCTGCAGCTAGCGTCCGCCGCCGGCACGTTCGCCATCCAAACGACGGCGAAGCCCCTGCAGATCCTCAACAAGATCCTTCCCATGGGCTACACGGTCCGCGGCGTGAGGTCGATGACCGCCGGCTCGGTGCTTGTCCCCCAGCCTGGCATCTGGGTGCTTCTCGCCTGGTTCTTTGGGTCCATCGGTTTGACCCTCTACGCCGCACACCGCCGGACGAGCCTCAAGCCGATGCCGTACGACCCGGCGCTGGCGTTCCCCGGCTCGGCCTCGGACGACCCGCGGCTCCTCATCGACACGATGGGCGAAGAGCCGCTGCGCCCGGCCGACCAGCCGTTCTAGCAGCACTACCTCAGGCGACCGCTGTGGGGCATCCTCGGATGTCTCGCAGCGGTCGTCGCATATCCCGGCGTCCTCGACGCGTCCTCTCCGTGGCGACCCGACCGCACGCCCTGTTCCGACATCACGAAAACAGGGCGTATGCTGCGCCTTTACCGACACCGGCACGACGACAAAGGTGGCGCGACTCACGCGGCTTCGATTTGCTTGGGCTGAGTAAGTGACTTAACGTAGTAATCACCGACGCGGGGTGGAGCAGTTCGGTAGCTCGCCGGGCTCATAACCCGGAGGTCGGGGGTTCAAATCCCTCCCCCGCTACCGCAGAATCCCGGCACTGACGTGCCGGGATTTTTTCATGCGCGGACCCACCCGCGTGAACGTGATCTTTTTTGGTCACGTTCACGCGGGTGGGCCCATGAGCGTGATTGTTTCGGACAGAAGCATCACGTTCATCGAGATACGACAGGGCCCCGCACTCCTGACGTGCGGGGCCCTGGCCTGTTTGGCGGCGTGTATCTCCTAGTCGTTGCGGCGGCGGTTGAGCGTCGCGGTCGCCCGCCGCAGGGGCTCGACGCTGATCTGGCTGGTCACGATGAGCACCAGGCCGATGATCATGGCGCCCCAGATGAGGCCGGCCGAGCTGTGCGTCTCGATGCCCACCTTTTCGACCATGCGGCGCATGGGGCTGGCCAGCAGGTAGCCCAATCCGAGCGCCGGCAGGCAGCCGAGCAGCGGGATCACCAGCTCGAACCACGCCGTCCGGGCGAGGTACCGCATCGGCGCGCCCATGCGGTAGAGCGCCCGCGACTGTTCGGCACGCTCGAGGATGTCCGAGGCGGCCGACGACAGCACCATGAACGCCGCCGCGATAAAGGTGATGACCATGGTGATGGCGATCCCCAGGGGAATGTCACGGTCGATCGCCGCAGCCATCGTCTTGAGCGGTTCCTCGAGGTCCACGTTCGCGCCGAACACGGGACTCACCCCGACCATGCCGGCGATGAAACAGACGATCGAGACCGGACCCACCCTGCGCCACGTCGCCTTCGGATCCATCTGGATCCTGCGGTTCGCCGTCATCACGCTGGCCCACGGCATCTGTGCTCCCAGCTTGGCAAGCTGCTGGAGAACCCACGGCATGACCAGATTGATTCCGCCGATCACCAGCAACAGGGCGAGCGCAACCAGGGCAAACGGCCAGATCGCCTGAACCGACTTGCTCGAGAACATGTACGGCAGCATGACCCAGAACAGGACGAGCGCGGCGACGAAGGCGACGAGACGCCACACCTTGAGGGCGCGCGGCAGCGACCGCCTGGCGACGCCGAGCGGTGAGATCCGCACCTGCGCCAGCCCGAACCACGACGAGACGACGCCGATCGCGACAATGATCAGGGTGATCGCCGCCCACCCGCCAACCGGCAGCAGCATCTCGCCGGAGCCGATCTGGACGGCCTCGATCGTCGTCACCCGCCACGCGGGCAGCGTGACGACATAGAGAACCGACCCGAGGAGGGCGCCGACCACGGCGAAAATCGCCGTCTCGCCGACGCACAGGCGGGTGACGTCGCGCGAGGACAATCCAACGAGGCGGAGGACGGCCAGGCGCCGCTCGACCGTGCGCGCACCCAGACGGGCCGCGCCCGCCGCCAGCGACACCAGCGGCCCCACGGTCAGCGCGCAGGCGATCAGCGCGAGGGCGACATAGCACTGGAGAAGGAACAGGGCGCCCTTGTCGTGCCGTACGACCTCACCGAGGAACCCCGGCGGGGTCACGGTGCGCTGATAGAGCATCCACGTGCCGCCGGCGACCGTCAGCGTCAGCCACGTCGATATGGCAAACCCCGCGCTGGCGAGGATCGGCAGCCACCGGGCGACGCCGCCGGACGTGAAACGCGCCCTCATGAGGGTCCCGAGGAGGCCACCCATATGGCGCGGGCGCACCGGGCTCAGCGCGGCGGGGGCGGAAACAGTCTGGGTCGTCATCACCGCTCCTCCCCGCTGGCCGACAGTGCACGGTCGGCGTGGACGCGGCCGTCGCGGATCTCGACCAGGCGCGAGCACCAGCCGGCGACCGTCGGGTCGTGGGTGACGACGACCAGCGAGCAGCCGGTGGTCTGGACGGCCATGATGAGCTCCTGCATGACCTCGGCGCCCGTCGTCTGGTCGAGGGCGCCCGTCGGCTCGTCGGCGAACACGACTGCCGGCTTGACCGCGAGCGCGCGGGCGATCGCGACGCGTTGGGCCTGGCCGCCGGACATGTCGCCGGGGCGGCGGTTGCGCTGGTCGGTGAGGCCCAGGCGGGCGAGGGCGGCGTCGGCGCTGTTGAGGGCCTTGCCGCGCGGGGTGCCCTTCAGCATGAGGGGCAGGGCGACGTTTTCGCGGGCGGTGAGTTCTTCGAGCAGTTGGCCGTCTTGGAAGATGAAGCCGAAGCTGCCCAGTCGAGTGTGCGAGCGCTGCGAATCGGACAGGGTCGAGAACGGGCGGGAGGCGAAAAGGACTTCGCCGGAGTCGGGAACGAGGACGCCGGAGAGGCAGTGGAGGAGGGTCGATTTACCGGAGCCGGAGGGCCCCATGACGGCGACGGTTTCGCCGGCGCCAATCGTCAGGCTGACATTGTTGAGGGCGTTGACGCGGCCGAAGTGTTTCGACACGGCCACTGCAGAAATCAGTTCATTGCTCATGGTGCCTATTTCACGCTGACGCGAGGCGGCGTTGAACCGCCCCAGCTGGAGACTTGGGGTAGTGCTGGCACTACTTTTTGCGCCCGACTGCGCCGCCTCGACGCTCGGGATCTTACGATGGGTTTATGGCGTGGCTTTCTCATCGTATCGGGCGTCGTCCAGGCGACGCGACCAGGAATGATGCCGCCGAGATCGACAAGCTCATCCAGTCGCGGCGCGTCATCGTGTCGGCGTACGAGATCGAGCGGCGCCGCATCGAACGCGACCTGCATGACGGCGCCCAGCAGACGCTGGTGGCCGCGTCGATGAACGTCGGCGAGGCGCTGTGCCTGCCCGAGGCCGCCCAGCCCGGGCCGCTGCGTGATCTGCTGGAGGCGGCGCAGGCCAACATCGAGCGCTCGCTGCGGGCGCTGCGTCACACGGTCCACGGGATCCACCCGCAGGCGTTGGAAGAGCTGAGCCTCCTCGCCGCCCTCGAGGACGCGTTCAAGACGCTCGACGACGTCGTCACCCTTCGGTGTCCCCAGGAGCTGCCGCCGCTGCCCGAGGGCGTGCTGGCGACCGCCTATTTCGCCACGCTCGAGGCCGTGACGAACGCGTGCAAGTATGCGCCGGGCGCCGCGATCTCGGTGCTTGTCACGTGCTCGGAAAGCCTCCGCATCATCGTCATCGATGCAGGTCCGGGCGGCGCGGTCATCCGCCCGGGCGGCGGGCTGGAGGGCATGCGCGAACGTCTGGCCGCGATCGACGGCTCCCTCGAGGTCCTTTCGCCACCCGGTGGGCCAACGAAAGTCGTCGCCTCGATCCCCCTACTCCTCTACCGCGACGAGCCATCCGTCGTCGTCTCACCACAGGAGGGAACCCATGCGCCTCGTCCTCGCTGACGATTCCGGCCTCATCCGCGGGGGCCTGGCCGGCCTGCTGACCCGCCAGGGCTTCGAGGTCGCCGGACAGACCGACTCCGCCGACACCCTCGTCCCCCTCGTCGACGACCTCGTCGCGAAGGGTACGGCGCCCGACGTCGTCATCACCGACGTCCGCATGCCGCCGAGGATGCGCGACGACGGCCTCGAGGCCGCGATCGAGCTGAGGGATCGCCACCCGGCGATCGGCCTCATCGTCCTGTCCCAATACGTGTCGCCGCTCTATGCGACCAAACTGTTCGAGGCTCCCGGCGACACCGCGGGCACCGGCTATCTGTTGAAAGACCACGTCGCCCACGTCGCCGACTTTATTCGCGCGATCGACGTCGTCGCGTCCGGCGGCGTCGTCGTCGACCCCGAGGTGACGACGGCGATGCTGCGGTCTGGCCGCCTGGGCCTCACCCAGCTGACCAGGCGCGAAAACGAAGTCCTCGACCTCATGGCGCAGGGGCGCTCGAACTCCGAAATCGCCGCCCAGCTCGTCCTCTCCGAGGCCGCGATCGCCAAGCACGTGTCGTCGATCTTCGCGAAACTCGGGCTCGACCCGGGCCAGGACAACCGCCGCGTCCGCGCGATCCTCCTCTACCTCGCCCAACGCCGCGCCCTCTAGTGGACAACAAACAGGCGGGCCGGGAGGGCACCCTCCCGGCCCGCCTGGATCGCTTGACGCTACTTGGAAGAACCCGAGGTCTTATTGACCTCGTCCTGTGCCGACTGCGCGGCCTGGATGGCGCTTTGCAGCTTCTTCTGGGCGTCGCCGTAGGCCGACCAGTCGCCCTTCTTCATCGCCTCATCCGACGCCTTCATCGCGTCCGCCGCATCCTGCAGCGCCGACGTCAACCGCTGGTTCGCGTCAGCCGGCTGCTGCTTCTTCGTATCGGTGCTCTGCTTCGCCGCACCGCTGGACGCGGTCGTCGCCGCCGAGTCGCCGCCGAACACCTGGTCGAGGGCTTCCTCGAGCGTGGGCGCGAACCCGATCTTGTCGCCGAACGCCACGAGGACGTTCCGCAACTGCGGATACGACGTGTCACCCGTCGACTGGATGTAAACCGGCTGGACATACAGCAGGCCACCGCCGACCGGCAGGGTCAACAGATTGCCGCGCGTGACCTCTGAACCCTGCTGGTCCTGCAGGTTGAGTTCGAGGTTCACCGTACGGTTCGAGTTGAAGTTGTTTTGCACCTGACCGGGACCGGGCACCGTCGTCGACGACGGCAACGCAATCATCCGCAGCTTGCCATAGCCGTCACGGACCTTGCCCGGCGTATTCCCCGTCTCGGAGTCGACCGCAAGGAAGCCCGCCATCGGCGCACGCCTGAACTGGGCGTCGCCGCCAGGGACATACACCGAGGTCAGCGAGAACTGCGCCGACTTCTGCGACGGCATCTTCATCGTCAGGTAGTACGGCGGCTGCAGCTGCGTCGTCCCCTGAACCTGGGTCTGACGGTTCTGCCGCGACGTCGGGTCCTCCGACAGACGCCACTGGTCGCCACCCGTGTAGAACTGGGGCGCGTCCTTCACGTGGTAGGTCGTCAGCAGGTTGCGCTGAACCTTGAACAGGTCCTCCGGGTACCGCAAATGCGACATGAGGTCGCCCGAGATCGCGCTCATCTTCTTGACCTGGCCGGGGTAGATCCCTTCCCACGTCTTGAGGACCGGATCCTTCGAGTCCCACTCGTAGAGCGTCACTGAGCCGTCATAGGCGTCGACCACGGCCTTCACCGAGTTGCGCATGTAGTTGATCGACTTCTCCGGAGCGAAGAGCTCGCGGTTCGCCGTCCTCGAGTCGGCCGTCGCCTCGTCCAGGTCCGTGTGCTCCGAATAGGGGTACGAATCCGACGTCGTGTAGCCGTCGATAATCCACACCAGCCGCTTCGGGGTCTTGGGGTTGCCGTCCATGTCGACAACCGCCGGATACGACTTGTTGTCGAGCGTAAGGTAGGGCGCGACCTTCGATACGCGCAGCGCCGGGTCACGGTCGTAGAGGATCTGCGACTTCGAGTTCACCTGCTCCGAGAAGAACAGGTCGGCCGAACCGAACTTCACGGCATAAATGAGCTTGGAGAAGAAGTTACCGACGCTGGGTCCACCATTGCCCGCATAGGTCGTGCGAACCTGGCCGGCCTCCTTCTTATCATCCGGATAGTCGAGCTCTTGGGCCTTCGCGCCCTTGGGGCCGCCGACGATCGAGTACTGCGGGGAGTTCGGCGAGAAATACACCCGCTCCTCGTACTTGCCCATCTCACCACGCGACGGAATGCCCTGCTCCCAATAATCCGGCAGGCCGTCCGAGTTGAGGTGGTTACCGTATGCGGCAACAACACCAAAGCCGTGCGTGTACACCGTATGGTCGTTCACCCAGTTACGCTGCGACGCCGACAGGGCCGACAGGTTGATGTCGCGCACCGAGATCACCGTGTCGCGCTTCTCTTCCTTGCCCTCGGCATCCGTCAGCGTGTAGCGGTCGACCGAGAACTGGTCGGCGAACGTGTAGTACTGACGTGACTGCTGCATCTGGCGCACCGTCGGCGCGATGATCTCGGGATCAAGCAGACGGATCTGCGAGGTCGTCACCGAGTCCGACCGCAGCTGGCCCGCGGTCGCATCCGTGCGGGCCGTGTAATTCTCGTACTGCAGCCCCTTCATCCCATAGGCGTCATACGTCGCGTCGATATTGCGCTGAATATAGCGCGACTCCAAATCACGCTCATTCGGCAAGACGACAAATCGCTGGATAATCAGCGGGTAAATAAGGCCGAGCACCAACCCCGAGACAACGAGGACGGCGACGCCCGCAGCCGGCAAATACCATGACCCCTTAAATGCGGCGACGATAAACAGCACGGCGATGAGCATGGCGATAATCGCAAGAATGAGGCGCCCCGGCATTTCAGCGTGCAACGTCGTGTACATCGCACCGTCCGTCGGCGAGCCCGTCTGATACATCATGACGAACCGATCGACGTAGTAGCGCAGGCCAATAAGCACCGACAAAATGGCGGCCAACACGCCCAGGTGGACGCGCGCCTTGCGGGCCACACGCAGCGGCCCAAAGCGGATCGCCCCGACGACATAGTCGATGATCAGCGACGCGATGAGGGCGATGACCACCATCGTGACGAAGAACGACAGGAGGGTGTCGATGAGGGGCAACTGGAAGGTGAAGAAGGAAATGTCGATCCCAAAATGCGGGTCGACCTTGCCAAACGACTTGCCGTTGATCGCGACGAGCAACTCGCGCCAACGCGGCGCCAACGACAGGCCCGCCATGACGCCGATAAGCAGCGGCAAGACGACGCTCAGCCCCTTGCGGTGGGCCGAGAAGGCCTCACGATACGGCAGGATCGACCGCGGCACCTTCGACTCGTCCGGCCGGATACTGTAAGCCAGACGGAAATTGCCGATAAGAATCAGCGAAGCAAAAATCACGCCAAGGAAAAACATTCCCACCGACGCGAACAGCTGGGTCCAGAAGGTACGACTGTAACCAATCTGATTAAACCACAGAATCTCGGTACCGAACCGGGAACCGATATAGATGATAAACGCGATAATCGCGAGAATAATGACCGTAATTCCGAAGGGGCCAATCTTCGGACGATGGAAACTGATCGAGGGGACCTGGCGATTTCCCCCAGAACCGCGGCCGGAACCGCGTCCTCGCGGACGCGAGTTACCCGGCCCGGAGGCACCTAGGTCTCCAAAAATGTCGAAAAAGTTGCTACTCACCATGCTCCTTTAGTGTGAGTTGGCGTCTGCTGGGGCCATTGTTGCACACTTGCCTAGTCCACGCCCAGATCGCCCACCCCGCCCTCGAGTCCCCTTCGTGGCACGATGGAGGGATGAATGACGCATCCAACGCCGCCCTGCGCACGTGCGTGCGCGAAATCGACAGCCACGTGGCCCAACTGGGATGGGACCGCCCTCCCTTCCTGTTTGCCCTGGCCCCCACCGCTGATCTGCTGGACGCCGGCGCCGACCTCGCCGGCGAAGACCAGGCGTTCCTCCGCGAGATCCTTGCCGACGTTCCCGACCACCTGACGGCGATCCTCCAGGACGACCTGCCGGCCGTCGAGCTGGAGGAGCTGCTGGGACGCATCGAGTTCCCCGAACAGGTGGTGGGCGCGGCGATCAGCGTCGAACGCGTCGTCCTACCGCCCTCGGCTGAAGAGGACATGCCCGCGGATCCCGACGAGCAGGCGCGCTGGGCCGAGAACCACCCCGACCGCACCGACGTGCGGGTGATCACCGCGGTGCTGCGTGACGGGCAGATGTGGTGCGGCGTGCGCGCGAAGTCCCATCCGGAGCCCGACGCCCTCATGCAGGGGGCCGACCTGGCGCCCGGCCTGACCAACGCCCTGCTGGCGACCCTGCAAGGCTAAGCGGCTGTCCCTACTTCGCGGGGCAGGTCCGCAGGTTCGACGTGCGATGCGCCGCGATGTCCTCGACGACGCCGCGTGCCTCGTGGAGCGTGTCGACCGGGACGATCCGCATCCCCCGCGGGACGGCGCCGGCCGCGTCGGCGCAATTCCCGGACGGCAGGAGGAACCAGTGGGCGCCAGCATCCGATGCGCCACGCATCTTTTGGGGCACGCCCGAGATCATCTGGACTCCCCCACCCATCGAGATGGCGCCCGTACCCGCGATCACCTGTCCGCGGGTTAGCGACTCCTTCGTCATCGTGTCGACGATGCCGAGGGCGAACATCATTCCCGCCGACGGGCCCCCAACGTCCTGGAGGGACACGGTGACCTTGACGGGAGGCTTGACCTTGGGATCGAGGCCAACGCCGATGATCGAGCCCTGCCCATCGGGCCGCTTGACCGACTTGACCGTCACCTGATGCGCCACACCCGACCGGTTGAAATCGACCGTGACCGGGGTTTTTGCCGGGGTCTTCTCCATGATGCTAAACAGACTGGCGCCGTCCTTGAGCTCGTGGCGCGTCCCGTCGATCGTAATGGCCGTCAACACGTCGCCCTCTTTGAGCTTGCCGGCGCTGGGCGAATCCTTACCGACCGAGACGACGGTGAACGTCGCGGGCACGGTCATTCCCAGCTCGGTGAGGGCGGCAACCTCGGCGGACGACTGGGAGCCCGTCATTTGGGCCTGCGCGATCTTTTTCACGTCGTCGGCGGACAGCGACTTCGGATAGATCTCCTCTTCGCGATACACCTGGGAGTCTTTCGATGCGAGCGCCCACAGCACCTCGAGGCCCGTGACATGCGAGCCGGGGCCGCCTCGCAACGACACCGTCACCATCCGCAGCTGACCTTTCGTCGGGTACGTCTGGGCGCCCGAGACCTGGATGATCTTCTTGCCGCCGTCTTTACCCAGGACGTTAAACGTGGGCCCAGGCCCCTCGATGACGTAGGGCATGGGGATGACGACGCCGATGAGTACGAGCGTCAGGACTCCCACAATGATCAGGACATAGCCGACACGGCTGCGAAGGGTGGACCACCGCCCCTGGGGCTGATGGTCGTCGAGGGTGCCTGTAGTCACGTCGCCATTCAATCATCCGTTCGATCCCGTCGCGACAACGCGGCGTGTGACGTTCACTCCCGGCAAACGTCGAGGACGCTTTTCTGCTCGCGGTTTTCGTGATGTCCCCACTAAAATTAGGTACCGCCGCTACGAGAGGAGCAGTTAATGGCCGAGGACTCCGGCGACAACTTCGCCATGATCGAGCAGATGCTCGCTGCCGTGTTTGGCGCCGAAACCGCGGCCCGCATGGTCGCGCAGATGCGTGCCGCCGGTATCGATCCCACGTCGATGCCGCTCACGCCGGGTACGTTCGACCCGGCCACCACGGCCCAGGTGATGGGCCAGCTCCAGTCGTTCTTCTCTACCTCCTCCGGGCCCGTCAACTGGACGATTGCCCAGGAACTGGCCCGCACCAGCGCCCGCGAGGACGACCATCGGGTCATGGCCAGCCGCGCGGCCGAGCTCCGTCAGGCCCTCACCCAGGCCGACCTGTGGCTTGACCCCGTGACCGCGCTGGCCTGCGGCACCCCGAACCGGTACGTGTGGAATCGCGAAAACTGGGTCGAGGGCACGTTTGGCGTGTGGGAACAGCTATGCGAACCCGTCGCCCTCAACGCGACCCGCGCGATCTCGCAGGCCCTCGAAGAACAGCTGCGTCGCGCCGGCATGGACCTCTCGACGGCCGAGGTCAGTGCGGCCGTGCCCGGCCTCGGCCCCCTCATGGGCCCCATGGCGCCGGCCGAAATGGTCGAAAAGATGGCGTCGGGCCTGTTCGGCATGCAGTTGGGGCAGGCGATCGGCGGGCTGGCCCGCGAGGCACTGGGCTCCAGCGACATCGGTATCCCCCTGGGCTCCGAGCACGCCGTCGCCCTCGTCGATCCCAACGTCGAGGCGTTCGCAAAAGAACTCGGCACGCCTCAGGAAAACGTCGAAGCCTTCCTCGCCGTCCGCGAGGCCGCGCACGCCAGGCTTTTCGGGGCGGCCCCGTGGCTGCGCGCGCACGTCATTGACGCGGTGCGCCGCTACGCCAACGAGATCACACTGGATTCCGACGCGATCGAGCAGGCGATGCGCGACGCCATGACCGAGGGCACCGAGGGCGGCTTCAACCCCGAACGGATCGCCAAGAACCTGGGCGACGCGATTTTCTCGCCCGACCCCACCCCGGCGCAGGAGCAGGCGCTCGAGGAGCTCGAGACGACGATGGCGGTCATCGAAGGCTGGGTCGAGGAAGTGACGACGCGCGCCTGTGCGCCGTTCATCCCTGAAACCTACGCGCTCTCCGAGATGATGCGGCGTCGTCGCGCCAGCGGCTCCCCCGCCGAGCAGGTCCTTCACACGCTCGTCGGGCTGCAGATGCGGCCCAAGCGGGCCCGCGATGCCCAGGCACTGTGGGCCCAGCTGACCTCCGAGATCGGAATCGAGGAACGCGACCGGCTGTGGGACCACCCCTCGGTCATGCCCCAGGCGGCCGACCTCGACGATCCGGCGTCATTCACCGCCCGCCGCGAGTCGGTCAAGGCCGAGCAGGCCGACGTCGACCAAGAGCTGGCCGAGCTGTTAGGCGGCACGTTGGGCTACGCCTCGGGCCTCGAGCCCGGCGCAGAGTCGGAGGGCGACCACACGGTGACCTCCGACCCCGACACCGACGACGGACCGGCGGGCCCTGGCGACGCGGGCGACGACCTCACGTAGGTTATCCACAGGTCCTCCTCGGTCCGCCCACCCGGCGCGAAAACCTGCGACGCTTGAGGCCAGGCCCCCAAGGAGGAATCTGTTGTACGTCCACGCCCACATCCCGTCCGTCATCCGGTCGCGCTCCAGCGTCCAGTTCGGCACCGCCCCCAACAGCGGCGTCATCTTCGACGGCCTCACCGACGCCGAAGCCGCCGTGCTACTGCACCTGCCCAGCGCCCTCTCGCGGGGCCACGCGGTCCGCTATGCCGCCCGCCACGGAGTATCCGAGGACCAACTGGACGGCTTCGTCGACCAGCTGTGCCGCGCCGGTGTCGCCGCCCGCTTGCACCGCCCGGCCACCCAGGCGTCGCCGATGACGTGGAGCTATGGCGAGGACGCACACCACGTCAATCGCGCGCTGCGGCGCTCAACAATCGAGGTCGTCGGCCTGTCGGCCGCAGGCATTCGCCTCACCCACCTGCTGGCCGACGCGGGCGTCGGGACGATCCACGTGTCGGACCCCCAGGTCGTCCAGAACACGGATGTTCCTCTGCTGCCGGCCTCGGGCATCGGGCGTCCCCGCACCGAGGCGACGGCCGGCACGATCACCAACCCCTGCACTCGCGTGTTCGTTCATCCCGCCGCCCACAGCGACCTCGCCGTGGTCGTCAGTGGATTCTCTGTGCCCCCGACCTGGGCGGCGCCCCACATGGCGGCCGACCGTCCTCACCTGCCGATCGTCGTCACTGAGGCCAGCATCGAGGTGGGGCCCCTGGTGCGTCCCGGGCTGACGCCGTGTTTACACTGCGTCGACCTCACACGCCGCGACGACGACCCGGCGTGGCCGGTGGTGGCCGCACAGCTGCGTCACCGACCGGTCCCCCTGGCCGACCCTCTGACAACCACCCAGGCTGCCGCGTTCGCCGCCCGCGAGATCATCCACACGCTGACCTGGGCACACGCGCCCCAACTGGAGGGAACCTCGTGGGTGTGGAATCCCCGCGACCCCGTCCCGTTGGTACGGCACTGGGCACCCCACGCCGACTGCGCGTGCGGCGCCCACGACCTGCAAAGCGGCGGCGACTAGCCGACGGGCTCGGGCGGCACGTCGTCCGACGCCCACTCGGCCGCCGCCCTCGCCGCCTGCTCATCAATGTCGCCGCCCGCAACCACCGCGAGGATCGACGCGCCAAGGGTCCTCAGTTTCACCGGGCCGATCCCGGGGAGCAGCCCCAGCATGCGCAGGGTCTTGGGGCGCGCGTGCGCGATGTTGCGCAGGGCTGCGTCGGTCGCGACAACGTACGCGGGTTTGCCCAGCTGTTTCGCCACCGCGCCGCGCCACTCGCGCAGCCGCTCGAACGTCTCGGCCTCTTCCGGGTCAGCCTCGGCCAAGAATTTCGACGTCTCCTGTTTCGACGTGGCCCGCCGATGCTTCGGCTGGGCCCGGCCGACGTCGGGCCACACCCGGGAGAAGAACGGCGACACCTTGCGGTTTCCGCGTCCTCCCGCGGAGCGTGCCCGCGCGTAGGACACCGACAGGTGCCGCTTCGCACGGGTGACCCCCACGTAGGCCAGCCGCAGCTCTTCCTCGATCTCGGCGCTCGAGGTCGCCTGCTTGATCGGCAACAGGCCGTCGGAGCAGCCGACGAGGAAGACGGCTTCCCATTCGAGGCCCTTCGCGGCGTGCAACGACGACAGCGTGACGCCGTCGACCTGCGGCGCCGCCTGGTTGTCGACGCGTTCCTTGAGCTCGGCCACCAGCTCGACGAGCGTCATCTTCGATTCCTCGCGCGTATCCGCCAGCTGGACGAGGGCGTTGAGGTAGTCCCACAGCTCGCGGACCTTGCCCGGCCCCTCCGGTGGTTCGGGCTGCCACCCGAATTGGGCGACGCCGCTGCGCATGACCTCGCCCAGCTCGGTCGTCGTCGGCGACACCCGCACGAGGCCCATGAGTGTCGTGATGGTCTTGCGGACCTCGGAGCGCTGGAAAAACTGCTTGGCGTCGCGGACGATATAGGCGATCCCGGCGTCCTCGAGCGCCTCTTCGAACGCGACCGACTGGGCGTTGATCCGGTAGAGGATCGCCATGTCCTTGAGCGGGACGCCCTGCGCGACCAGCTGGGCGATCTGTTTCGCCACCTGGGCCGCCTCGTCCTCGTCGTCGGCATAGGTGTGGAACTGGACCATGGGGCCCGAGGGCTGCTGGGCCTCGAGCCGCACCGACTGGGTGGTCTTGGCCCTGGTCATCAGGTGGTTGGCCAGCGAGACGATCTGGGGCGTCGACCGGTAGTCGCGGACCAGCTCGACGACTCGCGCCTCCGGGTATTTCGTCGTGAATTCGCGCAGGTACCGGTCGGTAGCACCGGTGAACGAATAGATGGTCTGGGCCGCGTCGCCCACGACGCACAGCGACCGGCGATCCCCCAGCCATAGGTCGAGCAGACGGGCCTGCAGGGGCGAGACATCCTGGAACTCGTCGACGACGAAATAACGATACTGGCGACGCACCTGGCGGAGGACGTCCGGGCGTTGTTCGAGCATGCCGCAGGTCAGCGTCAGCACGTCTTCGAGGTCCATGACGCCGCGATCGGCCTTCGCCTGATTGTATGAGGCGATGAGCTGCGCCATCGTCTGCGCGTCGAGGCCGGCCGGAGGGATGCGTCCATTTTGGGTGACCCGCGCGACGTATTCGTGGTCCCCTACCAGCGACACGGCGGCCCACTCAATTTCCTGGGCGACGTCCGACATCTGCTCCTTGCTGAGCGTGATCCCCAGCCGAGAGGCCCCCGCGTAGACAAGCGACGCCTTGCGATCGACGATCTCGGGGATAGGGCCGCCGACGACCGCGAGCCAAAAGTATCGCAGCTGGGACAATGCGGCCGAATGAAACGTGCGGGCCAACACGGTGCCACAGCCGAGCTGCTTCAGTCGGGTCCGCATTTCCGTCGCCGCCCGGCGGGTAAACGTCACCGCCATGACGTTGAGAGGCGTATAGGCGCCCGTGGCCACGCCGTAGGCGATGCGATAGGTGATCGCCCTGGTCTTGCCCGTCCCGGCGCCCGCACGCACGACCATCGCGCCGGTCGGATTGGCGGCGACGACGCGCTGTTGCTCATCCAATTGATCGAGCAGTTGGTCCGGATCCGGTTCGTGCATGGGGTCTCCTCTCTGCGAAAAGGCTACATCGACTTAACCACACACCACTGTCATTTTCGGTCACCAAGGCAACGTGTGAGCTCCCCGAATAATCGGATGGCCCAGCCACTGGGTGATGAGCGTCGCCGCGATCGCCGTCTCGGCGGGCGGATTGATCGCCTGGTCGCGGCACGCCCGATCGAACTCGTCGCGGCTGAGAAACACCGCCCGGTCAAGCTCGTCGTCGGCCAACGTCAGCTGGATCGAGAGGGCGCGCGCCCGGAATCCCAGCATGAGGGACCGCGGGAAAGGCCACGCCTGGGACGCAACATAGGTGACGTCGGTGACGGATAGGCCGGTTTCCTCGGCGACCTCGCGGGCGATCGCCCTCTCGGCGGCCTCGCCGGCCTCGATATATCCGGCAATGACCGACATCGAGCGGGGCCGCCACAGCGTGTTATGCGCCAGCAGCAGCCGGTCATCCGCGTCGGTAATCGCGACGATGATCGACGGGTCCTGGCGGGGGTATTCGATGGTGTCGCAGGAGCGGCAGTACTGTTCCCATCCGCCGGCCGAAGCAGCCACGGCCCCGCCGCAGCGCGTACAGAACCGGCTGGTCCGCCACCATCCAGAAAGCGCCAGCGCGTGCGACGCCAACGTCGAATCGGCGGGCGGGACGTGGCAGACCTGGCGGATCGACAGCCACGCGGGCCACTGCCCAATACCGGCGGGCTCGGTGTCGCCGGCGGCGTGGCCACAATCGGCCGCCTCGTCGGAGTCGAGGACGACACCGCAGCAGGGCGTGCCGTCGACGCGCCCCAGGTACCACAGGCCGCCGCGGGCAAACCTCTGCTGTGGCGTCTCGGCCTGCCACAGCCGCGTTCGTGCCGCCGTATCGAGGCTGGCCAGGGTCAGATTCTCGGCCACGAGGACGGTGCGGCCCGGCCCCACGGCGACCAGCCGGGTCGCGACGTCTCGGGCCATGTCAGAGTCGAAGGTGCGGCGGGTGGCGGCGTCGAGGTCGACACCACCGCGGGCGAGGGAAGGAGGCACCGTCATGACTCCACGCTATCCCCCGGTGGGGGTGGGCCGCTCGGGATAAGGTCCCGGCGGGGGCTTAGGGTAGAGGCATGACGAGTAACGACTTCACTCCCCGACCCGACGGACGCGCGCTCGACCAGCTGCGCGACGTCACCTTTCAGCGCGGCTGGATCGAGCAAGCCGAAGGCTCGGTCCTCGTGTCCTTTGGCCGCACCCGCGTCCTCTGTGTGGCCTCGCTGACCGAGGGCGTCCCCCGGTGGCGCAAGGACTCCGGGCTGGGCTGGGTGACCGCCGAATACTCGATGCTGCCGCGCGCGACGAGCACCCGCAGCCCCCGCGAGTCGGTCAAGGGCAAGCGGTCGGGCCGCACCCACGAGATTTCGCGCCTGATCGGCCGGTCGCTCCGCGCGATCGTCGACTTCAGCGCGCTGGGCGAAAACACGATCGTCGTCGACTGCGACGTCCTCCAGGCCGACGGCGGCACCCGCACGGCCTCGATCACGGGCGCCTACGTCGCGCTGGCCGACGCCGTCGCCTGGGGCCAAAAGCACGGGCTGATCCGGGCCGACTCGGCGACGAAACCTGTCCTGTCCGACTCGATCTCCGCGATCTCCGTGGGCATCGTCGACGGGCGGGCCTGCCTCGACCTCCCCTACGTCGAGGACTCGGCCGCCGAGACCGACATGAACGTCGTTCAGACCGGATCGGGCGACTTTGTCGAGGTCCAGGGCACCGCCGAGGGTGCGCCGTTTAACCGCGACGAGCTCAACCAGCTGCTCGACCTCGCCTCGGCTGGGAACCGTCAGCTGCGCGAACTGCAGCTCAAAGCCCTCAAGGAGGAGCTGTGACCCTCACCGTCCCCGAGGGGGCCAAACTGGTCCTCGCCACCCACAACGCCCACAAGCTCGACGAGTTGCGGGCGATCCTCGCGCCGGTCGTCACGGGTTGGGACGACCGCTGGGTTATCTCGGCCGCCGGCATCGACGCGCCCGAGCCCGTGGAGGACGGCGTGACGTTCACGCAAAACGCCTTTATTAAGGCGCAGGCGCTGTGCGACGCCACCGGTCTGCCGGCGGTCGCCGACGACTCGGGCATCACCGTCGACGTGTTGGGCGGGGCGCCCGGCATTTTCTCGGCGCGCTGGTGCGGCCATCACGGCGACGATCAGGCGAACCTCGACCTCCTGCTTGCCCAGTTGGCGGACGTGCCCGACGAGCATCGGCAGGCGGCCTTCGTGTCGGCCGCCGCCCTCGTCACTCCCGGCGGGATCAGGAGGTCGGCGCTCGGCGAAGTCCGCGGGCACCTCATTCGTGAGCGCCGGGGAACGGGTGGCTTCGGGTACGACCCGATCTTTATCCCCGACGGCTACGACGTAACGACAGCCGAGATGAGCGCGGAAGAAAAGAACGCGATCTCGCACCGCGGGAAGTCGTTCCGCCAGCTGGCGCCGGTGATCGCCGCGGTGCTCGAGACCGGGCCTTTCGCCAGCGACCTGCCCTAACGTCTAGGCGGCCTGCCGGAAAGGCCGGCCGCCTAGACCTCGTAGACGGCGCCGGAGTCGGCCAGCTCGATCGGCCCGGCCCATTCGTCGAGGGCCTCGGCCAGCGGAACCTGCGCGTCGGTCCACGGCTGGATATGGGTGAGGAGCGTGCGGCCGGCGCCCGCCGACCGCGCCACCCGCGCCGCACGCTGACCGTCCAGGTGGACACCGCGGGCCGTGTCGGCCTTGGTGAAGCCACATTCGCAGAGGAACAGGTCGGCGCCCGCCGCCGCCTGGACCACGCCGTCGCATTCGTCGGTGTCGCCCGAATAGGTGATGACCCGCGTGCCGCCCTGGCCCGGACCCTCCACCCGGAGGGCGTACGACTCGACCGTGTGGTGGACGGGGAACGCGCGGATCGTCATCGGCCCCACGGTGAATTCCGCGCCCTCACGCAGCACCTTGTGGCGGTATTCCCCGGAAAAGTCGTCGTCCATCCCGGCAAAACCGTCGAGGCCACGCATGCGCTCGACGGCACCGGCCGGCGCCAACAGGTCGAGAGCCGACAGCGCACCCCCGGGATGCCACCGCCGGAAAATCTGCATCGACATGAGGTCGCCGCAGTGGTCGATGTGCAGGTGCGACAGGGCGATCGCGTCGACCGCGTGGGGGTCGCACACCCGCCACAGGGCACCAAAGCCGCCCGGCCCCATGTCGAGAACCAGCGAATACGTGCGTCCGGCGTCCTCGGCCTGGACGAGGTAACACGACGCCGCCGAGCGCGGCCCCGACATCGACCCCGTCGATCCAACGATGACCAACCGCATAGTTACTGACTCCTCGCCTGATCGGGCTTGGACAAGCCCTCGACATCGGGCCCCATAATCTGGCGCGCCAGCGCCATAAACTGCTTGGAGGGGCCGGTGGGGATAAAGATGTGATGGGGTGCCGGCAGCTGCGGGTCGCGTATAAGGTCGCGTTCGACCAGTTCGACGTAGGTCCGCTTGGCCGTGGCCGCCGACGAGGCGACGAGGGACACCTTGTCGCCGCATACATAGGAGATGGCACCCGCCAGCAGCGGGTAGTGGGTGCAGCCCAGCACAAGAGTGTCGATGTCCTGGGCGACCAGCGAGTCGAGGTAACCGTGGGCGACCTCGAGCAGCTCTGCCCCCGTGGTGATTCCCGCCTCGGCGAACCCGACGAAACGCGGGCAGGCCTGGGCAAACACCTGGATACCGGGGACGACCGAGAGGGTGTCCTGGTAGGCGCCCGACATGATGGTCGCCGCCGTGCCGATCACCCCGATCCGGCCATTCGTCGTCGTGCGTAGCGCCTGGTGGGCGGCGGGCAGAATCACTTCGACGACGGGAATCCCACGCTTGTCGGTGTAGCGTTCCCGCGCGTCATGCAACACCCCGGATGAGGCGGTGTTGCAGGCGATGACCAGCATTTTTACGCCCGAATCGACCAGATCATCCATGATCTCGAGGGCGTATTCGCGCACCGTAGCCAGAGGCTTGTCGCCATACGGCGTGTGGGCCGTGTCGCCGACGTATCGGATTTCCTCGTGCGGCAGCACGTCGAGGATGGCACGAGCCACCGTCAATCCGCCGACGCCAGAGTCAAAAATGCCGATAGGTGCGTTATTCACTGTGTCAGCCTATCGACTCCCCTCCCTCCCATCCATCGCGGACAACAGTGACTCTTGCCACGCACCAAGCATGGTGAAAACCGTCGCGACCAGCGGATCTAGCTCGGAATCGTCGATGATCTCGGCCGGGTCAGTGGCCGCCGCAACACGCAGGGCATAGTCGGTGACCGCGTCGACGTCGGCGGGCGACTGTGCGTCGAGCGTCCCCGCCAGCGCCAGACGAATATCGGTGAGGGCGGACAGCCACGTCCACTCCTCGCCAGAGCGGATATAGACGAGCCCCTGGGACTTCGCGGCCTCGCGCAGCTCGTCGATGAAGATCCGCAGGCGACGGGCCTTGTCGGCGCGCAGATCGTCCTCGCTGAGCGTCCGCAACTCACCGGCCAGTTGGGGGTCGCTGGCCATCGGCCGCAAGAGGTTCGACAGGGATCGGTCGTGGGGCTCGGGCACCGGCACGTCGTCATCGGTGAGCGCGCCAAGAATGTGGGGGTCGATGATCGGCGGATCGAGGACGGCGGCGACCTCGGTGGCCGCGCGGGCGATCAGGTCGAGCTCGTGAGGTTCCAGGCGCGAGACCCATCCGCCCGGCGTCGCGGAAAACGGCATCATGGCAGATCAGGTTCGAGAGTCGCTTTGAGCCCGTACTGGTGCATGGCGACGACGTCGGCCTCCATGTGTTCGCGTGTGCCCCGCGACACCGTGGCGGACCCGTGCTGGTGCACTTGCATCATGAGGTCGTGCGCCGTATCGGCCGAATAGCCGAAATGCTCGCGGAATACGCGGGCGACATACGACATGAGGTTGATCGGATCGTCCCATACGACGGTGCGCCAACCCGCGTGCCCCTGTTGAGCACGGATTTCGGGCCGGGAGGCAGCCAAGGTTGTGGGACCGGTCATAGGCCAATCGTAGGCAGCTAGACCGGCCCCGCGGGCGGTTTCGGGGCCATCATTCGTCAGAGCGCCCCATGTGGCGAAATGACAGTCTAGGCTTGAGACTATGACCTCTTCACCGACGACAGCTTTGCTGACGGATATGTACGAATTGACCATGGTGGACGCCGCTTTAGCATCGGGAGTGGCCAACCGCCAATCGGTATTCGAACTATTTGGGCGTCGTTTACCTCCAGCCCGCCGCTTCGGCGTTGTCGCCGGCTGCGCCCGAATCCTCGAGGCGCTCGAGCGCTTCACCTTCGACAGTGACGACATCGATTACCTGCACCGACAGAAAATCGTGTCGGACGATGCCCTCGATTATTTGCGGACCTATCAGTTCACCGGCGACATTATGGGTTACCGCGAGGGCGAATGCTATTTCGAGAATTCGCCACTTCTTACCGTGCGCGGAACGTTCGCCGAGGCCGTCGTCTTGGAGACGCTGGCGCTGTCGATTCTCAACTATGACTGCGCGGTCGCGTCGGCCGCGTCGCGCGTGACGATCGCGTCGCACGGACGCCCCTGCATGGACATGGGTGCGCGCCGCACGCACGAACGCTCGGCCGTTTCCGCGGCTCGCGCGGCCTTTATCGGAGGTTTTGCGGGCACGTCCAACCTCGAGGCCGGCAAGCGGTACGGCATCCCGACGATCGGCACGTCCGCGCACTCGTTCACCCTGATCCACGACGACGAAGAGGCGGCGTTCCGTTCGCAGGTCGCCAAGATGGGGCCGGGTACGACCCTCTTGGTCGACACGTACAACGTCGAACGCGGCGTCGAGCGTGCCGTCGCGATTGCCCGCGAGGCCGGCGGCGAGCTGGGGGCGGTCCGCTTGGATTCGGGCGACCTCGTCGCCCAGGCGTTTAAGGTCCGCGAACAGCTGGATTCGCTGGGCGCCAAGACGACGAAGATCACGGTGACGAACGACCTCGACGAGTACGCGATCGCGTCGCTGGGTGCCGCGCCCGTCGATTCGTACGGCGTCGGCACCAAGCTGGTGACCGGCTCGGGGATTCCCACGGCCGCCCTCGTCTACAAGCTCGTCCAGTACGACGACGAGGACGGTGTGCGCCACGACGTCGCCAAGAAGTCAGCGTCGAAGCAGACGGTCGGCGGGCTGAAGTACGCTGGCCGTGCGATCGGCGAAGACGGTTACGCCACCGAGGAACTGATCGTCGTGGCCGACGACGCCGACCAGGCCGCGCAGGTCTTCGAGGCCGAGGGCGCCAGGCCGCTGCAGGTCATCTACGTCAAGGACGGCCAGATCGACCGGTCGTTCATGGGGCCGCAGGCGCTGCTGGACGCCCAGGCACACCACGTGCGTTCGCGCAACGAGCTGCCCTATTCGGGATGGCGCTTGTCGGCGGGCGAGCCGGCGATCCCCACGCGCTACATCGATGCGGCGAACCGGCCCGACAAGACCGAATAGCCGCAACAAGGACGGCTTCACGGGCGCGTCGCCTCATGGCGGCGCGCCCGCGCGCATTTACCCGGTTTTTCCGACGAACCAGGCGCGGAGCATGGTAACGCGCTTGGCGATGTCTTCCGTCGTCGCCTGGGCGACCTGGGGGCCGCCGCAGCGGCGGCGCAGCTCGGCGTGGATCGCCGCGTGCGGCTGGGAGGTGCGCCGCGAATACTGCGCGACCAGCCGGTTGAGTTCCTTGCGTTTGGCGGCGCGCTGGCGATAGTCGGCGACCTGGGAGTTGTCGTCGCGCTGGCCTTGGGCCTTTTGCGCGGCGCGCTGGGCTTTGAACTGTTTGACCTGGCGGTCGTGCAGCAGGGTCGCCACCTGATCCGGATCCAGCAGACCGGGGATGCCCAAGTATTCCTGCTCCTCCAGCGACCCCACCTGGGCCGCCGTCCCGAACTCGGCGCCGTCGAAGAGGACTCCCGAGAATTCGGCGCTGGCGCCGAGGGCCTGGAATTCCCCCAGCAGGGTGGACGACGCCTGCTCGGTAGCGTTGGCCTGCGCCATCATCCGCTCCTCGATGGTCGGCGCATCCGGGTTGACGACCCGGTCGAGGGCGTGGTCGCGCTGGACCTCCATTTCGGAAGCCATCCCCAGTAGCGGCCTGACCGACGGGAGGAACAGGCTGGCGACCTCTCCCCTCTTGCGGGCACGCACGAAACGGCCGACGGCCTGGGCGAAGTACAGCGGCGTCGAGGTCGACGTCGCGTACACGCCGACGCACAGGCGCGGCACGTCGACGCCCTCGGAGACCATGCGCACGGCGACCATCCATTTTTCGTCAGAGTCGCGGAAGTCCTCGATGCGTTCCGACGCACCCGAATCGTCGGAGAGGACGACGACGGGCTCGCGGCCGGTGATCGCGGCCAGATGGGCGGCGTAGGCGCGGGCGGCCTTTTGGTTCGACGCGATGACGAGGCCACCGGCGTCGGGGATCTGGCGTCGCACCTGGTCAAGGCGTTGATCGGCGGCGGCGAGGACCTCGGGGATCCACTGGCCCGACGGATCGAGCGCCGTCCTCCACGCCTGTTTTTCCATCGCTTTCGTCGTCGGCTCGCCCAGTCGGGCCGCCATCTGTTCGCCCTGGCTGGTCTGCCACTGCATGTCGCCGGAATACGAGTGGAAAATGATCGGGCGGACGACGCCGTCTTTGAGGGCCTCGCCGTATCCGTACGTGTAGTCCGCCCGGGAGCGGCGAATACCGTTTTCCTCCTCGATGTAGCGGACGTAGGGAATCGGCGTCGTGTCGGAGCGGAAGGGCGTGCCCGTCAGGCACAGTCGGCGGGCGGCTGCGGTGAATGCGTCGCGGACGCCGTCGCCCCACGAGAGGGCGTCGCCGGCATGGTGGATCTCGTCGAAGATGACGAGCGTGGGGAACGACCGGGTGCGCTGAGCGTGCAGGCCAGGATTCTTTGCGACCTGCGCATACGTGACGGCGACGCCGTCGAAGTGCGAGCCCGCCTGGCCCTGGGAGTTCGTGAACGACGGATCGATGTGGATGCCCACGCGCGCCGCGGCACCGGCCCACTGATTTTTCAGGTGCTCGGTCGGGCAGACGATCGTCACCTTCGAAATGGCGTGGGCGCCAAACAACTCGACGGCGATACGCAGGGCGAACGTCGTCTTGCCTGCGCCGGGTGTGGCAACCGCGAGGAAGTCCCGCGGCTGGGCCCGCAGATACTGGTCGAGGGCGGCTTGTTGCCACTGACGCAGTCGGCCCGCTGTCCCCCACGCTGCACGGTGCGGATACGCCGGCGACATGTTTTCGGCGGCGAAAATCGATGCTTGGTGCGGTGTCTGATGGGACGAGGCCGATGCGGGGTGGCGAGCGGAAGAGTTGCTCGCGGGCGTCACGAAGAGGCGCCTCCACCGTCGACGAACGGCCAGCCAGGCCCGTGGGAGCGCATCTCTTTGTAGATGGCCTGGCATTTCGGGCACACCGGGTAGCCCTTGGGGTCGCGCATGGGGACCCACACTTTGCCGCACAGGGCGACGACCGCCTGGCCGGTGCCGGACCGCTTGAGCCGGTCCTGTTTGACGTAGTGGGCGTAGCGTTCGTTGTCGCCGTCAGACTTTTCCGGTCGTATCTCGGTCCGTTCAAGAACTGACGTTCCGCCCGACGGAGCCGGGTCGCCCTCCTGGCGGGCGTAGGGGTAAGAGTGAACGCTCATGCGTCCCAGTGTAGGGCGCGCACCCGATTGCCTCCACCGGCGCCCTCGGCCAGGGCGGGTGGGTGGATAAACGAAAGGACCCAGGAGCTGGTCCTGGGTCCCTTCGTTCGCTGTGGTGTCGTTACTTGTTCGACACGGCCTTCTTCAGGGTCGAGCCGGGCGTGATCTTGACGCCGTAGCCCGCCGGAATGTGCAGTTCCTCGCCCGTGCGGGGGTTGCGACCGGTGCGCGCGGCGCGCTCGACGCGGTCAACCGAGAACAGGCCGGTCACCTTCACCGTCTCGCCCTCCTTGAGCGAGTCAATGAGAACGTTCTGGAAAGCAGCAAGCGCGTTCTCGGCCTGGACCTTGGTCAGCTGCGCGCGCTCGGCGATCTGGGCAACCAGCTCAGTGCGGTTAACGGACATTGTCATCCTCTCGTTGATGGACGCGGGAGCGAGTCGGACTCGCTGCCAGCTCGTTTGACGCCCCTACTCTACTCAGAAACCGTGGCCACTGCGTATCCCTTGCTGGGCTTTTGTGAGGAAACATCGGGGTTCGCGCCGCCCTCGAACCGAACATAGGGCACGGCAATAGCCAGAACCGGCCTCAATCGTCTATCATGCCCTGACCACGCCGAAAACCGGGTTTTTCGGGCCGATTCATGGCCGCGACCACGCTTTCGCGGACTCACGTGATCTTCGCAACACCGGCTCTCATTTTTAACGGAAATCACGCGGTTTTCACCCCCTGACACCCCCTCCCGGCGAGGGGTTGCGGCAACGCCAGGAGGACGGTAGCCTGGAGTTTCCGGCATGCCGGAAACAATTCCATAGGGGGCCGATCGGTTTCGACGGTGGTTGGTGATTCAAGGGAAGCGTGCCGAGAATGTGAAGTCATCTCGCTAACGTCCTTCACAAACCAATAAGTGCTGAACAAAACCGCACTGACTTCACCCTCGCTGCCTAAACTTCGCGCGAGGCCTTAAAAGTCCGTCAGCCCGCAGATGCTTCAGCTGCGGATCCTGGCGTTGTCTATGAAGCCACTGGCGATGCTCCCCGTCACCCGGGGTATCGCGACATTTCGGTGACTGGGCCCGTTAGCCGCTCGTCTGCAGCTAAGGTTAGGGCCAAGCAGAACGCAAGCAGACTGCGCACGGAGAAGTCTTGAGGATTAGCCATCGGACCGGGGTTCGATTCCCCGCGGCTCCACTGATACCCCCCCGGGACCCTCGTGGTTCCGGGGTTTTCTCTTGCGGTGGCGGGGTTTGTGTCGAGGGCGGCGTCGACGTCCTCGACGACTGTCGGTGCGGTCCCACGAGATGCCGATCGACGCCCGGGTCCCCGGGTGGGTTCATCCGTAGCGGCGTGGCCTAACGTCTTGGCCTGGACATCGCGTGTTCATGGAGCAGTCGGCGCGCTTCTTCTCTGCTGCGTTTCGGCGCGGTCATGTCTTCTTCCCACACCACACATCTCAGAGAACTCGCGTGCCGTCACACGCGGATCCACATCCGACGGCATGTGTGCAGTCACGTCCGCCTGGAAGCCGACGTACTTATAGTCCGGACTACTCATACTGAAGTACCGGTGCGGGACATGCCCCTCATAGTTCCCAACGCGACGCCACACATCCATTGTCGTTGCTGGTGCAACCGCAAAAAAGTCACGGAAAACCCACTGGGACTTGGCGTCGGCAGCATAGAACTCCTCGACCGCTTTTTTGATCATCGGGTCGTTGCTACTCATGCCAATACGTCACCTTCCCTGCCGGCCGCAGTCAGCACCCGCGCGGCACCAGCTCGATGCGACTGGTTAGTCGAGCACCATGCCCTTGCGGACCTTGGCGACGGCGTCGTCGCCGCGCAGGTAGCGCAGGATTTCCAGGCCGAACGCGACCGACGTGCCCGCGCCCTTCGACGTGATGATGGCGCCGTCGACGACGGCCTCGTCCTGGATGACAGTCGCGCCGTTCTCGGTGAGAATGTGCTGGAAATTAGGGTTCGCGGTCGCGCGACGCCCAGTCAAGAGGCCCAGCTCGGCGAGGATCGACGGCGACGCACAAATCGCCGCGACCAGTTTCCCGTTGGCCGCGAAATCGGTGAGCGCCTCACGGACCGCATCGGTCGCTTTAAGGTTCGGCATCCCCGGGATTCCGCCAGGCAGCACCAGCGCGGAGTAGTTCCCGAGGTCGACCTCGGCGAGCGTGTGCGTGCAGACAATCGGCAGGTCACGGGATGATTTGACCGTCTTATCGTCGCTCACCGCGACGCACTCGACGGCGACCTCGCCGCGCCGCAGCACGTCATAGGGTGCGACGGCCTCGGTCTCTTCAAAGCCCGGAGCAAACAGAATCGCGACGGTTTCTTCAGCCATGATGTCCTCCTTGCCGCGCGGACGCCCTCGCGGCGCCGCCTCCCTCCACGCTATCGCGGCCGGTGCTCCCAGGGCGAGGGGTAAGCCCCAGCCCGTCTGCCCGATCGCGGCGGCTTCCGCGCTTTTGCTAGCGTCGGGATCGATGATTGTCATTGAGCACCAAACCAGCGTCGACGAAGGATATCTCGCCGATTGGCTTCCCCCTCACACGCTCGTGCGCCCGCACGCCGGCGACCCACTCCCCTCGCGAGCAGCCGCGCCGATGATCGTCCTCGGCGGCGAGATGAACGCCTACGCCGACGACGAAGCACCCTGGCTGCCGCGCGTCCGCGCTCTCATGGCCGACGCCGCCTCGCAATCCATCCCCTGCCTGGGAATCTGCCTGGGCGCGCAACTGCTGGCTGTCGCCATCGGCGGCGTCGTCACCGTCGGCCACGAAGCCGGCCTCGAGCTCGGCCCAACCCCCATCACGGCGACCGACGCCGCGGCAACCGATCCGCTGTTTCAGGCCATGCCGCCGCAGTGGTGGTCGCTGGCGTCGCACTCTGACGGAATCTCGCAGCTGCCCGCCGGATCGACCCTCCTCGCTACATCCCCGCGTTACCCGCAGGCGTTCCGAATCGGCGAATCGGCTTGGGGCGTCCAGTTTCACCCCGAGGCCACCCGCGAAACGTTCACCCGCTGGGCACGCAACGACCTCGCCAATCGCCACAGCGCGCCGGCCTGCGACGGCGGATCGGACAGCGATGCCGCCCACGGCGCCGACTACACCCTCGAGGGCGTCCTCGCACTCACCGCTCAACACTGGGAAGACATGCGGCAGGCATCAGAAACGCTGATCCGACGCTTCGCGGAGCTCGCCGGCCGCTGAGCGTTGGGGAATCCCCACGACACCGCAATCGTCCCCGTCGGCGGTCTCCGCCACGGTCACTTCGAGGGCGGCTGAGATCCCCGCTTGTCCTCGAAGTAGGCGGCCGCCTTCCTGAGGAACTCGTTGTCTTTCAGCAGCTCCTCGTGTTCCTTACGCAACCGCTCGAGTTCGCCGCGTTCGTCCTCGTCCAACTCGCGCGTTGTCTCGTTCATGACACCACCGTCCTACGTGGCCGCGAGACACTTCCAGGTGTGGAGCGACGCAACAGCGCGGATCGGCGCGGCTGAAGGCGCTGACCTGCGGAATCGCTAAGCCCTCGATTTCCCCGCCCAAAGCCGCGCGAACGACGCGCTAACGCCAGGTCTCACCCGTGACGATGTCTTACGTCTCATTCGTGATAATCGCTCCACTTCGCAGTGTCAGATTGGGGTATTTTCATGGTGGTGCCGCGTGCGGCGCCGCCCTCATTGTGGCTGTGGCCAACCTCGGGGACCGCGTCGTCCTCTGTCGGGTTGCTCGCGGCCGCGATGAACGCTCTCCCATCCACGGTCTTCTCGTATGGAAAGGACTCGGTGGCGCACCCCGGCCACCTACGCGATCATGAAAGATACTCGCATTTCGCACAATGTCGCCGCTGCGGCCCTCACGGTGGGCCTCGTCGCCGGCGGCGCCGCTGCACCTTCCGTCGCGTTCGCCGAGGACGCTACCCCTCCCCAGAGTGATTCCGCGTCCACGCAGCCTGCCTCGCCGGTAAAGTCCGTCGAAGAAGCCAAGAAGGCACTCGATGCGGCTCAAGCCGAAGAGGCTGCGGCCAAGACTGAGCTCGAGAAGGCCCAGAAGGCGGCCGATCAGGCCGGTACAGCCCTCGAGGCCGCGAAGGTCCAGGCTGACAAGGCCACTCCCGAAGCGATCGCGCAGGCCAAGGCCGACTCCGAAGCCGCGAATGCCGCGGTCAAGGCAGCGCAGACGAGCCTCGACGAGAAGAAGGCCGCGGCCGACGCGGCCGCGAAGACCCTGGCCGACGCCGAAAAGGACGTGAAGGACGCCAAGGCCGACATCGCCGACCTCGACAAGCAGCTGTCCGACAGCCAAAAGAAGGTCGCCGACGCCAAAGCCGACGCCGACGCCAAAGCCAAGGCTGCCGAGGACACCAAAGCCGCACACGACCAGGCCGCTGCCGCGGTGACGGACGCGCAGGCGAAGAAAGACGCAGCCGACCAGGATGTCACCGCCAAGGACGAGCAGGTCAAGAAGGCCACCGAAGCCAACAAGGCCGCGCAGGATGCCAGCACGCAGGCGAAGCAGGCGCTGAACGACGCCCAGGCGACGCTCGCGCAAAAGAAGCAGGAAACCCAGGCCGCTCAGGCTGCCTACGACAACGCGGCGGGCGGCACGGAGAAACTCCGCAAGGCGGTTGACGACGCCAAGGCCGCAGAAGCTGCGGCTCAAAAAGATGCCGACCAGAAGAAGGCCGCATCCGACAAGGCCGAGGCCGCGAAGAACGCCGCCGAGACGGCGAAGACCGACGCCGAGACCAAGGAGGCCGCCGCAAAGGAGGCCTACGACAAGGCCGAGAAACTGGCCAAGGACAGCGACAAGCTGATCGCACAGGGGTCGGCCGGGTTCTTCAAGGATCATGGGGCAACCGTGGCCGCCGACATTCTCACCAAGCCTAACGGCGACGACCGTGACCCAGATGGCAAACCCTTCACGGCCGCTACCCAGCTCGGCGCTAAGGGCGACGCGACGAGCCTCGAGAACATGAAGGACACGTTCAAGTGGATTCGGCGTTGCAACGACTTGCGCGCTGGCGAGGGGCTGTCCAGGCTGAAGGTCACCGACTGGGATATGGCAGTTGCTCAGTTGCATGCCAACTGGGGCGTGCCGCACGGGTCGCACGCGACCAATAACGGGTCGCACCTGAGCCCCGGAGTGAACCTTGCCTGGGGTTTCGACGATCCCTTCGAGGGGTGGTATTTCGCCGAGAAGAAAAATGTTGAAGCCGGCGTCACTGATTCGAATGAGATTGGCCACTACAAGAACATGACGCGAACGGATGTGACGTCCACTGGTTACGCCATTGTCTCTAAAGCAGGCACACCTCTGGGCGAATATGCTCCAGCGCATGCCCAAGGATTTGAGCGTCACAAGCCCGACGGCATCGAAAACAAGGAATACACCGTCGATGAATACGAAAAGATGTTCACCGACTACTACAACAAGGTGACGAAGGCCGGCGCCGCGCGCGATGCCGCGAAGAAGGCCTACGACGCGGCGAAGAAGACGGCCGATCAGGCCCGCAAGGACCTCGACGCCAAGACCACCGCCGCTGATGCGGCGAAGAAGGCCTCGGACAAGGCAGCTGAGACGCTGGCCCAGGCCAAGGCCACGACCGCCGCCGCCGAGAAGGCGCTGGCCGACGCCGAGAATGGGAACGCCAATCTCAAGGAGCTCAAGGACAAGCTCGACGCCGCGAAGGCCGCCGAGGCTGCCGCACAGGCCGACGTCGATCAGAAGCAGAAGGACGCCGCCGCTGCCGAAAAGGCCGCGCAAGGCACCGCGGACGCCCTCAAGCAGGCCAACACCACCCTGGAACAGGCGAAGGCCGACCAGAAGAAGGCCGCCGACGCTCTCGCCGCCGCGCAGAAGAAGGCGACGGAGACGGAGGCCGCAGCGACGGCCGCTGGGGAAGCGGCGAAGGCCGCGCAGGACCACTACACCAGCGTCTACACGTCGTTGAGTGAGTCCGACAAGGCAGCCCTCGCGAAGCTGGCGGAGGCCAAGCAGAAGCTGGCAGCCGCCGAGCAGAAGGTCACGGACGCGAAGGCCGCCAAGACCCAGGCGGAAGCCGACGTGGAGGCCGCGAAGAAGGCGCTCGCCGACGCCCAGGCGAAGGCTGATCAGGCGAAGAAGAACCTCGACGCTCTCGAAGGCGCACAGGCCCAACTCGACGCCGCGAAGGCCGCCTACGCCGACGCGACGAAGACGGTGGATGCCGCCCGCGAGCGCCTCAGTAAGGCAGAGGACGCACTCAAGGTCGCCGAGGCCGACTACGCCGCTGCACAGAAAGCCGCGAAGGAGAAGCAGGCCGCCGTCGACAAGGCGAAGGCCAAGGAGAAGGCGAAGAAGGCCGCGCTGGCCAAGACCGGCGTTGACGCGGCGTTCACCGCTTTCGCGGGGACGAGCATCCTCGTGATTGGTAGCGGTCTGGTCCTCATGCGCCGCCGCGAAGAGCAGTAGTAACTCCCTCCCGCACGCACCTCTCCGAAGGGCTGGGTACCCGCCGCGTACCCAGCCCTTCGGCATGCCCCCAAATTGCCACCTACCAGGTATTTTGCGGCTAGAGCCCATAAGTGTCAGTGGTCTGTGGTGGAATCGTTCTGTCAGCGCAGATCACGCGTCAACTCGCAACGAGGAGGGAGCATGGCACAAGGGCCACTTCCCCAGCGACCGGGCACTGACGGCAGTCGGCTGAGATCAACGAAGCGACAGCACAATAATCAGAAAAGACCCACGAGCCTCACACTGGAAGGATCGGACAAGGAGGATCACCATGACTGAAGAGACCAGCGAGGAAACGGATAGCACGCAGGGCGTCTTCGAATCGCCGCACATGCGCGCGACGCGTATGAACAACCAGATCTACAGGAAGTGGGGTCGGAAGATCCGAAACAGCGACGAGCTGCTGATGGATGCCGCCGATCATGGTGGAGAGCTTCCCGAAGACTGCTGGGAGTACCACGGCGTCGTCTGGTCCAGTGACAGCTTTTTTGGCGTCTTCGAGAGCGAAGCCGAGATTGACGCCTTCGATGAGGCCGCCCACGAGGCGTTCGCCGTCGAGCACGGCGAGTACCTCTAACTCGCTGGACTGGCCTTCGCGGGCGGCGGGCGCAGCTACGCCCGCCGTCTGTTGGGCTTACCTTGTCGTGGCTTTGGGTTAGCTTCCGGGTCAACTCCTGCACACCTCGGGCCCCTAGGGTGAGGGCGGCGACAGACAAACGCTGTCGCAAACCGCCCCCTCTCCCGATCTCTAGGAGGCATGATGACCCCGACATCCCGTCCCGCGTGGCGACGCCGCGCCACCGTCACCGCTGCGACGCTAAGCCTCGCGGCCGCCGGCCTCATCGCCACGCAGCCCGCGATCGCCCTCGCCGAGACGCCGACGGACTCCCCCACCGACCTCGTCATGACGATCGGTGCGACCCAGGCCGACCGCATGTTCGCGTGGTACACGACCACCAACGCCGCCCAGTACCTGCAATACGCCGAGGGCTCTGGCCCGCTCGGCGCGCAGGCGACGACGGTGGAAACGACGTCCGACGGCACGACCTCGTCCGGCGAGTTCAACCACCGCGCGACGGTGACCGGCCTCAAGCCGAGCACGACCTACACCTACCGCGTCGGCTCCGACGCCACCGGCTGGTCGGACGCGCACACGTTCACCACGCCGTCGACCTCACCGGATTATTCGTTCCTGTTCTTCGGCGACCCGCAGGTCGGAGCCTCCGGGAACCTCCCCCACGACGAGGCCGGCTGGATCGACACGATCACCGTCGGCCTCCAGGCATTCCCCCAGACCGAGATGCTGTTCTCCGCGGGAGACCAGGTGCAGCACGCCCCCAACGAGGACGAATACGCGGCCTTCCTCGCCCCGAAACAACTGCGGGAGATCCCCCTCGTCCCCATCAACGGGAACCACGACGTCGGCTCGCCCGCTTACAATCAGCACTTCACGGTGCCGAACTTCGACCCGAACGCGGGCGCGGCGGTGAAGGAAGGGACCTCGGGCGGCGACTACTACTTCGTCTACAAAGACACGCTCTACGTCGTCCTCAACTCCAACTCACGCGACTATGCATCGCACAACGCGTTTATGGAAAAGGCGATTGCCCAGTACGGCGACAAGGTCAAGTGGCGGATCCTCGCGTTCCACCACTCGATTTACTCCGTCGCCTCGCACGTCTATGACGACGACATCATCGACCGGCGCGAGCAGATGCCGGCGAAAATCTCCGAGCTCGGTTTCGACGCCGTCCTCATGGGGCATGACCACTCGTACACGAGGTCGTACCTCATTTCGGCGGGCAAGCGCGCCGACATGTCCGAGGCCCAAGGCGCAAAGGACGTGTTCGCGAAGAAGGGCGACGTCCTTTACTTGACGGCAAACTCCGCGTCGGGCTCGAAATACTACGCGATCAAGGACCCAACGGCGTGGTATGCGTCGGTCATCAACCAGGAAAAGGTCCGCAACTACACGGATATCGAGGTGCGTGACTGCACCCTGACTATGACGACCCTGCGCTCCGAAGCCCACGGCGACGCCCAGCCAGTCAACAGCGTCGTCGACCAGGTTACGCTGCACTCGTCCGCCGACCGTTGTCAGCCGGTTCCACCCAAGCCCGGCGAGGACGGCCAGGGCGGCGACACCGCCCCGAAGTCGCACGACCCGAGCGATGGCACCACCGACCCGGGAGCGACGAAGCGGCCGACCACCACCGGCGATACGGCCGCCCCGCACAACCAGCCCCAGGCCGCCGGTGGCCACGCGAAGCGCTCCGGGGGCCTCGCATCGACGGGCAGCATCGCCGCCCCGATGGCCGCCCTGTCCCTGATGACGGTGGTCGCCGGCGGCTCCGTCCTCACCCTGAGGCGCCGCCGCAGCTAGTCGGCTCCCCACCGATGACGAGCATCCTCTCGCGTTCGCCGATTCGGCGCGTGGGATACGCCCTCGCCGTCGCCGCGCTGGTCGAGGCGGCGGCGAGCGGCTGTGCCCCGGGCGATTCGGCAGGCCCCACAGAAACCGCCACGCCCACGCACCAGGCGACCGCCACGCTCGCGCCGGCAGAGTCCGGTGCGGCCCCAAGCTCCTCCCCCAGCCCCGGGGCGACCGTCGCCGCCACCGTGCCGACGCCCGCACCACGCGTCCCCGCGGACACCCGCGTCATCGCGCTGGCGTCTGGCGCCGAGTCGGCGCCGGACGGGGCGGCCGTCCGATCCGCCCTCACCGCGCGGCTGGCTAGCGCCCACCTGGATTGGCGCGAGGTCGCCGTCGGCCACGAATACAACGAGGTCGAGCGTGCCCTCACCGACGCTCCCGACCTGGTGGTCATCGTCGGCACCCGCCTGGACGGGCCGGTCGACATCCTCTCGGCGTCGTGGCTCGACCAGAGAATCATCATCCTGGGCAGCGAAATTGCCGAGCCCACCGACAACGTGTCGTCCGTCATCTGGCCCGGGGCCGAGGACCGCGCCGCCCTCGAGGGCGACCGGCTGGCCTTCACGAACGCCGCCACGTGGGCAGGCGACGCCGTCGACGTCGCCCTCGCCGCCTATCTGGCCGGCACGCCGTCACGGATCTACCGGCTGGGTCCCACCCGGACCAGCACTAACGGTTAAACGCCCTCATTATGCACCAGCACGAACGCGGCGCGGGACCACCACTCAGGTCCCGCGCCGCGTCGCCGCATGTCGACTACTTCATGCCGATGGATTTTCGCATCGTCTCGTCGACCCGCTTGTTCGCGTTATCGAGCGCATCGACGCTGCCACCGGACATGACCTCGTCCATCACCGGCTGCATGATCGTCACCAGCTGCGCCCACCGGTCACTCACCGGCGACGTCGTCCCCGACTTCTCGGTGATGTGCGTCGAGAACGCCGTGGCGTCGAACCCGTTCTTCTCGAACGCGGCAACGGCACGCTGCGACGACTCGCTGATAGCCGGGAAAACCACGGCATAGTCGGCGACCTTGTTCTGGCACTTCGCGGAGGCCAGGTATTTGACGAACTTCCAGGCCTCTTCCGGATGCGGCGTCCCCTTATAGATCGAGTCGCCCACCGAGTTGACCACCGACCCCCGCTTGCCCAGCGGCCCGATCGGCGTCGGCATGACCTGCACCTTCGACGAGGACGTCTTGAGGTTGTTCGCATTCCACGACCCCTCAAGCAGGGTCGCGTACGCGCCCGCCTTGAACGAATCGACCGAGCCAACACCCGACGTGGCCTGCGCCAGCGTCGGCATATAGCCCTTCTCGATCATCGAGTAATACCACTGGATCGTCTGCTTAAACCGCGGATCCGAGTAGTTCCACTTGACGCCCCACGGGTTCTTGTCCGCGTAGTCCCAGCCGGTCGACAGCGCGAAGGCCGACCACTGGGTCTGCCCGTAGCCGCCGCCCGAGTCGTTAAAGCCCAGGCCATAAGTGTCGACGTGGTTCTTGTCGAAGCCCGGCTCGTCACCACGCACGCCGTTCTTGTCGACGGTCATGTGGGCGACGAACTTCTCGAACGTCCCGCCGTCAGTGGGATTCCACGTGAGCTTCCACAGGTCGTCCTTCGTGTACCCGGCCTCCTTGACCTTGTCGACGTCGTAGTAGATGCCCTCGGAATCCCAGTCCTTCGGCAGCCCATACACACCGCCGTCGGGGGCCTTCCACAGGTCGGCCAACCCGGGCTCGTACTGCTTGAGGTCCAGCTTGTCGCGCTCAATATACGGCTTGAGATCGAGCAGCTGGCCGTACCCCATGAACTTGCCGAACTGCGACGTGTGGTCGATGAACACGTCGGGCGCGGCCTCGGCCACCATGCCGGCCGTCACCTGGGTCCAATAGTCGTCCCACCCGTACTGCTCGAGGTGAACGACGATATTCGGGTTCTCCTTCTGGAAACCGTCGATGCACGTCTGGTAGGCCGGCATCTGCGCCGAGTCCCACAGCCAATACTTGAGCGTCACCTTGCCGCCCGTCGCCTCGCCCGAGTCGGACGAACACGCCGTCAACCCGGGAACGAGCAGTGCCATAAGGGCGATCACGCTTGCCGCAATAAACCTTTTCATCACCGTCTCCTCTCTCACTTCAGGCCCGAGAAGCCCAGGCTGTTGACGATCTGCTTGCCGAGGATGAGGAACAGGAGGATGATCGGCACGGCCGCCATCAGCGCGCCGGCCATCAGGCCCGCCCAGTCCGGTGACCCCTGCGGAGTCTGCGACCGGAAGATGCCGAGGGCGACCGTCAACACGCGCACCTCTTCACGCTGCCCGACCAGCAACGGCCACAGGTAGTCATTCCACCCATTGATGAACGTCAGCACGGCCAGCGTCGTGATCGGCGCCTTCGACATGGGCACGACGACGCGGAAAAACACGCCGAAGCTCGAGGCCCCGTCGATGCGGGCGGCCTCCTCGATCTCGCGCGGGATCCCCAAGAAGAACTGCCGCAAGAAGAAGATCGCGAACGGCGTCATGAAGAACGTCGGGGCGACAATGCCGGCGAACGTGTTGAGCAGCCCCAGGTCCTTGATGAGGACGAAGTTCGGGATCGTCGTGAAAATCGACGGAATCATGAGGGCCGACAGGAAGATCGTGAAGACGACATTCCTCCCCCGCCACTGCAGCCGTGAGAACGCGTACGCCGCCATCGCCGAAAACAGCGTCTGCCCCACCATGATGATCGTCGCGACGATCGCCGAATTGCGCAGGTAGAGCCAGAAATTCATCGACGCGCCGGCGCCGCCCTGTGCGAGGTTCTCCTTGAGGCCGACGAGGCCGAACACGCGCCGATAGGCGTCGAGCGTGACATCGACCGGCAGCAGCGATCCGGGGTGCTCGGACAAACCACTCATCGACGACAGCGACGTCCTCAACATCCAATAGAACGGCAGAATCGTGATGACGAGAATGAGGATGAGGATAACCCAGGC
Source organism: uncultured Actinomyces sp. (assembly GCA_900545825.1). GTDB lineage: Bacteria > Actinomycetota > Actinomycetes > Actinomycetales > Actinomycetaceae > Nanchangia. The sequence continues at coordinate 127,118 of URAS01000004.1, forward strand.
AACATAGTGCCCGACGGTCTTCTTCGGCCCGTTATGGGAGCGGGCGAGAGCGCGATTTTCGCTCGACCGTTTCAGCGTTGTGGTAGTCATCATCCACCTCCTACAATTCGTCCGACTCATCGGCGCGCATAAGCTTCAGCTGGAGCAGCGAGACGATGAGCAAAATAACGAAGAGGACAATGGCGAGGGCGGAGGCATAGCCGAAGTCCAGCTGCCCAAACGCGAGGTCGTAAATGTAGAAGTACAGCACCCGCGTCGCGTTGATCGGCCCGCCCTTCGTCGTCACGGCGATCGTGTCGAAGATCTGGAACGACCCCGTGACGGTCACGACCAGCACCATCGCCAACACCGGCCGCAACGAGGGCAGCGTGATCGAGAAGAACTTCCGGCTCTCGCTGGCACCGTCGAGGCTCGCCGCCTCGTACAGCGACGGGTTGATGGTCTGCAGGCCGGCGAAAATCAGCAGAGCCGTGTACCCCATGTGGCGCCAGATGTTGATAAACGCGACCGTCGGAATAGCCCACGCCGACTCGCCGAAGAACGCGACGCGATCAAATCCGGGCAGCCAGTTGAGGAAAATGTTGACGATACCGATCTCGTAATCCATCATGAAATACCACACCAACGCGATGACGACGTTCGCGATGAAATACGGCAGCAGCGCCATCCCGCGAATAATCGTCGACTTCGTCAGGTGATACATGAGCATGGCCAAGGCGATCGCGATAATCGTCTGGAAACCAATGTTGAGGACGACGTAATAGATCGTCACCCACAGGGCATTCCAGAACAGCGGATCCTTGACCAGGCGCGCATAGTTGGCGCCGCCCACCCACTGGGGCGGCTGCAGCACCGAATAGTCGGTGAAGCTGAAATACAATCCGCGGATCGCCGGCACGACGTAGAAGACGACGAGGCCGATCGTGGCCGGCACGAGGAAGACCAGCGCGGTGCGCAGATCACCGGTCAACGCTCGCCGTCGTTTCCTTCCTCCTCCGGTGCCGGCGACCACGCCGGCAGGTGCTGAGATTGCCATGAAAACTCCTTTGTTTATGGTGGAAAAACTCGATCAACTAACGTCGCTGGTCAGCGACGGTGTGCATGGATGAGGGCGGCGCGCTCCGGGTTGAGGATCGGCGCCGCCACTCCCGCTTCGGCCAGGTAGGCCCCCGGCACAACGACGCCCTCGGTCCACCAGGACGCCGACGCCAACACGGTGACGCCGCCAGCCCCGTTGTGGGGGTACGCCTCGACCTCGCGATTGGCGCCGACGTTAGGCACCGTCACGTCATAGAGGGCGCAGGGATCGAGCCCCGGCAGCGTTAACGCTCCCGCCGGCCGCGACTGCGAGGTGCGGCACTGAACGAGGGCGTAGTACGCCTCGGAACGGTCCTGGGCGACGATGCCGACGACGCGCAGCGAATCGTCCGGCTGGACGCCCGTGACGACGGTTCCCGTGCTGACCAGGCCGCGGATCTGGCGATAGAGTGCCACCCACGCTGTCAGCTCGTCGAGGTCGTCCTCGCTGGCCTGCTTGAGGTCCCACTCGATCCCGAAGTGGTTAAACAGGGCGTTGATGCAGCGGAATTGGAGCGCGTGCTGGCGCCCGGTGGTGTGCGAGGCCGCCGACGCGACGTGGGAACCAATGAGCTCGCCCGGCAGCAGAAGGGACGTGCCCGCCTGGATGAGCTGGCGTTCCAGCGGGTCGATGCAGTCCGACGCCCACACCCGTTGGGCCCGGCGCATCATCCCCAAGTCGATGCGGCCGCCGCCACCCGCGCACGACTCGATCTCGAGGGCGGGGAAACGCTCGTGGAGCTCGTCGATCACCTGGTAGACGGCGAGGGTCTGCTCGTGCACCGCATATCCCCCACCAATCCGGTCGAATGGCTCGAGGAGGTCTCGGTTGTAGTCCCACTTGATGTAGTCGACGCCGGCGGCCTCGACCACCGCCGCGACAGCCTCGCACACGTACGCCCTGGCCCCGGGAACCGTCAGGTTGAGGACGTGCTGGTGGCGGCTTTCCAGGGGCAGCCGCTCGGCGGGACCGAGGATCCAGTCGGGGTGCGCACGGGCCAGGTCCGAATCGACGTTGATCATCTCCGGCTCGAACCACAGCCCGAACTGCATCCCCAGGCCGTGGACATGATCGGACAGGGGCTTCAAGCCGTCCGGCCATACCTCGGGCGAAACCTGCCAGTCACCCAGACCGGCGTGATCGTCGCGGCGCTTCCCGAACCACCCGTCGTCGAGAACGAACCGCTCGACCCCCACGCGGGCGGCGACGTCGGCCAGCTCCGACAACCGCCGCAGATCGTGGTCGAAATAGACGGCCTCCCAGGCGTTCAACGTGACCGGACGCGGGGTGGCAGGATGCGCATGGAACCCACGGACGTACTCGTGGAAGCGGCCAGCCGCACGGTCAAAGCCCTCGCCCCACGTCAGCGACAGCCACGGCGAGCTGTAGGTCTCGCCCCGAGCGAGGACGACCTCGCCCGGCATGAGCAGCTCGCCGCCAGCGAGCAGCAAGTGCCCCCACGGGGTCCGCTCAACCCACTGGTCGACGTTGCCCGACCATTCGACGTGACCGTAGTGGACGCGGCCCGTACGCGTCGTCACGCCCGGCGCCGCGGCCCCGAGGATCGTCGACGCGTTGTGGTTGCGGGCCCCGCGGGTCGCGCGCCGATAGACGCCGATCGTCACCGGGTGGGTGACGGTTTCACGTTCGCGCAGGTGGTGGCCGCACTGGTCGACGATCTGGGTGAGCGTCGTCGGCAGCGGCACCGCCGGGATGAGGCGGGCGACGCCGAGGCCGTCCTCGCCGGTGTTCGTCACCTGGACGCGCACGCGGACGATGCCCTGGGGCGTGACCTGGAGGTCGGTCGTCACCGTGGCCCCGGCGGTCTGGTCGGTGGCGTCGTAGCGCGCCCACGCGCCGACCTGCTGCCCGTCGGGCCCGCTCGTCGGGTACGGGGAGGTTTCGCCGTCACCCCCGGCCGCCGCCACAGTGGCGAGCCGCACGGGGATCAGCCGGCCGCCGCGCGTCAGCGTGATGCCGGGCTCCCCCAGCCAGCCCGCGGACTCCTCGGGAACGACCCCGACCCGCAGGGGCACGTCGGCGGTTCCCGACGGAACGACCACGCCTTGCGAGGCGACGAGGGCATCCCCCTCGAGCTCACCCCATTCCCCCAGGTCGGGGCCCCAATAGCGAATCGCCGGGGCACCACCACCCAGGGTGTCGACGAGGACGGATGTCCCTCCGGCGCGGAGATGACGAATGGCAGTACGCGAGATCACGGAAGCCTCCTTGCTGGGGAACTCACACGTTTTTTCCGTCTCTAAAATAACTTCCTCCGGGACGCCTGTACACTGAGTGCCGTAGTGAAACCGCCCACACCGTGCCCGAGGGAGCGTCATGGCCCGTTTGCTCGACGATTCGCTCTGCGCCTTTGCCGCCGAGGTGATCTCGCGCGGGCCCCAGGCCCGAACCGAGCTGTCGCAGCGCCTCACCCTGTCCGCGGCCTCGATGACGCGTCTGCAGCGCGAGCTGCTGGCCCGCGACGTCCTCGCCGAGGGGCATCCCGAACCCAACGCCCACGCGACGGGCCGGCCCACGCACGTCCTCGTCCCCTCGCCCACGCCGCGGACGTTTGTCGGCGTCAAGCTGACGAGCGACCACCTCTACGCGGTCTCGACGTCGCTGACCTGCGAACGCCAGGACACCGTCGACGCCCCGCTTACCGGGCGCAGCCCCCAGGCCGTCATGCGGCAGGTGGCTGACACGGTGGCCCGCCTGGCCCCAGCGCCGCAGTACGTCGGCATCTCGATGGGCGGCACGGTGGACTCCGCCGGTCACGTCGGCGAAGCCGTCTATCTGGGGTGGCGCGACGTCGACCTCGCGCCCTGGCTGGCCGAGGCCGGCTGCGCAGTCCCCGCCGTGTTCCTCAACGACGTCGAGGGCGTCGCCCGCTACGAGCAGTGGTTCGGGATGGGCCGGGTCTGCGAGGACTTTTCCGTCGTGACGATCGGCACCGGCGTTGGCCACGCGGTCATCCACCACGGCCGCGTCCTCCACCGCGGCGACAACCTCCTGGGCCTCATTGGGCACCTGCCCCTGGACGCGGGCTCGCCGCGCACCTGCTGGTTGGGCCACAGCGGCTGCGCCGCCGCGCTGCTCAACCTCGACGCTATCGTCACGGCCGTGCGCGACGCCGCGCCCGGCAAGGCGCTGCCCCCGCTAGATCCGGCCGCGCCGGGGCCCGTCCCCGAGGTCGCGTGGCTGCGCCGGTGCCTCGACGAGGACGTCCCCAGAACCCGCCGGGTCCTCGAGGACGCCTACCGCGACCTGGCGCGCCTGCTCGCCATCATCGCCGACGTGTCGGTCGCGCAGGCGCTGACGATCACCGGGGAACTCGCGGGAATCCTCACGTGGGGTCTGGGCGACATCGACGCGATGATCGCCCAGCTGCGCGACCCCGTCAGCCAACCGATCGAGATCACCCTGCGGCCCGACACCTTCGATTTTTGGGCGCAAGGGGCCGCCGCAGCAGCCATTCGCCAGTGGCTGCTGGCGACGCTGGCGGCCTAACGGTTAAACGCCCTCATCGCGCGCTCGGCCTCGCGCTTGTCCTGGGCCTCACGCAGCGCCTGCCGCTTGTCCCAGTCCTGCTTACCGCGCGCCAGCGCAATCTGGACCTTCGCGCGCCCGTTGACGAAGTACAGCTCGAGCGGCACCACCGTGTAGCCCTTCGCCTGCGACTTCTGCGCCAGCTTGTCGATCTCGGCGCGATGCATAAGGAGCTTCCGCTTCCGCAACGGCGAATGATTCGTCCACGACCCGTTGAGGTACTCGGGAATGTGGGCGTGCTGCAGCCACGCCTCGCCACGATCGAACTCGACCCACGCCTCGTTGATCGACGCGCGCCCCATCCTCAACGCCTTGACCTCGGTCCCCATGAGGGACAGGCCGGCCTCGACGGTGTCTTCGATGAAGTAGTCGTGCCGAGCCTTGCGATTCCGGGCGATGGTCTTTTTCGCATCCGAGGCCGCTTTTGCCTTCTGTCCCTCGGTCAGCTTCGCTTTCTTCCAGGCCTTCGCCACCAGTCTCTCCTACAGCATCGTCATGGGGTCGATCGTCGTCCCATTCTTCCAAATCTCGAAGTGCACGTGACAACCCGTCACGTTACCGGTCGCCCCGGTATAGCCAATGAGCTGGCCCTGTTTGACCTGCTGCCCCGGCGTCACGGCGAACCGCGTCATGTGACGATACTTCGTCACCCACGAAATACCGCCGACGAGGCCGTGGTTGATGGTCACCGTGTTACCGCCCGAACCCTCATAAACCGTCGACACGACACGTCCACCCAGCGCGGCAAACTGCTGTTCACCACAGGCGCTCTGCAAATCGACACCCATATGGAGTTTGCGATAGCCGAGGATCGGGTGGATGCGATACCCGTAGGGCGACGTGATGTAGAGAGAATGATGGAGCGGCGACGTGAACAGCGTGCCTTTGCCCTTCCACTTCGAGCCCGACAGCCCGGCCGATGCCGCCGCATTACGCCGATTTTCCGCGTCGATCTGGGCGATCGCCTGCGACGCCGCCGCTTGGGCGGCCTGCGCCTGCGACAGGTCATTTTGCAGGCTGGCCTTCTTGGACTCCAGCGACGTCTGCGCAGCCTTCGCCTGATTCGTCAGGTCCTCGACGTGCTTCTTCGCTTCCTCCGACTCCTGCTTCGCCTGCGCGGCGGCCTCGACCTGGGCGTCGGCCGTCTGCTTGAGGCTGCTCACCTGCTTGGCGAGGGCGTCCTGGCGTTCGCGCTGCGACCTGGACCGGACGAGACGCTGCTCGACAACCCCGATCTGGCGCTCATGCACCTGGGCGACCATGCCGGCCGCCTGGGCGGCGTCGGCGAAATCCGAGGTCTTCTTGTCGCCCAACAGGAGGACAAAGGCGTTGCGCCCGCTCTGTCCCACGTACTCCGACCGGGCAAGCGACCCGATCGCCCGGTGTTCGCGCTGCTGCGTCTGCTCGTCCTCGTCGATGGTCGACGACAGATCCTTGAGATCGGACTGGGCAGCCGCCAGCTGGTCGGCGGTCGACGTCTGGGTGCGTTCCGCCGCGGCCAGCTTGGCGTTCGCCTGATCCAACTCGGCATTCGCGCCTGCCAGCTTGGTCTGCAGGTCCGACACCTTGAGGACGGCGCTGGCCAAGTCGGCGTTGACGCCCTCGAGCGCGGACCTGGCCTCGTCGGCCTTGTTCTTCGCCTGCTGCTGCCGACGGACCGCGTCGTCACGCGAGTCTGAATGCGCGGACGGCACGGTCCAGGCGGACCCGATGACGCACGCGCAGGCGACGACGAGCACCGCCACCAGCCGTGCCCATACCGACCTCATCGTGTCACTTCCTTAACGCCCAGATGCTTGTTACGCCTTGGTGTACTTTGCCAACGATACGACCGATGCGATCAACGCGACAATGATGGCGGCAACGATAAGCAGCGGCCCGACGACCAACAGGTCACGACCCGACACGTAGGTGACATACGGCATCGCCTTGGCGATCCACCCGTCGACGACGAAGTGGAGGCCCGCCCACAAACCGAGGACCGCCAAGACGGCGCCGATCAGCGCGGACAAGGCACCCTCGATCATAAAGGGCAATTGGATAAACAGATTCGACGCACCGACATAGCGCATCACCGTCGTCTCTTTCTTGCGCGACATCGCCGACAAACGGATGGTCGTCGTCACCAGCAAAATGGCGGCAACGATCATGACGGCGGCGAGGCCCCACGCGAGGACGGTCACGTGATTGAGCGTGTCGAGCAGCGGCTCGACGAGTTTACGCTGGTCCTGCACGGATTGGACGCCGGGCAGGCCAGACACCTCGGACGAGATCACCCGATAGTCGTTGGGGTTCTTGAGGCTGACGCGGAACGACTCGGGCAGCATGTCCTTCGTCGTCAACTGGCCCAGCGTCGTATCGCCCAGCTGGTCGGTGAACTCTTTGTACGCCTGAGACTGATCGAGGTAGCGGACACTCTTGACGTAGTCGGACAGGTCGGCGGAATTCAGTCGATTCCGCACCTCGGTGACCTGGGCTTCAGTGGCGGCCGTGCCCGAGCAGTTGCCCGTCGTGTCGCCGTCGGCGCACATGTACACCGACACTTCGACGCGCGAATACCACTGGTTCTGAATGTTCTTGACCTGCATCTGGGTGAGGACGCCGGTGCCGACGAAAAGCAGCGACACGAACGTCACGAGGATGACGGAAATCGTCATCGCCAGATTGTGGCCCATCCCCTTAAAGACTTGGCCCCAGACAAATCGCGAGCGCATCTGACCTCCCTATCGCATTCCGCCGTAAATTCCGCGATCCTGGTCGCGGATGATGTGGCCCTCGTCGAGCTCGATGACGCGCATGCGCATTTGGTCGACAATCTCGTCATCGTGGGTAGCCATAACGATCGTGGTGCCGGACTTGTTGATGCTATCGAGCAGGTTCATGATGCCCAGCGACGTCGTCGGGTCGAGGTTGCCCGTGGGCTCGTCGGCCAGGAGGATCTGGGGGTGATTGACCATGGCGCGGGCGATGGCGACACGCTGCTGCTCGCCGCCGGAGAGTTCGTGGGGCATCCGCTTCTCTTTGCCTTCGAGGCCGACGACCTCGAGGGCAGCGGGCACCAGCTCGCGGATTCTCTTGCGCGAATAGCCCGTAACCTGCAGGGCGAGGGCGACGTTGTCGAAAACAGACTTGCTCTCGAGCAGCCGGAAGTCTTGGAAGACGGTGCCGATTTGGCGACGCAGCTGCGGGACCTTCCAACGCGACATGCGCGTGACGTCGCGCCCGAGGACCATGACCTTCCCCGAGGTCGCCCGTTCTTCGCGGAGGATGAGCGAGAGGAGAGTCGATTTGCCCGACCCGGACGGGCCGACAAGGAAGACAAACTCGCCTTTATCGATGGCGATGCTGACGTCGTTGAGCGCGGGTTTGGCGCCGCGTTTGTAGACCTTGGTGACGTTGACTAGCTCAATCATAGATATCGGTAGCGACAGGGGTCGGGAGACTGCCGCGCTCCCCCACACTAAGGGGCGAACCTGGATGCGGCGAGTCGGACACGCGCGAGCTGGCGCTTTCCACCCGGGTCGGTCCGGGTCGCGGGGTTACGCGTCGGCGCCCTCGGCGGTGTTCTTGCGCCAGCGGATCCCGGCGTCGAGGAAGGCGTCGATGTCGCCGTCGAACACGGCGTCGGGGTTGCCGGCCTCGTAGCCGGTGCGCAAGTCCTTGACCATCTGATAGGGGTGGAGGACGTACGAACGCATCTGGTCGCCCCACGAGGCCTTAACGTCGCCGGCCAGCTCTTTCTTCTTCGCGGCCTCTTCCTCGCGGCGCCGTTGGAGCAGGCGGGACTGGAGGACGCGCATGGCGGCGGCGCGGTTTTGGATCTGGGACTTCTCGTTTTGCATCGACACGACGATGCCGGTGGGCAGGTGGGTGATGCGGACGGCGGAGTCGGTCGTGTTGACCGACTGGCCGCCGGGACCGGAGGAGCGGAAGACGTCGATCTTGATGTCGGAGTCGGGGATGTCGATGTGGTCGGTCTGCTCGATCAACGGGATGACCTCGACCGCGGCGAACGACGTCTGCCGACGGCCCTGGTTGTCGAACGGGCTGATGCGGACCAGGCGGTGCGTGCCGGCCTCGACGCTCAGGGTACCGAAGGCGTAGGGCGCCGTGATTTCGACGGTCGCCGATTTGATGCCGGCTTCTTCGGCGTAGGACGTGTTGAGGACCTTGACGCCGTAGCCGTGGCGTTCGGCCCAGCGCGTGTACATGCGCAGGAGCATCTCGGCGAAGTCGGCGGCATCGACGCCGCCGGCGCCCGAACGGACGGTGAGGACGGCGTTGCGTTCGTCATATTCGCCGGCCAGCAGGGTGCGGACTTCCAGCGAACTGAGCTCGGCGTCCAGGCGCCCCAGCTCGTTCTCGGCCTCGGCGACCATGTCGGCCGCGTCGGCGCCCTCTTCTTCGTCGGCCAGTTCGACGAGGGTCTCGAGGTCGTCGATTGCTGACCCCAGCTTTTCCACGGCTTCGACACGCCCTTGAAGGTGCGAGAGCTTCTGGGTGACGGCCTGAGCGTTGTCGGGATCGTCCCACAGATCCGGGGCGGCCGCCTGCTTTTCCAGGTCGGCGATCTGGGTCTTTAGCTTGTCCGGCTGCGTCACCGCCTCGATGTTGGCGAGGGTGGAACGCAAACGTGCAATCTCAACTGAAAAATCCGTGGCCACGCCCCCAGCCTACAGGAGGGCGTCAGTGGCCTCGTGTCACGGCCACTTCCGCGTCCCCTACCCCGGCGACCGGGATGCCGGCGCGCCACCGGTCGAGGAAGGACGGGACGAACGGCAACCGGGCGACGGCCTCGACGCGCACCCGGACGCTGTGGGGCGAGGTGGCGCGGGCGTCGGTGACCCGCGTGTGGGAGACCTCGGCGAGGACGCCGGCGGGGACGGCGGCGACGACCTCGCGGGCGCGCCGCTCGACCGAGGCGTCGGTGAGGATCTGTCGCTCCTCGGTGCCGTCGGCGTAGTAGCGGGGCTGGTCGAACGTGTAGGCGATCGTGTCGGCCAGCGAGTCGGCCAGCGCGACGACGTGCCGATGCTGGATATAGACGCTGGTCGCGCAGGCACCCACCCACACGCAGGCGACGACGACCGCCGCGACCATGGCGATGAGTGGGGTGACCGAGCCGTCCTCGCCGCGCCTCATCACGACTTCCCCGGGGTGAAGAACACGGCGGTATGGGCGGACACGGGGATCTCGGCGGGCAGGTGGCCGGCGACGAGCGGCGGAACCAACGGCAGGCGGACGCGCGTCGACACGGTGACCGTCGCGGCGCCGGAGCCGCCGCACGGGCCCTCACAGTCCATCGTCAGGGTCGCCTTGTCCGCGCGAACACCCTGGTCGGCCACGATGTGGTTGACGGCCACCTGGGCGAGTTCGGTCTGGGTAGGCTCGGCCGCGAGGATCCGTTCGGCCTCACGCGCGCCCGACTGGGTGGCGAGGGCGGCCCCCTGAATCGCCGCGAGGGTGAGGACGAGGTAGATGAGCGGAATGAGGACGACGACGGCCAGGCCGACGAACTCGATGACGGCGTCGCCGCGCTCGGCGTCATCGGCGGCGGGCGGCCTCACGGAGTTGCCTCTTTCTTTTCGGCGACCGCGTGGCCGAGCGCGCGCAGCGTCCCGGGCATCCCCCACGGGCCAAAAACCGGCATCGCTGCGCTGACCTGGACACGGACGAACTCGCGGCCGGGCACCGGCGCAGGCTCGCGAGTCATCCGCACCGCGTCGATGCGCACCCCCGGCGCCGCCTGGGCGACGAGCTCGCGCACCCGCTTCTCGCTGGCGCCGTCCGGCGCATAGACGAGGGCGCCCACCCGCGCGCCGGCCGCCGCCGCGTCGGTGACGATCCCCTTGACGTAGAGGGCGCCAGCGAGCTGCAGCAGGCCGGCCGCGATGGTGACGACGAGGATGGTGACGAGCAGGTGCGAGACGATGACGTTGCCGTCCTCGTCGCCTCCCCTACGACACGCCACCGGTCACCATGGTGATCGCGCGCTGGAACAGGTCGACGAGCATGGGCTTCGCGACCACCCAAATCGCGACGACCAGCGCCGCGGTCATGAGGGTGACCATGACCCAGCCGGGCACGTCGCCGCGCTCGTCCGCAAAGTCGGGCCGGGTGAAGAAGCGTCGCATCATGGGGGGTCTCCTTGTCGTGGGGTTGTGGAACGAATGGCCTACACGCCGAATCTCAGGGCGATAAGGCCGGGATAGAGGGCAAAGATGATGGTGATCGGCATGATCCCGAAGACGACGGGAACGAGCATGGCGATCTCTTGGTGGCCGGCGCGTTCCATAAGGTCGCGGCGGGCCGACTCACGTTCATCAAGGGCTTGGTCGCGCAGGATTTGCCCCAGCGGGGTGCCGCGGTGGACCGCCTGGATAACCGAGTCGGCCAGGCGCGTCAGTCCTGGGCAATCGTTGGCGTGGGCGACCTCGGCGAGGGCACGCGTCAGCGGCGTCCCCGTCTGGGTGAGGGCGCCGACGCGCGCCAGTTCCTCGCCGATCGGGGCCTGGGCGACGCCCGCCACACGGGCGATGGCGTCGCCGATTGCCTCACCCGCGCCAACCGCGAGCGCCAGCAGTTCGGCGGCGTCGGGGACCTGGGCGATGAGAGCGCGTTGGCGGCGGGTTGCCTGGTGGCTGAGCCAGGCGTCGCGGCCGAGTGCGCCGCATGCGGCGCCGAAGAGGACGAGGAGGATGCCGCCGATGGCGCCGAGGCGTCCTCCGAGGGCGCCGACGATGGTGAGGGCGAGGGCGAGGGCGGTGCCGATGCCGGCCCAGGCGAGCTGGGCCATACGGACGCGGCGGACGTCGATGGGGTGGCCGGCCAGGCGTTGGCGTTTTTCGATGGATTCGGCGGACGATCCGGCTGTGGCGAGGGCGTCGATGGCCCATTGGGCGAGGGCGCGTCCGAGCGACGGGAAGGTAGTGGCCGCGATCTGGCGGGAGTTGGCGCGGACGTAGGGTCGGACGCGGGCAACGAGGGTGGGGCGCAGCGAGCAGGCCCACGCGAGGAGGAGAACGAGTCCGATTCCTAGCGATACTGCGGCGACGACGGTTCCCATCAGTCCTCCCTCCGGGGCGCGGGGGCGAAGGTCCGTGCGAGGTCGGGCAGCCGGCCGAGGACGACCATGAGGCGGTAGGACACGATCGTCACGACCGCACCGAAGGCGAGGACGCCGATCCCCTGGCTGGTCCGGTAGGCGCTGGCGGCCTCGGGCTGGACGCACAGGAGGACGAGGACGATCCACGGCGCCGCGGCGGCCAGCCGGGCCCCGTTGACGGTCCACGACTGGCGGGCCTGCAGCTCGCCGCGGGTGCGCTGGTCGGCGCGAAGCATCTGGGCGAGCTGCGAAAGAGTGACGCCGAGGTCGGGGCCGCCGACCTCGTGGGCGCAGCGCAGCGCCTCGATGACGCGGTCGGCGACGGGGTCGGCCAAGCGGGCCTTGAGGCCGTCGAGCGCCTGCGTCATCGTGCCGCCGGCGCGCAGGTCGGCGCGGAATTGGGCCATGTGGGGCCGCAGCGATTGGGGCCCGTGGTCGGCGAGGCCGCCGAGGACGTCGCCCAGCGACAATCCGGCGCGCACGCCCGAGAGCATGTCGTCGATAACGCCGGGCCACTCCCGCGCCCGGGCCTTCGCCATCCGCTCGGCGCGCACGCGGAGGAACCACACCGGCCCCGCCGCCGCGGCGATGGCGGCGACGATCGCAAGCGCCGGCGTCACCGTGACGGTGAAGACAACGAGCCCGGCGACCAGCGCCAAACCGGCGCAGGCGAGCGTCAACGCCCAGGTCGGCGTCTGGTAGTACTCGGCGCGGTCCAGCAGGGCGCGTCGGCGCGAGGCGCCGATGCCGCGTGGTGCGCGCGGGTCGGCGATCCACAGCCACACGAGGACGAGACCGGACCCCAGAAGCAACCCGATAATGACGTCCATACGCTTTACGCCCCCAGCAGCTCGTCGAGGGCGAATCCGGCGGCCGCGAAGCGTTCGTGCGCGTCGAGCGAGGCGTGCGTCCGCTCGAGGCCGGCGCCGCTGTCGCGGAAGAGGTCGGCGGCCTCGATTGTCTGCCCCTCGCAGCGCCCGGTGACGCTGAGGATCTCGCTGACGCGGCGGCGCCCGTCGGGGTCGCGCGTCACGTGAACGACGAGGTCGAGAGCCGACGCGATCGTCGGGATGACGAAGTCGCTCGACACGTTGGGGCCGGCCAGCAGCGGAAGGACAGTGAGCTTCGCGAGGGCGTCGCGCGCCGAATTGGCGTGCAGCGTCGACATGCCGGCGACCCCGGCGTTCATGGCGATGAGCATGTCGAGGCTCTCGGCGCCGCGGACCTCGCCGATGATGATCCGTTCGGGCCGCATCCGCAGCGTCTCTTTGACGAGGTCGCGCAGGGCAATTTCGCCCGTCCCCTCCATGGTCGCCGGGCGGGTCTGCATGGCGACGACGTCTCGGTTGGCGAGGTCGAGCTCGAAGACCTCCTCGCAGCAGATAATCCGCTGGGCCGCGGGGATCTCGCCGGCAAGTGCCCGCAGCAGCGTCGTCTTTCCGGCCTGGGTGGCGCCGGAGACGACGACGTTGAGGCCCGCCGCGACCGCGGCTGAGAGGAACGCTGCGGCCTGCGGGCCCAGCATGCCCAGGCGGACGAGGTCGCTCACCCGTCGGGCCTTCGCGATGTGTTTGCGGATGTTGACCGACCAGTGCGTGCGGGTGATCGGCGGGATGACGACGTGGAGGCGCTCCCCTCCCGGCAACATGGCGTCGACGAACGGGGCCGACAGGTCGAGTCGGCGCCCGGTCGAACGCAGCATCCGTTCGACGAGGTCGCGCACGGCGTCCTCGGAAAGAATGAGTGAGGTCAGCTGGGGTTTCCCGTCCCGGGCGATGAAGATTTTCGTCGGCGAGTCGATCCAGATCTCCTCGATCGTCGGGTCGTCAAGGAACGGCTGCAGCGGACCGAGTCCCAGGAAGTCGTCGGCGAGGGCGCGCACGCACGCGTCCTCATCGACGGCCAGCTCGTCGCCCCTCGCGTTCCACGAGGTGACGTGTTCGGCAATAAGCACGCGCGCCCGGGCCTCGTCGCGGGCGGGGTCGCACGCTTCGTTGGCAAGGGCGTGGGCGATCTGGTCGCGCAGGCGCTTCGGCGGCAGGTAAGTGTCGACGGTGGGCATGAGGGGAACTTCTTACAATGAGAAAGGGGGCGCTCCGAAATCTACCAGACGCTCACCATTGCTCGGTAACGTCGGTCACGAGACCGTGAAACATGACCCGTTTCACGCGATCGACAGCGTAAGTTCCCTCCCCCTGCGCGGCGGCTCGGCCGTGCGTGGCCCGTGTGCTTTACGGTTGAGGGGTGACTAGGTCGTACCCGCCACTCGTTCTCGCGTCCCTCATCGCCATGGGGGTCCCCGACGCCGACATCACCGAGGTGATCGGCCCCGCCTTCGGCACCGACGGGATGGCGGCCGTCCACGCGCGCGACGACCAGGGACGCCTGTGGGTCGTGTGGGCGCCCCTGACCGACGAGGCCGCCCTCGGCATCGAATCGCAGCGGGACGTCCTCGCCGCCCTCGCGAGCGAGGTCCGCGCCGGTCACCTACTCTTCGACGTTCCGCGCCCCAGCGCGCTGGTCCAAATCGGCAAGAACGAGGGCTTCGCCATGGTGGCGCCCGCCCTGCCCGGCGGCCTCTACGCCGACGACGACATCGCCCGCACAGTGTCGCTGGCGAAACCGCTGGCCGAGGCCCTGGCGTCGCTGCACAGCCTGCGCCCGTCAGTGCTGCAGCGCACCGGCGTCCCCGACTATTCGGTCGACGAATGCCGCCAGCACATCCACGCCGAAATCGACGAGGCCGCCGAGTCCGGCGTCATCCCGCCCAGCCTCTACAACCGGTGGGAGGGCATCCTCGACGACGTCAACCTGTGGCGCTTTACGCCACGCGTCGTCCACGGCGCCCTCTCGGCGGAATGCCTGTGGCTCAAACCCGGCAAAGTGTGTGCGATCAGCGACTTTTCTCGCGCCCACGTCGGCGACCCCGCCGAGGACCTGGCCTGGGTCGTGTCGATCGCAACCGACGAGTTCCTCGACGCGTTCATCGACGCCTACGCCAAGGCCCGGCGCCTGGACGACACGTCGGCCCTCATCGAACGGTCGGCGTTTATGGGTGAGATTGCGCTGGTGCGGTGGCTACTCCACGGCATGCACGCCCACGACCAAGAGATCATCGAGGACGCCCGCGGGCTGCTGCGCGAGCTGGCCGACGCCCTCGACGAAACCGCCGCCGAAGCCTCCGACCAGGCGCCCAAGCCGGGGCCCGACGACGCGGACCCCGACCAGGCAAACCAGCCGACCGAGCGGGTCGACATGAACCAGCTGACCGAGCGCGTCGACATGAACGAGGTGTTCGGCCGCTAGTCCCTGCCGCCCGCCCGGCCGCCTGACGGATTAGGCGAGGTAGACCCGCTGGGCCTGGGCTTCCGCGCGCTCAAGCGTCTGCTCGAGCGCGCGGCGCGTGTCCTCGGCCGAGGCGCGCGAACAGGCCTCGACGTCGACGACCGCCCGGTCGCGGACGAACACGAGCCGCATCCCGACCTCGGCGGGGTCGATCCCCCACATGTCGGCCAGAGCCAGACGATAAATCTGCAGCTGAGCGACGTATGCGGGCGGAACGCGACGGGACGTGCCCGGCCGGTTGGTCTTCCAGTCGACGATGGCCCACCGGTTTTCCTGCGTGTCCCACATGAGGGCGTCAAGCCGCGCCGCCAAGACTCGCTGGCCAATGACCGTGGCGACGTCATATTCGACCTGGCGGGGTTCGTAGCGCTCGAGCAGGCCCATGTCGAGGGTCTGCGCGACGAGGTCGGTGACCTCGGCCACCTCCGTATCCTCGACCTCCGCGAGGTTTTGCGCGACCAGCGCCTCGAGGTCGGCACGGTTTCCGCCGTTCGCCAGGCCAGAGAGGATCGTCGCCATCGCTTCGTGGAAGCGCGAACCGAATTCCGTGGCGGCGGTGGGTTCTGGCGGCATCGGGCGCCGCAACTCGTCGAGGTACGCCGGCAGCCGTTCGGGGTCTCCCAGTGTGGCGACGGTGGTCGTCGTCAGCCGACCCGGCAGGGCGACACTGTCTCGTTGATGTGCCGCGGCGTCCTCGGCGAGAACCCGCGCGACCTGGCCGAGTAGATCGGTCTGCGGCAGGCGGGCGCCCTCGGCCAAGAGGCGGGTTGCCTCGTCGTCCGGTGCGATTCGCCCGGAGACCGCGTCGAGGATCCGTTGGTCGTCGAGGGGCTTCGTCAACGGCTGCCAGGCGGCATCGCGGGCCTCGATTTGGGCCGCAACCTCGCGCATCGGGGTGACGATTCGCGGGGTAGTCCACGCGACGCCGTCTGCCTGGGCGGCGTTGCGTTCCGCGACGACCTCGGCAGCCCCTTCGGCCGTCATGCGGGTGGGCCCCGAAATCGGCAGTGGCGTCAACGTGTCCAAGTCCGGCAGAAATGCCGAATGAGCAGGTTGCCGACTGGAGGCCCCACCCGCCGACGGATACCACGAGGTCGTGAGGATCAGCCGCTGCCGGGCCCGGGTGAACGCGACGTAGGCGAGACGGCGTTCTTCAAGCCGGTCACGATGAATTTCGGCCTGCTTGTAGGCTTTGTATACCGCCCCCGCTTTCCCTACCGAAAAATCGAGGTGCGGCAGGTAGCCCTCGTCGCCGCGCGCCTGCGGCGGCAACTGCTCCCTGGTCGCCATGAGGATGTGACCGCGCGGCGCCGCGGGGAAGATCCCCTCGGCCAGGAAGGGGACGAAGACCGTATCCCATTCCAGGCCCTTAGCCGAGTGGACCGTCGTGAGGACGACGGCGTCCGGCGAGGTGGGAGCGGGTTCCATCGCGAGGCCCCGCTCCTGCTCACGGGCCGCCTCGACCCACGCGAGGAACCCCCGCAGGGTCGGGCGCGTCGTCGCCTGATCGTAGTCGACGGCCACCGACACGAACTCTTCGAGAACGCGCGACGCCATCGGGGTGTCGGGATTCGCCTGGCTGTCGACGTCGCAATCGAGGACGGCGATCGCCCGCTCGACCAGGCGCGGCAGCGCCTCGGTGGAGTGATGACGCAGCTCGCGCAACTGGTCACCCAGCCGCTCGACTCGCACCCGCGCGGCTGCCGAGAATCCTTCGCCGCTCACGAACGTTTCAGGCATCCAGCCGACCTCGGGCGGCGAGTCGACCGCGTCGAGGAGGAATGCCGGTAGCGAATGGCTGGAATCGTCCGTCTCCTCCGACTCCGGAGCCACCGCCTTGGCCTGCTCGCGCGCCCACTGCCACAACAGCTCGATGTCGGCGGTGCCGATCCCCACGTTCGTCAGCAACCGCATGAGGACGTCGCCGCGACTGGCGTCGGCCGTCAGCTCGAGCGCCGCACACACGTCGAGGACGGCCGGCTCGGTCAGCAGCCCGGCCCGATCGAGGAGGACAGGGATCTCGCGGTCCCGCAACGCCGCCGCCACCAGGGGAATATGCTTGCGCGAACGGAACAGAATCGCGCACGTGCCCAGCTGGTCTCCCTGGGACTCGACGTACTCGGCGATCGCCTGGGCCTCGTCGACGGCAGCAGCGAACTCACCGCCGTAGACGACCCCCTGGCCGGCCCCCTCGCGAGGCTTGAGCTCAACCGTCGGCACACTCGCCCGTTCTTTCGGCACCGTCCAATACTCCGGGCGCTCGTGACACGGGGCAGCCACCGTATTGGCGACGTCGAGGATCGCTTTGTCGTTACGCCACGCCGTCGACAGCGTGAGCGAGTCTGTGCCCCCGAAGTTCTCGTGGAAGCCGTGCAGCGCCGCCTGAGACGCGCCACGCCACGCATAGATCGCCTGGTTGGGATCACCGACCGCGGTCACCCTCATGCCGCCAAAGAGGGCGGAGAGGAACTCGACCTGGCCGTCCGAGGTGTCCTGGAATTCGTCGAGGAAGACGGCCTGATAGCGTCGCCGCACGGTCTGGCACACCTCGGGAATCGTCACCAGCTGCCTAACCAGCGAAATCTGGTCGGAAAAGTCGAGCATCTGGTGGTCGCGCTTGTATGCCGCATAGTCGGCGACCAGGCTCATGAGGCTGGCGCGGACCTCCAAAGAGTCACATATCTGCTTGAGATCGTTCGTCATTCTCAGCTTGTTCGCCGTCACCTCCTCGCGAACGTCATCGGCAACCTGCGCCACCGCGTCCCCCACCAGTCGGGCGACCTGCTGCGGATCGGAATAGTCGAGGTCCCGACCCGGCAACACCTGGTGGTTCGACAGCTGCTCCGACAGTGCGGTGACGGCCGAAACGACCGTGGCAGGCGACAACTCGCCCGGCAGGTCGAGGTCGCCGGCGCGCTCCTCAACCAGCGTCGAGACGATCTGGTGTGATTCGGCTTCACCGATGAGCCGCGACGCCGGATCGGCGCCGATGTGGACACCGAACTCCTTGACGAGAGACGAGGCGAAAGCGTTGTAGGTGGCGACCTCGACGCCCTGGTCAGCGCTTACAGCCAGATCAGGAATGGTCTCCGCCAGCGTGTCGAGCTGCGCGGCGATGCGTGCCGACAGCTCGCCCGCCGCCTTACGGGTGAACGTGAGCCCCAGGATTTGCTCGGGACGGACGATGCCGTTAGCGACGAGGTAGACGACACGGGCACTCATCGTCGCCGTCTTGCCCGATCCGGCACCGGCGACGACGAGGAGAGGATCCTTCACCCCGTACTCGATGACCCGGGCCTGTTCATCCGTGGGCGTGGGGGCCCCAAGCTTGTCGGCCAGATCGGCCGCCGTATAGATCGTCTTGTTCATGACAGTGTCCTTTCCCCCTCGACGACAGCAGGACATGAAGTCCTGACCGGGCAGTGATCACAGGCCTTCCCCGTGGTCGCCGGCAGCTGGTCCGACCGGAAACGCGAAACGGCCTCGGCGACGTAGTACTTGGCAAGGACGCCGACTCCGCCCGGTTCGGTCACCGCCTGGCGCACGTCGTCGGGCAAGCCTGCAGGGACCTGCTCCTCCTCCAGCGCCTGCGCGAGCCCGGGCTGCGAACGGGGTTTCTCGGCCGTGTCTTTCTCGCCCGTCAGATAGATGAGGCTGGCCCCCGCCGTGTCGCCCTCGAGGGCCGACAAAGCCAGTTGATAAGCCAACAGCTGGGGATGCGCGGCGGCCGCGTCGTAGCTGACCGGGCTGGCGCCCGTCTTGAAATCGAAGATCTGCGGCCCGTCGTCGCCATACTCGATGCGGTCGATATATCCGTGCACCAGCGTCTTACCGCCCGCATCGAGGGAATGCGTGATCTCGGTCTCGACTGCCGCCGGGGCGGAACGGGTCGAGAGGAAGTCGTGGAGAGCGCGGATCCGGTGGGTGAGCTTGTCAGCTTGCTGGCGTGCGGCATAGCCGCGGCTGCCCTGGGATTGATACCACAACCCGAGGGCTTTATCGACCATGTCGTCCGCCGTGTCGCCAGCCTGGTACTCCTCGGCGACCTTGTGGACGATCGAACCCATCGTCTGGCTATCGCTGCCGGGCCCAGATCCGCCCGTCGACTGGAGGAACCACATGAGCGGGCAGTCGAGGACCGACGAGATCTTTGACGGCGACACCCTGAGGCGACGCTCGGGCGGGTAGACCGGCGCGGTCGAGGTCGGCCAGGCGGTCCGCTCGGCCGGGCCGCCGCTCATCCCCGTCCACCGCCTGGGGATCGCCGCCTCTTCGCCCGCCGATGCCAGCAGGGTGAGTCCATCGACCAGCCGCTGGGCGCGAATGAGCTGTCGCCGCATTTCGCCCGCCAGCGCCCGCGCGGTCAACGGATGCTCGGGACGGGTGATCGGAATACGCGTCTGGCCTGCGGCGATCGTCTGTTTCCCCGCGGGGAGGTCGCGCCACTGGGCATAGAGGTACCGCGACGGCTGGCTGTCGGGACCGTCGACCGCCGTGAGAATGAGCCGGGAGGTGGCGCGCGAACGGGCCAGCGTGAACATGCGGCGCTCGTCGCGCGCTGTGGCGTCGCGCGCGACCAGAGGATCGCTATGGGCGCCTCCCTCGGGCGACACACGCCCGGTGGCGATGTCGGCCAGGAGGTCGGCCCGCAGCGCCGAATCGCGCACCGCAAGGTTTGGCCACACGTCCTCGTGGAGCGACGCGATGACGACGGTGTCGAACGTGCGCCCGGCAGCCTGGGAGGGCGTGAGGAGAGCGACGCCGCCGACGCGCTGCGCCGCCGGGGCGACCGTGTCGACCGGCACCGCCAGCTCGGCGACGTAGGCCGCGAAGTCGCGAAGCGGCAGGCCAGGGTTGCGTTGGGTCCAAAAATCCGCGAACCGGAACAGCGAGACGGCGTCGTCGAGATCGTCGTTCGCCTGACGGTCCCCCGCGAGCGCCTGCTCGCGCCAGGGTTGGGCGAGGCCGGTGGCGTCCCACAGGGCCCACAGGCCCTCGAGAGGCGGCTGGGAGGCCGCGGTGGAGGCGACGTCGAGCAGCCGTGCGGCCAGCGCCAGACGCGCCGCCGCGTCGGCGACTTGGGCGTCCGCGTGCTCGACGAACGTTTGGGCCGCCTGGGGGCTGGCGACCAACGGCACGAGATCGGCGACGCCCGGCACGCTCCACGACTGGATGTCTTCGCCCAGGCCGGCGACATATGCCCTGGCCAGACGCGAAATGTCGAGGCCGCTGAGTCCGACGACGACGCTGGTGAGGACGTCGTGGACGGCGTCGGCCACCTGCCGTTGGTTCGGCTGTTCCTCCTGCTGCTGGTCGGCCTCTCCCGCCGCCCCTCCCGGCGCCTGCGCGGCGATGAGCGGTGCCACGGTGACGAGGTCGATGAGGGCGCGGGTGATCGGCTGTCCCATCGGGGCCATCCGCCGAGACGACGCGTCGACGCGCACGCCGCCGCGCTCGAGATAACGCGCAAACGGCGCGATCATGCCGTTTTCGCGGACGATGACGGCCATGTCGGCGTAGTCGACGCCGTCGAACAGGTGCCGACGCTGGAGAAGGTTGGCGACGCCCTGGGCCTGGTCGAAAGCCGTGGCGTAGCAGAAGACCGAGCGTTCGGGCTGCGGGGCCGCCACGGGGGCCTGCTCGGGACTCCACGTCACCGAGCTGACGTCGCCGCCGTTGTTCTGCAGCGTCTGGACGAGGTCGTGGGCCCCGTCGGGGCGGGCACCACGATGGACGTCAACGGCCTGTTCCGGCGAGGTGAAAACGAGCAGCCGACTGCCCAGGGCGTGGAGCTGGGCGAGTAGGCGGGAGGTCGCCCCCGTCATGTCCTGCATGTCGTCGACGATGACGTAGGGGAATTCCGGCCTGGGCGCGCCCACGCCCTCCTCCTTCGCCCGCCGATCCCAGTCTGCGAGCACCCGGCTGGCCGCGTCCTGGCAGCGTTCGGTATCGAGCTGCGGCCCCATCGCGTCGTACTCGGCGAGCATCGGCGCCACCCAGGCCCACGCGTCGACGCCGAAGTCGCGGCCCCACTGCGCCAGCTCGCCCGAGCCGACCCCGAAGTCGCCGCAGCGGGCGAAGAGGTTACGCAGCTCGAGGCGGAACGCGTCCGACGTCAGGCTCTCGGGCGGAAACGGCGAGTCGGCCGCGTGGTCGGCCAGCAGCTGGGCAACCACCGCGTCCTGGTCGGCACCCGTGAGCAGCGTGGGCGCGGGCTGCGGCAGCGCCCTCTGGGTGGCCCACTGGGTGAGGACGGAAAACGCCAGCGACGCCGGCGTGTGGATGGGGTGCGGCGCCCGCATCTGCAGCCGCTCACTCCGACGTTCCAGCAGGTCGCGACGCCTGCGGGTCGGCACGAGGATTATCGGCGCCAGATCGGCCGGCGCCTGCTGCCCCAAGAGGACGGCCACCTGTGCCGCCAACGTCGTCTTGCCCGAACGCGTGGGCGTGTGAACAACAACGGACGTGCCCTGCCGCAGCTGCGCGGCCAGGTCCTCAGCCACGCTGGGTTGCGCCTGGTCGTCGTCGACCGGGGACAGGGCGCCCTGCTCCGCATCGCTCGCGGACGAATCACCATGTTTTTCGCTCATGGTGTCATTACAGCGCACACCACTGACACTTTGTGCGTTCGCGAGCCCCCGGCCCGTTTCGATACGCTGGTGAGGTCGTCGAAATCAAGGAGTACTCTCATGCAGATCCACGTGGGATTCACCAACAATTCTCAGCAAATTAGCCTGTCGGTCGACCTCACCGAGGCCCAGATCGTCGACCTCGTCGCCACCCACTGTGGCGCCGATGCACCGAACGAGCCGCTGGTGCTGGCCGACACGTCCGGGCGCCAATTGATCGTGGCTCCGGGCCGCCTCGCCTACATCGAGACGCTCCCGGAGCGCACGCAAAAAGTCGGTTTCGGAATCGGCTAACCGCCGCCCTTACCCCTTCAGCCCGGCCGCCTTCATCCGCTCGGAGTGGGCGGCCATCACTTGCGCCGTGATCCCCTCGCGATCGGTGTCGAGAACGGCTTTGAGGCCCGGATAGCACGACACTGCCGCGATCGTGGTGGACATCACGTCGCCGACGACGCGGCGGCCCCACAGCGACAGGCGCGGCGCCAGGGTCGGATCCGAGTCATCGCCCTGGGCGATGAGATTGCGCGCCCACTCGGTGTGGCCCCAGGCGTTGCGCAGTTCGTCGGTGATCAGCTGGCCCTGGTCCAGCCGTTCGGCCAGCAGGCACCACGTGTCGACCATGACGCCGACAGACACGTACGTCTTGGCCACGCGATCCCACCAGTCGGAGGGGCGCAGCCGCGACTCCAACTGGCCGATGAGGCCGTGCGACGGCTCCATGAGGGCGTAAATATCGAGATTCGCGTCACTGGCACGCTTTTCCAGATATTCGTAGGCCCGCCACGCCCCGGACGCGATGCGCGCGAGGGCGACCTCCTGCTGAAGCGTCGGCGCTTCCTGAGAATCCTTGACAATTCGGCCTTCCGCGCTGATGCACAGGTAGGCCCCCAACCCAACGAGTTCTTTATCCATACCCTCAAGGCTAGCGAGATGAACGCCATTGCGAGGCTCAAGCGCATCCGTGGTTAAAATGGGGAGTCCACGGATGCCCGGTCGTGCCGGATTTTAGGACTAATTGTGCGTGGCCTATGCCACACGTGAATGTGAACGATCGGCTTCCACCGTTTTGTCGCGACACGCGTCGAGCCAGCTCCGCGTGACGCCAGAAAGGTACGAGAAGTGAATACTGCTGCTTCAGCGGCCCGCTCGGGTGTGGCCAACACCCAGGCCGCTCACGCGCCCGTCATCGACGAGGCGACCCCCGATATCACCGACGCGGGCGGCGAAACCCGCGACCTCGACGCCAAGTCGTTCGCCGACTTCGGCGTGTCCGCTCCTCTGGTCCAGGCCCTGGCCGACCACGGGATCACCCACCCCTTCCCGATCCAGGCCCTCACACTGCCGGTCGCCCTCAAGCGGCAAGACATCATCGGCCAGGCCAAGACGGGTACGGGCAAGACCCTGGGGTTCGCCCTGCCGATCCTCGAGGACGTCCACGGCCCCGGCGAAGAGGGCCAGGATCAGGTGTTCGAGTTCGGCAAGCCCCAGGCGATGGTCGTCCTCCCCACCCGCGAGTTGGCGAAGCAGGTGGCCGGCGACATCCGCCAGGCCGCCGAGCACCGCAACGTCCGCGTCGCCGAGATCTATGGCGGCGTCGCCTTCGAGCCCCAGATCGAGGCGCTGGAAAACGGCGTCGAGGTCGTCGTCGGCACACCCGGACGCATGATTGACCTGCTCAAGCGCGGCGTCCTCGGCCTGTCCGCGATCCGCACGGTCGTCCTCGACGAGGCCGACGAGATGCTTGACCTGGGCTTCCTGCCCGACGTCGAGACCCTGCTGTCGCGTGCGCCCGCGAACCGCCACACCATGCTGTTCTCGGCGACGATGCCCGGCCAGGTGGTTGCGCTGGCCCGCCGCTACATGTCGCACCCGACGCACATTCGCGCCCAGGATCCCGAGGACTCGGGCGCTACCGTCCAGACGACCCGCCAGGTCATCTACCGTTGCCACGCGCTTAACAAGATCGAGGTCGTCGCGCGCATCCTCCAGGCCAAGGATCGCGGCCTGACGATGATCTTCACCCGGACGAAGCGGACGGCTGCCCGCGTCGCCGACGAACTGGCCGAGCGCGGCTTCGCCACGGCGTCGCTGCACGGCGACCTCGGGCAGGGCGCGCGCGAGCAGGCGCTGCGGGCTTTCCGCAAGGGCAAGGTCGACGTCCTCGTCGCCACCGACGTCGCCGCCCGCGGCATCGACGTCGACGACGTCACCCACGTCATCAACTACCAGTGCCCCGAGGACGCCCGCACCTACGTCCACCGCGTCGGCCGCACCGGCCGTGCCGGCAACACGGGCACGGCGATCACGTTCGTCGACTGGGACGACGTCCCGCGCTGGCGCGTCATTAACAAGGAGATCGGCCTGGATCAGCCCGACCCGGTCGAGACCTACCACACGTCGGCGCACCTCTACACCGACCTCGACATCCCGGAGAACGCCGGGCCGCGCCTGCCCCGGTCGCAGCGCACCCGCGCCGGCCTCGATTCGGAAGAGATCGAGGATCTGGGCGAGACCGGCTCGTCGGCCGGGCGCGCGCGTCGCGGCCAGCGGCAGGGCCACGGCCAGCGGCACCGCCGCAGCCACGGCGAAGCCGTCCACAGCGAGGGCAAGCGGCAGGGGTCCGCGCCCCGGCGCAACCGCCGCCGGCGTAATCGCTCGCGCAGCCGCCGCGAGTCCCAGGAGTAGCTGATGGGCAGGCAACCGACCCAGGAGGACGTGGCGCGCGCGGCCGGAGTCTCGCGCGGCCTCGTGTCCCTTGCCCTCTCGGGCACGGGGTCGGTTGCCCCCGCTACTCGCGAACGGATCCTCTCCGCCGCCAAACAGCTGGGCTACACCCGCAATTTTGGGGCGGCGACGCTCGCCGCGCGCCGCTCCCCTGTCGTCGGCGTGTGCCTGCCTAGTCTGCGCAACCCATTCTTCGAGTCGGTCGTGTCGCCGCTGCAACGCCGCGTCGAGGACGCCGGGCTGCAGCCGCTCATCACGACCTCAGATAATTCCCCCGACCGCGAATTGGCGTCGCTGCGCCGCTTCATCGAATTGCGCGCGGCCGGCGTCTTCATGATCTCGCCGGTGGGAGAACTGGCTGCCCTCGCCGACTGCGGCGCCCAGATTCCCCTCGTCCTCATCGGCGCCGTCATGTCCGCTCCCCACGTCCCCTCGGTCCACATCGACGAGGACGCCGCGGCCGCCCTTGTCGCTGCGCACGCCCGCGAGCGCGGCTGGACCCGGATTGTTGCGGTCAGTCAGACGTCGCCGACCCTCGACCGGTGGGTGCGTCACCGCCAGGACGCGCTGCGTTCGGCCGGCGCCGCCGCGGGGATAGGCGTCGACGTCCTCGCGCTGGATGACGGCGCGGGGCTGGGCGACGCGTTGGCCCCATTTGTCCGCCACAGTAAGGCGGATCGGCCGCTGGTCGTCGCCCATAATTCCCTGGTGGCCATCAACATCGTCGCCGCGTTGCGGGCGGTGGGGATCGAGCCGGGGCAAAGCGTCGGCCTCGTCTCGTACGACGACACCTACTTGCTGGCCCACCCCTCGTTCGACATCACCGCACTGTCGCAGAACGTCGACGAGTTGGCGGCCTGTGCGATGGACCTGTTGCAGCAGATGGGCCAGGCCGACGACACAGCCGCGTTCGGCGCCGAACAGCTCATCACCCCGTCGCTGCACGCCCGGTCAACGTCGTAAGAGAACTTTGTTCTGACAAACCCTTGACACGCCCTCCCCTTCGTGCCACCATAGTTAACGCGCGTTAGTTAACGCGCGTTACCTAGCGGTAATTGTGTGTGTTCCGGTGGCGTCGCGTATGCGGCGCCACCTCACACTCGCCTCTTCCGCTCGGCTTGTCGAAGGAGACTCTTATGACTAACACCCTTTCAGTTGCCGTCATCGGCGCCGGCATGGCGGGGCGTACGCACGCCAACGCGTGGCGCCAGGTCCGTACGGTATTCGGGACCGACGGCGTGCCCGAGGTCCGTCTGGCCGCGATCTGCGACGCCTACCTGCCGTTCGCCGAGGCCGCCGCGTCCGACTACGGGTATGAGCGCGCGACCGACAACTGGCACGACCTCGTCGAGGCCGACGACATCGACATCGTCTCGATCGTCGTCGCCAACCGCCTCCACCGCGAAATGGCCGAGGCCCTCATGAAGGCCGGCAAGCACGTCCTGTGCGAGAAGCCGCTCTCCGACACCCTCGAGGACGCCGCCGCGATGGCGAAGGCCGAAGAGGCAGCCGACGTCGTCACCGGCGTGGGCTTCGGCTACCGCCGCCACCCGTCGATCGCCCAGATCGCCAAGCTCGTCGAGGAGGGCCACCTGGGCGAGATCCTCCACTTCTCGGGCAAGTACTGGTGCGACTACGGCGCTGACCCGAACGTACCGATCGCCTGGCGCTACAAGGGCCCCATGGGCTCGGGCGCCCTCGGCGACGTCGGCTCGCACCTGGCCGACACCGCGGAGTTCATTTGCGGCCCGATCAAGGCTGTCTCCGGCGGTCAGTTTGCCACCGTCATCAAGAAGCGTCCGCCGGCCGTCGAGGGGGTCTCGGGTGGCCGTGGCGCGACGACCGGCGCCGAGGCCACCGAGGTCGTCGAGAATGACGACATTGCGGCGTTCAACGTCGACTTTGCCTCGGGCGCCGTCGGTCAGCTGTCGGTGTCGCGTGTGGCGTTTGGCCAGCCGAACTTCCTGTCGTTCGACGTGTTCGGCACGAAGGGCCACGCGTCGTTCCGCCTCGACCGCTCCGGCGAGATCCTCCTTGACGACTGGACGTCGCCGGCCGGCATCGGCGGGCCCCGCCAGGTCCTGTCGAACCCGACGTTCCCCTACTTCGCCAAGGGCTCGTCGATGGACTTCTCGGGCGTCGGCAACACCCAGATCGAACAGTTCATCTACCAGGCGCGCGCCTTCCTCGACCAGGTGGTCGGCCTCGACGAGGGCCTGCCGAAGGTGCCGAGCTTCGCCCACGGCTACCGCGCCATCCGCATCCAGAACGCCGTTGCCCGTTCCGCCGCCGAGGGCGGGGCGACGGTGGCCATCGACTAATCGCCGCAGGAAGGACTTGACCATGACCACGATGAAACTGGGCGCCTACACCGCCTGCCTCCACAACTACACGCTGCCCGAAGCGCTGAAGATCCTCAAGGATGACGGCCTGGACGGCGCCGAGGTCAACGCCGGCGGCTTCATTCCGTCGCCGCACTGCCCGGTCGACCTCCTCATCGGCTCGGCCACCGCCCGCGACGAGTACCTGGGCGTCTTCGCCGACGCGGGGATGCGTCTGGCCGGCCTCAACACGTCGGGCAACCCGCTCGATCCGCTGCCCGACGTCGGCCCGCGCCACGCCTACGACCTCAAGCGGACGATCGAGCTGGCCGGCAAGCTGGGGATCACCGACATCGTCTGCATGTCGGGCCTGCCCGGCTCGGATGCCGACGCCCACTACCCCTCGTGGGTCGTCAACCCGTGGAACGGCGAATACCTCGAGGTCCTCGACTACCAGAAGTCGGTCCTCGACCCGTTCTGGAAGGAAATGGATGCGCGCGCGGGCGACGCCGGCGTCAAGCTGGCGTGGGAACTCCACCCCCACAACACGGTGTTTACTCCGGTGGGCTTCCTCGAATTCCACGACCGCACGGGCCTGAAGAACGTCGGTGTCAACATGGACCCGTCGCACCTCATGTGGCAGGGCATGGACATCGTCGCCTCGATCAAGCTGCTGGGCGAGCACATCTTCCACGTCCACGCGAAGGACACGAAGATCTTCCCCGGCGTCGCGACCCGCGGCGTCCTCGACCCGTCGTTCGGCAAGTGGCCCGAGGCCGAGGCCGACCGCTACCCCGTCGGCATGGCGCACTGGTGCTCGACGTGGCCTTCCGACCCGGCGTGGCGTTTCGTCGCGATCGGTCAGGGCCACGACGCCGCCTGGTGGGCCGACTTCCTGCGGGCAATCCGCGAGATCAACCCCGACATGAACATCAACATCGAACACGAGGACGCCGCGTTCGACCAGCTCGAGGGCATCGAGCGGGCTGCCAAGACTCTCCTCGAGGCCGATAGTCAGGTGTAGTCCCATGAGTACCTCCACCAGTGGGGCCGCGGGGGCGGGTGGAAACCTGCCCCCGCTGGGAACTGGCCCCTATCTCAAACGGCTTGATGTCATCACGATCGTCGCCACGTTTGGCGGTCTCCTTTTCGGCTACGACACCGGCGTCATCAACGGGGCGCTGGCCCCGATGCGCGAGGAACTCGGCATCAACGCGGTCGGCGAGGGCTTCGTCACCGCGTCACTGCTGATCGGTGCGGCGATCGGCGCCGTAGCCGGAGGGCGGATCGCCGACCGGTACGGCCGCAAACCGACGATCCACTGGCTGGCCGCCGTATTCTTCTGCGCGACCCTGGGCTGCGTCTTCTCGCCCAACATCACCGTCATGGTGATCTCGCGGTTCATCCTCGGCCTGGCCGTCGGCGCCGCGTCCGTGATCGTCCCGGTGTTCTTGGCCGAGCTGTCGCCCGCGGAACGGCGCGGCATGGTCGCCGGCCGGAACGAGTTCGCCATCGTCCTCGGCCAGCTGTTGGCGTTCACGATCAACGCGATCATCGGGATCCTCGTCACCCACGCGTCCGTGTGGCGCATCATGCTGGCCGTCTGCACGATTCCCGCGATCTGCCTGTTCATCGGCATGATGCGGATGCCGGAGTCGCCGCGCTGGCTGGTGTCGCACCACAAGTACGACGAGGCCCTCGAGGTCCTCATGCAGGTCCGCCCGGAGGAGCGTGCACGCGCCGAGCTCGACGCGATCGTCGCCGAACATCAGGCCGAGCTTGAGCGGCCGCAGCTGGGATGGCGCGAATTGAAACACCCGAGTATTCGCCACCTCGTCTTTATCGGCGCGGGCATCGGGATTTGCCAGCAGCTGCCGGGACATAACTCGATTATGTACTACGGCACGGAAGTGTTGACGATGGCCGGTTTCTCGGGTGACGTCGCGCGTATCGCGAACATTTCCAACGGCGTGTTGTCGGTGATCGGGACGGGCATGTGCTTCCTCCTCATCGACAAGTTCGGCAGGCGCCAGCTGATCCTCACGGGATTCTGTTTGACGACGACCATGCACTGCATCATCGTCCTCGTGTCGACATTTATGGCCGATGGGACTGCGAAAGCAGTCGTAACGATGATCTGTATCGCCCTCTTTGTCGGGTTTATGCAATGCTTCTTGAACATGCCCACCTGGGTCCTCATGTCCGAGATTTTCCCGCAACGCCTGCGCGGGCTGGGAATGGGCATTGCGACTTTCGCCCTCTGGGTGATGAACACGATTATTACGTTCACGTTCCCGGTGCTGGTTAACGCCATTCACATTCGCGGTACATTCTGCGTCTTTGTCGTTCTCGGCCTGTGCGCAATCGCCTGGCTGTATCGTTATGCTCCAGAGACCAAGGGCCGTTCCCTGGAGGAAATCGAAGAGCAGATGTCTCGGGGCCACCACTAGGTTTCATCACAGAAAGGCACACACATGGTCCAGATTGTTCTTGACCCCAACATGTACTACGCGTCGATGTCGACGCCGCAGACCCTGTACAAGGCCAAAGAGCTGGGGTTTGACGGGGTGGAGCTCTCGCCGAACGAGGAATTCCACCTGTGGCACCACTATCCCAAGGCCGACGACCGTTTCGTCGACGAGATGAAAAAGGCCGTGCGCGACACGGGAATCCCGATCGTCACGCTCAACCCGGTGTTCAACTGGTCGTCGACCGACGAGGTCGAACGCAAAGCCCAGGTGCGTAACTGGAAGCGCCTGCTCGAGCTGGCCGACCAGCTGGACGTCCGCACGATCGTGTCGGAGTTTTCGGGTAACCCGAACACGCCGCGCGAGTGCGAGGGGCAGTGGCTGAACTCGATGGAGGAGCTCGCTCCCCTGTTCGAGCGCTACGGCATCCACCTCAACATGGAGCCGCACCCCTACGACTTCATCGAAACCCAGGACCAGGCGCTCAGGCTCGTCCGCTGCATCAACACCGACTGGATCGGGTACGAGTTCTGCTGCCCCCACGTCTTCCACATCTCGGAAGGCAAGGGCGACGTCGAGCGCCTGATCGACGAGGCCGCCCCGTGGCTGGGCGAGGTGCACGTTGCCGACGCCCTCAACCACCTGGCGAACGACGGGAACCGCTACATCGTCAACCCGCCGGGCGTCGACGCCCGCGTCCACCAGCACGCGGAAATCGGCAAGGGCGAGGTGCCGTTCGAGCGGATCTTCGACTCGCTGCGCAAGGTCGGCTTCGACGGGATCATGAGCGTGTGCATCTTTGGGTGGCACGAGATCGCCGACGAGGCCAACGCCCGCGTCCTCAAGCGGCTGCGCGAGGAGTTCCCCGCCAGCTAACCGAAAGGGTCACGCTCAGCGGTCCCCCTGCCGTGAGCGTGACCTTTTCCTCCACTTCGGTCACGTTCACCGGCCTCAACCGGTGAACGTGACCTTTTTGATCACGTTCACGCCGGCGTCGCCCGTTAGCGGGAGAGCTTCGCCGTGAGGGCGCGTCGCAGGGCGCGGCCGGCCAGGCACTCGCGGGCGACGTCCTGGTCTTTGAAGGGGTGCATGCAGTAGTCGATCTCCTGGATTTCTTCCGCACCCTTGCCCGTGATGATGACGGTGTCGTCCGCCTCGGCCGACATGATCGCGGCACGGATCGCGTCGCGCCGACACGTCGTCACCTCGGTGACGTCGGCGAGGTCGCCTCGGACGTCGCGGATGCCTTCGAGCAGCTGGTCACGCATGATGTGGGCCGGCTCGGTGCGGGGGTTTTCGTCGGTCACCCACAAGACGTCGGCGCCGCGAGCGCCCGCGCGGCCGACGTCGGGGCGTTTCGTGGCGTCACGGTCGCCGTCGGTGCCAAAGACCAGGTGGAGGCGTCCTCGGGTGAGGTCGCGGGCGGTGGGGAGGATAGCGTCGAGGGCCTCGGCGGTGTGGGCGTAGTCGACGATGACCAGGGGGTCGAGGTTGGGCGTGGCCGACGGGATGGTCTCCATGCGGCCGGGGACTTGGGCGGCGTGGGCGATCGAGTCGAGGACGACGTCGAGGTCGATGCCGGCGGCGCGGGCGACGAGGACGGCGACCGAGGCGTTTTGGACGTTGACTTTGCCGGGCAGCGGGCAGAAGACGCGGCGGTCGCCCTCGGGTAGGTGGAGGGTGAACGCGGTGCCGCCGGTTGCCGGGTCGGGCGTGATGTCGCTGGCGGTGACGTCGGCCGGGGCGCCGGTCGTCGACACCGTGGTGACGGGGATCGCCGCCTCTGCGGCCAGGCGTTGGCCCCATTCGTCGTCGACGCAGACGACGCCACGCTTCGCCAGGTCGGGGTCGAACAGGCCGGCTTTTGCCTGGAAGTAGTGCTCCATGTCGCCGTAGTAGTCCAGGTGGTCGTGCTGGAGGTTCGTGAACCCCACGGCATCGAAATGGACGCCGCGGATACGGTGGAGCGAGACGGCGTGGGCCGACACCTCGAGGGCGGCGGCTTTCATGCCGCGTTCTCTGGCCAGCGCCATGAGCTGCTGAAGGACGGGCGCCTCGGAGGTCGTGCGCGTCGTGTACATTTCGTCGTCGCCGACGCGCTGAACGCCGGTGCCCTGCAGCAGCGCGGGCAGGCCGGCACGCTGGAGGATCTGGTGGAGGAGGTACGTGGTCGTCGTCTTTCCGTTCGTCCCCGTGATCCCGACGGTGACAAGGTCGGCCGACGGGTCGCCGTAGACCAAAGCGGCGACGGCGCCCTCGAGGTAGCGCGGATCGTCGACGACGATGACCGGCGTCCCGGGCCGGTCGCGGTCGACCTGCCGGGCCCCATCCGGGTCGGTGAGGACGGCGACGGCGCCGGCGTCGAGGGCGGCCGGTGCAAAGACCGCGCCGTGCGTCTTCGCACCCGGGACCGCGATAAACAGGTCGCCGGGCGCGATGTCGGACGAGTCGACGCTCACCCCGGTGATTGCCACCTCGCCGTTGGCACTCGCCCCGACCGCGCGGGCGATCTCGCTGAGGGGCACAGGGGTCACGGACGTGGGACGCAGCTGGAAGGTCTCGCTCATAGGGGTCAGTCTATCGAGCCTTACGCCCCGGCCTGGTCCTTGGCTTTCCGCGCCGCGGGACGGGAGGATACGTCCGCTTGATCAAGCCCGCCACCGCAGTACTCGCTGGGCGGACGAAGTCGCGGGCAACGCCTCTGACGAGGAGCATCGGCATTATGACCTCTCCTTCTGCACCCTCCTCGTCCCTACACCGCACACTGTCACTCAAGGACCTCGTCGTCTACGGCATGCTGTTCATCGGCGTCACGGCCCCGATGGGGACGTTCGGCGTGCTCGACGCCCGCTCGGGCGGCATCACCCCGGTTGTCTTCATCGTCGCCGCGCTGGCGATGGGCGCGACCGCCCACTCGTACGCCCGGATGTCGCGGGCGGTCCCCCAGGCCGGGTCGGTCTACGCCTACACCGAGGCGACCCTCGGGAAACACCCCGCCTTCTTTGCCGGATGGATGCTCAGCCTCGACTACATCTTTATCCCCGCAATGGCGGTCCTTTTCATGGGGATTGCCTTCCACTCGCTCCTCCCCGCGATCCCCGCGTGGGTCTTTACCGTCCTCGGCGTCGCCCTTATCACCCTGATGAACCTCGCCGGCGTCAAACTCGCCGCCCGGATCGGCATGATCATGCTGGGCATCGACCTCGTCGCGCTCGCGGTGTTCGCCGTGGCCGCCGTCGTCGCGTTGGCGACGGATGGGCCGCAACGGGCGTGGCTGTCACCCCTCGTCGGCGTGTCCGGCTTTTCCGTGTCGAGCCTGCTGAGCGCCGGCACCGTCGCCGCCCTCGCGTTCTTGGGGTTCGATGCGATCGCCTCGTTCGCCGAGGAGACGACGGGATCGACAGACGAAACCGGGCGTGCTCTGCGGGTCTGCCTCATCGTCGCCGCGACCCTCTTCGTCGTCCAGACCTACCTGGCTTCGCTACTCATGCCGTCGACACCTGCTGAGCTGGCGGCACACCCCGACCTCCAGGGGACGGCGTTTTACGACATGCTCAAGTCGTCGATCGGCACGTGGCTCTACCTGCCGATCACGCTCATGCGGGCGATCGGCCCGATCCTCTCGGCCCTCGTCGCCCAGGCCGCCGCGTCGCGCCTGCTGTTCGCGATGGGCCGCTCCGGCGACGTCCCCGCGTTCCTCGGTACCGTTGATGCCCGCGAGGGCGTCCCCCGCAACGCCACGCTGGCCACCGCGGTCATCACCCTCGTCGTGTCGACGGCGGCGGCGTTGCGACCCGACGGCCTCGAGATTCTCTCGTCGATGGTGACCGTCGGCGCCCTCGTCGCATTTATCTTCCTTCACGTCGCGACCTGCGCCTATTACGCGATAGGACACCACGAGGGCGTCCGCTGCGCCATCATCCCGGTAATCGGGATCGTCATCGTCGTCGCCCTCTTGGTCGACGCCTCACGCCTGGCCCTGGCGATCGCCGCCGTGTGGGCCGTCATCGCCCTCGCGATTCTGGGGATCCGCCGTCTGCGCGCGGCCCGCTAGGACCCGACCAGGCCCGACGTGCGGATGAACGCGAAGACCGCGTCCATGACCATCTGGACGGCGATCGCGCCCAGCAGCACGCCGAAAATCTTTGTCAGCAAGGTGATTCCGGCGTCGCCCAAGAAACGCGAAATCTCGAGGGCAAACCGCAGCGTCAGCCAGACGACCAGGTGGCACAGCAACACGCCGACGATGACGCCGACCCATTTCGCCAGCGACCCGTCGGCCTTGTTGACGCCCAACATGACGGCGACGATCGCGCCGGGTCCGCCGAGCAGCGGTGTCCCTAGTGGCACGAGGGCGGCCGACACCTTCGACGCCCCCGGCTGGGTGCCGTTCGACCCGTTGTCGCGCAGCAGCTCCATGGCGACAAGGAACAGCAAGACGCCGCCGGACAGCTGGATCGCCTCGGTCGAAATGTGGAGCGCCGAGAGGATATAGCGGCCGAAAATGCCGAACGACATGACGATAAGCAGCGACGTGCCGGTCGCTATCCAGGCACCGCGTTTCTGCTGCTCTTTCGTCTCGCCGGCCGTCAGCGCAAGGAAGATCGGGGCGTTCGACACCGGCGACTGAATGATGAGCAACGTGACAAAAGTCGATAC
The DNA here is from genome assembly GCA_900545825.1 of uncultured Actinomyces sp. Lineage (GTDB taxonomy): Bacteria > Actinomycetota > Actinomycetes > Actinomycetales > Actinomycetaceae > Nanchangia. The sequence continues at coordinate 160,996 of URAS01000004.1, forward strand.
CGCCAACGTGACGTCAATGACGGAGCTCACCGCGTGCCCTTTCTGGAAAGCCGATAGTCCCCCACCAGGGTAATCGAGGACGCCCAGCGCGTGAAACTAGGGCGTGATCAGCGGCAGCGCGCCCGCCTCACAGATCGCCGCGAGCGCCTCGGGCCGCGTGAGATTCTCGCCCAACCGCGTCGTTTTCCCGCGCCCGCGGAAGTCCGACGACCCCGTCTCGATCAGCCCGAAATGCCCCGCGATGACGTGGAGGGCGCACCGCCACTCGGCCGTGTGGTCGGGGTGGTCGACCTCGAGGCCTGCCAGCCCCGCGTCAACCCAGCGCGCGATCACCGGGGTCGGGACGACCCGGCGCTGCCTGCCCAACGGACGCGGGTGCGCGAAGATCGGCACGCCCCCGGCCTCGCGGATCGCCGCGATGACATCGAGCGGATCCGGCGCCTGATAACGCACGTAATACGGCGAACGCGGCGACAACACGCTGGCAAACGCCTCGTTACGGTGGGTAAAACACCCGGCCGCGATGAGGGCGTCGGCGATATGCGGACGCCCAATGGCGACGCCCTCACCCGCCTGCGCCTCGACGTCGGCCAGCGTGATCGGGAAGTCACGGGACAGCCGCTCGACCATGTCGGCGACGCGCTCGCGGCGCGAATCGTGGACGTCGGCGTAGATGCGGCGCAGCCCGGGTGCGGCGGGGTCGTGGAGGTACGAGAGCATGTGGACGGTGACGCCGTCTGCGGCGCACGAGATCTCGGTGCCGCGCAGCAGGGCGACCCCCGTGGTGGGGACGGCTCGTGCGGCCTCGTCCCACCCGGCGGTCGTGTCGTGGTCGGTCAGGCCAATAACGTCGAGGCCGGCCTCGCGCGCCTTCTCCATGAGCCGCGTCGGCGTGTCCGTGCCGTCGGAGCACGTCGAGTGGGTGTGGGGGTCGATCCGCGTCCAAGCCATACTCCCAGCCTAGGTGCTCCCCTGCCTTGCCGCTCGGGCCGGATTGTCGCGGGGGTTTGGCCTACCCTAGAGGGAGATCAGCTTCAGGCGAGGAAAGGATCAGCCATGTCAGACGACATTTCGTTGAGCGGCAAGACCGGCCGCGACAAGCAGCCCCTGGCCGACCGGGTGAACAACCGTTCCCGGCGCGCGGGCTCCAAGGCGTTCCGCGACTTCATCGGCAAGGGCTGGGCGCCCCGCCACACCGAGGCGCCCGCGCGGTCCGGCGCCGCTGGCTTTTTGCCGGCGCGCCACAACACGCTGGGTGAGCCGTTCCTCGGCCAACGCCTCGTCATCCCCGCGGGCAACTACAAGGTCCGCTCGAACGACTGCGACTACCGCTTCCGTGCGCACTCGGCGTTCGCCCACTTGACGGGTCTGGGCGGCGAGCTTGAGCCCGACGCCGTCCTCGTCCTGGAGCCGCTGACGACGCCCGACGGCGAAACGCTTGAGGGGCGCCGCCGTGAACACGGCGAAACCCACCGCGGCGTCATCTTCTTCAAGCCCCAGGCGCCGCGCACGTCCGAGGAGTTCTACGCCGACTCGCGTTACGGCGAGTTCTGGGTGGGGCCGCGTTACACGCTCGACGACATGGAGGCCGCAACCGGCCTCGAGGCCTGCGACATCGCCCTGTTGCCCGACCAGCTGGCGAAGGACGCCGGCCTGGTCGGCCTCCAGGTGATCCGCGGCGTCGACGAGGCCGTCCAGGAAGCCGTCGACGAGGTCCGCGTGTCGGCTGGCCTGCCCGCCGGCGAGGACGCCCGAGAGGCCGACGAGGCGCTCGAGGAGCGCGCGTCGACGATCCGCCTCAACAAGGACGCTTTCGAGATCAGCGAGCTCGAGCACGCCGTCGCCATTACCAAGGCCGGCTTCGAAGAGATCATCCGGTCGCTGCCGCGCGCCGTCGGGCACCACCGCGGCGAACGCGTCATCGAGGGCGCCTTCGGGGCGCGCGCCCGCGAAGACGGCAACGGCCTGGGCTACGACACGATCGCCGCGTCCGGCAACCACGCGAATACCCTCCACTGGATCGACAACGACGGCGAGGTACGCCCCGGCGACCTCGTCCTCGTCGACGCCGGCGTCGAGGCCGACTCGCTCTACACCGCCGACATCACCCGCACCCTGCCGGTTGACGGGACGTTCACCGCGGATCAGCGCGAGGTCTACGAGGCCGTCCTCGAGGCCTGCGAGGCCGGCCTGGCCAAGGCCAACGAGAAGGGCGCCCGCTTCCGCGACGTCCACGACGCCGCCGTCGCCGTCCTCGTCAAGCACCTCGCCGCGTGGGGCGTCCTCCCCTGCACCGAGGAGGAGGCGCTGTCTGCCGAGGGCCAGCAGTTCCGCCGCTGGATGCCGCACGGCGTGTCGCACCACCTGGGCCTCGACGTCCACGACTGCGCGCAGGCCGCGCGTGAGCTCTACCTCGACGCCGAGCTGACACCGGGCATGTGCTTCACCATCGAGCCGGGCCTGTACTTCCACGCCGACGACGAGCTGCTGCCCGAGCGCTTCCGCGGCATGGGCGTGCGCATCGAGGACGACATCATCATCGAGGCCGACGGCTCGGCCCGGCGCCTCAGCGAAGACATCCCCCGCACCGTCGACGCCGTCGAGGCGTGGATCGCCGAGGTCCAGTCCCGCTAACCCCACCCCCCGTGAACGTGATCCTGTCGTCCGACTTGGTAGTGTTCACCGGTCCAACCGGTGAACGTGACCTTTTTGATCACGTTCACGGGCTGGGCGCGGCGGGCAGCGCGAGGACGCTCGTCGGTTTTCGGGACGGCGCTGGTGAGTGCGCCTTAGGCTGACAGCATGTTGCTTGCGTTTTCTGTCTCACCCATGACGACCTCCGACCCGGAAGGCTCGGTGTCTGAAGCCGTCGCCGAAGCGATCCGCGTCGTCCGCGAATCCGGCCTGCCCTACGAGACGACCTCGATGTTTACGACGATCGAGGGCGAGTGGGACGAGTGCATGGACGTCGTCAAGCGGGCGACCGACGCCGTGTTGGCGTGCTCGCCGCGGGCCGGCCTCGTCATGAAGGCCGACATCCGTCCCGGCTGGACGAACCAGATGACCGAGAAGGTCGAACGCGTCAACGCCCGCCTAGCCGCCACCGACGCAAATTAGCCGGCCCGTCCGGCCCCCGCGACGAGGGCGGCCCGGCCCATCCCGTAAACTGGGCGGCATGACGATTCACCAGCCCTCGGACCTGCTTGCCCCCTCGACTCTGCCTGCGGGGATGCCCGATTTCGACGGCGTGACGCCCCAGCTGTGCGTCGACGCCCTCCGCCAGGCGATGGCCCTGGCCCGCGAGCGCTGGGACGCGATCGCCGCTTCCGAGGATGCTCCGACGATCGAGAACACCCTCGAGGCCGTGGAGCTGTCGGAGGTCGAACTCGACCGCGTCGAGGCTGTCTTTTCGACGATGGTCGCCAACATCGGCGGCGACGACTGGAACGACGCGGAGTCCCAGGTCATCCCCGATTTCGTCGACCACGCTCACCGTTTCTCGACCCATCGTGGCCTCTATGCGCGCCTCCAGGCGCTGCGCGAGAGCATCGACGCCGACACCGACCCCGAGGCCGCTTACGCCCTCGACCTTTCGATCCGCGACTTCCAGCGCGGCGGCATCGACCTGCCCGAAGAGGACCAGCAGGCGCTGCGCGACCTCGAGGTGACGATCGGCGAGGCCGAGCAGCAGTTCACCCAGGCCTGTGTCAAAGCCCGCACGACGGGCGCCTACCGCGGCACCGACGCCGCGAGCCTGGGCGTCGACATTACCGAGGCCGGCGGCACCGTTGACGGCGACGCCTTCACGATCCCCCAGTCCAATTCGACGCATCACCCCCTGCTGTCCCAGATCACGTCGCCTATCCACCGCCACGCGCTGCTCGCGGCGTCACTCAACCGCGCGAACGGCACCGGCGAGGTCGACACGCGCCCGCTCGTCGCCCGTCTGGCCCAGCTGCGCGAGCAGAAGGCCCACCTCTTGGGGTTCGACACCTACGCCGACCTCGCCCTCGACGACGAGGTCGCGCCCAGCGTCGACGCCGTGTGGGAGCTCCTGACGACCCTGGCCGGCCAGACCCAGCAGGCACTCGAGTATGACCGTCGGCAGCTCGAGGCGCTGGCCCGCGACGACCAGGGCGACACCTACGAGCTCGCCCCCGGCGACTGGCCGTTCTACCAGGAAAAGCTTCGCGAATCGACGTTCACGTTCTCGGCGGCCGATATGCGCCCCTACCTTGAGCTCGAACGCGTCGTCGAGGACGGCGTCTTCTACGCCGCCCACTGCCTCTACGGCCTGTCGTTCCACCCGCGCGAGGACATCACGGCGTGGGACCCCGACGTCAAGGCGTGGGAGGTCCACGACGACTCCGGGCAGATGATCGGCTTGTTCCTCGGCGACTACTACACGCGCGAAACCAAGGAGGGCGGCGCGTGGATGCACGAGCTCGTCGCCTACAACCAACTGACCGGCGCCACACCGGTCATCGCCAACACCCTCAACATCGCGAAGCCCGCGCCGGGCGAGCCGACGCTGCTGACGTGGGACGAGGTCATCACGTGTTTCCACGAGTTCGGCCACGCCCTCCACGGCCTCTTCGCCGCCACCCGCTACCCGGGCTTCGCGGGCACGTCGGTGCCGCGTGACTTCGTCGAGTTCCCCTCGCAGCTCAACGAAATGTGGGCCTACCACCCCCAGATCCTCGGCCGTTTCCTCCGCCACTGGGCGACGGGACTGCCGGCCCCGCAGGAGGTCGTCGACGAAATCGCCGCCTCCAAGACGTTTGGCCAGGCCTTCGAGACCATCGAGTACCTGTCATCCGCCCTCATCGACCTCACGTGGCACCGCACCCCCGGCGTCGAACTGCCCGATGCCGAGGGCGTCGACGACTTCGAGGCCCGCGCGGCCGCCGACGCCGGTGCCGCCTGCGATCTGGTCCCGCCGCGGTATCGGTCGACGTATTTTGCCCACACGTTCGGCGGCGGCTATGCGTCGGCCTACTGCTCGTACATGTGGGCCGAGCTCATGGTCGCCGACATGGAGGAGTGGATCCGGACCGGCCCGCTGGCCGGCGACAATGCGGGCCTTAACCGGGCCGTCGGCGACGCCCTGCGCGAGGGCATCCTCTCGCGCGGCCGTTCGCGTGACCCGCTCGAGTCGTACCGGTCCGTGACCGGCCACGAGCCCGACCCGCGCTCGGTGGCGCGCCGCCGTGGCCTCGACGGGTACGAGAAGTGAACAAGCGCGTCGTCCTGCGGCGCCTAGCCGGGCGCGTCCTCGTCGCGATCATCGGCGCCGTACTCGTCGGCGTCCTCGTCTACGACGCCGTCTCGTTCACCAGCCGTTTCACCTGGCGTGAGCCCGCGATCCCCGTCTTGTTGTTCGTCATCACGTGGCTGCTGTGGGCCGCGCCGATGGCGACGCTGACGCCCGAGGGCATCCGCGTCGTCAACACGTGGCGGATCAGCGACGTCCCGTGGAGCGCCGTCCGCGGCACGCGCACGCATTTCGGCCTCGTCATCGTCACCGACGAGCGGCAGGTGCCGGTGTCGGCGTGCCCGGCGCGGTCGGGCCTCGCCATCAGCGTCGGACCACGCCACGAGCAGCCGGCGCTCACCCACTACGACGGCGACTCGCTGCGACTCTCGCTGCACGCCAACGACGCCGCCGCCATCGTCAACGACTACCGCGAGTCCGTCGCCGCCTCGCTCCCCCACTCGCAGTCCATTCCTGAGGCCGTCACGTCCCGCATCAACTGGCTCTCGCTCGCCCTCGCCCTCGGCGCATCGGTCTACCTCGTCGCGGCCATCCTCCTCTAGCCGCCAGCCTCACCCCACGGCCCGCAGCCCGCCCAGCCCCCGTGAGCGTGATCCTTTCGTCCGCTTTCATCACGCTCCGCTGGGTGTCAAGTGGCTGTGAGCCATTGTTGTTTGGTTATTGGGTGGTGAGGGTGGTTAGGGGGTGTGGTGTGGCCTG
>URAS01000005.1 GCA_900545825.1 uncultured Actinomyces sp.
ACACACGCGGATCCATCACGAAATCAGGCATAACAGCCTCCTTCCTGCACGGCTCACAACCAGCCTGCCAGAGACTGGAGCATGATGAAAGCGGACGAAAGGATCACGTTCACGGGGGTGGGCCGCCGAGGGCGAGGGCGTCGCTACTTGGCCCAGCGTCGGCGCAGCATGACGCCGCCGCCGATCGTGCCGATCGCGGTGACCCCCAGCAGGCCCAGCTGGGCGCCCTTGTGGGACAGCCAGCCGTCGCCGTCGCTTGTGTTCGTCTGGGTCTTCGCGCGGGCACTAGCGGCCCCGCGCGGCGTGCTCGGCGTCAGCGGCGTCGGGTGCGTCGCCGACGCGCTGGCGGTCACGGCGCCCTCGGGCTGCTCGGACGTGCTGGGCGAGGTCTGCGGAGTCGCCGACTGGGTGGTGGCCGAGCCACCGGCCGGCTGGGCCGGGCGGATCGGCGTGATCGCCTGGACGCTGCGCGACCCGCGCGTGGCGGTCGACCGCGCCGGCAGAACCGGCGACTTGACACTCACCGAGCTGGGCTGGGCGACGTATTCGTCCTCGTAAATGATGATCGGCGCGGCGCTGCTGTAGGTGACGCGCGGCAGACCCGGGGCGATGAGCCCAGTGTCAGCGTTGCCGGAGCCCGACCCGCCGGTCTGGCTGCCCGCCGACTGGTTGGGATCGAGCGGCTTGACGGCCGTGCCGCCGTTGCCCGTCGAAGGCTTCGCGCTCGTTGTGGGCTTCGGCGTGGACGTCGTCGTGGGCTTCGGGGTGGACGTCGTCGTCGGCTTCGGCGTCGTCGTCGGCTTCGGCGTGGACGTCGTCGTCGGCTTCGGCGTCGTCGGCTTCGGCGTGGACGTCGTCGTCGGCTTCGGCGTCGTGGTCGGGGCTGTCGGCTCCGGGTTAGCCGTCGGCTTCGGGGTCGGCTGGGTCGACGGCTTGTCGGTCGACGGGTCCGGCTTCGGGGTCGGCTGGGTTGACGGCTTCTCGATCGACGGGTCCGGCTTCGGCGTCGGCTGGGTGGCCGTGGGCTGCGGCTTCGGCGTATTCCCGGTGTCGCCGGGGTTCGGGGCCGGCGGGTTCTCCGGATCGTCGATCGGATCGTCGGTCGCGATCGAAATGACCGCGAGAACCTGGTTGCCGTCGGCGGTGACGCCGACCTGGGCCAGCGGCTTCTGCCCGGCCTTCACCGCGACGCTGCCGTCGGCGGTGACGCCGACCTGGGCCAGCGGCTTCTGCCCGGCCTTCACCGCGACGCTGCCGTCGGCGCCCACCGTGATCTGGTCGGCGCGCCACAGCTCGAGGTGGCTGACGATCTTGCCGGACGCGACGGCCTGGGCCGCGGCGTCGTGCGTGAGCGACATCGTCACCTTCGCGGCGCCCCGGCGGCCCTTCGCGGTGAACCGGGTCCAGCCGCTGACGCCGAGCTCGCTGTTGTCGCCGGCCGTGAGGTCCGCGGTCAGGTAGTAACCCTGCCCGCTGGTCAGGCCCGAATAGACGGCGGAGTTGACGAGGTCGACCGGCTGCTCGACCGTGTTGAGGATAATGGGTTCGCGCTCACCGCGCTTGCCCGTGAGGACGCCCGAGAGCTGCGGCGCCGCCGCCTTGTCGGTCCCGCGGACAACGGTGACGCTGCGGGTGGCGCGGTTGGTCGACCGGTCGGTCGTCGCGTCCTTGGTGTCGCCCTCCTTCGTCAGCGTCGTCGTGGCGACGACCTGGTCGACGCCCTCGAGGGCGTTCGCCGGCAGGGTGACGTCGACCTTGTGGTAGCCCTGGGCGCGGGAGCCGGGTGTGCCGGACGGCGTGAACGTGCTGGTCGCCGTGCCGCCGGTGATCGGGTGGCCGTCGGCGTCGGCGAGGGTCGTGTGGATCTGGTAGGGCGTGCCGGCGATGACGTCGGAGTACCCGGCCCACGCGGTCAGCGTAACCGGCGCCGACGTGGCGGAGGCGTCAATGAGTTTGTTGCCGTCGGGGCCGACGAGCGACGTGTAGATGATCGGCGACGACGAGGTCGTCGAGCCACTCGGCGTCGCGGCACCGGAGTAGACGACGGTCGCACGCACCTGCAGCGGCTCCTTGCCCAGGGTGAAGCTGACCCGCGAGTTCGCCGCATCCGAGGTGAACTGGCCGTCACCAGACACCCGATCGAACGTCACCTGCGCCTGGCCCAGCCCCTGGTCGGCGATGGCGGGGGCGACCGACAGCTGGCACGAGGAGCCCGCCTGGAGCGCGCTCAACGCCGGGATTGTCCGCGAATCGAGCAGCTCGCGGGCAACCACGGTCTCGCGTCCCGTGATCGCCTGGCTGTTGGCGGTTTGGAGGCAGCGGTAGTCGACAACGAACCGGGGGTCGAGGGGAAGCTGCTTGCCGTTAACCTGCGTGACCAGGGTAAATCCGGGGCCTTCTTCGGTCGCCTGCGCGGTCACAAGGGTGACCGTGCTGTCGTGGTCGGCCGCGATCGGCGCCGAGAGGACGGCGCGCGGGAAGGTCTGGCCCGCCCACGTGATCTCCTCGCCGCTGCGGGAGACGCCGCCAACCGTCCACTGGGTCGCCTGGGTGTTGCCGCGGAGGTAAACGGCGCAACGGGCGCCCACGGGCAGCCCCTGGATCGTCAGCGTCGTGTCGTCCGCAAACGAGAGGGTGCCATCGGCCAGGTCCGCGCCGTTCGCGGAATCCGAGCAGATGTACCGCACCGCGTAGCGCGGGAACACGCCAGCCGTGCCTGCCGGGTTCACCGAGACCGTGAGGTTCCCGACCGACGAGGCGTTCGTGTCGGCCGGCTGCGTGGTGGTCGACGAGGACGTTCCGGTCGGCTGGCCGGACGAGTCAGGGGTCGCCACGGGGAAATGGTTGACGTCGGGCGCGTCGTCGGCGGGCGTCGCCACAGGGAAGTGATCGGCGTCCGGCTCCGTGGCCGCCGGCGTGGCGGCGGACGACGTCGCGGGCGCGGAAGACGTGGCCGTCGAGGGCGTCGGGTTGGCGGCGCGGTCGGACGTGGTCTCGGGCTCGGCCGGAGCCATGGCGTCGGCGCTGTCCGCAGAGGCCGGCAACGCCCTGGCCTCGATGGGCTGGGTCGGCTGGGTGCAGGCGACCTCGGCATGCGCCTGGGCCGTCACGGGAACCGTCAGCTGCTGCTCGGCGTTGGCGGCGGGAAGGTCGGGCTGGGTGGTGGAGGCCGACGTGCGGAGGGCGCCCATGACGCCCGCGGTCGTCGGCGTGTCCTGGACGCTGATATCGATCGACGTGCGACCGCTCGCACACACCGCGGGCAGGAAAGCCCCGTTGACCAGCTGCGCAGGGGTGAACGACCACGTCTGGTCGCCCTGTCGCAGCTCGATCGCCACAGAGGCCGCGAGCTGCCGAAGCACGCGCCCCTGGTCCATCAGGCGCACGACGAGCGCGCCATTCTTGCGCCCCTCGACGCTCACGCGGACCGACGACGCCGCAGCCGGCTGGTCGGTCGTCGGCGTGTTCTGCGCCGCCTGGGTGGCGGCGTCAACCAGCTGCTGAGCCTGGTCGGACTGGGCGGGCCGGCCCGTCGCGATCGCGGTGATCGCCTGATTCCAGTCGGCCTCGGCGTGCTGGCCTGAGGTGTTGACGTAGGCGTCAGCCAGGGCCGACAGCTCGCGTGCCACCTGCGGCGACGTGGGCGCATCGGCCTGGGCGAAGGTCAGCTGGACGGGGGCGATGATGGGCTCAGACAACGCACCCGCCTGGTCGGCGGATTCGGTCTGGGCGGAGGACGCCTGAACGAGCGCCACAGCGACCCATGCGAAAGCCACGACGGCTGCGAGACCCGCAGCAACCCAACGGCTCACTCGGACCGCAACACGCGATGACCGGGAGTAATCCATCGCCGTCTCTCCTCGGGACCCCGGGAACGGGGGCCACACTTACCATGCCTAAAGTATGAGAACATTTCAGAGATTAGCTGTTTCCAATGCCCACTGTCAACCGATTTTCCGGGCCTGCCGCCTACTTAACACGTGCATACCGTCATGTGGCGGGCGTCTCATTCTCACCCATTTGCCACCTGGTTGCGTATGCCCTCGTCAATACCTACCAGCAGATCAGAGACGGAGTGGTTGACCCGCCCTCAGAGGCCAGCCGGCGTCCGGAGGGTGGCGACAATAACGTCCTCGGGCGCGAGGGCGTCTTCCGCTCGTTGGGTGCGGTAGGCGTGTGCAGCGTGCCGGGGGCACGCGAGGCCCGTCAGTACAGCCCGAGGGCATGCGTGGGCCCAGGGCGGGTGTGCCCGGATTCAGGGAGGACGGCCGGGGTGCCGACTAGGCGCCGTGGCGGCGACCGACGCGCGCGAGCGCAAGGCCGGCGAGAACGGTCGACAGGGCGACCGCGACGACGACGCCGGCGTTGACGCCGGTGGTGGCCAGCGCGTGCTCGACACGGACGACCGGCGAGGAGCTCGGCGACTGGGTACCGCCGGAGCCGCTGGTCGACCCCGCACCCTGCCGCTGGTCAGCGGACGAATCGGAGCCCGAGCCCTGGCGATCGGTCGACTTCGTGGATGCGCCGTCCTGGCGATCGGTCGACTTCACCGACGAGTCGCCGCCGGGCACCTGCGTGGTCTCCGTCGACGTCGGCTTGGGCTTCGGCTTCGGCTGATCCGTGCTCGGCTTGGGCTTCGGCTGATCCGTGCTCGGCTTGGGCTTGGGCTGATCCGCGGTCGGCTTCGGCTGATCCGTGGTCGGCTTCGGCTGATCCGTGGTCGGCTTCGGCTGATCCGTGGTCGGCTTCGGCTTCGGCTGATCCGTGGTCGGCTTCGGCTTGGGCTGATCCGTGGTCGGCTTCGGCTTGGGCTGATCCGTGGTCGGCTTGGGCTGATCCGTGGTCGGCTTCGGCTTCGGCTGATCCGTCGACGGCTTGGGCTTCGGCTGATCCGTCGTCGGCTTCGGCTGATCCGTCGATGGCTTCGGGTCCGGCTTGGGGTTGACCGGCACGGCCTTGGCGACGACGACCGTCTGGGCCGCGTCCTTGATATTCGTGTGGAACGCATACGGCGTGGCACCGCTGCGGACGTGGCCCTGGGTGTCAATGTCGGCCTTGCGATACACCCACTCGTAAACGACCATGGTCTCGCCCGGCTGCGCCTGGGCCGCGGGCACCGAAAGCTCGACCGGGACGCTGCCGGCCGCGTGATCGGCCGCGGCGTGGATCCAGGTGATGCCGCGCTGGGTGACGTCGGGGACGGGCTTGCCACTGCTCTGCGCCACGAGGTTGCCGACGACCGCATAGTCGCCAGCCGCAAAGTCGGTGTAGGTCACGGTGTCGCGGACAATGCCGTCGACGTTCGCCGCCAACAGCTTGTCGTTGTCAGCCGCGTCGATCGCGCTGGTCGAGATCACCGGCACGCAGCGCGGTGTGGGCTGCGGCTGCGGATCCGGCTTGGGCTGTTCCGTCGTCGGCTTGGGCTGCTCCGTCGTCGGCTTGGGCTGTTCCGTCGTCGGCTTCGGCTGTTCCGTCGTCGGCTTGGGCTGCTCCGTCGTCGGCTTGGGCTGCTCCGTCGTCGGCTTGGGCTGCTCCGTCGTCGGCTTCGGCTGTTCCGTCGTCGGCTTCGGATCCGGCTTCACCGTCGGCTTCGTCGGCTTGACGGTCGGCCCGAAGATCGGGGTCGGCATGCCCGGCGCGATCGGGAATCCGGGCGCGATGTCGGCGGGGAGGACGACGTCGTCGCCGGCTCCCGAGGGAACGGACACGTCCCTGTCGGTGCCGTCGACGTCCCAGATCACGACGTCGCCCTCGTCGACGCCATCGGTCGAGCTGGGCAGGGCGACGGCAGGAACCGACACGCACGGCACGGTGGCCTGGGGCTGCGCGGCGTCGCGCTCCGACGGGCTGGACGCGGCGGCCGGCTGGGCTTGCGGGCAGGCGACCTGGAAGGCGGCCTGGCCAGAAACGGGGACCTCGACGGGAGGAATGATGACGTGCAGGTGGTCGGCCGCGGACGGCTGCTGCAGCGTGGCGAACAGGCCTGACAGCACCATCGACCCGCTCCACGCGACCGACACCGCGGTCGCGCCGTCCTCGCACGGGACGTCGACGGGGATGCCGGGGCCCAGCGCCTGGGTAACGCTGCCGGTGACCTGCTGGTCCGCGGCGGTGACGGTCACCGTGGCCTCGGAGGCCGTCGAGGCGGCCGACAGCGCGCGCTGCACCTGGGAATCGGTCGAGGTCAGGCGGACATTCCAGCGGCCCGCCTGGTCGCCCGGGGTGACCGTGACGGCGACCGACGCGAGCAGTTCGGCGTTCGTCAGCGTCGGCGTATCGCCGGACCGGACCTGCTGGACGAGCCGGTCGGCCTGGGCCTGGTCGTCGGCGGACGAATCCTGGCTCCACGAGGGCGTCCGCCCCATGAGGGTCCACGCGGCGGCCTGCCAGGCGGCGGCCGAGGCCGTCCGATTCTCGCTATAGAGCGCCGAGAGAGCCGCCAGCTGCCGCTGAATATCGGGGTGGGCCTGGAGGTTCTGTGCAGCGGGAGAAGAGGGAGCGAGACTCGGATCGGCCACGACGGCCCCCGCGGAATCCGCGGTGACCTGCCCACATCCGGCGTCCGCGCACACCCCGAAGCCGCCGTGGGTGAAAGTCGCGAGGCCACCCGCGGCGCCCTCAGACTGGGGATCAGTGACTGCCGAGATCGGCGCGATCGCGCCGCCGGGGGTGTCGGTCGCCAGCGACGCCAGGGCCGTGGAGGGCTGGGGGCCACCGGTCAGCTGGACGTCGAGCGATGCCGTCTGGGGTCCCGTGTCCTGGGGCCCCTGAGCCAGCGAGGGCGCGATCAGCGAAACTGTGACCCACAGGGCCGCCATGACGGCCGCCACCGCGGCGGCTGTCCAATGCCGCAGCCGCTGCTGGGCTGGGGGCGTCAGCAAGTGGGGCATCGACTAAACTCCTGCGGGCCCAGATAATCCCGGGACGTGGACGGCAAATTGGGGACCATGAGAGATCACTAACGTTCCTAGATTACGGGGTTTCGACGAGGTGTGTCAACCGGCCGCAAGGACAACTTTCCCGCGCCAATACGGCGTTTGACATGCCTATTTACGCACACGTCAACCGTTCGCTACCTTTCCGGTTGAGGGCCATGTCTCCATGACATCGACCACAGGCACGGACCGCCCGCCTCGTCGCCCTCGGGGCTTCCGGATAGCGGGAGGGCGCCCGCCTCCCGCGTGGGGAAGCGGGCGCCCTCTCGGTGTGCCCGGCGCTACCGGCTGGCGCGCCGGGCCTCGATATTAGGAGTCGCGGCGGCGCAGGCCCGCGAGGCCGAAGCCCGCGAGGATCACGCCGGCGGCGACCGCGGCCATGACGCCGGCGTTCACGCCGGTCTTCGCGAGGAACCGGTGGACCTTGACGATCGGAGCCTGCGGCTTCGGCGTCACCTTGCCGGTCGTCGTGGTGCCCTTCGGCACCTTGACCGTCACCGTCTGGGCCTTGTCATTGATGTCCGTGTGCGTCGCGTAGGGCTGCGCACCGTTCTTGACCTGGCCGTTCGCGTCGACGTCCTGCGCGCGGTAGACCCGCTCGAAGACCACCAGCGAAGCGTTCTCCTTGACCTGGCTGCCCGGAACCGTGAACTCGATCGTCACCTCAGCACCCTCGTGATCGTTCGCGATCGTCACGTGCTTGGCCTCGACCTGCGCGGCACCCGGGACCGGCTGGCCGGTCGCCTTGTCCATGAGCGTCCCGATGACGACGTACTCGCCCTTGGCGAAGTCCGTCATCGTCACCTGGTCGCGAACCTTGCCGTCAACACCGACCTGGAGGAACTTGTCGCCATCCTTCGCGTCAACCGCGGAGGTCTTGACCTTCGGCTGGCACTCGGGGTGCGACGGGCTCGTCGGCTGGTTCGGCGTCGTCTCGCCCGGACCCGTCGGCGTGGCCGGCTGGCCCGGCGTCGAGGTCGACGGGGTCGGCGTCGGCGTCTCGTCACACGGCGTCGTCGGGGTCGGCGTCGGCGTGGACGACTCCGGCGTGGTCGGGGTCGGCGTCGAGGTCGTCGGCGTCGGCGTGTTCGGCGTGGACTCCGGCGTGCTCGGCTTCGGCTTGTCAACGACGACCGTCTGGGCGGCGTCGTCCTTGTCGCGGTGCTGAGCGACCGGGGTCGCGCCCTTATTGGCCACACCGTTCGCATCGGCGTCGGCGGCCTTGAAGACGTCCTCGAAGACGACGTACTCCGCACCCGGCTTGAGGACGCCCTCGGGAACCGAGAACACCATCTCGACGGTGCCGTTCTGCTTGTAGGCGGTGACCTCAATGTGGCCGGCCTGCGTCATCGTGGCGGACTCAACCGGCTCGCCCGTGGCCTTGTCGACCAGCGTGCCGTTGACGACGTAGCTGCCGGGGGCCAGGTTGCTCCACGAAACCGTGTCGACAATCTTGACCGCACCCTGCGACGAGACCGTCTGGTCACCATCCGCCTGGTCCTTCGCCGAGGTCGACACCTTGGGGGTGCACCACTCGGGGACGTTGCCGCCAGGCGTGGGCGTCGACGGGGTCGGCTGACCCGGCGTCGAGGTCGACTCGCTCGGCGTGGCCGGCTGGTTCGGCGTCGAGGTCGACGGCGTGGGCGTCGGCTCGCACGGGTTCGACGGGGTCGGCTCGCTCGGCGTCGTCGTGGACGGCGTGGGCTCGCTCGGCGTCGTCGTGGACGGCGTGGGCTCGCTCGGCGTCGTGGTCGACGGGGTCGGCTCGCTCGGCGTCGTCGTGGACGGCGTGGGCTCGCTCGGCGTCGTCGTGGACGGCGTCGGCGTGCTCGGCGTCTCGGTCGACGGGGTGTTCGGCTTCGGGTAGGTGTTCGTCGCCGTCACCGTGATCGACACACCGTCGCCCTCGGGAACCGTGAACGTGCCGGTCATCTCGTTGGCTGCAACCGCGACCGCCGTGTTGTCCGACGTCCACGCGACCACCGGGGCAGTCCCGTCGATCAGCGCCTTGTCCTTGGACTCGGTGATCTGGCACGTCGCGCCAGCGACGACCTCGTAGTCACCGGAGACCGCGCCGGACTTGACGGTGATGTTCTTCTTCTCGACCTTCGCGCCATCCGGGTTGGTGCACGCGAGGTCGAACGAGAAGTCGCGATCCTTGATCGGCTGTCCCTGAGCGTCGATGGCGACCTTACCGATGCGGACGACCGACGGCTTAACCGGCGGGGTCGTCACGGTGATGGTCTGCGACTCGGCCTTGGGGTCCTCGTGCGTGGCGACCGGGGTCGCGCCCTCGGTCACGCCCTTGTCGGTGACGTCACCGGCCTTGTAGACCTTCTCGAACACGACGAACGTGCGGCCCGGAACCACCTGGTCGGCGGGAACCGTGAGGAGCGAGCGAACCTGGCCCGTGGTCTGGTCCTTCGCGACCGTGAACGGGATCGGCGCGGCCTTCGAGCCGGCGACGTCGGACACCTGGTCGCCCGCGACGCTCTTCAGCGTCGGGACGAGGACGTAGGCGCCCTCGGGCAGGTTCTTCCACTCGGTGACGTCGGCGATCGACGCGTCCTTGCCAACCTCGATGGTCTTGGCGTCCTGGCCGTCGGCGGCGTTCGCGTTCGACGCGACCGTGCCGATCTCGACCTTCGGCTGCTCCACCGGGGTGTAGGTGTTCGTCGCCGTGACCGTCAGCTGCGAGCCGGCGACCGCCGGGACCGTGAAGGTCGCCGTCTGGTCGGTGGCCGTGACCTCGAGGCCCTGGCCGGCGAACGACACCTGGTGGGTGTAGCCCTTAACCGCGGCGTTGGTCTCGGTCAGCGTGCACTGCGCGCCGATCGTCGCCTTGACGGTCTGCGGGGTGCCCGGGGTCAACGTCATGTTCTGCTGCTTGTCACCGCAGGCCAGCGTGAAGTCGTAGGACTTGCCCGCCTGGTCCGCGCCGAGGCCCGACACCTGCTTGACCAGCGTGAGGTCGACGTCCTTCGGCTGGGTCTTGGGGACGATCGTGATCGTCTGGCCCTTGTCGTCCGGCTCGGTGTGCTTGGCGACGGGCTCGTCGCCCGGCGTCTTCGGCGTGACCTGCGGGTTCTCCGAGGTCGGCTTGTTCACCTTGTCGGCCTGCCAGATCCGCTCGTAGGCGGTCACCTGCGAGGTCGACGTGATGATGTGCGCCGGCAGGGTGAACGGAACGTCGACCGTGCCGGACACCAGCTGGCCCTTGTCGCCGGCGGGCGTGAAGGTCGCCCAGCCGGTCACCTTGGTGTCGGTGCCGTCGGCCGCGACCAGCGTGCCCTCGGCCAGGTACTCGACGCCGGCCTGCAGGTTCTCGTAGCGGATCGTGTCGGTCAGCTTGACCGTCGCGCCCTCGGCGACGTCGTCGGCCTTGATCTCCTTGGCGCCGTCGACGGTCGCGAGGATCGTCTGGGCCTTGGGCTCGGCCGGCTTCTCGACCGGGACGAACGTGTTGACCGCGGTGAACGTCACCGGCGTCTTGAGGTCGCCGATCGTGAACGTGACCTGCGAGTTCGCCTTGTCGGAGGTGAACTGGCCGGTCCCCGCCGTGCGGTTGAAGGTGACGCCGTCGAAGGTCACGCCCTCAATCGCGGCGGGCTTCTTCTCGGTCACCGTGCAGGTCGCACCCTTTGTGAGGGCGACGCCCGCGGTGATCGACGAGTAGGTCTGGCCCGGCTTGAGCTCGAACGAGCCCTTGGTGTCGCCACAGGCGTAGTCGAAGCCGAACGTCTGGTCGGCCAGGCCGGCCTGGTCGACGCCGGTGACCTGCTTGGTCACGGCGAACCCGGCCTTGCCCTCGTCCGCGTAGGTGTTCGTCGCCGTCACGGCAACCTCGGCACCCTTAACGATCGGGCTGGTCTTGACCGCAGCCTTGAACGTCTTGCCGCCCCACGTGATGTCGGCCGGCTGGACCGGGGCCCCGGCCAGCGTCCACGAGGTCGCCAGCGAGGTGTCGGCGATCGCCGCGTCGTCCTCGCCGATGACGCAGGTCGCGCCGGCGGGCAGGGTGTCGACGCGGGCGGTGCCCTCGCCGGTGACCTTGAGGGTGCCCTCGGCGACCTTCGTCGCCTCGTCAGCGCCGGTGGCGCAGACGTAGGGGAACGAGAACGTCTTGCCGGCGGCCAGCTTGCCGTCGGTCTGGTCGACGATCTTCTTCGAGATGCTCAGCGCACCCTGCGGCACCGTGTAGGTGTTGGTCGCCTGGACCTTCACCGTCGCGCCCTCGGCCACGGGGAACTTGACGGCGCCCGCAACCTCGGTGTCGGTCACGGCCGGAGCGTCGTTGAGCTGCCACGAGGTCGCCAGCTCGGTGCCGGTGACCGCCGCGTCCTTCTCGCGCAGCCAGCAGGTCGAACCCGCGGCGACGTCGGAGACCATCTGGGTGGTGCCGTCGGCCTTGACCTCGAGCGACTTCCAGTCGGCAGCGGCCGGGGCCTGCGTCCCGCAGAAGTACTCGAACCCGAAGGTGTCGGGCGTCTTGATCGTGTCGGCGGACTTGACGACCTTCTTCGCCACGGTGAACGAACCCGGCTTCGGGGCCGGCTTCTTGATCGTGATCGTCTGGGCGCCGTCGGTGATCTCCTCATGCGAGCCAACGACCTTACCGTTGAGGTCGGTGTCGCCGTCCTTGCCCGCCGTCTTCTGGGTCAGCGTCTCGAAAACAACGCCGGCCTTGAGACCCTTCGTCTGCTCGGCGGTCAGCTTGAACTCGACCGTCTGCGTCTCGTTCGCCTGCTTCGCCGTGAACGTCGTCGAACCGATAACACCGGGAACCTCAGCCTTGGTGTCCTTGTTCATCAGCTTGCCGCTGATCGTGTACTCGTTACCCGGAACCAAGCCGGTCATCTCGACCGAATCGACAATCGTCGCCGGCTTGCCCGCCACGATCTCCTGATCCTGGTCGGCCTGATCCTTCGCCTGGGTCTTAACCGTAATCTTGGCCGGCGTGGGAGTCGGCGTCGGCGTCGACGGGGTGTCGCACGGAACCTCGACATCCGCCGAGCCCTGAACCTGCAGCTGCACCGGGGTCACGATGATCTTCGCCTGATCCTCGTTGGAGGGAACCGACGTGTAGACGCCCTTCACCTCGATGTGGCCGCTCCACTTGGCCGAGATCTTCGCCTTGCCATCCTGGCAGACAACGTCGACCGGGATGCCGCCGTTAACGGCCTGCTGAACGCTGCCGGTCACCTGCTTGCCATTGACCGTCACCGTAATCGTCGTCTGCGCGAAGTCGGAGCCGGCCTTGAGGGCGGCAATCGCCTCGTCGGAACCGGTGAGGACGACCTTCTTCTGGCCGGCCTTGTCGCCGTCAACAATCTGGACCTGAATCGACTTGAGCATCTCGGCGTTCGTCTGATACTTCGCCGCGTTCGCCTTCGCCTGCGCAATCAGCTGCTGCGCCAGCGCGTCGGCCTGCTCGTTCTGGGACTTTGTCAGCCAGTATCCCTTGTCCTTGCTGAGGAAGCCCAGCCGGATACTCTTCGTCGCCCATTCCCAGTCCAGCTTGGTCATCAGCGTGGTCGGGTAGCCCGCCAGCTCCCAGGCGGCCTTCTGCAGAGCGAAGTCGCGGACGAGCCCGCTGCCACCGGTGCTCGCCGCCGCGTCCGACAGGCCCTTGTAGAGCTTTTGGAGGTCTGCGCTCGACAGTGCCGAACCGCTTGCGCTCATCGCGTACGGCGCAACCGAGGGGTCGACGTAGGCAATGCCGCCCTGCGTCGCACCAGCGAGCGAGCTCTTCGAGGGTTCGGCGCAGTACGCCGCTGCGCCGTTGCTGTAGTGGACGGCCTGCCCGGTGAGGAGGGTGTCGTACTGCTTCGACCTCGTCGTCGCGCCGGTCAGCGCCATGCCGCTCGGCGTGCCCAACTGAAGGGGAGCCGCGCCGGCAATCCTGCTGCCGGCCGGCTGGACGTTCATGCTCTGAGACACCGGCTGGGCACCAGAATTGTCGTTCTGGGCCAGCGACGGAACGATCAGCGACATCGTCACCCACACAGCGGCGATAACGGCGGCGACCGCGGCGACACCCCAATGGCGTACGCGTGCGGATACCGACGGGATCATCGATTTACGCATCCTTGTACCTACTTCTCCACCCGGTCGGCCGCGGGGTAGCGGCCTACCAGTCTGTCAGACTTCTAACCATGACAGATTAAGACCGCATGACGAAGAGCGTCAACGGGACAACCGCGGAAACTTGTCGCCCGGTAAGGATATGTGACCTGCAAGTCTGTCATATTCCGCTATGCGGTATGACAATTTTTGGATAGTCATAACTCCGTTAAAAGTCCACAATCCTTGCGCCCTCGGCGTTTTGGGCAACCCGAGGCCGCGCCGCGTCACGATATCGTCGAACAGATGCGCGTTGCGGATGCACATCTGTTCAGATCGTGAGGTCTAGACCGCACTGATGGCAACGGTACGCCGAGGGCGCCCTCGTTTCGGCATAAATACGGGAGATCGAGTCTCATCTACGGCACGCATCCCGCAATGGTCTAGACCGCACCGGCGAGGGCGACCTGGGGAAAGCAAACGACCCGGCGCGCACGCGACGCGACCCGGGTCATGAGGAAAAAACGGTGGAGCTAGTCGGACTCGAACCGACGACCCTCTGCTTGCAAAGCAGATGCGCTACCAGCTGCGCCATAGCCCCCAGAAGGACTAGCTGTCACCCCGTGGAGACAACTCATGCCACCGCTTGGGGGAGGAATCGAGATCATGAAGGATCGAACCAACGACGATAGCCACCGCAGCAACGGCGAGTATCCCGGAGAACCGCTTCAGTCTCTTCATCATCGCCCCGTCACGTCCACAGTGAACAGCTAGTGGGCCTAGATGGACTCGAACCATCGACCTCAGTCTTATCAGGACTGCGCTCTAACCAACTGAGCTATAGGCCCCCGTGCCCTTGGCACGAATAGAACTGTAACCTACCCGAGCCCCACTGACCAAACTCAACCGGGGTTTGGACACCGTGATGCGTGCTACATCTGGGGCTCGGCGTCGGTTACTCGTCCTGGAACGCCACGCGGACCCCGCCGACCAGCGTGGCCATGCGGTTGTACAGCATGGCACCGATCGCGGCGAGAGCAGTGAGCAGCGCGACGTTCGCGACGCCCACAACCGTCGTCAACGCGAGGACGCGCGGCAGCGTCATGAAGCCGACGAGCTGGGCGACCATGCCCGTCGAGTCGATCGAGTCGACGAAGTCCTGGATCGACGAGAACACGTGCATCATGTTGAGGATCAGCCACACGATGAGGGCGGCCAGCAGCAACGCGATGCCGGCGGCGACCGACAACAGGAACGTCATCTTGATGACGCTCCACGGGTCGATGCGGGCGAGGACCAGCTCGATCTGGCGCGGCCGGTAGGCCTTGGCCTGCTTCTTCTCCTCGGCCTTCGCCGCCTTCTCGGCCGCCTGGGCGTCCACCGGGACCGGCTGCTCACCCTGGGCGGGCGCCTCACCCTGCGGCGTGGCGTCGTAGCCCTCGGGGGCGTCGGGCGCCGAGGGCGTCTGCACCCGGATCGCCTGGGGCGCGCCGTCGGGCTGGCCCGCGGCCTGGACGTCGCCCTCGTCGGGCACGTAGTCCGCGGTCACGATCGGCACGCCGGTGGCTGCCGACATGGCCTCGACACCCTCGGCGGGCGTCGCGTCCTCGGTGGGCGTCTGGCTCATTCGTCAACCCTTTCGGCTTCGGCGTCATCTCCGTCGTCAGTCAACGCTACCTGGTCGGTGTCCGCTTGCGAAGTATCCGCGGAAAATGTGGCCGTGTCGTCGCTGCCGCCCTCGACGGGCGCCTGGGCCTGATCGTCGGCGGTGTCGTCCTCGTCGTCGGCCGTCTCTTCATTCAATGCCACCGAGATGACGGCGTCGCCCGCGTCGGGCCGGGTGAAGATGACACCCTGCGTCGTGCGGCCCGTCTCGGACACCTCGGACGCCTGGCAGCGCTGGACCTTGCCCGAGCGCATGATCGTCAGGACCTCGGACGTGTCGTCGACGATGAGGGCGCCCACGAGGTCGCCGCGCGCCTCGACGAGGTTCGCCACCTTAATTCCCAGGCCGCCGCGGCCCTGCAGCCGGTATTCCGACACGGGCGTGCGCTTGGCGTAGCCGGCCTCGGTGACGACCAGCAGGTCCTGGCCGGGGTGGGTGACGACCATCGCCAGCAGCTCGTCGCCGGGGCGGAACCGCATGCCGGTGACGCCCGACGTCGCGCGGCCGGTCGGCCGGATGACGTCGCTGGACGCGCCGCAGTGCAGCGACTGGCCCTTCCGCGAGACGAGCATCAAGTGGTCGTCCTCGTTGACCACGGCGGCCGACACCAGCTCGTCGAGGGCGCCGTCGGCGTCCTCGCGGAGGTTGATGGCGATGATGCCGCCGGAGCGGTTCGAGTCGTACTCCGACAGCTTCGTCTTCTTAATGAGGCCGCGCCGCGTGGCGAGAACCAAGTAGTCGTGCTGCTCGTAGTCCTTGAGCGCCAGCACCTGAGCGATGTGCTCGTCCGGCTGGAACGCCAGGAGGTTGGCGACGTGCTGCCCCTTGGAATCGCGCCCGCCCTCCGGCACCTCGTAGGCCTTGGCGCGGTAGACGCGGCCACGGTTGGTAAAGAACGCCAGCCAGTCGTGGGTCGTCGTCGTGAAGAAGTGCTCGACGACGTCGTCCTCGCGCAGCTGGGCGCCGCGAATCCCCTTGCCGCCGCGCTTTTGCGAGCGGTAGAGGTCGAGCTTCGTCCGCTTGACGTAGCCCGACCGCGTGATCGTCACGACGACGTCCTCGCGCGGGATGAAGTCTTCCATCGACATTTCGCCGCTGAACGGGACGATCGTCGTCCGGCGCTCGTCGCCGTACTTTTCGGCGATTTCCGCGAGGTCGTCGGAGATGATCTGGCGCTGCCGCTCGGGGCGGGCCAGGATGTCCTCGAGATCGGCGATGCGCTGGGCCAGTTCCTCGTGCTCGTCGATGATCTTTTGCCGTTCGAGGGCGGCCAGGCGGCGCAGCTGCAACGCGAGGATCGCGTCGGCTTGCACCTGGTCGACGTCGAGCAGCTCCATGAGGCCCGCGCGCGCTTCCTCGACCGTCGGCGAGCGGCGGATCAACGCGATGACCTCGTCCAACGCGTCGAGCGCCTTGAGGTAGCCGTTGAGGATGTGCATCCGCTCCTGGGCCTTGCGCAGGCGGAACTGGGTGCGGCGGACGATGACTTCCATCTGGTGGTCGACCCAGTGGCGGACGAACCCGTCGAGCGACAGCGTGCGCGGCACGCCGTCAACCAGCGCGAGCATGTTCGCCGGGAACGAGTCCTGCAGCTGCGTGCGCTTGTAGAGGTTGTTGAGGACGACCTTCGGCACGGCGTCGCGCTTGAGGACGATGACCATGCGCTGGCCCGACCGCGAGGACGTCTCGTCGCGCATGTCGGCGATGCCCTGGATCTGGCCGTCCTTGACCAGCTGGGCGATCTTCGCCAGCAGGTTGTCCGGGTTGACCTGGTAGGGCAGCTCGGTGATGACAAGGCACGTGCGGTTGTGGATTTCCTCGATATTGACGATCGCCCGCTGGACGATCGAGCCGCGGCCCGTGCGATAGGCGTCCTCGATGCCCTTGCGGCCGAGGATCGTCGCGCCCGTCGGGAAGTCGGGGCCGGGAATCCGCTCGATCAAGCCCTCGAGCGTCTCTTCGCGCGGGCGATCCGGGTCCTCGAGGTACCAGCGGATGCCGCGGGTGACCTCGACGAGGTTGTGCGGCGGGATGCGCGTCGCCATGCCGACGGCGATGCCCTCGGAGCCGTTGACGAGCAGCTGGGGGAACCGCGCGGGGAGGACGACCGGCTCTTGTGAGCGGCCGTCGTAGTTGTCCATGAAGTCGACGGTGTCTTCGTCGATGTCGCGCACCATTTCCATGGCGAGCGGCGCCATGCGGGCCTCGGTGTAACGCGGGGCGGCCGGGCCGAGGTTGCCGGGCGAACCGAAGTTACCCTGGCCGGACACCAGCGGGTAGCGCAGCGACCAGTCCTGGACCATGCGCGCCAGCGCGTCGTAGACCGCCGAGTCGCCGTGCGGGTGGTAATTCCCGAGGACGTGGCCGACGATGTGCATCGACTTGTGGAAGCCGCCGTTCGGCCGGTAGCCGCCGTCGTACATCGCGTAAATAATGCGGCGGTGGACGGGCTTCATGCCGTCGCGGACGTCCGGCAGCGCGCGCCCGACGATGACGCTCATCGCATAGTCGAGGTACGAACGCTGCATTTCGGCTTCGAGGCCGACCTGATCGACGGTGCCCTTCGCGCCGTGGCCGACGTTCACGGGAACCTCGGGGGTCGAATCCTGGTCACTCATGTTCTTCCCTGCCTTCTATCGATCAGATATCGAGGAATCGGACGTCTTGCGCGTTGCGCTGGATGAACTCGCGGCGCGACTCGACGTCGTCGCCCATGAGGGTGGAAAAGACCTCGTCGGCCGTGGCCGCCTCTTCCATCGACACCTGGCGCAGCAGCCGCTGGGACGGATCCATCGTCGTCTCCCACAGCTCTTCGGCGTTCATCTCGCCCAGGCCTTTGTACCGCTGGATGCCGACGTCCTTCGGCAGGCGGTGGCCCGCGGCGCGGCCGGCCTCGAGCAGCTGGTCGCGTTCCTTGTCCGAGTAGGCGAACTGGTGGTCGGCGTTCGACCACTTGATGCGGTAGAGCGGCGGCGTGGCCAGGTGGACGTGGCCGCCCTCGATGAGGGGCCGCATGTAGCGGAACACCAGCGTGAGCAGCAGCGTCGTGATGTGCTGGCCGTCGACGTCGGCATCCGCCATGAGGACGATCGTGTGGTAGCGCAGCTTGGACACGTCGAATTCCTCGCCGATGCCCGTGCCGAACGCCGTGATGATCGCCTGGATTTCCTTGCTGGACAGCGCCCGATCCAGCCGTGCCTTTTCGACGTTGAGGATCTTGCCGCGCAGCGGGAGGATCGCCTGGTGCGCCGGGTCGCGGCCCATGACCGCGGAGCCGCCGGCCGAGTCGCCCTCGACGAGGAAGATTTCGCACTGCGACGCATCGCGCGACGAGCAGTCGCGCAGCTTGCCGGGCATCGAGGCCGTCTCGAGCGCCGACTTGCGGCGGGTCGCCTCACGCGCCTTGCGGGCGGCGATGCGGGCCGCCGACGCCTGCTGGGCCTTCTGGATGATCGACTTGGCGTCACTCGGGTGCGCGTCGAGCCAGTCGCCCAGGCGCGCATACACCTGCTGCTGGACGAACGTGCGGGCCTCGGTGTTGCCGAGCTTGGTCTTCGTCTGGCCCTCGAACTGGGGTTCCGTCAGCTTGACCGAAATGACCGCGGTGAGGCCCTCGCGGATGTCGTCGCCCGTGAGGTTCGGATCCTTGTCTTTGAGGAGGTTGTGGTCGCGCCCGTACTTGTTGACCAGCGTGGTCAGCGCCGAGCGGAAGCCCTCTTCGTGCGTGCCGCCCTCGGTCGTGTTGATCGTGTTGGCGTACGTGTAGACGGCCTCGGAGTACGCGGTCGTCCACTGCATGGCGATTTCCAGCGACAGCGAGGCGTCGTCGGCCTCGGCCTCGAAGTCGATGATGTCGGCGTTGACGAGGTCGGCCTTCTTTGTCTGGTTGATGAAGGCGACGTAGTCGCGCAGGCCGTTCGTGTAGCAGTACGAGACCTCGCGGTGGCCCTTGACCGGGTCGTCCGCCGGGCCGGCCTCGTCGCCCGTCACCTCGTCGCCCGCGTCGACCGCGTTCGGACGCTCGTCCGTCAGCGTGATCCGCAGGCCCTTGTTAAGGAACGCCATCTGCTGGAACCGCTGGCGCAGCGTCTCGAACGAGAACTCGACCGTCTCGAAGATCTCCGGGTCAGGGTAAAAGACCTGCAGGGTGCCGGTTTCCGACGTCTCTTCGCCGCGTTCGAGGTCGGTCAGCGGGTGGCCGCCGTTGCCGAACGACTGCCGCCACGTGTAGCCCTGGCGCTTGACCGTCGTGTCCATCCGCCGCGACAGCGCGTTAACGACGGACACGCCGACGCCGTGGAGGCCGCCGGAGACCGTGTAGCCGCCGCCGCCGAACTTGCCGCCCGCGTGGAGGATCGTCATGACGACCTCGACCGTCGGTCGCCCCTCGGTGGGGTGGATGTCGACGGGGATACCGCGCCCGTTGTCCTGCACCGACACGCCGCCGTCGGCCCGCAGGACGACCTCGACGTGCGTGCAGTACCCGGCCAGCGCCTCGTCGACCGCGTTGTCCACCACCTCGTACACCAGGTGGTGGAGGCCGCGCTCGCCCGTCGAACCGATGTACATACCGGGACGTTTGCGGACAGCTTCCAGGCCTTCGAGGACGGTAATGTCGCTGGCGCCATATTCGTGCTGGCTGCCGTTTGCCTGTTCGTTTGCCACGGAGGGCACTCCTTTTCGCCTACGGTGTCGGCGTCCGCCACCTGGGCCACACGGCCGCGCGGACACACTGACGCTGCAGCTATCTTACCGCGTGATCTGTGACATCGCGTTCAAGGCCCCTGTGAGGCCCGTCAAGCCATCCGACCCCCGCCGCCGTAGGGGACGCCATAGGCCCCCTTGATGCCGCCTGCGCCCGCCTGGCGCGTTCCCCCGACGGTGGCCAGGGTTGCGTTAGTCACACTTTTTGTCGGCGGCAGGCAGCTCACCCTCGGCCATGTACTTGCCGACGATGTCGCTCACGCACTGCGAGGACTCGCCGAGCGACGTGTGGCCCCAGCCCTCGAGCGTGATGAGGCGCGACCCCTTGAGGTGCTTGTGGGTTTCCTTCGCCATCTCCAACGGCGTCGCCGGGTCGTGCGTCGTCGAGACGAGGAGGACGGGCTGGGCGCCCTCGCCGGTGATCCACGTGCGCTTCGCCGTCGACTGGACCGGCCACGCCAGCTGGGCGAGGGCGGACACCCCCATGTCGTCACCGAGGATCGGCGCCTCGGCGCTCACCTTGTCGGCCGCATCCTTCCACTGCTGGGGCGTGCCGGTGACCGGGTAGTCGAGCTCGTTGATCGCGAGGAACGCCTGATTCGAATTGTCCTCGTACGTCCCATCCTGCTTGCGCGACGTGTACTGGTCGGCGATCGCCTGCAGCTGCGAACCGTCGCCGTCGCGCATCGCCTGGACGAGGCCGGCGCGCAGGGCCGGGTAGGACGCTTCGGCGTACAGCGGGCCGATGACGCCGGTCGCCGCCGTCTGTTCCGTCAGCGGCCGCTGGGGGTTCGACGTCTTGAGCGGCTTGTCGTCCAGGCCCGAAATGAAGTCGTCAAGCTGTTTCATTCCGTCGTCAACCGAACCGGTAAGCGGGCACGACGACTTCTTGTTCTGGCAGAACTGGACGAAGTGGCGAAGCGCGGCCTCCATGCCCTTGGCCTGCGATTCCGCGACCTCGTCCATCGACAGGCCCGACCCGAGGACACCGTCGAGCACCATCCGGCCGACGTTCTTGGGGAACAGATCGATGTACGTCGTGCCGAGGAACGTCCCGTACGAATACCCGAGGTACGACAGCTTGGCGTCGCCGACGATCGCGCGGAGGACGTCGAGGTCGCGCGCGGCCGACACCGTGTCGATGTGCGCGGTGAGCTCGGCGTCTTTCGCCTGGCAGGCCTGGCCGATCATGGCGATCTGTCCGGCCTCTTCCGCCGCGTCGTCCGGGGCGGCGACGCCCAGCTGGGTGGCGACCTCGGCGCCCTTGGCGGCCGCCGCGGAGCCCGCCGCCACCTTGTACGTGCCGTCGAGGTAGGCGGTCAGCGTGTCGTCGTCGACGCAGGAGATCGGAGTCGACGACCCGACGCCGCGGGGGTCGAAGCCGACGACGTCGAAGTGGTCGGTGATCTGGTCCGGCAGGTAATCGCCGAGGTCGGTGAGGAAGCTGACGCCCGACCCGCCCGGGCCGCCGGGGTTGACGAAGACCGTGCCGATCTTGTCGCCCGTCGCCTTGAGCCGGGCGAGCTGCAGCTCGATCGTGCGGCCCTGCGGCGCCGAGTAATCCAGCGGGACTCTCACCCGCGCACAGTCGGCGCCCTCGGCCGTCGAGACGCCCGAACACGAACCCCACGTGGCCTTTTGCGAATAGAAGTGGTCGAGCCCCGCGGGGACCTCGGCCGTACCCGTCAGCTTGTTCGTCGTGCTGTCGGTGCTGGCCGAGCCGCCTCCCACGCTGATCGAGCAGCCGGTCATGCCGACGAGGCAGGCCACCGCGGCGGCTCCTGCGGCCAGTCGTTTCACCAGTCGGGTCATCGGACGATCCTTCCATCACGCGGGCGCGGGCGTAGGGCAATAATAAGGGCTTCCATCGCGAGCAGCGGGGTCACGTTGGCCGCGAGCCGGCGCCGGGCCGCGGCGATCGCGTCCATCCGAAACACCGATACCTCGGGCGTCGACTGGTCGGCCAGCGAATGGACGAGGTCGACGAGATCGACGTTGACGAGGTCGACCTCGGCGCCCGTCTGGACGACGTAGACGTCGCGGTACAGCGACAGCAGGTCGGTCAACGTGCGGTCGAGCGTGTCGCGTTGGATACGGGTCTTGCGGCGGTCCTGGTTCTTTTCCAGCTCGCGCACCTGCGAGCGCACGTGCGCCGGCATCCGCGTCGCCGAGTCGTATCCCAGGACCCGCAACAGCTCGGTCTTTTCCTGGGCGTTGCGTTCCGCGGTCGCCTCGTCGGCCTCTTCCTTTGCCGTGTTGACCAGCGATTCCGCGGCGAGGACGGCGTCGGTCACCGTGTGGACGGTCGCGGGCGTGGCGATGAGCCGGCGGCGGCGTTCGCGGGCGGCCTCGCTGGAGGCCAGGTGCCGGGCGACGCCGATGTGCGACTGGGCCATCGCCGCGGCCTGCGCGGCGATCGTCGGGTCGACGCCGTCGCGCCGGACGATGAGGTTGGCGACGTCGGCGACCGGCGGGACCCGCAGGGTCAGCGTGCGGCAGCGCGACCGGATCGTCGGCAACACGTCGGCCGACGAGGGCGCGCAGAGCAGCCACACCGTGCGCTCCGGCGGCTCCTCGATGGACTTGAGCAGCAGGTTCGACGTCTGGGCAACCATGCGGTCGGCGTCCTCGACGACGATGACCCGCCAGCGGCCCTGGGCCGGTGCCTGCTGGGCCTGGTTGACGAGGTGGGCGACCTCGGCGATCGAGATGATGACGCGTTCGGTGGCCAGCAGGGTGACGTCGGAGTGGGTGCCGGCCAGCGCCGTCAGGCAGCCTTCGCAGTGGCCACACCCGATCGTCGCCGGATCGGTGCACTGGAGTGCGGCGGCGAACGCCTTGGCCGCGGTGGAGCGGCCCGATCCCGGCGGGCCGGTGAGCAGCCACGCGTGGGTCATCGCGCCGGTGGGCTGGCCGCCCTCGACGATCGCGCGCGCGTCGGCCGCCGCACGCTGGAGGGTCTGGACGACGGGATCCTGGCCGACCGTCTCGTCCCACACGCTCACGCGTCACCTCCTGCAGTGACCAGGGGTTTCACGGCGTCCCACACCTGGGACGCCAGCGCGTCGGCCGGCTGGTCGGCGTCGAGGACGACGTAGCGGTCGGGGTGCGCGTGCGCGAGGTCGAGGAAGGCCTGGCGGACCTGGCGGTGGAAGTCGAGCGGCAGGGATTCCAGGCGATCGGCCTGGCCACCCAGACGGCGGTGCAGCCGTTCCGGGGCGCCGTCGAGGAGGATCGTCAGGTCGGGCACGAGCCCCTGGGTGGCCCAGTCCGCCAGCCGGGCGATGTCGTCGCCCAGCCCGCGGGCGCCGCCCTGGTAGGCGATCGACGAGTCGACGTAGCGGTCGCTGACGACGACTCTCCCGGCCGCGAGCGCCGGGCGGATGACCGCCTCGACGTGGTGGGCGCGGTCGGCAGCGTAGAGCAGGGCCTCGGTGCGTGCGTCGATGTCTGAGCCGTGAAGGAGCTGCTGGCGCAGGGTTTTCCCGAGGTCGGTGCCGCCCGGCTCGCGCGTGAGGACGGCCTCGATGCCCGCGTTTTCCAGATTCTCGTTGAGCGACTGGATCTGCGTCGTCTTGCCGCAGGCCTCGCCGCCCTCGAAGCAAACGAAGACCCCGGTGCCCGCCGGTCGCGGGGCCGGTGTCGAGCCGAGGTCGAGAGAGCAGCACGTGTCCTTCACGCCCCTCAGCCTAGCGGGCAACACCGTCACCTTCCGCTTCGCGCCGTCAACGTGATGCTTTTGTCCGCTTTCATCACGCTCACGGGGTCAAACCGGTGAACGTGACCTTTTTTGATCACGTTCATAAGGGGGGCGGCTGGGCCCTCGCCCGCACATGGGGGGCGAGGGCTTGGATCCCTGCGTCCCTTCAAGAATCCAACGTGGCATCGTAACCGCGTATCGCGGACGATGCGAGCCGCCACTCAAACGACCCGACACCAGGGTTCTCAACGTTGGCCTGCGAGAACCTGCCTGGCGAGAAGAAAACCGGGCCTTCCCCCTCATTATTAGCGGCCTTCCGCCAAAAAGATAGGCACGACTGTAAAACTGAACGGACTTACCGCCTACCAGCTTCATTACCGCTCGGTTACCTCGGTCAGTTTTCGCTACTTCTCCCCCGAACGGCGGGCTTTCCCGGGATTCTCGCCATTTGCCCGGGCGACGAACTGTGGAATTGTGACCTTGCTCACTCAGGATAGTTTCCGCCCGGACAAACCCCGACCACCCGAAAGCTGCCGGGCGCCCTCGAGGGCGCCGATCCGCGCCGCGCCGCCAGATTCCGCGCGTCGCGTCACCCCGGCCCCGGCGGCCTCCGCGCGCGCAAATCGCACTTTTCCACCGATTTTCCGCGGCATGAGGGCGCAATGACAAGAGCTTTGCTACATTGAAGGCGCATTTGTCAACAGTTCCCCGTCCGCGGCACCCGCGCGTCGCGCCTGTTGACCGGTCCATCATCCAGGAAGAAGTTTTCGTGTCCGACAAGAAGCTAGTGATCGTCGAGTCCCCGGCCAAGGCCAAAACCATCGGCTCCTACCTGGGTCCCGACTACACAGTGAAAGCCTCGATCGGGCACGTCCGCGATCTGCCCCAGCCGTCCGACCTGCCGGCGGCGATGAAGAAGGGCCCCTACGGCCGTTTCGCCGTCAACGTCGACGACGACTTTGACCCCTATTACGTCGTCAACCCCGACAAGAAGAAGACGGTCAGCGAACTGCGCGCGGCGCTGCGGGACGCCGACGAGCTCTACCTGGCCACTGATGAGGACCGCGAGGGCGAGGCGATCGCCTGGCACCTCCTCCAGGTGCTCAAGCCCAAGGTGCCGGTCAAGCGCATGGTCTTCCACGAGATCACCCGCGACGCCATCCAGAACGCGCTGACGGCGACGCGCGACATCAACGACAACCTCGTCGACGCCCAGGAAACGCGCCGAATCCTCGACCGCCTGGTCGGCTACGAGGTGTCGCCGCTGCTGTGGCGCAAGGTCCGCCAGGGCCTGTCGGCCGGCCGTGTCCAGTCGGTCGCGACGCGCCTGGTCGTCGAGCGTGAGCGCGAGCGCATGGCGTTCGTCCCCGCGACATACCACGACCTCCAGGCGACGTTTGCGACCAGCGAGGGCGGCGATTTCGCCGCGAAGCTCCAGTCGATGGACGGCCAGCGTTTCGCGACGGGCCGCGACTTTGCGGACGACGGCACGCTCAAGGCCAAGACGAACCCGCCGCTGGTGATGGACGCCGACCTGGCCGCCGCCCTCATCCAGGCGATTCCCGCGGCCGACGGTTATTCGGTCGCCGCCATCGAGTCGAAGCCCTACCGCCGCCGCCCGGCCGCGCCGTTCACCACGTCGACGCTGCAGCAGGAGGCCGGCCGCAAGCTCAAGTTGTCGTCGCGCGACACCATGCGGATCGCCCAGTCGCTGTACGAAAACGGCTACATCACCTACATGCGTACCGACTCGACCGCGCTGTCGGGCGAGGCGATCCGCGCCGCCCGCGCCCAGGCGAAAGAGCTGTACGGCGCCAGTTTCGTCCCGGAGAAGCCCCGCGTCTACGGCAAGAAGGCCAAGGGCGCCCAGGAGGCCCACGAGGCCATCCGCCCCGCCGGCACGCGGTTCCGCACGCCGGACGAGGTCAAGGGCGCCCTCCGCGGCGCCGAGTTCGCCCTCTACGACCTCGTGTGGAAGCGCACGCTGGCCTCACAGATGACCGACGCGACGGGCACGACCGACACGGTGCGCGTCGCCGGCGACGTCCAGGTTTCGCGCGGCGACGAGGGCGCCAAGCCCCGCGCGCTGGAATTCACGGCCTCGGGCACGGTCATCACCCACCGCGGCTTCCTCGCGGCGTACGAGGAGGGGCGCGACGCGTCGCGCTACGGCGACGGCGATTCCGACAAGCGCCTGCCCAAGCTCGAGGACGACCAGCCCCTCACCTGCACCGGCGTCGATGCCGAGAACACCGAGCACACGACCACGCCGCCGCCGCGCTACACCGAAGCGTCGCTGGTCAAGGCGATGGAGGAGCGCGGCATCGGCCGCCCGTCGACGTACGCGGCGACGATCGGCGTCATCATCGACCGCGGCTACGTCAAGCGCCAGGGCCAGGCCCTCGTCCCGTCGTGGCTGGCGTTCTCGGTCACCCGGCTGCTCGAGGAAAACCTTGGCGAGCTGGTCGATTACGACTTCACGGCGTCGATGGAGCAGGACCTCGACCGCATCGCCGCCGGCGAGCAGGATCGCGTGGCCTGGCTGCGCGAGTTCTGGTCCGGCAGCGGCGACGCGAAGCCCGGCCTCAAGGGCCGCGTCGACGGCCTGGGCGACATCGACGCCCGCGCCGTCAACTCGATTCCGCTGACCGACACGGTGACCCTGCGGGTCGGCCGGTACGGGCCGTACCTCGAGGACGCCGAGGGCCGCCGCGCGAACGTGCCGGATGACCTCGCGCCGGACCAGCTCACCGAGGCCGCCATCGCGAGCGCGTTCGAGCAGGCCGCGCAGGACGGCCGCGAGCTGGGTGTCGACCCGCAGTCGGGCCACACGATCGTCGCGAAGACCGGCCGGTATGGCCCCTACGTCACCGAGGTCCTGCCGGAGGAGCCCGAGGACGAGGGCGCGACGAAGAAGCGGACGAAAAAGGCGAAACCGCGCTCGGCCTCGCTGTTTGCGTCGATGGACCTGGCGACGGTGACGCTTGAGGACGCCCTCAAGCTGCTGTCGTTGCCGCGCGTCGTCGGCGTCGACCCCGCCTCGGGCGCGGAAATCACCGCGCAGAACGGCCGGTACGGGCCGTATCTGTCGAAGGCCGACGGCAAGACCAAGGATTCGCGGTCGCTGGAAAACGAACAGCAGATTTTCACGGTGACGTTGGAGGAAGCGCTCGCACTCTTTGCCCAGCCGAAACGGCGTGGCCGTGCGGCCGCTAAACCGCCGCTCAAGGAATTGGGCGTCGATCCGGTGTCCGAAAAGCCGGTCGTCATTAAGGACGGTCGTTTCGGTCCGTATATTACGGACGGGACGACGAACGTCACCGTGCCACGCTCGCGCACGCCCGAGGAAATCACCGCTGACGAGGCCTATCAGCTCCTCGCCGACAAGCGCGCCAAGGGGCCAGCCAAGCGCAAGAAGGCCCCGGCCAAGAAGAAGACGACGGCGAAAAAGACGACGGCGAAGAAGGCCACGACCAAGAAGTCGACGACGAAAAAGACCACCGCGAAAAAGTCGGCCACGAAATAGCGGCGGTTATGCTGCGGCGGGCGTCGCGATAAGCGCCGATTAGCGCAGACGATAAAGGCCGCGCTCGATCGCCTCGGTCAGCGCGGCGAGGACGCCCTCGCGCACCTCGTCGACGTCCAGCTCCATGAGGCTGGCGACGGCGACGCACGCCTGGTCGGTGGTGAGGTCGCCGTCGAGGGCGCCGAGCACGGCGATCGTCGGCGCGTCGAGCGCCAGCTGCCCCAGCGCGGTGTCGGGGCCGTCGGTGACCAGCGTGTAGCTGAGCGGCACGCCGGTCCCCCGCTGGAGGACGCGCGACTCCTTGAGCTGCGCCGCGGGCGCCGGGCGCGCGGTCAGCAGGCCCCGCCGCAGCGCGTCCCCGTCGCCCTCGCCGGCCAGGCGCGCCAGAGCGTCAAGCCCGACAAACACGTGGTCGATGGCGTCCGGCCCGGGCAGCGGCTGCCCGGCGTAGGCGACGTCGCCGCGCACACGCCCCGCACGCGGCCCCTCGGGCCGCCGCAGCGCAACGAATCCCATGGCGACGGCCTCCACCCCGAGGTCGCGCAGCCAGCCGTACCAGCGGCGACGCTCGGCCCACGCCGCGTCGCCCTCGGCGAGCCCCGCGTCGCGCACCCAGTGGACGGCGTATTCGGCGGCGCTCATCTGGTCGCGCGCGACCACCCACGCGTCGACGCCGGCGCCGACCAGCCACTCGCGGACCCGCTCGGTCGGGTCGTCGCCGGGGCGCAACAGCCAGTTGAGGAGGACATACGCGCGCCCGCCGGGCGCCAGGTGCGCGGGGACACCCTCGAGGAGCGCCCGCGCGAAGTCGTCACCGAAGAAGCCGGCGTCGCGGTAGACCAGGCGCTCGCCGTCCTCAGCCGGCGGCGAGATGACGAACGGCGCGTTCGAGCAGATGACGTCGAATTCCTCGCCCGCCGCGGGCTCCCACAGCGAGCCGGCGCGAATGTCGACGTCGACGCCGTTGAGGCGCGCGTTGCGGGCGGTGAGCTGCAGCGCCGCGTCGGCGACGTCCGTGGCGACGACGTGACGCGCCTGCGCGGCCGCCCACAGCGCCTGGACGCCCGAACCGCACCCGAGATCGAGGAAGCTGTCCACGCGATCGCGCGTGACGAGGTGTCGCAGGGTGCAGGCCGCGGCCGTCACCGCGGACACGTGGTCGCGGCCCAGCCGGTGCGTGCCGGACGCCTGGTCACGGTCGCCGGCGACCCAGATTCCGTCCTCCAGGTCGCCGTGCCGCACGAGGACGCCGGGGCACGCACACTCCGCACCCTCGGCCGCGACGAGGCCCAGTCGCGTCGCCGCGGCGTATCCGTCCTCGCCCAGCGCGTCGCGGACGTCCTCGGCGGGCAGGGTCTGGCCCAGCTCGAACAGCCGGGTGAGGACGCCAGCCGCACCGCTGTCACGCGCGGAGGCGTCGGCCTCGATGCGCCGCCCGGGCGATGCGACGGCGAGGTTCGACCCGTCGGGCAGCCAGTCGGCCCGACGGAGGGCGCAGGCTAGCGTCTGTGCGTCATCCATCGGTTACTTGTGGATGCCGTTGAGGCTTTCTTTCGCCAGGTCAAAGCCCTCGCCCGTGCGGACGTCCCAACATTGGATGCCGGCGGTGTTCGACGTGCACGCGTAGTTCCCGGACGTCGTCGACGTGTTGTAGAGCAGCGGCCCGACGCCCGGCGACGTCACCGCGCCCGACGCGCCGCAGCTGGTCGTCACGCCCGAGTCGGACAGGGTGACCGTGAGGACGTCGCTGCCGCAGTCGCCGAAGTCCTTGTTGGCGATCGTGCACCGCGTATTGTCGTCGCCGATCGCGCAGTTGATGTTGCCCGACGGCATGTGGAAGGTGCTGGAGTGGACAGCGTCGGCCGGCGCCGGGTACTGGGTTTCGGTCGGCGTCGACGACGTCTCCTCGTCCTCGCTCTGCTGTGGCTGCTGTTGCTGCATGGTCTGGGTCGTCTGCTCGGTGGAGGACGCGTCCTTCGTCGTGTTCTGACGCGTCACCATGTAGCCGATCGTCCCGATGGCCGCGAGGGCGATGAGCGCGAGGATGATGAGGAGGACGATGAGCTTCGACACGCCCTTCTTTTCCTCGTTCTGCGGGGGCTGCTGGTAGGGCTGCTGCTGGTACGGCGCCGGGTAGTAGCCGCCGGGCTGCGGCTGGGCGTTCGTCGTCGGCGCATACGCGGCCGGCATGCCCTGCTGCGGCGTCGGCGTCGGCTCATAGGCGTCGCCGCGCGACATGACCGACCGGCGCTGGGGCACCGCCGACTCCTGGGCCATCGCCGTGGTCCGCTGGGCGTCCTCGCCGCCAGCCGGGGCGTTCGCGCTCTCGATGCGGGGCCAGTCGGGCTTGGCCTGTTGGGGCTGGTAGGCCTGGGTGGCATCGCTATCCGAGGGCGTCACCGGCGTCAGCTGGGTGGGCTGGGAGTCCTCGGCGATCGGCGTCGCCTGGGTCGGCTGGTCGTCGGGAGCATCGTTCTGGGCGGGGGCCTCGGCGGCAGCGTCCTCGTGCGGGGTCTCGGAGGCGTCGGCGGTCAGGGCCTCCGTGGCGGCGTCGGCGGTGTCGGCGACTCCGGTAGCGCCCGCGGCGCCCGCCTGGTCGGCGTAGGCCGCCCGCGCGGCCTCGTAGGCGTCGGCGCCCGTGCGGCCTTCGGCGCGCTGGCGGAGCACGGCCTGGGTGAAGGGATCTCCCACGCGCCCCAGCCATTCGAGCAGCTCGGGGTAGGCCTGAGGGTTCGCGGCGATCACGGCGTACGCGCCCGGGTACTCCGAGGCGATCTGGAACAAGCGCGCTTGCTCGATCGCCGGGTCCGCAGCCTCGCGGAAGATCTCGTCAGGCACCTGACTCATCGGATGCTCCTTATATATGTCCACCAAGGGAATCGCCCTCAGTCTAACGGAACAGCTCCACATAACCGCACGAGCGGCGGAATCTGGGCCGACCGCCCCATTCGCCGGCTCGCCCATCCCCCGTCGAGGCCGATGCGGCCGTCACGTTCTCGCCGCCCCATTACACCCGGAGGGCTCCATTCCCACCGCTCAGCTCATTTTTCCGCGCACCATGCACCTGCCGCGGGAACTCGTTCACCCCGACTCCCCCTCGCGACGCGCCGAGCGCGGCGGTGCGCCGCGCCACCCCGGCGCGTATATCCGCAGGTGGCGGGCCGGAATTGAAAGAGTCCGAGGTTTCCGCCCTCCAGGTAATCGCCCCGTTCGGCGTATCCCCACTTCCCGAAGGGTCGGGGTCCGCGAAACCCGCGCCGTTCCGCCGTTTTCTTTCAGACATCTGCATCGCCATTCAGAGTATGGGTGAATTTTTCGCTGGTGAACCGGGTGGCAAAACTACCCCGCTACCCCCGCAACACACCAAATTTTCGCTGTGATGCTGATCACATTTCATATCTTCAAACCCCTACACCCCCTCCCTACCGCCCCCGCCGAAAGGTCATGTGCGCCACCCCACTTGACAACCGGTGTCAACTCTTTCCATGCGTTGACTACGGTTGCCGCTTCATCCTGTCAACCTCGAGCAATCTGCACATTTTGAGAGCAAACCGCCGTCAACCGGGTGACAGACCGAGCGGAAAACGGGTCCAAAAGGCGTGCTGTCGCGGGGATCCTTGTCAACCGGTACGCACCGCCGGCCAGAACCTGACCCGTCGGACGGTTTTTATCCATAATGGCCAAACGTTGTCATCATCGGATCAAATCAATAACCCCACTTCCACACCTCCCAACAGTTCATTAATTTCCCTCACGGTCGCCCGACTATTACTCCGGTGCTTTTCGTTGCATTCCTAGTTTTTCGCGCGAATCCGGGCAAAAAGGCAAGGTGAAACCCCAGGTGGGGGCCCTTATAGTTAATGACATCACGACGTCCCTACTACGAGGAAGGCGTAGAAATGAAAAAGCCAGTTGCTATCTGTGCAGCGCTTGCATCCGGCGCTCTTGCACTCGCCCCCGTAGTCGTCAACACTGTCGATGTTTTCGGGTCTGACCACGGAACTAAGGCACAGACGACCACCACCCAGACGACGAAGGCGGCCGCGTCCGACAAGGCGCAAACCGACGGGTTCATCATCACCTATAAGGAAGGCTCCGAAAACGCCGCCGCCATCGAGGGCGATGACTCCGGCGACCAGGGCCTCGACGCCGTCTCGCAGTCTTCCCAGGACACCGTGGCCGACGCCGGCGCCGCCGTTGACGCCGAGGTCACCGACACGGCTTCCGGCGCCGAGGGCACGGCGACCGTCGCCCTCGACCGCGAGCTTTCGGCTAGCGAAACCGAGAAGTTCATCAACGAGGTTTCCTCCGACGAGTCGGTCGAGTCGGTCGAGCCGAACCTCATCGCGACGCCCGACGCCGCCGAGGTCAACGATCCCTACTTCTCACAGCAGTGGTCGCTCAAGCACAACGCGGGCGGCACGGACGTCGTCGACGCGTGGGCCTACACGAAGGGCGCCGGCTCGGTCGTCGCCTTCCTCGACACCGGCATGGTTCCCCACGCCGACCTCAACCGGAACGTTGTCGCCGGCATGGACTTCATCTCCGACCCCAAGTCTGCGGGTGACGGCGACGGCCGCGACGGCAACCCCGTCGACAACGGCGAGGCGATGCCCGCGAACGGCTGCTGGACCGGCTTCCCGAAGTACGACAAGCAGTCCGGCTGGCACGGCACCCACGTGGCCGGCATCATCGCCGCTCAGGCGAACAACGGCATCGGCGTTGCCGGTGTTGCCCCCGACGCCGCGATTCAGCCGATCCGTGTCATGGGCAAGTGCGGCGGCGCGGCCTCGGACATCATCGCCGCGATCACCTGGGCTTCTGGCGGCCACGTCCCCGGCATGGTCGACAACCCGACGCCGGCCGACGTCATCAACATGTCGCTGTCCTCGCAGTCGTCGACCTGCCCGGCCTACTACCAGCAGGCGATCGACGCGGCCGTCGGCCGTGGCTCGACGATCGTCGTCGCGGCCGGTAACTCCAAGCAGGACGCCCGCAACTACGCCCCGGCCAACTGCAACAACGTGATCGTCGTCGGCGCGACCGCCGAGGACGGCGGCCAGGCCAGCTACACGAACTTCGGCCCGAAGGTCGACGTTTCGGCCCCCGGCGGCGACATGAACGTCAGCCGCGGCATCCTCTCCACTGTTAACTCGTCCACCGACCAGCCGAACGGCAAGGATTCGATCAAGGAGCTCCAGGGCACCTCGATGGCTGCGCCGCACGTGTCCGGCCTGGTGGCCCTCATGAAGTCCGTGAACCCGGATCTGACTCCCGCCCAGGTCCGCGAGATCCTCCGCACGCAGGTGCGGTCGGTCTCCTGGTGCAGCGCAGGCTCTGGTAACTGCGGCACCGGTATTCCGGACGCGGTCCGCGTCGTCCAGGCGGCGTCGCGGTACTGACACAAACGCAACTGGCGGATGCGCGAGGGGCGCCGGCGTGGAAACCCACGCCGGCGCCCCTCTTTACTTCTCTACCCCCATTTCGCGCCGCCGCCCCGCAACCCCGCACAAGCGCCACCTCCGGCCCCCGAATGCGTTAGTCGCGGACGATGAAGCGCTCGAAGCCCATCTCCTTCATGGCGAGGGCGGCGGCGCGAAACCGCTCCTCCCACGAGGGCCCGCTCGCCTGGAATCCGGCGGGTGCGCCTTGGGCTCTGGCTTTTTGGAGGGCGACGACGCGGACGCCGCGGTCCGCGAGCGCCTGCCCGATTTCTGCGGCGTCGGGTCCGGCGGGGAAGGCGGTGACGCGGATTTCGTAGTCGACGCCGGACGCCTGGACGACACTCAGGCTTTCCCACGCTTTCTCGCCGGATCCGCCGCGGCGGCCGACGACCTCGGGATAGTCCGCGACCAGGGCTTTGATGTCGAGGCCAACCCAGTCGACGAGGTCGGCCTCGAGGATCTCACGCAGCCTTGCCGGGTATGGCCCGGCCGTGTGGAGGCCGATGGCGTATCCGGCGTCGCGGACCTCGCGCATCGCCGGCACGAGGGCGGCCTGCCGCAGCGCCTCGCCGCCAGAGAAGACGACCCCGTCGAGCAGCCCGTGGCGCCGCCCAAGAAGCGCCCTCACCTGGTCAAACGGAACGACGCCGGGCACGCGCGGGTCGATGATGTCGTGGTTGTGGCAGTACGGGCACGCCCACGGACAGCCCTGACAGAACAGCGTGGCGACGAGTTTGCCGGGCCAGTCGACGCTGGACATGCGCGCGAGGCCGGCGATCTGGAGGTCGTCGGCCTGGGCGCTCATCGGCATCACGCGGTGGCGAGTGCCGGCTCGTCGAAGGTCACGCGCTCGGCGTATTCCGACTTCTTGCCGATGTTGAACGATTGGACGGGCCGGAAGTAGCCCATGACGCGGGTCCAGACCTCGCAGTCGACCTCGCCCAGGCCGGCGTCGGCGCAGCGCGGGCAGTGGTGGGCCTCGCCGGAAATGTAGCCGTGGGTCGGGCAGATCGAGAACGTCGGCGTCACCGTGATGTAGGGCAGCCGGAAGTTCGTCAGCGACCGGCGGACCAGCTCGCGGCACGCCTGCCAGCTCGAGACGGCCTCGCCCATGTAGAGGTGGAGGACGGTGCCGCCGGTGTAGCAGACCTGCAGGGCCTCCTGGCGCTCGAGCGCCTCGAACGGGTCGTCGGTGAAGCCGACGGGCAGCTGCGACGAGTTCGTGTAGTACGGGGCGTCGGGCGTGCCCGCCTGGAGGATGTCGGGGTAACGCCGCTGGTCCTCGCGCGCGAACCGGTAGGTCGTGCCCTCGGCGGGCGTCGCCTCGAGGTTGTAGAGGTGCCCCGTCGCCTCCTGCAGCTCGGTCATCCGGGCGCGGATGTGGTTGAGCAGGCGCAGGCACATCGCTTCGCCCTCGGGGTCGGTGAGGTCGGCGCGGTCGCGCGTGAAGTTGCGGACCATCTCGTTCATCCCGTTGACGCCGATCGTCGAGAAGTGCGAGTCGAGGCTGCCCAGGTACCGCTTGGTGTAGGGGAACAGGCCGTCGTCCATGAGTTTCGCGATCGTCCGCCGCTTGATCTCCAGCGTCGACGCGGCGATGTCGATGAGCCGGTCGAGGGCGGCGACCAGGGCGTCCTCGTCGCCGGCGTAGAGGTAGCCCAGCCGCGCCATGTTGATAGTGACGACGCCGATCGAGCCGGTCTGCTCGCCCGAACCGAACAGGCCGTTGCCACGCTTGAGGAGTTCCCGCAGGTCAAGCTGCAGGCGGCAGCACATCGAGCGGACGTCGCCGGGGTTGAGGTCGGAGTTGATGAAGCTCTGGAAGTACGGCAGCCCGTACTTCGCGGTCATCGTGAACAGGCGCTCGACGTTGTCGGCGTCCCAGTCGAAGTCCTTGGTGATGTTGTACGTGGGGATCGGGAACGTGAACGCGCGCCCGTCGGCGTCGCCGGCCGTCATGACGTCGATAAACGCCCGGTTGATCATCGCCATCTCGGGCGCGAGGTCGCCGTACGTGAAGTCGCAGATGTCGTCGCCGACCAGGGGGTATTCGTCGCGGAGGTCGTCCGGGCACGTCCAGTCGAACGTAAGGTTCGTGAACGGGCATTGCGACCCCCACCGACTGGGGACGTTGAGGTTGAAGATGAACTCCTCCATCTGCTGGTGCAGCTGGTCCTGCGTGAGGCCGTCGAGGCGCACATACGGCGCGAGGTAAGTGTCGAAGCTCGACAGCGCCTGCGCGCCGGCCCACTCGTTTTGCAAGGTCCCGAGGAAGTTGACGATCTGGCCGAGCGCCGCCGACAGGTGCTTGGCCGGGCGCGCCGCGATCGCGCCGGGTACGCCGTTGAAGCCCTCCTGGAGGAGGTTTTTCAGCGACCAGCCCGCGCAGTAGCCCGACAGCATGTCGAGGTCGTGAATGTGGATGTCGCCAACGCGGTGCGCCTCGCCGGCCTCGGGCGTGTAGATCTTTTCCAGCCAGTAATTCGCCGTGACCTTGCCCGACGCGTTGAGGATCATCCCGCCCAGGCTGTAGTCCTGGTTGGCGTTCGCGTTGACCCGCCAATCGGAGCGGGTGACGTATTCGTCGACGGTGCTAATCGGGTCGAGCATGGGGCTGGCACTCATCTTTTTCCTTGCTTCTCCTCGCGAAATCCGCGGAGTTTCGGCGCCCTCGCGGAACTGCATGAACCACACGATGTTGTGTCCGTGACCGACCTTAGCACCATATCTTGTGGTTGCAAGGCCGGCGTGTCGCGCTGGGACCCACGTCCCGACACGCCGAGGAGGACCCAAAAAAGACGCCCGACAGGCGGGTGGT
Organism: uncultured Actinomyces sp.; assembly: GCA_900545825.1. Classification (GTDB taxonomy): domain Bacteria; phylum Actinomycetota; class Actinomycetes; order Actinomycetales; family Actinomycetaceae; genus Nanchangia. The sequence continues at coordinate 34,857 of URAS01000005.1, forward strand.
TTGCGGCGTGTCGCACGGGCGTGAGGGGCGGTGCGGGAGTAGCGGCGCGAGGTGAGCGGGATGGGCGTCCTCAGAGGCGCAGGCGGTCGACCCCGGTCATCGTCGCGAGGGCGACCGCAAGGATCGCGGCGACCCCGGAAATCGACGCGAGGGCGCCGACAATCGAGCCTCGCGCGCTCATCGCCGTGATCGCGGTCCCGACGTTCACCCAGCCGCCGTGGTGCAGCGTCACCCACACGGCGACGAACGCGACGACGACGGCAACAACCGCGAGGGCGGTGACGACGAGGACGGTGGCGCGCAGGGCGGGGCCGCCGACGCGGGGGCTTTCGCCGCGCTCGAGGGGCGCCAGCAACAGGGCGAAGAACGCGACGACCCCGATGGCGGCGACGACGTCCGCGGGGCGGTGCCACTGGTTGAGGACGACGGCGAAGCCCATGAGGGCGGTCCAGATCGCCCCGAGCCACGAGAAGATACTGCGCATCCGCCACGGCACGACGATCGTCAGGGCGACGGCGGCGGTCGCGGCGGCCGTGACGTGCCCGGACGGCAGCGAGTTCGAGACGGCGTAGACGAAGTCGTAGGCGGGGCGGACGAGGACGTAGTGCTTGAGCAGCTGGGTCGTCCCCATCGACAAACCGATGATGAGCAGCGCCCTCACGCCCAGCATGGGGCGGCGGCGGGCGGCGGCGACCAGGCCCGCAATCACCATGAGGGCGACGATCATCGGCACCGACACGGCCGACAGGATGACGCGGTCGACGCCGCGCATCTGGTCGTTGAGGCCGCCGAGGAACCGCATGGCAACCTCGTCGACGACCTGGCCCAGCGGCCAATACACGCAGGTCAGCCACGCGCCGGCGACGACGATCGCGCCGGCCGCGGCGCCGAGAAATCGGCGGGCATAGGACGACCGGAGCCCGCGGCTGTGGCCTGCGGGCCCCGGTCGTGAAGTCGATCCCTGCCGCACAGGCCTTACCTTAACGGCGGCCGGCGCGAAGGGCGAAGAGGCGCGAGCTACTTCACCTCGTTCGTCGCGCCGTCGACGATGACGCGGGTGTTGCCGATCTCCTGCTGGGTGTGGACGATGACGCTGTCTTCGCGCATTTCCATCGTGCAGACGTCGGGCGCCGAGGTCTTGATGCCCGTGTGGACGGTGATGACGATCCTGTTGGTGTCCTCGGAGACCGTCGCGTAGGCGGTGTAGCACGCTGGCGTGCCGTTCATGAAGCTGACGGTGATCGTGTGCTCGTCAACCTTTTCGGCCGATTCCCACGGGGTGATCGTGTCGCTGACCATCGAGTTGGCCGGGTTGACGGTGTCGCCCTCGCCGGGGACCAGGGGGAGGACGCTGTAATCGGTGGGCTCGATGGTGTCGGGCATGGCCGGCTCGTCGTTCTCGATGGGCTGCGGGTCTTCGTCGTCGCCCGTCACGACGGGGAAGTCGGAGGGGATGGCCCAGTGAACGCCCTCGTCAGCGTGCGCGGCGTTGCCGACCACGGCAACCGTGCCTACACCGAGGCCACCACAGAGCGCCAGAGCGGCGAGCGCGCCGGCGAACTTCGACACCGCGGACATCTTCTTCATCTTCCCATACCCCCAACTCGAGACCCTCGTGAGGTCTCTCTCATCGCTATATGAGAAACTATAACATTGCGACCATGCGGTTCCTCAAGGCCCAAAATCTAACCGGACGTAAAAGTTCTTGCGCATCCACCAAGTCAACCGCGCCGCAAGGGCTCGCGACCTGGGCTTTTATGATCGCTCTGGGCAACTATCGAACATGAGTGACGCTCCTCACTTTCTCATCTTCGGACACTACTAGACTGAGATCATGAGCGAACGCGACGCGACGACCCGCCTGGGCGAAGCCCTCGCCTATCTCCACGAGGTCGGCGCAGTTGACGACCGCTTAGTCGCGGAACGCACGCTCCCCCGCCGCGAGCAGCAGTTCGGCGAGTGGCCGACGTGGGTGGCGTCCTCGCTGCGCGCTTCATTAGAATCGCATGGCACGACGCGGCTGTGGTCTCATCAAGTGGAGGCCGCCGAGGCGCTGTGGGCGGGGCGGCACACCGTCCTCGCGACGGGCACCGGGTCGGGCAAGTCGCTCGCCTGCTGGCTGCCGTACCTCTCGCGGGCCGCGAGCGCGAGGGCCCGCGTCACGCGGCAGGCGTCGCTCACCCAGACCGTCCCGACCGCCTGCTACATCGCCCCGACGAAAGCGCTGGCCAGGGACCAGATGCACACGCTCACAGGCCTCATCGACTCGGCCGACCTCGGGCTGCGCGTGGCCGCCGCGGACGGCGACGCGTCGCGCGAGGCCAAGGCGTTCGCGCGCTCGCGGGCGCACGTCGTCGTGACGAACCCCGACTATCTGCACCACGCACTGCTGCCCGACGCCAAGCGGTGGAGCCACCTGCTGCGCTCGCTTGACCTCGTCGTCGTCGACGAAATGCACTACTACCGCGGGTTGACCAGTGCGCACGTCGCCCTCGTCGTCCGGCGGCTGCTGCGGATGGCGCGGTTGTACGACGCGTCCCCGACGGTCGCGTTTTTGTCGGCGACGACGGCCGATCCGGCACAGGCGGCCGCGCGGTTCCTCGGCTGCGGCGCCGAGGACGTCTGCGCGGTCACCGAGGACGGCTCGGGCGCGGGGCAACGCACGGTCGTCGTGTGGCGGCCGCGGATCGTCCACGACACCGAGGAGGCGTGGGACGACACCTTCGGCGGGCTGGTCGCCGACGCCGCGGGGCCGGGCGACGAGGGCCTGGGCCTTGCGGGGCCAGGCGCTGCGGGCGCGGGCTTTTCGGGGCCTGGCGCGGGCGTCCGCGAGGAGGACGACGAGTGGCGCGACCTCCTGGCATCCCCCGTCCCGTCGGCCGGCATGGAGGTCCAGCGGCGCTCGGTGACCGGCGAGGGCGGCGAGCTGGCGGGCGAGCTTGTCGGCCTCGGCGTCCGGCTGCTGGCGTTTTGCCGGTCGCGTCAGGGCGCCGAGTCGCTGGCCGAAATCGCCCGCGACCAGCTGGCACGCCGGTATCCCGAGGCGATCGACCGGTTCGCCGCCTACCGCGGCGGGTATCTGCCGGAGGAGCGGCGCGCCCTCGAGGCCGACCTCCGCAGCGGTCGGCTGCTGGGGCTGGCGACGACCTCGGCGCTGGAGCTGGGGATCGACGTGTCGGGCCTCGACGTTACGCTGAGCTGCGCGTGGCCGGGCACGCGCGCGTCGTTTTGGCAGCAGTCGGGCCGCGCAGGGCGGGCGGGACGCGACGGGATCAGCGTGTTCATCGTGTCCGAGAACCCGCTGGACGCCTACCTCGCCGAGCACCCCGACGAGCTGTTTACCTCGGTCGAAGCTTCGGTCTTCGACATCACCAACCCCTACGTGTTGGGGCCGCACCTGTGCTGCGCGGCCGCCGAGTCACCGCTGACGGAGGACGACCTCGCGACGTTCGGGCTGACAGACGCACAGGTCCTAGACACGCTGGTCGCGCAAGGTTTGCTGCGGCGGCGGCCGGCCGGGTGGTGGTGGAATCTCGAGCAGCCGACGCGGCCGTGGGACCTCGTCGACATCCGCGGAGGCGGGTCGCAGCTGCAGCTGGTCAACGCCGCCGACGGCACGATCGTCGGGTCGATCGACGGGGCGAACGCCGACTCGCAGGCGCATCCCGGCGCGATTTACGTCCACCAGGGCAAGGTGTTCCGCGTGCAGGGCCGCGACGAGGACGTCGCCCTCATCGAGCCTGCCCCGCCGAAGCTGCGCACCCGCCCGACCGTCAACACGCGGATTCGGATCCTCGCCGAGCACGAGTCCGTCACCGGCACCGACCCCCGCGTGACCTGGCATTTCGGCGACGTCGAGGTCGAGAAGCAGGTGTCCGACTACGACCTGCTGCGCCTGCCGGGGCTTCAGTTCGTCGGGAACTACCAGCTGGACCTGCCCGCGCGGTCGTTCCCCACGCGCGCCGTGTGGTGGAGCATCGAGGACGACCTCGCCGCCGAGCTGTTGCTGGGCGAGGACACGCTGCCCGGCGCGCTGCACGCCGCCGAGCACGCGAGCATCGGGCTGCTGCCGCTGCTCGCGACCTGCGACCGCTGGGACTTGGGCGGCCTGTCGACGGCCGACCACGCGCAGACCGACCAGCCGACCGTCTTCGTCTACGACGGAGCCCCAGGTGGCGCGGGGTTTGCCGAGTACGGTTTCCGCCACCTCGACCAGTGGATGCGCGCGACACTCGGGCGCGTGTCCGGGTGCCGGTGCGCGACCGGCTGCCCGTCGTGCATCCAGTCCCCGAAGTGCGGCAACGGCAACGACCCCCTCTACAAGCAGGGCGCGATCGACCTGCTGACCGTCCTTGCGGGCCGTCACCTCCCGCCCACCCCGTGAACGTGATCTTTCCGTCCGCTTTCATCACGTTAACGCGCGTAAATCCGTGAACGTGACCTTTCTTGATCACGTTCACTATCCGGCCACCCGGCACCGCCCGCGCCCGGCAGAGCCCCTCAGCGAAACGCTCACCTAAATTGTCGATTCTGTCCGCTAATCGGACTGAACGACAAGTTAGGTGAGCGTTTCGGGAATCTGACGAGCGTTTAATGGTGCACCGTCGCGGCTCGCCGCACTCCCACACGGCAAGCCACCGACCCACACTGTAAATCGCCGCACACACTGCAACTCACACTGTCAATCAACACTGTAAAAAAGTCACAGTGTGAGTTACACTGTAAATCATGGCGTGGACCGAAGCTCAGATCACCGACCTCGTCGCTCACCTGCGGGCGCACCGTGGCGACACGACGGGCATCGAGGTCAAGAAGGCGGCCACCGCCCTCCCCTCGTCGCTGCCGACGACGCTGTGCGCATTCGCCAATATGCCTGATGGCGGCACGGTTATCCTCGGGATCGACGAGCGCAACGACTTCGCGATCAGCGGTGTCGCCCACCCGGCGAAGCTCGAGGCCGACCTCGCGAGCGTCGCCCGTAACGCCCTCACGCCGTCGCCCTTCATTGAAACTGAAAGTCTCACGGTGAATGGCCGCGACCTCGTCATTGCGACCGTCCGCCCCCTGCCGCTGACCGAGCGGCCGTGCCTCTACAAAAAGCGGGCCTACCTGCGCATGGCCGACGGCGACTACGCGATGGCGGACTACGAGCTGCGGATGATCGCCGCGGAACAGGCCGCGGCCCCCCAGTTGCGTGCGTTCGACGTGACGCCGGTCGAGGGGCTAACGCTCGACGACCTCGTCCCCGAGCTCGTCGACACCTACCTCGCGGCGACGCGCAGCAAAGACCGTCGCCTCGCCGAGCGCACGGATGGCGAAATCTTGCGGCAAACCGGCGTCATGGTCGCGTCCGGCGCGCCCACGCTGGCTGGCCTCTATGCGCTGGGCGACTATCCGCAGGGGATGTTCCCCAGCCTGGGTGTGACCGCCAGCGTACCGATGGGGTTGCGTGCCGGCGGCCCGCGCAGCCGCAACGAGGAGCGTTTCACCGGGCCGATCCCCGTGCTACTCGACGACATTATGGCGTGGTTCCGCCGAAATCTGGACACCGACTACCGTTACCGCGACGACGGCCACATGATCGAAACGACCGATCTGCCGCTGCCCGCGATCCGCGAGCTCGTTGCGAACGCCCTCGTCCACCGCGACCTCAGTGCCAACACGATCAGCATGGGCAAGGACATCCACATCCGTCTGACGCGCGACAGGCTCGTCATCGACAGCCCCGGTGGCCTGCACGGCGTGACGATTGCCCAGCTCGAGAGCAGTCAGCGCGCGCAGGCGATGGTCAACCAGCACCTGTACCTCATCGCGCAGAAGCTGTCGACCAGCGACGGCGCGTCGATCATCGAGGGCGAGGGCGGCGGCATCCCCGAGGTCTTCCGGGCCGCGCGCGAGGCCGGCCTCGATCGGCCGCACCTCATCAACAGCGGTGTCCAGTTCACGGCGATCATGTGGCGCGGCGACGCTCTGGCAACCGGGGCCGCGCCGCAGCCCACGACGGGTCACGCCGCGGAGGCCGCACCCGAGAAACCCGCCCCGACCAGCGGCGAGACCGCGCCCGCGGCGGATGGGGCCGAGGTGGGTGCAGCCGAGGCGGACACGGCCGGGAGAGGTACAGCCGAGGCGGGCACGGCAGGCCCGTCGTCGAAGAACGAGCCCGTCATCGTCGAGTTCCTGCGTGCCCACGGCCCGTCACGTTTCGCCGACCTCGAGGAAGGGCTGTCACTCACCAGCGGCCAGCTGCGTTACGCCCTCAAGCAGGGAATCGCGGCCGGCCGAATCCGGATGGTGGGCCGCCAGGGGCTAAAGTCGACCCGCTACGACCTCGCCTAGCCCCGCCCCACGCTGCCGCCCGCGCCCGGCAGAGCCCCTCAGCGAAACGCTCACCTAAATTGTTGATTCTGTCCGCTAATCGGGCTGGACGACAAGTTAGGTGAGCGTTTCGGGAATCTGACGAGCGTTTAATGGTGCACCGCCGCGGCTCGCCACACTCCCACACGGCAAGCCACCGACCCACACCGAAAATCGCTGCACACACTGAAAGTCACACTGTCAATCGACACTGCAAAAAAGTCACAGTGTGAGTTGCAGTGTCAGTTTCAGTGTGACTCTCACTGTGAATCCGCGGCGACGTCCTCCGGCCACCGCATCTCTGTGAACGTGATCTTTTTGGTCGCGTTCACCGGTCCGGCCCCATGAACGTGATGGAAACGGACGAAAGGATCACGTTCACGGGGTGGGCGCGACGAGGGACCCGAGGGCGAAACCGACGAACGCGGCCGCGAGCGCCGCCACCGCCGTCGCGAGGGCGTAGGTGCCGCCGCGCGTGAGGCCTTGGCCGCTGCTCAGGCGGGCGACCTCGACGCTGGCGGTGCTAAACGTCGTGAATCCGCCGCAGAAACCGGTCCCTAGCGGGCCTTTCACCGAGTCCGCGAGCCCGGGATACTCGAGCGTCAACGCGGTGACGAAGCCGAGGATGAGCGAGCCGACGACGTTGATGGTGAACGTCCCCAGGGGGAAGGGCCCCGGTCGACGCCGCCCGATCTCCGCGTCGACGAGGACGCGCGCGACCGCGCCGACGCCGCCGCCGAGCGCAACGAAAAGGATCGCCCAGGTCATCGCCGGCCTCCCTTCCGTGCCCGACAGGTGACCCTGACCAGCCCAATCGCCACCCACGCGGCCAGCGCGCCGCCGACAATAGTCACGGCCATGTAGACGAGGCCCAGGATGGGGACGCCCCCGCTGATGCGGGTGGCTGTCTCGACGGCGAGCGTCGAATACGTGGTGAATCCGCCGAAAAACCCGTTGCCGACGCACAGGCGCACGGCCCGTCGCGCGCCCCGGTCGGGGCCGAGGTGCGCGAGGGTCTCCTGGAGGACGCCCAACAAGAACGCGCCCGACAGGTTGATGACCAGCGTCGATACCGGCAGGTGGGTCGCCTCGGCGGGCCAGGCCAGGCCGATCGCCGCCCTCGCGAACGTCCCCAGCGCGCCGCCAACAAACACGAGGGCGAGCAAGCCGGGGTTGCGGTGAACCGGCCGCGCAGACCGCGCAGGCCGGGATGCGCGTGCCGTCACTGCCACGGGAGGGCGTCCTTCCAGTCGACGACCTCGGTGGGGACGACGAGGACGGGCCGATGCTGATGGTGCGCGAGGTTCGACGCGATCGAGCCGTTGACGAAGTCGCTCATCCGCCGCCGCTTGTGCGACGTCGCGCCGACAACGAACGCGGCCGCGTCGACCGTGCGCGCCAGGTGGGTGAGCGCCCGGTCGGCCCGCCCGGCAAGGTACCGGAAATGCCAGGGGACGGGCGAGTCCGCGAGGGCGGCCTCGATCTCGAGGCGGATGAGCCGCTCGACTTCCTCGACGTCCTCAGTGACCGAATCTGGGCTGATGGGGGCCGAAATGACGTGGCCATCGTCGAGCTCGTCGACGACGTATCGGGACTCGTCGACGTAGGCGAACATGAGCATCGACGCCCCCGTCGCGCGGCCCAGTGAATCCGCCGTGAGGGCGACGAGCTGCGACTGCCCGGGTTTCACGGCGACGACGAGGGCGTGGCCCGAGAAGTCGACGAGCCTGGTGGGGCTCGGTTGGGGGACGGCGTTCCTGGTCATGGGCACCTCGCATAGTTGGGGGCGGTGCGAGGGGAGACTCCACCCGCACGGCTTGTCGGGCAGGAGCCATCAGCCACGTGGCGGTTCGACGCCGCGCGTTGCGCGCGGCCTCAGGCGGGATCCATCGCCTGTGCCCATCCTACCTGGTCCGCGGCTCGGTGGGCCGGGCGCGGGGCAGACTGGGGGGCACCGGGCTGGGGTCAGGGCGCACCCGCCCTCGTCGCCAACGCACCCCGCCAACGTGTCCCCCGCCCTCTGCGGCGATCGTCACGCCCCTGACATGGAATAGGTGGCAGACGTGGCGGCTAGTCTAAAAGAACCGTCCGTCCTCACGACGTTTAGGGAGTTCCCGTGACACTGGCCCGCATCGGTTTCGACCGCGATCGCTACATCACTATGCAGTCCGAACACATCGAGGCCAGGCGCCGCGACATCGGCGGCAAGCTGTACCTGGAAATGGGCGGCAAACTGTTCGACGACATGCACGCGTCGCGCGTCCTCCCGGGGTTCGCGCCGGACACGAAGATCGCGATGCTCGAGCAGCTGCGCGACGAACTCGAGATCGTGGTCGTCGTCAACTCCCACGACCTCACGCGCAACAAAATCCGCGCCGACCTGGGCATTTCCTACGCCGACGACTGCCTGCGCCTGATCGACGCGTTCCGCGACCGGGGTTTCACGGTGAACAACGTCGTCCTCACGCGGTTCGAGGAGCACAACGACCGCGCCGTCGAGTTCATGCAGCGCCTCGAGCGGCTGGGCCTCAGAGTCGCGCGACACCGGACGATCCCCGGCTACCCGTCGCACACGGAACTCATCGTTTCCGAGGACGGCTTCGGCCTCAACGACTACGTCGAAACCACGCATGACCTGGTGGTTGTCACGGCGCCGGGGCCGGGCTCGGGCAAGCTGGCGACGTGCCTGTCGCAGGTCTACCACGACTTCAAGCAGGGGCGTCAGGCCGGGTACGCGAAGTTCGAGACGTTCCCAATCTGGAATCTGCCGCTCGATCACCCGGTCAACCTGGCATACGAGGCCGCCACTGCCGACCTCGACGACGTCAACATGATCGACCCGTTCCACCTGTCGGCGTACGGCAAACAGACGGTCAACTACAACCGCGACGTCGAGGTGTTTCCCCTACTCCAGGCACTTTTGGAGAAGCTGCTGGGCGACTGCCCGTACGCGTCGCCGACCGACATGGGCGTCAACATGGCGGGCCTGTGCATCAGCGACGACGAGGTGTGCCGCGAGGCCGCGCGCGCCGAAATCATCCGCCGGTATTTCCACGCCCTCGTCGACGAGCGCAAACGCGAGGCCGATCCCGAGCAGTCGCAGCGGATCGCCATCATCATGAAGCGGCTGGGGCTGTCGGTCGAGGATCGCGCGGTCGTCCGCCCGGCGCTCGACATGGCCGAGCAGACCGGGCAGCCCGCCAGCGCCCTCGAGCTGGCCGACGGGACGATTGTCGCCGGAAAGACCTCTGAGCTGCTGGGATGCTCGGCGGCGATGCTGCTCAACGCGCTGAAGCACCTGGCCCAGATCGCGCCCGACGTCAACCTGCTGTCCCCCGCGGCGATCGCGCCGATCCAGACGCTGAAGATCGAGCACTTGGGGTCGCGGAACCCCAGGCTGCACACCGACGAGGTCTTGATCGCCCTGTCCGTGTCCGCCGGGACCGACCCGAACGCGCGCGCCGCCCTCGACCACCTGCGCGACCTGCGCGGATGCGACGTCCACACGACGACGATCCTCGGCAGTGTCGACGAGAGCATCTTCCGCAACCTCGGGATGCTCGTGACGTCCGAACCGCACTACCGCCGCAAGGGCCTGTACCGGAAGTAGGGCGAGTTTCGCTTCCGTCGAAGGATCACGAACAAGGAGGTCGCCATGCCGACGACAAGAAACGGACGCGGAGGATCGGCCGCGGCTGACCCAGCCCCGGCCGAGACGCCTGCGCCCGCAGAAACGCCGGAGCAGGCACCCGCACACGAGCGGCCCAACGTCTGGGAAATGCCGAGCGAGGGCATGCAGTGGTGCGACTGTGGCGAGGACTGCGAACTCGACCGCGACACGGTTGAGGACGTCTTTTGGATGGTTTTCGACGAGCCCCCAGAGTGGATCACGCACCCGAAGTTGTGCCAGGTCATCCAGCAGTTGTGGAACTACGTCAGCGTGTGCAACTTTTTCTTCGACCACGTCGCCCGGTCCGCCGAGGCCGTCTATGGGCGCGTCGCGGAAAAGTACCCCTACGACGTCGCCGTCGACATTGCCGGGTATTTCTCGAAGACGTGGAACGGCTGTCCCGAAGAAACCTGCGATGGCGGCCTCGACTGGAGCGACCTCGACTAGCAGCAGGGAGGGCGTTACTGGCGGCGCGAGCCTGCCCGTAACGCCCAGCGAAACGCTCACCCAGTTTGTCACGGATTCCGATTAATGGACAGACTCGACAATTGAGGTGAGCATTTCGCATTGTGAGGCGCCCACCGAGTTGCAAATGAGTCCCGTGCTAGCCTGAAGGCCACGCGGCTTGCCAGCCGTGTCAGACCAACGAGGACGTTCCTCGTGTCCGTGCACGCAACGACAGGCGGTTTTCGTCATGACTGATCAGAATCCCACACCACGCCGCACCACCGGTTGGCACCAGGCTGTGTATTGGGTCGCCCTCGTCGGGCGTGGCTCGTGTTCATCCCTAATGCGATCGGCTTGACGACCTCGGACGGGAACCCCTGGCCCTTGTGGGTGCTCTCGCCGATTCTCGGTTTTGTTGCCGTCGGTTTTGCCGTCTGGGATCGGTCGACGATCCGGATCGTCGTCGCCCTGCTGTTCGGCGTGGGCGCGGTATTTATTCTCGTCACCACGATCGTGGCCATCTGGGGGCCGTAAACACGCGCAAGCGGATAGCGGCCGGCGCGCCCGGCGAAACGCTCACCACCCGCGCGAAACGCTCACCTAGTTTGCCAGGAACGCCCATTTACCGGACAGAATCGACAAACTGGGTGAGCGTTTCGGAATAGTGACGAGCGTTTAATCTTCGGCCCTGCCGCGCCCGTCTGTTACGCGACCCACACACGAGGCCCCAGAATGAGATTGGGGAGGGCCCGCATAGGCCCTCCCCAGTCATGGTAGCGGCGCTTATCAGCCTCGCTGCTTCAACTGCTCGGTCAGCAAGAGAGTCTTCATCTTATTCTCCATGCTGTTGTACGAAGCCTTCGACTTGCCGACGTCCATCGGACGCCAACCAAGGGACTCGATTTGGGCCCTCAGGTCGACGACGAGTTCGTCGGTGTGATCAATGATGTACTGCCGGATATTCGCAACCGCCCATTGCGGGCAGCCTTGATCGTCAACTTCAATCAAGGAACGAAGCGAATACACCAACGGCATAAGGAAGCCAGCCGGCGTGTCATATGTGCACTTCTTATCTACCATCCCATAGGGAGTCCCACGTCCCGAGGCAGCCTTCTTCACCGCCGAGATCCGCCCATATTTGCCACCTGCACGGTTATAGCTGTCCGGGAGTGCAGCATAGAACCAGTCCCAGGCCCACAGCACATCCCGAGTCATATTGAGCGCCTGCAGGATACGAGAGTCCGCCACCGTCACCTTGTACCCTTCCGGCTTCGAGCACGAAACGTCAGGCGCTCGAAGAAGACGAGCGTATTCGCTAACGCATTGCGCTTTCCGGCTGTACAGGGTCGGGCCAGGGAGGGGGAGAATGGCCTTGCCATCCTCATCGTTCGGAAGGTCAATGACACCAAGCGCCACCCAGGCAAGAGCGACAACGTCGCGAGCGGCGATTGACCCGGGGCCATTTTGCTTCCATTGGACTTCCTCGGCGACTTCGCTGGGGAGCGACTCGCGCAGCACCTCAAAGAGTCCCTGTTGGTTCATGGTCGTCTCTTCGGACAACTGGACGTTGTTGTTGCGAGCCGCGCAGATTTCCAGGAGGTTCGACAAGAAGAAATCTTCGGCCGCACCATCTTTGGTCCCGTTCATCGTCGGCGTGAGTAGCTCAACCGAGATGAGGGTGGGCGTCGTCCCACCGCTGACTCCTTGCCTGCGCAACTTATCGAGCTTGTCGGCATACCGGGCCCAAAGCTCCTTAAACTCAAGCCACTTCTTTCTCCGCTTAAATTCCGCCTCATCCTTTCGGTCAAGCACTTGCCACAACAGAAAGCGGCCAATCGCCAGCAGATTGTGGCCACCGTCGAGCACGCCCTCAATCTGTTGATTATCGAAGTTAAGAGAGAAACGATTGCGCTCGAGCTGATCACATTTCGACGCTGCGACCAGAATTCCCTTGGACTTAAACGGCATGAGCTCCGGCGTGCGTTCCAACGACTCCTGAATCTGCTCCGTAACGCTGCCAATCTTGGAGTTACGGGGATTCGCATCAAGGTCCAGATGCGTAATCAGCGGGATAAGGTTATGAATCTCGACGTACCCGATGATTCGGTCAACACTGCCGACCGTCTGGATGTTCACATTTGCGAACTTGACAATGACATCATTCATGATGTATCTTCTCTTCCTGGATCCTTCACGGATCCACTTGTGATTCCACCTTCCATCCGGAAGGTTCATCGCTTTTGCGATGTGGTAATACCGTAACAGAGAAGAAAGAGGGAAATCAAGCACGATTCGCGTGATGCTCGTCACCCGTATAGACGGGTCCCGGTTGCATCGCGCGACTCGGTTCTGATCCGGTGACACAGAAATATGCGCCGCGCCCAGCCGCTAGGCGACCTCGTGGTCCCACAGTGACGCCATCGGGAGGGCCCACAGACGATCCCCGAACGGCAGCGCCGCCTGGCCGGTATAGAGGACGACCCCGGCCCGGAAGCGATCCCCCGCCTGGTCCCGCAGGTATTCGAGCCCCTTGAAATGGCTGGCCTTCACCGTCGACGTCGCTTTGACCTCGATGCCGACGACCTCGCGCCGGCGATTTTCCATGACGAGGTCGACCTCGCGACCGGCCCGATCGCGGAAATGGAAAAGCCGGAAATCGACGGTTGACCACGCGCTTTGCTTGAGCAGTTCGTTGGCGACAAACGACTCGACAAGGCCGCCGGTGAGGACGCTGGAGATGTCCGTCGACATCGCCTCGGCGTCGACGCCGGCCAGGTAGGCGGCGGCCCCAGTGTCTTGAAGGAAGACTTTCGGCCGGGAAACCGCGCGTTTGGCCAGGTTGGTGCCCCACGCCGGGAGCACGTCGACCAGGTACACGGAAGCCAGCGCGTCAAGGTAGGTCGGCACAGTGCGCGCGGGCAGGTCGATCGCTCGGGATATTCCGGCGGCCACGAATTCGGCGGTGCCAAGCGACGCAATATACTCGAGCAATTGCCGCAGGCGGTCCGGATATTGAATGCCCGTCACCTCTTGCGCGTCGCGCGTCAAAACCCGGTCAAGATAGTTGGCCAGCCACCGATTGAGCGTCCGCGGCGCTGCGTCGCGCACCTCCGGAAAACCGCTGGCCTGCACCATGCACAGATAATCGTCGCGCGTGTAGTCGGGATATTCACGCAGCTCCGCGCCCTTATCGAGCGTCCAGACGAACCGTGGAAAATCCTCGCACACACCGCGCCTTTCGCCCTGGCTGAGGCCGCGCATATGCAGCGTTTGGGCGCGTCCGGCCAGGCTTTCCTCGGCACCCTTGAGCGTCGCCAAATTCGACGAGCCCGTAATAACAAACCGCCCCGGGCGACGGTCTTTTTCCAGCGCGTTCTTGATCGAAAGGAAGAGCTTGGGCACGCGCTGGATCTCGTCGATCGCGAGGGTGCCCGACGGGTACTGGTCGGCGAAGGCATCCGGGTCGGCCTCGGCCGAGGCACGGGCGACCTGAGAGTCGAGATTGACGATCCGCGCCGGCTGATCCTTCAGCAGCTGCGCCATCAATGTCGACTTACCGACCTGCCGCGCACCCGAGATCGAGAGGACGGGAGTCTCCGCCATCATCTCGCGAGCCAAGGGCAGGACATTTCGTTGAACTAGCGCCGTTTCCACGCACCCAGCTTACCACGCCGTTGCCGATTCGCCAGGGTTGCGTTGCCGATTTGCCAGGGTTGCGTTGCCGATTTGCCAGGGTTGCGTTGCCAATTTGCCAGGGACGCGTTGCCGATTCGCCAGACTTGCGTTGCCGATTCGCCAGACTTGCGTTGCCGATTCGCCAGGCTTGCGTTGCCGATTCGCCAGGCTTGCGTTGCCGATTCGCCAGGCATAGACGAGGGCGCCAAGGGGCCGCTGCCGACCACCCTGGCGCCCTCACTGGGACTCTGACGGCGCTAGCCCATCGCCTCGCGCATCCGCTCGACGGCGGCGAGGATGTCCTCGTCGGGCGTCGTCAGCGAGATGCGGATGTAGCCCTCGCCGCCGGTGCCGTAGCCCGAACCCGGCGTGACGACGACGTGCGCCTTTTCCAGCATGAGCTCGGTAAACGATGCCGACGTGTGACCCTCGGGAACCTTGGCCCAGACGTAAATCGTCGCCTTCGGGGCCTCGCATTCGACGCCGATCGCGTGGAGGGCGTCGACGATGAGGTCGCGGCGCCGCTGGTACAGCGCGCACATGTCCGCCACGCAATCCTGCGAGCCGGTGAGCGCGGCGATCGCTGCCTCCTGGGTCGCCGTGAACTGGCCGGAATCGACGTTATTTTTCACTGTCCCCAGCGCCTCAATGGCTTCAGCATTACCGACGACAAACGCGATACGCCAGCCGGTCATATTGTAGGGCTTGGAGAGCGAGAAGAACTCGATCGCCTGTTCCTTCGCGCCCGGAATCTGCAGGATCGAGGGCGCCACATAACCGTCGTAGCTGAGGTCAGAATAGGCATTGTCGTGCGCCAGCAAAATGTTGTGCTTCTTGCAGAACTCAAGCGCACGCTCCAGGTACTCGATCGGCGCGATCGCGCCGGTCGGGTTGTTCGGGTAGCCGAGGAACATGATCTTCGCGCGGTCGGCGACCTCGTCGGGAACGGAGTCGAAGTCGGCCAGCCAGTTGTTCTCGGCGTTCATCGGCATGAAGTACGTTTCGGCGCCGCGCAGGGTCGCGCCGATCGAGTACACGGGGTAGCCGATCTCCGGCGCCAACACAACGTCACCTGCGTCGACGTAGGCCACATGGAGGTTCGCGATGCCCTCCTTCGACCCGATCAGCGCCAGCGATTCCGTGGCCGGGTCGATCTCGACGCCAAACCGCCGCTGCATGTAGGTGGCCGTCGCCTGACGGTAAGCCAAGGAGCCCTCGTACGCGGGATAGCGGTGGTTCTCCGGCTTGCGAATCGCCCGCTCCATCGCCTCGACGATGTGCGCCGGCGTCGGCTGATCCGGGTCACCAATCCCCAGAGAAATAACGTCAATCCCCCGCGCCTTTAACGCGTCGCGCTTACGGTCAATCTGCGCGAACAAATAGGGTGCCAGGTGCTCGAAATTCTTTGATGGCTGAGGCAGCATGTCATCCTCCACTTAACGGTTGGGGACGCTCACGCGCCCAGTGAATACTTCGCGGGCCGGGCCCTGCAGATAAACGTTTTTCCCTGCGCGATCCCACTCAATCTCGAGGACGCCGCCGGGCACGCGCACCGTCTGCGCGTCAGGCCCGCCCGCGAGCGCGCCGGCCACCGCGACCGCGCACGCGCCCGTACCGCAGGCCAGCGTTTCGCCGCATCCACGCTCGTAGACGCGCATCCGCACGCCGTCGGCGTCGGGGACGCCGAACTCGATGTTGGCGCCCTCGGGGAAAACCTCGTGGGTGCAGAAGAAGTGGCCGACGCGGTCGATATCGAGGTTCTCGAGGCTGGGTTCGCTGAGGTACGCCGACGGGTCCAACTGGTTGTCGGGGCCCAGCAGCGCGACCGCGTGGGGGTTGCCCATCGACACGCAGGTGAAGCGCAGCGTCCCCCACGGCGAGTCAATGCGCAGGTCAGAGACGTATTCGTCGCCCTCGGGGGTGGTGGCGTCGGTGGCCGCGGCAACCGGCAGGGCGTCGGGCGCGAACGCCGGCGCTCCCATGCCGACGCGCACGGTGTCGACGGTGCCGTCCTCCGCGCGGGTCACGGTGACCGGTTTGGGGCCGGACAGGGTGTCGATGACGAACTCGTCGCCGGTCGCGATTCCGCGGTCGGCCAGGTATTTCGCGATGCAGCGCGTGCCGTTGCCGCACATTTGCGCCAGCGACCCGTCGGCGTTGATGTAGTTCATGTAGCCGGCCGCGCCCGGCGTCCTGGGCGGCGCGACGACGATGACGCCGTCCGCACCGATCCCGAAGTGCCGGTCCGTTAGCGCCTTGACCTGGGCCGTCGTCAGCTCGACCGGGGTGGCGAGGCCGTCGATCATGACGAAATCGTTGCCCGTGCCCTGGAACTTCGCGAATTCGATGTCCATCGGTCCTCCTCATGCAATCGCCCCATACCTAACACGACGGGGCCGGATGCGCCCGGCCGCTCTCACCTTTCAGACACGCCGAGGGCGCCGAAAAGCCGCGAAAGAGCGGGGGTTTGTGTCCCCACGGGACGGTTCTGTCACGTTGTTCCATGACACGGGCGGGTGAATTGGCGGCGCTCCTGGCGCCTCGCCGGGGCCTGCGGGAACAGTGGAATTGCCGGTTTCATCCAACAGAAAGGACCCATCATGGCACAACGATTTCTCGACACCCAGGCCCGCATCCACTGCTGGCTGCTGCGCGCCCAATCCCGCGCGGCCGGGGAAGAGGGCATGGCCACCGCCGAATATGCGATCGGCACGCTGGCGGCCGCCGCGTTCGCGGGCATTCTCCTCGCCGTCATCAAGGGCGGCGGCATCAAGGAGGCGCTGACCGCGATCATCAAGCAGGCGCTGTCGGTGTGACGCGGCTCGGCCGACACTGGCGCGGCGAGGGCGGCATGGTGACGGCGGAATTCGCCGTGGCCCTGCCTGCCCTCGTCGCCGTGTGTGCGCTGGTGGCGGGAATCGGGCAGGCGGGAGCCGCGAAGGTTCAGGCGTGCGACGCCGCGAGGGCGGCCGCCCGAGCCGTCTCGATCGGCGAACCCGCACCCCGAAGTGCCTGGTCAGCACGGATTTCCGTGGCGACCGGGTCGTCCGGCGAGGGCGTCACCGCGACCGCACACGCCGCCCTCGTCGGGCCGATCACCCGGTTCACGCCGCAGGTGACGTGCGAGGCGTGGGCGCTGCGTGAAGACTCCGAGGCGACGCCGTGAAGGCGGGGTTACGGGGGCGTGCGTGGGCGCGGGGGCGTGCGTGGGCGCGGGATAATCCCGGCGAGCGGGGCTCGGCGACGATCGCCGTCGTCGGGATGATCGCGCTGGCCGTCGCGCTCATGGGGTTTGTCGGCGGTATCGCCGCCGTTGAGGGCGCCCGCGCTCAGGCGCAGACGGCCGCGGATTTCGCGGCGTTGGGCGCGGCGCAGGTCACCCTCGGACAGGGCAACGGGTCGCCGTGCGACGTGGCTGGGCAGGCGGCGGCGCACGTGGGCGCGCGGGTCGACAGCTGCACGCGAGAGGACTTCGACGTCCGCGTCACCGTCAGCCTGCCCGTCACCGCGGCGGGCAGCGTCTGGCAGGTTCACGCTCGCGCCCGAGCCGGCCCCGACCTGCCCTAACATCCCGTTTTCGAGGGCGTGGCCGTGCGTCGACTCGCCGCGCGACGTCAAGATTCGATTCCCGGGCGAGCATGACCCCGGCCGCGTGAGGTTCCGTGACCTCACCGGCCGGGGCCTTCGGCATGCGCTCGTTGGGGTGACGTGCACAGTTGGTATGACCCACATCGTGCGAGACCGCATGCCGCCCCACACCCAACCCGGCACACCGATTGACAGCGACTTTTCCGCGCAGTATCCGCGAAAACTCCCCATCTATGCCACGCATTTTGTCTATGAGCCGCGCACCCTCACAGCAGCCCGACGAGGACGGGGACGAGCCCCAGCAGGACAAACGCCGGCAGCTGGCACACCCCCAGGGGAACGACGAGGCGTACGGCCAGCTTCTCGGCGGCCTCTTTCGCCGCCTGGTGACGGGTGCGGCGGATCCGTGACGCGGCGGACTCAAGCAGCGGCAGCGGGCCGACGCCGTCACGCCACGCGGGCTCCAACGCCTTCGACAGTGGAGCGAAACGCGGGGACACGCCCTCCCACGCGACCTCCCAGGGAGCGCTCAACCGCAGAGCGCGCCCCACCACGCCGAGATCGTCCTCGTCGCAGGCGACGGCCAGGGCCTCGAGGACGCTGGGGATACTCGCGCCCGCGCCCAGCCCGGCCGAGACCAGGTCGATGACGACGGCGAGGTCGACGGGCCGGCGCGCGGGCTCGACAAGCCGCGGCTGCCGCCGCCCCACAGCCCACGGAATCGTTGCCATGACGGCGAAAAGTACGGGGATCACGTGCCCTCCTTCTGGGCGTCGGCGATGAGCCGGCGCATCCACAGCGCGCCCACGCAGTTGACGATGATGCCAACCAGGCCGACGATCGTGCCGACTCCGCCGTCGGTGAGGACGGCGATCGGATCGGTGCCCAGCGCGTATCCGAGGCCCACTCCACCGAGCGGCAGCGCGGCCAGCAGCCGCGCCGAAGCGACCGGGCCGACGAACGCGAGGCGACGCTGGGCTTGCGCCTCTTGGGCATCGCCGATGCCGTCGGCGACACGCTCGAGGACGTCCGCCAAAGGGGCTCCCACCTGCTCGGACATGGCGAGGGCAGCAGCCAGTTCCGGCGCCTGCTCGCGCGCCTGATCGGGCGTCACGCCGCTGCGTTCCAGCGAGCGACGGTAAGCGTCGGCATTGGGAGCGCCCGCGCGCAGGCGCGCCGCCCACTCCAGCGCGACCCGCCCCGCGTCGATGCCGCGCCGCGCCGCCCTCGCCCGCGATAGACGCTCACGACCTGCGGAAACGGCGCGCGTCAGCCGCGACGGCCGACGGAGCAGCCGCTCGACTCCCACTCGCGAGGGCGTCGCCACCCAGCCGGCCAGCGCCATCAACGCGATTCCGAGGGCGACGCCGCTCGTCATGCGTCCTCCCGGAGAGGCGCGCTGCCGACGACGACCGCGCGGGTTGCGATGAGCCTGGCGTCCGAAGTGGCTTCGCCATCCCCGCTGGTCACGTCAATTTCGACGGTGTCCGCGTCGGCCGCCGCTCGACGAGCCTCAGCCACACCCGCGCCCGCGCGGCCTCGCTCCCCCGCGAGGCACGCCGCGTCAATCCCAAGTCTCTCCGCCAGCCCGTCCCACGCCCGGCCGACGGTGACGACACCTTCGCGAGACACCCGAATGGCCACGTCAGCCGCCAGTTCGGCGCCCTCGCGGCGGGGGACGGCGATCTCGCTGACCCAGCGCCCGGGGCCGGCCCCGGTGCTGGCGCGGCGCACGTGGACGAGGGCGTCGATGCCCGCGGCGGCCTGCGCGGCGACGGTTGCCGGGGTCATCCCCGCGAGCGCCCCGAGCGCATAAAGCCTGGCCGGGACGTCGTGCGCGGCGTTCGCGTGGATGGTCGCCCATCCGCCCTCGTGGCCGGTGTTCATGGCCGAGAGGACTTCGCGGACCTCGCCGCCGCGGCATTCGCCGAGGACGATCCGGTCGGGCCGCATCCGCATCGCCGCGCGCGTGAGGTCGGACATCGTGATTTCGCCGACGTCTTGGACGTTCGAGCGGCGTTGTTGCAGGTGGACGACGTGGGGGTGGTCGGGGCGCAGCTCGGAGACCTCCTCGATGCAGAGGATCCGCTGGTCACGCGGCACCAGGCCGAGCAGCGCGCCCAGCAGCGTCGTCTTGCCCGATCCGGTGGCGCCCGAAATGAACGTCGACGCGCGGGCCGCGACGAGGGCGCGCATGACCGGTTCAAGTGGCGCGGCGATCGTTCCCGACGCGACGAGGTCGTCGATTGCCAGGCGTTTCGCGCGGAATGTGCGCAGCGAAATCGCAGGCCAGGGCGAACTAAGCGGCGGGAGGACGGCGTGCAAGCGCGTCCCGTCGGGCAGGGTGCCGTCGACGATGGGGCTCGCGTTGTCCAGGCGCTGCCCGGCCGCCGCGGCCAGCGACACCGCGAGCGCGCGCAGCCCCTCCCCGTCGAGGTCGACCGGGTGCGGGTGCAGGCCACAGCCGCGGTCGACCCACACGCGGCCGGGCTCGTTGACGAGGACGTCGGTGACCCGCTCGTCCGCGAAATACGGCGCCAACTGCGGGCCGTACCCGGCCATCCGCGCGCCCAGGCTGGCGGCCTCGCCGACCAGCGCGGCAGCCGACACCAGCGGAGGCCGCGCCTCGGCGAGGGCGTCGGCAGGTCGCGCGCCCCGGGCCACCGCCAACCGCGGGTCGGACGCTGGGCCGGGCGCGGATGCGTGAGGGCGCCCGGCGTTGCGGGCGACGCCACGCTGCCGCTGCGCGGAGCGTTTCGGAGGGGCCTGTCTGGGCTCCGCGCGCCGGGTGTCAGACGCCTCCTGACCTGCGGCGATGGTGTGTCCACGCGGCCGCTGACGCCACCTGTCACCCTCGTCGCCGTACCCTCCGACGCCCTCGCCCTCGGCCGCGCCCGTCATTCGTCGTCCGAATCCCAGCACTCGTTCACCGCCTTCACCATGCGTGCGACCGCCCGCGCGAACCGGCGCGAACAGGCAGGTCGCGGGCCAAATCCCGCCTCGATTGCGCGGATGGGAGCCCGCAGCGACCGAACCCGCACGGTAACGACGCCCTCGCCACGACGCGCGGGTGGGATCCGTCCAACGTGCACGCGGGCGGCTAGCGGCGCGTGGACTGTGGCAGCGCCCGCATCGTCCTCGCGACCTGAAATCCCCGATATTCCGCCGTTTTCCACCTCGATGAGCGCGTCGGCCCGGACCTGCGCGCCACGTCCGACGTCGACGACGACCCAGCGGGCGTCCCGGGCCAGCGCCTCGCACACCGCGGCGACGCCGCTGGGCCTCGCGCGCACGAGGGCGACCTCGCCCCACCGCGGGAGGGCGTCGACGGCTCCTCTGGCCAGCAGGGTCCCGCCGCCTCCGACCAGGGGCGCGGATACTCCGACCAGGCGTTCTGCGCCGCCGCCCGCGGGGTCCGCGTCGACGAGGACGCAGCGATCGCCCAGCTGCCACGCGAGCGCCGCCGCGATCGTCGACGTCCCGACGCCGCCGGAGCGCCCGCGCACGGCGACGACCCGCCCGCGTTCGCTGCCGAGCCTGTGGTCCAGCGCCACCAGCAGCGCCGCCTCGTCGCCCGGCACCACGAGGTCGACGCCCGGCCCCACCGCCTGCCCGACCCGACACAAAAGCGCGGGCGCCTCTCCGCGCGACGCGACGCTCTGACCGGCGCCCCCGACGAGCGCGATCCGAACCTTTCCGGGCGACCCGACCCGCCAGCCTCCGAGCGCGCAAACATCCCGAACCGCGTCGCGTAACGTCTCCGGACCTGGGCCGATGTCGACATCCGCGAGGCCGTCGCCGCCTGCGTCCTCCAGCAGAGCCACCCCGCCGCGCCCTCGCGACCCGGAGTCGTCCTCCGTAAGCCGCCGACACCCGCCGCGCTGCCGGCTACTCTCGCGTCGCGCGGACGCACGATCACGACGCCCACCGCGACCGGGGCGCGCGTGATCACGCCGCCCCGCGCGAGCACCCTCGACCTCGACCGCCTGGCCTCCATCAGTACCGACAACCGACGACCCGGCACGCCATAGGCCCAGGTCATCTACGATTTCCGGCCGCTCGAGCACGGCAGCCGCAGTTCCATTTCGCCTCGTCATGTCCCCACGGTGGCAGAGGTCGGCACCCTCGCGCCCGGCCGACGCTCAGGCGTTCTGGAACAACGAAACGTTATTGCCCCATGTGGACACGGGCCGCCCTCCGACTCACGCCCCCAAATGAGGCAGATTAGGAGGTGCAGGTGCCTCTGACACCGCAAAAGATGTCACATTTCGTGCTCATCCATGCAGCCACCGCCTGGGCCGCCTCACCCCAGCTCTCGGGCGAGGGCGTCCCACGGCATGGCCTGCAGGCTCGCGACGATCGCCGCACAGGCCGCAGCATCCGACGCCGCCTGGTGGTGGTCGAGCCTGAAACCGGGCGCACACGCCTGCACCACCGTCGGCAGCTTGTAGTTCTCCAACCCGGGCACCAAGCGTTGGGCAATTCGATACGAACAGTAGAACTCGCTGGGGCACGTCTGCAGGCCGTAAAACTCGTCAAGCTTGCGCCACACGCTTGCGTCAAACGACGCATTATGCGCATACACCGGCTCGGCACCGATGAACGCCTCGATATCCGCGGCAATCTGCTCCCACGTCAGTGCATAGTTGACGTCCGCCGCGGTAATGCCGTGAATATCGGTGAACTCAAACTCCATCAAATGATCGGGTGGACGAATCAGGCAACTGTATCGATCGACCATCTGCCCGTCCGCTACCCTGACGAGCGCCACCGCACACGCCGACGCACGGTACCTGTTGGCGGTCTCGAAATCGACGGCCACAAAGTCGCGTCCGGCGAACTGATCTGCGCGAGGAACTAGCCGCGACGTGCCCTTTCGCTTCTTCCGAGGCGACTCGTCCGTGGCACGCGACCGCCCCGTCCGCGACTGAGCGCTGGCGCCTTTCTTTCCAGGCTTGTGCGCCTTCTCGTACTCGACGAGCTCATGCCACTGCGCGTGATAGGCCGACGGGTCACGCCCCTCCGACTTCGCCAGCATCGCCTGCGCCTTGGCGAGCCGCTTCTCATAATCAAGCTGATACTCAGGACGATTCGGCAAACCTGTCGACAACCACCCCTTAATGGTGTCGACTTCGCCGCGATAATCCTTCATTTTCCGCTGAATAATGACGACCTCTTTGACGTAATGCTCGAGGACGTTCTCGGGATTCCGCATCGCCGCCTCGCGCATGGCGTCCATGCAGCCCACGGCTATCTCGAGGGCGCCCTCGAGGTCACCGCCGCGTTTCAACTCGCTAATAATCGGGAGCCAATCGCAGATATCGACGCCCCGATACTGCGGCATCACCCACTGATCCGCCGTCGGCGCCGGCGCGGGGTTCGCGGCCGAATCGGGCGCCGGTCTGGGAGACGTGAACTCACCGGCAGCCGGAACAGCACCCGGCTGCGGCGGCGCGAAGGCCTCGGCCGGGGACGGCGAGGCCAACACCGGCGGAGTCGTGGCGCCAACGAACGACACCGGCCCGCCAACCTCCGGGACCTGGCCAAACGCACCCGGCCCACCAGTCGCCGGTACCGGTCCGCCAACCTGCGGCGCCCTCGGCGCGTCCGCGCCCGCGCCCGGCCAGGGCGCGGTCAGCGAATCCTGCATCGGGAACTGCTGCTCGAGTTCCCGACGACGATCACGCCGACGATTGAAAGGCCACATATCCTGACGCCTCCTTGGTTGGATGAGGAAAATCCTACCTGCGGCCACCCCCACTTTTCGGCGCCAGTCCAGGGGGACACCCTCGGACTGGCGCCCCCAAATGTGACAGATTAGGAGGTGCGAGTGCCTCTTACACCGCCAAAGATGTCACATTTGGTCTTAATCTTCCCCGCACCCCTCCGCCGCGCCCCACCAACCCCCACCCAACCAACCCCCCACCCCGCCCTCAGCGACCTCCCAGCAACAGCCCGTAGACTCGCGGCATGACCCTTGGTGACTCGGCCTTGCCACAGACTGGCGAAGACCTCAGGGGCCGTATCTTTGCCCTGATCGCCGGCGTGTTGTTCGGCGGCGGCAGCTTTGTCGCGATTATCCACTCGACGGCGGCGCTACAGGCCGGCGTGACGCAGGGGATCCCGTGGGGCTCGGCGATCGCCATGGCGTTCCTTATCGCGGGTTTCGCGATGGTGACGGCGATGATCCTCACGGCCGGCTCGGTCTCAACGTGGACGCTGGTGGCTGCGGTGGTGACGACCTTCATCCTCAGCTTCATCTGGTCGCACGTCGACCACGACCTCCCCCTCATGCCGAACGCGGTCACCGAGCAATTAGCCTGGTCACCCTTCATTGGCGGGATGTTGGCATCGCTGGTCGGCGGGACGTACGCGTGCGGATCGGCCCGGCGCGCAGGCGCCCACCAGGCGAACCTCGAATGCGCGAACGACACGGTGCCGCTGCATCCGCGCCTCTACATCCGCCCGGTCCCGCTGAGGACGTCGTGGGGCCTGTCGATCCTCATCGCGCTGCTGTGCGTGGTCCCCCTCGACCTGGCGGTGTTGTGGCTGGCCAGACACACATCGGTCGACCCCGAACAGGTGCTGCTGGTCCCCGTCGGCACGGTCGCCGCGCACCAGCTGGCCGTCCTCGTCGCGGTCGTCGCGGGCGGCGTCATGATCATGTCGGCGGCCCTGTCGTCCTCCGGCCCGATCATCGCGTCGCTGCTATTCATGGTGGCGCCGTCGCTGTACGCGTCGCTGCTGGAGATGTTCACGCTCGGCCAGTCGATGACCCGCGCCCACCTGCGTGCCCTCACGCTGGCGGCGCCGGTGCTGGGCGTCTGGGGCATGACGATTTTCGCGCTGGCACTGTGTGTGACGATTGCCCGCCGCGACGGACACACCCGCGTGCTGCTTCACCAAGAGGCCCTCAAAGCAATCGCCTCCTAAACCGCCCTCGCCCGGTGTTTTCTCCCAGGATTAGCAGCCGTTCTCGGTACGCTGTGGGTGAAGACTGAGCAACAGGAGGCACACATGACCGACCGCAAAGACGCCCACACGCCCGACCCGTCGTCGCGCCTGTGGTACGTCGAGGGCGACCAAGCGGCCGAGATCCCCGCCGGCGAGCGCCCCCGCATCACGAATGACGACTCGATCATCGCGGGCGGCCAGGTTGGCATCGGCGCACCGACCGAGGCCGACGAGGACGCCGCCGCGACGACGGTCATGCCGGCCGCATCCGAGGACGCCCCCATGGTCGTCTCCACGCCCACCGAACCTGCGCCGACCAGCGAGGACGACGACCTCGAGACGACGAAGGTGCGCCGCCGCTCGTTCCTCCATCCGGAACAGGATGACGACCAGCCGGCCCCCGCCCAGGCCGCCACGGTTCCGGCGGCTGACGCCGACACCGACGTGCTGGACGTTCCGGCCACCGAGGACGACGACGCGGAGGACGCCACGGTTCCGGCGGCCGACGCCGACGCGGTCCCCGAGGATGCTCCCGCCGAGGACGACGACGCCGACGTTCCCGCGGCCAACGACACCGACGCCCCGGCCGCCGAAACCTCCCCTGAAGAGGACGCCCCCGAAGCGCCCAGCGAGGACGCCGCCGAAGACTCCACCCCCGAAACCGCCTCCGACCTGCCCGAATCCCCGGCCCCGCAGGCGCCCGAACCCTACCGGCCTCCGGTCACTCCCGCGGCCACCGCCCCCGCGCCGGCACGCGAGGCGACCGGCCGGGTCTCGCTGGACGACACGCTCCTCGAGGGCGCCACGGCGCTCCCGTCGATCCCGTCGCGCGTCCCGGCGCACCTGTGGTCGCTGCTGCTCACGCTCCTCCTGCTGCCGGTCGCCTGGTTCTGCTCGGCCGACGGCGTCACGCGGCTGTTCCCGCGCGGCGGCGCCCTCCACATCGCGACAACCACGCCGAACTGGGGTGGCGTCGGTGAGGTCGCCCTTGGCGCGGTGGCCCTGTTCCTCCTCGTGTTTATCGCGCGATGGTCGTCGCTGGGCGCGTTCGTGTGGGGCATCGTCGCGTTCGTCTGCGGCGTCGGCGGGATGATCGCCGCGCCCCAGCTGGCGGACTACCTCAACCCGACACTCGACGCCCTCGACCGGTCCAGCGGGTTCTTCTCGAACGTCGCCTACCACCTGTCGGCCACGCTGCCGACCGGCGTGATCGCGCTGTCCGGGGCCGTCCTCATCGCCTTAGGCTTCGTGTCGCACGGTGCGCGCCGCAAGGGCCGCAAAGACTACATCGCCCAGTCGACGATCGATCGCATCGACCAGTGAAGCCCGCCGGACACCTAGACCCCCAGCTGGTCAGGCCGCCGGGCCCCTGGGTTCATCGCGATCTGGCGGTTAACGGGACGCAGCTGCACATCGTCGAGACCGGCAACCTGAGGTCGACCCGCGCAATCCTGCTGCTTCACGGGTTCCCGCAGTATTGGTGGTCGTGGCGGCACGTCCTCACCGAGCTGTCCGACGCGCCCGTCCGCGTCGTCGCCGTCGATCTGCGCGGCTTCGGCGGGTCGGATCGGACGCTCAACGGCTACGACCTCACGACGATGTCGCGCGACGTCGTCGGCGTCGCCACGAGCCTGGGGGCGTCGCGCATCCTCGTCGCGGGCCACGGCATCGGCGGGACGATCGCCTGGGCGATTCCCCAGATCATCCCCGCAATGACCGGCGGAATCATGCCGGTTTCGGCGCCGCATCCCCTGCAGGTGCGCACGTCGATGCCGGCGTTCATTACGCTCGCCGCCGCGAAGTACGCGTTCTTCCAGACGCCGTTCCTCGCCGCCCGCGGCCTGCGGTCCGGCCGGATGGTGCGGTCGCTCCTCAAGTCGTGGTCAGCCAAACCCAACCGGTCACTCATGCTGGCCGAGGCCGACCGGTACCAGGCCGTCCTCAAGCCGCCGTTCG
Organism: uncultured Actinomyces sp.; assembly: GCA_900545825.1. GTDB lineage: Bacteria > Actinomycetota > Actinomycetes > Actinomycetales > Actinomycetaceae > Nanchangia. Next base: position 61,501 of record URAS01000005.1, read on the forward strand.
CCGCGGAATGCGCACTGCGACCCCTGCGCGAGCTGCGGACGCTGTCGGCCGCCGAACGCAAAATGCTGCGGCCGCGCGTCACGTGCCCCGTGCTGGCGGTGCGCGGCAACGCCGACCCCGTGCTGCCGGCGCAGGCGTACGCCCACGACGCCGACCACACGTCCGCGCCGCTGGGCCAGGTCGTCCTCCCCCACACCGGACACTTCGTCCCCGAAGAGTCCCCCGACCTGCTCATTCGCAGCCTCAGCCAGTTCGCCCAGACCGTCCTCCACGTCGACGGCCTCATCAAGGGGTAGGGGTTCGCTGCCCGCGCTCAGGCGACGCCGACGCGCGGACACACGCCGCCCAGCGGGCAGTGGCCGCAGTCGGGCCCGCGCGAGTGGCAGACCTCGCGCCCCAGGGTGATGAGGCGGTGGCACAGGACCGTCCAGTCCGTCCGCTTCCCCTTGCGGGTAAAGACGGCGGCAATGTCGTCCTCGACCTTGCGCGGCGCCGTTTCCTCGGTCAGCCCCAGTCGGCGCGACAGCCGTCCGACGTGCGTGTCGACCGTCAGCGCGGGCACACCGAAGCAGTTCCCGAGGACGACGTGCGCGGTCTTGCGGCCGACGCCCGGCAGCGACTCCAGGGCCTTGCGGTCGGCGGGGACCTGCCCGTCGAAATCGACCTCGAGGGCGCGCGCCAGCTGGATCAACTGCGTCGCGCGGCGGCGCCAAAACCCCAGCGGGCGGACGATCTCGCGGACGTCGTCCTCGCTGGCGGCGGCCAACGCGGCCGGCGTCGGGTAGCGGCGGAACAGCTCGGGCGTCACCTGGTTGACGCGGACGTCAGTCGTTTGGGCGGAAAGGACGGTGGCGACCAGCAGCTCAAACGGCGACGAATGGACTAATGCGCAGGTCGCGTCGGGATAGACGTCGGCGAGGATCCGTTCGACCCGCCGCGCCCGCCGGCGCCTGACGTCCTCGCTATCTATCATGTCGCGTACCTTTCGCGTCGCTCTCGGCCCCGCGGACCCCAGCCGATACAGTGGGACAAACGGGCGGCTTGGGAAAGCGGGAGTAATGATCGAAGCCACCAACTTAACGAAAGTCTACGGGTCGCGGCGCGTCCTTGACGCAGTGTCGCTGGAAGTTCCGGGCGGGTGCGTCACCGGCTTCGTCGGCCCGAACGGCGCCGGCAAGTCGACGACGATGCGCCTGATCGCGGGGCTTGAGGCGGCCGACGAGGGCGACGCCCTCATCGACGGGCACCCGATGGACCAGCAGACGCGGCCGCTGTCGGCGCTCGGCTGCCTGCTCGACGCCCAGTGGTTCCTGCCGGCGCGGTCGGGGCGCGACCACCTGCGGGCGCTCGCGGCGCCGCAGGGCATCCCGACCGAGCGGATCGACTATCTCCTGCGCCTCGTCGAACTCGAGGACGCCGCGAAACACCCGGTCAAGACCTATTCGCTGGGGATGCGGCAGCGCCTGGGGATCGCCGCGGCGTTCCTCGGTGACGCCCACAACTACCTGCTCGACGAACCCGCGAACGGCCTCGACCCCCAGGGGATCGCCTGGCTGCGCCGCCTGCTGCGTGCCGAGGCCGACCGCGGCAAGGCGATCCTCCTGTCGTCGCACCTCATGGCCGAGATGGCGCAGATCGCCGACCGCGTCGTCGTCATCTCGCAGGGCGTCATCACCGACCAGCAGACGCTGTCGGACTTCGTCGCCACCGCCAACGAAGTGGTCGTCGTCGGCTCGCCCGATCCGCGTCTGACCTCGGTCATTACGGCGATCCCGGGGGCGCACATCGTCCAGGCGACCGGCGACGAACTGCGCGTCGACGGCGTCGACGCCGCGACCGTCGGCCGCGCGACCCTCGCCGCCGGCGTCGCGCTGACGACGCTCACCACGCTGACGCTCACCCTCGAAGAGGCCTACCTCGCGCGTCTCGCCGGCAACCCCGGCGCGGCGGTGCCGGCCGGGCCGGGGACGGCTGCCGTGCCGGCCAGACCGATGCAGCACGAGGGCGTTAGCGCAGGCCAGGGCACGGTTCGGCGGGCCGAGCGCGGCTCGCGCGCCAGGCATCCCGAGCAGGCCGGGCGGGGCGAGCAGGCCGGACGTCCGAAGCCAGACACGCCCCCAGACCACGTACCGCGCCACGACGCCGAGGGCGCGCTGCCGGTCACCCCGCGGACGAGCGCGGACGTTTCCGCAGCTCGTCGGCACTTTGCCGACAGTGAGCGCCACCCACAGACCCCGGGGTCGGGGGCTCGAGGCGAGCGTCCTCGCCACCAGCGTCCCGCCCAAGCGCGCACCGACGCCGAGCAGGGCGGTCGCCCGCGACATCCGGGCGCTCTCGGCCCGGCCACGCCCTCCGAGGGGGCCTCCACCTCGCCTTATGCGCCGCCCGCTGAGGTCGCCTCGCGGCGCCCGCTGACGCCGCCGCGCCGGCCAGACGTCACGCAGGGGCACCTCCAGGCACCGCCGACCCCCTGGGACGTGCCGCCGCGCCGCCCGGGCGCGATCCCGGAGCCGACGGACGCGTCGTGGCCGTCGGACTCGACGACCAGGGTCATCCCGCCCATTTCCGCCGAGGACGCCACGCGACCGGCACTCGCCGAACAGCCGGCAACGCACGCCGACCACCCCGCCACCCCAACCGCGAGCGCCGCCTGGACGCCACGTCGTAGGCCCGCGCCGATGATTCGCGCGGACGTCGTCGCGCCCGAGGAACCGGCGACGTTCGCGCCCACCCCCGCAGGCAACACCACCCCACCTGCGATTTTCCCCGCGAAATCGCCCGCTAGCCCGCGGCCGGATGCGTCCGTCGCCCCCACCCCCGGCGTGCCCGACGCGTCTCAGTTCGTCATTCCGACGCAGCCGATCCGGTCCTCCGGCGCCCCGGTGCCCGGCACGGTGTCACCCGCGGCCCCGCTGGCCCCGACCGGCTTCGAGGCGCCCACACACGCCGCCTACCAGGGCTTTTTCCGGCCCGGACCGACCACAGATCCCCACGAGGACGACGACCCGTCTGCCCACTCGCCGAGGAGGGACCAGTCATGACCCCGAGCCCCCACTCCGCGAAGCGGCGCCCCCACGACCAGGCGCCGCAGGCCGGGCACGAACGCAGCCCGCGCGCCCACGCGGGTCACGCCCACGCGGCGCCCGCGCATGACGCCTCGCGGATGCCGCGTCGCGGGGCCGATCCGGCGGCAGCCTCGGCACACCCTCAGGCCCGCCCGGAACGTCAGGCCCGCCCGCAGCCCCAGCAGCGGCCGCACCACAGCACCCCCAGCCAAACGCCGACAGCCCACGATGCGCCCCACCGCACCCCCGCCGAACCCGCGACCCTCGCGCCGCTGGGTGGCCACGACGCCGTGACGTTCGGCGGCACCCTGCGGTCCGAGGCGATCAAGGCGCGCACCTACCCCGCCTTCCGGGGCGTCGCCATCGCCGCGTTCGTCCTCCAGGTGGTGTTGGCGCTGGCCAGCGCCGGCCTCATCATCTGGATCGGCCGGACGGTCCACAGCGACGACGTCTCGTCCCTGCTGGACATGGGGGCGACGGGCATCTCGCTGACGTGTTTCCTCTACTGCCTGGCCGGCGCCCTCACGGTGACGGGCGATTTTTCGAGCGGCGTCATTAACGCGACGGCGTTGGCCGTCGGGTCGCGGCGGCGCATTTTCCTCACAAAAGCCCTGCTGGCGGCCATGGTGGCGGCCGTGGCGAGCGTCGTCGGCGCGCTGCTCGCGATCGTCCTCGCCGGGATCGTCCTGCAAATTGGCGGGGTGACCTACCCGTGGAGCACCCCGGCCCTGTGGTTCGCCCTCGCCGGCGTCCCGCTGGCGGCGGTGCTGTCGGCGCTGATCGGCGTGGGGATCGGCATGATGACGAGGTCGACGCTGGGCGCCACGCTGGTGACGCTGGCGCTGTTTTACGTCGCGCCGATTGCGGCCGCGGTCCTCGTCCTCGCCGGCGACTGGCTGACGTGGTTCTCGAGCCTCCACCCCTTCGCCACGCTGTCGGTCGTCGCCAGCCGGCCGTCGGCGGTGGACCCGTCGGCGCCGTATTCCCTGCCGTCCTGGTGGGCAAACCTGCTGGTCGCGGCCGCGTGGACGGTGGCGTCACTGGTCGGCGGCTTCGTCACCTTCCTCAAGAAGCCGCTGGGGTCCGGCGGCAAGTGACGCCCTCGATCCCGCTGGCCCCGGCGCCGGGCGACGTCACCGATCCCCATCGGTTCGGTGCCGCCCAGGCGCACCTGGCGAACCCCTACGAGCGCGCGACCGACGACTACCACGCCGCCCGGCCGCCCTACCCGGACGCGGCGATTGCCCAGGTCATGCGGCAGGCGACGGCGGTCGGAGGGCGTCACCCCCGCATCGTCGACGTCGGCGCGGGCACGGGCCTCATGACGCTGCCGCTGGCCGCGGCCGGCGCGTGCGTCACCGCCGTCGAGCCCGCCCCCGCGATGGCCGAGCAGCTGGCCGCCACCGCCCCCGACGTGCCGATCATCCGCGCGACCGGCGAGGATACCGGCCTCCCCGAAAGCAGCGTCGACCTCGTCGTTTACGCCCAGTCGTGGCACTGGATGGACGCGCAGGCCGCCGCGGCCGAGGCCCACCGCATCCTCGTCGAGGGCGGCCGCGTCGCCGTCGTCTTCAACCAGCTGGACGTCCGCGTCGCCTGGGTCAAGCGGCTCACGCGGATCATGCGCTCGGGCGACGTCCACTGGCCGAACCGACCGCCGCGCCTGGGGCCCGGCTTCACGGCGCCCTCGCTGCGGATGATCCCGTGGGTCCAGCACCTGTCCCCCGAGGGCATCGCCACGCTGGGGAGCACGCGGTCGTCCTACCTGCGCGCCAGCGACGCGGGCAAGGCCCACATGCGCGCCAACCTCGACTGGTACCTGGCCGACTACCTGCACATCGGCCCCGACCGCGTCGTCGAGCTGCCCTATTACACCCTCGTCTGGTCGGCGACTCGGCGCTAAGAATGCGGTCTCACTCCCGCCCCCACGCAACCACCCGCCGCCGCTTTGTCGCGCTGTTATGCGTCGTTCAGCCCGCGTGCGACCAGAGATCCTTGTGCGACCAGAGACCCTCCCCCCAGGTGGGGTGGTCGAGGACGGTGACGCTCATGACGTGCTTCGTGTGGGGCAGGTAGGCGACCTTGTAGGACACGGCGCGGTGGGGCCTGCCGGCCTTGTCGTCGACGTCGGACATGACGCCGGGTCCGATCTCATAACGTGCGCCCTGGTCACACACCAGTCGGGAGGTGTTCCCGTAGCGGCCGCCGCTCGCCGTTTTGATCGCCATGCACTGCGTGTACTCCCGCTCGACGGGGTGCGAGAGGTACGGCAGGTCCCGCACGAAGTTACCCAGAAGGGCGGGCAGCACGAGGCACCCGGCGACGATCGCCACGATGGCCTGCGAGCGCCGATTCGCCGACCTCAAGGGCGTCCAGCGCCGAAGCAGCTCCATGACCATGAGAGCGAAGGCCAATGCCATGAAGGTCCGGTAGACCATCTGCCCCGCAAACCCGAGCGGGCCGACGGCGAGGTATCCGAACCGATCCGGGAAAATGAAGACGACGAATCCCACAGCGACGACGATCCAGAGGGCGCTCTCGACGCGCCCGCCGGTCAGCCGCCGCTTCCGGCGAGGGCGCCCATCCTCGTCGAAGCTCGCGTTCTCGTCGAAGCGCGTGGTGTCGTCCTCGGGGATCGAGGTGTTCGTGTCGCGCTGCGGGCGTGGCGCATCGTCGGAGGTATACCACATCGTGTAGCTAACAAACCTGCCACCATCAGGAGTTTTGCCACTGCTTTCCCGGACGTGAAACCCGTCGCTGTTGTCCATGCCGCCCTACCGGGTCCCGCCGTAGCTGCGGACGGTCACGCTAATGACCTGTCTGGTGTGCGGCAGATAGGCGATACGGACGGGCGGCTGCATGCCCGTGCGCAGCATCGTGCCGCGGACGTGCGAAAACACCGCCGGGGTGACGTCGAACGTCTCGTTTATTGCGCGCGGCGTGCCCCCGTCGCAGGTGAGGAGGTGCCGCCGAGCGTGGCGCAGGCCCTTCTTCTCCCACGCGCTGCAGAGGTCGTAGGTGTGTCGGACCGGATGCGCGACGTAGGGAATGTCCTGCGCCGGCCGCCACATGACGGCGATCAGCGCGACGATCGAGAGGACGACCGCCGCCTTCTTAACGGTTCGCTGCTTCTCGACCGACCCGTACGGCCGCCACACCCGAATGACGGGCGCGGCGATCATCACGGCACCCAGGACGAAGAGGAGCCGCTCGGCGATGTGCCCCGCGAATCCGAGCGTGCCGACGTTGAAGTATCCATGCGCGGACAGCCACGAGCAGGCCCCGATCGTCAGAAAAACGACGAGGTAGACGACGAATCCGCCGCTTGTCGTGAACAGCCACGCCGCGAGGCGGCTGTGGCGGCTCGAGGCGCCGTCCTCGTCGAAGCTGGCGTTCTCGTTCTCGGGAATCAAGCTGTTCGTATCCATGCCGTTTTCCTCGTCCGCTTTACGAGGACTCACCCACTGCAATCTTCATGACGATGTGGGTGTGCGGCAGGTAGCTGATGGTGACCGTTTCGGGGTGACGTCGGCTGAGGTCGTCCCACCTATAGCCCTGGATGCTGAACGTCCGTTTGACGCCCTCGACATCCCGCCCGGATAGCTCGTCGTTGTGGCTGGTCGACGTCAGCTCGACGTCGGTGAGCGTAACCTGCGCGGGGCTCACAAGGCTCGGGAGGTCGGCGATCGGCGACCAGAGGACGCCGACACCAATGGCGATGACGAGGACGAAGCCGGCGCCGGCAGCGAAGCGCCGCGGCAGCGACCTCGCATCCGAAAACCCGGCCCCCAGGGCGTAGGCAACCGCCGTGACGGCACCGGCCCGCATGAGAATCTGGACGACGAGGCCGGTCGCGCCCTCGCGAAACGCCCCGTCGACCCACGCCTTGAAGAGGAGCGCGCAGATCCCGCAGACGGCGAGGACGACGATCGCCGTGATCATTTTCCGCCGCTTTTCTGCCTGAATCTTCGCGGCGTAGACCTCGGCCTGTTCGGGGTGGTCCTTGATCTCCTGCTCGACACGTCTCGCCAGCTCCTCGCGGCGCTGCCACGTCTTCTTCCGGTTGCCGCCGCGATGCATCGCGCGGCGCAGCTCCTCGGCGGCTTCGGCGACCTCGTTGACCTCGAGATTCTCGCCGACGCGCCCGGAATCGCGGATGCCGCCGTCGTGACCGGTGTCCGCAAGGACGCTGTTTCCGTCGTCGCGGACCGTGCTGTTGATATCGCTGTCGTTAAACGTGCTGTTGTCGTCGATTCGGTCTGCCACGTGCCCCTCCTCGATGTCGGCACCGGGCGGCTGCTGCGCCCCTCTCCCGCGATCCTATCGCCCCCGTGAACGTGATCCTTTCGGACACAACCATCACGCTCATGGGGTCAAACCGGTGAACGTGACTTTTTTGATCACGTTCACCACCCGAGGGCACCGCGCACCCGCCAACAGCCCCCAGACATGGATAAAGGGCCCACGCTTGGCGCGGACCCTTTATCTGTTCCCCATCTCAAAGAAGCATCTCTCTCAGCGGCATTCCCCATTTCGTCTGTATGGCGATCACCGGTTTCTCGGTGTCTCGTTGTCCTGATGCCTCTACTGTAAGAAGCCGACCTTGAGCAACCCTCCAGCGAACCTGGGAAATTCGTGGGAAATATTCTCGGTCGTCCGGAGTTGACTCAGGACCCGCGCGATCCCGGCCCAAATCCGGCCCATACTCACGCGTACGTGTCGCGCACGCCACGGCCTTTGACGCGGCGCGGCCCGTGGCTCCACGACGGCTGGTCGGGCCCGCGGACGATGATCTTCTCGATGACACCCGCCCCGACGGCGACGTCGATATTGTGCATGAGCTGGGGAATCATCATCCGCATCTGGGCGGCCCACGCCGTCGAGGTCGTCCTCACCTTGAGGCAGTCGGCCTCGATGAGCTCGACACGGCAGTGCTGAGCGACCGCCGGCCCGACGATCTGCTCCCACTGTTCGGCAACCTGCGCGACGGCGAGCATCCGCGCCCACTCGTTGTCGCGGACGACGCGCTTCAGGCCCCACTGCAGCGGCTTGGGGTCGCGCCGATACCACGGTGCCCGCGAGCCTCCGACGCCCGGCGAGTCCTGGAGGAACGCCGCCCCCGGAATGTCCTTGATCGAGTCGGGCAGCCGGCTGGACGGGATCCCGGAAAACCGCACGTCATCGCCGGATTCCTGCTCGCCGTCGCCGCCGAAACGGTCGTCGCCCTTGGCCTGGCGCCACTTCCGCAGCGTCCGCATGGCGACGCGGTAATGCCCCGAATCCCAGGCCTGCTGCTGGAACCGCTCGAGCGTCCGCAGGGTCACCGACTGTGCCCCCGCATCGGTCGCCGCCGCGCCCTCACCTGCGGTTTTATCCGGTCCGAGGACGTCGTCGCGCACGTCGTCACTCATCGGCGCCCTCCCGGCGGATCTGGGTGAAGCCGTCCTCGCCGAGGCCGACGTGGTAGATCGTCGCGTCGAGTTCGGCCGGCACGTCCTGTCCGACGGCGGCGGTGACGAGCACCTGGTCGGCCTCGCCGATGACGGAAAGCAGCGCCAACCTGCGGGTTTCGTCGAGCTCGGCGAACACGTCGTCGAGCATGAGGATCGGCGTCGGCCCGTCCGCGCGGAGGATCTCGAACTGGGCCAGCCGCAGCGCCAGCGCGACCGACCACGTCTCGCCGTGCGACGCGAACCCGCGCACCGGCATGTCGTCGAGCCACGTGTTGAGGTCGTCACGGTGCGCGCCGACGAGGTTGACGCCGCGCCGCGTCTCGTCGTCGCGTAATTGCTGGTAGGCGTCGTGGAGGGCGGCCTCGACGGACGGCTCGTCGGTGAGGTCGACGCCGGGGACGTACCGCGCAAGCGACGCCTCGTAGCCCAACGACAGCCGCCTGGCCGCAGACGACACGCCCTCGTGGGCGCGTTCGGCCAGCGGCCCCAGCTGGTCGACTAGCCGGGCCCGGGCGGCGATCAGGCGCGCCGCGAGCGCCGCCAGCTGCTCGTCCCAGATGTCGAGCGTCGCCAGGTCGGGCGCATACCCGCGTTTGACCTGCGCCGCCGCCCGCTTGAGCAGGGCCGCGCGCTGGTGGAGGACCTTGTCGTGCTCGGCGCGCACCCCGGCCAGCACAGGCGCCTGGGCGATGACGAGGTCGTCGAGGAAACGCCGCCGCCCGGATGGGTCGCCGCGGACGACGTCGAGGTCCTCGGGCGCGAAGAGGACGGTGCGGATTTGGCCGACGATCTCGCGCGGCGCTACTTGGGTGCGGCCCAGCCGGGCGCGATTGGCCTTGCCGGCGACGATTTCGACGTCGACGAGCAGCGGCCGGTCGCCCTCGTGGGCCTTGACGCGGATGACGCCGGCGCGCGGCGCCTCGTGCGCCTCGCGTTCCGCGGGCGTGGGGAACCGGACGAGGGCGGTGTCGGCCGACACGCGGTGCGAGTGGAGGGTCGACAGGTAGCCGATCGCCTCGAGGAAATTCGTCTTGCCCTGGCCGTTGCGGCCCAGGAGGACGCTGACGCCGGGGGTGAGGTCGACGACCACGCTGCGATACGAGCGATAGTCGTCCAGGGCGACGCCGCTCAGGTACACCCCGGCCCCCGGTTAGATCGAACGAATCGGCATGAGGAGGTAGCGCAGCGACGCGTCGTCCTCGCCGCCCGGCTCGGCCTGGCCGGTGAGGACCACGGGCTTCGACGGGTGGGTGAACGACAGCCGCGCGTACGTCGCGTCGAGCGCCTGGAGGCCGTCGAGCAGGTAGGCCGGGTTGAAGGCCGCCTGGATCGGCGTGCCAGAGAAGTGGCAGTTGAGGTGCTCCGACGCCTGCGCGTCCTCGCCCTGCCCGGCTTCCAGCCTGAGGTCGCCCTCGTCGAACGACAGGGTGACCGGTGCCGACCGCTCGGTGACGAGGGCGACGCGCTTGAGGGCGGACACCATCTCGTCACGATCGACGAGGGCGGTGATCTCGGACGTTTCCGGGAACAGCTTGGCGACCGGCGGATAGTCGCCGTCGGTCAGCTGGCTGGTCATGCGGCGCCCGCCCAGCTCCATGCCGAGGATCTTCGCGGCACCCGGCTCGTTGACCAGCGAGATCGCCACGTCGCCACCACCGGACAGCGACTTCGTCATGTCGGTCAGCGTCTTGGCCTTGACCAGGGCCTTCACCGCGACGTCGGGCGTTTCGGGCGCCCACGAGAGGGTGCGCGCGGCCAGGCGGTAACGGTCGGTCGCCGTCAGCGAGATCTGGTCGCCCGCAAACTCAACCAAAATGGTGGTGAGCAGGGGCAACGTGTCGTCGCGCGCCGAGGCGCGGGCGACCTGCGAGACGGCGTGCGCCAGCTCGGCCGAGTCGGCGTGGCCGGTCACGGGCGGCATCTCGGGAAGTTTCGGGTAGCTGTCGAGCGGCATCGACATCAGCGAGAAGTGGGCGGCACCGCAGGTAATGAGCACTTTCGCGCCGTCGAACGCGACGTCAACCGGCTTGTTCGGCAGTGACTTGCAGATGTCGGCCAGCAGGCGCCCGGAGACCAGGACCTCGCCCGACTGGTCGATGTCGGCCTCGAGGTGGCTGGTCGCCGACACCTCGTAATCGAAGCTGGACAGCGTGATCTGCCCGGCATCGGCGGTGATGCGCACGCCCGCGAGGACGGCGACGGCGGGGTGCTGCGGCAAAGTCCGCGCGGTCCACGTCACTGCTTCAGCGAGCGCCGCCCGGTCAACGCGAAACTTCACTTCGTCCCCTCTCGTCACAGGTGATAAGTCACGGCAATCTTACCCGCATTCGGCGTGCCGTCACACATCGTTGGCATATCAGGAGTAATGGGGTCCCGAGGGCGCCCGACGCCCTAGCCGTCTAAGAATCCAGGCGCCTGGCGAGGACGCGCTGGCACCCCCACGGCCCCTGCTTGACGAACCCGGTCTCGATAAAACCGCTGGCCAGGTACAGCCTGTGGGCCGGCCAATTCTTCTCTGACACCAGCAGATAGACGCGCTTCGCCGCCGGGTATTCGTGCGCGAGGAACGCCGGCAACGCGACGAAGGCCGCACGCGCCAGGCCGCGACGGCGGAGCTGCCGCCCGATCGCCAGGGTCCGCAGGAACACGTCGGCGGCGCCGTTCGAGACCTCGGCGACCGCCGGCCCCGTCTCGAGTGCGAAATACCCGCTGACCTGGCCGTCGACCTCGATCGCAACCATCCGCATGAGGGGGTTCGCTGCCACGCGCGCGAGGACGACGTCCGGCGGGGTCGTGAAGTCCTGCGGCGGAACGTCCAACGCGGCGACGGCGCGACGAGTCTCCTCGTCGTCGACGAACCGTAGCGTGACGCCACTCGTGGCCATATTCCCTCGCTTTCCGCCGCCGAATCGACCCGGCGAACACGCCACTCTAGCGCGCCCGCGGCCGCCCCCGCGCCCGCTTCCACCATGCGAAGGCGATGTTTCACGTGAAACATCGTTACCGATGCCACGTCCTCGTTCCTCAGGTTTCGCACTATCCTCCCGTAGACTAGCCGGGTGAATCGCCAACATCGAGCGCACAAACACCTGCGCACCTACGTGGCCTGCGGCCTGGGCAAGGCGGCGGCCACCGCATCGCGCCTTTCCGGCCGCGGCTCCGGCGGAATGATCGGCGGCAACATCGCGCGGCGTATCGACCCGCAGGTCCTGGCCCATTTGGCGGCTGGCCGCCGGACGATGATCATCACGGGGACGAACGGCAAGTCGACGACCACGGCCATGGCGGCCGCGGCCACGCGCCTCGCCGGCCCGGTCGCGACGAACGCCAACGGCGACAACATGGACGGCGGCGCGATCACCGCCCTCATGTCGCGCTCGACGCCGCTGGCCGTCCTCGAGGTCGACGAGATGCACGTCGGCCGCGTCGCTCAGGCCTGCGACCCCGAGGTCATCGTCCTCCTCAACCTCTCGCGCGACCAGCTGGACCGCGTCGGCGAAATCGGCACGGTCGAGCGGCACCTCCGCAAGGTCGTCGACTCACACCCGAACGCCCAGGTCATCGCCAATTGCGACGACCCGCTCGTCGCGTCGGCCGCGTGGGACGCCCGCCACGTCACGTGGGTGAGCGTCGGCACGGCCTGGCGGCTCGACTCCGTCGGCTTCCCCCGTGGCGGCCAGACGGTCATCTGGGAGGGCGACCGGTGGTACGTCCCCGGGACCGACTACGCGCGCCCCGAGCCCGACTACGTCGTCACGCCCGACGGCCTCGTCGGCGACGGCCGCACGCTGCCGATCACCCTGGCCGTCCCCGGCCGCGCCAACCGCGGCAACGCGGCCCAGGCGGCGATCGCGGCAGCCGCCCTCGGGGTCGACCTCGACCAGGCGTTGGCCGCGTGCGCCAAGGTGACCTCGGTCGCCGGGCGCTACGCCAGCTACGAGGTGCGCGGACGCACCGTCCACATGATGCTCGCGAAGAACCCCGCTGGCTGGCAGGAAGCGCTGACGATGATCGACTTCTCGGCGCCGACGATCATCGTCGACGTCAACGGGCAGGAGGCCGACTCCACCGACCTGTCGTGGCTGTGGGACGTCGACTTCGAAGAATTCCGCGTCAAGTCCCAGGACCGCCGCATCATCGCGACCGGCGAACGCGGCCTCGACCTGGCCGTCCGCATGACGTACGCCGGCTGCGAGGTCGAGTACATCCCAACGATCACCCGCGCCGTCACCGCCAGCCCGGCCGGCACGCGCATCGAATTGCTCGCGAACTACACGGCGTTCCGTGACGCCAAACGGCTGTTCGACGCCGAAACACGCCGCGCCCAGTCGGGGAAGGGAGGCGCGAAGTGACCTCGACACTCTCCATCGGCGTCATCGACCCGGAGGTGCTCGGCACCTACGGCGACACGGGCAACGCCCTCGTCCTCGCCGCCCGCGCCAAGGCCCGCGGGATCGACGCCGACATCCACATGATCCACCTCGACCAAGAAATCCCCGCCTCGATCGACATCTACGTCATGGGCGGCGGCGAGGACACGGCGCAGGCGCTCGCGGCCGATCATCTGCGCAGGTCCGAGGGCTTCTTGAGGGCGCTGCGCGACGGCCGCCCGCTGCTGGCGGTGTGCGCGTCGCTGCAGATCCTCGGCCGGTTCTACACCGACGCCACCGGCCGCGAGGTCGCCGGCGCCGAGCTGCTCGACATCTCGACGGTGCCGCAAGGCTTCCGCTCGATCGGCGAAATCGTCACCGAACCGCTGATCGAGGGGCTCACCCAGCCGCTCACCGGCTTCGAAAACCACGGCGGCGCGACGTCGCTGGGCCCCGACGCCCGCCCGCTGGGCCGCGTCACCTCGGGCACGGGCAACGCCACGCTCACCGAGGGCGTCGCCTGCGACGGCGCCTGCCAGTCCGGCATCGTCGCGACGTACATGCACGGGCCCGTCCTCCCCCGCAACCCCGAACTGGCCGACCTCCTGCTGGCCCGCGCGACAGGCGTCGACGCGGCCAGCCTGGCTCCCCTCGACATGCCGCTCGTCGACCAGTTGCGCGCCGAACGACTGGCCTTTGCCCGGAAAGAAAGCAGGTAGGCGAGGATTTCATGAATCCCAACCAGCAGCGCCGGCATCCGCGTCACGCCCTGAGAAAGGGCCAGGAGCGGATGCCGCTGATCCTCCCGCCGACCGAGTGGGACACCCCCGACGTCGAGGCGACGGGCACGATCCCCGCGCAGCAGCCGCCGCACCCGCCGGCGATGAAGTCCGTCAACGTCGCCAAGGCGTCGGGCATCATGGCCGCGGGCACGATCATCTCGCGCATCCTCGGCTTCGTGAGGACGGCGCTCCTCATCGCCCTCATCGGGTCGGTCGGCGCGAACGACGCGTTCCAGGTGGCGAACAACCTGCCGAACACGATCTATAACCTCCTGGCGTCCTCGATCCTGTCGGCGATCCTCGTCCCCCAGATCGTGAGGGCACTGCACCGCGGCAACGACGAGGAGTTCATCAACCGGCTGCTCACGCTGTTCACGACGGTGCTCCTGGGGCTCACCGTCGTCTGTTCGGTCGCGGCGCCCCTGTGGGTCTACATTTACGCGTCGCAGATGGACTCGCGGTGGCTGCACCTGGCGATCATCTTCGCGTTCTGGTCGCTGCCGCAGATCTTCTTCTACGGCCTCTATTCGCTGTGGGGGCAGCTGCTCAACGCCAAGGGGTCGTTCGGGCCCTACATGTGGTCGCCCGTCGTCAACAACATCGTCGCGATCGCCGGCCTTGGCGTGTTCACGTGGGTGTTGGGGACGCAAAAGGACTGGGCGCACGACCCGAGCGTGTGGACGGCGTGGCCGATCACGATCCTCGCCGGCACGTCGACGCTCGGCATCATCGTCCAGGCGTTGATCCTCCTCATCCCGCTGTACCGCAGCGGCTTCAAGCTGCGGATCGTCTGGGGCGTGCGCGGGCACGGCCTCCGCGAGGTCTCGACCGTCGCGGCCTGGGCTTTCGCCAGCCTCGTCGTGTCGCAGATCGCGTTCCTCTTCGTCACGAACATTGCGGGCGCCGCCAACGGCTACGCGTCGAAACACCACGAGGTCATCGCGACCATGACCGCGCACAACACGGCGTTCCAGGTGTTCATGATCCCCCAGTCGACGATCGTCACGTCGGTGACGACCGCCCTCTTCACCTCGATGTCGGCGCTGGTCGCGACGGGCAAGATCGCCGACGTCCACGCCCAGTTCGTCCGCACGCAGGAGGGCCTCGCCGTTATCACGAGCTTCTGCGGCGCCGCCCTCGTCTCCGCGGCCGTCCCCGTCATGCAGATCGTCATGCCGTCCTCCAGCCGTGCCGAGGTCGAAGTGTTCGCCCTCCTTCTCGCGCTGTTCGGCGTCTCGACGCCGCTGTTTGGGATCTGGGGCATCGCCCAGCGGCTGCTCCTCGCGTTCAACGACGCGAAGACCCTGTGTTTCCTCCAGATCCCCATGTGCATCACGCAGGTTCTGTTCGTCGTTATCCCGTGGCTGACGATGCCGCCGAAGTACTGGGTGCCCGCGGCGTCGCTCGGCGAGGGCCTGCTGTACGGCGTCGGCTCGATCGGCGCCCTCATGGTGCTGGAAAAGCGCCTCGAGGCCCCGCTCACGTGGCGCGTCATCCGGGTGTTCTGGCAGACCGTCCTCGCCGCCGTCGTCTGCGGCGCGGCCGGGTGGGGCGTCCTCCACCTCGTCGGGCCGGCCGTCCCTGAGGGCGTCGGCGCCGCCCTCACGCTGCTCGGTGCGTTCTGGCGGATCGTCGTCACCGGCGTCGTCATGCTCGTCGTCTATCTGGCGATCCTCAAGGTCTTGCACAACCGGGGCCTCGAGACGCTGACCGGGCCCGTCAAGGCCAGGCTCGGGCGGTCCTAAGGGGATTCATCCTTTACTCAGGGTCATCGGTTAGGGTGGCAGGGTGTCGAAGCGAGCGCGTGAAGAGTCCGAAGAGCAGGCGGCCCCCGTCATGCCGCAGCGGAAGCCGCTCGCCGATCGGCTGAGGATGCCCGGCCACACGCCGCCGCCGGATTCGCTGGGGACGGGTGGCGTCACGGCCACGCCGAACACGGGGACGATCCGCAAGATCCAGGGTCCGCCCGTCGCTCCCCCGTTTTCGCCGACGACCACCGGCACGCACCACATCGTCAAAGTGCCCCGGCAGCTCGGCGCGACGACGTCGGGGTCGATCCCCAAAGTCCGGAAGCGCCACAAGCCCCTGCCGCGAAGCGGGTGGATTCCCGATCAGCACGGCGCCTGGGCGATGGTCCTCGTCCCGTTCTGGTGCGGGGCCCTGTGGTCCAGCGTGCGGCCCACGACGTTTGTGCTCTTCGCGACGTGGTTCGCCGCGTATTTCTGCTTCTTCGCCGGCACCCAGTGGCTGAAGTCGGGGCGCCGCGAGCGCTACTGGCCGCCCGTGCGGGCGTACGGCCTGCTCACGCTCCTGTTCGGGCTGATCACGGCGCTGCTGGCGCCGCCGCTGCTCGAGTGGTGCATCGTCCTCCTGCCGCTGTTCATCATCACGTTGTGGCAGACGTGGAAGAAGAACGACCGGTCGCTGCTGACCCGCTCGGTGACCGTCCTCGTGTCGGGCATTATGTGCCTGGTCACCTACGATTTGGGGACGGGCTTCTCGCGCAGCCAGCTGCACGCCCTCTGGCTGCAGCATGCGCCCGCCGACCCCAGCGCCGCGATCGAGGCGGCACCCGTCCACTCCGAGCTCACCGGCTGGGGCTGGATCGCGTTCCTCACCTTTTGGCTCACCATGTACTTCTGGGCGGCGGTGCCCTACGTCAAGACCCTCGTCCGCGAGCGCGGGTCGCGCGGCTACCTGGCGTTTTCGCTGACCCTCCACGCGATCCTCGCGGGGTGTGCCTGGGTGAGTTTCGCCGTCAACTGGTGCACGGTGTTCGTCCCTATCATGTGGACGATCCTGCTGATCCGCGCGGCCGCGATGCCCGCGTGGTCGGCGAAGACCGGCAAGCGAATCAAGCCCAGCATCATCGGGCGCAGCGAGCTGGTCCTTATGATCCTCGTCGTCCTCGCCCTCAACCTCTAAGGTCCGCACGCCAGCGGCCCCGACCGGCCCGAATCGCCCACCTCCCACCCGAAACGCTCACCTCACATGTCAGAACTACCGGTTACCGGACAGAATCGACACGTTAGGTGAGCGTTTCGCCAAGAAAGAGGGCCGGCGCCTAGTCGACGCGGGTGACGGCGAAATCGTACACCTCCGTCCGGGTCGTCGAGTCGAGGCCGATCGTCGCCTGACGGTTGCGCGTCCACGCGGCGACGTCCGGGTCGCCCGAGCGCTGCGCCTCGTCGACGATCGCCGCGTAAACGGGTCGGCCGTGCTGAAAGGCCGTGCCCGGCAGGCGGCCCGGCTCGATGGCGTGCGCCGTGTCGTCGTCGACGCGCCCCTTGACCGTGACGAGGCCGCGCGTCGGCTGCGGCCGGGACACGCCGTCAAGCTGGGGCACGATGTCGTTGGTGTTTTCGACCGCCAGCATCTTGACGTTCCCGCGCGGCGTCACCCCGGCCGTCGCGCCGCCGACCGCGAGGGCCGACGTCACGTTATAGCGCCTGGTCAGCAGGGGGTCCGAGACCAGCCGCGAGACGACCATGGCGCCCTGGGAGTGGCCGACGAACTCGACGGGTTCGTTCGCGGGGATCTGCATCTGCTTCATCGCCTCGGCGACGGCGGCCTCCTGCGCCGTTGGCAACGCCCCGCTAACCCGCAGGTTCGTGTCCATGTCGAACGCGTTGGCTTCGCCCATCGACCACTCCTCGGTGCCGGGAACGACGACGGTCCACGACGTTTTGCCCGCGGTCTCGTGCTTGAGGATCCGCAGCGCGTGGGTGCCGTTGGCCGGCTCGTCGAGGGCGTGGACCAGCTGGCCGCCGGTGATCGGGGGCGCCTGTTGTCGGCTCTTGTGCGGCGCGACCAGGGGACACGCGGCCGTGGCACCCTTTGGCGCGCCGACGTTCCTCCCGGCGAGGGCGTCGAGGTGGCGCGCGAGCGTCGCCAGGGGGCCGGGCAGGCTGGTCGTCGCCGCGCCGTAGTCGGCGACCGCGCACGTCCCCAACTGGGGTGCCCCGACGGCGACGTGGTGGCCGCGCGTGCCGCTGACCGCGTCGGCCAGGCCGACACCCAGGCGGATGGCCCGCTGGGCCGCCGACAGCTTCTTCCCCGGCACGGTCGCGTCGCCCCAGGTCGGCAGGGCAAACCCGACGGGCAACAGCAGCTGCGAGAGGGCGTCGACGCCGTCCTCCATCACCCGGTCGTTGCCCGGGACGTTGCCCGACGGCAGGACCCCCATCGTCACGGCGAATCCGACGAGGGCGCGCCCGATCCGCCCGAGCAGCCGCTGGGGTGTCGCCGCGCCGTCGAGGGCGCCGACGCCCATCCATACCCGCTCGGCGCGCGCCTCGTGGTCGACGTAGACCGCCGACGCCTGCTCGGCCGAGCGCGACAGCCGCATCGTCTGGCCAACCGGTCGCTGCAGTTGCCCGGACTGGGCCTCGACCGCCGCAGCCGCCCTCCTGAGGCCGGCCTCGGCGTCGCTCAGCTGCGCCGCCCGCACGAGCGATCCCGGGTCGATTGCGCCCGCCGCCTGCTCGCGTGTCGCCTGGTCGTGCACCCGGCACGCCGCGTCGACGAGGGCGTCGGCCAGCCGGGCGCACACGTCCTCGACCGCTTCGAGCGCCGCCGCGACGTCCGCCAGCCGCGACCCGAACACGCTGAGGGCGTCGGTGTCGACGCTGGTCGGCTCGCCGGTCACCGACAGGGCGATGCCCCCTCCGTTGTGTCCCCCACCGCGGGGGTCGGCCGTGGGCCGCATGATTCCGACGCCCGCCGCTACCGTCACCTGCCGCACGTCACACCCCCGCAACGCCCAGGCCGCGGGCCTTCGCCGTCTCGCTGGCCGCACGCGCGACAACCTGGTCAACCTCCGCGAGTGCCCGGTTGACCTCGGCCAGCGTGGCCGCCCACTGGGTGCCGGCCGCCCTCGCGGCCCGTCCTCTCCACGAGGACGGTACGACCAGCCCTTTCGTCGTCTGCTCGACGTGCTGGGTGGCCGCGCTGCACGCGGCCGCCAACCCTTCGACATCACTCATGACAACAGCTCCCTCCGTCTCGGTTGGGCTCCAGCGTGCCCGAAAGCCTGCTGGGCCCGCCCGGGAGGGAGGGAGCTGTTAGGGAATAACGAAGCCGAAGTGTCCCGTGTGGACACTCGAGGCCGGCGCGAACCTACTCGGTGGGCTGGCGGTTCACCCACTCGGCGAGGTCCACGCGCTTGCCCGTGTAGAACGGCGTGTCCTCGCGGACAAACAGCCGCGCCTCGCAGTCGCGCTGCTGGCGCAGGACGCCCATGACGCGGGTGATGTCGTCGTGCTCCAGCGAGATCGTCCACTCGTAGTCGGAGAGCGCGAACGTCGCCAGCGTCGACACGGCGACGTCCATGTAGTCCTTGCCGTTCATCCCGTGCTCGCGCAGCATCGCGGCGCGACGGTTCTTCGGCAGGTAGTACCAGTCCCAGCTGCGGTTCAGCGGGTAGACGGCCATGTAGCCGCGCGGCGCCCAGCCGCCGAAACAGGCGGGCAGATGGGGCCGGTTGAATTCGGCAACCATGTGGGCGCTCGTCACCGCCCACACGGGCTCGACGTAGGCACCCAAGTCCGAGTTGAGGAACGCCCGGTAGGCGTCCTGCACCTTGTCGACGCCGTCGGCCAAAACCCACAGCATGAGGTCGGCGTCGGCGCGGAAGCCCGCCGTGTCGTACCAGCCGCGGATTTCGGCGCCGGTCGCCTCGACGGCCGCGACGGCGTCCTCGGCCAGCTTCTGACGCTCGGCGGCGTCCTCGGGCATGGGCTCGACGAGGGCAAACACCCCGTAGAGGGCGAAGTTGTCGCGCGCGTTCACTTCCTCGGGGTCGACCCCGACGTCGCGCGGGTCAAAGGGCTTCGCCGGGGCGCCCGGGTGACCGCCGGGGTGACCGGGGTGACCGCCGGGGTGGGAGGCATGCTGGGGATGGGACATGGGCGACTCCTTCATGGTCGTGTCCGTTCGTTGAGTGGCGGTGCCCACGATAGCGTGCGTGACCTCCGCGGGAAGCGGGTAGCCCTGCGGCGCGTCCGTGCCACACTCGGCGGCGTGCGCGGGCGCGTCGGCGCTGGCGCGCGAGTCCCCCGCGGGGGCGACCGCCGGCCACGTGGGCGTGAGGGCGTCGACCGCGACCGGCGTTGTCTCGCCGCGGGCCTGGGCGGCCCGCTCGCAGATGACGTCGGCCAGCGAGCCGATGAACGCCTCGTGGGTGCCGACCGTCGCGGCGCGGACATACTCGATGCCCAGCTTCGCGGCGGTCTCTTTGGCCTCGGTGTCGAGGTCGTAGACGACCTCCATGTGGTCGTTGATGAAGCCGATCGGTTGGGCGATGACCGCCCGCACGCCCTCGCCGGCCAGCTGCTCGAGGACGTCGTTGATGTCGGGTTCCAGCCACGGCATGTGCGGCGGGCCCGACCGCGAACAAAAGGCCAGGTCGGCGGTTATGTCGCGGCCCAGCCGCTGCGAGGCGCGGGCCGTGACCTCGGCGAGGACGGCCTCGTGCTGGCCGACGTAGCCGGGGCGCGACCCGTCGAGCGGGCCCGAATTTTCGGCCATCGCCTGGGGGATCGAGTGGGTGACCATGACGATCCGCGGATCCTCGACGCCGCGCTCGGCCATCTGCTCAATCGCCTCGAGCAGCCGGTCGGTCGTCGCGGCGATGAACCCCTCGGTCGTGTAGTAAGCGCGCACCTTGTCGACGCTCATCCCCGTCATCCCCTGCTCGGCCAACTCGTTGAGGGCGGCGGCCAGGTCCTCGCGGTACTGCCGGCACGCCGAATAACACACGTACGCGGCCGTGAAGACGCAGAGGATCCGGCGGAATCCCTGCTGGTAAAAGTCGACGAGGGCGTCGCGGATGAACGGCGTCCAGTTGCGGTTGCCCATGGCGATCGGCACGGTCACCCCGCGGCGGGCTAGCTCGGCGGCGAGGGCGTCGCGGACCTCAAGGTTGCGCGCGTTGATCGGCGAGACCCCCGCGAATCCGCGGTAGTGGCCGGACACGGCGAGGAGGCGCGAATCCGGGACGCCGCGCCCGGCGGTGGCGTTGCGCATGAACGGGAGGACGTCCTCCATGCGGCGAGGCCCGCCGTACGAGCAGATGAGAATCGCGTCGTAGGGGGCGAGGGGCGAAGGAGTAGGGCTCACGCGGTCTCCTGTTCGGCTGGGTGGGACGTAGCGGCGTCGGGGGTACTCGCCGGGGTGGACAGGTCGGCCAGCCTCAGCCCGGTGACGGGGCAGGTCCCCGTCTCGAGCTCGCTCGCCAAGTCGTTGACCGGGTTGACTGAGGGGAGGACGGTGAGGCCCATGACCTGCTCGAGGGCGTCGGCGAACTCGCGGGTGCGGCCCCCGTTGGCGGCCTCGCGCGCGCGGATCGTCGGGGTGTGGGCCAGCCGGGCGGCCAGACGCCGCAGCGCCTTCTCGGCCTCCTCGCGACTCACCTGCTCGCCGGCGGGCAGCCGCGACATCTCGTCGTCCAGGGCGGCCGTGATGTAGTCGCGCACGGCCTTGACCGCGGGCACGGCGGCGCGTTGGCGCAGCTCGGCCTCGATATCGGCGACGCCGTCGGCGACGATCTGCTCGGCGCGGTGGACCTGCCCGGCCTCGGCGGCCGGCACCTGCGCGCGGATGTCCTCCATGGTGATGAGGCGGACGCCCTCGAGGTCGCGGGCCTCGCCCGGCACGTCGTGCATGAGGGCGAGGTCAAGGAACACGAGCGGCTGCCCGCTGGCATCGCGCCGCCGCTCCCGGGCGGCCTCGATGTCGGCGAGGTCGAGCACCGGCGACCCCAGGCCGCGGCACGTCACCGTGAGGTCGGCCTCGGCCATGGCCGCGACGAGGCCGTCGGCGTTTACGGGAGTGAGGTCGTGCCCGTCGGCAAACCGCCCGGCGCGGTCGGACCGCGAGTAGACCGACATGTCCTGGGTACCGAGGGCGCGCAGCGCGGTCACCGTGGCACCGGCGTAGGCGCCCGTGCCGACCAGCAGGACCCGCCAGTCGCGCGGGTCCGCCTCCACCTGATCCTTCGCCAGCTCGAGGCCGGCCGCAACGACCGAGCGCCCCTGCGACGAGAGGCCGGTCAAGTGGGCGATACGCCGCGACACCGTGAGGGCGTCCTTGACGATGAGGCTGAGCGCGGGCGACGACGTGTGCTCGTTGTGGGCGACGGTGAGCGCGCGGCGCACCTGGCCAGATACCTCGCGCTCACCGACGACCAGCGAGTCGAGGCCCGCGGCGACGCGGACGATGTGGGTGATCGCCTCGCGGCCCTCCCAGCGCACGGCGTTGGGGATGTCGAGGCGGCGGGCGATGAACGCGTCGAGGTGCGGGTGCTCGTCGGCCTCGACGAGGACTTCCAGGCGGTTGCACGTGGGGATGACGATGACCCCGCGGACGGCGCCGGTCGCCAGGAGGTCGTCTGCCAGCCCGTCGATCCGCGTGTGCGCGTGGGCCACCGCGTCGAGGCCGTGGACCGCGTGGTGGACAGAATACGAAAGGACACCCATAACCCTCGCATTGAATCACGGGAGGGCGCCGCCTTGGCGCACCGACCGCCAAACGCGCGGCATGTCGCGCCATATCGCCACATAGCGCCGAATGTTCTGACACCCCGTTCTGAACTGGCCACGCGCGGCCAGTTTTTCTGACGGATATTCGTGACCTGTCGTTTACTAATTGACCGTCGCGGCCGGACCAGGGCCGCGCCCCTCGCGCCGATCATGGCGGATCTGGCGATTTGGGGCACAATGGGGGACGTGATGACCCCGTCCACGCCGCTTCGCGAGAAGTCCACGCCCGACACCCCGGCCCTTCTGCGCGCGCTCGACGGCTCCCGACCCGACCGCCTGCCGGTCTGGTTCATGCGGCAGGCCGGCCGCTGCCTGCCGGAATATCGCGCGGCGCGCGAAGGCAACGCCATGCTCGACGCGTGCCTGACGCCCGACCTCGTCGCCGAGATCACCTGTCAGCCGGTGCGCCGTTTCGGCGTCGACGCCGGCATCTTCTTCTCCGACATCATGGTGCCGCTGCGGCTCGCCGGCGTCGACGTCGACATCCGCCCGGGCGTCGGCCCGGTCATCGACAACCCGCCGCGCACTGCCGAGGACGTCCGCCACCTCACCGACCGGCGCATCGAAGACGACCAGGTCATCCGCCACGCGGCCGCCCTCACGGTCGCCGAGCTGGGCAAGCCCGGCCGCGACGAGGGCGCAACGCCGCTCATCGGGTTCGCTGGCGCGCCCTTCACCATCGCCGCCTACGTCGCCGAGGGACGCGGCACCCGCGACCACCTGGCCGCCCGCACGCTCATGCACGCCGACCCGGACTCGTGGGACGCCCTCATGACGTGGGCGGGCGACCTCGCCATCGCGTTCCTTGAGGCCCAGGTCGCTGGGGGCGCCTGCGCGGTCCAGCTGTTCGACTCGTGGGCGGGGTCGCTGTCGCGCCGCGACTACGAGCGCTACTGCCTCCCCTACTCCGCGCGCGTCCTCGCCGCCCTCGCCGCCGGGGGCATCCCGACGATCCACTTCGGCACGGGCACGGGCGCGTTCCTCGACCTCCTGCGCTCCGCGGGCGCGACGTGCGTCGGCGTCGACTACCGCGTCCCGCTCGACGAGGCCGTCACCATCCTCCGCCAAGTCAACTCGGTCAACCCCTCGGACGGGGCGCCCGCCGCCCCGTTCGTCGTCCAGGGGAACATCGACCCGGCGCTCCTCGCCTGCCCGACCGACGTCCTCCACGCCCACGCCCGCGAGGTCGTCCAGGCGGGCTACGCGGCCGACGGCCACATCGTCAACCTCGGCCACGGCGTCCCGCCGACGACCAACCCAGACGTCCTCACCGACCTCGTTGCCTTCATCCATTCCCTCCCGGGGAGCGCCGACTCGGCCCCCACCATGTGAAAGGACCCAGCGTGTCACCTCTTTCCTCCGACGCCCCGCAAGCCGACGCCGTCATCATCGGCGGCGGGTTGGCCGGGTTGACCGCCGCCTACGCGATGGTGAAACAGGGCCTCAAGCCCCTCGTCCTTGAAGAGCGCGGCGGCGTCGGCGGCCTCGTCGCCGGGGTGACGGTCGACGGCGTCCCGTTCGACATCGGCGCCGAGGCCTACGTCGCCGCCAGCCAGCCGATCACCGACCTCGTCACCGAGCTGGGCCTCGACATCACGAAGCCCCAGGGCAGCTCGTGGGTGTACAGCCACGACGAGGGCGGCCGCGCCACCCAGATCCCCCACGGCATGCTGGGGATTCCCGCGTCGCTCGACGACCCCGCCGTCGCCCAGGCGCTGACCCCCGCCGAGCTCACGCGCGCCCGCGAGGACCTGACGATGGGCCCCGAGGTCGGCGCCGACTGCGAGGATCTCGCGTCGTTCGTCACCGCCCGCTACGGCGAGGCCCTGCTGACGAAGATCGTCGGCCCCGTCGCCGGCGGCATCCACTCGAACGACCCGGCGAAGCTCGCCGTCGACACCGTGTGCCGCGGCCTGCGCGCCGGCCTCGCCCAGCACGGCTCGGCCACCGCCGCCGTCGCCGCCATCCGCGGCGTCACCCCCGCCGGCCCCACGGTCATCGCCCCGCGCGGCGGCATGTTCCGCCTCCCCCAGGCGCTCGCCCGGGCGATCCGCGACGCCGGCGGCCGCATCGCCACGCACGTCCGCGCGTTGGGGATTTCGCCGGTCGCCGGGGGCGGCTGGTCGGTGACCGGCGTCCAGACCATGTCGAACCCCAACCCCGCGCTGCCGCCGATCAGCCAGGGCCTGCCGACCCAGGTGCACACGCCCCGCGTCGTCCTCGCCCTCCCGCTGCCCGCGGCGATCGACATCCTGTCGATGATGGGCGGGATCGACATCCGCGGCTGGCGGCCCGCGCCCGGCGGCCCGATCGCCCACGTCACCCTCATGCTCGACATGCCCGCCCTCGACGACGCGCCGCGCGGCTCGGGGATGCTCGTCCGCCGCCCGACGCCGGAAGAGATCGAGGGCGGCGCCGTCCGCGCCAAGGCGCTCACCCACTACTCGCACAAGTGGTCGTGGATGCGCGAGGACTACCCGGACACCCACATCCTCCGCGTCTCGTACGGGCGCGCCGGCGAGCCGCCGGTCGAGGTCACCGAGGCGCTCGCCCGCTCCGACGCGTCCCGCCTGCTCGGCGTGACGATTCCCCGCGAAGCCGTCAAGCGCTCGCTCATCGTCCACTGGGACGGCTCGCTGCCACCGCTCACGCCGGAGCACTGGGAGCGGGTCGCGGCGCTCAACTCCCAGATCGCGGCCAACTGCCCGGGCTTCGCCGTCGCCGGCGCGTGGGCGTCCGGGTCGGGCCTGTCCGCCGTCATCCCGGACGGCCTCGCCAAGGGCGCCCAGCTCGCCCAGTTCGGCCCGCCCTCGCAGGGCACCCCCAACTACGCCCACGACGAGGACCCGTCGTGAGCCGCGCCGTCGTCCTCGGAACCCGCGGCTCGGACCTCGCGCTCAGCCAGTCCCGGCAGGTCGCGGCCGCCCTCGCCGCCGCCGGCGTCGAGGTGTCGGTCCAGGTCATCCGCACCGAGGGCGACGTCACGGGCGCCTCGCTCAGCCAGCTCGGCGGCGTCGGGGTCTTCGCGGCGAGCCTGCGGCTCGCCATGCTTGAGGGCCGCTGCGACCTCGCCGTCCACTCGTTTAAGGACCTGCCGACCGCGCCCGTGCCGGGCCTCACGGTCGCCGCGGTTCCCCAGCGGGTCGACCCGTTCGACGTCCTCTGCGCCGCCGACGGCGCACGGTTGACCGCGTTGACTCACGGGGCGACGGTCGGCACCGGCTCGATCCGGCGCGCCGCGCAGCTCCTGGCCATTCGCCCCGACCTGCGGATCGTCGACATCCGCGGCAACGTCCCCACGCGCCTGGGCCGCGTCCGCGGCGTCGGGCACGGCCGTGGCGACCTCGACGCCGTCGTCCTCGCGGCCGCGGGGCTGTCCCGGCTGGGGCTCGCCGACGCGGCGACCGACCGCCTGACGCCAGACACGACGCCGGCTTACCTGCCCGCGCCCGCCCAGGGCGCCCTCGCCATCGAGGTCGCCGACGCAGCCCTCGACGCCCACCCCGAGCTGGCCCGGGCACTCACTGCGATCGAGGACGTCGCCTCGCACGCGGCCGCCCTCGCCGAGCGGGCCGTCCTCGCGACGCTGGGCGCCGGCTGCGCGGCCCCCGTCGGCGCCTACGCGGCCGTGATCGAGGGTGAACTCGAGCTCACCGGAATGGTTGTCTCGGTTGACGGGAGCCGGCGCGTCGCCGCCACCCGGACGCTCACGTGGCCCGCCGCGCCCCGGCCCGAGGACGTCCTCGACCCCGCCGCCGACCTGGGCCGCGAGGTCGGCCTCGCCCTCCTCGAGGCCGGTGCCGCCGACGTCGCCGACCTGGGCGCCGACAAGTCGTCGCCGCGCCCCGCGTACTTCCACACCTCGTCGGCGCCCGACCGCTTCGGCGGGCCCGAAGCGCTCTCCGACTCTCCGCTCGTCGTCGTCACGCGTGGCGACTCCGACCCGCTGGTCGCCGACATCCGCGACCGGCTGCCCGCCGCCCGCGTCGTCGGCGCCCCGATCACCCACCAGATGACCGCGCCGGACGAGCCCACCCAGACCCTCGAGGCGGCCGCGATCGGTGTCTACGCCTGGCTCGTTCTCACCTCGCCGACCGCCGCACGGATCCTCCTCGCCGACCGCCCCACCCAGCCCGCGGGTCTTCAGGTCGCCGCCGTCGGCGCCGCGACCGCCCGCGCGATCGAGGACGCCGGCTGGACCTGCGACCTCGTCGGCGCCGGTTCCGCCGACGCCCTCGCCGACGCGTTCCCCGCCCCCGACGAGGCCCAGCGGGACGAGGGCAAGCGGGTCCTCCTCCCCCGCTCGGCGCAGGGGACGCCCGACCTGCCGTTCGCCCTCGCCGACGCCGGGTGGCCGGTCGACGAGGTCGTCCTCTACGACACGGTCGCCGCCGCCGAGCTGCCCGACGCCTACCGCGACGCCGCGGTCGTCGTCGCCACGGCGGGCTCGGCGATCCGGGCGCTCGACGCCCACGGCGTGTGGAGCCAGCCCACGCCACCCCGGCTCGTCACCATGGGCCAGCCGAGCCTGCGGGTCGCCCGCGACCTCGGCCTCGCCGACGCGACCGCGGCGGCCGAGCCGACGGCGGCCGGCCTCGTCGACGCCCTCAGCCACACTCTCAGTCAACTTGGTCAACCATTACCGGGGGCCGACGCGGCCCCCGCCGAAGGAGCGACGTCATGACCATTCGTCCGCTGTCCGACACCGAAGTCCCCACCCTGCGCCCGCGCCGCGGCCGGACGTTCCCGGCGATGCGCGACCTCGTGGCCGAGACCCACGTCCACCGCTCGCAGCTCATCCTCCCCGTGTTCGTCGCCGACGGCCTCACGGAACCGCGGCCGATCTCGTCGCTGCCGGGTGTCGTCCAGCACTCGCTCGACTCGCTCGCCCGCGAGGCCGAGCGGGTCGCCGACGCCGGGATCGGCGGCATCATGCTGTTTGGCGTGCCGACGGATGCCGACAAGGACGAGTGCGGCTCGGCCGCGTGGGACCCGAACGGGATCCTCAACCGCGGCATCGCGGCCGTCGTCGACGCGGTCGGCACCGACACCGTCGTCATGGCCGACACGTGCCTCGACGAGTTCACCTCGCACGGCCACTGCGGCGTCCTCTCCGACGACGGGGCCGTCGACAACGACGCGACCCTGCCGCTCTACGCCGCCATGGCGCTGTCGCAGGCGCGCGCCGGTGCCCACATCGTCGCCCCCTCGGGGATGATGGACGGCCAGGTCCGCGTCATCCGCGGCGCCCTCGACGCCGAGGGCTTCACCGACGTCGCGATCATGGCGTACTCGGCGAAGTACGCGTCCGGGTTCTTCGGGCCGTTCCGCGAGGCCGTTGGGTGCTCGCTGGTCGGCGACCGCCGCGCCTACCAGCAGGACCCCCGCAACCGCCGCGAGGGCATCCGCGAGGCAATGCTCGACATCGACGAGGGCGCCGACTTCGTCATGGTCAAGCCCGCCGGCTACTACCTTGACGTCCTCGCCGAGGTCGCCCAGATCTCGCCCGTGCCCGTGTGCGCCTACCAGGTCTCCGGCGAATACGCGATGCTCGAGGCCGCCGCGGCGAACGGCTGGCTGGACCGCGAGCGCGTCATCGACGAGTCGCTGGCCTCGATCGTCCGCGCCGGCGCCGATCAGGTCCTCACCTATTACGCGTTGGAGGCGGCCGCGAGGCTGGGCGCCTAGCATGCGCGTCAACGAGGGCGCCCTCGAGCTGTCGGTGCGCGACATCGCCCAGGCGAGCATGTGTCAATGGCGGTTTATCCGCCACGCCGTGCGCGCGCTGAGTGGAGACTCGCAGCCGATCGACACGCTGATCGGCGAGCACGTCGCCCGGCTGTCGGAGCGGTACGCGCTGGACGTCCTCGACCACTACTATCAGGCGGTCGGGCGGCGCACGCCTCGGTACCCGTACGGGGTGCTCGACGCCGACGCCAAGCCGGCCGAGTGGGCCGGTCGGGCCCTCGCCAGCGGCGGGGTTCCCGGGTTTGCCGACGCGCACGACGCAACGGTGATCTTCGGCGAGCGGCTGGAGTGCGACGGCCTCTACGGCACCGTCCCGCTGGCCGTCATGACCGGCGACGGACCCCAGATTCAGCTGCCGCGCTTCTCGTCCCACGTGCGCCTGGCCGCGCGCGTCGAGGTCGGCGGGTACGCCCGGCTGCTCGAGCGCTGCGGCGCCGGAACACCCGCGCCGACCAGCCTCGTTCTCCTGGCCTCGGGGCGCGTCGTCCCCGTCCCCACGGCCGAGGCCGTCGCCGATTTTGACCGCTTCGCCGCCGAGCTGCGCCCCCTCGTGAGGCGGATCGCCGCCGACGACGTTCCCGACTGGTGGGAGGCGTCGCCGATCTGCGGCGGCTGCCCCGAGTGCGAGGTCGCCATCGCCGCCCACGACGACATCCTCGCCGTCCCCGGCATCGGCCAGGGCCTGCGCGACGACCTCGCCCGCGAGGGCGTCCGCACCCGCCGCGACCTCGTCGAGGCCCGCCCGCGCGAGGTGCCGCCGGACAGCCTCGAGCTCGCCGAGCTGCAGCTCGCCCAGCGCGACCTCCGCCCCGGCCCCTACGGCCCGCAAGTGGTTGTCCGAGTTGACTCGCGGCACCCGCTCCTCCAGGCCCTCCCCGAACCGGCGCCCGGCGACATCTACCTCGACTTCGAAAACGACTCGCTGTGGCAGTGGACCCGCAGCGACCACACGGGCCTCATCTACCTGGCCGGCCTCGCCATGCGCGCCGAGGACGGCCCGCCGCCCGCGGCCGGCACGGTGTGGGCACCGCCGGGCACGCCCGCCCCCACCGAGTCCTGCCCCGCCCCCGCGTGGGAGCACGCCCCGGTGACGCCGCCCGCCGCCGGAGGCCTGGCGCGCGCGACCGGCTGGCGGTACGTGTCGTGGTGGGCGCACTCGCGCGCGGACGAGGCCGCCCTCATCCGCGGGCTGCTCACGTGGCTCGAGGACCGTCGGCGCCGCTACCCGCAGATGCGGCTCTACCACTATTCGAAGCAGGAGCCGCTCTACCTGCGCCGCCTCGCGCGTCGGCACGCGATGGACATGGGCCGCATCGACCGGCTGTGCGGGCGCGGCGGGATCTGCACCGACCTCTTCACCGTCGTCTCGGCCGCCGTCAAGACCGGGCAGCCCGGCCAGTCGCTCAAGGATCTTGAACCGTTGTACATGGGCCCGTGGCGCCGGGGTGAGGTCAACGACGGCGCCGCCTCGGTCGTCCTCTACGACCAGGCACGCGACGCCCTCGAGGTCGGCGACCTGGCCCACCGGGCGCGCCCCGGAAGCCACGGAATCTCGCCGGTCCTCGCCGAACTGGCGGCCTACAACGAATTCGACTGCGTGTCGACGATGCTGCTCCATCGCTGGCTACTCGCCCAGCGCGCCGCTCACGCCTGACGCCTAGCCCGCCCGCGGCCGCCGCCGCGGGTGCGTCTCATCGAGGTCGGCGTTACTTGGCCGACCCCGGCACCCATGAAAGAATGGCGCCATGCGCGCGATTATGACGGTAACGGGCCACGACCACACGGGAATCATTGCGGCGGTGACGACGGCGTTGGCGAAGGCCGACGTCAACATCACCAACGTCTCGCAGACCCTGATGGACGAGTGGTTCACGATGATTATGCAGCTGGACTTCGACGAGGAGCGCTCGCCGCTGCGCGAGGTCCAGGCCGCGATGGAGCCGGTGGCCGAGGCCCAGGGCCTCGTCATCAAGATCCAGTCCGAGGCGATCTTCAACGCCATGCACACCCTCTAGGAGGCCGCGATGAGCATGGATACCGCCTCGCAGATCCTCGACACCATCCGCATGATCGACGAGGACCGCCTCGACGTGCGCACGGTGACGATGGGAATCTCGCTGCTGCCGTGCGCCGACCCGGACATCGACCGGGCCTGCGACAAGATCGAAAAGCGGATCGTCGACCTCGCCTCCACCCTGGTCGCGACGGCCGACGAGGTCGGCGCCGAGCTGGGCGTTCCGATCATCAACAAGCGCGTGTCGGTCACGCCGATCGCGTTGGTCGCCGCGGCCTGCGGCACGACGAACCCCGTCCCCTTCGCGCGCGCCCTCGACCGGGCCGCGAAAGAGGTGGGCGTCGACTTCATCGGCGGCTACTCGGCGCTGGTCGAGAAGGGCGCGACCGCGGCCGACGAGGCCCTCATCCGCTCGATCCCCGAGGCCCTCTCGTGCACCGACATCGTCTGTTCGTCGGTCAATGTCGGCTCCACGCGGGCCGGCCTCAACATGGACGCCGTCGCCCTCATGGGGCAGGTCGTCCGCGATTCCGCGCAGCTGACCGCCGACCTCGGCGGTCTGGGCGCGGCCAAGCTCGTGACGTTCGCCAACGCCGTCGGCGACAACCCGTTCATGGCGGGCGCCTTCCACGGCGTCGCCGAACCCGACACGGTGATCAGCGTCGGCGTGTCCGGCCCCGGCGTCGTCGCGCGCGCCCTCGCCACCCACGAGGGCGACAGCGTCGACGCGTGCGCCGAAGCGATCAAGAAGGCGGCATTCCACATCACCCGCATGGGCCAGCTGGTCGGCCGCATCGTCGCCGAGCGCCTGGGTGTGCGGTTCGGCATCGTCGACCTCTCGCTGGCGCCGACGGCCGACGTCGGCGACTCGGTGGCCCACATCCTCGAACTCATGGGGGTGTCGACGGTCGGCGGCCACGGCACGACGGCGGCGCTGGCCCTTCTCAACGACGCGGTGAAGAAGGGCGGCCTCATGGCGTGTTCGCACGTCGGCGGCCTGTCCGGCTCGTTCATCCCCGTCAGCGAGGACCGCAACATGATCGAGGCCGCCGCGTCCGGCGCGATCTCGATCGAGAAACTCGAGGCGATGACGGCGATCTGCTCGGTCGGCCTCGACATGGTCGCTATCCCCGGCGACACGCCTGCGTCGACGATCGGCGGCATCATCGCCGACGAGTCGGCGATCGGCATCATGAATTCCAAGACCACGGCCGTGCGCGTTATCCCCGTGCCCGGCAAGGGCGTCGGCGAGGAAGTCCAGTTCCCCGGCCTGCTCGGATGGGCACCGATCATGGCGGTGTCCGAGGCGTCGTGCGAGGCGTTGATCGCCCGCGGCGGCCGCATGCCTGCGCCCATTCACGCGTTTAAGAACTAGAAATCGAGGGATCTGAGTGTCCATCAATCCGCAACTGCCCGACGCTATCGACGACGCCCGCCTGGGGTCGCTCCACGCCGTCGCCGAGGGCGTCCGTGCCGCCCTCACGTCGCCCGGCACCGCGATTCTCGACCCGGGCGACGGGGCGCTGACCCGCTACGACCTCTACCTGTACTGCGAGGCCGCGGTGTCGGTGATCTTCGAGTGCGCCCGCGCCAGCCTCCAGGACTCGCGCCTGGACGAGGAGACGGCGGGTGTCCTCAGCAGCTCGCCCGACCCGGCACGCCACCTCATCGAGGCGGCGAAGGATTCGGTCAAGGGCGCGCTGACCGACGCCGTCGCGCAGAATGCGGTCGACGACGCGCACGCCGCCGGCCTGCTGTGGGGCGCCCTCAGCCTCCTCGAGGGCGCCTGCGACTACGCCGACGGCTCCGGTACCGCCGACAACCCGGCGTTCGACCAGGTGGCGGTCGGTTTTGAGGACGACGTTCGCGGCCTCATCCGGTTCCTTCCGCTGGCGGTCGTTCAGGTCCTCAAGCCCGCCCTCGGCCCCGACGTCACGGCCCGTGCGTTCCTCCGCGCCACCCAGGTTCTCTCCGACGACGACCACGTGGTCTCCGAGGGCGCCCTCGAGCGGGCCCGCCGGATCATCCACCCCGCCCTCGTCGAGGCGACGGCCACCGGCGACGGCGCGACCCTCCAGCTGCTGCAGGCCACCGCCGAGATGGCGTCGACGTGGTACCCGCCGAAGGGCGCGGATGACACGTGGCAACCGCCGACGGAGGTCGCCCCCAACGCCTTTGGGGTGCCTACCGTCAAGTAGCACCGCGCAGCCGGAGCGTTTCATAGGGTGAGCGCTCCGGTTGCCATCTTTCGCCTGCCGGGCATAATGGCCGAGTTCCTGTCTCACGAAGCGGAGTCACCACCCATGACCGGCAAACGGAATTTCTATAACGTCGTCATCACCGGCTTGGCCTTGTTCGCCATGTTCTTTGGTGCCGGCAACCTCATCTACCCTGTGTTTATCGGCGTCCAGGCCGGCAGCGTCACCGTGCCCGCGGCGCTCGGGTTCATGACGACCGGCGTCCTCCTGCCGCTGCTCGCCATGGTTGCCGCGGCCACGTCGGAAACGGGCATCCTCGGCATTTCCGAGCGCATCGGCCACTGGCCGGGCTTCGCGTTCTGCCTCATGGCGTTCCTGTCGACCGGCGTCCTCTTCGCGATTCCGCGTGTGGCCACCGTGTCGTTCGAGATGAGCGCCGGCGCGTTCGTGTCCGACGGGTCGAAGCAGATGTCGCTCCTCGTCTACACGATCATCTTCTTCGCGATCACCGGCGCCCTGTCGATGAACCCGTCGACCCTCATCGAGAAGATCGGCGGCTGGCTGACCCCCGCCCTGCTGATCCTCCTCATCGTCCTTGTCTCGGCGGCGTTCGCCAAGCTGGCGCCCGTGAACCACGCGCCGGTCGCCCCGTACGATCACGCGCCCGTCGTCAACGGCCTGCTGTCGGGTTACAACACGCTCGACGCGATCGCGTCGTTCGTGTTCGGCGTCATCATCATTACGTCGCTCAAGCAGCGCGGCTACAAGCGCGGCAAGTCGCTGTTCCGCGCGACCGCACTGTCGGGCGTCGTCGCCGGTGTCATCCTCGGCCTCGTCTACTTCGGCCTGTCGCAGCTGGGTCTGCGCATGGGCAACGTGAAGTCGGAAAACGGCGGCGAGACCCTGTCGAAGGCGGCCGCCCTCCTGTTCGGCAACACGGGCACTGTCGTCCTCGCGGCGATCGCGATCCTCGCGTGCCTCACCACCGCGGTCGGCCTGACCGGTGCGTCGACGGCGTTCTTCTCGGGCCTGTTCCCGAAGGTTCCGCGCCAGGCGCTCATCCTCATCCACATGATCGTCTCGCTGGGTGTCGCGAACCTTGGGCTCACGCTGCTGCTCAAGGTCGTCATCCCGATCATGTACCTGTGCTACCCGGTGACGATCGGCATCGTCATCTGCTGCCTGCTCGACATCTTCATCCCCGGCCACATGTACTGGACGTACCGCGGTTCCGTGTGGATCGCCGCCCTCTTCGGTCTCATCGACGCGATCGCCGCTGCCGGCGTCGAAGCCAGCTGGTTCA
The DNA here is from genome assembly GCA_900545825.1 of uncultured Actinomyces sp. Taxonomy (GTDB): domain Bacteria; phylum Actinomycetota; class Actinomycetes; order Actinomycetales; family Actinomycetaceae; genus Nanchangia. The sequence goes on from URAS01000005.1 coordinate 94,974, forward strand.
AGGCGATCGTCGACGTCGTTCCGCTGGCCCACTACTCGCTGGGCTGGCTGATTCCCACGCTGATCGGTGGCGTCATCGGCTTCATCGTCGACCACCACCAGGGTCGCCTGGTCGAGCACTTCGACTACGACCTCATGGCCCGCGAGCGCAACCGCGGCCTCGTCGAGGCCGGTATCGCCGGCACGCTCGAGGACGTCGAGGAAGAGCAAGCCGCCGACGCCGCGGAGGCCGCCGCCGAGGCCGGGAAGCCGGCCCCCGAGGCCGCCGACAAGTAGCCGCTCACCGCGACTCCGAAACGCTCACCTGAATTGTCACAATCCGGCCCTCACGGGCCGAAATCGACAAGCTAGGTGAGCGTTTCGCTTTGCCTTCGTCCCACCCCGGATGAACGTGATGGTTCGCTCCAGAAGGATCACGTTGACGGGGGGGGCGGCTAACGCCACTCGGCCGGGTCGATGACCTGGATCGAGCGGCGCAGGGCGGTGAGGCCCGGGATGACCTCCCACTCCTCGATCGGCTTCGACGAATAGAGGTCGGCCTCGAAGCCGCCTGCGACGCTGCCGGTCGCGCGGGTGATCGAGCAGTTGCGCACCGGCTGGCTCATGACGAGGTCGGGGGTGATCCCGCCGAGCATCGACGCCGAAAACAGGCGGGTGACGCCGCCGTGGGTGACGAAGCAGATCCGCGAATCCGACCCGAAAACCCGCTCAACCTCGCGGACAAGCGAGGTGACGCGGCCGACGACGTGCGCGCCGATTTCCGCGCCCGGCATCCGCCGCGTGTCGTCGCCGTGCAGCCACGAGCAGACAAACGACAGGTAGGCCGCGGGCGCATCGGCATCGTGAAGCATCTCGAGGTCGCCCGCGCGCACCTCACGCAACCGTACGTCCGCGAGGATCGGCAGGCCGAAGTGCCGGGCCAGCGGCCGCGCGGTCTGGCGCGTGCGAACCAGCGGCGACGCGATGATCGCGTCGGGGGCGCCAATCCCCAGGCGCTCCCATTCGGCGGGAATCCCGGCGGCCTGCGCTTTTCCGCGGGCGTTGAGCGGAGCCCCCGGGAAATCCGTGTCGAGGGCGTCGATGATGTTGGACGACGTCTGGCCGTGGCGAACGAGGATAAGCTCCATGCTTCCCACCTTACGGGGACGGCCCCGCCGTCGCCTCAGCGCTCCAGCGCCTCGGCGACGCGCGGGACGGCGTGGTCGATCGCCGTGAACACGCGGCCCACGGCGTCGTCGTCGTGCGCGGCCGAGACGAACCACGCCTCGAAGCACGAGGGCGGCAGCGAGACGCCCTCGTCGCGCATCGCGTGGAAGAACACCCGGTAGGCGTCGGCGTTTTGGCTGGTCGCCTGGGCATAGTTGGCGACGCCGGTGCGGGCTGCGTCCTCGCCGAAGAAGACCGAGAACAGCGAGCCGGCGCTGTTGATGACGTGGGGGATCTCGTACTGCGCCAGCTGGTCCGCCAGGTAGCCGCGGATCGCCTGCGACACGGCGTCGACGCGCGCGTAACAGGCGTCGTCGGCCAGGCGCAGCGTCGCGAGGCCCGCGGCCGTCGCCAGTGGGTTCCCCGACAGCGTGCCGGCCTGGTAGACGGGGCCCTGCGGCGCCAGGCGCTCCATGATGTCGCGGCGCCCGCCCAGCGCGGCCAGCGGCATACCGCCGCCGATGACCTTGCCGAACGTCATGATGTCGGGCGCGTAGTCGACGCCGGCGATCTGCTGCTCGCACCACGCGTCGCGCGCCTCCGCCGTCGCAGAAGCGCCAACGAGGGCGTCCGGCAGCACGGCCGGCAGCGACTCGGGCCGCCAGCCGACCTCGAAGCCCCAGAAGCCCGCCGGCGACACGCGGAAGCCGGTGAGGACCTCGTCGGTGATCATGAGGGCGCCCGCGTCGCGCGTGACCTCGCGGATCGTCCGGTTGAAGCCGGGCGCGGGCGGGACGATCCCCATGTTCGCGGGGCACGACTCGGTGATGACGGCGGCGATCCGGTCGCCGTGCTCGGCGAAGCAGGCGCGCAGGGCGTCCTCGTCGTTGTAGGGGAGGACGATCGTCAGCGCCGCGATCGCCTGGGGCACGCCCGCTGAGCCCGGCAGGCCCTGGGTGGCGACGCCCGACCCGGCCTCGGCCAGCAGCGAGTCGGAGTGGCCGTGGTAGCAGCCGGCAAACTTCACCAGGAGGTCGCGCCCGGTAAAACCGCGGGCCAGGCGGATCGCCGTCATCGTCGCCTCGGTGCCGGTGGACACCAGCCGCACCTCCTGGGCCACCGGCACGCGCGCGGTGACGGCCTCGGCGAGGGCGGCCTCGGCCTCGGTCGGCGCGCCGAACGACAGGCCGCGCTGGGCGGCCTCGGTGACGGCCTCGACGACCTCGGGGTGGGCGTGTCCCAGCAGTGCCGGCCCCCACGTGCCGACGAGGTCGACGAACGTCCGCCCGTCCGCATCCCGGATATAAGGGCCGGCCGCGCGGGCGATGAATGAGGGCGTCCCTCCCACCGAACCGAAGGCGCGCACGGGCGAGTTAACGCCGCCCGGAGTGGCGAGAAGTGACCGGTTATACAGGGTGTCGTTCGCTGTGGCGCTAGTCATGTTCCCTATCGTAGCGGCGCGATTGACAAAACCCGATCTGCAGTATTCCTCTTCGGTTCATTGTGTTCTAATATGGGTCTGTCTGAGGTATTCCATGCATACACGAGTCATTAAAAGTTTGCGTGGGTGAACGGGATCGCGGCCCAGGTGGCACGACATCGTCGCGAGACCGTAGGCTATTGAGTCGTGGGGAATACCCGGGCTGGGACGTTGGGGAGAAGATGAGAACGGGTAATGTACGGCGAGTTATCGCCGGTTGCGTAGCGACGGCGGCGCTCAGCCTGCCGGTTGCTTTCGCGTGCCCGATTCTCCCGGCCGTTGCCGAGGACGCCGCCAGCCCGTCCACTGCGGCCGCCACCACCGACTCCCCCGCCGCCTCCCTGCCCCAGCCGACGCCCTCCGAAACGCCTACGACCTCGGATCAGACCCGACCCGCCGGCCTCACCCTCGTCGCCCAGCCCGGCGACACCGCCGACTCCGATGTCGTCACCCTGGTCTCCGACGACCAGGCCGCCGCCCCCGACCACAACCACGCCGACGTGGCCTTTGACGGTCTTACGGGCGCGCTCCCCATCTCGTCGCAGATCCTCGACACCGACAACCCGCGCGCGCTGTTGTGGCGCACCCACGGCTACCACGTCCGCTTCAACCTCCTGAGCTTCCGGCCGATTCTTGGCACGCCGCGGGACGCGACGGTGACCATCGACCACCAGCGATCCTCCGTCCTCGTCAGCCGCCTCCACCTGCCCATTCCCCGCCCCTACACCCCGGGCGACGACCTCCTCCTCGGCCGCATCCTCGACCCCCACGGCTCGCTCGCCGTCCTCCACGCCGGCAGAAGTTCGCAGCTCGACATGCATTTCTCCGACGCGGGCGTCTACGAGCTCAAGTTCTCCGCCGCCCTGTGGCGCGGCGTCTTCGGCTGGACGTATTCGCGCACGTTCACCCTGACGATCACTGTCGGCCACCCCCAGCCCACGCCGACCCCCACCGTCGACCCGACGACCACCACGCCGACACCCACCGTCGACCCAACGACCACCACGCCGGCACCCACGTCCACCACCCCCACGCCGCCGACGACGGAACCCACGGTCACCCCCACGACCACGACGCCGAAGCCGACCAAGCCCTCGCCGACCCCCACGACCACCACGCCGAAGCCGACAACGCCCACGCCGACGCCGGTCCAGCCCAGCAAACCGACGCCGACTCCCACGCCCACGACCACCACGCCGTCACCCGTCCCTGTACCCAGCGACGCGACGCCCGTGAAGCCCACGAAGCCGACGATTGCCCCGTTCCCGCCGACCGGCACAGACACACCGCCGGCTGGCACGACCACGCCGCCGGCCGCCCCCTCGACGGAGACCCCCAGCACCCGCACGCCGCAGCCGTCGCCGGAACCGTCGCCGACCTCCACGCATCGCCCGCAGCCCACGGGCACGCACATCGCGCCGACGCCCGGCCACACCGCGATGGGCCAGCAGCCCGCCGCGCCGCACAGGGACGTCTCCCCCAACTCGGTCGCCGTCCATCCGCGCGTGCCCAGCAAGGCTGCCGGCTCGCCCGCTCCCGCCCGCGACCTGCCCCTTCGTTCGCTCCAGCCGGGTAAGGTGCCGCCAAGCTCGCAGTCGCAGCCCTCGCCGAGCCCCAGCGCTACCCCGCTGCCCGGGTCGACCGATGCCGGCATCGACACCGACCAGACGACGGCCGTGCCGACCGTCAGCAACGCGCCGGGCCTCAACACCGAGGCGGCGAATCAGCGCTGGGCCTCGAGGTCGTCGATCGGCGTCCTCACCGTCGGCCTCGTCTCGGCGTTCTGCGCGGTGACCGGCGGCGTTGTCATGGTTCGCCGGTCGCGCCTGCGCGGCCTGTCCGTACGATAGATCCCGTGTTTAACCCTCTGCGCCGGCAGTTTGCCCGCACCCTCGTCGCCCACGAGAAGACGACGCCCCTCGACAACGCCCGCTACGTCGCCGTCGCGACGGGGCGCCTGGAGCCCTACCTGCGCGCGCTGGCCCACATCGCCGTGTGGGCGCCCGCGAAACCGCAGCTGACCAGCGTCGAGGGCGCCACGCTGCTCCAGGTGTGGGGGACGAAACCGCGGGCTACGCTGGCCGATCTCCCCGCCGACGCCGGCGGTATCAGCGCGGTCAACGTCCTCGAGTACTACGCCGAGCACGCCGACCTCGCCGATCCCCAGGTCGGCCTCGTCGTCGACCCCGGCCTGGAGTCCGAGCTCACCGTCGAGGCCAGCCACCTGCCGACGATCGAGGCCCTGCAGCGCGGCGACGCGATCGTCGAGGCGTTCTCAGCCATCGGTGCAGAGGAGCTGGTGGCCGCGCCCGCCTACCGCGACCCTGAGGGCGACCTCGCGGCCCTCACCGCGCCGGACGCCACCGAGGCGCACCTGGCTGACCTCCTCGAGGACGGCCAGACCGTCCTACGGGTCGAGGCGCTGGTCGCCGGCAGCCCGGGCGGGTCGCCGACCTATCGCGTGTACTTCATCCAGGCCGCCGACCAGTCGTTCCCGCCGCTGCCACCCGAGGTCGACGCCCGCCTCAGCGAGGCCGCCGGCGCCGACCGCGTCCTCGTCAACCCGGCGACGCCGGATTGGCGGCGCGACCTCCTGTGGGACCTCCGCGCCTGGGCGGTGCCGCTGGGCTGACGGCCGCGTCGGGCCGCGAGCGCACGCTCTAGCGCACCCGAACCGCCCGCGCTCTAGTACTGCGTGAGCGTCTGCGGGTCGATGCTGGCGATCGCGTCGAGGAACCGCTCGTTCTCCTCCGGCGCGCCCACGGTGACGCGGACACCGTCGGGGAAGGCGCGGACGATGACGCCGCGCGGCGTGCACGCGTCGATGATCGCCTCGCGCGCGTCGGCGCCGGGGAACCACAGGAAGTTCGACGCCGACTTCGGCACCTGCCAACCGCCCTCGGTGACGGCGGCGTGGAGGGCGTCGCGGGCGGCGACGATACCGGCGACCTGCTTGTCAACCTCGGCGCGCAGCGTGAGGGCCTCGATCGCCGCGGCCTGGGCGGCCTGGTTGACCGAGAACGGGGTCGTCGTCTTGCGCAGCGCCTCGGCGATGAACGGCGACGACACCGAGTAGCCGACGCGCAGACCGGCCAGGCCGAACGCCTTGGAGAACGTCCGCGCGGCGATGAGGTTGGGGTACTGCTCGGTCAGCGCGATCCCGTCGAGCCGCTCCGGCGAGTCGTCGAAGTCGTAGTACGCCTCGTCCAGCAGGACGAGGACGTCGCTGGGGACGTTCTCCATGATGTACTCGAACGCCTCGCGGCGCAGCGGCGTGCCGGTCGGGTTGTTCGGCGTGCACAGGAGGACGGCGCGCGTCCGGTCGGTCACCGCGTCGACCAGGCCGGCGGGATCGTGAAGGAACCCGTCGGCCAGCGGCACCGGCACGGCGTCGGCCCCGCTGACGCCGATGAGGATCGGGTAGGCCTCGAAACTGCGCCACGGCATGACGATCTCGTCGCCTTCGGTGGCGACGGCCAGCAGCAGCTGGGCGATGAGCGAACACGACCCATTGCCGATGACGATGCGCTCGGCATCGACCCCGAGGTCGTCGGCGAGGGCGTCGACCAGCGGCGTCGCCAGCATGTCGGGGTAGCGGTTGAGCTCGGCAGTCGCCCGGTCGACGGCGGCCCGGATCGCCGGCAGCGTGGGGTTGGGGTTTTCGTTCGACGACAGCTTCGTCACCTCGCCGGCGTGGCCTTTGCCGGGCTTGTACGTGGCGATGCGGTCGAGGGCGGGTCGGATACGAATACTGGGTGAGCTGCTCATTCCTCCATTATCGTGCGTGCGGCCGGCGACGGTCGCCACCGGTCCGGCAGGTGACCGGGTTTCCCGTGCCCCGCCGCGGCCAGCCGCCGCCCCCGGCCCCTCGAGACCCGGATGTTAGCCTGTGAGCGTGAATCTCATTTCACTTGAGCACCTGACGAAGGACTACGCGACCCGTCGCGCCCTCGACGACGTGTCCTTCGAGGTTCGCGCGGGCGAAATCTTCGGCTTCGTCGGGTCGAACGGCGCCGGCAAGACGACGACGATGCGGATCATGCTCGGCGTGACGACGGCGACCTCCGGCCGGGTGCTCTTCGACGGCGACCCGATCACCGCCGCCTCGCGCGCGACGATCGGCTACATGCCCGAGGAACGCGGCCTCTACCCGAAGATGCGCGTCCACGACCAGCTCGTCTATCTCGCGCGCCTCCACGGGCTCTCCCGCACCGAGGCCGACCGCAACGCCACCCACTGGGAGGACGCCCTGGGGATCGCCACGTACCGCGCCGACCGGGTCGAGGCGCTGTCGCTCGGCAACCAGCAGCGCGTCCAGCTGGCGTCCGCGCTGACCCACAACCCCGCCGCCCTCGTCCTCGACGAGCCCTTCTCCGGCCTCGATCCCCTGGCCGTCGACGCGATGTCGGCGGCGCTGCGCCAGCAGGCCGACGCCGGCATCCCCGTCCTCTTCTCGTCCCACCAGCTCGAGCTCGTCGAGAAGCTCTGCGACCGCGTCGGCATCCTCTCCGACGGCCGCCTCGTCGCCTGCGGCTCGATCCCCGAGCTGCGCGCCGGTGCCGTCACCCGCACGCGTTTTCGCGGCGACTCCCCCGCCCTCCGGGCCATCGCCGACGCCGCCAAGGCCGCCGGTCGAGAGGTTGTCCGGGTTGACTCACAGACGCTCCTCGTGTGCGGCGATAGCGGCGAGGACGCCGTCGCCCACCTGGCCCAGGCCGGGCTGGCCGCCGGCCACCTCACCGAGTTCTCGCCCTACCACGAGCCCCTCTCGCTCATGTACCGCGCGGTCGTCGACTCGTCGGCTCCCGAACCCGAAGCGCCCGAGCCGTCCCGCCCACGCCGCCGGTGGCGGCGTGGCGACCGAGGAGGTCGATCGTGACCCAGGCCCTCATCATCGCGCGCCGCGAGATCGGCGTCCGCCTGGCCAGCAAGGCGACGATTCTCTCGATGGTCATCGTCGTCCTTCTCGCCCTCCTCATCGGCGGGGGCTTCCGTGTCGCCGCCGACCAGCATTGGCTGGGCGACAAGACGTCGGTCGCCCTCACGCCCGAGACCCAGCCGTACGCGTCAACCCTCACCCACCTCGACGGGCCCGGCATGCCGACGTTCACCGTCCTTAGAGTCAACTCGGTCAACCAGGCCCGCGAGCGCGTGGCCAACGGCGACGTCGACTACGCGTTCGTCGAGGGCGCCAAGCCCGACACCTACCGGCTCATTACGGCCAGCCCCGTGACGATGACCGAGAAGGCGATCTTCACCCAGCTGGCCGCCAGCAACGCCTTGACGACCTACGTTCAGCAGCTCGGCGGGTCGGCGAGCGAGCTTAACGCGATCGTCAGGGACTCGCAGGTGTCGATCCAGTCGATCGAGGCGAACGGGCATGGTGACCTCGACCTGCGCGCCGCGATGCCGGCCGCGGTCATGATCTTCTTCATCTTTTTCGCCCTGACGATCGGCGCGAACATCCTCGGCCAGAGCGTCATCGAGGAGAAGTCGTCGCGCGTCATCGAGGTCCTCCTTGCGACCGTGAGGCCGCTGCAGCTCATGGTCGGCAAGGTCCTGGGCGTCGGGGTCGTTGTCCTCGTCCAGACCGCCGTCTACATCGCGGCAGCCTGGGTCGGCCTCGTCCTCTCGGGCTTCTCGCGCCTAATCTCGCTCGACCTCACGGGCACGCTCGCCCTCACCGCGCTCTTCGCCATCATCGGCTACTTCGGCTATGCCTTCCTCTACGCCGGACTGGCGTCGACGGTCTCGCACGTCGAGGACTCCGGGCAGGCCCTCGCACCCGGCACCTTCCTCCTCCTCGTCGCGTTCTACGTCCCCTTCTTTGGCCTGATGATTCCCGGGGCGACAATCCTCCTCAAGGTCGGCACGTACATCCCATTCGTCTCGTGCTTCACCGCCGCGCCCGCGTACGCCCTCGGGGTGGTCTCGCTGCCGGCCGTCTTCATCGGCCTGGCGATCCAGGTGGTCGCGACCGTCCTCGTCGCCTGGCTGGCCGCCGTCGTCTACCGCCGGGCAATCCTCAACTTCGGGACGCGCCGTTCGGTCGTCGCGACGCTGCGTGGCGCGTGAAAGCGCCCGACATCTCTCGACGTTTCGTTAGCTTGTTCCTCGTGGTTGGCCATAATGGAGGTATGACTAGCGAGCCGAGCACCCACCTGCCCACGCCCACCACACACCTCTACGACCTCCAGCCCCCGATCGCCCTCGGGCCCCTCGACGGGCGCTACCGCGGCGTCACCCAGACCCTCGTCGACTACCTGTCCGAGGCCGCCCTCAACCGGGCGCGCATCCACGTCGAGGTCGAGTGGCTGATCTTCCTCACCGCCAACCGGGTGCTGCCCGGCGCACCCACGCTCTCCGACGCTGAGGTCGACTACCTCCGCGCCATCGTCACCGACTTCGACGCCGACGACATCGCCGAACTCAAGGCCACCGAGGACGTGACAAAGCACGACGTCAAGGCCGTCGAATACCTCGTCCGCCACCGCATGGAGCAGGCCCCCGAGGTGCTAGGCCCCGACACCCAGCTGCCTCAGCTGCTCCAGGCCGTCCACATCTTCTGCACGTCCGAGGACATCAACAACCTCTCGTACGCCCTGACGATCCGCGGCGCCGTCGAGGAGGTGTGGCTGCCGGCCGCCCGCGCAATGGTTGCCCGGGTTGACTCGCTGGCCCGCGAGAACGCCGACGTCCCCATGCTCGCTCACACGCACGGCCAGCCCGCGACCCCGGTGACGATGGGGAAGGAGCTGGCCGTTTTCGTCCACCGCCTCACCCGCCAGCTGCGCCGCATCGAGGCCACGCAGTACCTCGGCAAAATCAACGGCGCGACCGGCACGTGGGCCGCCCACGCCGTCGCCCTCCCGGAGGTCGACTGGCCGTCCCTCACGCGCCGCTTCGTCACCAGCCTGGGCCTCACGTGGAACCCGCTGACCACCCAGATCGAGTCGCACGACTGGCAGGCCGAGCTGTACGCCGACGTCGCCCGCTTCAACCGGATCGCCCACAACCTCGCCACCGACGCGTGGACGTACATCTCGATGGGCTACTTCCACCAGAACCTCGCCGCGCAGGGGTCGACCGGCTCGTCGACGATGCCCCACAAGGTCAACCCCATCCGCTTCGAGAACGCCGAGGCCAACTTCGAGATCTCGACCGCCCTCCTCGACACGCTGGGCGCCACGCTCGTCACGTCGCGGATGCAGCGCGACCTCACGGACTCGACGACCCAGCGCAACGTCGGGACGGCGCTCGGGCACTCGCTGCTCGCCCTGTCGAACCTCTCGAAGGGCCTCGACGGGATCGACGTCGACGCGGCGTGCCTGGCGCGCGACCTCGACGCCAACTGGGAGGTGCTGGGCGAGGCCGTCCAGCAGGCCATGCGCGTCGCGGCGATCGCCGGGGTCGAGGGGATGGACAACCCCTACGAGCGCCTTAAGGAGCTGACCCGCGGCCACCGCGTCGACGGCGCCGCCATGCGCGAGTTCGTCGCCTCGCTCGGGCTGCCGGCCGACGCCGAGTCCCGGTTGCTCCAGTTGACGCCCGCCACCTATATTGGCTACTCGACCCAGCAGGCCAGCTGGCCGGGGACGGAGCTGACGGACTAGCGACGAACGGAATGACGATGGCGACGCGACTTGGCGGGACGCGGGGACCCAGGGCCCTCGCTACCCTGTCGTGTCTCGTCGCCCTCGCCGTCATCCCCGGGGTCGGCCTGGCCCAGGATTCGTCCGCCGCGCACGCGGTCGCCGGGCCGTACATGACCGTTCCCACCGACGACGGCAACCAGGGCGGCCTCAGCGTCGACGAGGGCGCACCCGACGGCGTCGTCACGTACGACCAACGTGGCAACCGCGTCGGTGGTTCGGGTGGCGGGTCACAACCCAGCGCGGGCATACCCAGCAGCGGCGTCCAGCAACAGCAGGGCCAGTCGGGCCAGCAGAACTCCCAGGGGGCGAACCAGCAGGACCAGTCGGACGGGCAGCAGGGCTCGGCGGCGCCCTCGACCGGCCAGACGGCGTCGCTGTCGCCGACCTCGACCCAGACGGCGAGCAGCACCGCGCCCCAGACGCTCGACCCCGTGACGGACGACGACGAGGACACCCATAAGGTCGGGTTCTTTCGCCGCATCGGGGGCTTGTGGACGGTCGTCGCCATCCTCATCCTCCTCGGCGTCGCCGCCGCCGCGGTGATCGGGCTCAAGCGGTCGATCCGTTCCGACCGTGAGGCCGAGCGCACCGAGGACGCCGAGCGTCGTCACTTCGCCGCAGAGTACGAGCACGCGTGGCCGGACGCCTACTCAACGATCGACTACCCCGAGGCCCACCTGCCCGGCCCCGACGAGGTGGCGGGTCCGGGTCCCGTCGACTCCTTCGACCACCTGGCCGTCGAGCCGGGCGACGCCGTCGACCTGCCCGCGCTCGCCGTCACCCAGCCGTGGCAGCAGACGCAGGTTCTCGAGGACGGCTATGCCGCCCCAGCCCCTGATGCCGCGCCCGCCGGGATGGTTGACCGGGTTGACTCGCAGGGGTACGGCGACGGATACGCGGCCTACGGCGCGCCAGTCGACTATGCCGCCGACCAGTTCGCCGACTACGAGTCGGCACCCCAGACGCCCTCGCCCCATATACCCACGCCCGAGCAGTGGGACACGTACGGGTCGCCGTCACCTGACCTTGCGGTCGACGCCCGCCGGCAGGACGACCTCGACGTCCTCGGCTATGGCGTCCCGGCCGCCACGCGGCACGGCCGACCGACCCAGCCCCGCTACGCGCAGCCCCTCGACGATGCCGAGTGGCAGGACAGCAGGCGCTACGAGTCGACGAGCGACTACCGTCCGGCGCCGCGGACAATCGACCTGCCGCCTGACAGCTGGACCGACGTCCCACACGACCGGCCGACCACCCGTTACGCCCTCGACACGCCCGTCGTCGATGAGCACCGCGACTGGAGCGAGCCGGAACCCGCCCGGCCCCCCGCGCGTCATTCGCGCGCGCTCGACCTGCCCCCCGACACGTCGGCGTCGGACACCTTTGTCGGCAAGCTCCTCACCGCCGAGGCCGACTCGGCCAGCCGGGATCGCGGCCGCCACGCCGTCCCCCGGCCGCCCGCGCACCGCGGCGCCGAACCCGCCCAGCCCACGCTGACCGAGGCCGACATCGTCGACGAGGGGCTGAGCGAGGCCGACTCGGCGAATCCGACGACGCTCAGCCACGCCCTCGAGGCGCCGCTCGTCGACCCCTCCCCGAACCTCACCTATCCGGCCTCCAGGCCCGACGCCGACGCGATCACCAGCACGCTGTCGGTCGCATCCGATCCTGAGGCCCCGGCGCCCGCCGAGGTCGATCGGCGCATCGCCCAGCGCGCCCGCGGGTACTTTTCCGACGACCTCTAGGAGCGGCCGCCGCTAGAGCGGCTCGCCGTAGCGAGCCCTGGCCTGATCGGGCGTGAGGATCGCCCCGCCGCCGATCGCTTCGAGACCCAGCGCCCACGGCCGGTCGATCTGGACGGGCACAATCATCACTTCCAGCGCCGGGTAGCACGCCCCGGCGCAGCGCCATGCCGCCTCGGTCACGTGGTCGAGGAGGGCGACGGCGGTCTGGTAGGACTCGGACGATCCGGACCCATCGTCACCGACCCCGCCGGGTCGGGCGTTCCACGACCGCCGGGCGACCCAGCCGGCCGGCGCCTTGAGCGCCAGGCGCGCCTGATCCGCCGGGGCAACGCCGGCCCACGAGGGGTCAAGCTCGTCCGGATTGATCCCGCAGTCGTCGCCGTGGACCCAGGCGCGGACGATCACGCGCGTGCTCGAACCCAGCCGGCGGACGAGCTTTACGTCAACCCGGTCAACCTCTTTCATCGACGAGATCGCGTCGGCGATCGTCGCCTGTTGGCTCTTGCGGTCGACCTCGTCGACCTTGCGGGGTCCGGTCGCGCGCGCCACTTTCGTCACCGTCATCAGCGACCGGTGGGCACCCCGCACGGCCTTGCGCAGCGCGGGCGAGTGGATGACGGGGAGCCGCTTGGCGTCATTGCCTTGCGTCATGGGGGGCCTCCTTGGTCGCTTTCGGGTCGAGGACGTCTTGGTAGAGCTCGTAGAAGAACACGCGCCCGGGCTCGTTGAGGTGCCGCTGGTGGCGCGGATAGAAGTCAGAGATTGCCGCCCACGCCCGTCCGACGTTCGAGCCGGGCATCGCCCGCGCGTACTCGGCGACGATCCGCGCCGTCGACGCATAGGTGGTCGCCGCGTGGGCGTAGTAGAGGACGCCGGATTCGGGCGGGTTGAGCGACCGCTCGAACACGGCAACCCGGGGGTCGACCTCGCCGGCCAAGCCACCGAATAGGGGGATCGCGTCCTGGGCGTGGCGGAGGGCGAGGACGGCCGCGTCCTCCGGCGCCGGCATCCTCCCGATGGGGCCGCCCGCCGACGCGACGGCGCGCACCGTGTAGGGCGTCGCCGGGTCGGCCGCGAGCGCCATCGCCACCATCGCGCCCTGCGAGTGGCCGATGAGGAGGACTTCCTGTTGGGCGAGATCCTCGGGGGTCGTGATGCCGACGCTGGCCATGGCGTCGAGGATCGCCCGGTTGACCGCGCGACGCTGGTTCGACGCGAGGCCGAGGACCTCCATCATGTTGGCCTGGGGGTCGGCGGGGTTCGGGGTCGTCCCCATCGTCAGGTGGTCGGTGCCGGGGATCTCGACGATCCACCGCATCGACGTGTGGAGGACGCGCGTGTAGACGCCGCGTAGCGGGCGCCGCCACGCCTGGTCGACGTCGCCGACGCGGATGACCTTGAGGAGCGAGCCGTAGGTCGACGCGTAGGTCAGCTCGTCGATGTTCTCGAAGCTGGCCCCCAAATCGACCGGCGGAGTCAACCTGGTCAACTGCGGTGCGGGCGGGTCGTCGCGGGTCATGTCGACCGGGCGGACGTGGAAGTCGCCCGCGCGGAAGACCCCGGCGGCCTCGGTGAGCGCCAGCCACACGGTCATGACCGTCGCGTACCCGTCGGTGGGGATGCGCTGCAGCCGGTCGCGGTTGCGCGGGGTGTTGCCAGGCTTCGTCGCGAGGACGACGCGCATCGCTCCCCGCGACAGGTGCGACACGAGCGAGCCGACGTTCTGGCCCGCGGCGATCGTCGCCCACCCCAGCCAGGGGTAGGCGAAGTAGGCGCGCTGCATGTCCTCGAGGGCGTCGGCCATCCGCGCCCGCGACCGCCCGTCGAGGCTGGCCAGGCGGTTGCCGTTGGACAGGGGGATCCCGCCGAGAATGTTCGCGGCGGTCGACATCGCCATCGCCTCGACGACGCCGCGTGCCGGAGTCACCCACAGGCGGGCGCCCTGCAGCCGCTCGAGTTTGCGGTGGCGGCGCCACTTGGCGCGCTGCATCTGGCCCGTCACCTCGATGTACGGCTGACGGACGCGGCTGTGGGCTCGCCAGCGCAGCGTGTTGACGCGTTGGCTGGCGTCCTTAACAAGGTCGTCGCGCTCACTGTCAACGCGTGCCCGTAACGCGTCGACGCTGCGATCTATTCCCGGTGTTCGCACGTCGCTAATTCTGTCACGTCTAAGGTGAGCCTGCCCGCTTAGGCGCGCTACCCTCGCAGTGGGGCCGCCCGATTGGCGCGCCTACCTAAAGAAAGGACTGTCCATGTTCGGTCGCAAGAAGCTTACCGTCGACGTTTCGGGCCTCACCTGCGCCCACTGCCAGCAGCACGTCACCGACGCCCTCTCGGGCCTCGAGGGCGTGAAGAAGGCCGAGGTCGACCTCGTCCCGAATGGCGTGTCGCACGCCCACGTCACCTACTCCGGCGAGGTGTCGGATGCCGACATCACCGCGGCGGTTGCCGACGCCGGCTACGAGGTCGTGACGATCACGCGCTGATCGCTCCCGCGGCGCCAAGCCCACGTCCGGCGTCCACGCCCGCGCGGGCTTGGCGCCCAACCCCGTCACCCACCCTTTTCCCTCCGACCCGAAGGAGCCCCATGACCGACACGCGAGCGAGCGACGACCCGTGGGAGACCCGGGGCCGTGACCTCAAGCGGCGCCTCATCGTCGCCCTGTGTTTCTCGGTGCCCGTCATGGTCTTGTCGATGGTGCCGCCCCTCCAGTTCCCGGGCTGGCAGTGGGTCTGTGCCGTGCTTGCGCTGCCGGTCGTCACGTGGTGCGCGTGGCCGTTCCACGCCCAGGCCGTCCAGGCGGCCCGGCACGGATCGACGACGATGAACACCCTCGTGTCGCTGGGAATCATCGCGTCGGTCGGGTGGTCGGTCTACGCCCTCATCTGGGGCGGCGCGGGCGCCATCGGCACGCACATGTCGATGTCGCTGCTTCCTCGGGCGATGGGGCATCACGCGCACGTCTACTTCGAGGGCGCGACGATGATCGCGACCTTCCTCCTGCTGGGCCGCTGGCTCGAGGCCCGCGCCCGGCATCGCGCCGGCGACGCCATCCGCTCGCTCCTCGAGCTCGGCGCCACCTCGGCGACGGTTGTCCGGGTTGACTCGGAGGGCCGAGAGACCGAGATGGAGGTGCCCGTCGGCGACCTCGTCGAGGGCGACCTCGTCCGCGTACGGCCGGGCCAGAAGGTGCCGACCGACGGCGTCGTCATCGCCGGGACGTCGGCGATCGACACGTCGCTTGTCACCGGCGAGTCGCTGCCGGTCGACGTCGGCCCCGGCGACCACGTGGTCGGGGCGACGCTCAACACGTCGGGCACCCTGCTCGTCCGGGCGACGGCTGTCGGTGCCGACACGATGGTCGCCCACATCGCCCAGATGGTCGCCGACGCCCAGGCCGGCAAGGCGCCGGTCCAGCGGCTCGCCGACAAGGTGTCGGCGGTGTTCGTCCCGACGGTCCTCGGGATCGCCGTCCTTACCCTCGCCGGCTGGCTCATCGCCGGCGCCGCGGTGCAGCAGGCGTTCACGGCGGCCGTGTCCGTCCTGGTCATCGCCTGCCCATGCGCGCTGGGCCTGGCGACGCCGACCGCGTTGCTCGTCGGGTCCGGGCGCGGCGCCCAGCTGGGCATCATCTTCCGCGGCCCCGAGATCCTCGAGGGCTCCCATGAGGTTGACGCGGTTGTCCTGGACAAGACCGGGACCCTGACGACGGGCGTCATGGAGGTCGAGCGAGTCGTCCTCCCCGACGGCCACGAGGTCCCCCTCGCCGTGGTCGCCGAGGACGCCACCACCCCGGCCGCCGACCCGGGAGTACCCACCGACGACGACGCCCGCGCGGCCGATCTTCTCGCATTCGCCGGGGCCGCTGAGTCCGGCTCCGAGCACCCCCTCGGCCGCGCCCTCACCCACGCGGCGCGCGATCTTTCTGGCGGCGCCCTGCCGCCGCTCGGCCGCTTCGGCGCGCACGCCGGCATGGGCATCCACGCTGTCGTTGGCGACACCCTGGTCCTCGCCGGCCGCCTCGGCTGGCTGGCCGACCTCGGCCTCGACGTTCCCGACACACTCCGCCGGGCCGCCGAGGACGCCGCTGCGAGCGGCGCGACCGTCGTCGCCGTCGGGCGTGGCCTCGAGGTTTCCGAGGCCGCTCCCGCCGACCCCGACGCCGACCAGAACACCGAGGACGCAGCAGGCCCCGAGCCCCTCACGCTCGACTTCGCCATCGGCGGGATGTCGTGCGCGGCGTGCGTCGGCCGCGTCGAGCGCGCCCTCAACAAGGTTGACGGGGTTGACGCGCAGGTCAACCTCGCGACGGAGACGGCCCGCGTCTGCGTGCCCGCCGATAGCGCCGGGACCGAGGATCCCGATGCCCTCACCGCGGCTCTCGTCGACGCCGTGACGAGCGCCGGCTACAGCGCCCGCCCGCTCGACGGCGCGGCCCACGCCACGCGGACGCGCGCCCGCGAGGACGTCCTCCGCCCGCTGGCTTCGGGCGAAATCCTCGGCCTCGTCGTCGTCTCGGATCGAGTGCGGCCGACATCAAAGGCGGCGATCGCCGACCTCCAGGCGATGGGGATCGACACCTACCTGGCGACGGGCGACAACGCCGGGGCCGCCCAGCACGTCGCCGACGCCGTGGGCATCACCCACGTCAGCGCCCTCGTCACGCCGCAGGACAAGCGCGACCTCGTCCTCAAGCTTCAGGGCGAGGGCCGGCACGTTGCCATGGTCGGCGACGGAATCAACGACGCGGCCGCCCTCGCGCAGGCCGGCCAGCGCGGCCTGGGGATGGCGATGGGTCAGGGCACGGACGTGGCGATCGCCTCGGCCGACGTCACCCTCATGCGCTCTGATGTCCGCGGCGTCGTCACGGCGATCCGGTTGGGCCGCCGCACGCTGCGGATCATCAAGCAGAATCTCGCGTGGGCGTTCGGCTACAACATCGTGGCGATCCCGCTGGCGATCGCCGGCCTGGCCAACCCCATGTGGGCGGCGGCGTTCATGGCGTGCTCGTCCGTGCTCGTCGTGACGAACTCGCTGCGGCTGCGTTCGACCCGCGAGTAAGGGCGCTTACAGCGTCTCGAAGTCGCGCTCGATCGCTTCCATGTCGTCCTCAGTCTGGTCGACGACGTCGGTACCCTTACGATGCGCGCGGGCGTATTCGACGATGATCGGCATGATCGAGACGAGGACGATGATGATGGCGATGAGCTCGATGTTCTTGGCGACGACGGGGATCGACCCCAGCAGCTGCCCGGCAAGGAGGAAGCCGCCGACCCAGCAGAACGCGCCGACGATGTTCCACAGGAGGAATGACGCGTAACGGAACCGGGCCATCCCGGCGACGATCGGAACGAACGTCCTCACGAAGGGGACGAAGCGGGCCAGCAGGAGGGCGCGGCCGCCGAAGCGTTCGAAGAAGTCCTCGGCCTTGTGGAGGTTGTCGGTCGACAGGAACCTGGCGCCGTCCTTGAAGAGGCCGCGGCCGAAGCGCAGGCCCAGCCAGTAGCCGACGGAGTTGCCGGCGATCGCGGCGGCGATGAGGACGACGAGGGTGACGATGAGCGGCACGGGGATGCGGCCGTGGAGGATCCCCAGCGTGAACACCAGCGAGTCGCCGGGCAGCACCGGGAACAGGACACCCGATTCGATGAACACCATGAGGGCGACGATGCCGACCATCCACCCGCCGAAGTTGGCGAGGAGCGTATTGATAAGGAGCTCCGAGTCCTTGAGATAGTCGAGAGCGCCAGCCTGGGGCAGGATCGCCAGCTGAGTAGCGAGATCACCGATCACGTGCAAAGAATTCCTCGTTCGTTAGATAGCTCAAACACCGACAAGCCTAGGTGACGGGCGCGAAAAGTCCCACCCTTGGGGCACGCGGTCCATGTCATAGTCCGTTCTGCGCCTGGCCTGTCGTAGGCTTAGCTCATGTCCGAAACAGAGCAGCGCGAGAGAGACGTCGACCTGACGCTGCCCTGGCCGAACCTTGATTTAGACGCCAGAGCCGACATTGTCGACACCGAGCCACGCATCCTCCACCGGATAGATGACCTGGTCGAGTCGGGTTTGCTGCTGGTCTGCCTGCTCGGGGTTCTCCTCTTATCCATCTATGCCCAGCGCACGACATCCGCTGTGACGTCTGACGTGACGTCGGTGATCTCGACGACGCTGCGGCAGATCTCGCTGGTGCCCGTCCGCATCATCGAGAACTTCGTCACCCTGCTCGTTCCGGTCATCACCGTGTGCGTCCTCGCGTGGCGCCGGCAGTGGGCGACGATGCTCCAGGCGCTCGTCCTCGGCATGGGCGGCGCCCTCATCGCATGGGGCGTTCGGATCGGTTTCGCCGCCGCGGCGGCCTCGGGCCCGTTCGCCGCGCTCCTCGTCCAGCAGAACCCCGACTGGTCGCTGCCGGCCGTCGCCATCTCGCCCTCGCTGGCCGGCGTCGCCGCGCTCATGCGGATGGCGGGCGAGCGCTCGCGCGACACCTATCTGCGCGGCTGCTGGGCGGCGCTGTGGATCGTCTTCGGCCTCCTCGTCATCCAGGGCCGGATGACCCTGGTGTCCGCCCTTGTCACCGCGCTGATCGGCGCGATCGTCGGGTCGCTCGGCCGCTACGGCTTCGGGATGCCCAGCCGCCGCGGGTCCGGCGCCGCCCTCATGTCGTCGCTGACGACCCTGGGCGTCACCCCGGTAAAGGTTGTCCGAGTTGACTCGAACAAGAACGAGGGCGGCGTCTTCGGCATCACCGTCGCCGTGCGGGCGCGCAAGACGAAGAACCTCATGCCGGAGACCCAGCTGGTCTCGTCGATCACCGCGTCGTCGATCGACTGTGCCCAGGCCGTGAAGGAGGCCTCCGAGGTCGTCGGCATCATCGACCACCTGCCGCCCTATGCCCAGTCGAACCGCTGCTACGCCGTGTGGGACGCCGAGGGCCACACCTACCTGGCCGAGGTCACCGACTCCGACCGGCTGTTGCTCGCCCGCTTCGCCGACTGGTGGTCCCGGCTGCGCCTCAACGGCACCGAGCACTCATCGACGTCGACGATCCGCGACTCGGTCGAGCACACTGTCCTCGTATGGCAGGCCGCGCACGCTGCCGGGGTGCGCACGCCCGCGCCCCTCGGGGTGACCGGCGCCGAGTCGTCGTACGTCGCCCTCTTCAAGATCGAGTCGCCGCTGCGGCCGCTGTCATCCCTGTCGCCGGACGAGGTGACCGACGAGGTCCTCACCGACCTGTGGCAGCAGCTCAAGGCCGCCCACACCCGCGGCCTCACCCACCGCAACATCGACGGCGCGTCCGTCACCCTCGACGCCGACAACCGGGTCAACCTGATCCACTGGGATCGCGGCGAGGTCGCCGGGTCGGACTTGTCGCAGCACGTCGACCTCGTCCAGGCGCTCGTCCTCACCAGCCTGCTGACGAACGCCGAGCGGTCGGTGGCCGTCGCCCAGAAGGTCCTCGGCGAGCCCGCGCTGACGTCGCTGCTGCCCGTCCTCCAAAACGTCGCGCTGCCCGCGTCGATGCGTTCGGAGGCCCGCCGCGCCAAGCTGTTGCCGCAGCTGCGCACACTCATCCAGGACATTACGAAGGTCGAGCCGTACGACCTGCCGGCCGTCGAGCTGCGCGGCTTTTCGATCAAGACGCTGATCATCACGACAGTTGGCGTCATCGCCCTCGTCGTCGTGTTTTCGACGTTCAACTTCACCGAACTGTCCCAGCTTGTAGCGAAGGCAACGTGGTGGTGGCTGATCGTCGGGTATTTCTTCTCGCTGCTCAACGCGCCCGCCCAGACGATGATTTTGAAGGGTGTGTGCCCGGAAAAGCTCAAGTGGGGCGAGTGCACCGCCGTCCAGCTGGCCGGGTCGCTGACGTCGCTGGTCGCCCCGACTGGCGTGGGCGTCGCCGCCCTCAACCTTCGGTACCTCAACAAGCAGCGGGTCCCGACCGCGCTGGCGCTCGCCACCGTCTCGCTCATGCAGGCGTTCCAGTTCGTCGTCACCGTCGTCCTCCTCCTGCTGTTCGTCGGCTTTACGGGGACGTCGATTTCCGTCAACTTCTTCTCGGGCCCGATGCTCATCGCCGTCATCTCGCTGATCGCGATCGTCGGCGCGTTCTTCGCGATCACGCCGACGCGCCGCTGGGCCGTCGAGAAACTCCAGGGGCCGCTGTCGCAGGTCTGGCCGCGCGTCGTCTGGGTGATGGGCTCGCCGCGCCGCGTGATCTTCTCGTCACTCGGCGTCGTCTGCATGGTCCTCGCCCAGGTCCTCTGCTTCGGCTGCTCGCTCGCCGCGTTCGGTAAGTCGCTGTCGTTCACCGCGCTGGCCGTGACGTTCCTCGTCTCGAACACGATCGGTTCGCTGGTCCCGACGCCGGGCGGCCTCGGCCCCATCGAGGCGTCCCTCACCGGCGGCCTCCAGCTGGCCGGCATCTCGTCGGCGGTGGCGCTGTCGACCGCCCTCACCTATCGTCTGCTGACGTTCTGGGGACGCGCCCCGCTGGGGTGGGTCGCCCTCAAGTACTTGCAGCGCAAGGACATCCTCTAACTGACATCGCTTCCCCCGCGCTCTAGGCTAGGCACTAGATTCACAGAAGGAGCCTCCGTATGGCATCGAACGCCAAGTCCCGCCGGATCCTCATCGGCGCCCTCGCCCTCGTCATCGTCGTCTGCTTGGTCGGCGCGGTGATCGCGTTGGTTCACCAGCCGGAAAAGGACTCGGCCGACGAGGCCAGCCCCACGGCCAGCCCGTCGGCAACCGCGACCGACCAGGCGGCGCCGAAGCAGGCGGCCGACGCGGTGCAGATCATCAAGGCGGCCGCACGCAACGATCCGAAGGACCCGAGGGCGAAGGGCAAGATCGACGCACCCGTCCTCATGATCGAGATGTCGGATTACTCGTGCCCGATGTGTGCGGCGTACTACGCGAACGTCATGCCGAAGCTCGAGCCGCTGGTCAAGGACGGGACGCTGCGCATCGAGTTCCACGACTACGCGATCTTCGACAGCAAG
Source organism: uncultured Actinomyces sp. (assembly GCA_900545825.1). Taxonomy (GTDB): domain Bacteria; phylum Actinomycetota; class Actinomycetes; order Actinomycetales; family Actinomycetaceae; genus Nanchangia. The sequence continues at coordinate 116,008 of URAS01000005.1, forward strand.
TACAACTCGTCGCTGGGCGCCGTTGGCGGGATCGCCGCGGCCGATCAGGGGAAGTTCTGGGAGTACCTCGCCGCCGCCGAGAAGCTGTCGCTGTCCGAGCATCCCACGTGGAACACCGACCTCGCCGTCCAGGTGGCCACCGAGGCGGGTGTGCCCGACCTCGACAAGTTCCGTGCAGGCCTCGAGGACGCCGACGCCCTCCAGAAGGTCCGTGCCGAGAAAGAAGAAATCGCGTCGTGGGGCGTCCAGGGGACGCCGGCGTTCTTCATCAACGACCGCTTCATCACGGGTGCCCAGGATCCGCAGGTCTTCCTCGACACGATCAAGGCGGCGAAGGCCGACGGACGCAACTTCTAGACCCGCGTTATGACAGTTAACGTCCTTACCGCGTTCGTCGGCGGCCTCATCACCATTCTGGCGCCGTGCGCGGCTCTGTTGATTCCTGCGTTCTTCGCCTACGCGTTTTCGTCGCGGTCGACGCTGCTGTCGCGGACGCTGCTGTTCTTTATCGGGCTGCTCGTCGCCCTCGTCCCCCTGGGGGTGGCCGCGGGTGGGCTGGGGTCGCTGCTCGTCGCGCACCGCGAGACGATCACGACCGTCGCCGGCGTCGCCATCGTCATCCTTGGGATCATCCAGGCGCTGGCGCTGCGGTTCCCCCACGTCCATCTGCCGTGGGCGCAGCCGACGGGCGCCGACTCGTCGTCGCCGGTCGCCGTCTTTCTGCTGGGGGTCGGGTATGGCCTGGCCGGCGCCGGGTGCACGGGGCCGATCCTCGGCGCCGTCTTGTTGATGAGTGCGCAGTCGTCGTCGGTTGCCGCGGGCGCCGCGATGATGGCGGCGTATTCCGCGGGCATGTTCGCGCCGGTGGCGATCCTCGCGTGGGCGTGGGACGCGCTTGACGTGTCGGGACGCCGCTGGCTACGGCCGCATCCCGTGCGGTTCCTCGGCCGCGACACGACGGTCGGGAACCTCGTCTCGGGCGCGCTGTGTGTCGTCCTCGGGATCGTCCTCGTCGTCACGGGCGGGTCGACGGGCCTGGGGATCGTCGATGCGTCGGGCCAGCAGCGCATCGAGTCTCGGCTCATGCGGCAGCTGTCGGGTCTGCCGCCGCTGGTCATCGTCCTTGTGGTCGTCGCCCTCGTCGCCCTCGTATGTCTGGCGATCGTCGTGTCGCGCGGCCGGCATGCCGAGCGGTCCGAACACCCCGCCACCGACGCTGATTCGGAGGACGTCGCCGCCGTCGGGTGATGCCCGAATCGTGTGTGGTTTCACAGTTTGGCGCCAAAAGGTGGCACACTAGTCCCACACCACTATTGAGGAGGCATGATGGCTGATCGCGCGCAGGGTACCCATTTGGATCCATGGCAGGATGCGTACGCAGCCAAGGCTGCCAACCTCAAGGAGTCCGAGATCCGCGCACTGTTCGCCGTGGTCTCTCGGCCGGAGGTCGTCTCGCTGGCCGGCGGGATGCCGAATATTTCCGACCTGCCGCTGGCGCAGCTCGCCGACTCGGCCCGGCAGCTCATCATCGATCATGGCACCCAGGCGCTGCAGTACGGCAGCGGCCAGGGGTGGGAGCCGTTCCTCGATTCGATCGCCGAGGTCATGGCGGCCGAGCACATTTCCGCCGACCCCGGCAATATTTCGGTGACGACGGGTTCCCAGCAGGCGCTCGACATCATCACCCAGCTGTTCATCAATCCGGGCGACGTCATCCTCGCCGAGTCGCCCTCGTACGTCGGCGCGCTGGGCGTGTTCGCCGCGCAGCAGGCGGATGTCCGCCATGTCCCCATGGACGAGAACGGATTGATCCCCGAGGCGCTTGAACAGTCGATCCTTGACCTCAAGGCGAAGGGGCACAACCTCAAGTTCGTCTACACGGTCCCGAACTATCACAACCCGACGGGCGTGACGATGTCGGTCGAGCGGCGCCAGCGGGTCGCCCAGATTTGCGAGGCGCATCATCTGTTGATCGTCGAGGACAACCCGTACGGCTTGCTGGGTTTCGACGGGCGGACGTTCCCGGCGATCCAGACGTTCTGGCCGGACGGCGTCGTCTATCTGGGGTCGTTCTCCAAGATTTTCGCGCCGGGCTTCCGGATCGGCTGGGCGTATGCGCCAGCGTGGATCCGCAAGAAGATCGTCCTCGCGTTGGAGTCGGCGATCCTGTCGCCCTCGATGGTGGGGCAGATGGCGTTGCACGCGTACCTGCGGGACTACGACTGGCAGGGGCAGGTGGCGACGTATCGGTCGATGTATCAGTCGCGGCGTGACGCGATGGTGCAGGCGATCGCCGAGTATCTGCCGGACTCCACGTGGACGGTGCCCGACGGCGGGTTCTACACGTGGGTGAAGCTACCGGATGGTTTGAACGCCAAGGCGATGCTGCCGCGTGCGGTGGCCGGCCTCGTCGCCTACACGCCGGGCACGGCCTTCTATGCGGATGATCAGGGCGCCGACTTCATGCGGCTGTCGTTCTGTTATCCGCCGGAGGACGAGATCCGCGAGGGCGTCCGCCGCATCGCCACGGTCGTCGATCGTGAGCGGGAGCTCCAGCACATGTTTTCGTCGGGTGAGTGAGCAGGGTCAGCAGGGTTAGTACGGTCGGCGGTTGGCCGCAGGCTCACGAGGCTTTGCAGCGGCTGTCGGAAAGGATCAGCGATGAGTGAATCGGATGTCGCCCTCGAGGGCAACGAACAGAACCAGCCTCTGGCTGACGAAGGAACCCGCGCGAGTGGCCTCAAGGTCGCGGTGATCGCCGGCGGGACGCTGCACGAGCGCGAGGTGTCGCTGCGTTCCGGGTCCCGTTTGGGCCACGCGTTGCGTCTGGCCGGCGCCCAGGTGCGGATCGTTGACATGTCGCGCGACATGATTGCGCAGCTGCGGGAGTTCGATCCTGACGTCGTGTGGCCGATGATCCACGGCATTGAGGGCGAGGACGGCTCGCTGCAGGATTTGCTGTCGATGTGCGGTTGGCGGTTTGTCGGGTCGGGCGCGCAGGGTTGCCGGATTGCTACGCGCAAGTCGGTGGCGAAGGCCGTCGTCGCGAAGAACGGGTTGGCCACGCCGCCGGCCGTCGCCCTCCCCCAGGCGTTGTTCAAGCGGATGGGCGCGGCGACTATTCTCGAGGAGATCCCGCGGGCGCTTGGTTTCCCGGTCATCGTCAAGCCGGCGAACGGCGGTTCGGCGCTGGGTCTGTCGTTGGCGCGCAACGCCGAGGAGCTGCGTATGGCGATGGTCGATGCGTTTGCCTATGGCGAGGAGGTCGTCGTCGAGCGTTTTGTCGCCGGCCGCGAGATTGCCGTGTCGATTGTCGAGGGCCGCGAGGGCGCCCGGGCACTGCCTCCGGTCGAGGTGCGCACCGACGAGGGGTCGTACGACTACGACGCCCGTTACGACACCGGACGCACGGAGTTTTTCGCGCCGGCGCCGCTGACGGACGACGAGCTGCGCGCGGTCACCGAGCTGGCGCTGGCGAGCCACCGGGTTCTCGAGCTGCGGGACTATTCGCGGATCGACCTCATCCTCGACGATGAGGGCACTGCGTGGTTCATCGACGCGAATGTCATTCCGGGGATGACGGACACGTCGCTGTTCCCGTTGGCCGCCGAGGCCGAGTCGTCCTTCGAGCAGGTCGTCGCCGACCTCGTCGAGAGGGCGATGTCACGTCCGGCCGAGGCCGACTAACCCAGCGAGGGAACCCCGCGCACGCGGCCGTCGCCACGTCGATTGCTTCCGACCGACAGGAACGTCGGTGAGGCAGACCGGGGGTGGGTGACTGGTCGAGCAGGCAAGTTTGAGGCCTGCGCGATCGGTCGCCCACCCCCGTTTTCTGTGCCCGCAACCCGCCGAGCCCCAAAATGTTTCACGTGAAACATCGCCAGCGATCCGACCGGACAAGCTGGCGAGGCACGCCAATGAGTTCCAAATTGTTTCACGTGAAACATCGCTCGAGACCACGCGGCAGGGCCCCGCGCCAAGGCCTGGTGGTTGCACCCTCAAGGCAACAGACAGCACCCGAGGCAGCGAAATTGTTTCACGTGAAACATCTCCAAGCCCCACACACCGACGTAACCGCGCCCGGCCAAGAAGAGCAGAGGGGATCCACGCGCCGAGCTGCACCCAAGCCGTTCCCGCAATGACAACCGAACCCCGAATGACTCACGTGGCAACCACCCGCAGACACAACGTCGATGCACCAAGACGAGCACGGATGACTACGCCTACCCTCCCCAAAAAAACTGGAAGAGCCGAACGCAACCGACAAGTGGGGGTCGGGTGGTTACCGAGTCAGGCTTCGGAGTCGCCTGGGGAGGTGACCACCCGACCCCCACCCCAAGCAACCACTCGTGATCGCCAACAGTCAGACGGCTTCACGTAACAGCCCCACCACACGGCGACGCAATTGTTTCACGTGAAACAATCCCAGGCCCCACGCGCCAACGCACCCACGCCCGGCCAAGAAGAGCAGAGAGAATCCACGCGCCGAGCCAGGATCAAGCCGTTCCCGCAATGACAACCCAGCCCCGAATGGCTCACGCGGCGATCAAGCGCAGACGCAAGGTCGATGCGCCAAGAAGAGCACGCATGACTACGCCTACTCTCCCCAAGAACGGGAAGAGTCGAACGCAACCAACCACGCAAGCGATCTCTTCAAGAGAAGGGAACCGACAAGTGGGGGTCGGGTGGTTACCGAGTCAGGCTTCGGAGTCGCCTGGGGAGGTGGCCACCCGACCCCCACCCGTAACCACCCGTGATCGCCAACAGCCAGACGGCTTCACGTGACGGCCCCACCACCCGACCCCCACCCCAAGCAACCACTCGTGATCGCCAACAGCCAGACGGCTTCACGTGGCATCTACTGCTACCCGCCCCCCAGACGCAACCACGAAATTGTTTCACGTGAAACATCACCTCAGGTCCGACGCTCGTCGAAACGCAACCTTACCGTCCCCCGCCCTCGCCAGTGAGGCCGTTTGTCATAATGCGAAAAACCCCGTCGACACCTTCGCTGGCCCCAAAAGCGACTGGGACTCGGTTAACGGTCTGACTCGGGGTCGTCGGACTCGATGTCGTCGATACGGTGTTGCCGATTCTTCATGGCGGCGACGATGAGCAGATAGACGAGGACGGCGATGGCAGCGCCAACGAGGATATGGACGGATTTCCACGAATGGGTCTGGATCCACATGAGCAGAGGAAAGACGACGCCTCCGATCACTGCCATGAGCGCGCACACGAGAACGGGATGCCACCGGAATTGTTTCACGTGAAACACTCAGACCTCGAGTACTGACTTGGAGTCGATCTGATCGGACCCCTTATCCGTCTTCCTCATAGTGCCGAGGACGGGAAGGTAAACACTCACGCCAACGACAGCGCCGACGAGGATGACGTAGGGGCTCCAGTGGTCGGGGCGGACCGACATGATGATCGGGCAGAGCATGCCGCCGACAAGAGCGGTGAAGGCAAGGTAGAGGGCAACCTGGAGGCGACTGGGACCTTCGAAATCACGCTTCACGAGACAAGGCTACCTGGCAAGGAACGATCGGGTCCACGCAAACCCGCTTCACCGTGCTGCCACCTCGCCCCGAAGAGCCGACTCGATGCGCATTGCAAATGCGAGAAAGGCAATCTCCACTGCACCCCCCGCGTCCGGATTGTTTCACGTGAAACATCGCCAAGCCCCGCGCACAAACGCAACCGCGCCGTACCACCCCAAGCAGAGAAGACCTACGAGCCGCTACCCACCCAAGCCGTTCCCGCAATCGCAACCCAAGCCAGGATGACTGACGTGGCGACCAACCACCAAGGCAAGGTCGATGCGCCACAACGACCACGGATGACTACGCCTACTCTCCCCCACCCGGGTCCGCAATTGTTTCACGTGAAACATCCCCACGCCCCACGACCACCCCACCCGCGCCGCACTAACCCAAGCAGAGAAGACGCACGCGGTGAGCGCCAACCAAGCCGTTCTCGAACAGAGAGCAAGGACGCGATGACTCCCGTGGCTACCAACCGCCAAGGCAAGGTCGATGTGCCAAGACGAGCAGGAATGACTACGCCTACTCCCCCCCAAACCGTGCAGGCCGAACGCAACCAAACGAGCACGAAACCTAGCCCCATCAGAAGAACGGAACCACCAGGTGGGGGTCGGGTGGTTACCGAGTCAGACTTCGGAGTCCCCTGGGGAGGTGACCACCCGACCCCCACTCAACGCAACCACGCACTGAACCAACACGGCAGACGGCTTCACGTGAAACATCCCCAGGACCCCACGCGCGAACGCACCCGCGCCGCACTAACCCAAGCAGAGAAGATGCACGCGCCGACCCTCATCCCACCCGTTCCCGCAATAGCAACCCAAGCCCGAATGACTCCCGTGGCGACCAAGCATCGACGCAAGGTCGATGCACCAAGACAAGCGAGCACGGCTACGCCTACTCCCCCTCCCGGGCCGAGGTGAACGCAGCGAACACGCGATATCGATGGACGGAGTGGGGGTCGGGTGGTTACCGAGTCAGGCTTCGGAGTCGCCTGGGGAGGTGACCGGCCGACCCCCACTCCGGAACCAGGGTTCTACGCAGCCAATCGATGACACGCAATTGTTTCACGTGAAACATCCGACGGCCTGCCGCCTGCCGCCTTTTAGCTAGGCGACTGGGTGATGGCGCGTTCGATGCGTGCGAGGTCTTCGTCGTCGGAGAATTCGATGACGATGCGTCCGCGTTTTTTTCCGGGCTGGACTTTGATTTTGGTGTCGAGGTAGTCGGTGAGCCGGTCGGTGATGTGGGTGTATCGCGGGTCGGGGACCGCGGGCGTGCGTCGCTGCCCGGACTTGGCCGGTTTGGCGCTGCCGCGGACGTCGCCGAGAGCAACGATTTCTTCGGTGGTGCGGACGGAGAGTCCTTCGGCGACGATGCGGTTGGCGAGGTACTCCATGTCCTCGACGTCTGTGAGGGCGAGGAGGGCGCGGGCGTGGCCGGCGGAGATAACCTCGGCGGCGACGCGCCGCTGGACTGACGCGGGGAGTTTGAGCAGGCGGACGGTGTTGGCGATTTGGGACCGCGACCGGGCGATGCGCTGGGACAGTTGGGCTTGGGTGCAGCTGAATTCGTCCATCAGCTGCTGGTAGGCGGCGGCCTCTTCGAGCGGGTTCAGCTGAGACCGGTGGAGGTTCTCGAGGAGGGCGTCGCGCAGCATCTCAGAGTCCTCGGTGCGCCGAATGATCGCGGGAATGGTCGGCAGACCGGCCTTCTGGGCGGCACGCCACCGCCGCTCACCCATAATGAGTTCGTACCTGGTGGCCGGGGTGCCCTCGCTATCCTGGGACTCCCCATCCGCAATTGTTTCACGTGAAACACTGCCCTCGCCCTCGGCAGACGGAATTGTTTCACGTGAAACATCGTCACTCACCGGACGGACGACGATCGGCTGGAGGACGCCGACCTCGCGGATGGACTGTGCCAGTTCGGCGAGCATCTCCTCGTCGAAAACCTCGCGGGGCTGCCAGCGGTTCGGCTGAACCTGGTCGACGGGAATCTCACCGAACGTCACGCCGGTAACGGGAACGAGGTCGTCGATGGCGGTCGCGGGTACGGATTCTTCGCGCGACCGAGGCGCGCCCGACGCGCCGCCACGCAGTGCGTCGAGGGCGTCTGCGGGCGTACGCCCCGCGCCACCCTGCTGGCCCTTCGAGGCCGCCGCAAGAGCGTCTTGTGAACGCTTCTGCGAGCCACGCTTGGCCGCGGACGCGTCCTTGCCGCCGGACGTCGCCTGAGCCCCTCCAACGCCCTTCGCGGCGCCCCGCGCGCTGGCGGACTGGCCACGCCCGCCGGACTTCGCGCCGGACTTGCTTGCGCGCGTCTTGCCGGCCGGCATCAACAGATCCCGCGCGGAACCTCCGCGCAGTTCTTCGGCCTGCGACTGCTCGCTCTCGCCGAAAAACACGTCGAGCGGGTTTGTGGGACGTGCGTCGCGATCCTGCTGGTCTTCAGGAATGAGCGCTGCGAGGCCACGCCCGAGTCCACCCTTCTTACGCGCCATTGCTGCTCACTTCCTTGTGCGAGATTTCGTGTGCCAGCGCACGGTAACTGACGGCGCCGATCGACGAGGGGTCAAATGTCATAATCGTTTCGCCGTAGCTGGGGGCCTCGGACAGGCGAACGGTACGGGGAATTGTCACCTCGAATGCCTCGTCCGGGAATGCCCGACGGACCTCGTCGATCACTTCACGCGACAGGTTGGTCCGATTGTCGACCATTGTCATGGCGATGCCGAGGATAGCCAGGTCTTTATTCATCGCTTGGGTAATTCGCTTGACCGTATCCTGCAGCAGCGAAACACCCTCGAGGGCGTAATACTCGGCCTGAATAGGAATAAGCACTTCCTTGACCGCGACGAACGCGTTCAAGGTGAGTAATCCCAGGCTGGGCGGGCAATCAATAAAGATGTAGTCGACCTTGGTATATTCCATGGTGAAGCGGTCGACGGCGCGCCGCAGCTGGAACTCGCGTTGGGGGATATCGATGAGCTCGATATCGGCACCGGATAGGTCAATCGTGGCCGGGCACACAAACAGATGAGGCACCTGCGGACAAGGCTGAATAACATCGGCTATCCCCGCACGGGAAATCAAGACTTCATAGGTGCCAGGAACGCCCCGATGATGGTCAATATGGAGCGCGGTGCTGGCGTTTCCCTGGGGGTCGGCGTCGATGACGACGACGTTCATCCCCTCTTGCGCCAACGCTGCGGCCACATTGACCGTCGTCGTCGTCTTGCCCACGCCGCCCTTCTGGTTCGCCACCGCGATGATTCGCGTATGCCGCGGCGCCTGCAGCGTGTCACGATCGAGCGCGCGCTGCAGTCGCTGCTTGTGCGCGACGGACGTGGCAAGCGGCGACTCCGACGAGGACGCGCCACGATGGTGACCTGTCTGCGGCATCAACCGATCCTTCCTTCGACGTTCTTCCTCCAGGGTAGCGGGCACCACTGTCACATGGTGAGCCGCATCGGCCGGTGTGGATAACTCCTCACCGCCTGTGGACACGGAATCCGCGTCAACGCTCCCCTGTCAGTCGCCACCCTCCGCCGCGGCATGAATGGCCACAGCGTCACGACGGGAGATTCTAGCGCCGCTTTCGCGCCTCGACGACGCGCGACGGCTCGGGGTCCATGAGGTTCGGCACCTCATGAATCCGCACGTCAATAAGCCCGGCCTTCTTGAGGTCGGCCTGCGCGGCGGCGACCTCGTCGGCGGCACGACGACCCTTCAACGCCAGCAACGAGCCACCACCGGCGACCAGCCGCCCGCTGATTCGCACCAGCTTGCTCATGTTCGCGACCGCACGCGACGTGACATAGTCGAATTTCACCCGCCGCGGCAGGTCGTTCGAGCGCGCGTGGACGATGTCGACATTGTCGAGGTCAAGCTCTGTGACGACCTCGCCAAGCCACGCGACACGACGCTCCATGGCCTCAATAAGGACGACCTGCGCCTCCGGCCGCATGCAGGCGACGACGATGCCGGGCAGCCCGACGCCGGAGCCGACGTCAGCGACCGTGATATCGCCCGTTTCCGGGATTAACTCCGTGACCGCAGCACAGTTGAGAAGGTGCCGAGACCACAGCCGAGGCAGCTCGCGCGGCCCGATGAGACCGCGCAGCTCGCCCTCGTCCGTGATCATCCGGCCGTAGTACTCAATCGCCGGAAACGCCGGCCCGAAATAGTCCTTAACCTGCTGGTTCGGGACCTCGACGGGCACGGCGTCAGCGGCGGACGAGTCCTCGCGGAGCGTATCGCTCACTCCTCGTCGTCCTCGATCGAATCATCGAGGTAGATGACAACGCAGCGATTCGGCGAGGCGCCCTCGGACTCCGAGTAGCAGCCCGCGGCGGCCGCGACGTCGTGGCACACCTTGCGCTCAAAGGGGTTCATCGGGTCGAGCTTGACCGGCTCGCCAGTGGCCTTGACCTTCGTGACGGCCTCTTCCGCGATCGCCGTGAGCTCGCGCTTCTTGTCGGCGCGGTAGTTCGCGATGTCGAGCATGAGCCGCGATCGCTCGCCCGTGCGCTGCTGGACGGCCAGCCGCGTGAGCTCCTGCAGCGACTCGAGCACCTGGCCGTCGCGGCCGACGAGCCGCTTGAGGTCGGCCAGATCGGCTCCCTCGGCGACGATCGCCACCATCGCACGGTCGTTCTCAACGTCGATATCGAGGTCGCCGCCCAGGTCGGCGATGTCGAGCAGTTCCTCGAGGTAGTCAGCCGCGAAATCGCCCTGCTCCTCAAGCGCCTTGAGGTGCGCCGACGAGCTCTCGGATTCCGCCTCGTCGGCCTCGACGTCGTCGGCCGCGTCCGTTTGATCCTCCGCCTCGAGGGCGGCGTTCTGCTGGGTGTCGTCGTCGAAGGCGTCGTTCTCTGCCGCCTGATTCTCCGCCATGATGTCGTCCTTTTCGCTCACCGGTTGTCCTCTCGCCTGACCAGCTTACTTCCGCTTCTTCTTCCGATTCTCACGGACCTGCTTTTTCCGCTCTTGGCGGCGCTTTTCCAGCTCCTCCGGCGTCAAACCGGACTGGGTGGAGGCCTGCCGCCGCTCCTCGCGACGATCCTTCTGCGCCTTGCGCTCGGCCTTCGTCATGTTGCGTGGCTGCTTCGACTGGTCACGCTTGCCGGCCGCCATGTTCGGGTCGATGCCGGCCTGCCGCTCCTCGGCCTTCGTCTGGGCCTCCATCATCTTCTGCATGAAGGTCTTCTTGCCGGGCTTACGCGCCTTCTTCGGGGCGGCCTCGAGCTCCAACTTCACCCGGCGATCGCGCAGATCCTGGTGGTGATCGGTACGCAGCTGTGCGGCCTCAACCATCTGGGACCCCAGCTCTTCCTTCGCTGCATCGTGGGCCGCCTCGGACTTCGCCTTCGCGCGCGACAGCTTGATCTGAGCCTCCGACACCTGCTGATCGGCAACGCCGAGATCTTCGAGCTTATCCTTATACGCCTTCTCGCGCGTTTCCTTATACGAATCGTATTTGCGCTGATTGCGCTTGAGCATCTTCGCGTGGGCCGGCGAATTCGGCGTCGGCATAAAGTAGAGAATGCCCCACTGCTGCAGCAGCGAGAACAGCATGGCGACCATCCAGTAGACGAGGACGCCAATCTGCAGGTTAATACCGACGAACGCCATCATGATCGGCATCGTGTAGCCCATGATCTTCATCATGCGGGCCGACTGGTCGTTGCCGGTCGCCATGTTCTTCGGCGCCAACCAGCCCATCGACAGGAACATGAGGCCGACGTAAAGGACGACGAGGACGATCGCGACCATGCGCGCGTGGGGGTCGGACGTGTGCATCGATTCCGACAGGTGCGCCCCAAAGAATGTCGACTTTTCGATCTGCTCAGCGACCGACTGCGTCAACGGACCAAGCGACGACTTCACCCACGTGCCGTCGGCGATCGGCTTGGCTTCATAAAGCACACGGTAAAGGGCCCACAGCACGGGCAGCTGAATAATCATCGGCCAGCACGACGCCATGGGGTTTGCCCCGTATTCGCCGTACAGATCCGACATTTCCATATTCATCTGCTTGCGCGACTCGGCGTCGGTGCGACCCTTGTATTTGTCCTGGATCTTCTTCATCTCAGGCTGGAGGGCGCTCATCGCGCGGGCCGACCGTGCCGACCGCAACGCGAGCGGCAGCACGATGAGGCGAACGATGATCGTGATCGCGAGAATGCCGCACACCCACGCGGTCGACTCGCTGGTACCGAGGAAGACAAACAGGTCGTGGCTGACAATCCACAACCAGGCAATCGCCACTTTAAAGGGATAGAGCAGCGTGTCTAAGAACCCCATAACGAACCATGTTCCTTTCTCAAGCCGCCCGACGTTCGTCGGTGTCGGTCGACTGGTCGAGTTGGCGCCAATACTGGGCCAACTCCTCGTCACTCATGCGCCGACACGGTGCGGGCCGCCACTCCCCCTTGTTCGGAGGGAGGTCGACACCCCCCATCGACCACGGATTACATCGCGCCAGACGCCACAGCGTCAGCACCGTCCCCTTCATTGCCCCATGAGTCCTCAGCACGTCGACGGCATAGGTCGAACACGTGGGGTAATACTTGCATCGGGGCGGAACCAGCGGAGAGATGAACCGCCGATAGGCGCGAATGGGCTGCTCAAGCGCCCACGCCATCGGTGACACCATGTCCCCTCCTCTGGTCTCGCCCTCGCTGCGGAAAGTCTAACGGCCCGCCGTCTGTCGCTCGCCGAGCGCGCCCACTTTCCGCAAGCCTTTTTCCAAGGACTCCCGCAGCGCCGCAGATGACGCGTCTTTCGCGGGAGCCTTGACAGAAATCACCATCAGCGATCCCGCAGGCAGATCGCCCACATAGTCACGCATGAGGTGCCGCAGCCGCCGGCTCACCCGTTTGCGGTCGACGGCACGCGGTAATTGACGTTTGGGTACAGCGAAACCGACCAGCGGCGCCTCATGCTCCGACTGGCCGGTCGCGTAATGGACGACAAGGTGCGAAGTGCCACCGTGGCGACCTCGGCGCAGCGCAGTGCTGAAATCCGCCGCGGCAACCATTCGGTGGCGCCTAGGCAGCACGCTTACGCCGAGATCGACTTACGCCCCTTGCGGCGGCGCGACGCGAGGACGGCGCGACCGGCGCGGGTGCGCATGCGCAGACGGAAACCGTGCTTCTTGGCGCGGCGACGGTTGTTGGGCTGGAAAGTCCGCTTAGTCACTGGTCATCTTCTCCTGCTTCGACGCCAGCGACCCGAGAGAAGCCGGCGTTTTTACCCTGCGCCACGAAGTTCAGACGTGTGGCGCACAAACAAAGCACTAGGGTACGTGGCGCGCCCGGGAGGGGTCAATCTGTCGGGCAGGGCGTGTCGAGCGAGATACCGCGGGATTCGGCGTCCTCAGCCTGGGGAAATGCGTCATCCACAGGGTCCGTAACGTGTGGACAATGCCCGTGGACACCGAGCGGACCCGACGCCCGATCCGCTCGGCAAAAAACCGTCATAACCTGGTGTTTTACAGGGATTCAAGCCCAAAAATGGCGGTGAATGACATTCGTGTAGTTTTCCACAGAGTTATCCCCAGGTTGGGGATAAGTGCCTCGTTCGCGTATCCTCGAGGACGGAGAAGAACGCGACGCCTACCCCCACTTTCGTGATAGACGTCATGCGCCCAAACGACGACACAGGAGTAGAGGCGATGGAGGACGACGCCCTCATCACCACGTGGAACCGTGCGATTGCCCGCCTGGAAGCCAACTCTCAGTTGAGCCCGGCCGGCCTCGGCGTCCTCGGCGTGACGAAACCGCTGGGCATGCTGGCCAACACCATGCTGCTCGCCGTCCCCAACGCATTCGCGAAGAATCAGATCGACACGAAGGCCATCCGCCCGGCGATCGAGCACGCCCTCAGCGAGGAAACGGGCCAGGACATCAAGATCGCCGTCACCATCGACGAGCAGATGGACCTCGACGACATCGAGCCCGACCAGCCGGCCGCGCCCGCCCTCCACGTCGTCTCCGATACCCCCCAACCCCAGGCGGGCTCCGCCACGCCGCAGGTCCCGACGCCCGCGCAGGCATCGTCGCCGCAGGTCGCACCCATTTCCGCGCCCCTCGAGGGCGACCGCCCCACCGCCACCAGCACCGCACCTTCCGCGGAGGCTCCGAGCGAGGGCGCCATTCCCCCGCTGCCGAAAGACAACCCCTTTCCCGTGACGCCTCACCAGCCCACGCTGGGCTCGGCGCCGCTCAATCCGCCGACCGAGCTGCCAACGAAACCTCAGCCGGCCGCTCACGTCGCGGTCGACGCCGAAACGCACCTCAACCCGAACTACACGTTCTCGACGTTCGTCATCGGCGCGTCGAACCGTTTCGCCACGGCGGCGGCTACGGCTACGGCCGAAAACCCTGGTGGCGCCTACAATCCGCTCTTTATTTTCGGCGGGTCCGGACTCGGCAAGACCCACCTCCTCCACGCCATCGGGCACGAGGCCCTGTCGCTCCAGCCCGACCTGCGGGTGAAATACGTGTCGTCGGAGGAATTCACTAACGACTTCATCAACTCGATCGCCTCGGGCCGCGCCCAGGAGTTCCAGAATCGTTACCGCGCCGTCGACATCCTCCTCGTCGACGACATCCAGTTCCTCCAAGGCAAGGAACAGACAATCGAGGAGTTCTTCCACACGTTCAACGCCCTCCACACCCAGGGGTCGCAGATCGTCATCACGTCCGATATGCCGCCGAAGCGACTGGGCGGGTTCGAGGAGCGGATGCGGTCGCGCTTCGAGTGGGGCCTGCAAGTCGACATTCAGCCGGCCGACCTCGAGACGCGTATCGCCATTTTGTCGAAGAAGGCCGAGCAGGAACGTGTCCAGATCGCCCTCCCCGTCCTCGAATTCATTGCCGAGCGTTTCTCGACGAATATCCGCGAACTCGAGGGCGCCCTCGTCCGCGTGACGGCGTTCGCCTCGCTGTCGCACCAGCCGATCACCCGCGAATTGGCCGCGGTCGTCTTGAAGGACAACGTCTCGGACTCCCCGACGACGGAAATCACGGCTGCGCTCATTCAGGCGCAGACCGCGCAGTATTTCAACGTCAGCGTCGACGCCCTCTGTTCGTCGTCGCGCTCGCGCGCCCTCACCGAGGCCCGCCAGATCGCCATGTATTTATGCCGCGAACTCACCGACCTCTCGCTGCCGGCCATCGGCAAGAGCTTCGGGGGCCGCGACCACACAACGGTCATCCACGCGAACCGCAAGATCACCGAGAATATGTCGTCGAAACCGCAGGTCTACAACGACGTCACCGAATTGACGTCCCGAATCCGCGCGGCCGCACGCACGATGTGACGGGGTGTACGAAACCTCGAGCGTGTAACTTCCGGTTTTGCCCGGAACGACGCAGTTTGTCCCCAGTTGGGGAAAAGCCTGTGGATAACTGTGGATGAGCGCTCCTCAATTGTGTACATCAATCCTCGCTCGGTGGATCGCCGCGACGGGCGCTTCTGGCCATCCCCATTCCTCCACAGCTTCTCCCCACCGTTCTCCCCAGGATCGGAGGTCGGTTTTTCCGCGGGATTGAGCGGATCGACGAGGTTATCCCCGCTCATGCACAGCGCTACTGAGGACAGTGATTCAAATTCAATTCTTCTCAAGAAAAAAAGCCCGCCCACAGAGCGCTGCGCCCGCGGTCTCGAGGGCGCGCGGTTGCGGACGTGGGCCAAGCGTGCCCAACGCCGCTAGTGTAGGAACCAGCCGTTCACATCCAGCGGTGAACCTGTAAAGGAGAAACGCGTGGCCAACGATCCCAAGAACTACCCATCGCGCCGGAAGCTTCGCCAAGCTCAGCGTGATGCGCAGCGTGCTCGGGCCGATGCGCCAACGACTCGGAGTACCCGGCCGGTTAACCCCCAGACGGGATGGGTCGAACCGGCGCGGATTCCTCACGAGGATTCCTCGTCCGCCTCTCCTTATCGCGGCTCCCACGCCGCGTCGACCGCCGGTTCGCCCTCACCGCAGAAGGCTCAGGCGCCGGCCACGTCCTCTCCTGCAAGCTCTGCGAAGGCCGCGAAAAAGGCGCAGAAATCCAAGAAACCCAAGGATAAGAAGCCGAAGAAGCAGCTGACCCCGAAACAGAAGCGTCGTCGCTGGATCAAGAGGATCCTCGGCGCCCTCGTCGGCCTCATCCTTTTGGGCATCATCGGTGTGAGCGCCCTGTTCTTCGTCGCCTACTCGACGATGGACATTCCCTCGCCGGCCCACGCGGCTCGCGCCGAGGTGACGACCGTCTACTACGCCGACGGCAAGACCAAGATGGCCGAGTTCGCCGAGCAAAACCGGACGATCATCGATACGAAGAAGCTGCCGAAATACGTCTCGCGCGCGGTCATCGCGTCGGAGGATCGGACGTTTTTCGAGAACTCGGGCGTCGACCTGCGTGGCATCGCCCGTGCATTCGTCAACAACGTCCGAGGGCGTCCCACCCAGGGTGGATCGACCCTCTCCCAGCAGTACGCGGAGAATTACTACTTGGGGACGAACAAGACCTATTGGGGCAAGTTTAAGGAAAGTATCCTCGCGCTAAAAATCAACAGGCAGCAAAGCAAGGAAGAAATTCTTAACAACTACCTCAATACCATTTATTTTGGGCGCTCGGCCTACGGCATCGAGGCCGCGTCGCAGGCGTACTTCGGTAAGCCCGCCGCCGAGATGACCGTCTCCGAGGCGGCGATGATCGCCGGCATCATTCCGGCGCCCTCGGCCTACGACCCCCAGCAAAACCTCGACGTCGCGAAACTGCGGTGGACCCGGGTCCTCGACAATATGGTGGCCGACGGCTGGCTGTCGAAGGAAGAACGCGCCAAGCAGGAGTTCCCCAAGACGATCGAGTACACCCAGAAGTCATCGGACTACACGGGAACCAAGGGCTACCTGCTCATGCACGTGCGCTCCGAGCTGGTCAACACGATCGGCTACAAGGAGGACGAGCTCGACACCGGCGGTCTGAGGATCGTCACGACCATCCAGCCGGACAAGCAGAAGATGGCTGAAGAGGCTGTTCAGCGCCTGCCTGAGCACCAGGACAACCTGCGCGTCGGCCTCGTGTCGGTCGACTCGAAGACCGGCGGAATCGTTGCGGAATACGGCGGCGCGGACTACGAGAAGATCCAGCGCTCGGCGGCTTTCCAGGATCAGGCGATGGCCGGGTCGACGTTCAAGCCGTTCGTCCTCATGGCCGCCCTCGAGCAGGGGATGCACGCGACCGACACGATCTCCGGCTCGGCCCCGATGATCGTCAACGGCAAGAAAGTCGGCAACGTCGACCACTCGTACGGTGACGTTACGTTGGCCGAGGCGGCGAAATACTCGATCAACACGGCGTTTGTCCGCCTCGACGCGAAGGTCGGCGTCGACGCGTCCCGCGAGGTCGCGATTGACGCGGGCTACCCCGACAAGACGCCGGGCCTCGACGCTGGGTCGATCGTTTCGGCGCTGGGCACCTGCTCGCCGCACACGCTGAACATCGCCGACGCCTACACGACGTTCGCGACCGGCGGCATTCGTCGGCCCGCCCACATCGTCGCGTCGATCACCGACTCGTCGGGGTCCGAGCTGTACAAGGCCGACACCAGCGGGTCGCGCGTCTTTGACGCCGCGACGGTGTCCGAGCTCAACGGCGTCCTCCAGGGCGTCGTCCAAGGCGGTACGGCGAAGAAGGCCGAGGCGCTCGGGCGTCCGGTCGCGGCCAAGACGGGTTCGTCGGAAGACCTGAGGTCCGCGCAGTTCGTCGGCTTTATCCCGCAGATGGTAACGGCCGTGTCGATGTACCAGGTCGGCCCCGACGGCTCCGAGCAGTCGATTACTGGCTTCGGCGGCGTGAGGGAAGTCTACGGCGGCACGTGGCCGGCGCAGGTGTGGAACTGGTACATGAAGCCGGCCGTCGCCGACCTCAAGGTCGAGGAATTCCCCGACATCGAGTCGGTCAACCAAAACACCGCGCCGAAGTACAAGACCCCGAAGTACTCGGAACCGTCGGTGCCCACGCCGAAACCGAAGGTCACGCTGCCGACGACGGCGCCCATGCTGCCCGAAACGTCGGTCAGCCCGTCGTCGCCGCCCTCGAGCTCGCCGGCGGACGGGTCGCAGAACGGGAACGACCAGCCGTCGAACAACCAGAACCAAAACCCGAACCAGAACCAGCCGGGCGGCAATGGCCACGGCGGTAACGGCAACTCGAACGGCGGATAGCCGCAAGCGGCCGCGGATGTGAGACGCCCTACAGCGTGCATGTCCGCGGCGCGTCATGCGGTAGCATGGTCGATTGGTCCCTAGGACCAGTAGGATTTATGACCCTCCTGTCACGGAGATCCCGTGGCCGAATAGTCCAAAGGAGGTGGGTTGAAGTATGCGCGCCTACGAACTGATGGTGATTCTCAACCCCGAGGTCGACGAACGTACCGTGGCTCCCGCGATGGAGAAGCTGCTCAAGGTCGTCGTCGACAACGGTGGCACCGTGGACAATGTCGACATCTGGGGCAAGCGTCGTCTTGCCTACGACATCAACAAGCAGTCTGAAGGTATCTACGTCGTCGTTGACATGACGACGACGCCCGACATCGCTGCTGAGCTCGATCGCCAGCTGTCTCTCAACGAGACGGTTATGCGGACGAAGCTGCTGCGTCGCGACACCCACTGAGTTATCCACAGATTCTGCCTCGGGGCAGATAAGTGGCAGTGACCAGTGCGACACTAGTACCCACAGTCATTGAGGGACACAAGCGAAAGGGATGAACATGGCTGGAGAAACGCCGATTACTATCGTGGGAAACCTGACGGCCGACCCGGAGCTGCGGTTTACGCAGGCGGGGACCGCGGTGGCTTCGTTTACGGTGGCCTCCACTCCTCGGACCTTCAATCGTCAGACGAACCAGTGGGAGGACGGCACCGCGCTGTTCCTGCGCTGCTCGGCCTGGCGTCAGTTGGGCGAGAACTGTGCGGAGTCCTTGAAGAAGGGCATGCGCGTCATCGTGTCCGGTCGTCTTGTGCAAAACAACTGGCAGTCTCGCGAAGGCGAGCGCCGGTCGTCCGTGGAAGTTCAGGTCGACGAGATCGGCCCGTCGCTTCGCTACGCCACCGCCCAGGTGCAGCGTAACGAGGGCGGCAACAACTACGGCGGCAATAACGGTGGTGGGTACACCAACCAGGGGGGCAACCAGAACTATGGCGGCCGCGGCGGATACTCCGGCGGCAACCAGGGTGGCCCCCAGCAGAACTCGGGATACTCTGCCGGCCCGCAGGGCGGCGCTGACAACGATCCGTGGGCGTCCTCCGGTGGCGACACGGCGTTCGATCAGGAACAGCCGCCCTTCTAAACCGATCATCCCGGGTGGGCAATACCATCACAGATTTTTTCTTAAGGAGTCACCATGGCGAAGAAGCCTCTTCGCAAGCCGATGAAGAAGAAGGCGAACCCGCTGCGCACGGTGTCGATCGACAAGATCGACTACAAGGACACCGCGCTGCTGCGTAAGTTCATTTCCGACCGGGGCAAGATCCGCGCTCGTCGCGTGACCGGCGTTTCGGTTCAGCAGCAGCGTCAGATCGCGAAGGCCGTGAAGAACGCCCGCGAGGTCGCCCTGCTGCCGTACTCGAGCTCGGGCCGCTAAATCGAGGGAGGACGTAACAGATGAAGAAGACGAAGATCATCCTGACCCGCGATGTCGATAACCTCGGCACCTCGGGCGACGTCGTTTCCGTCGCTGCCGGCTACGCCCGCAACTACCTGCTGCCGCGCGGCATGGCCCAGCCGTGGACCCGCAACGCGCAGCGCCAGATCGACGACATGCTGCGCGCTCGCCGCAGCCGCGAGATCGCGACCGTCGAGGACGCCCGCGCCGTGCGCGACGCCATCGAGGGGTCGAATGGCGTTGTCGTCAAGCAGCGCGCCTCGGCCGACGGCCGCCTGTTCGGTTCGGTTCACCCGGCCGACATCGCCGCCGCGGTCAAGGATCAGCTGCACCAGACGGTTGACCGCCGCAAGATCGTCATCACCCAGCCGCTGAAGGCCCTCGGCAAGTACGAGGTCACCTGCAAGCTGCACGAGGACGTCTCGGTCACGCTGCCGGTCCTGGTCGAGGCCGAGTAGCCTCAACCGTTTCCGCAACGGGAAAGCGGGGAATGGGCGAACCCATTCCCCGCTTTTTTGTACCCGTTTCAGGGCAGAGAGCTAGTTCATCCACTTGTCGGTGCGGATCCGCAGCCACAGGGTCAACCACCGCATGCCAAAGAGGACGATGCCGAACGCGAGCCAGATCGCGATGACTCCGCCGACCCCGGGCGTGGCGACGTGGCCGACGACGAGGATGACGGGCGCGTAGACGGCCAGGGTGATGACCTGGGCGAGCGCGAGGTAGCGCGAGTCGGACGCGCCGATGAGGATGCCGTCGTACATGTAGACGACGCCGGCGAGAATCTGGCACGCGGCAACCGGCAGCAGGCCCCAGCGGGCCATGGTGACGACCTCGGGGGAGGACGTGAACAGGTAGGGGAGGACCGGCGACAACACGGCGATGACCAGGCCAAACACCAGCCCGGCGCACGCGCCCCAGCGGGTGAGCTGGTGGAGGAGGCCGCGGACCTCGTCTTTGCGTCCGAGGCCCAGCGCCTGCCCGACCAGCGCCTGCGCGGCGATCGCGAGGGCGTCCATGCCAAAGGCCGAAAGCGACCACAGCGACTTGAGGACCTGGTGCGTCGCCAGGGTCGCCGAGCCGAGCATCGCGGCCGCCGAGACGGTGAGGAGGAGGGCGACCTGCAGGCACAGCGTCCTCACGATGAGGGGAGCGCCGGTGACGCCCGCGGACGCCATGAGGCGCAGCGAGGGGGCGGGGGAGACGCCCTCGCGGCGACAGGCCCGCCCGACGATGACGGCCAGCGCAATCGCCATCCCTGTTTGGGCGATCGCCGTGCCGTAGCCCGCGCCGGCCACACCCAGGCCGACGGGGTAGATGAGGACGAACGAGATCGGGACGTTCGCGATCGCGCCGACCGTCGAAATGGCGAGCGGCGTCTTCGTGTCCAACAGGCCGCGCATGATGCCGTTGCCGGCGAGGACAACGAGCATCCCGACGATCCCGGGGCTGGACGCGCGGATGTAGGTCGCCGAGGACGCGACCGCCACGCCGGTTGTCCCGATCGCGCGGGTCAGCCAGTCGGCGCCGAGAAACATGCAGATCGCGAGCACAATTCCAAGGACGAGGGCGAGCCACAGACCCTGGACGCCAGTGCGTAGCGCCCGGCCGACCTCGCCGGCGCCGACGGCCCGCGCGGTCATCGCGGTGGTCGTGTAGGCGAGGAAAATGCACAGCCCGACGGCGAACGTGAGGATTGTCGAACCGGCGGCGAGGCCGGCCAGGGGACCGGTGCCGAGGTGGCCAACCATGGCGGAGTCGGAGAGGGTGAGGAGGGGCTCGGCGATGAGGGTGCCGAGCGCCGGGATGGCGATCGCGAGGATCGTCCGGTTGAGAGAAGTTTGAACTTGAGGGTGAAGGTCTGCGTCGTCCGCGGGCGTGTCGTCCACCAATTGTCCTCCGAAATGTTTTCCACACTGTGTGTACACAGGTGTGGATTAAATCCCCGTATACACGCCATTTTCTGTCACCGCCTCCTCACCTTAGGCGAGTTTTCCCCCATGCGTCCACAGCTGTCCACAGCGTTGTCCACATGTAATTCCCGAGTTATCCACAGGAGACTTTTCCCCGTGCTTGGCGTTTTCCGGCGGGCGCGCTAGTGTGAGCGGGCGCGAGTACTCAGGCGGGCGTCGGGTCACGCTTGCCCTCCCTCGCGCGGATGTGAAACGCGGCACGCCCTCGCGCATCGATCGGCGCAAATGCGGTGTGACCTGGTGAAAGAGGGGGATAGGGTCATGGCGTCAGACGCACTCTACGATCGCATGCCGCCGCAGGATCTCGAGGCCGAAAAGTCGGTTTTGGGCGCGATGCTGCTGTCGAAAGAGGCGATTGCCGACGTCGCGGCCGAGATCAAGGGCGAAGATTACTACCAGCATTCGCACCAACTTATCCACAATGCGATCCTCGATGTGTACGGTCGCGGCGAGGGCGCCGACCCCGTGACCGTCGCTGACGCCCTCAAACGCTCGGGTGACCTCAAAACGATCGGCGGCGCGCAGTACCTTCACGCCCTCACGGTGGCGGTGCCGACGGCGGCGAACGCCGGCTACTACGCCCGCATCGTCAAGGAGCGCAGCCAGCTGCGGCGCCTGGTGTCCGCCGGCACCCGCATCGTCCAGCTGGGCTACGCCGACGAGGGCGGCGACGTGGAAGAGATCATCAACGAGGCCCAGGCCCAGATTTTCAACGTGACAAAGGAGGACGAGCGCGGCGACTACGTAGCGATCGGCGACGTCCTCGACCCGACGCTGGACGAGCTGCAGGAAATCCAGGAAAACGGCGGCAAGACCGGCCACGGCGTGCCGACCGGGTTTATCGACCTCGACAACCTCACCCACGGTCTCCACGGCGGCCAGATGATTATCGTCGCCGCGCGTCCGGCGATGGGGAAGTCGACGTTCGCCGTCGACATTTGTCGCGCGGCGTCGGTCAAACACAAGATCACGTCGGTGATCTTTAGCCTGGAAATGGGGGTCGCTGAGCTGACGATGCGTATCCTCTCGGCCCAGTCGGGCGTGTATTTGGAGAAGATGCGTGCCGGCCGCATGGAGCAGCGCGACTGGACGCGCCTGACGAAGGCGATGACCGAGCTGCAGGACGCGCCGCTCTTCATCGACGAGTCGACGAACATCACGATGACCGAGATCCGCTCGAAGTGCCGCCGCCTCAAGCAGCGCAACGACCTCGGGCTCATCGTCATCGACTACCTCCAGCTCATGACGTCGGGCCGCCAGGTCGAGTCGCGTCAGCAGGAGGTCTCGGAGTTTTCGCGTGCGTTCAAGCTGCTGGCGAAGGAGCTGGACGTTCCCGTCATCGCGGTCGCCCAGCTCAACCGTGGCCCGGAGGCCCGTAACGATCACAAGCCGATGCTCTCTGACCTGCGTGAATCCGGGTCGCTCGAGCAGGACGCCGACGTCGTCTTCCTCCTCAACCGGCCCGAGGTCTACAACGCCGAGGATCGCCCCGGCGAGGCCGACGTCATCGTCGCCAAACACCGTAATGGCCGTACCGACAAGATCGTCCTCAGCTTCCAGGGGCAGATGGCGCGTTTCGTCGACATGGCGCGCGAATAGCGAGGTCGGCGGGGCCCGGCGCGCCCATCCGTACCACCCGCTGTCGTCGCGAGGTGTTGGCCTGCCGCGGCGCCTACGATAGGGCGAGGAGCGCCGCGTCGGCGGTGCGGAAAGGATGGAGTTGATGTCCACTGTCCCCAAGGCCTACGTCGTCGCCGGATCCGAGGCGACCGGCGGCGCCGGATTCCAGGTTGACCTGCGTGTTTTCCACCAGCTGGGAGTATTCGGCGTCGGCACGCTCTCGTGCATCGTGTCGTTCGACCCGAAGAACGGCTGGGGTCACCGCTTCCACCCGGTCGACCCGCAGATCATCGATGAGCAGATGGAGGCGGCCTTCGCCGACTGGGACGACCTCGAGGTCGGCAAGGTCGGCATGCTGGGCACGCCCGCGACGATCGAGACCGTCGCGGCGCGGCTGGCGACGAAGAAGTGGCGTCACCTGGTCGTCGACCCCGTCCTCATCTGCAAGGGGCAGGAGCCGGGCGCGGCTCTCGACACCGACAACGCGCTGCGCGAGCAGATCCTCCCGCTGGCCACGGTCGTCACGCCGAACGTCTTCGAGGCCCAGGTCCTGTCGGGAATGGACGAGATCACGTCGATCGCCCAGCTGGGAGACGCGGCGAAGCGAATCGGCGACCTCGGGGTGCCGTACGTCCTCGCCAAGGGCGGCGTCGAGCTGGAGGGCGACGACGCGGTCGACGTCCTCTGGGACGGCCACGAGCTGATCGAGACCCGCCGGCCGAAGGTCGGCCCCGTCCGCGTGTCGGGCGCCGGATGCTCGGTGGCCGCGGCGATCACCGCCGAGCTGGCGAAGGGCGCCGAGGTCATCGACGCCGTCGAGGTCGCCCGCGACCTCGTCACCCAGGGCATCGAGGCCCGCATCGCCGGCAACACGCCGTTCGACATCGCCTGGCAGGGCGCTTATGCGCCGACGCGCTGATTAAACGCTCGTCAGAATTCCGAAACGCTCACCTGAATTGTCATTTCTGGGCCCTGAAGGCCTGATTTCGACAAGTTAGGTGAGCGTTTCGCTGTCGGGGTGAGCGTTTCGCGTATCTGGGTTGGTGACGGGGCTAGGCGTCCTTGCGGCCGGCCGTTTCGGGCGCCGTCCACGCGGCGATGGCCGCGGCGATCCAGCAGACGGCCGCGAAGGCCCAGCCGGCCCACCAGGCGCCGCCTGCGGCGTTGGTGAGCGCCGAGTAGATGACCGGCGAGAAACCGACGACGACCAGGCCAAACTGGGTCGACACCGAGACGCCGGTGAGGCGAACGTGGGCGGGGAACAGCTCGGGATAGAACGACGCCTGGACGACGTTGCCGGCCATGACGATGAGGTAGAAGGCCGTCATCGCCGCGCCGATGACGATGTACGAGCCGCTGGACAGCGACCAGAAGACCAGCGGCAGGCACGCGGCGAGGCCCAGGCACGAGGCGATGAACACGGGGCGGCGGCCGACCTTGTCGGACAGTGCGGCAAACAGCGGCTGGGTGAACATCGTCGTGAACCCGGCGAACGAAATACAGCCGAGGATCGCGGGTTTCGACAGACCCATCTGGCCGGTCGCGTAACCGAGGATGAACACGTTAAACGTCACGCCGACAAGCATGTGGAGGCTGCAGAGGAACACCCTCAGCGTGTTGCCGGGGAAGTGGCGCAGCATGTCGATGACCGGCAGGCCGTGGTAGCCCTGAGCGCTGAGCGTGACCGGGGGTTCGGTGACGTGCCAGCGGACCCAGAACGCGAACGCAACGATCGGGAGGGCGAGGAGGAACGGGATCCGCCAGCCGCCGGCCATGACGAAGTCGTTGTGTGCCATGAGCGGCGTCATGATCGCGGGGCCGAGGAACCAGCCGATCGTCACGCCCATCATCGTCCACGACGTGTAGAAGCCGCGGCGCTTCTTCGGGGCGTGCTCGGCGGACAGGGTGCCGGAGCCGGACTGTTCGATGCCGGCCGCGAGGCCCTGGAGGATGCGGCAGACGAGGAGGAGGATCGGGCCGACGATGCCGGCGGCCTCGTAGGTCGGCAGGAGGCCGATCGTGAACGTCGCGATCCCCATGAGGGCCAGCGTGGTGAGCATGACCTTGCGGCGGCCCACGCGGTCGCCGAGCTGGCCGAAAACGAGGGCGCCGATCGGGCGTGCGATGTAGGCGACGCCGAACGAGGCGAGCGACGCCATCGTGGCGCCGGCGTGGCCCAGCGGGGAAAAGAAAAGCGGCCCAAACAACAGGGCCGCAGCAGGGGCGTAGAGCGCGAAGTCGTAGTACTCCGCGATCGCGCCAAAGAAGCCGGACGCGGCGGCCCAGCGGGCCTCTTTCGTCCGCGCCTCGGTAGACGACGGGGTGGAAGTGGGGGAGATGGGGTGATCTGTGAGAGCAGACATGGCCCCCATTGTAGGCGACAGTAGCCAGGGGCCAACCCCGGGTGATACGCATGAGGCATGCGCGAGATCACCCAGGAAGAGGTCGACAAGGTCGACGTCGTCACACGCATCGGCAGACTCATGCTGGGGTCGGCGTGTTCGGCCTCCGAGGTCGTCTACACGACGCTGAAAGTCGCGCAAAAACTGGGCCTTCGCTATGTCAGCGTCGACCTCAGCTATTCCCACATCCAGGTGTCGTACCAGCCGCCGGACGCCGTGTCGCATTCGGTGGTGCGGACGATCTCGGGTCGCCAGTTCGACTATGGCCGCCAGACCCGCGTCAAGCAGTTGGCCGACGAGATCGTCGCCGGGCGGCGGGACCACGTCGAGGCCGCGCGCGACCTCGAGTGGATCCAAACCTATCCGGGCCCGTACCCCAAGACCGTCGTCCACATCTTTTCCGGAATGACCGCCGCGGCTGCCGCCCTCGTTTTCGGGGGTAATTTTCTGGTCTGCCTTCTGACCTTTATATCGGCGATTATCCTCGATTATATTTTTGCCTATTGCGAGCGGCATTTCGCGCTGCCGATTTTCTTTTTGCAGATTATCGCCGGGGTCGTCGGCGAGGTCGCGGGAATCGTCACCCTGCTCATCGACCCGAACGCCAACGCCTCGGTGGTCGTCATCGCCGTCATCATGTTCATGCTGGCCGGGATGACGTCGACGGGCGCGGTCAATGACGCGATCACGGGCTGGCACCTCACCGGTGTTGGGCGGATCTCCGAGGCGCTCGTCAACACGTTGGGCCTGGTCATCGGCGTGCGGCTGGGGATCCTGCTGAGCCACCAGTTCGGCTTCGACATCACGATCTCGGAGCAGATTCGGCCGATCGCCTTCGACGGGCAGGCATGGGAGTGGCTGGTCGGCTGCATCATGTTCGGGGTGTCGCTGGCCGTCTACGCTCAGACGCCAAAGCGCGCGCTGCCGTGGATTTGCGTGGTGACGCCGGCGATTTACATCCTCTATATTCTCGCCAGCACCGTCGATATTCCCACCGCGTGGGCGACGGCTATTGGTGCGATCGCCGCGGGCCTTATCGGCACGGTTCTATCGAAAATGACGACGGTGACGTCCGACGCATTCGCCGTGTGCGCGATTTTGCCGCTGATGCCGGGCTCGATGATTTATCGGGCGCTGTGGGCGATGACCGACCACCCGGCACTGGCGATCAACTACGCGATGGCGGCGATCGGCACGGCCGTGGCGATCGCCGCGGGCCTCACCCTGGGGCAGTACTTCGGGGCGGCGCTCCTCAAGCGGGCCGACCGGACGTATGCGGCGATCCTCCCCGTGTTCCACAAGCCCTACGCCTCGCTGCGCGAGCGGCGCGAACGGGCGAGGCGCCGCCGGCAGCCCGCCCAGCCGCCCTCGAGCATGGATGTCCCCGAATGGCTGACCCCGAAACCGCGCGACGAGCAGTAGGCGATTATTTCGATACCGCCAATTGCGTAAATCGGTGGTGGTGTAACGCGGGGACGGATTTCGCCCGGGCGCGGTAGCGTGACACTTATGGCGGCATCCGAGGAGTTTCACTACGTCCACGCGCCCGCGGGCGTCGAGGCGGCGCGGCAATACACGTACGAGATCGGGTCGTACCACTACAACTGGCACCGCGATAGCGAAATCCTCCTGGTCGTCGACGGCGCGATCGAGGTGTGCGTGTCCGGCGATACGCGGGTCATCGAGGTCGGCGATATCGCCCTCATTAATTCGAACGAGGGCCACGCGACATTATCCGTTGCGGACCGTTCGGCGGCGTGTTTGCTCCATATTTCCCCGCGGTATCTGGAGCGTTTTTGCCCCGAGGGCGTCGTCTTTTCGTGCGTCAGCGAAACGGACAATCGCGAGCGCGAACCTTTCGCGCGCCTGCGCGGCCTGCTGGCGCGGATGATGGTGACGTCGGCGCA
Organism: uncultured Actinomyces sp.; assembly: GCA_900545825.1. Lineage (GTDB taxonomy): Bacteria > Actinomycetota > Actinomycetes > Actinomycetales > Actinomycetaceae > Nanchangia. Next base: position 143,123 of record URAS01000005.1, read on the forward strand.
GGTGGGAGCAGCCGAGGCGGCGGCGTGGGAGCGCGATCTGGCCGACGTCACGTCGATCCTTCTCGGGCATTTCCGCGCCCGACCGGAGGACGGCATGCGCCTGGGCGAGGGTCCCGAGGACGATATGGTCCGCGCGGTGACTACCTATATCGACGCCCATTTTTCCGAGCGCCTCTCGCTGGCCGACCTCGCCCGGCAAGCGGGATATTCGCCGGCCTATTTATCCGACGCGTTTAGCCGCAAACTGGGAATTACGACGTCGGACTATATGACCAGGGTGCGGCTGGCCCACGCCGTCGGGCTGCTGGGGCGCACGGACGAAAGGATCGCCAGCATCGCCTACGCGTCGGGATTCGCCGACGTTAAGTCGTTCGGCGTCGCGTTCCGCCAGACGTTTTCCAAGACGCCCAGCGAATACCGCCACCAGCTGCGCGCCGCGGGCGAGTCGCTGGCCGAGGTCGACCGGGCGTTCCACACCCGCTACGTGCCGCGGACCGACCCGGTGATCGCGCCGCGCCTGGCCGCGTGGGCGGGTTCGCTGGGCGGCGTCGTCGATTCGCAGACCCGCGACAACGCCCTCGTCGCCGCGGAAATCCGCGGCCTAGCGGGCCACGTCGACGCCGTGGCGCAGCGGATGAGTGAGCTCGCGGGGCGCATCGACGGGCTCAGGTGACGCTGCACAGGTGACATTTTTCGGCGCCCGCCGGGGGTGACGCCCTGGACCGCCCTCCCCGGCCACATCCGTCGCCCGGGAAGTCCGAAAAATGCGGGCAGATTGCGGCGTTGCTCCGGCGTGAAATCGACATATCCCACCGATGTCGATTGAAAGGACACGCCGATGACCGTGACTTCTCCCTTGGTGGCGTCGCACCCCGATATTCCGCTGACCGTCCAGCTTCCCAACCCCACGGTGCGCCGCGCCGACGACGAGGACGTCGCCTCGCGCGCCACCGGTTCCGGGTCGCGGGAAAAGCACGTTTTCGACGGCGAAATCGAGAAATTGGTCGACGCCCTCGACAAATTCACTGTGATCGTTTCGCGGCGCCTGCCGGACGATGTGCGCGCCCGCCTCAAGGAATTGGCGGAAAACGAAAAGCAGCCGATGGCGCAGATGATCTATCAGACGATGGAACGCAACCAGGCGCTGGCCGAGGAACTCAAGCGGCCGTCATGCCAGGACACCGGCCTCGTCCAGGTCTTCATCCGTTGCGGCACGGACTTCCCTTACATGCGCGACCTGCCCGACGCGATCCGCGAGGGCGTCCAGCGCGCCACTTGGGACGCGCCGCTGCGGCTCAACACCGTCGAGACGTTCGACGAATACAACACCGGCCTCAACACGGGGACGAAGTCGCCGTGGACGTATTGGCAGACGATCCCCGACTGGGACGGCGTCGAAATGGACGTCTACCTGGCCGGCGGCGGCTGCTCGCTGCCGGGGCAGGGCAAGACCCTCATGCCGGGCGAGGGATACGAGGCGGCGATGGAGTTCGTCCTCGACGTCATGACGTCGTACGGCCTCAACGCGTGTCCGCCGCTGCTGGTCGGCGTGGGTTTCGGGTCGTCGATCGACTCGGCGGCGTACCAGTCGAAGCTCGCCCTCATGCGGCCGGTCGGGACGCATTCGGCGAACCCGCTGGTGGCCGAGTTGGAGGACAACCTTAAAGCCGCGATCGACCAGATCGGGCTGGGGCCGCAGGGCCTGGGCGGGTCGGCGTCGACGATGGGTGTCGCCATCGAGAATTCCGCCCGCCACCCCTCGGTGCTGTCGGTGTGCGTCAACACCGGCTGCTGGTCGCACCGGCGCGGGACGATCCGCTTTGACGCCGACCTCAACTACACGCTTCTCACCCACAAAGGAGTCACGCTGTGAGCGCCAACGGTTCCACGATTACCCTGACCACGCCGATTTCGCGCGAGGACATCGAGAACATCGAGGTCGGTGACGTCATCTTTCTCGACGGGCACATCACCACCTGCCGCGACGTCGCCCATCGCCGCGTCGTCGAGCTGGGCCGCGAGCTGCCCGTCGACATCCGCGGCGGCGCGATCCTTCACGCCGGCCCGATTATCCGCAAGAAGGACGGGCAAGAGGACGCCTTCGAGGTCGTCTCGGTCGGCCCGACGACCTCGATGCGGATGGAGAAATTCGAATACGAATTCACCGAGCAGACCGGCGTCCGCCTGATCGTCGGCAAGGGCGGCATGGGGCCGAACACCGAGCGCGCCTGCCGCGAATTCGGCGCCCTCCACTGCGTGTTCCCCGCCGGCAACGCCGTGATCGCCGCGACCGAGGTCGAAGAGGTTGAGGACGGCAAATGGCGCGAACTGGGGATGCCCGAGACGCTGTGGACGTTTAGGGTCAAGCAGTTTGGCCCGCTGATCGTGTCGATCGACGCGCACGGCAACAACCTGTTCGAGCAGAAGAAGGTCGTCTACAACGAGCGGAAAGCGCAGGTGTTGGCCGACCTCGAGCAGAAAGTGCGTTACATCAAATGAGCGGCGACACCAGCGTGCGGACTGGCTGGAAAGCGCTGGTCAGTACGGAGATTAAGCCGGTCGCGCTGGCGTGTGCCGTCGGTGTCGGCGTGCTCTGTTGGGTGGCGCCGACGCCCGCCGGGCTGCCGGATAATGCGTGGCATCTGTTCGCGATCTTCGTCGCGACGGTCGTCGCGATCATCAGCAAGGCCGCGCCGATGGGGACGATCGCGATCGCCGCGATGGCGCTGTGCGCGGGCACCCAGGTGCTGGCGCCCGGCGACCCGTCGACGTCGGCGAAAGTCGCGCTGTCGGGGTTCTCGGACTCGGTCGTCTGGCTGATCGTGTCGGCGTTTTTCGTCGCCCGCTCGGTCATCGATTCGGGCCTGGGTCGGCGGATGGCGCTGGGGTTCGTGTCGATCTTCGGCCGGTCGACGCTGGGCTTGGCGTATGGGCTGGGGCTGACCGACCTCGTCCTGTCGCCGTTTATTCCGTCGAATACGGCGCGCGCCGGCGGCATCATTTACCCGGTGACGAAGTCGATTTGTCAGTCGCACGAGGACGACGGCGCCGAGGTCACCCGTGGCGGCGTGACGAAACGGCGTAATGGCGTGGGGAATTACCTCATGCTCACCGGCTACACGATGAACCTCGCCGCGTCGACGATGTTTTTGACCGGCGCCGCGCCGAACGCGATGGCCGTCAAACTGGCCGGCGACCAGGGGACTCACCTCAGTTGGGGCGGGTGGCTGAGCGCCAGTGTCCTCCCCAGCGCCGTGGGGTTCGCCCTCGTGCCGCTGATCGTCTACGTCTTCAACAAGCCCGACGTCAGGCGCACCCCCGAGGCGCCGGCCGCGGCGCGCGCCGAACTGCGTGAGCTGGGGCGGATGACGACGCGCGAATGGATCACGTTGGCAGTGTTTGTCCTGCTTATCGGCCTGTGGGTCGGCGGCGGGTCGTTTATCTCGGCGACCCCGGTCGCCCTCGTCGGCCTGGCGATCCTGCTGATCACGGGGGCGCTGTCGTGGCGGTCGATGCTCGCTGAGCACGCCGCCTGGGACACGCTGACGTGGTTTGCCGCCCTCGTCATGATGGGGACGCAGCTGAACGAGGTCGGTTTCGTCGGCTGGTTTGGCAAGAACGTGTCCGCTTGGCTGGGGCACCTGGGCCTGGGCAAGTGGTTGGCGTTTGTCCTGTTGGCGGCGATTTACGCGCTGTCGCACTACCTGTTCGCGTCCGGGACCGCGCATACGGCGTCGATGTTCGCCGTGTTCTACGGAGTCGGCTTGGCGATCGGACTGCCGGCGATCCCGACGCTTGTGTTCCTCGCGGGGATCCCGACGATGTTCGGCTGCCTTACCCACTACGGGAACGGCCCGGCGCCCGTGTTTTACGGGTCGGGTTACGTCGACGTCAAGACCTGGTGGATCACGGGTACCGCCCTCGGCCTCATGTTCCTCGTCGTCTGGTCGACGATCGGCGTCGCCTGGTGGCACATCATCGGTGTCTGGTGACCCGCCCGTCGAAGTTATCCCCACTATCCCCAACCCCACAGGCTGTGAACAGTCGTTGTCCACAGCCTGTGGGGTAACCTGTTGAAACTTACATACGTGTAGTTAGCCGCCAAACGGCGCCGTTCCGCCGAATTGTCGAGGCCGGTGTGTGAGAGCGTCTAATGACACCGGTGTAGTTATCCCCAGGTAGTCCACACGTTGTGGATAAGTGGGTGGGGTGTGTGGGTTGTGGATTGGGCGGTGGTGGGGATGGCGGGAGTGAGGGCGGGTTGGTTCGCCGGCTTGCGTCTATTGATGGCCTTCGGCGGTAGTCATGCCGATGACCGTGACGTTTTCGGACGGAAGAATCACGTTCACGGCCTCCACCCAAACATGAGCGCGAAATGTGACTTCTTTCGGTGTGTAAGTGGCCATTTCACCCCCAAAAAAGTCACATTTGGGGGGTCTAGTCAAAATCACCATCCAAGCACGCGACCCGGCGGGTTAACATGACCCACCGCCGCCCCCAATCCTCCCTGCCCGAACCAAGCAGACCACCAACGGCCGTGACGCTTTCGACAGAGTTAGTCGCCACAACTACCACTAAGCCCACCCTCACCTTTCTTTACCAACGGCAGATTATTTATTTATGTAACAGCGACGTTCGAGAAAAGCCGGGCTTAGGTCCCAGGACTTTGGGCGCATATGCGCAGGTGGGGGGCGCAATTCGGGCAAATCGCCCCGTGACCTGCGCAGACTCCTACTCTGGCCTCATGACTGAGGTACGCATTCATGGTCGAGGCGGGCAAGGTGTCGTCACCGCCTCAGATCTCATGGCTTACGCGGCGTTTACCGACGGTCACCACGCACAAGCGTTCCCCTCGTTTGGCTCGGAACGTACAGGCGCGCCTGTCGTCAGCTACTGCCGCATCACCGACACCGAAATCCGCACCCGCGAGCCCGTGCTCGCGCCCGACCTCGTCGTCGTCCAGGACCCGACACTGTTGCCGATCATGGACGTCTTCTCGGGTCTGGCGAGCGACGGCTACGCCCTCATCAACTCGGCGAAAACCACGACTGAACTGGGCATCGACGACATCGTCGCCACCTATCAGCCGGGCCACATCATCACCATCCCGGCGACGGAGTTGGCGAAGAAATACCTGGGACGCCCGCTGCCCAACGCCGTCATGTTGGGCGGGGTCGCCGCCCTCACCGGTCTGGTCAGGCTGGAGTCGGTGCAGCAGGCGATCCGCAACAAGTTCCCAGGCAAGATCGGCGAACGAAACGTCGAGGCCGCCTCGGCGGCGTATGACCTGATGAAGAGCATGATGGCGGGGAAGGAGAAGGCCGATGCTTGAGCAAATCGAAGGCTCGCAGGCAATGGCGCGCGCCGTCGCTGCCTGCCACCCCGAGGTGATCGCCGCCTACCCGATCAGCCCCCAAACCCACATCGTTGAAGCGCTGTCGGCGCTGGTCAAGAGCGGAAAGCTCGAGGGCTGCGAATACATCAACGTCGAGTCCGAGTTCGGCGCGATGTCCGCGTGCATCGGTGCATCGGCGGCCGGCGCGAGGACGTACACGGCGACGGCCTCGCAGGGCCTGCTGTTCATGGTCGAGGCCGTCTATAACGCGTCCGGCTTGGGCCTGCCGATCGTCATGACGGTCGCCAACCGCGCGATCGGCGCGCCGATCAACATTTGGAACGACCACACCGACTCGATGTCGCAGCGCGACTCCGGGTGGCTGCAGCTGTTCGCCGAGAACAACCAAGAGGCCGCTGACCTGCACGTTCAGGCGTTCAGGATCGCCGAGGAGCTGTCGGTGCCCGTCATGGTGTGCATGGACGGCTTCATCCTCACCCACGCGGTCGAGCAGGTCGACCTCCCCGAACCCGAACAGGTCGAGAAGTTCCTGCCGCCGTACACGCCGCGCGTCGTCCTCGACCCGGCCGACCCGATCACGCTGGGCGCGATGGTGGGCCCCGAGGCGTTCACCGAGGTCCGCTACCTCGCCCACGTCAAGCAGCAGCAGGCGCTCGAGCTGATTCCGCAGGTCGCGGCCGAGTTCAAGGACGTTTTCGGGCGCGACTCGGGCGGCCTTGTCCGCCCCTACAAGTGCGAGGACGCCGAAACGATCGTCGTCGCGCTGGGGTCCGTCCTGGGCACGATTAAGGACGTCGTCGACGCGCGCCGCGCCGCGGGCGAAAAGATCGGCGTCCTCGGGATCACGTCGTTCAGGCCGTTCCCGTTCGAGGCCGTCGCCGACGCCCTCGAGGGCGCCAAGCGGTTCGTCTGCGTGGAAAAGGCGTTCAGCGTCGGCATGGGTGGCATCGTCGCGTCGCACTGCCGCGCGGCCCTGGCCCACCGCGGCAAGTCACTGAAGAACTACGAGGTCATCGCCGGTTTGGGTGGGCGCAACATCACGAAGCGTTCGCTCGACGAGATGCTCGATTCCGCGGCCAAGGATGAGCTGGAGCAGCTGACGTTCCTTGACCTCGACCGCGAGCTGGTCGAGCGCGAGCTCAAGCGCCAGTCCGAGCACCGCCGGTCCGGCTCGATCGCCGAGAACGTCCAGCGCGACGCCCGCGTCCGCGCGAATGAACACCTGGGCTTGTGAATGGGGGAGGAGAACTATGAGTACCGTTTCACTGCCTGAACCCCTGATCCGCACCACCCGCGAGACCGAGATTCCCGCGCGTGAGCACGTGAAGTTTTACCAGGTCGGCTCGTATGCCGTCGGCAACCGCCTGGCCGGCGACGACGACCGGTCGCTGCAGTCGAACCCCCAGCGCATCAACTCGCTGACGTCCGGGCACCGCGCGTGCCAGGGCTGCGGCGAGGCGCTCGGCGCGCGCTACGCCCTCGACACGGCGACCGCCGCCGCCGAGGGCGACATCATCACGGTGAACGCGACCGGCTGCCTCGAGGTGTTCTCGACGCCGTACCCGGAATCGGCGTGGACCGTCCCGTGGATCCACTCGCTGTTCGGCAACGCCCCGGCGGTCGCGTCGGGCGTGGCCGCGGCGATGCGCGCGAAAGGCCGCTCGACCAGGGTCGTTGCCCAGGGCGGCGACGGCGGCACGGTTGATATTGGGATGGGCTGCCTGTCCGGCATGTTCGAGCGCAACGACGACGTCCTCTACATTTGTTACGACAACGAGGCGTACATGAACACCGGCGTCCAGCGTTCCGGCGCGACGCCGCCGGCCGCGCGCACCGCGACCACGCAGCCCGTGGGCTCCCACCCCGGAAACACGTGGGGCCAGGGCAAAGACATGGCGCGCATCGCGATGGCCCACGAGATCCCGTACGTCGCGACCGCCACGGTCGCCGACCTGCGCGACCTCGAATACAAGGTCAACAAGGCCATGCAGTACCACGGTGCCCGCTACATTCACGTGCTCGTGCCGTGCCCGCTGGGGTGGGGGTCGCCCTCGAACAAGACGATCCAGGTGGCCCGCATGGCCACGCAGTGCGGCCTGTTCCCGGTCTTCGAGGCCGAGGGCGGCGAAATCACGACGGTGACGAAGATCCGCCGGCCCGTGCCGGTGACGGAGTACCTCAAGCTCCAGCGCCGTTTCGCCCACCTGTTCAAGCCGGGCCAGGAGGACGTCCTCACCCGCCTGCAGGCGATCTGCGACCGCAACATTCGCCGTTACGGCCTCATCGAGGCCGACGAGCTGGACGAGGACGTCCTCGAGCGCATCCTTTCCGCCTCCGAAGACCCGGAGGGTCGCTTTACGCCGCAGGTTATCGCGGAAACGAAGCGGACGAAGCACGAGGCCGACCAGGCCGCGCACGACGCGACGACGGGCGAAACGTCGGCCTCGGCGATGACGCCCGAGCAGGCGCGCCCCGGCGGCGACGGCGCCGACAAGCTGGCGGGCACCGAGACCTCGTCCAGCGTGGCGGCCGGCGAGGGCGTCGATTCCGACGCCGCACAAGATCCCGTCGAGCAGGTGCGTCGGACGAAAGCCGACGCCGCGAAGGAAGGGGATGCCCGATGACTGACTCAACAGTTCTTCCCGCGCACGCCAACACCCACCACGACTCGTCGGCGCCGTGGGCGATCTCGCTGGAGGTCGGCTCGTCGCTGGCCAACGAAACGGGTTCGTGGCGTACCGAACGGCCCGTCTACGTCGACCTCCTGCCGCCGTGCAACAAGGCGTGCCCGGCCGGCGAGAACATCCAGCAGTGGCTGTTCCACGCCGAAGAGGGCGACTACGAGGCCGCCTGGCGCGAAATCATGGTCAACAACCCGCTGCCTGCGACGATGGGGCGCGTCTGCTACCACCCGTGCCAGACCGCCTGCAACCGGTGCCAGCTGGACGAGGCCGTCGGCATCAACGCGATCGAGCGGTTCCTCGGCGACAAGGCGCTCGCGGAGGGCTGGGAGGTCCCCGCTGGCGCCGCCGACACCGGCAAGCGCGTCCTCGTCGTCGGCGCCGGCCCGTCGGGCCTATCGGCTGCGTACCACCTGCGCCGGCTGGGCCACGACGTCGAAGTTCGCGACGCCGGGCCGATGGCGGGCGGCATGATGCGGTTCGGCATCCCGGCGTACCGCCTGCCGCGCGACATCCTCGACGCTGAAATCAAGCGGATCGAGGACATGGGCGTGAAGTTCACCTTCAACGCGAAGGTCGACAACGTCGAGGACGTCAAGAACGACTACGACGCCGTCTTCCTCGCCGTCGGCGCCCACATCGGCCGCCACGCGAACATCCCCGCCGGCGGGTCGGCGAAGGTCATGGACGCCGTCGAAATGCTCGCCGACATGGAGGGCGACGAGAAGCCGATGCTCGGCCGCCGCGTCGTCATCTACGGCGGCGGCAACACGGCGATCGACGCCGCCCGTACGGCGAAGCGTCTGGGCGCCGAAGAGGCCGTCATCGTTTACCGCCGGACCCGCGACCGCATGCCGGCGCACGACTCCGAGGTCATGGAGGCCGAGGAAGAGGGCATCATGATGCGGTGGCTGTCGACGATTAAGCACATCGATGGCGGCAAACTGACCGTCGAAAAGATGGAGCTCGACGAGAACGGCTTCCCCCAGCCCACCGGCGAATACGAGGAGCTGGGCGCCGACTCGGTCGTCATGGCGCTGGGCCAGGAATCCGACCTCGGACTGGTTGAACGGGCGAAGGACATCGAGATCAAGAACGGCGTCGTCCAGGTGAACAACCAGATGATGACGGGGATCAAGGGCGTCTTCGCCGGCGGCGACATGGTGCCGTCGGAGCGCACGGTCACTGTCGCCATCGGCCACGGCAAGAAGGCGGCGCGCTACATCGACGCCTACCTGCGCGGCGACACGTACACGCCGGCGCCCAAGCACGCCGACGCGACCTTCGATAACCTCACGACCTGGTATTACGCCGACGCGCCGCACCAGGTGCGCGAACGCATCGAGGGCGCCCGCCGCGCCTCGACGTTCGACGAGGTCGTCAAGGGGCTGGACGAGACGTCCGCGATCTTCGAGGCCCGCCGCTGCATGTCATGCGGCAACTGCTTCGGGTGCGACAACTGCTTCGGCGTGTGCCCGGACAACGCGATCACAAAGATCCGGCCGACCGAGTACGTCTTCAAGTACGACTACTGCAAGGGCTGCGGCATCTGCGTCGAAGAGTGCCCGTGCGGCGCGATCCAGATGATCCCTGAGGAGGTGTAGCCGAGCCGGCTTGAGCCGGTTTGCGGTTTGGGTCGGCATGGGCCGGCCTGTGGTCTGAGCGAAGCGGGCCTCGCCATGCGGCGGGGCCCGCTTCGTGTGCGCGGGGGCGTGTGACGGATGGGCGCGCGGGCGGGGTGCGTCCGGGCACCCGAGGGCGGCCAAAAGTCCCGCGGATAAACCGCGGTAACTAGCGGGAAAAGTTTTCCAATGAGACTTATGTCCCTCCGCGCGCGCGATCGGCTTTTGGTCCCTACACTGGCCCTATCCAATCCCTCGACGTCGAGAGAGGACGTATCATGCCGCCGCATCCCCTTGTGAAGCACGCCGACGCGCACATCGAAGCGACCGTTCCCGAGCCCACCGCCGCGGAAGTCCGCGGCACCCACCGCAAGCAGATTATCGGGGCCGTCCTCGGCCTCGTGGGATTCGCCCTCGCGTTCTGGCTGATGCCACACGACGCGGCCGCCGTCGCCACCGAGGCCGCGAAGGTCGCGAAAGTTGAACCAGAAAAGATCGCTGGATACTCCGAGTTTGGTATCCGCTTGACCATGGCTTTGTCCGTCCTCATGGGCATCTGGTGGATGTTCGAGGTCATGCCACTGGCGGCGACGGCGCTGTTGCCGCTCGTCGTCTTCCCCGTCCTCCAGGTCGCGAAGTTCACCGACGTCGCGGCGCCCTTCGCCAACGACATCGTCTTCCTCTTCATGGGCGGTTTCTTTATTGCCCTGGGGATGCAGCGGTGGAACCTTCACCGGCGCCTGGCGCTGACGACGATTCTCCTGGTCGGGTCCAAACCGCGCCAGCTTGTCCTCGGGTTCATGCTGACGACCGGGCTCATGTCGATGTGGGTGAACAACACGGCGATGGCCATGCTCATGATGCCGATCGGCCTGTCCGTCCTCGAGCTGGTCAAGCAGATGGCGCCCCAGCACGCCGGCGCCGACACCCACACGCGCTCGAACTTCGGCACCGCCCTCATGCTGGGGATCGCCTATTCTGCGTCGATCGGCGGCTTGGGGACGATCGTCGGCTCGGTGCCGAACGCGTTCCTTGTGGGATTTGTGAAGGAAGCCTATGGGATTAACGTGAGCTTCCTTGACTGGTTCATTGTCATGGGGCCGATGGCGGTGATCTTCCTGCTGGCCGGCTGGTGGCTGCTCGTCTACGTCCTCTTCCCGCCCGAGATGGACGAAATCCCCGGCGGGCGCGAACTGATCCGTGAGGACCTGCGGTCGCTCGGTAGAATGACGCGGCCGGAAATCAGCGTCGCGATCCTGTTTGCCCTGGCCGCGATCCTGTGGATCGGGATGCCGATCATTACCCAGAACTTCTTCCCGAACATTTCGATCAAGGAATCGACGATCGCCATGTTCATCTCGGTCCTGCTGTTCCTCATCCCGGCCGGCGCGGGCACGGGCGAACAGCTGCTCGACTGGCCGACCGCGAAGGAGGGCGTGCCCTGGGGCATGCTTTTGCTGTTCGGCGGCGGGCTGTCGCTGTCTGCGATGTTCTCGAAGACCGGCCTGGCCGTGTGGATCTCGACGCAAGCGCAGGTCCTCAAGGGTTTCCCCGTCATCGTCATGATCCTCATGCTGTTGCTGCTCGTCCAGTTCCTCACGGAAATCATGTCGAACACGGCGACCTCGGCGACCTTCCTCCCGATCGTCGGCGGCGTCGCGATGGGCCTGGGATTCAGCCACGACTCGATCCTCGTCCTCGCGATCCCCGTCGCGCTCGCGGCGTCGTGCGCATTCATGCTGCCGGTGTCGACGCCGCCGAACGCGATCGCCTACGCGACCGGATATCTGCGGATGCCCGACATTATCAAGGCCGGCATCCTCTTCAACGTCCTCGCGACGGTGCTGATGGTCCTGGCCTGCTACTTCATCGTGCCGCCGGTCTTCGGTCTGTCGCTGCCGTAGGGCGCCCGCCTCATGCGAAACGCTCACCTCAATTGTCGATGCCGTCCGATAATCGGTAGTTCTGACAAGTTAGGTGAGCGTTTCGGTTGGGAGGTGCGCGTTTCGGGGGGCGCCCTGTCGCCGGCGCCTGGGCCCGGGCCGCAGACGACGCCCTCGCCCTGTGACGTGGGACATATGTCCCCTTTTGGGGTGCCGGCGCCGAAAAAACCCACCCGAGGGCGAGGGAAAACGCCCTCGGCCCCTAGGAGCCGCGGCCGCGACTGCGTAGCGTTGAACTGACAGCCAGTTAGCGCTAACAGAAAGGCTCCCCTAATGACGTACCGGATGATCCTCAATCAGACCTCGTACTTCGGCCGCGGTGCGATCGAGAACCTCGTGCCGGAGCTGCGCGCTCGCGGCGCGAAGAAAGCGTTCCTCATCACTGACCCTGTCCTGCTCGAGACCGGGACGGCCGCGAAGATCACCGGACTGCTGGACGCCGCCGACTTCCCCTACGAGGTCTTCTCGGATGTCGCCCCCAACCCGCCCGTCGCGAACGTCAAGGCGGGCGTCGAGGCCTTCAAGAAGTCGGGCGCCGACATCCTCATCGGCCTGGGTGGCGGCTCGCCGCAGGACACGGCGAAGGCCGTCGGCATCATCGCGGCAAACCCGGAGTTCTCGGACGTCCTCTCGCTCGAGGGTGTCGCCGCGACGAAGAACCCGGCCGTCCCGATCATCGGCATCCCGACGACCGCGGGCACCGCGTCCGAGACGACGATCAACTACGTCATCACCGACACCGAAAACAAGCGGAAGTTCGTCTGCGTCGACCCGCACGACATCCCCGTCCTCGCGCTCATCGACCCCGACCTCACCGACTCGATGCCGCGCGGCCTCAAGGTCGCGACCGGCCTGGACGCGCTGACGCACGCCATCGAGGGTTACATCACGCCGGGCGCGTGGGAGCTGTCGGATTCCGTCCACCTGACGGCGATCAAGATGATCGCGGCGAACCTTGAGAAGTCGGTCGCCGGCGACGCGGAGGCGGGCGAAAAGATGGCGTACGCCTCGTACATCGCGGGCATGGGGTACTCGAACGTCGGCCTCGGCCTGGTGCACGGCATGGCGCACCCGCTGGGCGGCCGCTACAACGCGCCGCACGGCCTGGCGAACGGCATCCTCCTGGCGCCGGTCATGCGGTACAACGCCGACTACACGGGCGAAAAGTACCGCGACATCGCCGAGGCCTTCGGCGTCGAGGGCGCCCAGACGATGCCGCTCGAGGACGCCCGCAAGGCCGCGTGCGACGCGGTCGCCGACCTCACAGTGCGGCTCGATAACCCGACGAAGATCTCGGCCGTCGGCGTCACCGAAGATGGCGTCGACGCCCTCGCGCAGGACGCGTTTGCCGACGTGTGCACGCCCGGCAACCCGCGCAAGGCGACTCTGGAGGACATCCGCGCCCTCTACGCGTCGCTGCTCTGACGCGCGTCCCGCCAAGAAGGCCCGCGGACCCCATGGGGAGGTGGGGTTCGCGGGCTTTCGCGGGCTTTCGTAGATCGGCGTGGGCCGCCGCGGTCCTTCATGAAGATTAAACGCTCACCATAAACCCGAAACGCTCACCTAACTTGTCGATACTGTCCGGTAATCGGTAGTTCTGACAATTGAGGTGAGCGTTTCGCTTGGGAGGCTACTTTTTGAGCGCCGGGTTTTCCGCGGCGATCATGGCCGAGAAGTCGTCCTCGCCGCGGCCGTCACGCTGGACGGCGATGAGTGCCTCGAGGCCGGCGGTCGTCGCCGGCAGCGGCAGCGCGGACGAGTGCAGCATGAGGCCCGCGTCCTTCGCGATCGCGTTGGTCGTGAACTGGGCGTCGGCGGTGTCGCGGCCGAGGGCGAAATCGCGCTTGAACTGTGCCATCCACGCCAGCGACGTCTTGTCGAGAAGATCGAGGACGCGCTCGGCCGAAAGCCCCTGTGACGTGCCCAAACGCAGGGCCTCGGCGACGCCCTGGGCAGTCGTCACGAGGGCGAGGTTCGCCAGCAGCTTCGCGGTCGCGGCCTCGGCGGGCGTGTCGACCTCGACGAGGCGCTGCGGGTCGGCGTAGGCGGCGACGGCCTTGCTGACGAGGCTCCGCGCCTGGGCGTCCGTGCCGCCGACGTAGACGCCCAGCGTGCCGGCGCGCGCGGGCGCCAGCGTGCCGACGACCGGCGTGTGAACGAAGCGGACGCCGCGCCCCTGCGCCCAGGCGTCCTCGCGGGCGGCGTCATCCGGCGAAATGGTCGTGATGTCGGCCCACACGGCGCCCTCGGGCATCCAGTCGCCCTCGAGGACGACCTCGGTGACCGTGGCCGGCCCAAACAGGCAGGTCATGACGAGGTCGGCGTCGGCGATCGCGTCGGCCGGAGTGTCGGCGACGGTGGCCCCGGCGCGGGCGGCCGCGGCGGTGCGCTCACCCGTGCGGTTCCAGACCGTGACGGTGTGGCCGGCGCCGATGAGGCGCGACACCAGCTCGGTGCCCATGCGGCCCGTTCCAAGAAATCCGATGTGCATGCTTCGATGCTATCGGCGCAAACCCGCGCCCGCCCGCCGACAAGGCACCGCCACGAAGGGCACGGGGCCCGAGCGTGGCCGGCAGCCAGCCCGGGCCCGCACGCGACGTCCTCGCCGACGCCCTCGGCACCCCGCACCGCGCCCGCCCGGATAGTGAACGTGATCAAAAAGGTCACGTTCACCGGTTGGGCTGCATGAACGTGACCGAATCGGACAGAAAGGTCACGTTC
>URAS01000006.1 GCA_900545825.1 uncultured Actinomyces sp.
GCCACACCACACCCCCTAACCACCCTCACCACCCAATAACCAAACAACAATGGCTCACAGCCACTTGACACCCAGCGAAACCCGTGAACGTGACCTTTTATGATCACGTTCACGGAGGGCGGAGGGCGTCGTGCTCCGGGCGCCGCATAGGATGAGCCTCGATGCCTTTCGGTCATGGCTGGAACGTCGTTTGGGCCGCCCTCCGTCTCCCCCCCCCCGAGACAACAGGGAGAACTCGCTGAAGATGATGGATGAATCTGTCTCGATGAGCGCTCGCGAGCAGCGTAAAGAAACCGCTGACCCCGGGGGTGTACCGATGTTTCGCGGCATTGACCTTCCCGGGGCCTATCGCCATCAAGATTACCATGAGGTTCTCCCTGTCACGCAAGAGGACCTTTCCCGGTGGTTCTCTACGTCCAGAATGCTTCGCTACGGCGATGCTGACCCAGTTGGACAGTACGTGTGGAACGCACGGGTGTCGAAAGCATTCCTGGAAGATATCGGACACGTCGAAGTCCTTCTGAGGAACTTTATCGACTCCAGACTCACTCAAGATGCTGGCACTAGATTGTGGTGGGAGTCAGATCGGTATCCACGGCTAGGGAGCTTTCGCCGCAACGTCAACAAAGTCGTTGCAAGGATTGAAGCGGCAGGGCATGAACCGGAACCTGACCAGATCGTCGCGGGGCTCTCTCTAGACAACTGGCGGTTCCTTCTCATCCCCCGACTCGAAGCAACAATCTGGAAGGCCCTCATCAGCCTGGAGAATGGCGGAATGCCGCATTACCCGGGCCGATCACGGGCAGACTTCGAGGCCAACGTCGAGCTCGTCCGCATTGTTCGTAATCGCGCGTCCCATCAGGAACCCCTTGTCAGTGCCACGGGCGATTCAGGAGACATTGAGCGATTACAGAGCTATATGGCCGCGATAGACATGGTCGCCTCCAGTATTGACCCACGGGCAGCAGCGTGGATCGCTATGAACTCGCGTATCCCGTCGGTACTTGCGGAGCAACAGCGCCTCGCCTCGTCGTAGTCACCTCGCCCTCCCGCCCCACCCCCGTGAACGTGATCCTTCTGTCCGCTTTGATCACGTTCATGCCCCCAAACCCGTGAACGTGACCTTTTATGATCACGTTCACGGATTGGCGCATGTTACCGTGACGAGAGCGGAGTGAAGAAGCACGGTGACGGGGGCGGGCTGATGGACATCAACGGCGTTATCCGCGAAGGTTCGCGCGGCGCGCGGCTCAGTTACAACGACCTGGCGGCACGCTTCGTCGCCTTTTTCTTCATGGGACTGGTCATCACCGCGCGCGGCGACGGCGGCTTCGCGGGCCCGCAAACCCTTGCGTTGCTGGGTATCCTCTTCTCCCTCGGCCTCGCCCTCCTCGTCGATTGGGCGACCGCTCTGTGGTGGATGCGCAGGTGGGGAATCCTTTCGCGCCGCTGGAAGCACCCGGCGATGCTCGCCCTCACCGTGGTTATCGTCGTCCTCGCCGTCGCGGCGTTAGGGTGGCGCAGCCAGCTCGAGGGCGTCGCCGTCACCCTGCCGTTTGGGCGGTTCTGGTGGATTCTCATCGGGTTCGGCATCGCGTTCGCCCTTGCGGTGCTGGTCAGCGGGACCCCCATCGACCCCGGCCGCAACGAGCAGGGGATGGGCTGGTACGAGACCCTCAAAGTCATCCTCACCAGACAAATGTGGTGGACCGAGGACGATGCGAGCCAGGCGATCACCGAACTCCTCCAGCGCGATTCCGGCCGCGACCCGGCGCGGCTGCACGGCCCGGTCCTCGACGAGGCCCGCGCCCTCACCCGGGAGAATCCCGAACGGCCGCTCCACCGCTACCGCCGGTGGACGGCGCTCGTCTACGGCACGATCGGCGTCGTTTTTGGCGCCCTGGGAATCGCCGCGCTCGTCGAGCGCACGGCCGCGACAGGGATCATCCTCCTCGTCATCGCGATTGGCGCCCTCTACTACTGCGTGACGCTGTTTCGGCGGAAGTCCCGTGCCTGACCGCCCGCGCCCCGACGCCGGCGAGGGCGCCGACCGCACAGGCCTCGCGAGGGCGTGCCTCAGCGCCCTCACCTGGGCGCAGGCCGCGGGCCGGCGCGGCGTCATCGCCATCGACGGGCGTTCCGGGTCGGGCAAATCGACGCTCGCGGCCCGGCTGGCCGCCGACCTCACGCCCCGCGTCCCCGGCCTCACCTGCCTGGCCGTCGAGGACTGGTATCCCGGCTGGGACGGCCTGGCCGAGGGCGCGCGCATCCTCGTCGATTCCGTCCTCACCGGCGAGTCGGCCTACCAACGCTGGGACTGGCATGCCGGCACCTTCGGCCCTCACGTCGAGGTCGACCCCCACGCCCCGCTGCTCATCGAGGGCTGCGGCGCCCTCACCGTGCGCTCGCGGCCGCTGATCGACTTCGCCATCTGGGTCGACGCGCCGCGCGACGTGCGTAAATCCCGCGCCCTTGCGCGCGACGGTGAGACCTACGCGCCGTTTTGGGACGCCTGGGCCGCCCAGGAGGACGCCCTCATCGCCGACAACCACCCCGAAAACTTGGCCGACGTCGTCGTCACCGTCCCCACCGCTAGGTGAACGTGATCAAAAAAAGTCACGTTCACCGGTCTGGGCCGATGAACGTGACCAAATCGGACGAAAGGATCACGCTCACGGGCAGGGGCCGCAGACAGACCGGTGCCCGCCCCAGGGAACGGGGGCGGGCACCGATTAGGGGGTCACCGCGCGCGGAAAGCGCGGACATTAGGCCTGGTGGAGAGCCTTCCACTGGGCCTTGTAGTAGTCGGCCAGCTCGAGCTTCGCGGCAGCCGGCTCGTCAACGAGAACGATCGCGTTGGTGTGCATCTGCATGATCGTCGCGGGCCAGCGGGCGGAGATGCCGCCCTCGACGAGCTCGCGGACGGCGTCGGCCTTGGCGGCGCCGGTGGCCAGCAGGACCAGCTGGCGGGCTTCCATGATCGTGCCGAGGCCCTGCGTCACGCACTGCGTGGGAACCTTGTCGATGTCATCGTCGAAGAACCGCGCGTTGTCGCGGCGCGTCTGCTCGGTCAGGGCGCCCACGTTCGTGCGCGAGGTCAGCGACCCGCCGGGCTCGTTGAAGCCGATGTGGCCGTCCGCGCCGATGCCGAGGATCTGGATGTCGACGCCGCCCGCCTCGCGGATCGAGGCGTCGTATTCCTCCGCGGCCTTGTAGGGGTCGCCGGTCAGCGCGTTCGGCGTGTGCAGCGCCTCGTCGGTCAGGCCGGTGCCGCCGTCCTTCACCAGCTCGGTGAGGAGGACGTTGCGGTACCGCTCCGGGTGGTCCGCGGCGATCCCGACGTACTCGTCGAGGGCGAACGCCTGGGCGCCCGACAGGTCGAACTTCCCATCGGCGTGGGCCTTGCGCAGCCGGGTGTACAGCGGCAGCGGGGTCGAGCCGGTGGCCACGCCGAGGACGAAGCCGGGGCGCGTGTGGGCGTCGATGATGATCTTGGCTGCCTCGTCGGCGGCGTCGTCCGGGGTAGCGAAAATGCCAATGTGCATGGGATCTCCTTGGGATCTACTTCGTCGCGACGGCGTCGGCGACGGCGTTCTTAAACCACGTGGTGATCGAGGTCGGGTGGGTGATGGCGGTGCCGACGACGACGGCCCACGCGCCGGCCTCCATGACGGCTTTCGCCTGCTCGGGCGTGTGGACGCGGCCCTCGCAGATCACGGGAAAGTCGGGGAATTCGGCGACCATCTGGCGCAGCAGCTCAAAGTCGGGGCCGTCCGTCTTTTCGCGTTCGCCGGTGTAGCCCGACAGCGTGGTCGACAGGATGTCGGTGCCGGCCTCGGCGGCCATCCGCGCGTCGTCGATGCTGCCGCAGTCGGCCATGACGACGACGCCCTCGTCGTGCAGCGCCTTGACGGTTTCCGCATAGGTGAGGCCGTCGGGGCGAGGGCGACGGGTCGCGTCGATCGCGACGACGTCGGCGCCGGCGGCCGCACAGCAGCGGGCGTGGCGCAGGGTCGGGGTGATGTAGACGCCGTCGTCGCCTTCCTTCCACAGGCCGATGACGGGGACCTTGACGCGGCCCTTGATCGCCGAAATATCGGACAGGCCCTGGCAGCGGATCGCGACGGCGCCGCCACGTTCGGCGGCGTCGGCCATCTGCGCCATCGTCTCGGGGTGACGCATCGGTTCGCCGGGGTAGGCCTGCGCGCTGACGATGAGGCCGCCGCGCAACGAGTCAATGAGAGGTGAAGTCATAGTGAATCCTTCGATCAACAGCCCTAAATCTGAGGTTTAGCACAGGTTTGGCGAATCCGCACCCATGCGGCTGCGCCAATCAGCGGGGCGTCGCCGCCCAGCGTGCCTTCGACCAACGCGACGTCGCTTTGCAGCGGCAGGGCGTCGCCCTTGAATCCGGCCCGCAGCGCCGACCACCAGCCGTCGCCCGACCGGGTGGCTGACCCGGTGAGGACGATCCGGTCGGGGTCCAGCAGCGCCGCGGCGCCCGCCAGCGTCTGCCCGAGGGCGCGCGCCGAATCCGACAGCGCCGCGCTGGCGTAGAGGTCGCCGGCCTGGTGGCGGCGGAACACGTCGCCGCCGCCGGTGGCCGGGCTGATGCCGGCCGGCAGGTTGCGGTTGTAGAGGGCGGCCTGGCCGGTCCCGGACGTCACGCATTCGATGTGGCCGGTCGTGGAGCCGCACGCGCAGCGCATCCCAGCCGCCAGCGGGTGCGGCAGGTGGGCGATCGAGCCCGCGATGCCGCACGCGCCCTGATCGACGCAGCCGTCGACGACGAGGGCGCCACCGAGGCCGGTGCCGGCCGCGACCACGAGGATCCGGCGGGCGTCCTGGCCGGCCCCGAACTGGGCCTCGCCCAGCGCGTGGGCGTGGACGTCGTTGAGGGCGAACGTCGGCAGGCCCAGCGCCTGGGCCACGCCGCGTGCCAAGTCGACGCCGCCCCAGCCCGGCATGAGGTCGGATGCATACGTCACGGCGCCGGTGGCGGGGTCGATGACCCCGGCCGACGCGATCCCGCAGGCCGCGGGGCGAACCCCGTCGACCTCGGCGATCATCGCGACGTCGCGGGCCGCCTGAATGACCTGGGCGAGGACGGCCTCGCCGCCGTCATTAGCCGGCGTCGCGCGTTTTTGCGAGTAGGCGACCGCCCACCCCGTACGCGTGGGGCAGGCGATGCCTGCGGCGATCTTCGTCCCGCCGATGTCGAGGACGAGGACGGGCTGGGAAGCGGGCGTCGACATGGTTACTTCTCGAGGAGTCCGCAGTCGCGGAGGACGCCGGCGACGGCCTCAACGTTGTCGCCCTCGAGCGGGACGACGGGGTTCGGCATCTGGTTGGTCTCGAAGACGCCGAGCAGCTGCAGGGCCGTCTTGAACGAGCCGATGCCGGCGGCGAAACCGGTGACGCCGCTGGTCACGGTGGCGATCCGCATGAGGCGGGCGGCGTGCTCCTGCTCCTTGCGCACGGTCTCCCAGTCGCCGGCCTGGTAGGCCTTCCACTGGCGGACGTAGGTGTAGGGGTCGACGTTGCCCAGGCCGGGGACCGAGCCGTCGGCGCCCGCCATGTAGGCGCCGTCGACGACGACCTCGTGGCCGGTGAGGAGGGCCAGCGGGTGGCCGGCGTCCTCGTTGTCCTGGACGAGGAAGCGGAACGACACGTCGTCGCCGGAGGAGTCCTTGACGCCCGCGAGGACGCCGTCCTTGCCGAGCTTGACCAGCAGGTCAACCGGCAGCTTAGTGTGGACGCACACGGGAATGTCGTAGGCGAACAGCGGCAGCGAGCAGGCCTCGTGGATGAGGCGGAAGTGCTGCTCGATCTCCTTGACACCGCCGAGGGCGTAGAACGGGCAGGTGGCGACGATCGCGTCGGCGCCAGCGGCTTCGGCGCGCTTGGCGTGCTCGATGACGCGCTCGGTTTCGGTGTCGATGCAGCCGATGAGGACGGGGACGCGGCCCGCGACCTGCTCGATGGCGGCGGAGACGATCTCGTCGCGGCGGGCGTCGGTCGAGAACGCAACTTCGCCGGAGGATCCGAGGAAGAAGAGGCCGTCAACGCCGGCGTCGAGCATGCGCTCGATGTTGCGGTTGAAGCTTTCGCGGTCGAACTTGCGGTCGGCCGTGAGCGGCGTGACGACGGGGGGAACGACTCCGCGGATGAAGGGCGCCATGGTAACTCCTTTGTCTGGCGAATCGGGGGAAATCTGAGCCCCCAACACAATTGGTCTGACGTCTGATAAGCATAGCACGGGGGTCCGTGAAATGGGACCCCTTTGCTGGAAAGAATTCGGTGTGGTTCAGGCTATAGCGCGGCGCCCTTTTCGGGGCGAGGTCGCGTTGAAGCGGTGAGTGACTGGTCGGAGCCGGCGGCTCCCCACCAGATGGGCGAGGAACCGCCGGCCGCGTGACCGGTCACCGACGGGTGTCGGCAGTTTGTCTTGTGGCGTCGCCGACCGCTACGCCAGCTCGTCCGAGCCGAACCAGCTCAGCGGGATCTCCGTGAAGTAGAGGCCCTGCCACTCGTTCTCCCACAGCAGCCCGATCGCGCCGGACGGCAGCTGGGTCATCGACTGGTAGACGTAGTGGCCCGGGTTGAACGTCCGGTGGATCGGCCAGGTCTCGCCGTCGTCCAGCGACACGCGGAGGACGCCGTTGCCGCGGTACGGCATGAGCTGCGACGCGTTCGCGAACGCGAGGGCGCGGCGGCCGTCGGCCAGGCTGAGGGCGATGCCGTTCGGCTGGCTGAAGATCTCCGGGATGTCGCTCTGGTACGTGACCTCGCCCCAGGTCTCGCCACCGTCGGTCGAAATCGCCTTGCCGACGCGGCCGGACGGGTGCTGGTTGCGCATGAGGACGAGGAGGCGGCCGTCGGGCAGCTCCATGATCGTCGACTCGTGCGTCGACGCCTCGTCGTCGGCCAGGGTCTTCGAATCGAGCGTCTCGCCCTTGAAGACGCGGCCGTCACACGGCGACTTGCCGCGCTTCCACGTCTTGCCGTGGTCGTCGGAGTAGACGACGGCGGCCGAGAACTGCTTCGTGTGGTCGCCCGAGTAGTACACGGGGATGACCAAACGGCCCTTGTGGGCGCCGCGCGTGAGCTGCAGGCCGGTGCCCGGCGAGGTGCCGAGGAACGCCATCCAGGGCTCCTTGACCTGCGAGTTCAGGTGGATCGGCTCGGACCAGGTGGCGCCCTCGTCCTCGGAGTAGATGTGGACGAGGTACGACGTGCGCGCGGTGAGCAGTGACTGGTTGGGGTCGACGCCGTCCTTCAAGTAGATGTTGCCGGCCGGCTTGCCGCCCTTCGTCACGTCGCCCGAGGGCGCGACGACGTAGTCGGTGGCCTCGCCGTCGGCCGTCGTCACCGTGCCGTCGGACTGGACGATGTACTCGTGGCCCGCGGTGTCGGTGAGGACGAAGTGACCCTTGTCGTCCATGCCGGTGCCGTGGGCGTTGTTCGGTTGGCCGATCCCGCCGGGGAAGTGGTCAATGAGGCAGTGGACCACGCCGGTCTCGGCGTCGTACACCGTGCACGAGTCGATGACCGACGCGCCGTCGGCGCCCTCGCCGGGATAGACGAGAACCTCCTGGAGGCCCTCCCACGTCTTGCCGCCATCGAGAGACCGGCGCACGGTGAAGTTGATGTCGTTCGGCGAGTCGTTAGCGATTGTCGTCCGCTGATCCGCCCCCGCAATGATGACCCCCGAGGGAAGGGTCAAGAGAGAAGGGATGCGGTAGCTAATCGATCCTTCCATGCCGCGGTCGAACAGGGCGCGCGTATGCAGCGGCTCGACGTGCGAGAGGCGCTTGATCTGGCCGTCGGTCAGCGGCGTCGGGTAGACCATCGCGCGCGAGACCTCGCCGAACAGGCGCGAGCCGTGAATGTCCTGGCCGATCATGATCTGGTCAACGCCGTCGATGTCGCCGAAGAACGCCTGGCCCGGGATACGGGCCTCGCGGAAGCCGTCGACGTAGAGGTCGATCGCGCCCTCGCCGGCACGGACGACGACGTCGTGCCACTTGCCGTCGGCCCATTCGCCGTCGGCCTGCCACGTGCGCCATTCGCCTTCCGGCGTGAGGACGGCGTACGTCAGCGTCGTCGCGCTTGGTGGCGCGGTCGGTCCGGTCCTCGGTGCTGCGGTTGCCTCGAAGGTGTCGCTCGGTGGCGCCCTCGCCATCCTGTCGGTGGGCTTCGCCCTGATCGTCGTCCTGTCGATCGGTCTCAACTTGCCGAAGAAGATCCAGCAGGCCGTCGATCCGTCGGCGGTTCGCCCGGAGGACGGCGACGACGAGACGATCGCCGCCATCGCCGCTTCCGACGAGGGCGAAGCGGCCTAGCCAGACAGTGACAATCTGAACTGGTGTTCACGTTCTGACGGGCGAGGGTCTAGCATCCCTCGCCCGTCAGACATATGATGAATTCTGTCGCGGGTTTTCCGCATCAACGCATAATCGAAGGAGATTAGTGATGTCCGTACCGTTCGTTGTTGGGGCGTACGCGTCGTTGCCCGAGGGGCGTGAGGCGCAAGAGGATTACTACCGGTTGTTGGCCGGCGAGTCCTGGATCGACGGGATCGAAATCCCGTACCCGGGTGATTTGGCCGAAAACTGGCAGTGGCTGGGGTCCCAGATTCCCACCCACTGGGCCGCCTCGACGATCACGGCGATTCCCGGAACCATGCAGAACGTGTGGAAGAACGGCGACTTTGGCCTGGCCAGCCCCGTCAAGGAGGGTCGTGACCTCGCCCTCGCGTTCGTCGAAGAGATCCGCGTCGTCGTCAACCGCCTGGCCGACCAGGCCGGCCGCAGCGTCGTCGCGCGCGTTCAGGTGCACTCGGCGCCGACGGCCAAAGCCGAGGTTGCGCCGTTCCTCGACTCGCTGGGCGAGTTGAAGGAGCGCGAGTGGGCCGGCGCAGGCCTCGTCATTGAGCACTGCGACGCGCCGCGCGAGGGCCGCAAGTCCGAAAAGGGCTTCCTGGAGATCGCCGACGAGATCGCCGTCGCCCGCGAGCTGGGGCTGGGGATCCACCTCAACTGGGGCCGTTCCTGCCTCGAAGAACGCGACGCCAAGGCACCGCTGGCCCACGTCGAGGCCGCCGGGAAGGCGGGCGTCCTCGCGGGCCTCATGTTCTCGGGCGCCGGCCCGGAGGAAACCCAGTACGGCTACGCGTGGATTGACGGCCACCTGCCGGCCAGCACGGACGAGCCGACCTCGTGGATGACGCCCGACGTCATCACCGAGTGCGCCAAGGCCGCCGTCGCCGCCGGCACGACGTACCTGGGCGCGAAGATCTGCGTCCCCAAGGACGCGTCGCTCGAGCAGCGCCTGCAGATGCTGGCGAACATCCACGACGCGGCGGTGAAGTAACCTCCGCAACCTGTGTGATCGGCGGCGGGGCCCGTGTGGGGGCCACCGCCGCCGATCTGACGATCACCGATCGACACGGACGTCACGCGGCACGCGAGGCCGCCACTCGTCTCCACAAGGACGTGAGGGAAAGAACGGTGACAACACTCCCTCTTGACCAGGCCGCCCACCTGACCTCGGGCACCCTAGTTTTCCGCTTCCGCGTGCTGGCGGACGCGACCCTTTTGTCCGCGGCGGGGGAGCGCGGCCAAATCGCCCTCGTCAGCGAGCGCGACCGGCTGAGCGTGCGCGTGGAGTCGCCCGAGCGCTCGGCCTTCATCGAGCTCGAGGACGCCGTCCCCGTCACCGACGGCGAATGGCACGCCTTCGCCCTCACGGTCGACGACACCGCGACACGCGTCTTCGTCGACGGCGGCCTCGAGATGACGTCGACGGCCACGGTGTTCCTCGGGACGATCGGCGCCTCGGCGATCGAGATCGCCGACGACACAGTCGCGACGATCACCGACCTCGCCGTCCACGCCGACGTCTGGTCGCCCCGCGAAGTCATGGCGGCCGCCTCCCTGCCCGAACCCGTCGCCGAGTTCGGCGCGAACTACCTGGCCGCCGAGGACGCCCGGGCGCTCGCGGGCCTCACCTCCGGCACCACCGCCCTGCGGTTCCGCACCCGCGGGGTTGGCCAGGCCGGCACGATCCTCGCGGCCGGGTGCGGCGACGAGGACGCCATCCGCGTGTCCGTTACGGCGGATTCCCTCATCTATGCCGCCAAGGTCGCCGGCGCGTGGCGGCAGTGGACGGCCTCGGGGCAGTGGGCGTGCGGCGACTGGCACGACGTCGCCATCCGCTGCGGCGCCGGCGTCACCGACATCTACGTCGACGGCTCCCGCGCCCTCCACGCGCCGGGCTTCGCGTTCTTCGGCGCGGCCGGCGCGATCGAGCGGGCGGTCATCGGCCAGGACCTGCGCGGCGACCGCCTCTTCGGCGAGGTTCAGACCGCCGCGATCTATGCCCAGCGCCTCACCGAGGGCGGTATCCTCAAGGCTGCCCACCGCGTATCCGACGACGTTATCCCGGTGTTCGACCGCGGGATGGAGGGCGCCGTCTCGTACCGCATCCCCTCGCTGATCGCGCTGCCGTCGGGCCGCCTGGTCGCCGGCGCCGACCAGCGGATCGTCATCCCCAACGACGCCCCCAACGAGATCCACTTCGTCGTCCGCACGTCCGACGACGGCGGCGACACGTGGAGTGACATGCGCACGGTCGCCGCGTTCCCGGGCGGCGGGCGCGACGGCGCCAGCCTCATCGACTCGTGCCTGGTCTACGACGCCCAGCGCGGCCGCCTCGACGTCATCATCGATCACTTCCCCGGCGGGATCGGCCAGTTCAACTCGGTTCCCGGCACGGGATTCGCCACCGACGGCCGCATGGAGCTGCGCGACGCCCAGGGTCGAACCCACCTGTGGGACCGGGCCACCGGCGTGGTCGAGGCCGACGGCGAGCCCACGCCCTACCGCGTCGAGGCCGACGGCTCGGTCACCTACGACGGCCAGCCGTGCGGGCGGATTTTCGACAAGGCCACCGGCCAGACGCCCGGCCTGACGATGGTGCCGACCTCGTACCTCATGCACTTCTATTCGGACGACGAGGGCGACACGTGGTCGACCCCCAGGCACCTCAACCCCGCCCTCAAGCTGGACTGGATGACGTTCCTCGGCACCGGCCCCGGGATCGGCTGCCAGCTGACGCGCGGCGCCCACGCGGGACGCCTGGTCGCCCCCTATTACGCGTCGGAAGCGACGGGCAAGTTCTTCTCGGCGGGCGTCCTCTACTCCGACGACGGCGGCGAGACTTGGCTGCGCGGCGCGACCGCGATCGAGCGCGACGGCTCCGGCGTCGAGCGGCTCGAGCACCTGGCCGACAAGGAGCTGTCGACCTACGAGGCGACGGTCGTCGAGTGCTCTGACGGCCGCTTGCTCATCCTCATGCGGAACCAGCACCCCTCGGGTCGCGTCGCCTGCGCCTACTCGGCCGACGGTGGCCAGACGTGGGGCGAAACCCACTACCACGAGGACCTGCCCGAGATCTTTAGCCAACCTAATGCGATACGTCTGCCGCTGGCCGACGGCTCCCAGGCGCTGGCGTTCGCCAACGCCACCCAGCTGCTGCCGTTCCGCGGCGAGGGCGTCCTTCGGGTGTCCTGCGACGACGGGCGCACGTGGCCCGGCAGAAAGACGATCAAGAGCGGCCACTACGTCTACCAATGTATGGCGCCATTGCGGGACGGAACGATCGCCATCCTGTGGGAAAACGAGTGGCAGGGCCTCTATCTGTCGCGGGTGTCTGTCCCCGCGACCGGCCTCGTTGCCCGAGGGCGATAACGGGCGTGCCCAAGAACGCCTGACGGGCCGCACCGCGATGCTAGATTGAGGGTGCAAATGTGATGCATTACCCAGCGAGACGGCAAAAAAATTCTCGTCCAAACCGTTGTGTGCCGCCCGTCCCGCTGCTAACATCATAAGTGCATGACGTCAGACGTCTGATAGATGACGAGATGGGTCGCAGTGGTGCGGTCCTAGCGTCATCTTCCCGACTCAACTCAAAGGAGTAGTGGCAATGAAGCGACGTACTAACCGCCTCGCTGCGGTGGCTGCCGTGGGTCTCTCGGCGGCTCTCGCCCTTACGGCATGTGGAGGGGGCGCATCTTCCTCCTCGTCTTCGTCCAGTTCCGACGCGGCGAGCGCCAAGGCTGACGGCACGATCACCGCGGCTGTCGCCTACGAAAACGACAACTTCAGTCCGATCAGCGCCTCGTCGGCCCTGGTTCTGGGTGCGAACTGGCACGTCATGGAGGGCCTCTACGAGCTCGATATGACGAATTTCAAGCCGTACAAGGCGCTTGCGTCGACCGACGATCCCAAGAAGATCTCGGACACGGAATACGAGGTCACGCTGCGTGACGGCGCGAAGTACTCGGACGGCAGCGAGGTCAAGGCTGCCGACCTTGCCAACTCGTTCCAGAAGAACACCGCCGAGGGCGCCCTCTACGCGCCTATGCTGTCGTTCATCGAGTCGATGACGGCCAAGGACGACAAGACGGTCGACATCAAGCTCAAGTACCCCTTCGCCGCCCTCAAGGAACGCCTCAGCCTCGTCAAGGCCTTCCCCGCCTCGGCCACGGATGACGACCTCATCCACCCGATCGGTTCGGGCCCGTACAAGTACGCGTCGATCACCAAGTCGGCGGTCGAGTTCGAGAAGAACGACAACTACAACGGCGACCGTCCAGCTAAGGCCGCCAAGATGCACTGGGACGTCATCAAGGACGACACGGCGCGCGCGACCGCTGCCCAGTCGGGTGACGTCGAGGCCATGGAGGCCGTCCCGGCGGCCATGAAGTCGACCGTCGAGTCCGGCGGCGCCAAGGTCGAGAAGGTCCAGGGCTTCGGCCTGCCCTTCCTCATGTTCAACACGAAGAAGGCCCCCTTCGACAACGAGAAGGTTCGCCAGGCGTTCTTCTACGCCATCGACACCGACAAGCTGATCCAGAACGGCATGTCGGGCGAGGCCAAGGCGGCGACGTCGTTCCTGCCCGAGAACCACCCGAACTACCACAAGGCCAAGGTTGTCTACAAGCACGATCCGGCCAAGGCCAAGGAGCTGCTGAAGGAGGCCGGCGTCTCTGACCTGTCGGTCACGCTGCTCACGACCGATCACCCGTGGATCCAGGCGCTGAGCCCGCAGATCAAGAACGATCTCGACGCCGTCGGCATCAAGACGACGATCAAGGCCGAAGCCTCCGCCTCGCTCTACGCCAACAACACCGACACGGACTCGCCGAACTTCGACGTCGTCCTCGCCCCCGGCGACCCCTCGGTGTTCGGTAACGACGTCGACCTCCTGCTCAACTGGTGGTACGGCGACAGCACGTGGACCCAGAAGCGTACGCAGTGGAAGGGCTCCGACGGCTACAACAAGCTGCACGAGCTCATGCAGAAGGCTGTCACGTCCTCCGGCGACGAGCAGCAGAAGGACTGGAACGAGTGCTTCGACCTCCTCTCCGAGCAGGTTCCGCTCTACCCGCTGTTCCACAAGCAGGTTGCCACGGCCTACTACCCTGACCAGCTGACGAACTTCAAGCCGATCGGCACGACCGGCCTGTACTTCCTCGGTGTTGGTTCGACCAAGTAGCCATCATCTGCAACGGGGCCGCACCCGAAACACCTTTGGGTGCGGCCCCCACTGTATCTCCGGTCATGAAGGTGAGCTATGAACAACCTCATTCGTCTCATCGGTAGGCGATTAGTCGCCCTACCAATCATGGTCATCGGGGTCACGTTCCTCGTGTTTTTCCTGATGTCCTTCTCGAAGGTCGATCCGGCCTACTCGGCGCTCGGTGAGGGCGCTTCCAAGGAAGCCCTCGACCACTACCGTGAAGTCAACGGGCTGAACCTCCCCTGGGGTGTCCAGTACCTCCGTTTCCTCGGCCACTTCCTCAAGGGCGACCTGGGCACGTACGGCGCCGGCCAGGCGTCGGTGTCGGCCCGCGTCGCCACAGCGTTCCCCATCACGATCCAGCTGACACTCCTCGGCCTCATCATTGCCGTCGTCTTCTCCGTGATCTTCGGTATCCTTGCGGCCCTCTACCGCGACACCTGGGTTGACCAGGTCATCCGCGTGATCTCGATCGCCTGCATCGCGACGCCGTCCTTCTGGCTGGCCGTCCTCCTCATCCAGGCGTTCACGGTGAACGTCCTCATCTTCCCCGCGGCAGGCAAGCTGCCAGCGTTTACGGAAGACCCAGGCGGGTACTTCATGCGTATGGCTATGCCGGCCTTCGCGTTGGGTGTTCCGGTCGCCGGCTCGCTGACCCGCGTTATTCGTACGGCGATGGTTGAAGAGCTCGACCGCGACTACGTCCGTACTGCCCGCGGTGCCGCCATCCCCATGCGCGAGGTCGTTTCGCATAACGTCCTGCGCAACGCTCTTATCACGCCGGTCACGGTTCTCGGTCTGCGCATCGGCTACCTCATGGGTGGCGCCGTCGTCATCGAGGTCATCTTCAACCTGCCCGGTATGGGCATGGCGATCCTCGAGGGCGTTCAACAGAACTACCCGACGTTGGTCCAGGGCGTCACCCTGGTCGTGGCGTTGGCCTTTATCGTCGTCAACATCGTGGTCGACATCCTCTACGTGTTGATTAACCCGCGAATTAGGTCGGTGTGATTATGCGACGCAAACTGACAGAGAAAATGGAAAAGCCGGGCCAGAAGTTCTCGATGCGCCGCTTCAAGGCCATGGGGCTCGGTTCGCAGATTTCGCTGGTTATTATCTTCCTCGTCGTTATCATCGCGATCTTCGCGCCGGTGATTGCGCCGCATGATCCGTTGCAGATCTTTGTGGCGCGCCAGGCCCCCGGTAACGGGTTCGCGTTCGGCACCGACGACAAGGGCCGTGACGTCCTCTCCCGCATGATGTATGGTGCCCGGTACTCGCTGATCATCGGCCTGTGTGCGACGGCGTTCGCCCTCATTTGTGCCTCGATTATCGGTTCGG
Source organism: uncultured Actinomyces sp. (assembly GCA_900545825.1). Taxonomy (GTDB): domain Bacteria; phylum Actinomycetota; class Actinomycetes; order Actinomycetales; family Actinomycetaceae; genus Nanchangia. The sequence continues at coordinate 14,929 of URAS01000006.1, forward strand.
TTGCGGCGGTCAGCCGCAAGTGGGTCGCCGAAATCATCATGCGCATAATGGACATCATCATGTCCTTCCCGGGTATCGCGCTGGCCGCCGTGTTCGTCGCGGTGTTCGGCAACTCGATTCCCGTCCTGATCTTCGCTATCGGCTTCCTCTACATTCCCCAGCTGACCCGCGTGGTCCGTGCGAATGTCATGAGCGAATACGGCGAGGATTACGTTAACGCTGTCGTCGTCTCCGGCGCCCGTGCGCCGTGGATTTTGACGAAGCACGTGGCCCGCAACTGCATCGCCCCGATCATGGTGTTCACCACCGTCCTCGTGGCCGACGCGATCGTCTTCGAGGCGTCGTTGTCGTTCATCCAGGCCGGTGTTCCCGAACCCAACCCGTCGTGGGGCAACATCCTCGCCGACGCCCGCGCCGGCGTCTTGGCGGGCCAGTGGTGGCAGGCCCTGTTCCCGGGCCTGGCGATCATGATCACCGTGTTGTGCCTCAACATCCTTTCTGAGGGCCTGACCGACGCGATGGTCGCCGCCCCGACAGCGAAGGTCGAAGAGCCAAAGAACGTCAGCGATGTCGACCGCGAGGCCGACAAGCTGCTGACCGACCCGGTCGCCGCGCACGCCGCCCAGCGCGAGTCGCTCGAGGCCCGCCTGGCCCAGCTGCGCGAGGTCGAAGCCCAGCGCACCGACCGCCTGAGCGACGATTTCACCGGCGAGCCGCTGCTCGAGGTTAAGGACCTGTGCATCTCGTTCCCGCGTCACGGCGACGTCAACGTCGTCGACCACGTGTCGTTCAGCGTGCGGCCGGGCGAAACGATGGGCCTGGTCGGCGAGTCCGGCTGCGGCAAGTCGATCACGTCGCTGGCCATCATGGGTCTGCTCGACCCCAAGGCCAACATTCGCGGCGAGATCCTCTACCAAGGCAAGAACCTGCTCGACCTCACGCCGAAGCAGCACAACGCTCTCCGCGGCCACGAGCTGGCGATGATCTACCAGGACGCCCTGTCGTCCCTCAACCCGTCAATGCTCATCAAGAGCCAGATGAAGCAGCTGACCAAGCGCGGCGGCACCCGCAGCGCCGAGGAGCTGCTCGAACTGGTCGGCCTCGACCCGAAGCGCGTCCTCGACTCGTACCCGCACGAGCTCTCGGGCGGCCAGCGCCAGCGCGTCCTCATCGCCATGGCCCTGACCCGCGACCCGAAGCTCGTTATCGCCGACGAGCCGACCACCGCGCTGGACGTGACGGTACAAAAGCAGGTCATCCAGCTACTCAACGAGCTGCGTGACAAGCTGGGCTTCGCCCTCGTGTTCGTCAGCCACGACCTCGCGCTCGTCGCCGAGGTCGCCCACAAGATCACCGTCATGTACGCGGGCCAGGTTGTCGAGCAGGCGCCGACGATCGAGCTGCTCACCGACCCCAAGCACGAATACACCCGTGGCCTGCTGGGTTCGGTCCTGTCGATCGAGGCCGGTTCCGGCCGCCTCCACCAGGTACCCGGCACGGTTCCGTCGCCGAAGGACTTCCCCAAGGGCGACCGTTTCGCCCCGAGGTCGTCCCACCCGGACGTCGGCCTCGACGAACGCCCCGAGCTGTTCCCGGTGCCCGGCCACCCCGAGCACGTGTTTGCCCAGCTGCCGTCACTGGTTGGTGCCGCAGCCGCAAGCGGTAACGCCCAAGCGGAAGGAGACGCACGATGAGCGACGAACAGGTGCCGATCATCGAGCTGCGCGACGTCTACGTGACGTTCACGTCGCGTACCGGTTCGCTGTTCCACCCGAACAAGGTCCACGCCGTCCAGGGCGTCAACATGAAGCTCATGCCCGGCGAGACCCTGGGCATCGTCGGCGAATCCGGTTGTGGTAAGTCGACGACCGCGAACGTCATGTGCGGCCTGCAGAAGCCCACGAGGGGGCACGTCTTCTTCAAAGGCCACGAGGTGACGAAGAGGACGGCAGCCGACCGCCGCCAGATCGGTAAGGTCGTCTCCGTCGTCTTCCAGGACCCGGCGACCGCGCTGAACGCCCGCATGAGCGTCCGTGACCAGCTGGCCGACCCGATGATCGTCCACAAGGTCGGGACCCCGGAGGAACGCAACCAGCGGGTGCGCGAGCTCATCCACATGGTGGGCCTGCCGTATTCCGCCCTCGACGCCCTGCCTGGCCAGCTGTCCGGCGGCCAGCGGCAGCGTGTCGCGATCGCGCGTGCCCTTTCGATCAAGCCGGACGCGATCATCGCCGACGAGCCGACCTCGGCCCTCGACGTGTCCGTCCGCGCGCAGATCCTCAACCTGCTGACCGATTTGAAGCGCGACCTCGGCCTGTCGATGGTGTTCATCAGCCACGACATCCAGACCGTGCGTTACGTGTCGGACCGGATCGCCGTGATGAACCACGGCCAGGTTGTCGAAGAGGGGCCGGCGGCCGAGCTGCTGGCGAACCCGCGTGACGAGTACACGCGGACCCTGCTGGGTGCGGCGCCGTCGCTGCTGCACCCGACCCTGGGATCGTAAGAGATACCGAGACAGCGTGAGGGGGAGCCCTTTTGGGGGCTCCCCCTCACGCTATGTGTGCTGTTGACGCTGGCGGAGCCGGGCCGGGCGCGCCCTCGGCGTCAACGTGATTTTTCTGTCCGATTTGGTCACGTTCATGCGGAAAAACCGGTGAACGTGACCTTTTTGATCACGTTCACCGGTTAGCCCCCGCGGGCCAGGGCGGCTAGCGCTGCCTCTCGGTGGCGAGGATGTCCTCGATCGGGCGGTAGTGGATGGCGACGGCCTGCTGGTAGGCCTCGACGTCGCCGGCGCACGCCGCCTCGAGCATCGCGCCGTGCGCGCGAGCGGTTTCGGCCAGGCGCGACGTGATGACCTCGGGAGACAGGTGCGGGAGGACGATCTGGTGAACCCGCCACAGCGAATTGACGAGCTGGCGGACGACCTCGTTCCCGGCCTTGGCCAGCAGGGTGTCGTGGAAGGCGTAGTCGAGGTCGGTGAACATGTGCCCGCTGTCGGCCTGGGCGACCATCTGGTCGACGATGTCGGCCAGCTCGGGCTGTGTCGTCCCCTTGAAGGCGGCACAAACGAGTTTGCCGGTGCCGGCGTCGAGAATATGGCGGATCTCGACGACCTCGGCGAGCGTCGACTGGTCGGAGCCGGACAGCGCCATCGCGCGGAACGCAAGGGCCTCGACGAGCGGATCCATCGACAGCGAGCCGACGAACGTCCCCGAGCCTTGCTTGACGGTGACGATGTCGAGGGCCTGGAGATGGCGGACGGCCTCGCGGACCGAGGACCGCGAGACCCCCAGGGTGTCGATGAGGACCTGTTCGCTGGGCAAGGGGTCGCCGGGCTTGAGGTTCTGGGACAAAATGAGGTTTTTGATGCCCTCGCCGGTAGCCTCGGAACGCGACACGCGTTCGATGGGCTTGAGTCCGCGTCGATGCGCCTCGGCGGCGAGGTTGGAGTGGGCGGGCATTCGTGACCTCCGAAAGCGAAATGTGAACACAATGAGTCTATCGGAAAAATGCCGGTGGGGCTCAGATGTATGACGAATAAAGTGGCTTTTTGTGCCGAGAATTCCACGTGCGCTCCGCCGGACCGTGGCGGATACTGGAGACGACAGCGCCGCGGTGGGCGGCGGATGACGCAGTGAGGAGGCGAGCACGCGATGGGGTGCTGCAGCGACAAGAAGGATAACGGGACAAAGTGTGCGTGCGCGGCGTGTCAGCGCCCCGAGGTGGCGGCCGCCGCACTGGGCACCGGGGTGTTCGCCTGGTACGCGATGCCGGACGTCATCCACTCGCGGTTTCTGCGCGGGGCCGTCAAGTCAGCTGCCCTCGGTGGGGTGGCGTGGTGCGCGATGAAGCGCTGCGACATCTCGCTGGGCGACCTTCTGGCCGGCAACTGGGGTAACGACGAGGACGACGAGGCCGTCACTGATCGCCCAATGACCGCGGCCGGGGCCACCGAATTTGGCGCCAGGCCGATCGTTGAGGAAGGCTCCGAAGGCGACGACGGGTCCGACGCGGCCATCGGCGTCCAGCCGGGTACGCGCGAGGTCCTGGGCCAGCTGCGCGATCGCGAAACCTTCGAGGCCGGCGGCACGTGCGGCTGTGGCGGTAAGGGGCACGGCGCAGGCCACGGCCACGGTGGCGGCGGCTGCGGGTGTGGCAGCCACGGCGGCGGTAAGGGCCACGGCCACGGTCACGGGCACGGCGGCTGCGGATGTGGCGGCCACGGCGGCGGCAAGGGCCACGGTCACGGGCACGGCGGCTGCGGATGTGGCAAGAAGCAGGAAGCCGCGGGTCACAAGCACAGCTGCGGGCGTCCCGGCGGCGCCGACAAGTGCGGCTGCCCCGGCGCGGCGAAGGTCCACGAGTCACTGGTCGGCCTGCTGACGGGCGATTTCCGTAAGGGCGCCCTCGCGGCCGGTGTCATCGGTGGGGCGCTGACCGTGAATGCCCTCACGGAGTCGATGTTCTATCGTGGCGCCGAATTCGCGGGTCGGCGCGGCAAGCGGGCGCCGCACACGAAGCAGGGCCTCGTCCTCGGGTCGATTGCCGCGGGTATGCAGTATTGGCAAATGCGTCGCGGTCGTTAGGCTAGGGGTACATTCGACGATGCAGTGAGGAGATGCGGGTGAAGCGCGGGATCATCGTGCAGGGGTGCGCCTATGCCCCCGAGGCTGACCAGCGGGCGGCCCTTGGCCAGGTCGACGAGGTGACGGCGATTAAGCCGATGACCAGCGAGGATCGGTATTACCAGTTCCTCGACGCGATCGAGGGGCTGGGTGCCGGCGACGCCGTGCACGTGGCCGAGCTGTCGTATCTGGGCGAGACGCTGAGCCAGATGTGTGGCGCCCTCGCCCGGCTGAACGATGCCCAGGTCGGCGTTGTTATCGGCGGCGAGGATCAGGCCGACACCGGTTTGCTCGAGGCCGCGCAGACGCTGCTGGCCGCGCAGCATGCCGCGCAGGTGGGCCGGGTGACCGAGCTGGTCGCCGCCGCCAAGACGCGCCGCACCGCCACGCCGCCGAAGTGCGTGTTTGTTCCCGAAGCTCTGTTTGACGAGTCCTGCCAGAAGTAAGGATAAAAGACACCGTGACCGAGAAAATGCGCCTTCTCGACACCGTTCAGGCGATTAACTGGAACAAAATTGAGGACGACAAGGACCTCGAAGTCTGGGATCGTCTGACGGGTAACTTCTGGTTGCCGGAAAAGATTCCGCTGTCGAACGATATTCCCAGCTGGAAGACGCTGAACGCCGCCGAGCAGCTGATGACGAACCGCGTGTTTACGGGCCTGACGATGCTCGATACCGTCCAGGGCACGGTCGGCGCGGTGTCGCTGATCCCCGACGCGAGGACGCCGCACGAGGAAGCGGTCTACACGAACATCGCGTTTATGGAGAGCGTTCACGCCAAGTCATATTCGTCGATTTTCTCGACCCTGCTGTCAACCGAGGAAATCAACGAGTCGTTCAGGTGGAGCGAGGAAAACGAATACCTCCAGCGCAAAGCCGAGATCATCATGTCGTATTACCGCGGCGACGATCCGGAAAAGCGCAAGGTCGCCTCGACGATGCTCGAGTCGTTCCTCTTCTACTCCGGCTTCTACGCGCCGATGTACTGGTCGGCCCACGCCAAGCTGACGAACACGGCCGACCTCATCCGCCTGATCATTCGCGACGAGGCCGTTCACGGCTACTACATCGGGTACAAGTACCAGCTGGCCGTCAAGGAATCCAGCCCCCAGCGGCAGGAGGAACTGAAGGACTACACGTTCTCGCTCATGTACGAGCTATACGAGAACGAGGAGCTGTACACCGAGGACCTCTACGACCCGCTGGGCCTCACCGAGGACGTCAAGAAGTTCCTCTGCTACAACGCGAACAAGGCCCTGATGAACCTCGGCTACGAGGCGCTGTTCCCGCCGGAGTCGACGAACGTCAACCCGGCGATCCTCGCCGCCCTGTCGCCAAGCGCCGACGAGAATCACGACTTCTTCTCGGGCTCCGGCTCGTCCTACGTCATCGGCGAGATCGTCGAGACCGAGGACGACGACTGGGACTTCTAGCGGCCCCAAAACCCGAAACGCTCACCTCAATTGTCGATTTCGACCTCTTAGGGCCGGATTTTGACAAGTTAGGTGAGCGTTTCGCTGTCTGGGTGAGCGTTTCGCTGGCGAGAGCAGTCGGGGCGCGGGGGGCCGGGGGAGGGCGATCGTCGCGCGGGCCGGGGGCGCCGCCCTTTGACTTGAAGCGAGGTTCAAGTCCTACCGTGGAGGCAACCGAACGACGAGCAAAGGAGAACCCATGTCTGCCACCCCCGAAACCACGCCCCATGTGTCCGACTTCCCCCTGGGCGAAAAGAACGACGCCTACGCCCAGTACTTTGTCGGCCAGAGCTACCTCGCGCCCCTCGTCAGCGAGGGCGTCAACATCGCGAACGTTACCTTCGAGCCCGGCTGCCGCAACAACTGGCACATCCACCACGCCTCGAAGGGCGGCGGCCAGATCCTCCTGTGCGTCGGCGGTTTTGGCTGGTACCAGGCCTGGGGCGAGGACGCCCGGCCGCTCAAGCCCGGCGACGTCGTCGTCATCCCCGCCGGCGTCAAGCACTGGCACGGTGCCGCAAAAGACAGCTGGTTCGCGCACATCGCCATCGCGACGCCGGGCGAGGACACGTCGAACGAGTGGCTCGAGCCCGTCTCGGACGAGGACTACGACGCCCTCGGCTAGCAGGCACGGGTAGCGCCGTTGAAGTCCCGGCGCTGCCCAAACCCGAAACGCTCACCTAATTTGTCGTTATCGGGCCTTTCGAGGCCGAAATTGACAATTTAGGTGAGCGTTTCGCTTTCTGGGTGAGCGTTTCGCTATATGAGGGTGTGCCCCTACAGCAGAATCACCAGCGAGCCCGCGGCGATGAGGCCGCCGCCGATGAGCACGGTCGCGCTGACCTTTTCGCCGAGAACAATGAACGCCAGAATCATCGTGAAAACGACGGATAATTTGTCGATTGGTGCGACTTTCGACGCCTCTCCGAGTTTCAACGCGCCGAAATAGCACAGCCATGACGCGCCGGTTGCCAGGCCCGACAGAATCAAGAACATCCACGCTTTTCCGTCAATGTCGGGGATCTGCCGCCACGTACCCGTGGCCCAGACGATTCCCCACGCCATGACGATAATGACGACGCAGCGGATCGCGGTGGCCAGGTTGGAATCGACGTGTTCGATGCCGAGCTTGGCGAAAATCGCGGTCAACGACGCAAATACCGCGGAACCCAGCGCTAACACAATCCACATGCGGTTGCCTCGCTTATCCCCTGACGGGCGCCCATCGCGCCCGGCGCGTCCCGGAACCATGCCTTTTAGGGTACCCGCGACGCGTACGATATGCGCATGGGTTTTGTTGTCACCGAACACCGGATTACCGTTCCCCTCGACCACTTTGGCACGCAGCAGACGCGCGCGGCCGATGCCGCGGCCGGTTTGCCGTCGACGATCACCGTGTTCGCGCGCGAAATCCGTGCCGACGAGAACGACCGTCGGCCCATCCTCCTCTACCTCCAGGGCGGCCCCGGCTCGCCCTCGCCGCGCGTCGGTGACGGCGGCCCCAGCTGGCTCGACACCGCCCTCAAACGGTTCCGCGTCCTGTTCCTTGACCAGCGCGGCACGGGCCTGTCGACCCCGGTCGACGAGGTGACGCTCGCCGGCCTCAGCGACTCCGCCCGGGCCCGCTGGATGGAGCTGCTGCGCGCTGACCAAATCGTCGCCGACGCCGAGGCCCTGCGCGCCGACATCCAGGGCGACGAACCGTGGTACACGCTCGGCCAGTCGTTCGGCGGCTTCATCACGCTGGTCTACCTGTCGGCCGCGCCCGAGGCCCTGCGCGGCTGCTTCGTCACCGGCGGTCTCGCCGGCCTCACCGACGTCGACACGATCTACCGCGAAACCTACCGGCTGACGGCCGCGCGCAACCGCCAGTTCTTCGCCGACCACCCCGGCACCGAACGCTGGGTCCGCGACGTCGCCCGCCACGTCCGCGACACCGAAGAACATCTGGCCAGCGGCGAAACCCTCACGGTCGACCGGCTGCGCGGCATCGGCGTCGCCCTGGGGACGAGGGCGGGCTCCGACTCGCTGCTCAACCTCATGGAAGACCCGTTTGTCGAGGTCGCCGGCCATCGTCGCCTCTCCGGGCGCGTGCTCGCCAGCCTCAGCGAGTCCCTCAGCTACCAGTCGGCGCCGCTCTACGCCGCGATTCACGAGTCGATCTACGCGGGCGCCGTCGCCTCCGCCCAGGGCCGCCCGACGGCGTGGGCCGCGGCCCGGCTGCGCGACGAGGTTCCCGGCTTCGGCGCCGACGCCGACCCCGGCGACGACACCCAGCCGTTCTGCCTGTTCGGCGAACACATCATGCCCTCGCTGTTCCTCACCGACCCGGCACTGCGCCCGCTGCGCGGCGCCGCGCACCTCCTCGCCGACAAGACGGACTGGCCGATCCTCTACCGCGAGGACGTCCTCGACGGCATCGGGAAGCGCATCCCCATCCACGCGGCCGTGTACGAGGCCGACATGTTTGTCCCGCGCGACCTGTCGCTCGATACCGCGCGGCTGGTCGGTGCAAAGACGTGGCGCAACGACAACCTCCACGACGGCTTGCGGGTGACCGACGGTGCCGTCCTCGAGCACCTGCTGGTCGAGGCTGGCCTGTAGGCCGCACATGACCCGCACGCCGCGCGCCCCGCACCTCGATACCCTGCGCGCGGGCGCCCCGCACCCTTGCGACGCCGTGCGCCGCATACCTCGCACGTACCAAACCCACCCCAACGTCGGATAACGACTGGTTGCTTTCGATTGACTAAGGGGTACCTTGTCGATAATGCCGCGATTCCGGGCAGTTGGGGATTATCGGCATTTGGTGAACAGCCGAGGAAAACGGCGATTCTCGCGGAATTGCGGGGGAACTCGCATGGCAGCCCGCCGACAGCTTCCGCGGTTAACGAAATCCTCGTCAAAAGCCCGTGACCTGCGCATTTGGCATACTCGACCGCCAAAGGGTGCACATTTTCTCAGCCTGTCGTTTGCCCCTGCCCCTCGTCGATAGTGTCGATGTGTCGTAGACGACACATGTAGCCTGCGTCGTTTATCCCAATGGCGTGGGTTCGCAACGGAAGGTACATCTCAATGGAGCTGAAAGACATCTGGCGAGTCGCTGTCGCTCCCATTGCCGTCGTCGCTCTCGGGGCCAGCATGGGTCTCACCGCGGCGACCGCGCACGCAGACGACGCGACAACCTCACCCGAGGCGGCAACCGCAGCCGCTACCACCACTGCTGGTGATACGGCTGGTGATCAGACGAAGGAGCTGTCGCCGACGGGGGCCTGCTCGGAATACGTCAAGACCCCGGCGATCCTCGACTCGGACACGCGTCCCGACGGGTCCCCGATCACCTTCGAGCCGTCGCCCTCGGGCAAGATCACCCCGGTGATCCTTGTCCACGGCTGGGTCTCGTGGGTTAACCACGACGAGTCCCGCACGGGCTACTTCTCGCAGTACATCAACAAGACGGCCGATGGCAACGCCGGCCTGCTGCTGTCGCAGGACAAGTGGCGCACCTCGCTGATCGGTCTCATGCAGCAGACCCCGGGTGTGGCGCCCTACCTGTTCGACTACTCCCACGTCGCGTCGCGGTGGGTGACCGACCCGGAGATCGGGCCGAAGCTCGGCAAGGCTATCACCTGCCTGTCGAAGTACTACGGTGTCAAGCCGGTCATCATCGCCCACTCGATGGGTGGTAACGCCACCCGCGAGGCGCTGGCTCAGGACGACGGCATGGGCGGCAAGGTCTCGGACCACGTCGACCAGGTCATCACGTTCGGCACGCCGAACACCGGGTCGGACAACGCCCGCCTGGGCACGAACGTCGTCAAGGCGCTCGGCATCCCGCTGATCGCCGGCATCCCGGCGCGCGTCGCCAAGGACAAGCTGACCGAGTGCGCCGCGGGCATGGATCGTGACAACACGCCGTGCACCGGCAAGGCGGTCATCGACGCCTTCTTCGGCCAGGGTGGTCAGGCCTTGCGCACGGGCTCGCCCGAGATGAAGGCCCTGCCCAAGTGGCCCGACAACGTCAAGGTTGAGGCCCTCGCCGGCGACATCCGCGTGGGCGGCGTGACGCTGTTTGGGTGGTCCTCGAAGGGCGCGATCGACATGGGCGACCTGCTGGTCTCGGAGGCGTCGGCCACCGACGGCGCGACCCACTCGAACGTCGTGCGGTGCAAGTACTTCTACGCCTCGGTTCACAAGCCGTTCAACAAGATCAAGATGGTGGTCGCGAAGAAGCAGGGTCGCGACTACGCGCCCAGCGACATCGGCGCCCTCGCGAAGAACGAGTCGCCGTGCTGGCACGAGTCCCTGCTGCGTGAAACCACGCAGACCGGCATCGCCCACCAGGTCGTCAGCGACTACGCCGCGAACCCCGTCCTCGACGAGGCTCCGGCGGATAGCACGGACACCGGCAAGTAGCGACGAGTAGCAAGGATTCCCATGTCCCCCAGTGACGGCGCGGACGACCGCGACCTGACGGAAACGACACCGCTCGAGGCCGTTCCGGACGAGAGTAATTCGGACCAGAGCGTGCCCAGCGAGGCCGTCCCCGGCGTACCCGGCGAGGACGCCTCCGCGACTGAGAACCCCGCGGAGGACGTCCCCACCGGGGGCGTCGCCGACGCCCCCGACCCGAACCGTAAACGGTCACGGATCATCATCGGGGTGGTTGTCGCCCTCGTGGTGATCGCGGCCGTGGTGATCGGCATCTGCGCCGCCCACGGGGGACATGGAGATTCCACAAAGAAGGGGGAGACGACGCACCCGGCGGCGTCGGCGACCACCACGACGCGGCCGTCGTCTCCCAGCCCCTCCGATTCGTCGGCGTCCTCGACGCCGACGGGTGGGGGTGACGAGGACGTTCCCCAGGCCGATCAAGAGGCCGCCGGAACCGTCCTCAGCGAGGCTCCCAAGAACCTCGATGCCCACGTCGCCGACGGGGCGAAAGAACAATACGGATACTCCGACGCCAGCCAAGTCATGCCCGAGGGCACGACGCTGGAGGTCGACAAGAGTACGTGGACGCGCGTCGACGACAACACGATCCTCGTGAAAGTGACGATCACGCGTCCCAACGAGCAGCCGACGGCGTACACCGCGATTATGGCGCGCGAATCTGCGGATTCGGAGTGGAAGATCGTTGGCACTGTTCCCTACGACCAAGACGGCAAATAGAACCGAATAATCCGAATCATCTCACGAAGAAGTGGAGACAGACTCATGCGTCTGATGCACATGAAACGTGCGGCAGGCATGGCGGCGACGCTGTGTCTGATCGCGGCGGGAGGGGCGGCGGCTACGACGGCGCACGCCGCTGACGCCCAAGACGGCTCGACCGAGTTCCCGGCTAATGTTTGCGGTGACCTGGTCACCCCAACCCAGGTCATTGAGGGCGATACGACGGCCGATCACCAGGCGATCACGCCCCAGCCAGGTCCCGACGGTAAGGCGACTCCGGTCATCCTCGTCCACGGGTGGACGGCGCACGGCCAGCACATCAACCACAACCCGCATAAGGGGTCCTCGCAGTTCTCGCTCTATGTTGACCGCGCGGCCGATGGTAGCGAGGGGTACACCCTGCCGAAGGACCAGGTGACGAGCTCATTCGTCGGTATGGTGCAGCAGATCCCGGGCGCCGCGGTCTACATGTTCTCGTACGAGAACGTCAACACCCACTGGGTGACTGACCCGCAGATCGGCAAGAAGCTCGCTTCCGCGATCGAGTGCCTGACCGACCACTACGGCACGAAGGCCGTCGTCGTCGGCCACTCGATGGGTGGCTTGGCGGCGCGCCAGGCGCTCTCCGAGCGCGACAGCCACGGTGCTCAGACCTCGGATCGTGTCGCGCACCTCGTGACGTTTGGAACGCCGAACACCGGCACCACGCAGTTCCAGGCCGCCTACAACGCTATGGATGCGTCGCTGTGGGTTCCCGGCCTGAACGTCAAGACGGGCCTCCTCAAGGTCATTTTGAAGAAGTGCTCGGAAATGGCTGACCAGACCGGCCAGTTCTGCTTCGGTATGGGTGGTCCTCCGGATGGCATGTACACCGAGGGCGCCCGCGCGATGCTGCCGAATTCTGCCGCCCTCCTGGCTCTCCCGAAGGTGCCGAAGGACGTTCCGTACACGGCGTTCGCCGGTGACACCCAGATCGGCGGCTACTCGATGTTTGGTTTCAACTCGAAGCGCCTCGTCGACATGGGTGACTTCGCGGTGCCGCTGGCGTCGGCCATCGACGGTGCTGACGAGACCCACATTGCCAGGTGTGAGTACGGGATTGCCGCGATCAGCGACGGCCGTCACCACCTGTCGATCAAGGACATCGTGGCGGGTGAGCGTCGCACGAACATCCTCACGCCCGTGGATCTCTCGCGTGAGATGGCGACTCCGTGCTACCACAACAACCTCATGAGCGAGGTTGGGCTGGCTAACGGCGCGGTCAAGACGATCAGCGACGTCGTGTCGCACCCGGTGGCGCTGAACGACGAGGCCCCGGCCGATCAGACGACCGAGACGACGACCAACTAGCAGGTCACCAGACCACCACTGACTGTGCCGATGGGCATGCTCGCCACGTGCAGGGGCGAGCCTCGGACGTAGCCAGTGGCTCTGACCAGGCAGCGGTGAAGCGTGAAGCTTCACCGCTGCCTGTTTCTTCTGCCCCCTTTCCAGTGAACGTGACCTTTTTTGATCACGGTCATCCCCCAGCCCCCGCGCCGCGGTAGGGTGAGGTAACGTGCGATTTCTCAATGATCAGAGTGCCCCGTACGAACTGACGTACGACGATGTCTTTATGGTGCCGTCGAGGACGAACATCGGCTCGCGTTTCGACGTCGACCTCTCCTCCGACGACGGCACGGGAACGAACGTCCCCCTCGTCGTCGCGAACATGACCGCGGTCGCGGGCAAGCGAATGGCCGAGACGGTCTCGCGCCGCGGCGGCCTCGTCGTCCTCCCGCAGGACGTGCCGTCCGACATCGTCGCCGACACGATCGCCAAGGTCAAAGCGTGCGACACCGTGTACGACACGCCGGTGACGCTGCGGCCGCGTGACACGGTGGCGCAGGCGCTGTCGCTCATCAACAAGCGCGCCCACCACGCCGTCATCATCGTCGGCAAGGACGGCAAACCCGTCGGCCTCGTCCCCGAATCCGCCCTCGAGGGCGTCGACCACTTCGCGCAGCTCCACACGATCATGGACGCGCCGGTCACGCTGCCGGCGGGCGTGACCCCCGAGGACGCCTACGCCGCGCTGTCCGAGCGCCACCTGGGCGTCGGCTCGATCGTCGACACCGAGGGGCGCCTGGTCGGCGTCCTCACGCGCCGCGGGGCCGTGCGGTCGTCGATTTACCGCCCGAACGTCGACGCGTCCGGCAAGCTGCGGGTGGCCGCGGCGATCGGGATCAACGGCGACGTCGCGGGCCGCGCCCGCGCGCTCGTCGACGCCGGCGTGGACGTCCTCGTCGTCGACACGGCGCACGGGTATCAGGAAAAGACGATCCAGGCCCTCGAGGCGGTCCGCTCGATCGGCGTCGACCTGCCGGTGGCCTGCGGAAACGTGGTGACGGCCGACGCGACGCGCGACCTCGTCAAGGCGGGCGCGTCGATCGTCAAGGTCGGCATCGGCCCGGGAGCGATGTGCACGACCCGCATGGCGACCGGTGTGGGCCGGCCGCAGTTCTCGGCCGTTCTCGAGTGTGCCGAGGCCGCGAACGCGCTGGGCGCGAACGTGTGGGCCGACGGCGGCGTGCGCCACCCGCGCGACGTCGCGTTGGCGCTGGCCGCGGGCGCGTCGAACGTCATGATCGGGTCGTGGTTCGCGGGGACTCTCGAGTCGCCCGGCGACATCACGTACGACCGCGAAGGCCGACCCTACAAGGAGAACTTCGGCATGGCGTCGCGCCGCGCGGTGCGCAACCGCAACCAGGCGGCCAGGGGCTTCGACCGGGCCCGCAAGGAACTGTTCGAGGAGGGCATCTCGTCCTCGCGGATGTTCATCGACCCGCGGCGCCCGGGCGTCGAGGACCTCATCGACCAGATCGTTGCCGGCGTACGCAGCTCGTTCACCTACGCCGGCGCGCGCACGCAGGCCGAGTTCCGCGCCCGCGCGACCGTCGGCATCCAGTCGGCCGCCGGCTACAAGGAGGGCGCCCCGCTCCACCAGTCGTGGATGTGAGGACGCCTGCCGATCCCGGTAGCGTAGGGACGTCCACGGGCCGAACGAAAACTACAAGGAGGCGCCAATGCCCCGCGTTCTCATGGTGTGCACGGGCAACATCTGCCGGTCGTTCATGGCCGAGGTCGTCCTCGCCGACGCCGCCCGCCGGGCGGGACGGCCGGACATCGAGGTCGACTCGGTGGGCGTGTCCGACGAGGAAGAGGGCAACGGCCCTGATCGGCGCGCGGTTCGCGTGCTGCGTGAGGCCGGCTATGCGGTCCCGCCGCACCGGGCCCGCCAGATCTCGCGGGGCGACCTTACCCAGTCCGACCTCGTGCTGGCGATGACCGACGGCCACTACCGCGCGTTGCGGCGGTTGGCCGAGCGGCTGGGGCTTTCCGACGCCCAGGCGCCGCGCATCGCGATGTATCGCGACTGGGATCCGCAGGGCAGCGGGAACGTCCCCGACCCCTGGTACGGCGACATGGACGACTTCGTCGACACCCTCGATTGTGTCGAGCGCGTCACACCCGCGCTGCTTGCCGCCCTTGGCGGCGACGTTTCCTGAGGTCAGACGTCACATCTCCGGCGCCCTCATCGATGTCTCATCGACCACACCCGGGTGTGAAAAACGTCCCGGGGGCCTAGGCTTGGAGGTAACGAAACGGTGTCGATTTGGCGACGCCTAGGACACGAAAGCCGAGGGGGCGCCACATGCGGATACGTGGTCGACGCGGGGTAATGGCCGCCGCGGCCATCCTGGCCAGCGCGGGTTTGCTCGCGGCTCCCGCCGCCGACGCGCTGAGCGGCCACGTCCACAGCACCTCCGTCGTCGCCCGCCAGACCAACGATGACGCGACGATCACGTGGTTCGGCCACGTCAAGCCGTCCGTTGTGCATCACAACTACTGGACGTCGTGGCGTATCCGCTGGCCCGGCGTCGCGCCCGGCGTCCACCAGCAGGTCGTCGATCCGTCGCTGACCTCGCTCGTTGCCAGCTTCTCGGACGCGCCCGAAGGGCAGGCGGTCGAGACCGAGGGCAACGTCATTCCCCAGATGGGCCTCGTCGTCTACGGCGACCACGCGGCGAACCCCGACTCGACGTCGTGCTCCGGCGTCGTCGTCCACTCGCCGACCGGCGACCGCGTGGTCACGGCCGCGCACTGCCTATCCGGCATCACGGGCCGCATCGGCTTCATCCCCGACTACCACGACGGCAAGGCGCCCTACGGCGTTTGGGAGGTCGAGGCGACCGCGGTCGACGCCGACTACCCAGACGTTTCTGCTGATCAAGCCGTCCTCAAGATCGCACCGCGCGACGGCAAAACGATCGAAGAGGTCGTCGGCGGTCTGCCCGTCGCCTACGACGCCCAGCTGGACAACGACAACATCATCATGGCTGGCTATCCGTCGTCGACCAAAGAGCCGCGCCTCTGCCGCGCGGCGACGACGCTCTACCAGGAGGACGGCGCCAGCTTCCTCTACATGAACTGCAAGGGCATGCCCGGCGGCGTTTCGGGCGGCCCGTGGGTACGGATGATGGCCGACGGCGACCCCGAACTGGTCGGCGTCACCGGCGGCGGCCGCGACGGCGGCGGCGAAAACGACGACGAGTCCGTGGCCGTCCCCATGTCGACCGCGCGCACGCGCACCCTCATCACGATGTCGCTCGACCCCGTCGACAAGACCGTCCACACCGAGAAAGAAAGCGCCGTCGCCCGCCACTAGCCGGTAGGACGCTGGGGAGTCGGCGCGTTTCCTGCACGAAACGCTCACTGAGACAGCGAAACGCTCACTGAGACAGCGAAACGCTCACTGAGACAGCGAAACGCTCACCTAACTTGTCAGGTCCGGCCTCTCAGGGCCGGGTTTTGACAAATGAGGTGAGCGTTTCGGATTTGGGGTTACGGCTGCTCGACGTCGCTCGTCACCGGCGGCAGCGTCGACCACGGGAAGTTAATCCACTTATCCGTGTGCTTGAGGACGTAGTCCGGCATAATCACCGAACGCGACTTGACGTAAATGCAGCAGCTGCGGGCCTCCGACACCTGCACCATCGCGCCACCCGCCGGATCGCCCGTGGGAATGCCCTGGTCACGCACCATCTGCATGACGAGGTCGAGGGTCTTGCCCGAGTCGGCGACGTCGTCGACGACGAGGACGCGCTTGCCTTCCAGCGCGCTGACGTCCATCAGCGGGGGGATGAGGACGGGTTCGGGCAGAGTTTCCTCGATGTCGGTGTAGAACTCGACGTTCATCGTGCCGCACGCCTTGACGCCGAGGGCGTACGAGAGCGCGCCGGCCGGCAACAGGCCACCGCGGGCGACGGCAACGACGAGGTCGGGCATCCACCCGGAGTCGTGGATTTGCAGAGCCAACGAACGGATTCCGGCGCCGAAGCCCTGCCAGGTGAGGATTTCGCGATCGGTCGGGGACTGAGAAGATGCAACCATGTCCACAGCATAATAGGGACGCCGCCTCCGCGTGACCGTCCGGGCGGGGCGAGAGGCGCGGGCGGGACGCGGCTGGGCGCGCGGGCGACGACCTCGTCGTGCGGTGGCGTGCGTGAACGTGATCAAAAAGGTCACGTTCGCGGGTTTAGGGCCTTGAACGTGATCAAAGCGGACAGAAAGGTCACGTTCATCGGGGTGGGGCGGCGGGGGACAGCCCGCGCCCGACGAGCATGCGGCCGGTAGCATGCAGGCGGGAGGTGAGCGTGGAACTCGACGACGTGCGGAGGGCGGCCGACGCTCTCATCGACCAGTACGGCCTGGCCCAGCAGGGGTGGCGCGTCCAGTTCGACCGGGCGACGCGGCGCGCGGGATGCTGCCGCTTCGACCGGCAGGTGATCTCGCTGTCGGCGCCCCTCATGCGCCTCTACGACGCCGACCAGGTGCGCGACGTCGTCCTCCACGAGGTCGCCCATGCGCTCGCGGGACCCCGCCACGGCCACGACCAGACGTGGCGGCGCATCGCCCAGCGGGTCGGGGCGAACCCGCGCTCGCGGGTGCCCAAGGACGCCCCGCGCGTTTCAGGCCCGTGGGTCGGCACCTGCCCCGCCGGGCACACGATCGATCGTTTCCGCAGGCCGCGGCGGGTTCTCACGTGTGCGGTGTGCTCGCCGCGCTTTGACATGGCGAACGTCTTTACGTGGACCTACGAGGGCGTTCCCACGGCCCCGGGCGGCGACTATGCCAGACAGTTGCGGCGCCTGCGCGCGAAAACGCCCTAGAGTAGGCGTCAATGAGTTTTAGCACGCGCCCGACCGGCCCCGAGCCGCCGCGCCGAACGTCGCCTGCTCACAAGCCCGCGGATCGCCACGGCCGACAGTCGGCCTCGGTTTATCGGCGCCGCCGGTTGGGATGCGGGGGAGTCCTCCTCGCCATCGTCGTCCTCGTCGTCATCGTGGTGAAGAGCCTGGGCGGTCACCAGGCCGCCGAAACCTCCACCGAGCAGCCCGAACCGACGACGCCGCCCCTGTCGGCCGAGGGGTGGGATCCCGGGACGATCATCACGAACGCCGAGATGACGGACACCTCGACGATGACCGAGGCCCAGGTCCAACAGTTCCTCGATACCTGGGGCAAGGGCTGCCGCCCGGGCGGCGACGGCGCGATCGCGTGCCTCAAGGACTACCAGGTCGACGCCGCCACGAAGCCCGCGTCCGCGTCGTGCCCGCGGCCACGCGAGCGCGGCCAGGGCCTCAAGGCGTCGACGATCATCTGGAGGACGGCCCAGGCGTGCGGGATTAACCCGCAGGTCATTCTCGTCACCCTGCAAAAGGAGCAGGGGCTGATCACGGCGTCCTCGTCGCGGCTGACCCAGACCCGCTACGACTGGGCGATGGGGTACGGCTGCCCGGACGGACACGACTGCGACCGGCAGTTCGCGGGGTTTGATACGCAGGTGTATCAGGCGGCGGCGCAGTGGAAGCGGTACATGAACTCGCCGTGGTCGTATTCGATCATCGCCGGCCAGGTCAACCACATCCCCCATTCGCCGGACGCGTCGTGCGGGGCCGAGGACGTCATGGTGACGAACCGGGCGACGGCGGCGCTGTACAACTACACGCCGTACGTGCCGACCGAGGACGCGCTCAACGGCTACACCGAGGGCTGCAGCGCCGACGGGGTGGGGAATCTGCGGTTCTACGAGTACATGAAGGCCTGGTTTCGCTGAAGTGTTTAATATCACGGGGTCTGAGGGCGTGAAGTTTTCGGGGGAAACCGCCAGCGCGGCGCGAACCCGCCTGATCTGGGCGCGAGAAACCCTGTCATTTCATGGTCTAGACGTGTTAGCGTGGCCCTGATGTCGTCGTGCAACGAGTGCACGGCGGGTTTTTCAGGAGTTCACCAATGACGCGATCTCACTCGTGGCGGAGCCCCTCTGCCCCATTCTCATCCTCAGTCCATCCTCGTGCGCGCCGAGCCGTTTACGTGACGACCAGCGGTTTGGCCGCCCTCGCCCTCGTGGCGACGGGCGCCGTCGGCGCCCACGCCACCCTGGCCCAGGCGGCCCCGGAGGGCGACCAGCCCGCCGCCGGCACGACCTATACGGCGGTCGACCGCACGAAGCTCAAGGCGATTGACACCGACTCGACCGAGACCAAGGGCGAAACCGGGAACAACTCGGGCCCGCTGGATCGGGTGCTCGACGGTAACAACGCGACGTACTGGCACACCCAGTGGCAGGAAGATAACCTCCACAATCCCAACCACCAGGGCCTGCCGCACTGGTTCGTTATCGGCACCAAGGACGGCAAGGCGATCCAGAACGTCGGCCAGGTGACCCTGACCCCGCGTGACGTCGGCGATTCGAGCCCTAGCAAGGGCTCGGGCCGGTTCAAGACGTACACCGTGTCCGTTGCCTCGACGGGCGAATGCACGAAGAACAACCCGAACTTTAAGGTCGTCGCGTCGGGCGAGGTCAAAGCGGAAGACCGTAGTGCTCAAGTGTCGACCTTCACGCCGCAAGCGGTCAGCTGCGTCAAGGTTGAGGTGACAAAGGCATGGGATGCCGCAAACTCGGACGAGAACCCTTACGTCTCCCTCGCCGAGTTTGGCCTGGGCGTCGCCCACAACTCTGACTGGGCGACGAAACCGCACTACTACGACGATGTCGACCAGAAGACACTGGCAGCCGATGACGCCACTGACACCGACTCGACGGAGACCTTGAAGGAAGAGAACACCGGTCACGGTTACCTCAAGAACGTCCTCGACGGGAACACCTCGACGTTCTGGCACACGCAGTGGAATACGGACAGCATCCACAACCCGAACCACAAGGAGATGCCGCACTGGTTCATCATCAAGGCCAAGGACGGCAACGCGATTGCTAACGTCGGTCGCGTGAGCCTCACGCCGCGTGGTGGGTCGGCCTCGGGTCGCTTGGGCGACTTTGAGGTCTTCACCCGCGCCGACGGCGACTGCACCGAGAACGCGGCGGGCTGGCAGTCGGTCGCGAAGAAGGCGCTGTCCGCTGATGAAGCGAAGGCCACTCAGCAGGTCGAGTTCGAGCCCCAGACGGTCAAGTGCGTCAAGGTCGTCGTCACCAAGGCCTACAGCGGGACCGGCGAATCCACGGATCCCTTCGCCTCCCTCGCCGAGTTTAACCTCGGCACCTACCACGAGGGCACGAAGCCGCTGCCGGCGGCCCCGAAGGGCACCGATCCGATGAACCGGCCCCTCGCCGACGGTGCCGTCTCGTCGTCGACGATCCTCGACCCGCTGAAGGCCGACGACCGCAAGGCCGACAACCCGGAAAAGACCCCGATCGCCCTCAAGCTGCCTGGTGAGGATGGCAAGGAAACCTACGTCGGTGCCCACCCGATGCCGGGCGATGGCGTTCTCGCCGATAAGGACGTCAAGGGCACGGCCTACCACGTCGACTGCAAGGCGAAGGTCACCGACTCCGACGGGTCGGTTGACAAGCCTTACACCTCGATCGAGCAGATCAACACGCACGAGGCCTTCAAGGCCGGCGATGCCATCCTCTTCAAGCGCGGCACGGTCTGCGAGGGCCTGCTGCACCCGCATGGTTCGGGCGAGGCCGGCAACCCGATCGTCATCGACGCCTACGGCACCCCCAGCGACGCCCTTCCGATCATCCACGGCCACGGCATTGAAGAGAAGGCCGACAACGACATCCCGACCAAGCTCAAGACCCAGACGAACAAGGGCATCGAGTCCGCGGTCGTCCGCTTCTACAACCAGCACGATTGGGCGGTTCGCCACCTCGAGCTGACGAACTACACGGGCGACAGCGGCGACTACACGATGCGCCGCCGCGGCGTCGTCGTCGCCGCCGAGGACGCGGGCCGCGTCAGCGGGTTCGAGATCACGGGCCTGACGATTCGCGACGTCCTCGGCGCCCCGGACAAGGACCTGGGCGGCTCCGGCGGCATCCAGTTCGAGGCCTACGCCGGCCCGCAGAAGAAGGCGACGAGCTTCGAGAACCTCGAGGTCGCCTACAACACGATTCGCCACGTCAACCGCTCGGGCATCAACGAGGGCTCGGACTTCCGTGAGCGCGAGTCCGTCGGCGGCAGCATCAAGGACAACCCGTTCTCGGTGTGGGGCCCGATGAAGGTCCACGACAACATCGTCTCGGACATCGGCGGCGATGCGATCGTCACCCAGTTCGCCTCGGGTTCGCAGGTCTACAACAACACGGTGTGGTATTCGGCGAACTTCCACGGCGGCAACTCCGCTAACGGCAACAACGCCGCCGTGTGGGCCTGGGACGCCGACCACGTCCACTTCTTCAACAACCACGTGTTCGACACGGCGCTGCCGGGCGATTTGAATGACGGCACCGCGTTCGACGCCGACTACGGCACGACGGGCACGATTTTCGAGCACAACGTCAGCCACGACAACAAGGGCGGCTTCATGCTGTTCTGCGGTTGCGGCGGCCTGTCGACGCGCACGATCGTCCGCGACAACATCTCGATCAACGACGGTCGCGGTAACGAGTCCCAGGTTCAGGGCGTCCGCCTGTTCTTCATGGCCGGCCAGGCCGACGGCGAGGTCTACAACAACTCGTTCCTCCTCTACCCGGGCGTCAAGCTCGACAAGGGGCTGAGCGCGACCAACGCGTCGACGTTCCAGAACAACGTCTACCTCGCGCAGGGGGCCGTCTCGAGCGACTACTCCAACTCGGTCGCCTCGTCGATCACCTACCGGAACAACCTGTTCGCCGGGACGAAGGACGGCTGGCCCGAGACCGGGCAGCACAACTACGTCAAGCCCGACGTCCATCCGTTGAAGCCGACGAAGGCCCGCGCCGCTGCGGTCAACGACGCACGTCTCGACTACCTGCGCCCGGCCAATGACGAGGTCGCCAAGAAGGGCCTGGTCGTCTCGCGCGACAAGGAGACCGATATCCTCGGCGCGGCGCGTCCGGCCAATGGCCTCACTGACCTCGGCGCGTTCCAGGTGAGTGACGTGTCGGAGGCTCAGGCCGACCCGAAGGCGTCGATCCTGCTCAACGGTGGTTTCGAGGAGAAGGCAGAGGACGGCAAGACGCCGGCGTGGACGCTCAGCGAGGGCGCTCACGTTGACGGCAAGGCCGGCCAGACCGACGAGGGCCCGCACGGCCTCGTCCTCGACAGCGCCGACGCGACGGCGACCCAGGTCATCCACAATGTCGGCGTCAACCACACGTACCGCCTGGTGGCGGTCGTCAAGCCGGACAAGAACGGCACCTACCCGACGGTGTCGATCTCGAACCCGAAGGGCGCGACCACCGACGCGGTGACGAAGGACTTCACAGCGCCCTCGGGCACCGACTGGGTCCCCGTGTCGACGCTCATGCGCACGGCGTGGGATGCCGACAAGCTGACGGTCACGATCAAGGGGCCGGGCTCGGTTGACAACCTCCACCTGATCCCGGTTGACGACTACGTCGTCGACGGCTCGTTCGAGTCGCGCGGTAATTCGCCGTGGAGCAGCGATGCACGCTCCGAGGACGCGGTCTCGGGCGGCCTGGCGCTGACCGGCAACTCCGAGAACCACGAGGTCGTCGTTCCCAAGACCGGCGAGACCTACGAGGTCGCCGCGTGGACGAAGTTGACGGACGGCAAGCAGGTCAACGTTGGCGCCAAGGGCTTGGGCGGGACGACGAACGAGAAGTTTGTTCCCTCGACCAGCGAGAAGTACACCGAGAGCCACCTGGCGATCAGCCCCGAGAACGCCCGGTTCATGGTCTACACGTGGTTGCCAAACGGCGGCAACGCGCTGAGCGACGACTTCATGGTGGTCCCCGCGTGGGACGGCACGGCTGGCGTCATTCCGGGCGAGACCGACCCGGATCCCGGTACGACCCCGGATCCCGGTACGACCCCGGACCCCGGCACGAGCCCGGACCCCGGCACGAGCCCGGATCCCGGCACGACCCCGGACCCCGGCACGACCCCCGATCCTGGGACGACCCCGGATCAGCCGGGTACGACCCCGGATCAGCCGGGTACGACCCCGGATCAGCCGGGTACGACCCCGACGCCGAATCCGAAGCCGACGGCTGACAACGGCAAGAACGCTCCGAAGCACCAGGCGAAGCAGTCCGCTTCGGCGCTGGCCAGCACGGGCGCGAAGGCCGGCCTCGTGGCGATGCTGAGCATCGCCCTGCTCGGCGCCGGTGCGACCCTGCGCATCGGCCGTCGCCGCTCCCTCTAAACCCCAGGTGGCCGCGCAAGTGATCCGCTTGCGCGGCCACCGGCTCATCCCCATTAACGAAAGAGACTCGACGATGAGTATGTCTATTTCTGCTCGCCGCGGCGTCGCCGCCGCGAGCGCGTTGGCGGTCGCGTCGTTGGGCGTCGCGGTCGTCGCGACGCCCGCCCAGGCGGCATATCGCTATGACGAGATTCCGCAGTCCCAGATGAAGGCCGTCTGGACCGACTCGGTGGAAACGAGTGGCGAGGGCGCCAACGGCCCCCTCGCGAAGGTGCTGGATAACGACACGAGCACGTACTGGCACACGAAGTGGTCCGGCGGGGCCAAGGACCCGCTGCCCCACAGCTTCATCATCAAGCTGGGCGACCAGGCGAAGGACAACGTCGGCCGCGTCGTCCTCACGCCGCGGCAGTCGTCGAACGGCTCGGGCCGCGTCCACAATTACGAGATCGGCACCAGCGAGGACCCGAACTGCGGCAAGGACACGGAGTTTACCGCGCAGACGACGGGAGAGGTGCCGGAATCTGACAAACTCCAGGACACGACGATCGACTTCGGCCCGGTCAAGGCGGCGTGCATCAAGGTCGTCTACACCAGCGCATGGGGTGGTTCGCCGGGCTCGACCGAAGAGGTCGCCTCTCTGGCCGAGTTCCGCGCCTACACCCGCAGTGGCGAGGCCGACCCGCCGGCGCCGCCGGCCACGCCGCTCACGCCGCGCGAGGTCGACGGCAAGCTCACGCTGCACAACGACACCCTGTCGGTCGACCTCGACCCGAAGTTCCCGCAGGTCGTCGCGTACAAGCTGGGCGACAAGACCGTCCTCGGGTCGCTGCGTGACCCGCTGAAGTCGATCCAGATCGACGAGAAGGACCAGAAGGTCACGGTCGGGAAGGTCGCGACGACCGCGACGACGGCGACCTACCCGCTGACCCTGCCGGATCTGGGGAACGCGACGATGAACGCCGTGTTCACCCTCAAGGGGCAGACCCTCACGTTCACGCTCAAGGACATCAAGGATCCGGAGTCGAAGATTCACCGGATTCGCATCCCCAACCAGGACATCGTCACGCTTGACGCGGCGGTTAAGGGGTCGCAGATTTCGGCGCAGGAGGTTTCGGTCAACCGCGCGAGCAGTGGCGATCGCTTCGAGCCGGTAGCGACCCAGAAAGCTGACGAGAAGGAAAAGGCGTCGCATCGCATCCTCGCGAACACGGACGCCGTGGGTATCGCGTTTAGTGGCAACGGCGTCGAGGACACGACGGCCGGCGGGACGTCGGCAAACCGCGCCTACATGGATAACGCCCGCTGGTCGCGCAGCTACCGCAACGAATCCGGTCGCGTCGTCGGCTCGATCTCTGAGGGCACGTGGGTGCACCGCGGTACGTCCGCGACGACGATCGGCGCCGACCCCGACCCATACTGGACGGTCAAGCTGACCGGCGACGCCAACGCCGACAAGAAGGTCGACTGGCAGGACGCGGCGATCGCGTTCCGCGACATCCGTCCGCACGTCAACGGCCAGGACGACGTGCCGAACAAGGTCGTCACGCGCATCCCGTTCAACATCGTCTCGCAGGCGGCCTACCCGTTCCTCCGGACCCTCGACGACACCAAGCGGGTCGCGCTGGCGACGGACGGTCTGGGCCAGCAGGTCATGCTCAAGGGCTACCAAGCCGAGGGCCACGACTCGGCGCACCCCGACTACGCCGACCACTACAACACCCGCGCCGGCGGCTTCGAGGACCTCAAGACCCTGGTCAACGAGGGCAACAAGTGGAACGCGTCGTTCGGCGTCCACGTCAATGACACGGAGTCGTACTCCGAGGCGAAGAGCTTCTCGGAAGACCTCATCCAGATGCCGCCGCAGCCCGGCTGGGGCTGGATGAATCAGGCCTACTACATCGACCAGGGCAAGGACCTGGGCACGGGGGCCGTCCTCAAGCGATTCCAGGATTTCAAGGACGAGGTTCCCGCGAACCTCAACTGGCTCTACATCGACGTGTTCCAGACGTCCGGCTGGATCGGCCAGCGCCTGGGCGCCGAGCTGCAGAAGCAGGGTTGGGTCATGGGCACCGAATACAGCCCCTACTTCCCGGATGCGACCGTGTGGACTCACTGGTCGCAGGACGAGCACTACGGCGGGACCAACAATAAAGGCTGGAATTCGCAGATCTTCCGGTTCGAGGAGAACTCGTACCGCGACGAATTCAACCCGGACCCGGTGTTGGGCATGTCGACGTTTGTTGCCTTCGAGGGCTGGCAGAGCCACCACAACTACGGTGCTTTCCTCGACAGCATCTGGCAGCGGAACCTGCCGGCGAAGTTCCTCCAGCGCTCGCCGGTCATGACGCTGACCGACAAGTCGGCGACGTTCCAGAACGGCACGGCCGTCACGCTCAACGGCACCGACGAGAAGAGCCGCGACATCACCTTCGACGGCGCCAAGGTTTACGCCAACGGCGGCAGCTACCTGCTGCCGTGGAAGGACGGCGGCACGGCGACCTCGAAGGATGACGGCCGCGACCGCCTGTACCACTACAACCCCGACGGCGGCGACAGCACGTGGACGCTGACGAACACGTGGAAGACGCAGAAGTCGCTGACGCTGTACAAGCTGACCGACACCGGCCGCGTCAAGGTTGCCGACGTCCCGGTTACCGACGGCAAGATCACCCTCAAGGGCATCGAGGCGAAGACCGCGTACGTCCTCTACCCGACCTCGAAGCTGCCGGCCACGGTGGCGCCGGATTGGGGCCAGGGCTCGCACATCGCCGATCCCGGGTTCTTCTCGGGCACGCTCGACGCCTACCAGACCACCGGTAAGGTGACGACGCAGACCAACGACAACAAAGACACGTACGCGGTGATCGGCGGCGGCGAGGCGGGCTCGATCTCGCAGCAGCTTGCCCTCCCCGCGGGCACGTGGTCCGCGTGGGCGTGGGTCCAGATCGAGCCGGGCAAGGCGCGGACGACCACGGTGTCGGCCAGCGGTGACGGCGTGAAGCCGACCACGTACCAGCAGGTCAAGGACGGCGTGCCGACGACGACGATCACGGCGTCGACGACGCCGAACGGCACCGGGTCTGACTCGAAGTACGGGACGAACTTCCAGCGCGTGCGCGTGACGTTCACGTCGACCGGCAAGGCGGTCACGCTCAAGGTCGCCGCCGCCAAGGGCGAGGGCGCCGTCAGCGTCGACGACTTCCGGGTCGTCAAGTGGACCGATACGCCCGCCCCGAAGACCAGCCGTGCTGCCGGGAAGGTCGTCTACTACCAGGACTTCGAGCACGTCGACACCGGCTACTGGCCATTCGTCACGGGCACGGCCGACGGCGCGGGCGACGCCCGCACCCAGCTGGCGGAACGGCACGAGCCGTACTCGCAGAAGGGCTGGTACGGCAAAAACACCCAGGGTGTCGTCGTCAAGGGCGGCAAGCTCATCGACAACGTCCTCGACGGGCACTGGTCGCTGCTGGCCCACGAAGAGGGCCAGGGCATCATCCTGCGCACCACCGAGGCGTCGCTGCCGAAGTTCGCTCCGAACCACAAGTACCGGATCAGCTTCGCCTACCAGACGGCGTTCGCCGACGCGTACCAGGTGAGCCTCAAGAGCGCGAAGGCGGCCGGCTGGCGCACCTCGACGGCCAGGCTGGCCACTGAGAAGCTTGGTGAGCACCACGACACGGCGACGTATTCCACCGAGTTCGTCACCGGGCCGGGGTACCGCCCGTACGTCGAGATTTCCAAGCTGAGCGGTGGCGCCCAGAACGACCTCACGATCGACAACTTCATGGTCGAGGACCTGGGCGCGACCGACGAGGAGCCGACCCCCGACCTCGACGCCGGCGGCCCCGAGCTGAAGAACCCGGTCGACTGCCACACGTTGAAGCTCGAGAGCGTTGACTCCGAGGAGCTGGTTGGCGAGGCCAAGCCCAACGGCCCTGGCGCCATGGCGCTGGACTGCAACGACAACACGTTCTGGCACACCCAGTGGCAGGACGCCCAGCCCGGCTACCCGCACGAGATCGTCGTCTCGCTGCCCGAGGACAAGGACTGGACGGTCACCGGCTTCGAGTACACGCCGCGGCAAAACGGCAAGAACTCGCGGGTCAAGGACTTCGAGATCTACGTGTCCGCTGACGGCAAGGACTGGGGCGCCCCGGTCTTTAAGGGCAGCCTCAAGGACGGCACGGCGATCCAGGCGTTCAACTTCGACGAGGGCCACAAGGGTCGCTTCATCAAGATGGTGCAGCTCAACGCCCAGCCGACCGCTGAAGCGCCGTTTGGCGGTGCCGCCGAGATCCGCGTCGGAGCGACGTACCCGGGCCAGCCGGAGCCGAATCCGGACGAGCCGGTCAATCCGAACCCGGACGAGCCGGTCAACCCGAATCCGGACGAGCCGGTCAACCCGAATCCGGACGAGCCGGTCAATCCGAACCCGGACCAGCCGGTGAACCCGAATAACCCGGGGACGAACCCCAGCACCAAGGCGCCGGTCGAGCCGAGCACGAAGCCCGCTTCGCACCAGAGCAAGGCGAAGCCCGCGAAGCAGTCGGCGTCGAAGCTGGCCCACACGGGTGCGACGGCCGGCATGGTCGGGGCGCTCGCAGCCCTGTGCCTGGCCGGTGGCGCGGTGACGCTCGGCGCACGCCGCCGCGTGAAGTAGCGTTTCGTCACTGAGCAGCGAAGGCCCCTTCCCCGTCCGCGGGGGAGGGGCCTTCGCTTTGTCGCGTGCGCCCTCGTGCGAGCACGCCCCCCCGCGAAACGCTCACCCGCCCCGGCGAAACGCTCACCTAATTTGTCGATTTTGCCCGGTAATCGGGCTGCATGACAAACGAGGTGAGCGTTTCGGATTTATGGTGAGCGTTTAATGTGTGGGCGGCCGCGGAGGTCGGTGGTTGCGGGCGGGGTTGGTGCCGGCCGCGGCGCCAGTCCACACACATACCCCCGGGGGTATGCTATCGTGGGTTCGTATCCACGTGTAGAGGAGGACCAATGAGCTTGATGTCCAGCGTTTTTGGCAAGCAAGAGAACCCCGACAAGGTGACGCCGACCTCGGTCGACGGCGCCCAGGCCGTCCGCATGGTCGCCGAGGGCGCCCAGCTGGTCGACGTCCGCGAGAAGGACGAGTGGAACAGCGGGCACGCCGCCGTCGCCGTTCACATCCCGCTGGGCACGATCGCCACCGCCGGCCCGCGTCGGCTCAAGAAGAATGCACCCGTTGTCGCCGTGTGCGCGTCGGGGATGCGGTCGAAACAGGCGGCCAGCGTGCTGCGCGAGGCCGGCTACAGCGTTGCCAACCTCAAGGGCGGCATGGGCTCGTGGGTCCGCGCCGGCGGGAAGATGGCCTGATGGCCACCGCCGCTGGGGCGAAGGGGAGTGCGGCCGAGGAGGCCGTGGGCGAAGGTGCGGCCGCACCAGAGGAGATTGCCGCGTCGGCGTCCGGCGCGCCCGTCATCGACGCCGACAAGCGCCGCCAGATCCGCCACCGCCTCGCGCGGGCGAACGGCCAGCTCGCCGGGGTAATCCGGCTGCTCGACGCCGGTGCTGACTGCGAGGCGATCCTCACCCAGATGGTGGCGACCTCGAAGGCGCTGGATCGGGCCGCGGTCGCGCTCGTCCTCTGCGGGCTCGAGGCATGCCCCGCCGGGGATACCCCGGGGAGTATCGAGGTAGACCCAGAGGCCGCCGCGCACCGCAAGGTGCTGGAAAAACTGTTGCTGTCACTCGTCTGACTGGTGTCGAAAAAGGAGCAATCGTGAGACTCATCATCGTTGGCGGCGTCGCCGCCGGTATGTCCGCGGCCACCCGCGCCCGCAGGCTCAGTGAAACCGCGGAAATCGTCGTCCTCGAGGCCGGGCCGTACGTGTCGTTCGCGAACTGTGGCCTGCCCTATCACCTGGCCGGCGAGATCGCCGACCGCAAGAAACTGCTGGTCCAGAAGCCGGAATCGCTGCGGGCGCGCGCCAACCTCGACGTGCGGGTGAACTCGCGGGTCACCCGGATCGACCGCTCACGCCGCGTCGTCGCCGTCGCCGGCCCCGAGGGCGAGTACGAGCTGGGCTACGACGACCTCATCCTCGCGCCCGGCGCCCAGGCCGTCGTGCCGGACCTGCCGGGGATCGACCTGCCGCAGGTCTCGACGCTGCAGACGATCGACGAGCTCGACCGGATCATGGAGGTCGCCGAGTCCGCGAAGCAGACGGCCGAGGCCGCGGGTCGGCGGCCGCTGGCGGTCGTCCTCGGTGCCGGATTCATCGGCCTCGAGACGGCCGAAGCGCTGGCCACCCGCGGTTTCGAGGTGGCGGTCGTCGAGGCCGCCGAGCGGGTGCTCGCGCCGATGCCGGCCGAGCTTTCGCGCCTGGTCGAGGCCGAACTCACGCGCCACGGCGTCGCGGTCCACACGGGCCAGCCCGCGCGGGCCATCGAGGCGCCGGCTTCGGCCGGGGGTGAGGGCGCCGCCGTGCAGGTGCGCCTGGAGGACGGCGCGCTGCCGGCCGACCTCGTCGTCTGCAGCGTCGGGGTGCGCCCGCGCAGCGAGCTGGCCGCCGACGCCGGCCTCGCCCTCACCGAGCGCGGCGCCATCGTCGTCGATGAGTGTCAGCGCACGTCGGACCCCCACATTTACGCCGCCGGCGACGCGACGGCGTGCCCGCTGGCGGCGGGCGGGACCGGGACCGTCCTCCTGGCGGCCCCCGCGAACCGTCAGGGTCGCCGCGCCGCCGACGCGATCCTCGGCGCCGAGGTCGGCGTGGCCCCCACGCCCGTCCGCCCCGCCGGCGCGACGGCGATTGTCCGCGTGTTTGACCTGGTGGCGGCGCGAACGGGTGCCAGCGCGGCCCAGCTCGAGGCCGCCGGGGCCGACTGGTTCGCCGTGCGCGTCACCGCGCCGTCGCACGCCGGCTACTATCCGGGCGCGCAGATGATGAACCTCGTCGCCTACTTCGGCGCCGACGGCACCCTGCTGGGTGCGGCCGCGACCGGCGGCGAGGGCGTCGACAAGCGGATCGACGTCCTGGCCACGGCGCTGCAGGCGGGGATGACGGCGGACGACCTCACCGAACTCGACCTCTGCTACGCCCCGCCGTTCGGGGCCGCAAAGGACGCGATCACCATGCTGGGGATGGCCGCGCAGAACGTCCTCACCGGTCTCAGCCCGCAGGTCGACCCGACCGAGACGGCGGCCGCCCTCGAGCACGACATCGTCCTCGACGTGCGCAACCAGGGTGAGCGCGACCGCACCCACATGCCCGGCACGCTGTTTATCCCGCTGCCGCAGCTGCGGGAGCGGATCGGCGAGGTCCACGAGGCCGTCGCCGCGCACCCCGGCGCGCGCGTCTTCGTCCACTGTCGCTCGGGCCAGCGGTCGTACCTGGCCGTGCGGATTCTGCGGCAAAACGGGATCGACGCCGTCAACATCAGCGGCGGCGAGCTGGCGATCCAGCGCGTCGCCCCCGAGCTGTGGCAGTGAGGGCGCTGGGGCGCTGAGGCGGGCTTCCGGTTGGTGGTCGGCCCGCGCCCCGGCCAACGCCCCGCGGCTACTCCGAGTCCAGCGGCGTCGGCCCCGTGGGCGCCGGGAACGCCTGGTCGATCTGGGCGAGGTCCTGCTCGGTGAGGTCGAGGTGCAGCGCGGCGACGTTGTCGCGCGTGTGCTCGGCCTTGCCGGAGCGGGGGATGGCGAGCGTATGGCCGTCGCGGATCACCCAGGCGAGCATGACCTGGGGGACCGTCGCCTCGTGGGCCTCGGCGATCTGGATGAGCGTCGGGTTCTCGAACAGCCCGGCGCCCTCGCGCAGCGTCGCCCCCTGCGCCAGCGGGCAGTACGCCATCGTCGCGACGTCCGCCTGACGTAGCATCGGCGCCAGCTCGTATTCGATGCCGCGCGAGGCGACGTGGTAGAGAACCTCGTTGACCTGGCAATTTTGGCCGTCGGGCAGGGCGAGCAGGTCGCGCATGTCGCCGACGTCGAGGTTCGAGACGCCCCAGCCGCGGAGGACGCCCTCGTCGACGAGGTCTTCCATGGCCTCGACGGTTTCGGCCAGCGGGGTGTCGCCGCGCCAGTGGAGCAGGTAGGTGTCGAGGTAGTCGGTACGCAGCCGGTCGAGCGACGCGTAGAACGATTCGCGCAGGCGGGCGCGGCCGGCGTTGGTCGGCAGGACTTTGCTGACGAGGTGGAGCTGGTCGCGCGGCAGGCCGGCGATGGCTTCGCCGACCAGATCTTCCGAGCGGCCCTCCCCGTACATTTCCGCGGTGTCGATGACCCGGGCGCCGGCCTCGATGCCGGCGACGAGGGAGGCGATCTCGTCCGACCGCAGCGACGGGTCGTCGCCGAGATACCACGTCCCCAGGCCGATCGCGGGCAGGGTTGAACCGTTGGCGAGAGTGATCGTGTGCATGGCGGGTCCTCCGATTGGCACGGTGAGCTACGTCACCATTGTTCCAGGGTCCCGGCGGCGCTGCCAGTGTTTGTGCGGGCCCGCGGCGAGTCGGCTGCTGTGTGGCGGTGGCGGGGAGGGCGCCGTAGCAGGCTTCGTCAGTCGCCTGCCTAGGTGGCCTCCCCGGCGCCCTCGTGTCCCCGCGGCGAAACGCTCACCTAGATCCCGAAACGCTCACCTAATTTGTCAGAGCTACCGATTACCGGACAGAAATGACAAGTTGGGTGAGCGTTTCGACTTGGGGTAGGCATTTCGAGGGCGTCGGCGGCCGCGGTGCTAGCGTGGCGGCATGAGAGTCATCCGACGCCTGACCCGGGTCGGCCGCGAGCACCCGTGGCGCTGCATCGTCATCGCCTGCGTGGCGCTGGCGCTGCTGTCGATGGTGTCGAACATCGTGACGATGACCGAGCTCGATGGCGGCCTCGTGGCCTGGTCGTGCGTCCGGAAGACCTTCTCGAAACTGCTCAACAGCGGGGTCGTGTGGGCGGGGCTGCCGGTGTATGCCGGCTGGCTCATGCGGCGGCCGTGGATGGCGGCGCTTGTCGGGCTCGCCGTAGCCGAGGCGGCGCTGGCGCTGCACTATGCGTCGGGGCAGCTCGTGGGGCTGTACGACGCGGGAATCTGGCCGGAGAATCGCAGCTGGTTCATCTTCGCGCTGGTGACGTGTCCTGTGCTCGGCCTCGTCGGGTACCTGGCGCGCGGGCGCGGATGGGTCGCCCTCCTGGCCCGCCTGGTCGTGCCGGTCGGCGCGGTGCTTGAGGCGCTCGATTACGTGTGGTTTTTCCCACCGCCGATTGAGCCGGTGGGTGACCGTGTCGGAACGCTGGTGTGTGCCCTCGTCCTCGCGTTCGCGGGAGGCTGGGGCTGCTGGACGGTGGTCGCGACCTGGAAGCGCCAGAATCCCGAAACGCTCACCTAATTTGTCAGAGCTACCGATTACCGGACAGAAATGACAAGTTAGGTGAGCGTTTCGATTGAGAGGTGAGCGTTTCGGGCTTTACAGGCGCTACAGGCGCTTGGCGAGGGCGTCGAGGCGCTTCGGGCTGATCTTGCGGGCGGTGCCGAGCTGCTGGGCGAACAGCGAGACGCGCAGCTCTTCCTCGGCGAGGACGACCTCCCACGCGGCGTGCGCGCGTTCCGGGGTCCACGGTTCGGCGGTTGCGCGGGCGAGGGCGGCCTGGACGGTCGCGCGGGCCTCGCGGGCCTGCCAGGCGACGCCCTTGTCGCGGCCGGGGTTGTCGGCCGCGCGGGCGATGCGGGCGGCCGCGGCGCGGATCCAGCGGGCCAGGTGCGGCAGCCCCACGTCGCCCCACTGGGCGATGAAACCGGGCCCCATCAGGCGCGACAGGTGGTCGCGTTCGTCGGAGAGGATGTCGAGCAGCCGCATCGAGTCGGCCGCCGCGACGGCCCGCTCGAACTCGCCGACGGCCACGAGGGCGTCGGTGGCGTGGCGGACGACGTCGTAGACGCGGTCCTCCAACCGGTCGCGCACCCACGCCGACAGCTCGGCGAAGCGTCCCGGATCGCGGACGTCCTCGGCCCCCATATTCGCGCCCTGACCAGCCCATTCGTCGACGAGCCCGCGCGCGGCGACCCACTGGGCGTCGGCGACGAGGACCTCGGTGCTCGCGTACGGGCTGGCGGCCAGCGCGGCGGCCTCGGCGCCCCGCCACCTGGTCGTTACCCGCGCGGTCGGGAGGGCGTGCGCGGCGAGGATCAGCGCGGCCAGGCCGTCGGCGTGCCGCGCCCGCGCGACCACGGCCCGATCGAGCGTGACGAGGTCGGCCCGCCACGGCCCCTCCCAGCCGGTGAAGTCGCCCCACGACGGCCGCGACGGATCGGCCGGCGCGCCCGGCGCGAGGAGCGCGGGGAACGCGTCGAGCGACGTCCCCGCGGGCCCGGGAATCCGCACGGACTCGGGGATCGGGTTCGGCTGGGTGGGGAACGCCGCAAGTCCGCGCTGCTCGGCCAGCTGGGGCTTGCGCCCGCCCCGGCGGCCGGTGGTGTGCGTGGCGGCGCGGGCGTCGCGGATCGCGTCGCGCACGGCCGCACGCTCCCGCCCGCGCATCGAGTGAGCGAGTTTGCGCAGGTCCTTGCCGTGTCCGACGTCGCGCCCGGTCGGGTCGACGGCGATGAACGTCATGCGCAGGTGCGCGGGGAGGGCGCGGCGCGCCTGCTCCCAGGCGCCCTCGGTGACCTCGACGCTGCGGGTCGCGTCGACGGCGCGCGTGAACAGCTCGCGCAGGGCGGCCGGCGGCGCCGTGTTCCGCCGATCCCAGCGCGCGGCCCGCGACGCGGCGGCCGCGGAATCGGCCCCCGAACCCGGTGCGGCCTGCCGTTTCGTGCGCGGCGCGGGGGCCTCGACACCCGCCCAATTGGCCAGTCGCGCCATCGACGCCTCGAGCGCCTGCTGCTTCTTGTCGGCGGCGCTCGGCCCGGTCGGCTCCGCCTCGCCCTCGGGGTTGTCCAGGCGCTGGCGGATCCACGCCGTCACCTCGGCGGCGACGTCGGGCGCGGGCACCAGCTGACGCCGCACCTGCTTGGGCAGCGCGCGGATGAGGCCGGCGACGAGGTCGTCCCACATGCCCGGCACCAGCCACTCGAAGGGCTCCGGGTCGAGGCCGCCCAGCGCCTCGACGGGAATCCGCACGCTGACGCCGTCGAAGTCCGAACCGGGGTCGAACTCGTAGGCCAGCGCGAACGCCGCGCCCTCGCCGCGCCACCGGTCGGGGAAGCCCAGGGCCTCGCGCTGTTTCGCGCTGGCGACGAGGTCGGCCGGCGACACCTGGTCGCCGACGCGCTCACCGAGCGTCGGCGCCGCGGCCGACCCCGACGTGTAATTCGTCGGCCCGGCGGGCGCCACCTGCTCGGCCAAATCGGGCAGCAGCAGCGACGGCGGGAAGTCCAAAAAATGCGGGTCTTCGCGGCGCTTGGCCTTCCACCAGCGCGAAAAATGCCCCTCGGAGCACACGTCGGCGCCCACGCGCTCGTCGAAAAACCGGAAGAGGGCGTCCTCGCCGGCGACGAGCCCCGGCTTGCGGGTGCGCCGCTCGACCTCGCGCGCGGCCTCGAGCGCCTTGGCGTTACGCGCGGCAAAGTCGGGCCGACCTCGCCAATCGCCCTCGACGAGGGCGTGCCGGATGAACATTTCCCGCGCCAACTCCAGCGCCGCTGGCTCGGCGTCGGCGCGCTTGGCCTCGTCCAGCGCCTCGGATAGGGCGATCGCGTGCGTCGGCTGGTGCAGCCGCTCGCCCGGCAGCCGCTTGTTCCCCAGCCGCCCCAGCAGCACCGGCTTATCGGCGCTGATCGTCAGCCCGTAGAGGCTCGCGCGCTCGCGGATCATCGCCGCGCCGTTGCGTGACGACCAGAAAATCCCCGAATACGACCGCTTAAGCAGCGGCCCGGCGGCCTCGTCGATCCACGCCGGGTCGATGCGGGCGACCGAGCGGGCGAACAGGCGCGAGGTCTCGACCAGCTCGGCGGTCATCACCCAGTCGTGGTGCCGCTTCGCCAGGCCGGACCCCGGCCAAATGTGGAACCGCGTGCCGCGGGTGCCCTCGTATTCTTTGGCGGCGGCGTCCCAGCGGCCGAGGTTCGACAACAGGCCGACCAGCAGCGACCGGTGGATCGCGTCGGAGTCGCTGGCCGAGGTCGTCTCGGCGACGCACGCCGCGGCGACCGCATCCGCCGGCGTCAGGCCGGCGCCGCGTTCGGCGTCGATGTCCGCGGGCGTGGGCCGCGACAGCTGGTGGACGCGGATCCCGATCTCGCCGGCCATGCTGCGCAGCTGCCCGACCATGTCCTGCCACTCGCGACACCGCAGGTAGTGAAGGTATTCGCGCTGGCACAGCCGCCGCAGCGCCGAACCCGACAGTTCGCGCGACTGGGTGCGGATGTAGCGCCACAGGTTGAGGTAGGCGAGAAAGTCCGAGGTCGGATCGGTGAACCTGGCGTGCGCGGCGTCGGCGGTGCCCGGCGAGTCGGCCGGGCGCAGGCGGACGTCCTGCATCGACAGGGCGGCGACGATGACGAGGACGTCGGAGGCGCAGCCCCTCCGGTTCGCCTCGACGAGGATCCGTGCCAGGCGGGGGTCGATCGGCAGTCGGGCCAGGTCGCGGCCGATTCGGGTGAGCTTCAGCGACTTCGGGTCCTTGAGGGCGCCCAGCTCGACCAGCAGGTTGATGCCGTCGCGCACCTGCCTGGGGTCCGGCGGGTCGAGGAATGGGAAGCCCTCGATCGGGGTGAGGCCCAGCGACGCCATCTGCAAAATGACGGCGGCCAGCGAGGTGCGCAAAATCTCGGGTTCCGTGAACTCCGGGCGCGCCTCGAACTCCTCTTCCGAGTACAGCCGGATCGCGACGCCCTCGGCGATACGCCCGCAGCGGCCCGAGCGCTGGTTTGCCGACGCCTGGGAGATCGGCTCGATCGGCAGCCGCTGGACCTTCGTGCGGTTCGAGAACCGCGAAATCCGCGCCAGGCCCGGGTCGATGACGTAGTGGATGCCGGGCACGGTCAGCGACGTCTCGGCGACGTTGGTCGCGAGGACGACGCGGCGGGTCTGGTGCGGTTCGAACACGCGGTGCTGCTCGGCGGGCGACAGGCGCGCATACAGCGGGACGACCTCGACGGAGCGCGGCTTGCGGCCCGCCCGGTTGCCGTCGCCAGCGGCCAGATAGCGATCGCGCAGGTGGTCGCGGAGGGCGGCGTCGACGTCGCGAATGTCCTGCTCGCCGGGCAGGAACACCAAAATGTCGCCCTCACCCAGCGCACTGAGGTCGTCGACTGCCTCGCAGATGCCGTCCTCGACGTCGATGTCGCGCCCCTCGGGGTCGGTGAGGGGCCGGTACACGATCTCGACGGGGTAGGTGCGGCCCGACACCTCGATGATCGGCACGTCCGCGCCGCCGAGGGCGTGCGAAAAGTGCGCGGCGAAGCGTTCGGAGTCGATCGTCGCCGACGTGATGATGACCTTGAGGTCGGGCCGTTTAGGCAGCAGTGCCGCCAGGTAGCCGAGGATGAAGTCGATGTTGAGCGAGCGCTCGTGCGCCTCGTCGACGATGATCGCGTCGTAGCGGCGCAGCATGGGGTCCGACGCGATCTCGGCCAGAAGGATGCCGTCGGTCATGAGCTTGACCATGGTGTTCGGGCCGACCTCGTCGGTGAACCGCACCTGATAGCCGATCGTGTCGCCCAGGCGTTGCCCCAGTTCGGAGGCGATGCGTTCGGCGACCGTGCGCGCGGCCAGGCGTCGGGGTTGGGTGTGGCCGATGAGGGCCTCGGCGCCCAGGCCGAGCTCGAGGCACATCTTCGGCAGCTGCGTCGTCTTGCCCGACCCCGTCGCGCCCGAGACGACGACGACCTGGTGATCCCGGATCGCCGCGATGATTTCGTCGCGCCGCTGCGAAACCGGTAACTGCGGCGGATAGGTGAGAGCCGGCAGATGGGCCCGCCGTCGGGCGACGACGTCGGGGCTGGGTCGGCGCGGAGGGCGGTGTCCGGCGCCGCGGCGGGGCGCGTCGCCGCGCGGATTGCGGGACTTCCGCGCGTTGTGCTGCCGCTTCGGGGCGGGCTGGGCGCCGCCGTCGCGCCGATGAGAGCGCCGGCTGGGTTCGTTGGGAGGCGTGGGCATCGGTGCCATTGTACGGAGCGGGACGTGAACCTGCCGAAAGGCCCAGAATCTCGCCGTTTTAGACGTCTGATGGGCGGTGTGAGCCCTGTCACGAATTGGATTCTCTCCAGATTGCTCCAACCGTCCTCTCATTCTGGCCTGAAAGGGCGGTAAGTGCCGCTACCGCGCGGTTAACAACTTATGTAGGGGTTCAGCTAAACGGGTTTTTATGCCGATAACCTGCACGGATACCCGGTAACCCCCTATTGATTCTGGACAATTAATGGGATAGCAATGAGGATG
This sequence comes from uncultured Actinomyces sp., assembly GCA_900545825.1. GTDB lineage: Bacteria > Actinomycetota > Actinomycetes > Actinomycetales > Actinomycetaceae > Nanchangia. The sequence goes on from URAS01000006.1 coordinate 52,213, forward strand.
TCAGCGTGACACACGCAGCCTGCACGTGAAAGGACACGGAGAAAAATGTTCGCAGAAGCGCCGCTCGATCCTCAGAACGATCCGCACCCGGTTTGGCACTGGCTCCAGGAGTGCGGCCCCGACCTCCTCGAAGCCGTCAAGGCCATGCTCGGCTTCGCCCTCGGGTTCGTCGGCAAGTAATCGTCCCGCCTTTACACAAGATACGGAGAGCGATATGAAGAGCAAGAAATTCCTCGCAGGCGGGGCCGTTGCGGCCTTCGCTCTCATCGGTGCGGGTGTCGCCCTTCCGGCGAGCGCCCACGCCGGTTGGCACGACCTGGACCCCACCTTCGTCATCGAGGCGCCGGTTGACCCGGCGACGGCTCAGGGCCACTTCGACTCGCTCGTGGTGACCGACGCCGTCGACGGCGACCACATTGTTCCGGTTCTCGACAAGGCCCACCGCGGCCTTGGCCCCCAGTATGCGCGTGTCCAGGCCGAGGCCTCGGGCTACACGCCGGGCGAGAAGTACACGGTCCGCGTGACGGCGCGCGCCGCCGGCACCGGCAAGAATTGGGGCGTCTACACGTGGCAGCGCTACACGGCCACCGAGGACGGCAAGCTCCACATCGACCTCAAGCTCTACCTGCCCGCGAACCGGGCGCACGAGGGCGAGCAGATCGTTGCGGCCCCGACCGTCTACAAGGCCTCGGATGTCCGCCAGGACGGCCGCCCGAATAAGGCCGATTCCAGCTGCATCCTCCAGTGTGATCGTGTCGCTCCGGTTACCCGGTTCGACGATTACAACTCGGCCGATGCCATGATCACGTTCTCGAACGCCCAGTAGTTCACGACCACACGCTTTAACGAAGGAGTTTCACCATGCCCGATGGACAGATGCCTTTCCCCGGTTACTTTGACCAGGATGCCCTGAAGTTCGCTGTTGACATCGTCAAGAAGACCCTCGACGCGGTCAGCTGGTTCAACGGCCACTTCGGCAGCTACTTCGGTGGCTAGTCGTTAGCGTCCCTGGCCGGGTTGCTTCTGCGTCCCGCCCGGCTCAAGGATCCGACGAGAGTAAAGGCCCGGCCCCCCCGATGGGGTTCGGGCCTTTGCTTGTCTGCTGGGGGCGGCGGCGCCCTCGTGAACGTGATCAAAAAAGGTCACGTTCACGGGCTGAGGTTAGCGGGCGGGGACGTGGCGGGTGACCCAGGCGTGGGCGGCGTTCCACTCGTCCTCGAGGCCGGAGGTCGGCGCCGAGGCGCCGGCGGAGAAGCGTGCGCCGTCGAGGACCTGCTGCGCACAGTTGGCCGGCAGGTAGTCCAACGCGTCGGTCAGCGGGGCGAGGCCGCGTTCGACGTCGATCTCGTCGAACAGGAACAGCGCGGGGAAGGGGAGGTTGACGAGCAGCTGCTCGGGGTCGGCCATCGACAGGTCCAGCAGCGTCTGCTTCGAGATAACGAACTGTTCCCGGTCGCCGTCGTGCTCGATGTCGTTGGGGATTGCCGTGTGGCCCAGCGTCTCGAGCTGGTCGATCTGGGTCGGCGAAAAGACCTGGTCCCATTCGATGGCGCGCGGTTCGACGACGGGCGAGGTCGCCACCATCGCCTGGGTGTGCGGCGGGCGTGCCTTGAGGGCGGCCTCGGCGCCGGTGCCGTGGGCGTGGATGATCTGGCGGGTGAAGCCCTGCTCGGCCAGCCAGCTGCAGGCGGAGCGCAGGTCCTCGACCTCGTGGTCGAGGGTGATGACGTCGTCCTCGGATGCGCCGCATCCGGAAAAGTCAAAGGCAAGGGTGGCGTAACCAGCGGCCCGGTAGCGGGCGCCAAATTTGTCGAACCAGCCGACCGCGTGGCGGTCGGTGAGGAACCCGTGGGCGAAAACAACAGCGGCGTCACGGGTGTCAACGGGTGCAGTGAAGGTAGCGGCTAGCTCAACGCCACGAGGGGTGATAAAGCGCACGTCACTCATGGCTCTACCGTAACCCGCTCGGGCGAAAAACGGGGGCGGCCCCGCTGGCGCAGCTCAGATTCGGCTCAGAAATGCAGGTCGCGGCGGCAATGGGTGAAGTAAGGGTAGGCACAGTGTCCGCGGGTCCTCAAAGCGGCGAAGGAGCGGCCGATATAGAATCGTGAGAAGCGGCCGACCTCGCGTATGAAAGGGGAGAGACGTGGGTAAGAAGACGCTTGCAGTGATCGGCATTGGCGCCGGTTACGTCCTCGCGCGGAAGGAAATGAAAGAGAACCCGACGGGTCCCGTGGCCACCGCGATCAACAAGGTGACCACGAATCCGACGGTCGTCAAAGCCAAGGAGCAGGCCCGCGTCAAGGCGCAGGAGACGCTGCGGCAGCAGGGCGAGGCGGTGACCGACAAGGTCGCCGACGTGATCAAAGACCGGCTGTTTGGCACGTCGAACACCAAGACGCAAGCCGACTACATCGACGTCGAGGTGGAAGAGGTCCACCCGACTCCTCCGCCCCAGGCTTAACCGCCAGCCATGCGCTCGAAGCAGCAGCGGCGATGGCGGCGCTACCTCGCCGAGGAGCGCCTGGAAGCCGACACCTATCGCACCCTCGCGCGTGAGCGCATCGGAGAGGAACGCGAGATTCTCCTGCGCCTGTCGCAGGCCGAGGAACGTCACGAGGCCCACTGGCTCAAACTGTTGGGCCCCGAGGCCTTGCCGGCACCGCGTGCCTCGATCTCGTCGCGCGTCCTCAACTATCTGGCGCGGACGTTCGGTTCCGTCTTTGTGTTGGCGACGATGCAGCGCAGCGAGGACCGCACGCGCTACGACCACGACGCCACGGTGCCGCCGGCGATGGCGGCTGACGAGCACATTCACTCCGAGGTCGTTCGCGGCCTCGCCCAGCGCCAACGCACGGCGATGTCCGGGATGTTCCGGGCCGCCGTGTTTGGTGCCAACGATGGGCTGGTGTCGACGTGCGCCCTCATCCTCGGCGTCATGGGGACGGGCACGTCGAAGTCGATGATCGTTGCGGCCGGCGTCGCCGGGCTGCTGGCGGGCGCGCTGTCGATGGGCGCCGGCGAATACATTTCGGTGCACTCCCAACGCGAGCTGCTGGCGGCCTCCGACCCCGCGCCGGGCACGGAGGACGTCGTTGCCAAGCTCGACATGGACGCCAACGAGCTGGCGCTCGTCTATCGCGCGCGCGGGCTCTCGTGCGAGGACGCCGAGTCGAAGGCGGCGGAACTGTTCGCCCAGATCGAGGCGGGCCGCCAGGTCAGCCTGGCCGAGGAACAGGCGACGTTTGACGAGGTCGGCACGGGGATGAAGGCGGCGATCAGCTCGTTCTGCTCGTTCGCGGCCGGCGCGGCGATTCCCGTCATTCCCTACCTGCTGCCGCTGTCGGTGCGGGTGGCGACGATCGTCGCGATCGTCCTCGTCGGGGTGGCGCTCATGGCGACGGGCTCGATCGTCGGTCTGCTGTCGGGTACCTCGCCGGCCACGCGCGCCCTGCGTCAGGTGGGGATCGGGTACGCCGCGGCGGCGATCACCTATCTGCTCGGCCGCCTGTTGGGGGCATAGGGTGGGCGCCTCGTGACATCGATTTTCGACGCCGAGACGCTGCAATATATTTTCCGCGCGGTCGACCTCGTCGGTGTTTTTTGCTGCGGAATTATCGGCGGGCGAAAGGCCCGCTCCATGCGTTTTGATGCGGTTGGTTTCGCCGTCCTCGCGATTATTTCGGCGCTGGGTGGCGGCATGATTCGCGACGTGTTACTCAATACGGTGCCGGTCGCGTTAACCGACCCGTTTTATCTGGGGACGGCGCTGGCCGGCGCGGCGGTCGCGTTCTTTTGGAAGCTCGATTCCAAGTGGTCGCTGCGCGCGCTGCTGGTCGCCGACGGCCTCGTGTTGGGGTGCTGGTCGGCGACGGGCGCATCCAAAACGCTGACCATGGGCTTTGGCGTCATCCCCGCCCTCATGCTGGGGATGGTGACGGTCATCGGCGGCTCGATGATCCGCGACATCGCCACGGGGTCGGTGCCGCGCGTTTTCGGCGGAAACAACCTGTACGCGACGCCCTCGGCGGTGGCGTCGATTATTCAGATCGTCTGTCAGCGCCTGGGGATGCCGACGATCGGAATGGGGTTGGCGATTATCGTCGGCCTGGGATTCGTTCTTATTGCCCATCGGCGCCAGTGGCAGTTGCCGCCCGCCCCGGAAAAGACCATTACCATTACGCCGGCGCAGTTGAAACGGCTGTTACGGCTGAGAAATATGCGGATTAAACGGACGGCCTCGGGGCGCGGATTTATGGTGACGCTCAACGAGGGTGGCGACCTGTGGGTCGCGATCACCGAGGACGACGACGCCGACGACGAGGACGACGGCGACGACTTGACAGACCCCGGCCCCGACCCGGAAGCGAAATAAGCGAGCGCCGCGGTCTGCGCGCCCGCTCACCGTCCCTCGCGGGTGGGGAGCTGCTGGCTGGGGCACGACGCGGCGGTGCGGGCCATCGCCTGCCGTTCGGGCTCGGTGACGCTGAGGCCCCACTGGCGCTTGACCGCGACCTGGCGCGCAATATATCCGCAGGCGAAACCCGTATTCGGCGGCATCCACTGATCGGCCGAGGCGGCGCCCTTGTCCTCGTTCGCCGGCCCGTCGACCGCCAGCAGGTTGAGCGGGTCGTTGGCGAACCGCTGCCGCTTGGCCGCACTCCATGCCCACGCGCCCGATTCCCACGCGTCGGCGAGGGCGACGACGTGGTCGATCTGGACGGCGCTCGACGTCCCGGCGCCGCGGCGAAAGTCCAGTTGGCGGCCGGTATAGGGGTCGATGAACGTGCCCTGGCGGACGACGCAGTCGTGGGTGCCGCGCTTGAAGCGGACGTCCTGGAGGTCGCGCGCGAGGATGTCGTTGCGCGTGTCGCAGCCGTTGTGGTCCTCGTCGGCCCAGGCCTGCCCAAACCGGTCGCGGCGATACGGGCCGGCCCCGGACGACTCGCGCACGCCCAACTCGCCGATCGCCTGGGTGAGCGGCGTGCGGGGCCCGGCGGCCAGCAGCGTCTGTGAGTCCGCGCCGAGGACGATCTCGCGCCCGAACGGCAGCGACAGGTGTCGCGGGTCGAACGGGCGGCGGCCCAGGTCGGTCATCGACGCCCACGCCAGCACGGCGACGACCAGCAGCCACACGATGACGGTGGACGTGCGGGAACGCCGCCGCCTCTGGGCGCGCGGTCGATAGGTCTGGCTCACCCGTCCAGGATGCCTCATTGCGGCCCGTGCGTGGGATGGGAGCCGCGGGCCTGTGGATCGTATCCTGCAAGGGTGAGTTTTTCTTGGGGTGCAGGCATCCTCGACGCGCTCGGCGGCCGGGACCTGCCGGTCGCCGGGGCCCTGCCGCGCGTCACCGCGGCGCTCGAGGCGTCGCGCGTCCTCGTCGTCGAGGCCCCTCCCGGCACCGGCAAGACCGCGCTGGTTCCCGCGGCGGTCGCGGCGTGGCAGGCGGCGCGGGGGATCGCGCCGCGCGTGTGGTGCACCCAGCCCCGGCGGGTCGCGGCGAGGGCGGCGGCCGGATACGCCGCGCAGCTGGTCGGCGCGCGCGTCGGTGGCGAGGTCGGCTACACCGTACGCGGCGAGCACCGCGCGGGCGCGGACACCGCCCTGGACTTTTGCACGGCCGGCGTCGCCGTGCGGCGCCTGGCCGGGGACCCATTTGCGCAGGACGCGACGGCGATCGTCCTCGACGAGGTGCACGAGAGGTCCCTCGATACCGATCTGGCCTGCGCATTTGCCGCCGAGGCTGCCAGCGTGCGCGACGACCTGTGGGTGGTGGCGATGTCGGCGACGCTCGACGCGGGCCGGTTCGCCGAACTGCTGGGCGGCGAGAAGCCGGCGCCGATCGTGCGGGTCGAGGCCGAGACGCACCCGCTGGAGGTCACCTTAGCGCCCCCGCCGCGCGGCGTGTCCGCGCTGGACGGACGTGGCGTGACCTGGGGTTTCCTCGACCACATCGCGGGGGTTGCGGCGCGCGAGGTCGACCGCGAGGCCGGTGACGTCCTCGTGTTTGTCCCCGGCGCCCGTGAAGTCGACCGGGTGAGCGAGACCGTGCGGCAGCTGGCGCCGGGCCACGAGGTTGCCCCGCTGCACGGGCGCCTGCCGTTCGCCGCGCAGAAACGCGCACTGACCAGGCACGATGGGTCCACCCGGGTGGTTGTGTCGACGTCGCTCGCCGAGTCCGCGCTGACGATCCCCGGCGTGCGGTGCGTCGTCGACGCCGGGCTGGCGCGCGAGCCGCGCTACGACGTCGCGCGGGCGATGAGCGGGCTCGTCACCGTCGCCGAGTCGAAGGCGTCGGCGACCCAACGCGCCGGGCGTGCCGCCCGCGAGGCGGCAGGCCGCGCGATCAGGTGTTTCGACCAGGCGACGTGGCCCCGGCTGGCCGCGTACCCGCAGCCGGAGTCCGCGGTGTCCGACCTGGCCGACGCCGTCCTCACGCTGGCGGCGTGGGGTGCGCCCGCCGGGCAGGGGATCCGGCTGGTCGAGGATTTCCCCGAGGCCGCGCGGATTCGCGCCGTCGACACGCTGCGCGGGCTGGGCGCTGTGGATAGCGACGGGGCGATCACGCCGCTGGGACGGCGGATCCAGCAGGTCCCGGCCGATCCGCGGCTGGCGCGCGCCCTGCTCGAGGGCGCCGGTACCGTCGGGGCGAAGGCCGCCGGCGAGGCCGTCGCCATGCTTGCCGACCCGCCCCGTGAGGACGACCTCGCCCGGGCCCTCTCCAGGCTGCGGCGCGGCCACGACGCCGCCTCGCAGACGTGGCGCGACCAGGCAAAACGGATGGCGCGCCTGGCGGGGGAGGACGCGGCCGAGCGCGCCCAGGCGCCGACGTTGAGCGGCGACGACGCGCTCGCGTGGATTTGTGCCCTTGCCTATCCCGAGCGGATCGCCCGGCGCCGCGGCGAGGCCGCCCAGGGCGCCCGGTCGCTCGCCTACGCCTTCGCCGGCGGCACCGGCGCGGCCCTGCCGGCCACGTCGCCCCTGGCCGGCGCCGAATGGCTGACGGTCGCCGAGGTCACCCACGCCACCGGCACGCTCGCCGCCGAATCTGGGGCTATCATCCGGTCGGGCATCGCGATCGACGAGCAGATGGCGCTCGAGGCCGGCCGCCACCTCATCACCGAGGACGTCGTCACCAGCGTCGACGCCGGCCGCGCCCGGGCCCAGCGGGTCCGCCGCCTGGGCGCCATCGAGCTGGCCCGCCACCGCGCCACGCCCGACGCCGCCTCGGTCGAGCGCTGCGTCGCCGCGGCGATCGCCGCCGACCGCATCGTCCCGCCGGGCGACACGATCATCCCGTGGAGCCCGGCCGCGACCGAGCTGCGCGATCGGCTGGCGATGCTCCACGACGCCCTCGGCGCGCCGTGGCCCGACGTCAGCCGGCAGACCCTGACCGTCGACGCCGCGCAGTGGCTGGCGCCGGCGTGGCAGGCGCTCGCGGCCTCTCGGGTGGTGACGTCCTCGCTGATCATGGACTGTTTGCGCGGGCTGTTGCCGTGGCCCGAGGCCGCCCGGCTGGACGAGCTGGCCCCCATGCGGATCCCGCTGCCCAGCGGGCGCAGCGCCGCCGTCGAGTATGGGCCTGACGGGCCGGTCATCCGTGCGAAGCTGCAGGAGTGTTTCGGCTGGGCCGACAACCCGCGCGTCGCTGACGGGCGCGTCCTCGTCGTCGTCGATCTGCTGGACCCCGCGGGGCGGGTCGTCGCGCACACCGGCGACCTCAAGTTCTTCTGGGCTGAAGCATATCCTCAGGTCCGCGCCGAAAAGCGAGGGCGTTATCCCAAGCATCCGTGGCCCGAGGACCCGTGGAACGCCACTCCCACCGCCCGCACGAACCGCCGACAGTAATGGTGGGAGAGCAGGCTTACGCGCCGGTTGCCGGGATTCTTGGGCGGGCGCGGAGCCTGTGATGTGAGGGTTCAATGAGAGTGCCTCATGAGATGTCTTATGGCTGGTGGGGGTCGTGTGAAGAGGTTTCCGCTCGTTGACAACCCGGCGTTACTGTGGGACCCTTGTGAAGAAGCTTTCGTTGGGTTTCTTCGAATGAGTCTCCGAACCATTTTCATCGGAGCTTGGACGAAGATCCTGGCCGAAGCTTCGCGGCACCCGCCGTGGTGGCCACCGATAGGTGGTCACGTACCGGTCTTGCAAAGATGCGGGGTCATGCGACGGTGGCCGCGTTCCCTAATGTCATCAGTAAGCGGTCTACAGACCGCTCCTGCGAGAGGGTGAAGATGTCGCCGACGCATCGCGCTCGTACGAAGGGTTCCTGGACCCGCGCCACCATTGCTGGTGGCATCGTGACCGTCCTCGTCGTTTGTGGTCTGGTGCTCGGCCTGTGCAGCGGCAACTACGCTGGCCCCGCGCATGGCTACACGCCCAAGGAGCTGCCGGCTAACGCCCAGCTGAACCCCAAGATCGCCACCACCTTGACGACGGACTTCAAGGGCGCCGAGGTGAAGCCCGGCGCGTCGTTCGACTACAAGGGGACCGTAAAGTTCGATAACGCGGCCGAGACGGGATTCAATAACGTCACGACCACTATCCGCTTTACTCCGGATGGGAATGCTCCGGTATCGAGCCTGGCGACGTCGAATTTTAGCTTTACGCAAGGCAGCGGAAACGTTACCGGCGTGACGAAGAATTCGGATGGCTCCTACACAATCGCCGTCTCGGGCGTCAGTAACAATGCGGTGTTGAGTTTCACCGCTCCGGCGACGGTAAACGCGAATGCCCAGCCCGGGGATATCTTTGAGGGCACGCTGGATGCGCAAACAACGGGCACCGTCACGGTCGGTATTGCGGGCGATAGCAATTTCACCCCCAACCCGCAGTTCACTCCGGACACTCCGGGAGTCCCTTACGACTGTTCGGGAACCATGGAGTACCACTACACCGTCAAGGACGCCGGTGCGTGGCTGGTCGATATCAAGTTTGGTGACACCGCCGGGAAGGGCCTGGTCATTCCCGACACGACCCCGCTGGTTAATGGCACGCAGGACCCCAGCAGCAAGAACTCGCTGGTCGTGACCGATCCCCAGGGCCGGGACATTACCGCGCAGGTCCTGGCGAAGATGAGCGGATACAAGGCGAATGATCCGGGGAAGCCGTATCGGACCAGCTCGAACACGGCCAACTACCGCATTCGCTGGGTCGATTCGATGAACTGGAACTACAACGAGGCGACCTGGACGGGCGACACCTGGTTGGACTCCGGCACCAAGATGGTCATTAAGCGCCATGTTCGCTACGGAAACTGCGTCGGCAAGGGCGTCTCCACCGACGGGTCGATGCAGCGCGAACTCTCGGCAAACGTCGACCTCGGGCGGCCGAACATCTCCGTGAGCGACGGGACCAGCACGTCGTTTGTGATGCCGGGGACGGTCAAGAATGGCCCATTCTGCGACTATCTCTACATCTATGGCGACCGAAAGACCACGAACTCCCCGGTCGCGCGCGTCGAGTTCTCGAAATTGACGAACACGAATCAGGTGCTGAGCGGCTGGAAACAGGGGCCCCTCGAGGGCGGCGAAGGCTATGGCGTCAGTGGTTTGCCGGGATTGGACGGCAAGCACTACTACCTGCCCGATCGGCCAAAGACGACTGGCGGCGGCTCGCAGACAATGCCGGCGAGGGAACTGCGTGCTTACGATTCGGGTACTAACCAAAGCGCGCGCGTCAAGGCGTCGCCGATTTATACCCATGGTGGCGGTTTCGACTCTAACGGACTGTTCTGGGTGGGCGAATACTCGGTCTCAAAGGACAAGCACCCCTCGGATCACAAGACATTCGTCTTGGGCACCGACCCGCTGCGCCCGGACGAGGGCTGGTACGCCGTCAATATCGCGGGCATGACGATGCGTTCGGGTACAGATGCTCGTATTACCGACCTGGCTTTCGACAGCGAGGGGAATCTCTGGCTAGTCGGTGTTCCGCACACTGGCGGCGCGGTCACGAATATCTTCAAGGTTCCGGCGAGCGACCTTCGGGCGGCCGCAGCGAAGAAGGTACTGGCGAAAGTAGGGATTGACAACTATCCCGTCGTCACCGCGACCAATATGACGAACGGTAACGCCGGCGGCTACGCAACCGGGAAAACGTATGGGTTGGCGTTCGGTCCCAACGATACGATGTACATTTCGCAAGGCAACTATGTGCAGCGCGTGGATAACGTGGCGACGGGCAAGACTACGCTGGTAGCCACCTTCCAACAGGGTGGTGTCGACCTCGCCTCCTGCCCGATGCCCTCGAGTGCCGCCTCATTTAAGCTGCGGAAGTCCGTCGTCGATCCGGTGACGCACAAAGCGACGCCGGCTGGGACGACGGCGGCGAACGAGCTGACGCTCGACGAGCACGGTAACGGCACGGTCGACTACCTGGTGACGGTCGCCAATACCGGCACCAGCGCCGGCGATCCGGGGACGATCACGGATTCGCTGGGCTTCCCCGCTGGGGTGACGGTGAACGACGTCCGTGTCGACGGGGTCTCGCAGGGCGCGAAGACGTCCTTCACCCTGAGCCCGGGCAGTCTGGATGGGGGCGCCGCAAAGACCTATCGGGTCTCGGTTGACTTCTCCACCACCCTGGGCGGAACCAACTGGTCGAGCCTCGGTACCTGCAATACGACGGATGCGGGCACGCCCGGCTCCGGCCTGTTCAACAGTGTCCGCATGGACAGCGACTCCGATGGCAACGCGAATAACGACGCGTGCGTGCCCGTCGTGCCGCCGTCGAAGGGCCACCTCAAACTGGTGAAGCGGGTTCTCGACGAGAACGGCAACGACATTACGTCCCAGGCCGACCTCTCGAAGTTCCAGCTGGTTGCTGCGGGCGGTTCGCTGCTGCACGGCACCTCCGGGGTCGAGGGCGACGTCATCGCCGGCAAGTACAAGCTGAGCGAGCTGGCAAACGGTCTCGACTCGACCTACCTGTTCGGCAAGCAGTGGACGTGCGATTCCGGGAAGACCCCGGATGCCGACGGCTATATCACGCTTAATCAAAACGACAACGTGACGTGCACGATCGACAACACCCGCAAACCGAAGATCCACATCGAAAAGCTCGCCTCCGACCCGATTGACGGGAACGGCCACTACGGCAAAACGGTCACGCTTGACGGTGAGGGCAAGGGTGTGTTGCGGTACACGATTCGCGTGACGAACGGGTCGAGCTTCACCGCTAACACGGGAGCGATCACCGATATCTTCACGCCGCCGGCCGGCCTCGTGTGGGATGGCAACAAGACGGCGACCGTGGCGTTCGTTCCCGGCAGCACCGGTGCCACGGCCGACGGCCTCAAGACCGCGCTGATTCAGAGCCAGCTGGCCAAGCCCGGGGTCGCGATCGCGAGTGCGGTCAAGAACATTCCGGCGAACGGTCACGTCGACTTCACCATCGACATTCCCGTCCAGGCAAATAACGCCGTTTCTGGCGGGAAGACCATCTTCGAGGCGAACGAAGACAACCTGAAGAAGTGCGAAGCGAAACAGACCACCACGTCGAGTTACGTGGGGCCGAGCTACGGCGCGACGAACTACACGTGGGTCGAGAATGAGGATACGACGTACAGCGATATCCCCATCGACGACAACCTCGCGTGCATTCCGGTCGAAAAGTCGAAGCAGGCGAAAGTCCACGTCCAAAAGGTCGCGACGCATGTGCAGCAGGGCGGGACGAACCCGCACGTCGGCCAGCCGGTGACGCCCAGCTTCGTTGACGGCGCCGTGTCGATGGACTACACGATCGAGGTGACGAACGCCGAGGCGACGCGGAAGGCCACGGCGACCGACGTCAAGGACACGTTCACCGTGCCCGCCGGCCTGGTGTGGAATGGCGACAAGAAGGCGCGATTCACGCTCGACCTCAACGGCACCAGCGGAGTGGTCGTGACGCAGGCGAACGGCACGCCGTGGAACGACGGCAGCTCGATCGAGTTGAGCAAAGCCGACCTCGCGGGCACCGTCGGTGGCGCGGTCATCGCCAAGTCCGTGGCGGACATTCCCGCCGGCCAGACCGTGAAGATCCGCGTGTCGATTCCTCTGGCGATCGACGACAAGGCCGCCGGAAGCGGGACGACGACCGTGTTCGACCAGCACGCGGCGACACTGGGACAGTGCACGAACAAGCAATCCGATAAGGGAAGCCGTTACACGACCACCGAGGCCGGCGTGCCGAACACCGTGTCGATCACGGACGAAGACCAGACATATTCGGACATCCCCACAGAAGACAACGTGGCATGTATCCCCATCACACCCCCTGCACTGCCAACGGTGCCGGCACTGCCGTTGACCGGTGGGGTAGGTCGATGGATTTTTGGACCGTTAGGCGGACTGCTGTTGACTATCGCGGCTGGTGCGACGGTTGATTACCTAGTGCGTCGAAAGCGTAAAGGGAGGAGCAGGTAACACACGTTAAGTGAATCCCTGCGGCAATCAGCCGCCTCGCGAATGTCCAATCCACCTCAAGAGAAAAAGTTCTCCTTACGAAAGGAAACGAGTGATGCGCATTAACAAGAAACGCACCGCTTGCAGTGGTCTGCTGGGGGTCACCCTGGCATTGACCATGGGGATGGCAGCGGCCGCCCCCGCCCTGGCGGAAGACCAGGGGAACACCGACGCGGTTGCCTTTAGCACGATCAACGCTGACGCGACGGGCAAGGTCGTCATCTACAAGCACGAGGTTCAGACGGCAGACCCGATCGTTGCCGGGGACCCGACCAAGGACGAGTCCAAGATCGCGAAGCCGATTTCCGGAGTGGCATTCACGTACTTCAAGTTCGACAAGCTGAGCCTCACCGGTGAGGACGCCGCGACGAACTGGGAGAAGCTGAAGGACGTCGACCAGGCCGCCCTCGCCAAGGCGTGCGACGGCGTGACCGCTGACGGCAATGGTGTGCCGAAGCTGAGTGGCTTCGAGTTCGCGAAGGTGAACACGACCGCTGATACGACTGAGGCCGGCCGCACGGAGGCCGCCGGTTTGCCCGTCGCCGCCTACCTGTTCTGTGAGACGAAGGCGCCGGTGGAGGTCGTGTCGAAGGCCGCGCCCTTCATCGTGACGATCCCCTACCCGGACAACACGCGCACGGGTGCGACGAACAAGTGGCTGTACCAGGTCACGGTGTTCCCGAAGAACTCGAAGACGACGGTCGACAAGCACATCGACTGGCAGGACGCCAACGGGGTGAACGCCAGCGACGTCATCAAGTTCCCGGTGACGACGACTGTCCCGAAGCTCGACGAGGGCAAGCACCTGACCTACCTGGGCCTGGAAGATCCGTTCGAATATCAGAAGCTCGATGATGCGGCTCCGGCGGACCACGTCGACTCCGTCACCCTTGACGGCAAGGCGCTTGACGCGGGCGACTATGTTGTCGAGAAGGGGGCGACCGAGGGCTCCGTCCGGGTCGCGCTGACCGCAGCGGGCCTGAAGAAGGCCGAAGCCGCGCAGACCAAGGAATTCAAGGTGGTCTTCAAGGCGACCTTCAGCGACATTAACAAGGCCAACGCGGCCGGCACGTTCCAGAACGACGCGAAGCTCTACGTCAAGGTCGAGAACACCCCGCTGCCGCCGGATACGCCGCCGACGCCCCCGGACAACCCGCCGACGACGCCCAAGGTCACGTCGAACTGGGGCAAGCTCAAGCTCCACAAGTACGATGCCGCCAAGGGCGAGACCGAGTCGAAGCTGGCTGACGCCGAGTTCGAGATCTACAACGCCAAGGATCCGTACGCCGACAACTGCGCCGGCGACGGCGCCGTGGCCGCAGGTGAGGCCCTGAACGTCACCTCCGAGGGCGCCAGCGCCCCGGCGAAGACCCACAAGACCGACGCTAACGGCAACCTCGAGTTCAAGGGCCTCTTCGTTTCCGACAGCGAAGGTACCGATACCGAGAACCAGATCGCGGACAAGCCCGCTGGCTACGGCAAGGATAAGACGTTCCGCTGCTACGTCCTCAAAGAGGTCAAGGCTCCCGCGGGCTACACCCTGCCCTCCGGCGACGCTGCCTTCACCTCAGTGAAGGTCCAGACCGGCCTCGTCACCGAGACCGCGGGCGCGGCGAAGAACTACGTCGAGATCTCCAACACGAAGTCGACCATCCCGCAGCTGCCGCTGACCGGTGCGAACGGCCGCATCCTGCTGAGCGTCATCGGCATCGGCCTGCTGTGCCTTGCCGGCGGTACTTACGTCGCGCGGTCGCGCAAGACCAAGCGCAGCTAACACCGGCATCCGTGACTCTGGTTAACTAGAGCACCTGAGGCGGCGGGGAATCCCCTGGGGTTCCCCGCCGCCTCATGTAAACTCGAGAAAGAATCATGAGGAAAACAGCTGAACGCAAAAACCGCCGACGTTGGCATCTGTCCTGGTCCGCCCTGCTTATCGTCCTGCTGGTCTATGCCGGGGTTGGCACCCTGCTGTATCCCGATATTGCCTCGTGGTTTTACCAATACAATCAATCACAGGTCATTAAGAAGTTCACGAAAGAAGTCGAACACGTCGTTCCCAACGCCAAAGAACAACTGGCGTTGGCCCATCAATACAACAATTCCCTTCGATTCGGCGCCTCCGTCCAGGCCGGGCACCGCCTGCCCACCGGCAACGGCCTGGCCCAAGATCGCCGGTTCGACTACAACAGCATCCTCAAACTCGACGACGAAGGCCGTATGGGCCGGATCCGCGTGCCCGCCGCCAGCGTCGACCTGCCGATCTACCACGGCACGTCCGACGCCGTCCTCCTCAAAGGCATCGGGCACCTCGAGGGATCCTCTCTGCCCGTCGGCGGGCCGGGCACGCACGCCGTCCTTACGGGCCACCGCGGCCTGGCCGACGCCCTCATGTTCACGAACCTCGACAAGGTCAAGGTCGGCGACCGGTTCACCCTCGAGGTGTTCGGGCAAGTCCTCGTCTATCAGGTCAACGACGTCCGCGTGGTCGAACCCGACCAGACCGAGACCCTGCGGATCCAAGCCGGCAAAGACCTCGTCACCCTGATCACATGCACGCCGCTGGGCATCAACAGCCACCGCATCCTCGTCACCGGCGAGCGCGTGTTCCCCACGCCGAAAAAGAATCTCGACGAGGCCGGTAAAGCGTCCGGCCTCCCCGCGTTCCCGTGGTGGGCCGTGATCGTCGGCGGGGTCGTCGTGGCCTCCGGCGTGTTCCTGTGGAGAACCGGCCTCGAGCCGGTCCGTCGACGCGACGACAAGCGGCCAGGCCCGCCGCCCTATCCGCCGTCGTCGCCCTATCCGCCGTCAACGTGATGGTTCTGTCCAGAAAGGTCACGTTCATGCGGTCACACCAGTGAACGTGACCAAAAGAATCACGTTCACCCCGGGCCCGGACCAACCGACACGCGAGCCCGCGCCGCGCGACACGCAACGCAAGGTCAATACACGAGGGCGGGGACCAGGGTCACTCCCTGATCCCCGCCCTCGGGGTATGGTCGGCGCTGCTACTTCAGCGCGTCGGAGACGACGACCTTCGCCTCGTCGACGACCTGAGCGAGGTGGTCGGCGCCCTTGAAGGACTCGGCGTAGATCTTGTAGATGTCCTCGGTGCCCGACGGGCGCGCGGCAAACCACGCGTAATCGGTCGTCACCTTGAGGCCGCCGATCTCGGCGTCGTTGCCCGGCGCACGGACTAGCTTGGCCGTAATCGGGTCGCCCGCCAGCTGGGACGCCGTGACGTTCTCGGGGGCCAGCTTCTTGAGCTTCGCCTTCTGCTCGGCATCCGCCGGCGCCTCGACGCGGGTGTAGGCGGAGTCGCCGAAGCGCTCGACCTGCTCGCGGTGCAGCTGTGACGGCGACTTGCCGGTGACGGCCAGGATCTCCGACGCCAACAGGCAGAGGATGATGCCGTCCTTGTCGGTCGTCCACACCGTGCCGTCGAAGCGGAGGAACGACGCGCCCGCGCTCTCCTCGCCGCCGAAGCCGACCGACCCGTCAACCAGGCCGGGGACGAAGTACTTGAAGCCGACCGGGACCTCGATGAGCTTGCGGCCCAGCGAGTCGGCGACCTTGTCGATCAGCGAGGACGACACGAGCGTCTTGCCGATCGCGCAGTCCTTCCGCCAGCCGTCGCGGTGCGTGTACAGGTACTCGATGGCGACCGCGAGGTAGTGGTTGGGGTTCATCAGCCCGTCCGGCGTGACGATGCCGTGGCGGTCGGAATCCGTGTCGTTGCCCGTCGCGATGTCGTACGGCGTCTCGCCCTCGGCGTTCGGCTTCATGGCGCCCAGCAGCGACGCCATGGCGTTCGGCGACGAGCAATCCATGCGGATCTTGCCGTCCCAGTCGAGCGTCATGAACTTGAACGTCGGGTCGACCGTCGGGTTGACGACCGTGAGATCGAGGCCGTAGCGCTCGCCGATCGCCTGCCAGTAGTCGACTGACGCGCCTCCCAGCGGGTCGGCGCCGATACGGACGCCGGCCTTGCGTATCGCGTCCATATCGATGATGTTTTTGAGGTCGTCGACGTAGTTCGTCCGGTAGTCGTAGCGCTGGATCAGCGGGTTCGTGTCGGGATCCAGCTGGTCGTCCATCGCGCGCGGCACCGTGTCGAGGCCCTCGTGGAGGATCTGGTTCGCGCGGTCGGCGATCCAGCCGGTCGCATCGGTGTCGGCCGGGCCACCGTGAGGCGGGTTGTACTTGAAGCCGCCGTCGCGCGGCGGATTGTGCGACGGTGTGATGACGATGCCGTCGGCCAGGCCCGCGCCCGTCAGGCGGACGCCCTGGGGCGTGCCGGCGCCGTTGGCCTTGAGGATCGCGTGCGACAGGGCCGGCGTGGGCACGAACGAGTCGCGCGAATCGACGCGGACGTCGACCTTGTTGGCGACCAGGACCTCGAGGGCGGTGCGGTGCGCCGGCTCGGACAGGACGTGCGAGTCACGTCCGAGGAACAGCGGGCCGTCGATGCCCTCCTTCTTGCGGTAATCGCAGATGGCCTGGGTAATCGCGAGGATGTGGCCTTCGTTGAAGGCCGTATCGAGTGACGACCCGCGGTGGCCGGACGTGCCGAACGCTACCCGCTGGGCGGGGACATCCGGGTCGGGCTGCAGGTCGTAGTAGGCGGAAAGGACGGCATCGACGTCGATGAGGTCCTGTGGTTGTGCTTGGGTTCCAGCTCGATCATGCATGGGGCCATTCTCGCATCTTTTCGCCGCCGAGGGCTGGAAAATGATTCGACAATACCCCCGCGATGAGGGGGAGAGAAGTGATATAACGCGGTACTGTTAAAGACGTGGACGACAAGACTGCACCAGCCGATCAGCCGCCTGCTCGCCCCGGCGTCGCCGTGATCATTCCCGCGATGAACGAGGAAGCTCGCATCGCCAACACGGTGAGGGCGTGCCGTGCGATTCCCGGCGTCGACCTCATCATCGTCGTCGACGATGGGTCGACCGACGCGACGAAGCTGCGCGCCCGCGAGGCGGGAGCGATCACGGTGCGACACACGATCAACCGGGGCAAGGCGTCGGCGATGCAGACCGGCGCGAACGTCGCCGGCATGCACGACCAGGCGGACCAGGAACCGCGGCTACTGCTGTTCCTCGACGCCGACCTCGGCGATTCGGCGGCCCAGGCGGCCCCGCTGGTCGCCCCGGTGGCTGAGGGCCGCGCGGACTGTTCGATCGCCGTCCTCCCGCCCGCCAAAGGGGCTGGTGGCCACGGGTTTGTGTTGGGTCTGTCGCGCGGGGCGATCGAGAAGGCGACCGGCTGGCGGCCCAAGGCGCCGCTGTCGGGCCAGCGTTGCTTGACGCGCCGGGCCTACGAGGCGTCCCAGCCGTTCGCGTCCGGGTGGGGCGTCGAGACGGCGATGACGATCAAGGTGCTGGTTGCCGGGTTGACGGTCATTGAAGTGCCCTGCGACCTGGGGCATCGCGTGTCGCTGCGCGACCTGGCTGGTCAGATGCACCGCTTCCACCAGTGGCTCGACGTCCTCAAGGCTGTCTACTCGTTGAAGCTCGCGCGCGTCCGCGTGCCCCGGTCGCGGTATGCGGCAGCGGCGGCGGCGCAGCGCGACTACGAGCCCTACTGCGCGCGCTAGGGCGCGCTAAATCCGCGAAACGCTCACCTAATTTGTCGTTATCAGGCCCTTCGTGGCCGGTTTTGACAAGCGAGGTGAGCGTTTCGGTTGTGTGGTGAGCGTTTAATCCGCGGCGCTCGCGGCGGCGGGGTCCGCTGCGGGTGTCGTGCGGCGGACGTGGGCGACGAGGGCGAGGAGCAGGGGCACGCCGAGGATCGCGGCCAGCCCGGGCAGCAGGATGCCGGAGTCGTTGAGGGCGAACGCGAAGAACTCCGTGACCAGCCAGCCTGCGAGGACGGCGCCGATGCCCGGGACAACCGTGGGGACCGCGGCGTCCTCATTCTGGGGCGCCAGCCACGACCACGCCTGCCACCGCCACGTCGCAATCGTGCCGGTGATGCGCCGCGTCGACGTCGGCCGCGCGACACGCCGCTTGGCCAGGCCATACGCGAGGACGCACCAGGCGAGGACGAGGGCGGCGAGGACGACCCAGCGGTGCCCCGACCACGTGAGGGCCGACAGGTTGGCACCCAGCTTGCGGCTGATAATCGGCCACAGATCGCCGGTGAGGGCGGACTGGACGAACCGGCCCAGGTGGGTGCGCGACGCGGGCGGGCGCAGCCAGTCGGCGACGGCCACCCCGGTCCCGACGAGGCCGGTGCCCACCAGCGCGGCGAGGATCTTCTTCCACGACAGGCGCGCGCCCGACAGGAGGACGGCGGTGACAAACAGGCCGGGCAGCAGCGAGATCGGCCCGCCGAAGTCGGCGCCCATGCTGGGGGCGCCGTCGATCGCGGCGACGACCAGGCCGCCGACGACGAACAGGGTGATCCCGGCGGTCTTGCGGCCGCGGTTGACGAGCCACGCGGCGACGATGCCAATCGAGAAGAAGAACCCCGTGGCCGCCAGCGTGTAGGTCTCGTTGCCGGCGCCGTAGAAACGCGCCCCGGCCAGCGAGTTGAAGCCGTTCGGCGAATCGACGAGGACGTGCGCGCCCCGCGCGACGTCGAGCATGAGGAGGCCGGCGGTCGCCCCGCCGATCGCGACGAGGGCGCTCGCCGCGCGCCGCCACGCCAGCATCCCGAGGGCGGCGATGACCAGCGACGTCACCCACGTGTCGACGCGGACGACGTTGACCGGCAGATCCATCCGCCACCAGGGGATCAGCCCGATGAGGTAGCCGGACAGCGGCTGCGCGGCCAGCGTGAGGCACGCGAGCTCGCCCGCGCCGGCCAGCGCCAGCGAGCGCGCCCTGGTGGGCGCGAGGCGGCGCCACAGCGGCCGGATCGTGAGGATGAGGGCGAGGATGAACGCGGCGGTCGACACGGTGCGCAGCGGCGACTGGTAGGCGGACCGCGCCTTGGTGATGAGGCGGGCGCGCTGGGCGCCGTCCGCGACGGCATGCCACGTGTCGTTGGCCGCCATACCGCGGCCGATCTCGGTGATCGGGGCGCCGGACGGGTCGGTCAGTTGGCTCGGCTCGATGCCCACCCAGCTGGCGAGGGTCGGCCCGAGGTCGGACGTCTGGATCATCCCGGCGCGCCGCACCGACGCCGTGCGGGCCAGGCCGCCCTCGTGGTTCGGCAGCGAGACAAAACCGGCCTCCATCGTGCGGGTCATGTTGCTGGAGGTCGTCGAGACGACGAGGACGCGCGCGTCCTCGGGGAGGGCGGCGAGGACGGCCTCGAGGCGCGCGACCTGGCGGGCGACGATGTCGCTGGTCGCGCGGGCTTCGTCGACGGTCCCGGTGACGGCGGGGGCGGCCCGGTGGGTGACCATCTCGGGGTGGGCGGCGACGAGGTCGCCGACGGGCGTGCCGGCGCTGCCCCGGATCGGGTTAAACGAGCTGGTCACGGAGTCGACGGGGATGTCGGCGGCGGTGAGCTCGTCGTTGCCGGCGGCACGCGCCTTGTCGAGGATGCCGTCGCGGACGCGCGAGACGGCGGCGTCGATGCGGGTCGGGTCGTCGTTGACCGAGTCGGCCTCGGCGTTGACGATCGTCAGCTCGTGGGTGGCGGCCGACTGGGCGACCTGCGAGGCGAAGGCCTCGTTGCCGACGGCGCCGGGCTCGACGGTGCCGGCGACCTGCCCGGTCGACGTGACGAGGGCGGTCGCGGCGTCGCCGCCGATCGCATGGGCGCTGACGTGCGCTTTCGTCAGGGCGTCGCCGAGTGACCCCAGGCGGCGGGTGTGCGAGCCGGTGGCCTCGGCGCGGCGGTAGTAGTCCCAGCCGGCGATCGTCGCGCCGGGCGCGGGGACCGGCTGCGTGGCGCAGAGGTCGCGCCCGCCCAGCGACTGGTTCCACACGGGCGCGGACGCGCTGGTCGCGAGGAACGCGTCGACCGGGCACGACCCGGAACCCGACGACAGGGGGATGAGGTTGAACAGGGCCGACTGGTTCGCCTGACGGCCGAACGCGCCGGACGAGAGATACCGCAGCTGCTCCCACGTCAACGAGTGGGTATAGAGGGCGACGACCGGGCCGTCCTCGTCCTTGTTGTCGCTGGTCGCGGCCGCATTCGGGGTGCGGGTGCCGGCGGCGATCGTCAGGACGGCCGCCCCGATCAGCCCGAGGGAAAGGCATGCGGCGGCGGCCCAACGGATCTGGCGCCACGGCATCGCGTGGTGGGCGCTCACATGGGTGTCGCCGGCGACGCAGACGGCCGCGAGCAGCAGCGGCGCGGCGGTGACGACGACGATCCCGGCCACGAGAATCCCCGAGTCGTTAAACAGGACCCCGAGGACGCACGACGTGGCCAGGGCGATCGCCAGGGGCCGCAGCCCGGGGACGTGGTCGAGGACGTCGACGACGGCGCGGGACTCCGGGGACAGGTTGCGCGAGAGCAGGCGGCGGCTGGCCCACCACAGGGCGATCGCGGCGAGCACGACGAGGATAAAGACGATGATCGCGAACGCCGACCCCGCGATCGTCCCGATCATCAGCGACGCCTTCTCGGCGATGACCCCGCCGGCTTTGCCGTGGACGAGGGCGTCGACGAACGCGCCCGGATGCGACCGCACGCCCTTGGGGCGCGCATAGTCGCGCAGCGCGAAGTGGACGAGCAGGCCGACCGTCAGCGCGCCGATCCACACGAGGTCGCGCTTCCGGAATCGTCCGCGCAGAAGGAGGATGATGAGGATGAGGACGCCCGGCATGAGGGCAATCGGCCCGCCGACGTCGGCGCCCAGGCTCGCCGACCCGTCGACCGAGACGACCCACATGCCGCCTGCGGTCGTGACGACGAGGGCGGCCAGGCGCGCGCCGCCCTGGACGAGCAGCGTCCCGAAGAGGGCGATCGCCGCCAGCGTCGCCACCATAATGACGGCGAACTGCGAGTTCCCGATCCCATAGAACCGGGCACCCATGAGCGACGAGAAGCCCATCGCCGCATCGAGCGGGAGGACGGACGTGCGCGCGGCCAGCGAGAGGATGATGACCGACGCCAGGGTGATCGCGCCGACCGGAACCCAGCGGGCGACGCGCGCCTGGGGCGCAATCGCGCGGGCAATCCCGCCGGCGGCGGCCGCAACGAGGGCGAGGGCGGCCGCGAACGCGACAGCCACGCCGAGGAGGCCGAGGGCGGCCGGCAGCGGTGCCCCCGATCCCAGGCGCCACGTGGGGACGAGGTTGGCAAGGTAGGTCGCCAGCGGCAGGCACATCATGACGTAGGCGACCCCGCGCAGGCGGCGCAGGCTCCGCCAGCTGGCCCCGGCCAGTTTTCGGCCGAACAGGAGGACGACGAGGGCGATGACGACGCCCGCGGTGAGGACGGCGAGGACGACCATGATGAGCGGCTGCGTCGACGCGGCGACGCGCGCGTGGAGGGCATTGTCGGCCAGCGTGTCCTGCCGGGTCGTGAGGTCGGATTGCGCGAGCGGCGACGCCCCCATCTGCATCGACAGCGGTAGCGACGCGCCGACGCCATTCCGGACGGCGGTGATCCCGGAGCCGGGCAGCTCGGGGATGGCCGGCAGCCCCGCGGAGGCGACGATCTGCTGGGTGAGGTCGGCCGTGAGGACCAGGCCGGCTTGCCGGGTCGACCCCGACTGGGCGAACCCCGTCGACACGTCGCGGGTCGACACGATGGCGGCCTGGAGGGCGGCGGCGTCGGTGCCGTCGGCCAGTGACGTGATGATGACCTGGGTGGTCGGGTCGAGCGCGGCGACGACGGCGTTGAGCCTGGTCAGCAGGGATTTCGTGCGGGCGGGCGAGCCGGTCGGGGCCGGGGAAAGCTGGGGGAGGGCGGGCGCCGACGCGGCCTTCGTCGTCGAGGCGACGTGTAGGCGCGGCGCGTCGATATCGGCGTCGACGACGGTCACGTGCGCGTGGCGGGACGAGCGGACGACCGCCCTCGCCAGCGCGGAATCGGAGGCGGGGGCGGCCTCATCGGGCGTGGCGGCGTGGCCCGCGCGGGCCAGGGCGATCCCGGCGCCGGGCCCGATCGAGTGGCTGGTCAGGCCAAACGCGTCGAGGGCGGAGCGCAGCAGCCCCATGCGGGTGTCGTTCGACGTCTGGAGGTCGCTCGCGCGCCACCGCGTGCCGGAAACCTCGCTGAGGGCGGGGCAGGTGCCGCCGGAACGGCCGTCCTCGTCGGTGACACGGCGGCCCGTCTGCAGCGTCAGCCAGCCGTCCACGGGGCACGCCACCTGCTGCTCGCCGCGCGCCACCTGGTTGGCGACCGCGCCGGACGCAGCCCGCTTCGCCAGCGCCGGATAGGCGCCGAGGTCGTCGATATCGCGCCAGGTCAGGCCCGATACACCGAGGACGACGAGGGGCGGCGTCTGGCGCGGAGTGACGGCCCGGCTGACGTCGGGGTAAATGGCCAGCTGCTGGGCGGTCATCTCTTGGGGTGCGTCCTCGTCCGGCTGCGTCCTCGCGAGGGCGACGACGTCGGAAACCAGCAGGGCAATGACCGCGATCGCGATGAGGGCGAACGCGTGTCGGGTGGATATCCGCATGCTGGCTATTCTCATGGGCGCCAGTGTAGCGGGGCTAGCCTGAAGACCTCCGGAGAAAGGTTGGCCATGTCCGCCCCGATGTCATACGCGTTCCTCGGGCCGTTCGGCACGTTCTGTCACCAGGCCGTCGCCCAGGTTGCCCCCGCGGACGCCGAACTCGTGCCCTGCGCGGGCGAACGCGTGGCGATGGACGCGACCCGCGACCGCCGCACCGAGCGGACGGTCGTTCCCATCGAGAACTCGGTCGAGGGCGGCGTGACGGCGACCCTCGACTCGCTGGCGTGGGGCAAGCGGCTGCAGATCGTCCAGGAAATCATCGTCCCCGTCGCGTTCACGCTGGCCGTGCGCCCCGGTACGCGGCTCGAAGACATTAAACAGGTCGGCACCCATTCGCACGCGTGGGCGCAATGCCGCAACTGGGCGGCCGACACCCTGCCTGACGCCCACCATACGCCGACGACCTCGACCGCCGAGGCCGCCCGGCTGCTCGCCGAGGGCCCCCAAAGCTTCCAGGCGTGCCTGTCGTCCGCGGCCGCCGTCCAGATGTACGGCCTCACCCCGCTGATCAGCGACGTCGCCGACAACAAGGGCGCGGTCACGCGGTTCGTCGTCCTCTCGCTGCCGGGCCACGTGCCCGACGCCACCGGCGCCGACAAGACGACGATCCAGGTTCGGCTCCGCGAAAACCACGCCGGTGCGCTGCTGCAGATGCTCGAGCAGTTCCGCGCCCGCGGCGTCGACCTCACCCGCATCGAATCGCGCCCCGTCGCCGGCCAGCCCGGCAGCTACGGCTTCTCGATCGACCTGGCCGGCCACGTTCGCGAGGAACGCGTCCAGGCCGCCCTCAACGGCGTCTATCGGACCTGCGCCGACGTGCGGTTCCTCGGCTCGTACCCCCGCGCCGACGAACGCTGCAACGAGGTCGAGGCCGGCACCGAGGACGCCGACTTCGTCGCCGCGCGCGAGTGGGTGCAGGCGCTCCTCGACTGAGGCGAAACGCTCACCTCGTTTGTCGATTCTGTCCGGTAATCGGTAGTAATGACAATTTGGGTGAGCGTTTCGGTGGAGAACCCCTGGTGCGCGCCGGCCTCGTCAGACCTGCGCGTCAGATCGTGCGGACGACGAGGGCGTGCTGGTCGAGGGCGACGTGCAACTGCTGGGCGTTCCCGATGTGGTCGCCGTCGACCTGGACGCGTTTGGGTTCGCCCTCGACGGTGACCGTGGCCTCGCGGGCCCGATCCATCGTCATCGTCGACGTCACCGCGGCCATCCGCGGCCGCCCGCCGACGGCGCGCGCGATGACGTGGCTGCCCAGTTCGGCCCAGCCAACCAGGCCGCCGCGCACGTCGATCGCCGTCACTTCCATCCACCCGTCGGTCGGGTCGGCGCCGGGAACCAGGCGCAGACCGGCGGTCAGCTCGCCACACGAGACGAACAACAGGGTGCGGGCGCGCACGCTCGCCGCTTTCGGGGTGTCGGCGTAACGCACCGTGAGGTTGAGGGAGGGGCTACGCAGCGCCCTCACGCCAGAGACGACGTAGGCGCCCCAGCCAATGCGCGACTTCCAGTCGGCGGACACGCCCGCCATCATGTCGGCGTCGAAGCCGACGCCCGCGATGACGAGGAACGGGTGACGGTACTGGTTGTCGTCCAGCCGCATCCACCCCAGGTCGAGGGCGGTTTCGCGGCCGGTCAACGCGATCTGGCAGGCCTGCGTCAGCGAGTCGACGGGGATCCCCAGGTTGCGAGCCAGCAGGTTGCCCGTGCCGATGGGGAGGATCCCGATGGGGATCTGGGTGCCCGCCAGCTCGCCGCACGCCATCCGCACGGTCCCGTCGCCGCCCGCGATGAGGACGAGCGCGGCGCCGCCCTCGCGGGCCGCACGGGCCTGACCAGCACCGGCGTCGGCGGTGGACGTCTCGAGGAACCGCGGCTGCCCCCACCCGGCCGCCAGCGCCGCCGTCGTCACCGTCGTGCGGAGGGCGTCCATGTCGGCGACCTTCGCGGGGTTGACGATCACCCACACGCCGCCGGTCCCGGCGTCGTCCTGCGTGACCGGGTGCTGGGGGAGCGTGGCCTGCCCCAGGGCCGCCGGGGTCAGGAGCCGGCGCGGCCGCGAGCGGCGGAACGCCAAATTGGCGAGAATGAGTGCCCATACGGCGAGGGCAAGGGCCACCAGGGCGATGATGAGGGCCCATGTCGCTGTCGTCATGGTCACCAGCTTAAGGGAGCCGGCGCCGAGGCGCGGGGATCGCCCAGCCAATCGGGTAGGCTGGGCCCATGATCGATATGCGAGCATTGCGTGAAAACCCGGAGCCTGCAAAGGCTTCCCAGATCGCCCGTGGTGCGGATCCCGCCGACGTGGATCGCGCCCTCGAGGCCGACAAAGCCTGGCGCGAGGCGCTGTCGACGTTCGAGTCGCGCCGCGCCGAGCAGAAGGCCCTGTCGAAGCAGATCGGTCAGGCATCGAAAGACGAGCGCCCGGCGATCCTCGCCCGCGCGAAAGAGATGGCCGCCGAGGTGAAAGAGCTCGAGGCCGCCGCCTCCGCCGCCGA
The DNA here is from genome assembly GCA_900545825.1 of uncultured Actinomyces sp. Lineage (GTDB taxonomy): Bacteria > Actinomycetota > Actinomycetes > Actinomycetales > Actinomycetaceae > Nanchangia. The sequence goes on from URAS01000006.1 coordinate 77,754, forward strand.
ACAGGCCGCCAAGGATGCCGCCTACGTCATCCCCAACATCGTCAACCCCGGCGTCCCGGCCGGCGGCGAGGACGACTACGTTGTCTTGGCGACCCACGGCGAACCGCGTGACTTCGCGGCCGAGGGCGTGACGGTGCGCGACCACCTTGAGGTCGGCGAAGGCCTCGACATCATCGACACCAAGCGCGGCGCCAAGGTATCGGGCTCGCGCTTCTACTTCCTCAAGGGCCTGGGCGCCCGCCTGGAAATCGCCATGCTGACCTGCGGCCTCGACGTCGTCACCGCGAACGGGTTCACCCCGATGATCACCCCGACGATGGTCTCCCCGCGCACGATGGGTGGCACCGGCTTCCTCGGCAAGCACGCCGACGAAATCTACTACCTGCCCGCCGACGACCTCTACCTCACGGGCACGTCCGAGGTGGCGCTCGCGGGCTACCACACCGACGAAATCATCGACGTGTCCGACGGCCCGATCCGCTACGCCGGCTGGTCGTCGTGCTACCGCCGCGAGGCCGGTTCGCACGGCAAGGACGTCCGTGGCATCATCCGCGTCCACCAGTTCAACAAGGTCGAGATGTTCGCCTACACGCTGCCGGAAGACTCGTTTGACGAGCACAAGCGGCTCCTCGCCATCGAGGAAGAGATGCTGACGAAGCTCGAGCTGCCCTACCGCGTCATCCACACGGCCGCGGGCGATCTCGGGTCGTCGGCCGCCGAAAAGTTCGACTGCGAGGCGTGGCTGCCGTCGCAGCAGCGCTACCTCGAGCTGACGTCGACCTCGAACTGCACGACCTTCCAGGCCCGCCGCCTGGGCATTCGTTACCGCGGCGAGGACGGTACCCAGCCGGTCGCCACGCTCAACGGCACGGTCATCAACACCCGCTGGATCGTCCCGTTCCTCGAGAACCACCAGCAGGCCGACGGCTCGGTCTACATTCCGAAGGCCCTGCGCCCCTACATGGGTGGCCGCGAGGTCATCGAGGCCCCCACCCGCTAGATCGGCTGCGCCGTGGCAGGAAGCTCGCGTCGGAAGGCGTCGGGGCGCGTCCTCATGTCGGACGTGGCCCGCGCCGCCGGAGTGTCGTCGCAGACCGTGTCGCGCACCCTGTCCGGGCGTGGCGCGGTGTCCGAGGCCACCCGGCAGCGGGTCCTCGATGCCGCCCGCGAACTCGGCTATCACCCCGACGCGCACGCCCAGATGCTCGCGTCGGGGGCGTCGCGTACCGTCGGCGTCCTCATGGTGGGCGAGCTCTCGCACGGCCGCATGCATTCGTACGTCGCCCTCGAGCGGGTCGAGCACCTGCGCGGCCAGTTCGTCATTTCGGTGACGGCCGAGCCCGACGACCCCGATTCGTTGGACGACGCCCTCCAGTATTTGGATGCCGCGAACGTCAAGTCGATTGTCCTGCTGGGGCAGCGTTCCGACGCCGTCGACCGGCTGCTTCCCCACGTCAGTGTGCCCTGCGTCGTCGTCATCAACACGGCGGTGACGTCGGCGCCGTGCAGCCGCGTCGGCATCGACCAGGCCGGGGGCGTCCACGCGACGATGGACCACCTCTCGGCCGCCGGGTGGCGGCGACCGGTCGCCATCGTCCCCGCGGGGTACGACGTCGACGCCCGAGTCCGGGAACAGGCTTTTCGTGAATGGTGTGCGGGCCACGGCGTGCCCGCCCGCGTCATCGAGGCGCCCGGATGGGACTGCGCGGACGGGGCGGCTGCCGCTAGTACCCTCGTGTCCGGGCTGGCCGATGGTGAGGGCGCCGCGATCGACTTCGACGCCGTCGTCGCCGGCAATGACTCGCTGGCTATCGGGGTGGCCGCTCGGTTGCGCGACCACGGATTAGCGCCCGGACGCGATTTCGCGCTGACCGGGTTCGACGACATCGAGGTCGCCGCGTTCCAGTGGCCGGGCCTCACCAGTGTGCGACAGGATTTCGGCCAGCTGGCCCGGGTGATCGCCGACGAGCTCGACTACCTCGTCGCCGGCGGTGACCCCCGCGAGCAGATCCTCCCCACCCACCTGGTCCCGCGGGCGTCCTCGGCCCGCCCCACCCCGTGACCGTGATCCTTTCGTCCGTTTTCATCGCGCTCATGCCCGAAAACCGGTAAACGTGACCTTTTTTTGATCAGGTTCCTCCGGCGGCTCGCGCCCATCGCCCCTGATCGCTGAACCTTTACTCGTCCTCGCCTCTCCATTGTGAGGGCGCCCTCACCGATTTCTGATCGGCAAATTGTGTCGATGGGGTTGTGAGCGCTAACAGGTAGCGCTAACATGGGGTTCGTTCGAAGACGACACCGCAGTCCACGCGGCAAGGACGCCGAAAGGAAGTCACCCATGACGACTCACCCCGAAATCGCTATCCGCCCGATCATCGACGGCCGCCGCCGGGGCGTGCGTGAATCCCTCGAGGACCAGACGATGGCGATGGCGCACCGCGCCGCCGACCTCATCTCTGCGAACCTGCGCTACCCGGATGGCGAGCCCGTCAAGTGCGTCGTCGCCTCGCGGACGATCGGCCGCGCCGGCGAGTCGGAGGAGGTCCGCGCCGAGATGGCCGGCCACGACATCTGCGCCGAGCTGACGGTCACGCCGTGCTGGGACTACGTTACCGAGGTCCTCGACTTCGACCCGACGATCCAGCACGCCCTGTGGGGCCTCAACGCGACCGAGCGCCCCGGCGCCGTCACCCTGGCCGCGGCGATGAGCGCGTACGGCCAGTTCGGGGTCCCCGCGTTCGGCATCTACGGCAAGCACGTCCAGGACGCCGACGACGAGGAGATTCCGCCGGAGGTCGCCGAGCGCATCATCCGCTTTGCGCGCGCCGCGGTCGCCGTCGGGGCGCTGCGTTACCGCAACTACCTGCAGATGGGCTCGCAGTGCATGGGCATCGCCGGCTCGATGATTGACCGCCAGTTCTTCCGCGACTACCTGGGCATGGGCGTCGAGAGCATCGACATGATCGAGATCGACCGCCGCATCACCAAGGGCATCTACGACCACGAGGAATACGAGCGCGCCCGCGCCTGGGTCGACGAGGCCCTGACCGAGGGCGACGACATCGTCAACGTCGAGGAGGACTACCTGACCGACGACGAGCGCCGCGAACAGTGGGACTACGTGACGAAGATGGTCCTCATCGGGCGCGACCTCATGATCGGCAACCCCAAGCTGGTCGACGCCGGCTTCGCCGAGGAGGCCGCCGGCCACAACGCGATCGCCGCGGGCTTCCAGGGACAGCGGCAGTGGACCGACTACAAGCCGAACGGTGACCTCATGGAGACGCTGCTCAACACGACGTTCGACTGGAACGGCAAGCGCCAGCCGCTGACCCTGGCGACCGAAAACGACGCCCTCAACGGCACGTCGATGCTGCTCAGCCACCTGTTGACGCAGCGCACGCAAATGTTCTCTGACGTGCGCACCTACTGGTCGCCCGAGGCCGTCGAGCGCGTCACCGGGCACAAGCTCACCGGTCACGGCTCCGGCGGCTTCCTCGACCTGCGGAACTCGGGCGCGACGACGCTCGACGCGGCAGGCGCGATGACGAACGCCGCGGGAGAGCCCTGCATGAAGCCCTGGTGGGAGGTCACGGACGCCGACATCGACGCGACGCTCAAGGCGACGACGTTCCACCCGGCGAACAAGGGCTACTTCCGCGGCGGCGGCTACTCGACGCACTTCTCGACGCGCGGCGGCATGCCGATGACGATGATCCGCCTCAACCTCGTCGCGCGCGGCATGCCGACGCTGCAGGTCGCCGAGGGCTGGTCGATCGAGCTGCCCGAGGACGCCCAGAAGATCATCGAGGACCGCACCGACCCGGCGTGGCCGACGACGTTCTTCGCGCCGCGTCTGACCGGCGAGGGCGCGTTCACCTCGGTCTATGACGTCATGGATCACTGGGGTGCGAACCACGGCGCGATCGGCTACGGCCACTTCGGCGCCGACGTCCTCACCCTGGCCGCGATGCTGCGCATCCCCGTGATGATGCACAACGTCCCTGGTGGCGACGTGTTCCGTCCGCGCAACTGGGCGCTGTTTGGCACGGCCGACCCGGAGGGCGCCGACTACCGCGCCTGCGCCGCCTACGGCCCGCTGTTCCGATGAGTCAGCCGCTCGCCGTCCTCGCGATCGACATGGGGTCGTCCTCCCTGCGCGCCCACCTGGGCGTGTGGGAGGACCAGGCCCTGCGCATCGACGAGGTCTACCGCGCCGAACACGAGGTCGCCGTCGCCCCCGATGGCACGCTGACCTGGGATGTCGCGCGGCTGTGCGACCAGGCCGTCGCCGCGGCCGACGCGGCGACGCGCACGCTGGGGCGGGCCCCCGATGGCGTCGCCGTCGACGGGTGGGGCGTCGATTACGCCCTCGTCGACGCCGAGGGACGCCCGCTCGGGCCCGCCTGGGCGTATCGCGACGGCCGCGGGGCTCAAGGGCGCGCGCTCGTCGCCCAGCGGCTCGACGAGCAGGCGCAGTTTGCGGAAAGCGGCGTCGCCCCGCAGGACATCAACACCGGTTACCGGCTGGCCGTCGCCGCAGATCAGGGGCTGATTCCGGCCGGCGCGACCGTCATGTTCATCCAGGACGTCGTCGCGCGCGCCCTCGCCACCCGCCCGATCGCCGGCTGGGCCGACCCGGTCGACCCCGGCGCGTGGGCCAGCCGCGGGGTCGCGTCGACCTCCGGCCTGGCCGACCGCGACACGGCCTGCTGGCAGCCCGACATCGTCGCGGCCTGCGGAATCGATCCGGCAATCCTCCCGCCGCTGGCCGACGAACGCACGGTCGCCGCCCGGCGCGGCGACACGGCGATCATCCGGGCGGGCTCGCACGACACCGCGTGCGCGGCCTACTCGCTGGGCCTGGGGGAGGGCGACCTTTTCGTGTCGTGCGGGTCGTGGGCGATCGTCGGCGCGATCGCCGACGCGGTCATCGCGCCCGGCCTGACGAACGAGGCGACCGTCGAGGGCGGCAACCGCGTCCAGGCGAACCTCACCGGCATGTGGCTGGCGCAGGAATGCCGCCGCGCGTGGCAGGCCGAGGGCGAGGACGTCGCCTTCGCCCGGCTCGACGCCCTCGCTCGCGCCGCCGAACCCGCCGGCTGCACGATCGACCCCAGCGACCCGGCGTTCGCCGCGCCCGGCCACATGCCCCAGCGGATCCGCGACGCCGTGCGGGAAACCCACGGCATCGAGGTCGACGGGATCGGCCCGATCCTACGACTCATCAGCCAGTCGCTGGCGGTGGCGATCGCCGACAACGTCCGCCTGCTGCGCCAGGCGACGGCGGCCGCCGGCCGCGTGTTCGTTATGGGCGGCGGCACGAAAGACCGCCTCCTCATGCGGCTGCTGGCCGGCGAACTCGAGGACGACCTCGTCCTCGGCGCCGTCGAGGCGTCCGCGCTCGGCAACATCTGTGCCCAGCTGCACGTCCTCGGGGTGCCCCCGGCCGACACGGCCGCGTGGGCGCGCACCGCGGGCATCACCCAGACTTTCCACCACGACCCGAACAAGGATAGGTAATGAACGAGCAACAAGCACGCGAGGAAATCTGCGCGATCGGCCTCAAGGTCTGGCAGACCGGGATGGTCGCCGCGAACGACGGCAACATCTCGATGCGTCTGGACGACGACACCGTGCTGTGCACGCCGACCGGCGTGTCGAAGGGCGCGCTGGTGCCCGAGGCGATCTGCCACGTCGCCCTCGACGGGACCGTCATCTCGGAGCAGGCGCCGTGGAAGACGTCCAGCGAGGTCAAGGTCCACTTGCGGCTGTACCGCGCCGACGAGAACGTCCGCGCCGTCGTCCACGCCCACCCGCCGTACGGCACGACCTACGCGATCGCAGGGAAGCCGCTGATCTCGAAGATGATGCCAGAAAACGTCATCGCCATGCCCGAGATCCCCGTCGCCCCCTACGCGACGCCCTCGACCGAGCAGCTGGCCGAAAACATCGAGCCCTACGTCCACGACTACACGGCGTGCCTTATGGAGATGCACGGCGCCCTCGCGTGGGGCCCCAGCCTGCTCATCGCCTACCAGGCCATGGAACGCCTGGAATACACGGCGAAACTCACCTACCTCACCGAATCGATCGGCGTGAAGCGCGACCTGCCCGACGACGAGGTCGCCAAACTCATTTCCATGCGCCCCCAATACGGCTGCTAGCCGAATCATCTTTTCACGCATCGGGCGGCGGGCAAAGCCGCCCCCGCCCGATGCTATCCCCGCATACCTTTTTCCACTGTGACGTCAGGAGTGTGCCCGATGAGCACCACACCGACCCCAGCGAGCACGGAAACTCGCAACCGTTTTATTTACCCCGGGATGACCCTTCCCTTCGTCCTCCTTGTTTCCTGCTTCGCCGCCTGGGGATTGGCGGGAAATATGACGGACCCGCTGGTGTCCGTTTTTGGTTCCGTCTTCTCCATGTCGGCATTCCAGTCATCCCTCGTTCAATTCGCCTATTACGGCGCCTATTTCGCTCTCGCCCTGCCCGCGGCATTCATTAATTCAAAGCTCGGGTATAAGGGCGGCGTCCTCGTGGGGCTTGCGCTCGCGGCCACCGGTGGATTCCTCTTTTTCCCGGCCGCGCGCGTCATGACGTATTCGCTGTTTATCCTCGCGCTGTTCACGCTGGCGTCGGGCCTGTCGATCCTCGAGACGTCCGCGAACCCCTACATGATGGCGATGGGGCCGGCGCGGAACGCGACGCGGCGCCTCAACTTCGCCCAGGCGTTTAACCCGATCGGCTCGAACATCGGCGTCTTCCTGGCGGCCGTTTTCATCCTGCCGTACGTCAGCCCCGCGACCGCCGAGGAACGGGCGAGCATGCCCGAGGCCGAACTGCTGGCCACGAGGTCGTCCGAGCTGCAGGCCGTCATGGGGCCGTACCTGGCGCTGGCCTGCCTGTATGTCGCCCTCTTCATCGGGATCGCCCTCGCCAAGGTGCCGCCGCGCAAGACGATCGTGTCGGACGCGCGCGCCGGAATCGTTCGCGAAAAGGGCATGCTGGGGCGCCTCGTGCGGAATAAGCGCTACAGCTTCGGCGTCGTCGCCCAGTTCTTCAACATCGCCGCGCAGACATGCATCTGGACATACACGATCCACTATGTGACGAACGAACTGGGCGAATCGAAGGCGGTGGCCGGCCACTGGCTGCAGATTTCGCTGCTCGTCTTCCTCGTCATGCGGTTCGTCATGGTCGGCATCATGGGGCGCATCGATTCACGGATCCTCATGGTCGTCATGTGCACGCTCGGCGCCATCCTCACGTTCACGGCGATCGTCACGGCCAATGTCGTCGGCGCCGTCTGCCTGGTCCTCCTGTCCGGCTGCATCGCCCTGTTGTTCCCGACGATCTACGGCATTGCGCTGACCGGCCTGGGCGACGACACGAAGTACGGCGCGGCCGGCCTGGTCATGGCGATTTGCGGCGGCGCGATCATGCCGCTGGTCCAGGGCAAGATCATTGACCTCACGTCGGCGGCGTTCAGCTACATCGTCGTGTTCATCTGTTTCCTCGTCATCATCGGCTACGGTGTCTACGCGCTGCGCACGCCCCAGCCCGTCATCGAGGAGATTCCCGAAGAAGAAGCGCTGGTCCGCGACTAGCCGCGGCCACACCCACGGAAAGGACTACCCATGCTCAAGAACATCCCCGCGTGTTTGAGCCCCGAGTTGGTCGCCGTCCTCATGCGGATGGGGCACGGAGACGAGATCGTCCTCGGCGACGCCAACTTCCCCGGCGACACCTGCAACGACCTGGTGCTGCGGGCCGACGGCCTCGATATTCCCCAGCTGCTGGACGCCATCCTCACTCTCATGCCGTTGGATCGCTACAACGACTGGCAAATCGGCCTCATGGCGACCATCGAGGGCGACCCGACGCCCGAGGTCTGGGCGACGTACGAGCAGGTCATCCGCGATCACGAGGGCGACTACGTCACGCACTACTTCGAGCGTTTCGACTTCTACGACCAGGCGAAACAGACCTTCGCTGTCGTCGTCACGGGCGAGACGGCGCTCTACGGCAACATCATCCTCAAGAAGGGTGTGGTCGTCTAGGCGGCTTTCGGCCTCTCCCGCGTAAACGTGATTCTTTCGTCCGCTGTGATCACGTTCAAGGCCCCAGACCGGTGAACGTGACCTTTTTTGATCACGTTCACCAGCTTGGGGCCTCGGCGTGTCACGGCAGCTTTCGCAGAGGGCGCTCGCTGAGCAACGCCTGGGGGATCCGGCGCCGCAGGGCGGCGACCGAGTGGGGGCTCCACAGGTCGTCCCAACCGACGCGGATGAAATGCGGGAAATCGAAGCGGAGGGCGTCCTCGCGGACCTTTTCGCGATACAGGGCGGTCGCGCCTGACGCCCCGCCGTATTTCAGTCGGCCGTCGACCTCGATGGCGACGCCCTTTTCGCGGTTGCCGAAGTCGAGGAAGAACCTCGGATTATCGGCCGGCCACGGCAGCTGCTGCGTGAGGTCGCGGACGCCGCCCTGCCACAGGCGGCACACGGCGAGGCGTTCCGCGGGCGACTGCGAGTGCGGGCCGATGATGTCCAAGCGTTTTCGCACGCGCGCCTTGTAGCGGCGCGAGGGGTGCATCTCGCTGATTTCCAGCAGGCGTTCCTTGAGGGTTGCCCATTCGCGCTCGGTGCGCTGGCGGTCCCACGGCGAGGGGGTGAGGTACTGGGCGATCGCCGATTCCGCGCCGACGATCGCGGTCAGGGGGTCGGGATGCGAGAGCAGCTCGACCATGACGTATTCGGGGTTGAGGACGGCCAGGCCATCGTGCCTGGTCACGGCGCCCTCGGGGGAGGTGAGGCGGTGGCGGATCACCGTCGACGGCGGGTGGGTCGAGCCCGATTCGCCAATGGTTGTCAGGTGGCCGGTCGCCGTCGTCTGCCGCATGACGTGGATATCGAGGCCGGGCCGCAGCACCGTGTAGCCCCAGATGAGGGCGGCCGATCGCTTGACGTGCTCCGACGGGCCGTGGTGGATCCCGAACCGGGCGGGCACATACAGTGGGGGAGGAAATACTGGTCATGAAGCCAGCGTGGACTGGGCGGGGCGGGGCTGCTCTCGTGCCGAACGCCGGATGTGGATAACCCGCCGAAAACGGGGGCTGTGGACACCGGGTCGCGCGGCGGCGCGTGATCTTGTGGGGCCACGATCGCCGTTTGGGGTGGCCGTGAGGGGAACGGACAGAACGGTCACGTCGACGAAGGGGGAAGCGATGGCGGTAACCGTCGAACTGTGCGTCAGCGACGCCGAGGGCGCCCGGATTGCGCGTCAGGCCGGTTGCGGGCGCATCGAATTGTGCCGTGACCTGGCAGTCGGCGGGTTGACGCCGCCGGACGACCTCGTCGCGCAGGTGGCGCGGGAGCTGCCCGACCTCGACGTCCAGGTGCTCGTGCGGTCGCGGGCCGGCGATTTCGTCTACACGCAGGCCGAGGTTGCCGCGATGGCCGCGGATATTCGTCGGCTCAGGCGGCTGTGTCCGCCGCGCGAGGGCGCCCTCGGGTTTGTCGCCGGCGCGTTGACGCCCGACGGGCGGATTGACGAGGCCGCGGCGCGGGTGTTCCGCGAGGCGGCGGGGGAGTGCCCGCTGACGTTCCATCGGGCGTTTGACGAGGTCGGGGACCTCATGGCCGCGGCGCGGTGGCTCGCGGGTGCCGGGTGGGATCGGGTGCTGACGACGGGCGGCGACCCGGCCCGCGCCGACGTCGCGCAGTTGGCGGCGCTGCAGCGGGAGGTCGGCGACCGGCTGGTGATCCTCGCGTCGGGCGGGCTGCGGTCGCATAACGTCGCCGAGGTCGTCCGCGCCACCGGCGTCACCGAGGTCCACATGCGCGCGCCGCAGCCCGGTGCCGCTGGCGCGGCCGGCGCGACAGACCCGGCGGAGGTCGCCCGCATCGTCGCCGCCCTCGCTGGGGTGTAGGGACGCGGCGCTGGCCGTCAACGTGACCAAAGCGGAGGAAAGGGTCACGTTCACCGGGATGGGGCCGACGGGCGGCTAATAGAGCATCCCGAGGGGAATGACGAGGACGCCGTCGCCGCGCTGGTAGGCGACCTCGCCAGTCGTGACGACGACCCGGGCGACCAGGCGCTCGCCCAGTTGCGTGTGCAGCCAGTTCAGCCCCTTGACGTCCTGGTCACTGGCCGTCCGCGCGAGCTTGACCTCGACGGCGAGGACCGAGCCATCGAAACGCTCCATGACGAGGTCGACCTCGTGATCGCCCCCGCGGGTGCGCAGGTGGTACACGTGCGCCTGGGCGGTGTTGGCCGCCGCGCGGAGGGTGAGCGCGGTCAACGACTCAAACAGCCGCCCGAACACCTCGAACGTCCCCGGTTTCCCGCTGAGCAGACGTTTCTCGTTGACGCCCATGAGGTAGGCGGCCAGGCCGGTGTCGCAGAGATGGTGCTTTGGCCCGAGCGTCAGGCGCTTGAGAGGGGTCAGGCTGGGCGTCCACGCCGGCACGGGGTCGAGAACCCAGATCTTGTCGAGGAGCTCCCGATACCGCTCGAACGTGGCGCGCGCCGGTTTGTCGCCCTGCGCGGGCGTGGCCGCCGCCATGATCGTGTCGTATGTCGAGGTCGTCGCCGTTGCCGCGGCATACGCGCCGAGCCAGGCGCGCAGCGAGGCGGGACTGCGTACGGTGGCGCCCATATCGGCGATGTCGCGGTCGATAATGCGCTGGGCATAACTCGCGAGCGCGACCCTCCGATGCCGTTCCGGAAGGGGATTAATATCGGGAAAACCAGACGCGCAAATCTGGCGGGCATAATCCTCGATCGTCAGGTCGCAGGACCCCTCAATCCGCGCCGTCCCGTCGAAAATGTCGACCAGCGAAATAGTCGGCGTCGTGCCGGCCCTTTCCGCCAGACTGAGAGGTCGCATGCGGTTGCTGATAATCCGCCCGGATCCGGAGTGGGTGTCGTAGTCGGGACTGGGAGACGCCGAGCCGGTGAGGATGAACTGTGTCGGCGCCTTGTCGTCGACCTCGCGCCGTACGCTGTCCCAGAGCGGCGGATAATACTGCCACTCGTCGATGCCGACGCGGGCGGTGTCGCGCCACATCGCGGTGCCCTGGGCCTCGATGAGCCGGCGCGTGTCGACGTCGTCCACGCGCAACGTGCGGTCGACGTGGCGGAGCATCGTCTCGGTTTTGCCGACCGCCTTCGGCCCGTCGATGGCGACGGCGCGGAAGTGGGTGAGCAGGTCCTCGAGAGTCGCGTCGAGATAGCGGGGGAGGTAGCCCTCCTCGTGGCGCGAGTGGGGAAGCATTGACCCTCCTGTGACAACTCCGATTGCGCGGCGCCAATGCGGCCGTGGCCTGGCCTGATGGTCCCCATTGTAACAGCAAACTAGACGAGCTGCCGGGTTCGAACTAGACAAGCTGCCGGGTCCAAACTAGACGAGCTGCCGGGTCCAAAGTAGACGAGCTGCCGGGTCCAAACTAGACGAGCTGCCGGGTCCAAAGTAGACGAGCTGCCGGGTTACTCGCCGCGGCGACGAGCCCGCCGCCCTCGTCCGGATGAACGTGATCAAAAAAGTCACGTTTACCGGTTTGGGCCCTTCAACGTGACCTTTCTGTCCAGAAGGGTCACGTTCATTGGCGGTTGGGCGTGGACTCGGCGCGCGTTCGCGCCCGCGGGAGGATAGCGTCAAGGGTATGAGCGAGACGATCCCTGGAATTGGGCAGCTGACGCCCGAACGCGCAATCGACCACCTGGACTGGCTGGCCGCGCCGGTCGCCGACGCGGTGCGTGCCCTCATCGAGGTGAACCCCGACTTCGCCGACCAGATCCTGGCCGTCACCATCGACCCCGACCTGGCCGACACCGAGGCGATGACCGAGGCATTCGGTATGGACCTCGCGCTGTCGTCGAACTGCATCCTCGTCGCCGGCAAGCGCGCCGGCGAGGAACGCGTCGCCGCCTGCGTCGTCCGCGCGACGACGAACGCCGACGTCAACCACGTCATCAAGAAGCGCCTCAACGTGCGCAAGGCGTCGTTCTGGCCGACCGAGCGCGCCGTCGAGGCGTCCGGCATGGAATACGGCGGCATCACCCCGGTTGGCGTGCCGGACGACTGGCGCCTGTTCATCGACACGCGGTGCGCGACCGGCTGGTCGTGCATCGGCTCGGGCCTGCGCAGCTCCAAGCTGTTCGTCACCGGCGACGTCCTCGCGGCGCTGCCGGGCGCCGAGGTCGTCGAGGGCCTGGCGAACTGAGTCCCGCAGCCCGAGCCGATGACCGTGACGACAAAAGGATCACGGTCACGGAGGTCGACGGAAAGGTAACGGTCAGCCGTGAGTACCTGGAGTAATTACAGCCCCCAACCCCAGCCGCCTCGGCGCCCGCAGCGCAGGCGTAGCCCCCTCCTGGTCAGGCTGACGCCGCCGCTGCTGGTCGTCGCCCTCATGTGGATCGTGTTCGCCCTCGAACTGGTCGCGGGCCCCGAGATCGTCCGCGCCGGCTCGATCCCGTCCGGCGACTTCTCGCGTCCGTGGACGTGGTTCACCGCGGTGTTCATCCACCTCAGTACGTCCCACATCGCCGGAAACACGCCGTTCATGCTGGTGCTCGGCATCCTCATCGGCCTCGAGGGCGTCGGGCGTTGGGCGGGCGTCAGCCTGTTCGGCGTTATCGGCGGCGGAATTGGCGCGACTGTCCTGTCGACGAACACGTTAACCGCAGGCGCCTCGGGTGTTATTTATTGTTACCTGGGCTACCTGTTGGCTGCGGCGTTTACCGAAAAGAACCTCAGTCAGAAAGTCTGGCGAATAGTGGTTGCCGCCGCAATTCTTTTCTTCTATTCCGGCACGATCATTTATGGTTTTATCCCGCACGCCGCCGTGTCGTGGCAGTGTCACCTAGGCGGGTTTATCGGCGGCATCCTCGCGGCGATCGTTTTCGAGGGTCGCGAGGCCCGGCGCGCCCGCTCCTACCCTGCGTGAACGTGATCAAAAAAGTCACGTTCACCGGTTTAACCCTATGAACGTGATCGAATCGGACAGAACCATCACGTTCGCGGGGGTGGCCGGCGGCTACTGGCCGTTGAGGATACAGTAGGCGATGAGACGGTCGATTTCGCGTACGTCGATGTCGCGGCCCAGCTTGATCTTGATGTGTCCCGCCCGGGTCCACAGTTCGACCTCGGAATTGAAATCGACGAATCCAGCGTTTTCTGTCGACCACATGTTAATGGACGAGTGGGGCAGGAAATACATTTCGACTTTCTTGCCGGTCATCCCCTGGGCGTCGCGGACGATGAGGCGTCTTGACGTGAAAATTGCCGAGTCGCGTAGGGTCTTAAATGCGGCGTGCGGCACCTCGCCGGCGACGAGGATCTGGGCGACATCCGGGGGAATAGGGACGGGCTGAACGAACGTCCAGCTGGCGACTTATGCGACTTCCTGCATGGGGATTCCTTTCGGCGAATTTCTTGTCATCGAGGGGTGCTGAGTGAACGTGATCAAAAAAGGTCACGTTCACCGATCTGAGCCCATGAAGGTGATGAAAGTGGACAGAACCATCACGTTCACGGGGGCGGGGCCGGCGGCTACGGGGGGAGGGCGGTCACGGGTTGGGGCCGGCGGCCTCGGGGAGGGCCAGGCGGGCGGCCTCGGCCAGGTCTTTGACGCCGCGCACGGTCATGCCCGACGGGATCCGCAGCCCGTCGAGGGCGGCGGCCGGCACGATAGCGAACTTAAAGCCCAGGCGGGCGGCCTCGGCAAGGCGCCGCTCGACGCCGACGCTCTGGCGGACCTCGCCGGTCAGCGAGACCTCGCCGACCGCGACCAGCCGTTCCTTCGGGGCGGCGTCGCACGCGGCCGACAGAATCGACATGGCCAACGCGAGGTCGGCCGCCGGCTCGGCCGTGCGGGCGCCGCCGACGGTCGAGGCATAGACGTCGCACGATCCCAGGTCGACCCCCATGCGTGCCTGGAGCACGGCGAGGATCATGGCGACGCGCGAATGGTCGACGCCCGACGTCGTCCGCCGGGGCGACCCGGCCGTCGATTTCGCGACCAGGGCCTGGACCTCGGTGGGCATGGGCCGGCGCCCCTCGAGCGTCACGGTGACGCACGTGCCCGGCACCCGCTGAGACGTCTGCGACAGGAACAGGCCCGACGGGTCCTCGAGCCCGACGATCCCGTGGTCGCCCAGCTCGAAACAGCCGACCTCGTCGGTCGGCCCGTACCGGTTCTTCACCGCGCGTAGCAGCCGCAGCCGGGCGTGCCGGTCGCCCTCGAACTGCAACACGACGTCGACCAGGTGCTCGAGCACCCGGGGCCCCGCGATGCCGCCCGTCTTCGTCACGTGCCCGACCAGCAGGACGGGGATGTTGCGCTGCTTGGCGACGGCGATGAGGGCGGCCGTCACCGCGCGCACCTGGGCGACCCCGCCGGGCGCGCCCTCCTCGTCCGGACTGGCCAGCGTCTGCACCGAGTCGACGACCAGCAGCGACGGCGAATGGGCCTCGACGTGCCCCAAAGCTCGTGCGAGGTCGTTTTCGGCGGCCAACAGCAGCGCGTCGTCGAGGGCGCCGATGCGCTCGGCCCGCAGCCGCACCTGGGACGCCGATTCCTCGCCTGTCACGTAGAGGACGGGGCCGGCGACGCCGGCGAAAGGAACACCAGAACCATCATCACCACCATGTCCGGCGTCGCCAGCCCCGAGACTATCGGCACCCTCCGCGCCCCGCGCGCCGCCCGCACGCGAGCGCCTGCCACCCGATCCGGCCCGCGCCTGCGCGGCTGCCTTGGCGGCGACGTCGAGCAGCAGCGTCGACTTGCCGATGCCGGGTTCGCCGGCCAGCAAGACGACGGCGCCGGGCACGATGCCGCCGCCGAGCACACGGTCGAGCTCCGACACGCCGGTCGTGCGCGCCCGGGCCGCCTGAGCGTCGACCTGCCCGATGGGGAGGGCGGGCGTCGCGGGCGTGACCGGGGCTGCCCCGGCCCCGCCGGCGCCGACGACCGGGACGTCCTCCTCGATCGTTCCCCACGCCCGACAGGTGCGGCATTGGCCGACCCACTTGGGGTAGGTGGCGCCGCACTCGGTGCAGCGGAAGGTTGCCTTTGCTTTTGCCATGCCTCCGAGGTTAGCCACCATGGCTGACACTTATCGTTCTGCCTGGGCGCAGTGTGGCCCGCAGCGGCGTGCGACAAGCTGTTTTCCCCGGGCAGAGAAAGCAGGAATCTGCTGCAAATGCGACTGAATGCGGCTACCGTGGTTTATGCGTCCATTCGTACCTGAGGAGGTAGGCCATGCGTGTCCCTTTGTCATTTCTTGACCTCGCGCCGGCTTCTGCTGGCCGCACTCGCAAAGACGCCCTTGACGACGCTGTTTTGATGGCCCGCACCGCCGAAGATGCAGGCTACAAGCGCTATTGGATGGCGGAGCACCACGGATCCCCGGTGTTTATGTCGTCGGCGACATCGCTGTTGCTGGCCCGCGCTGCCGAGAACACCTCGACGATCCGGCTGGGAGCCGGTGGCGTGATGCTTCCTAACCATTCGCCGCTCGTTGTTGCCGAGCACTTTGGCACGTTGGCGACGATTTACGGCGAACGCTTCGACCTCGGTCTGGGGCGTGCCCCCGGCACCGATCCGGTCACGGCCAAGGCGCTGCGCCGTGGAGCCGCCGACACCAGCGACTTCGTTGAAGACGTCAAAGATCTCATCCAGTACTTCTCGCCGGTCCCGGACGACCAGGCCGCCAGTGGCGCCGAGGCCGCCGCGGTTGGTGAGAACCTGGCTCACTACCAGGATCGCGACCACGTGAGGGCGGTTCCTGGCGAGGGCGTCAACGTCCCGCTGCTGGTCTTGGGGTCGTCCCTGCGTGGCGCGTCCGTCGCCGCCGACCTGGGGTTGCCCTACGTGTTCGCGTCGCACTTCGCGCCCCACATGGCGGCGCAGGCGATGCTCTACTACCGCGACCGGTTCAAGGCCAAGGCCGAGACGGCGCAGATCGAGCAGCCCTACGTCATCGCTGGTGTCAACGTCCTCGTCGCCCCGACGCACGAGGAGGCCGAGGTCCTGTTCACCAGCTACGCGAAGTTCCGCCGCGACATTGCGTACGGCCGGTCGGGCCCGCTGCCGGAGCCGATTCCGGAAGAGGCCGTCGCCGAACGCAAGCGCGTCGATGCGCGTGCGGTGGTCGGCACGCCCGAGGAGGTCCGCGACTTCCTCGATCAGTTCGTCGAGCGTCACCACGTCGACGAACTGGTGTGTGCGATGTACGCGTGGGATCCGGAAATGCGTCGCCGCTCGGCGAAGCTGCTGGCCGACGTGTGGAATAAGTAGCACCATCCGCGCCTAGCGCACGGTCTGTCGCCGCTGACGGAATGAAGGTTTCGTCAGCGGCGATACCGTGTGCGGGTAGGCTGGGGCACGTTGGCATATTCGGGGAAGAGAGGAACAGTCGTGGCGAAGAAAGACAGCCCCAAGGGCATCCTCGTCGTCGGTCTTGGCCGTTTTGGGTCGGCGGTTGCCGTGACACTGGACAAGATGGATCGTGAGGTCCTCGTCATCGAGTCGTCTTCCAGGAAGGTCAACCAGTGGCAGGGCCGGATCCCCCTGGTCCAGGCCGACGCCACCCAGCTGGCGGCGCTCGAACAGTTGGGCGCCCGCGACTTTGACACGGCGGTCGTCGGGATCGGCTCGTCGCTCGAGGCGTCGGTGCTGGTGACGGCCAATTTGGTCGACCTCGGGCTGCCGCAGATCTGGGCGAAGGCGACGTCGCGCGAGCACGGCCGCATTCTCAAGCGCATCGGCGCCCACCACGTCGTCTATCCCGAATATGACGCGGGGCAGCGCACGGCGCACCTGGTCGGCGGCCAGATGCTCGACTACATCGAGATGGACCGCCGCGGCTTCTCGGTCGTCAAGATGCGTCCGCCGTCGGAAACCCACGGCTTCACGCTGGGCGAGCTCGACCTGCCGGCCCGCTACGGTATCCAGGTGATCGGCGTCCTCTCGCCGGGCCACCCGTTCGAATACGCGAAGGACGACACGCGGATCGACCCGGATTCGCTGCTCATCGTGTCCGGCGACACCGAGCTGCTCGAACGCTTCGCCCAGCGCGCCAACCGTCGGTGAGCCGCACCATGGCGGCATCGGCACGCGCCGATTATTCGGCGGCGCGCTTGCTCCTTAACGCGGCCCAGCGCCGCCCCGACCGGGTCGCCCTCGTCGGCATTAGACAGGCGGGCGCGCGCTCGTGGACGACCCGCCAGGTCGTCGAGGACGTCGCAAAGTGCGCCAGCTGGCTGCGCGCCCAGGGCGTCGGCCCTGCTCAGCGGGTCGTGTGCTGCGCCCCTAACGACCCGTTGCACCTGGTCATGGCCCTGGCGTGCCAGTGGATTGGCGCGGTGTTCGTCCCCCTGCCGGCCCTCGCGGCCGACCCTGAACTGCGGGCGATGCTCGATGCGGCCGCCCCGCGCGTCGTCGTCACCGACCGCGTGGCGCAGGTCGCGGGCGCCTACTCCCTGGCCGCGGCCGAGGCGGCGATCGCCCAGGCCGCCCCGCTCGACACCGCGCCGGTGCGCCTGGCCGACGACCTCGCGGCGATGGTTTTCACGTCCGGCTCGTCGGGCGAACCGAAGGGCGTGTGCCTGTCGGCGGCCGGCCTGTGGTGGGCGGGACAGTCGTTCCGCACGGGCTTCGACTATGCCGTGGCCTCGCAGGTCGAGATGGTCGTCGCGCCGCTGTCGCACATCGGCGGCCTCAACGGGACGACCCTCGACATCCTCGCCAACGGCGGCCGCGTCGTCGTCCTCGACCGATTCCGCCCCGGCCAGGTGTTGCGGACGATCGAGGACTACGGCGTGACCATCGGGTTTGTCGTCCCGACGATGCTGCGCGCCCTCATCGCCCACCCGGACTGGAGCCGCACCGACCTCAGCTCGTGGGCCCGACCGCTGGTTGGCGGTGACGCGTTGACGCCGCATCTTGCCCAGCAACTGGCCGAGGTCGGCCTCGCGCCGATCCACGTGTGGGGGATGACCGAGACGGGCGGCGCCGGCGCCTGCCTGACGCCCACGGTCGCCGGGCCGCGCCCGGGCAGCGTGGGGACGCCGTTTCCCCACGTCGACCTCGCGATCCTCGACGACGAGGGGGCCGTCATCACCGCGCCGGACACACTGGGGCGCGTGTGGGTGGGCGGCCCGGGTACGCTCGAGGGCTACTGGCGTGCGGGCCGTGTCGAACCACCCCGGTGGCGCGACGTCGAGGGCGTCGCCATGTTCGACACGGCCGACATGGGCAGCTGGGACGCGCAGGGCTACCTGCGGATCGCCGGGCGTGCCGAACGGATGATTCAAACGGGCGGCGAAATGGTGGCCCCGCACCAGGTCGAGGCCGCCCTGAGCGCCCTCGATACTGTCGCCGAGGCCGCCGTCGTCGGTATCCCGGACGACTATTGGGGCCACGTGGTTGTCGCCGTGTGCGTCCCCGCGGGGCCGATGCCGACGCTTGACGAGGTACGCGGGGCGTTGTCGCAGGTCCTCGCGCCGTGGAAGCTGCCGCGCGCCCTCGTCGAGGTCGACCGCTTGCCGCCGGGGCCGAACGGCAAGGTCGACCATGCGCGGGTTACGGAGATTGCCCGCCGCGCCGCCGGCTCGGTGGAATGACTGTCAAAGTGGTAGTGGTGCCTGGCACAATAGAGGCATGACGAACACCATGCGCGCGTTCGCGCGTCACAGAGCCTTGTGGATGCTGCTTGCCGCCTTCGCAGTCATCCTGTTGGGATGGGCCCAGGCCGCGCCGGCGCTGGCGGAATCGCCGGTCGACATGGGGGATCAGCGGGTGGTTGACCACTCGGGCACCCTCTCAGAAGACCAGGTCAAGGACCTGACCGACCAGATTGACGGCAGTGATCTCTACGCCGTCTACGTCGAATCGTTCGACGGAATCGACCACACCCAGTGGTGCATCCAGACGGCCCAGAGCTCCTCGCTGAATTCGCGCGCCGTCCTTTTGGTTGTCGCGACGGGCGACCGCAAATTCGACCTGTGTGCGGGCTCGGACGTCGAACTGACCAGCTCCCAGCGCCAGGCGGTGGGCGACGCGGCGAAAGCCAAGCTGGCGTCCGACGACTGGGCCGGTGCGGCAGTCGCCGCGGCCGACGAGCTGAAGACGCAAGAGGCCGGCGGGTCCTCGGGGGATAACTCCAGCAGCTCGACCAGCTCCGACAGCGATTCCGACGCGCTGTTCTGGGGCATCGTCGTCCTTATCGCCATCATCGTGGTTGTCGTCATCATCATCGTGAAGCGGCGGCACCGTGAAAACGCGTCGACCTCGCGTCCGACCGACCCGGGGCCTGCCGCACGCCCGGCGACCCGCACGGTCGAGGACGTCACCCAGCGCGTCGTGGCGGTGGACGACTCGGTACGCCAGGCCCACGAGGACTTGGACTTTGCTGGCGCCGAGCTGGGGCAAGAGAAGGCGGGTCCGTTTGCCGAGGCGCTGCGCCGGGCAGAGGCCCAACGCGACGCCGCGTGGCAGGCGCTGCGTCAGGCGAAAGAAAAGACTCCGGGCCCCGAGCAGCAGCAGCTGCTCGAGCAGGCCGATGTCGCCGCCCAGCAGGCGGGGCAGTTCATCGCCGCCCAGACCCAGGCGTTTGCCGAGGCCCGCTCGGTGCAAGAGCGCGCGGGCGAGCAGCTGTCGCAGGCGCTGGCGCAGATCCAGGACATGGAATCCCAGGTCCAGCAGGCGCGCGACGAGCTCGGGCGCCTGCATCGTGACTTCCCGACGACGTCGTTCACGTCGCTCGACGACAATCCCGACCAGGCCGAGCGGCTGCTGGCGACGGCGAAACAGACCGCGAGCGACGGTAAACAGGCGTGGGACAAGGGCGACCGCCAGCGTGCGGTCGGCCAGCTGACGATCACCCAGCGCGCCCTCGTCCAGGCCGATAACCAGGTCGGCCAGGTGCTGGCGGCCCGCGAGACGTTGGGCGACGCCAACCGGGCCCTGCTGCGCGAGATCTCGGCGCTGGGCAACGACCTCGACGACGCCGATCGGCTGGCCCGCGACTCGCAGGCACTGCAGCCGCTGGTCGCCGAGGCGAAGCAGGCGATCGACCAGGCCAACCAGGCGCGTTCTGGCCAGGGCGACGTGTTTGCCGCCCTCGAGCGAATGACGGACGCCAACGCGGCGATCGACGAGGCGTTGGAGCCCTTTCGTTCGGCCGACGAGGCCGCCCGCAAGGCCACAGAATCCGTCCGTTCGCGATTAGATCCGGTCACCCGGCGGGTCAGCGAGGCCGAGAACTACATTTCGGCACACCGCGGCGTCGTCGGGTCGCTGGCACGCGACCGCGCCAACGAGGCGCGTGCCCAGCTTGATGAGGCCCGTCGCCAGCTCGACAGCGACCCGGTGGCCGCCGATGCGGCGTTGCGTGACGCGTCCCGCATGGCTGGCGAGGCCCTGTCGCGGGCCATGGGCGACGTTGCGAACGCGCAGTTGGACTTCCCCGCGGACGCTAACGGCGGCTACGGCATGCGCCGCACCCAGACCAGCGGCGGGCTCGACCTCACGTCGCTGATCCTCGGCGGCATTTTGGGGTCGAACTGGAGCGGCGGCTCCTACGACCACAACTACGACTACGACCACGACTACGACCACGACTACGACCACGACCACCATAGCCAGAGCCACCACAACTCCAGCTGGGGCAGCTTTGGCGGCGGCGGATTCTCCGGCGGCTTTGGCGGCGGCGGATTCGGCGGAGGGAGCTTCGGCGGAGGCAGCAGCAGCGGAGGCGGGTTCTCCGGTGGCTTCGGCGGAGGAAGCTTCTAGACAATATCCAGCGGACGATCGGGTAACAGTGACATAGTGGACATGACCCGGTCAGCACACAAGAAAGGTGCCACCATGGCAGAAAAGCAGACCATTTTGGGCCGCGTCGCCCAGCTCGCCAAGGCGAACATCAACGCCCTCATCGACCGCGCTGAGGACCCCGAGAAGATGCTTGACCAGCTGATTCGGGACTACACGAACAACATCGCCGAGGCCGAGGCCGCGATCGCCGACACGATCGGTAACCTCCGTCTGGCCGAAAAGGACCAGGCCGAGGACAAGGCCGGCGCCGAGCAGTGGGGCCAGAAGGCCGCCGCCGCGTCGCGTCGCGCCGACCAGTACCGCACCGCGGGCGATACGGCCAACGCCGACAAGTTCGACAACCTGGCCAAGGAAGCCCTGCGCCGCCAGATCGACCTCGAGCGTCAGGTCAACGAAGCCGAGCCGATCATCGAGTCGCAGCGCGCCCTCGTCGCCCAGCTGAAGGACGGCCTCGACAAGATGAAGGGCAAGCTCGAGGAGCTCAAGACCAAGCGGTCGCAGCTCGTGTCGCGCCAGAAGCTGGCCGAGGCCCAGAACAAGGTCAGCGACGCCATGGGGTCGATCAACATCATGGATCCCACGTCGGAGCTCAACCGCTTCGAGGAGCGCGTCCGCCGCGAGGAGGCGCGGGCGATGGGCCGCGCCGAGCTCGACCAGGACTCGCTCGAGGCCCAGTTCGCCGAGCTTGACGCCGACCCGGCCAACGCCGAGGTCGAGGCCCGCCTGGCCCAGCTCAAGCAGCAGAACTAGCCTGCGGCATTCAGGTGCCCGACCCGCTCGCGGGTCGGGCACTTGGCATATCTGGGGGCTGGTGGGATTCACCACATGGACACGGTGAATAGAAAATATCCAAGAAGCGTATATTCGTCGGGACGATGCCCCAACGGCTAAGGAGTCCCCATGAGTCTTGCGAAATTTGCCTCCATCACCCCCGGCACCCCGACTCGGCGCCGCGGCCTGTTCGCCGCCGTGGCGGTCACGGCCGCCCTCGCGATGACGGCGTGTTCTTCCGGCGGCGACGCGTCCAGCGACTCGTCGTCCTCGGCCACCGACCCGGGCGAGAAGGGCTACGACGTCTCGTCGATCCAGAAGGACGACGCGATCGCCAACCTCGTCCCCGAAAACGTCCGCAGCACGGGCAAGCTGTCGAACGGCGCGGCCACCGACTATGCCCCGGCCGAATACCGTAAGGCGGACGGCCAGACCCCGACCGGCTACGACATCGACATGGTTAAGGCGCTGGGTAAGCTCATGGGCCTCGAGGCGTCGACCACCCACGTCGAGTTCGACTCGCTGATTCCCCAAATCGGCTCGAAGTTCACGATCGGCGCGTCCTCGTTCACGATCACGCCCGAACGCGAGGCCGACTACACGATGGTGTCGTACCTGCGTGCCGGCTTCCAGTTCGCGACGGCCAAGGACAACCCCAACAAGTTCGACCCCAAGAACCTCTGTGGCGCGACGATCGGTGTCCAGACGGGCACGGCCCAGCAGGAGTGGCTGGAGGACCAGTCGAAGACCTGCACCGAGGGCGGCAAGAAGGCCATCGACATCAAGCCGCTGACGGCCCAGACCGAGGTGTCGACCAAGGTCGCGTCGGGCCAGTACGACGCGATGGTCGCCGACTCGCCGGTCGTCGGCTACGTCGTCAAGATGTCCGACGGCCAGATCCAGCCGGTCGGCGACGTCTTCGAGTCGGCGCTGCACGGCATCGTCGTCCCCAAGGACAACCCCCAGATGGCCGAGGCCGTCCGCGCGGGCCTGCAGAAGCTCATGGACGACGGCACGCTGAAGAAGATCATGGCGACCTACGGCGCCGGCGACGCGGTGCTCGACAAGGCCGAGATCAACCCGGCCGTCAAGTAAGCAGGTAAACGAATGGCTGATCGGCCAACCGAGGGGAACACCGGCGCGGACGTTGAGCTCATCAACCCGCGTCCGGTGTTCCACCTGTCGCGGCTCATTGCCGCGATCATCGTCCTCTTCATCGTCGCGGCGATCCTCCAGTCGTTGACGACGAACAAGAAGTACCAGTGGAACGTCGTCGGGCGGTACCTGTTCCACCCCCAGATCGTCTCGGGTGTCGGCTTTACCCTGCTGCTCACGGTCATCGCCATGGCGATCGGCATTGTGTTGGCGGTGACGATGGCGATCATGCGCCAGTCGACGAACCCGATCCTCCGTGGCGTCGCCTGGTTCTACATCTGGTTCTTCCGCGGGACCCCGATCTACACGCAGTTGCTGTTTTGGGGCCTCGTGCCGACCCTTTACACGACGGCGAAGGTGGGGATCCCCTTCGGGCCGACGTTTGCCGAGTGGAGCACGGCCGACGTGTTCGGCCCGTTCGTTGCGGCGATCCTCGGCCTCGGCCTCAACGAGGGCGCCTATCTGGCCGAGATCGTGAGGTCGGGCCTCAACGCCGTCGATAAGGGCCAGTCCGAGGCGGCGACCGCCCTCGGCATGAAGCGCGGCCAGATCCTCCGCCGCATCGTCATCCCCCAGGCGATGCGCGTGATCATCCCGCCGACGGGCAACGAGACGATCTCGATGCTCAAGACGACCTCGCTGGTGCTGGCCGTGCCCTACACGCACGAGCTGACGTTCGCGGCCCAGACGATCGGTAACCGCACGTTCGCGCCGATCCCGCTGCTTATCACCGCGGCCCTGTGGTATTTGGCGATTACGTCCGTCCTCATGGTCGGCCAGTACTACATCGAGCGCTATTTCGGTCGCGGTTTTGATACGACCGGTGGGTCGGGGCGGAAACGCCGCGGCAAGGGTGTCGCCATCACCAAGGGCGCCGGAACGAAGTTTATGGATGTGACGCCGTGAGTAATCCAAGCGAACCGATGGCCAAGGCCCCGACCGAGCCGATGGTTAAGGCCCAGGGGGTCCATAAGTATTTCGACCACCTCCATGTCCTCAAGGGCGTCGACCTCGAGGTCGGCCGCGGCGAGGTCTGCGTCATTCTGGGCCCCTCGGGCTCGGGGAAGTCGACGTTCCTCCGCTGCATTAACCAGCTCGAGTCGATTTCCGCCGGCCGCATTTACGTCGAGGGCGAGCTCATGGGCATGAGCGAAAAGCCCGCTCCGCGCAAGGGGATCGCCGCGCTGCGCGCCCGCATGCACCATTCGACGACGGTCGAGGGGACAGAGCTCGCGGTTTTGCCCGATAAAGAGATTTCGCGTCAGCGCGCGAAAATCGGGATGGTCTTCCAGCATTTCCACCTGTTCCCCCACATGACGGCGCTCGAAAACGTCATGGAGGGCCCGCTGCAGGTGCGGAAAATACCGAAGTCGCAGGCGCGCCCCCTCGCCGAAGAACTGTTGGGACGCGTCGGCCTGGCCGACCGCATGGATCATTACCCGTCCGAGCTGTCGGGTGGGCAGAAGCAGCGCGTGGCGATCGCCCGCGCGCTGGCGATGGAGCCCGAGCTCATGCTGTTCGACGAGCCGACCTCGGCGCTGGACCCCGAGCTCGTCGGCGAGGTGTTGCGCGTCATGCAGGACCTGGCCGAGGGCGGGATGACGATGGTCGTCGTCACCCACGAAATCGGGTTCGCCCGCGAAGTCGGCGACCACGTCGTCTTCATGGACGACGGCCTGATCGTCGAAGAGGGCACCCCGGAGGAGGTCATCCTCAATCCGCAGAACCCCCGGGCGAAGGAGTTCTTCGCGACCGTCCTCTAGCCTGCCCCGACCCCGTGAACGTGATCCTTTTGTCCGCTTTCATCACGCTCACGGGGCCAGATCGGTGAACGTGACCTTTTTGATCACGTTCACGCGGCAGGGGTAGCCAGGGCCACGAGCGGGGACTAAAATTGTGCTGTTGGACAGACCGCCCGCTGGAACGAGCGGCTTGTCCTTGGTGGGTCACCGGCCCAGTGCTGTCATCAGCGCTGCGAGTCCGGTGGCGGCTACTCCGATGGCCTCGATGATTGGCGCAGCGTTTTCGAGAAGCACGCGCCGCATCGGGGCCTCGGTCTTGCGTGAGGCCTTCTTTCTCCCCACCTGCCTCACCTCCTTCCCTCACTCATCGGTCCAACTACTTTTCAGGTGGTGTGACCGTGGTGTGGCAAAGAGAGCCGCTGCCCACTGTACGGATACGACCGTGGCGATGGGGGAACAGTTTCTGGTCTGTGGATAACGGGCTTGCTCGTATGACCGGAGGGCGTGCCGGCCGTCGGATAGCCCACAATTCCTGCCGGGACGGGTGTGGGTCCAGAGTCCTATACTTGGGCCGTGCGTATCGTCAACCTGCTGGGGCGCCTGACCCCCTACGAAGAGGCCGACCGACTGCAGCGCAGGCTGCACGAGGACATCGCTGCCGGCGCCGAGGACGCCCTCCTGTTCTTCGAGGCCGAGCCGACGTACACGGCCGGCCGCGCGACGAAAGACCGCGACATCGTCGACGCGACGCTGCCGGTCATCCGCACCGACCGGGGCGGCTCGGTGACCTGGCACGGGCCGGGCCAGCTGGTCTGCTACCCGATCGTCAAGCTCGCCAACCCCGGCGACGTCATCTCGTACATCCGCACAGTCGAGGCCGGCCTGCTCGCCGCGATCCGCGACACGTGGGGCCTCGACGTCGTCACCGTCCCCGGCCGCGCCGGCATCTGGCTGCTTTCGCCCGGCCGGCCCGACCGCAAGATCTGCGCGATCGGCCTCAAGGTCGCCCGCGGCGCGACGATGCACGGCCTCGCCCTCAACGTCCACCCCGACATGACCCACGCGTTCACCGGGATCATCCCGTGCGGCCTCGACGACGCCGACGTCGCGACGCTGGCCGGCGAGGGGATCACCGCCACGCTGGACCAGGCGAAAGAAACCGTCCAGACCCACCTGTCCCAGGCGTTGGCGCCGCTGCTCGAGCGCCCACTCACCGCCCTCGTCGAAACCCGGGAGGCCTAACGTGTCGACGATTCCCGAGCCGGAAGGCCGCCGCCAGCTGCGTATCGAGGTCGCCAACGCGGCGACGCCGATCGAAAAGAAGCCGAAGTGGATCCGCACGCAGGCGGTTGCGGGCCCGAACTACCACGACATGCGGTCGCGGTCGATCTCGAACGGCCTCCACACGGTGTGCGCCGAGGCCGGCTGCCCCAACATTTTCGAGTGCTGGCAAGACCGCGAGGCGACGTTCCTCATCGGCGGCGCGTTCTGCACCCGCCGCTGCGACTTCTGCGACATCGCTCACGGCAAACCCGTCGGCCTCGACAAGGACGAGCCGGCCCGTATCGGCGACCAGGTGGCCCAGCTGGGCCTCAACTACGTGACGATCACGGGCGTCGCCCGCGACGACCTGCCCGACGGGGCGTCGTGGCTATACGCCGAGACGTGCCGCCAGATCAAGGCGAAAAACCCGGGCACGGGCGTCGAGCTGCTGGTCGACGACTTCCGGGGCGACCCCGAGGCCGTCGCCGCCGTGTGCGAGTCCCAGCCCGAGGTCTTCGCCCACAACCTTGAAACCGTCCCCCGCCTGCTCAAACGTATCCGTCCGGCGTTCCGCTACGAACGCACGCTGGGGGTCATCGAGCAGGCGCACGAGGCCGGCCTTATCACGAAGTCGAACCTCATGCTGGGCTTCGGCGAGACGACCGAGGAGCTCGAGGAGGTCATGTGCGACCTCGTCGACGCCGGCTGTGACCTGCTGACGATCACCCAGTACCTGCGGCCGTCGCCGAACCACCACCCGGTCGTCCGCTGGGTCAAGCCGCAGGAGTTCGTCGAGCTGTCGAAGATGGCGCGGCGCATCGGGTTCTCCGGCGTCATGGCGGGCCCCCTCGTGAGGTCGTCGTACCGTGCGGGGCGGCTGTGGGCGAAGGCGATGAAGGCCTACGGGCGCCCTCTGCCCGAGTCGCTGGCCCACCTGGGCGAGGAGGGGCCGGCGTTGCAGGAGGCCTCGGCGTTGCTGGCGCGCGACGGCCAGGCGGCGGCTATCCGATCGTCGGCCGCTCTTCCGGCATGCGGATGAGGCGCCGGCGGTCACGCAACGCCAGCGCCGCGGCCACGGTCATCGTGCCCGTACGCCCGGTGAACATCAGCGCGACCAGCCAATATTTCGCTATGAGGGGGAGATCGGCGGTGATGCCGGTACTCAGTCCGACGGTGGCGAACGCCGAGATCACCTCGAACGAGATGACGTCCAACGTGTAGGGCGTGACGAGGAGCAGGAAGAAGATCGAGAACGCGACGATCAGCGACCCCAGGCTGACGACGGCAACCGCCAGGCGCAGCGTCGAGGGCGGGATGCGCCGGCCGTAGGCCTCGATGTCCTGGTCGCCTCGGGCCTCGGCGATAATCGCCAGGGTCATGACGGCGACGGTCGTCACCTTGACGCCGCCCGCGGTCGACGCGGAGCCACCGCCGATGAACATGAGGATGTCGATCAAGAACCACGACCCGCGTGTCATCTGCGACACGTCGATCGTCGACAGGCCGGACGAGCGCGAATTGACGCCGAACAGCATGGCCGTCTGGATTTTCTCGTGGATCGGCATCGTCCCCAACGTGTCGGGGTTCGACCATTCGGCCGCGCCGATGGCGATCGCGGCACCCACGAAAATCAGCGTGTAGGTCGTCACCGTCAGCTTCGTGTGAAGCGTGAGGATACGCGGGTGACGCCAGTGGTGGCGCAGGTCGAGCATGACGGGGAAGCCCAGCGCACCGACGAACGTGCCGGCGATGATCGGCCCGACGATCGACCAGTCGCCGGCGTGGGCGCTCAGGCCCTCGGGGATCGCGACGAAGCCGACGTTGTTGAAGATCGACAGGGCCATGAAGAACGCGTGCCAGAGTGCTGGCAGGAAATGCTGGTGGAGCGAGAGGAAGCGGGGAAGGAGGAAGGCGAAGATGATCATTTCGCACGACACCGACGTGGCGATGACGGCGCGCAGCAGCGAGCCGACCGCGCCCAGCCGGTCCTCAGATTTCGTCTCCATCGCCGCGAGCATCCGCTGGGTGAGCCCGATGTGGCGCGACACGGCGAGGGCAAGGATCGACGCCATCGTCATGACGCCCAAGCCGCCGACCTTCATGCCGAACGCGAGGATGATTTGCCCGAACAGCGACCAGTCGTCGGCGATCGACGTCGTTGTGAGACCTGTCACGCACACGGCCGAGGTCGCCTGGAACAGCGAGTCGATGAACGCGGCCCGGTGGCCCGAGGATGTGGCGAAAGGCAGCTGGAGGAGAGCGGTTTCGACGGCAATGATCATGGCGAACAGCGCAAGGGCCAGGCGGGCGGGATAGGCGCGCGCCACGTGATTGAACCAATCGCGCACCCGGTCTTTGCGGGACTTCGTTGCCACTGTCACTCCTTCCGGCCTCCCCCTATCGTAGGAGCACATCGCCCTCGTGGCGTGTTGTCCACCACGGCGATCGTGTCCTCGCGGCCGGTGCGGGGACAAAGTGTCGGCGCGCCTCTATGCTCGGGGCCCATCGCATAGGCTACAGTAGGAGCAGATACCATAAAGCTGTCCCGCTGCGCCCGTTACCCCGCGGCGCCGACGCAGGACGCCTACTGAGGACGGAAGACGATGCCACAACAGCCAGGACCTCGTTTTGTGACGGTCGCTGAGGTCGCGGATCTCATGCGTGTGTCCAAGATGACGGTGTATCGCATGATCCACTCTGGCGAGATCCCGGCCGTGCGCGTGGGCAAGTCATTCCGTGTTCCGCAGTCCGCGGTTCAGCAGTTGATCGATGCGGGCCTGGGAGACTGGTCCGTCGACACGTCACAGCCGGGCGAAGTGGCCAATCAGTAGCTGCTGGCGCTAGACTGCCACTCGGTATTGCCGGTAGATCCGTTCCGACGTTAAAGGAGGCCCGATGGGCTCGGTTATCAAGAAGCGCCGCAAGCGCATGTCGAAGAAGAAGCACCGCAAGCTGCTGCGTAAGACGCGTCACCAGCGCCGCAACAAGAAGTAAACGGCTGCGTGCGAAAGCGGATCCGCTCGGCGGGTCCGTTTCGCTTTTCCTGACGTTTTTCGATGACTGATAGCGCCCTCGACTTTCCCCGGCTGCGTGTGCGGGTCGTGTCTGACCAGCTGCGCCAGCCGGTCGACCTGTTGCGGCTGCGCACTCACGCCCCGCTGTCGGCGTGGGTGTCGGACGGCGACGTCCTCGTCGGGTGGGGAACCGCGTGGCGCACTCAGATCGCCGGCGCGGATCAGGAGGCGCGGGCGTCGGGCCTGTGGCAGGCCCTCGTCGCGTCTGCGGTCGTCGAGGGCGAGGACCCGGTGGCGGCGCCCCTGACGTTCGGGTCGTTTGGGTTCCAGCCGCACACGCCGGGCGTCCTCATCGTCCCGGAAGTTTGTTATGTCGCCCGCGGTGGCCGGGCGTGGATCGTCACCCAGTGGCTCGAGGGCGAGGGCGAGCCCCGGCCCGGCCTGCCTGAGGCCCGGGGCACGTGGCCCGGCCCGGGCCACGCCCATGTCGGCGAGGGCGCCCATTCGCCCTCGGAATATCTGGGGATTCTCACCGACCTCATCGGCCGGCTCCGCGCGGGCCAGGCCCGCAAGGTCGTGCTGGCGCGCGACGTCGTCGTCGATACCGAGAAGCCGGTCGCCGCGGGCTGGCTGGCCGCCAGGCTGGCCCAGGCCTACCCGACGTGTTGGACGTACGCCGTGGACTCGTTGGTCGGCGCAACGCCCGAGATGCTCGCCGAGGTCCGCGAGGGGCGCCTGTTCACCCGCGTCCTCGCCGGGACCGCCGGCGTTGGCGAGGGCGACGACCTCATGCGCTCGGGCAAGGACCGCCGCGAGCACACCCTCGCCCTCGAGTCAGTGCGGCGCGCGTTGGAGCCGCTGTGCGCGGACCTCGCGGTTCCCGAACAGCCCGACATCCTCACGCTGCCGAACGTCACCCACCTGGCGTCGACGGTGACGGGTTCGGCGCGCGTGACGTCGCTGCAGGCAGCCGCCGCGCTGCACCCGACGGCCGCGGTGTGCGGCACCCCGACGGCGGACGCCGCGCGGATGATCGGCGACCTCGAGGGCATGGATCGCGGCCGCTACGCCGGCCCGGTCGGCTGGATGGATGCCCGCGGCAACGGCCAGTGGGGGATCGCCCTGCGCTGCGGGATGATCGAGGGCGCCGACGCACGCCGAGTCCGCGTGATCGCGGGCGGCGGGATCATGCCCGACTCGGATCCCCGGCGCGAACTGGCCGAGACGGAAGCGAAAATGCTGCCCGTCCTCAACGCGTTGGGCGCATAGAGGACGGACAGCATTCGCGGGTGAACCCGGCCCCCGCGGTGAACGTGATCAAAAAGAGTCACGTTCACCGATCTGGGGGCATGAACGGGATCGAATCGGACGAAAGGATCACGGTCACGGGGGTTACTTGGCGGGCGCGGACCCCAGGGTGACGTCGACGGTCTGCGACTCGCCGTCGCGGACGAACGTGACCTTGACCTTGTCGCCGGGCACGTACCAGCGGACGTAGCCGGTGAGGGCGGTGCCCGACGTCACCGTGTGATTGTCGATCTTCGTGATGACGTCGCCCTTTTGGATCTTCGCGGCCTCGGCGGCGCCGCCGGAGACGACCGAGGCGACCTGGGCGCCGGCGACCGTCTTGCCGTCGACCGTCACCGACGCGGTGCCGATCGTCACGCCGAGGAACGCGTGCTTAGCCGAGCCGGTCGAGAGGATCTGGTCGGCCACCGACTTCGCCAGGTTGACGGGGATCGCGAAGCCGATGCCGATCGAGCCGGACGAGTCCGAGCCGCTCGACGAGAGCGACGCGATCGACGACGTGATGCCGATGACCGAACCGTCGGCGGCGAACAGCGGCCCGCCCGAGTTGCCGGGGTTGATGGCCGCGTCGACCTGGATGGCGTTGGTGATGACCTGCTCGCCGCTGGACTGGCTCTGCTGGCTCAACCCGGGGATGCCGAGGGCGCCGCCCGACGAGTCGTCGTTTCCGCTGGACTGGGTGACGGTGACCGGGCGGTCGAGCGCCGAAATGATGCCGGTCGTCATCGTGTTTTCCAGGCCCAGCGGCGCGCCGATCGCGGCGACCGGCTGGCCGACGTTGAGGTCGCTGGACGAGCCCAGCGACACCATCTGGAGGTTGCTCGGCGGGTCGACGATCGAGAGGACGGCGAGGTCGGTCGTCGAGTCGGAGCCGACGATATTCGCCTTGTAGAGGGCGCCGTTCGACAGCTCGATGGTGATCGTCGCGTGGCCGGTGACGGCCGACGCGATGACGTGGTAGTTCGTGAGGATATGACCCTGGGCGTCGAAGATAACGCCCGAGCCCGTGTCGCCCGAGCTGCCCGACGCCACCTGGATGGCGACGACGGCCGGCTGCACGGACTTGGCGACCTCTTCCCAGTTCGTCTTTTCGGCCGAGGCCTGGCGGACGGGCGCCTGGGTGGCGACCTGGGCGCCGGAACCCGACAGCGACTCGAGGTTCGCGGGGCCCCACAGCAGGTACGACGCCCCCAGCGTGGCGAGGGCGGTGATGACGGCAACCATGAGGGTGCCCGCCCAGCCGGGGCCGCGGCGCTGGCGCCGCCTGGACGGCGGGGTGGCGGCGGGGCCCTGGTCGACGGGCGGCAGCTGGGTCGGCGGCAGGCCGTTTGCGCTGGCGGCGTCGAAAGGCAGCGTCTGGGTGGCCGTGGCCGCGTAGGCCGGGTTGGTGGGGGCAGCCGAGGCCGCCGGGTCGGTCTGGTTGCCGTACGCGAACGCGTCGGGTTGGGCGTCATAGGCCGACGCCTCAGGCTGGCTGGCGTATGCGGCGGGCTCGACGTTGACGTAGCGCTCGGTGGAGGCGGGGGCGCCCTCGGGGGACGTCGCGTCGCCGGAGACGCCGGAATCCGTTGGCAGCTGCTGGGTGTGGGCCTGGGCGGCGTAGTCCTCGGCGGGGCCGGCGTAGGTGATGTGGCCGCTGATCGTGGGGCCCGGCTGATCCGGCTGGGCCGGCTGGGCGCCCTCGGGGGCGTAGCGCGAAGTGTCGGTGGCGGCCGGATCGTTCGGGGTCGAGGACGGGATGAGCCGTTCGCGTGAGCGCGGGTCGAAATCAGACAATGTCGCTCCTTGATAGTCGTGGCGCGTTGCGCGCAATGGCCCCAGTTAATCAAGGGGCACTGTGGCAGCGCTGCGAGCCTGCTGTGAGTCTACTGTGAGACTGGTCGATCCGCGCGCCGCCGCCACGATCCGACGAAAGGGCAGGTGGCGGCGGGTTACAGGAGGGTCGTGTCGATGCCGGGTGCCAGCAGCGCCTCGACGATGCCCAGGCCGCGCACGGGCGTGGCGGCGACGTAGTCGAGCTCGATCGGCGAGGACGCCACCGTGTACTCCCAGCCGAAGCCGGCGGCGATACCCGCGACGGCTACGCGCTGCGGGGTCGCGAAAAACCGCTGATAGGTGGCAGTTTCTCGGGCCTGGCCGTACTCGAGGGTCGAGAAGATTTGGCCGCCGGCGTCGTTGACGACGACGACCTGGACGTCCTCGGCGGGCTCGTGGATGCCGGTGGCGAGGCCGCCGACGTCGTGGGTGAACGTCACGTCGCCGACGACCGCGCGGACCGGGCGGCCGCTTGCCGCTGCGACGCCGCGGGCGAACGAGATTGTCCCGTCGATGCCGGCCAGGCCGCGATTGGCGAGGACGTCCGGCGCCTGATCGGTGACGGCTCCCGCGCGATCGAGGGCGCGGATCGACAGCGACGCGCCGGCGACGAGGATCGGCGGGCGCGGGCCGGCCTGGGCGTGGCGGGCCCACAGGCGCGCGAGCCACTGCTCGCGCGGATCGTCGGGGTCGACGGCCTCGTCGGCCAGGCGCCACTGGTCGAACCAGCCCGCGACCTGCGGATTCGCCCGGTGATCGGTGGTGGGAACGCACGCCGTGAGGGCGGCGACGTTTCCGCCGAGCATCGTCGCCGTGCCGGCGCGCGTGACCGCGACGACCCGGCGGCCGGGGTCGGTGAGCAGCGCGGTGACGGGCCGCGACAGCGTGGGATGGCCGACGACGAGGACCTGGCGGGCGCCCTCGGCGAGGTCGGGACGGGTGGCGAGGACCTGCTGGTAGTGGGTGAGCGCCGGGGATACCCGCAGGCCGGAGGCCGGTTCGGCCAGCAGCGGCCACCCCAGCCGCGCGGCGAGGGCGGGGATCGCGTCGGCGCCGCGGGCCAGCTGCGCCTGGTTGCCGGCGACGATGACGCCCGGCACCTCGGGATCCAGGCCGAGGGCGGCGAAGTCGCAGGTCGCGGGCGCATCGGGGGCGACGGGGATGAAGTGGGCGACGTCGGCGCGGCTCGCCAGGCGCTCGCGGGTGCCGGTTGGGGCGTCCTCGGGGATCACCTGGGGCTCGGTGGGGAAGGGCTCGGGCTCGGGGTCGTGCAGGGGCGGGGCCAGCTGGACGTTGACGTGGACCGGGCCGGCCGGGAGGGCGCCGCCGCGGGCGACCTCGAGGGCCCGCGCGATCGCCCACGTGCCGGGGCCAGAGGCGACGTCCCAGCTGCCGCGGACGGTCCCGGCGAGGACGGCCAGGTGGTCGGTCGTCTGGTTCGCGCCCGTGCCACGCATCGTGGCCGGCCGGTCCGCCGAGATGACGACCAGGGGGACGCAGGCGTGGGCGGCCTCGAGGATCGCCGGGTGCATGTTGGCGATCGCCGTCCCCGACGTCATGACGAGGGCGACGGGGGCGGGCGCGCCGCAGGTCAGCTCGGCGGCGCGCGCGAGCCCCAGCGCGTAAAAGGCGGCCGAGCGCTCGTCGACGCGGACGTGCGCCCTCAGCCACCCCGCGTCCTCGGCGGCGGCCAGGGTGAACGCGAACGGCGCGTCGCGCGAGCCGGGGGAATAGACGACGTGGCGCACCCCGCCGGCGGCGAGGGCGGCGGTGATCGCGCGGGCGCACGCGACGGATTCGGCGACGGATTCGGGGGTCGATTCGGGGGTGCTCATGCGCGTTCCACCCCGCTCGCCCCGGCGGCGAGGGCATCCGCGATATCGCCCAGGCGAGCGAGCCACCGTTCGACGAGGTCAGGCGGGGCCGCCGGGAACTCGCCGTCGGCGACGGCGGGCTCCGCAACCGGGACCTCGCCGGCGACGGGAATCATGGGCCGGTCGGCGACGTCGCCGGTGAGCAGCGGCAGCGTGCCGAGGCCGCACGCGTGGGGCAGCTCGGGCAGGCTGGCGGCCAGGTGGGCGCCCATCGCCAGCCCGATCGACGAGTCGATCGCCGACGACACAACGACGGGCACGCCCGCCCGCTCGGCCAGCGCCAGCGCGGGCCGCACGCCGCCGAGCGGCTGGACCTTGGTGACGATGAGGTCGCAGGCGTCCTCGCGGACGACCTCCAGGGGATCGGCGGCGCGCCGCACCGACTCGTCCGCGGCGACCGGCACGTCGGCTTTTCGGCGGATTTCCGCCATCTCGGGGACGCTGGCGCACGGCTGCTCGACGTATTCGAGGCCGCCGGCCGCCCGGTCCAGCGCCGCGATCGCCGCGCACGCCTGCTCGACGCCCCACGCGGCGTTCGCGTCGACCCGGATGCGCCCCGCCGGGCCCAACGCCGCCCTCACGGCCTCGACGCGGGCGCAATCCGCGGCCAGGCTGCAGCCGGGATCGGCGACTTTGACCTTCACCGTCCCTACGCCACGAGCGGCAACAACGAGGTCGTGCGCCACCTGCGGCTCGCACACGGGGATCGTCGCGTTGACCGGCACCGTCTCGCGCCGCGTCGGCGGGAACCCCCGCGTCGCCGCCTCGTACCCGGCCGCGAACCACCGCGCCGACTCGGCCGGCCCGTAGTCCCAAAACGGCGACACCTCGCCCCACCCGGCGGGCCCGTGGATGAGCACGCCGTCGCGCACGTCGATCCGGCGGAACCGACGCCTAAGCGGGATCGCGTAGACGGCCAGCGCGTCGATCTCGGGTGCCAGCCGCCGCAACCGCAGCGGCCAGCGCGCGCTATCGACCCAGGTCAGCGCGGCTTTGCCCGTCGTAGCCCGGCTCATCGGTGATGCTTACGGTTGCGCTTCTGCTTCCCGTTCGCTTTGCGCTCACGGCGTTTTTCTCGCTTCTCTTCCTGCTCGGCCTCGCGCAGCGCCCGCTCGCGTTCGGCCCGCGTGCGCTGGGGCTTCGTCGGCTTCGCCTTGAAGGTGCCGGCGTCGCGCTCGGCGATGACCTCGCGGGCCCAGGCCGGGATCGACCATTTGGGGAAGGGGATCTTCAGCAGTGCGACGACCAGGAGGACGAACCCGAAGGCCGAGAGGAGCACGCAGATCGTCAACGCCACCGACTCGGCAATGCCGCGGCAGAGGACGGCGAACTGGACGAGCCCGATACCGAGGAAGATGAACGCCAGGCCGGGCATGAGGAAGAACATCGACCGTTCATCGAGGACCGATTTCGTGCCGAGGATCAGATGGGTCCGTTCACAGTCGTGGCGCAGATACCCGGAATAGACGAACAGGGTGACGCCGACAATGAGCGCGAAGATTGAGAGCATGGCTCCACCTTATTCCACGCGCTCCGAAAGGTTGGGCGTGCCTTAGCGGCCTCAGTGGTTGTCCGCGGTAGCGTGGAGGCGTTCAACCATCGGCGAAGGAATGACATGAATCTGTGCATCAGTGGAGGCCGCCGGCTTGCCGCCGCGGCGGTGACCCTCGCGTGCGTCGGAGGCGCGCTTACTGCGTGTTCGTCGTCACGTCCCCAGGCCACGTCCTCGCCGAAGGCGACGCACAAGGCCGCGGTCGTCATGCCGTTGACCGGCGAGAGTGCGGACGCGGTCCCCGCGCACCCGGCCGTGTCGGTGAAGATTCCCGCCGACATGGCGGCCCGCCCGCAACGGGGCCTGACCAGCGCCGATAATGTATGGGTCGAGCTGGTCGAGGGTGGCGAGGTGCGCTACGACGCCGTGTTCTTCTCGAACCTCGCCGAAAAGATCGGCCCGATCCGGTCGGTGCGTCCGGTCGACGTGCCGATTAACGCGCCCCTCCACGGCGTCCTCTTGGCGTCAGGCGGGCAGCCGGACTTCCTCACGAAGGTCGGCGAGGGCGTCGGCAAGCTGCTGGTCGAGGACACCGCGGGCGACGCCACGTGGCGCACGCGCGAGCGGCGGATGCCCTACAACCTCTACGGCTCGGCGAAGCTGGCGGCCGAGCGCGCCGGCGACCTCAAGGCGCCGCCTGCGCAGTGGCAGTTCGGCAAGGCGACCGGCGGCCAGGCGGTCACCGAGTTCACGGCGACGTATCCGTCGTGGAAGTCGGGCTGGACGTGGTCGGGTTCGGCGTGGCAGCGCAGCGACAACGGCAAGCCGACCTCCGACATCGAGGGGCCCAGGGTCGAGGCGGCCGACGTCGTCGTCCTCAAGGTCGCGACGAAGGAAACGCAGTATCTGGACCCGATCGGGAACCCGGTCGTCGACACGGTGTTCGAGGGATCGGGCGAGGCGCGCCTGGCCCGCGACGGCAAGGTGTGGGAGGCGACGTGGCACAAGGCCGCAGCCAAGGATCCGGTGACCCTGACGGGCGCCGACGGCAAGAAGCTGGCGTTGGCCAAGGGCAAGGTGTGGATCGAGCTGGTCCCCGATTCGGCCACCTGGTTCGCGTCGACGCCGGCCCCGCAGGAATCGGGATCCGCGACTCCTACGACGTCCTCCAACAAGAAGTAGCCGATGACTGTTTTCCCGGTTTCCGACACGTTTGACCCGGCCTGCTGGCGCGAGGTTGCGGGCTTCGACCTCACCGACGTCACTTATCATCGGGCGGTCTCGCGCGGCGACGAGGACGGTCGACCCGCAGGCGAGGACCTGCCGTGGGTGCGCGTCGCCATCGACCGGCCCCGGCTGCGCAACGCGTTCCGTCCGCAGACGGTCGACGAGTTGTACCGCTGCCTTGACCACGCGCGGATGACCAGCGACGTTGGCGCCGTCATCCTCACGGGCAACAACCCCGACCCCAGCATCGGGTACGCGTTCTGCTCCGGCGGCGACCAGCGGATTCGCGGTCGCGACGGCTATCGTTACGAGGGCGAGGGTGCCGCCGGCGACGACGCGGATCCCGAAACCCGGCGCGAGGCCATCGACCCGGCGCGCGCGGGGCGCCTCCACATCCTCGAGGTCCAGCGCCTCATCCGGTCGATGCCCAAGGTCGTCATCGCCGCGGTGTCCGGGTGGGCGGCGGGTGGCGGCCACTCGCTCAACGTCGTGTGCGACCTGTCGCTGGCGTCCCTCGAACACGCCCAGTTCATGCAAACCGACGCCAACGTCGGCTCGTTCGACGCCGGCTACGGGTCGGCGCTGCTGGCACGGCAGGTGGGGGACAAGCGGGCGCGCGAGATCTTCTTCCTGGCCAGGCGTTATGACGCCCGACAGGCCGAAACGTGGGGCGTCGTCAACCAGGCGGTGCCGCACGCCGACCTCGAGGTCGAGGCGCAGCAGTGGGCGCGGATTATCACAGCGAAATCACCGACGGCCGTGAGAATGCTGAAGTTTGGGTTTAACCTGGCTGATGACGGCATGATGGGGCAGCAGATCTTCGCGGGCGAAGCGACCCGGCTGGCTTACGGCACCGACGAGGCCTGCGAGGGCCGCGAGGCGTTCGTCGAACATCGGCGCCCCAATTTTTCCGCGTTCCCTTATGCGTACTGATCGCCGGCGGGGCGCGGCGGGCAGCAGCGGAGGCAATTGGTGAATTATTGGGCGGGCAGCGCGGACGCGCTCATTCTGCCGGGCGGCACGGCGCCGGGCGACGTCGCGACCCTCATGAGCGCGATTCAACGCGAGTTCGTGCCCGCCGCGGGGATGCCCCGGCCTTCGCGGGTGATCGTCCCGGTCGATCCGGGCGCCGACATCGAGCGGGTGCGCACGATTCTGGCCGAGCGGGTCGTCGACCCGATCTCGCCCGCGGTCGCCGTCATCCTCCAGACGTCGGGGTCGACGACGGGCGTCGGCCACCTCGTCGGCCTGTCCCGCCTGTCGTTGACCGCCGGGGCCCACGCGACCGCCGGCGCCCTCTCGGGATACGGCACGTGGGTGCTGTGCCTGCCGACGCATCACGTCGCCGGCTTCCAGATCCTTGTCCGCAGCGTCGTCGCCGACCGGGTGCCGATCGTCGTCGACACGACGCGCGGCTTTAGGGTCGAGGCGATGGCGAGGGCGGTGCGGCGCGCGGTAAAGAAGCCCGGGCCTGCGTATTCGTCGATTGTCCCCGCCCAGTTACAGATGATCATGCAGGCCGCGGCTGAGGACATCGACGCGCTGTGCGAGCTGGACGCGATCCTCGTCGGCGGCCAGGCGACGGACCCGGAGCTGCTGGAACGCGCCCGCGACCGCGGCCTCAAGCTCGTGACGACGTACGGGATGACCGAGACGGGCGGCGGCTGCGTCTACGACGGCGTGCCGCTGCGCGGCGTCAAGGTTGCGACGATCGACCAGCGCGTGTGGATTTCCGGCACGACGATCATGGATGGTTACGTCGACGATCCACATTCTGGTGCCCTCGTTACGGCGGCCGGGCGCCGCTGGTTGCGCACGTCCGATCAGGGCCGCATGGTGGGGCCGAAACTGCAGGTTGTGGGCCGGATCGACTCGGTGATTAACACGGGCGGCGTCAAGGTCCAGCCCAGCATCGTCGAGGACAGCCTGCGCACCCTCAGCGCGATCGAGGACGTCTGCGTCGTCGGCCTGCCGCACCCCAAGTGGGGGCAGGTCGTCACCGCGGTGTTCGTCCCCTCGCCGAACGCCGACCCGAACGAGCTGGCGGCGATGCGTCGCCGCCGCGGCCTCTTGCCGGCCGACGCCGGGCCGCAGGCGGTCGTGCCGCCCTCGGAGGCCCTCAAGCAGGCGGTCGCCGAGATGGCCGCGTCGATCCGCGGCGATGACCAGCCCGCCGAGTCGGCGACCACCGTGTTTGCCCAGCTCGCGCCCGGTCCGCGCCAGGTCGAGGGCGACGCCGACATCGCCTTGCGGATGCGCGCGCACGTCGCCGCCGAGCTGGGTCGCGCCCAGGCGCCCCGGATCGTCTGCATGGTCGACGAGCTGCCCCGGCTGGGGATCGGCAAGATCGACCGGCGCCGCGTCGCCCAGATCGCCCAGGCCGAGGTGACGGCCGGGCATGCGTGGATTCGGTAGCTCCGCCGCGGCGTTACCCTGAAGATGATGACGAAACGAACTGCCACCGCCGCCGACTGGATTGAGGCGGCCCGCCCGAAAACCCTGCCCGCGTCCGCCGCACCCGTCCTCATGGGGGTGGGATACGCGTGGGGGATCGCGGGGCATCCGGTGGTGGGGCGCAGCCTGCTCGCGCTACTTGTCGCCCTCGCGTTGCAGGTCGGCGTCAATTACGCGAACGACTATTCCGACGGGATCCGCGGCACCGACGACGAGGGCGCCCGCCAGGGCCCGCAGCGCCTGACCGGCCCCGGCCTGGCCGCGCCGCGCACCGTCCTCACCGTCGCGCTGGGGTGTTTCGGCGTCGCCGCGCTGGCGGGCCTGGTGCTCGTCGCGATCTCGGGCACGTGGTTCTTCCTTATTATCGGCGCGCTGGCGATCGTCGCCGCGTGGTTCTACACCGGCGGGCGGCACCCCTACGGCTACATCGGCGGCGTCGCCGAGGTCCTGGTCTTCGTCTTCTTTGGCCTGGTGGCGACGATGGGGACGATCCGCACCCAGGTTTCCGCGCTGCCCGGCGCGGCGTGGGCCGCGGCCGCCGGCATCGGGCTGCTGTCGTGCGCGCTGCTCATGGTCAACAACATCCGCGACATCCCCGGCGACCGCGAGGCCGGGAAAATGACGCTCGCCGCCCGCATCGGCGACACCCCCGCCCGGTGCGTCTACATCGCCTATCTGCTGGTCGCGGCGGCGTTGGCCGTACCGACCTCGATCATCGTCGGGATCGTCGCCGCGGTGGCGGGGATCGCGCTCGCGGTCAGGCTGTGGCAGGCGCGGACGACGCCGCAGCTCATCGGGATTTTGCGGTGGACGGGGTACCTGACTCTCGCTTATGGCGTAGCCGTGGGCGTGGCGGCCGTCCTCCGATGAAGGTGACCCGTCGTTCCGCTAGGGTGGACGTATGGCTCGAGCACTGCCCGTCATTCTAGGGATCGCACTGGCGATCTACGCGGTCGCTGACTGCGCCCGCACGCCCTCGGATCAAGTCCCGGGGCGGGTCCCGAAGCCGTTGTGGATTGTGCTCATCCTGTTGGTGACGTTCGTCGGTCCGATCGCGTGGATCGTCGCGTCGCGCGTGTCTCAGGCCGAGTCGCACGGGGGCACGATCTCGCGCGGCGTGTGGTCGTCCGACGACGGCCTGCCGCTGTTTGGGCGCGGCAACTCCCGTGAACCCGAGCAGGTTCCGCCCGACGACGACCCCGACTTCCTGTTCGCCCTCGAGGCCCAGCTGTACCGCGAGCGCAAGGAACGTGAACGCCAAGAACGCGAGGCCCAACAGAAGGGCAAGAAGGACGGCGCGAGTGGCCCGGGCGGCGGTACCGATGCGCCCGGCGGGGCCGCAGGTACGGACACCCCTAACGGGGGAGACAGCGACGGTAACGGCAGCGCCGACGGTCCCCATGGTGGCCCCGACGACGAGGGCGACACCCCCACCCCGTGAACGTGATCTTTCTGTCCGCTTTGGTCCCGTTCATCGGCGTAAACCGGTGAACGGGACCTTTTTTGATCACGTTCACCGTGGGCGTAGTGCCGGCGACCTCGCGGAGGTGGATAGGGGATGGCCAGGCGGATGGTCGTGGGGATACGATGGCGTTATCGGACAGACCGCCCGCTGGAACGAGCGGCCTGCTCTTGGTGGGTTACCGACCTAGTGTTGCAATCAGCAGCGCTAGAACGACGATGGCCCTGATGATTGACGCGGCGTTCTCGATTAGCACGCGCCACATCGGGGCCTCGCTTTCGCGTGAGATCTTTTCTTTCCCACCTGCCTCACCATCTTTCCTCACTCATCGGTCCAACTACTTTTCAGGTGGTGTGACCGTGGTGTGGCAAAGAGAATTCGGAAACGACGTGGCCGGATCCCCGTCCTAGTGCTGCCGAGGTGAAGGTGGCTAAGGCGTCGGGGGAGTGCATGATCAAGACGGGATATCTTGATACGGTAAGTAAAGCCTATGCCGAGGCGGCACACAAGCGGCTACAGAAGAAGCCAGGCTTGATTACCGAGTGGAAGAAACTGCGTGATCAAGAGCTCGCCAATGCCAAGAAATACAACGGCGCATCCTGAGAGGGAGCCAGGTCCCGGCGCATTGCCGGGGCCTGCTCTTCAGCTGACGCCTGCCCAGATCGGACTTAAGCGGCACTGACCACATTCCCGGGTGATGCATGAATCGACTGTTATTCCCAGGTGAGGTCGCCCTGGCCGGCAGGGCGGCCTCTGCGGCAGAACGGAAAGACGCGTGATGAAGCGACCATAGGTGAAATCGGGGCAGACGACCGCGATCATTGTCCTCGCCGCCCTTTTAGCGGTGGCCCTTATTCTGCTCGTGGTCGTCTACGTGACGCCCTCGAAGGCACGCCCCGTGTCAAACGCCCACCCCCACTCGACCGCCGAGGTCGCCGCCGGCCGCTTCGCCAACAGCATCCAGATGACGTGTTCCGGCCACCCCGGCCAGGAGGTCGCCGTCCCCAGCGTCGTCGCCGACTCCGGCTATTTCCGCGCCGCCAACGCCACGCTGGCGTCCGGGCGCTTCTACGACGACGGCTCGACGATGAACGGGCCCGTCGCCGTCCTCGGCCCCGCCTCGGCGCAGCAACTGGGCATCCAGAAGGTCGACGGCGAAACCGCCATCGTCTGCGAGGGCGTACGTATCCCCGTGTTCGGCGTGCTCTCCGACGCCGGCGAGGCCATCGCCCTGGGCCCCACGGTCGTGTTGTCGGCGAACCTCGACGGGAGCCCGCTCGACCCCCAGGCCGCCGGCACCGACCTGACCGGCGCGGTGCGCACCGAGTTGGGCGCCACCAAACGCGTCGCGAAGGTCATCGGCGCCCAGGTCGACCCGGCCCACGCCGGCGACATCGCCGTCACCGTCCCGCCCAGCCCCGAAGAGCTGCGCAAGGACGTCACCGGCTCGGTCAACACCCTGGCCGTCGGCGTGTCGATCCTCTCGCTGGTCGTCGGCGGGATCGGCATCATGACGACGATGCTCACCTCGGTTATGGAACGCACCCGCGAGATCGGCCTGCGCCGCGCCCTCGGCGTCCGCCCCCACCACATCGCCATCCAGTTCGTCATCGAGGGGATCCTCTACGGCTTTGTCGGCGCGACGTGCAGGTT
Organism: uncultured Actinomyces sp.; assembly: GCA_900545825.1. Taxonomy (GTDB): domain Bacteria; phylum Actinomycetota; class Actinomycetes; order Actinomycetales; family Actinomycetaceae; genus Nanchangia. The sequence continues at coordinate 119,836 of URAS01000006.1, forward strand.
AGTCGTCGGCCTCATCGGCCTGTGGATCATGGTGAGCACGAAGGGCTGGACCCCGATCATGGAGCCGGGGATCGCCCTCGCCGTCCTGCACATCGGGTGCCTGGTCGGCGCGGTCGCGGCGCTGGTTCCGGGGATTCGCGCCGCGCGGATCCCGCTGGCCACCGCCCTCCGCGCGATGTAGCCGCCTCTGTTGGCGTGAACGTGACCAAAAAAGGTCACGTTCACGGGAAATAGCTAGCGCCGGGGGAAGCGGCGCAGCAGCGTCGTCGCCACCCACACGCCGCCGGCCAGGTAGGCGCTGCGGCGCGCCGACCTCGTGTGGAGGAACCGAATACCGCCGCGGAAGTCGGCGATCGGCCAGCCGTGGGCCTTCGCGTGCTCGCGCAGCGCCGTGTCGGGGTTGATCGCCACGGGGTGGCCGACGAGCGACAGCAGCGGCAGGTCCGACTTCGAGTCCGAATATGCCCACGACGCGGCGAGGTCGATGTTGCGCTCGGCGGCCAGCTGCTTGACCGCGCGGGCCTTGGCGTCGCCGTGCATGAGGGGCGTGCGCAGCTCCTCAAGATAGACGCCATCGTCCGTCGTCGCGACCTGGGTGCCCAGCGACCCCGTGGCGCCGACACGCTGGGCCAGCAGGCCCGTCACCTCTTGCGGGGTGGCGGACACCAGCCACACCTCGTGGCCCAGCGCCTGGTGCTGGCGAAGGATGTTGACGGTTCCGGCGAACAGCCGCTCGTCGTAGAGATCGGTGACGAAGTCGGCGCCGATCGCCATGACCTCGGCAACCGAGTGCCCCTTCATCGCCCGCAGTGCGCGGCGAACAATCTTGTCGATGCGGTTCGGATCTTCGCCCAGCAGCAAGTAGAGCAGGCTTTGCCGGAAGGCAAAAGCGATGTCACGGAAGGAGAAAAAGTCGTGCCAATACAGCTCGCGGGCCAGGTGATACGACGAGGCGCCGCGAACCAGCGTCTGATCAATATCGAAGAAGGCCGCCGTGGACCGCCGCTCGCTTGCCATCCCCCTTAGCCTATCCCATGGCCCGGGGTGGAGCGCAGGCCGCGTCGTTCCCGCTAGGCTGGTAACCATGAAACCGACGACGACCATTCACGTTATGCGCCACGGCGAGGTCGACAACCCCACGGGTGTCCTCTACGGGCGGTTGCCGGGATTCCGGCTCACCCCCCTCGGCAAACAGATGGCCGACGAGGTCGCGAACGCCCTCGTCGCCCAGAATCGTGACATCACCTACGTCGTCGCGTCGCCCCTCCTGCGGGCCCAGCAGTCGGCGGCCCCGACGGCCCGCCTGTACAACCTCGAGGTCGACGAGGACCCCCGACTCATCGAGGCCGGAAACGCGTTCGAGGGCGAGGCCATCAACGCGAACCGCTGGATGCTCGCCCACCCGCGCAACTGGGTGCGCTACCGCAACTTCTTCAGGCCCTCGTGGGGTGAGCCATACGCCCAGCAGGCGCGGCGGATGAGCGCGGCGGTGTCGTCGGCGCTCGATCACGCCCGCGGCCACGAGGCCCTCGTCGTCTCGCACCAGCTGCCGATCTGGTGCCTGCGCAGCTTCATCGAGGGGCGCCCCTACGCCCACCTTCCCGCGATGCGCGAGTGCGCGCTCGCGTCGCTGACGTCGCTGACGTTCAGCGGGAACACCCTGGTCGGCCTGTCGTACTGGGAGCCCGCCAGCGACCTCCTTACCCAGGCTCACGACATGACGCCGGGGACGTCCCAGGCGGCCCTCAGCCGCGGGGAGGTAGGCCAGTGAGCCGCCGACGCGACCAGGGGACGCGTGCCAGCCTCGACAAGCGCGGCGTCGACGTCGCCGCGATGTTCGACTCGGTGGCCCGGCGCTACGACATCACGAACGACGTCCTCAGCCTGGGGATGGACCGCGTGTGGCGCAGGGCCGCGCGCGACGCCGTCGCCGCCCACGCGGGCGAGCGGGTCCTCGACGTCGCCGCCGGCACGGGCACGTCGTCGGTGGAATACGCGAAGGACGGTGCGATGGTCATCGCCTCGGACTTTTCGGCCGGCATGGTCGAGGAAGCCCGGCGCCGCCACCCCGAACTCGAGGTCGTCCAGGCCGACGCCCTCGACCTGCCGTTCCCGGACGAAATGTTCGACGTCGTCACGGTCAGCTACGGCATCCGCAACGTCTCGGACCACCGGGCGGCCCTGCGCGAAATGGCGCGGGTGACCCGGCCCGGAGGGCGCCTGGTCGTCGTCGAATTCTCGCGCCCCGTGTGGCGCCCCTTCGCCGCGCTGTACCGGCTGTTCCTCACCCAGGTGCTCCCGCGCCTGGCCACGCTGACGTCCTCGAACAACGTGTCGTACGGCTACCTCGTCGAGTCGATCAGCCAGTGGCCGCCCCAGCGCGAGTTTGCGGAAACGATCGCCGAGTGCGGCTGGACGAACGTTCGCTGGCGGAATCTCACGGGTGGGATCGTCGCTATTCATTGGGCCGAACGTCCCTTGAGCTGAGGCCTTAGGGTACCCATTTAAAGAAGTGTCACGTTACTTAAAGGTGTACCTAGGTCGCGAACGTTTTACCTATGTAATCCACTGTGACCAGGTAAAATAGCCCCTAAGAAGAGCGTGGGGCCGCGCTTCGTTAGCCTGTCAACCGAGTCTCCTCGGATGTGACGGATGCAGCGTCGCCCGAATCTGTCTGGCCCCGGGCCGATTCGGGCTCAGAAAGGTTCTTCATCGTGACGGCAAGTAGTGATATCGGCGACGCCCCTGTGGTCGTCGTCGGCGGCGGGCCCGGCGGCGCGTCGACCGCCTACCACCTTGCGGCGAACGGGGTTGACGTCGCGCTTTTCGATAAAGCCACATTCCCCAGGGACAAGGTGTGTGGTGACGGGCTGACCCCGGCCGCGGTGTCCGAAATCCTCGCCATGGGTATCGACCCGCTCCACGAGGACGGCTGGCAGATGAATCGGGGCCTCACCGTGTTGGGCGGCGGCCACCGCATCCAGCTGCCGTGGCCCGAGACGCCCTCGATGCCGGGATACGGCATGGCGCGTCCCCGCAAGACCCTCGACCACCGGCTGCTCCAGCAGGCTGAGGGCGCCGGCGCGCGCGTCTATCAGGGATATAACGTCGTCGGTCCGCTGCGCGGGCGCGACGGCTCGGTGACGGGCGTCCAGGTCCAGCCCGCAGGCGACCGCAACGCCCCGCTGATCGACGTCAAGGCCCGTTACGTCGTCGACGCCGGGGGTGCCTCGGCGCGCATCGCCACGGCGGTCGGCCTCACGAAAAACCCCAAGCGCCCGATGGCGGTCGCGGCGAGGGCGTACTTCCGCTCCCCGCGCGGGGCTGAGGAATGGATGGAGTCCCACCTCGAACTGTGGGACGGCAAGCCGGGCGAATCGAACCTCCTGCCCGGATACGGCTGGATCTTCCCGTTGGGTGACGGCCTCGTCAACGTCGGGCTGGGGTCGGTGTCGTCCTCGGCCAAGGCGACGAAGCTGCCCTATCGCCAAATCTTCACCCGGTGGGTGTCGACGCTGCCAGAAGAATGGCAGTTCACGGCGGATTCCCAGGTTGGGCCATTACGCTCCGCGCCGCTGCCCATGTGCAATAACCGCACCCCTCACTACCGGGCGGGCCTCGTCCTCGTGGGCGACGCCGGCGGCATGATTTCTCCCTTCAACGGCGAGGGTATTGCCCCCGCCATGAGGGCCGGGCGGATCGCCGCCCAGACGATGGTGCAGGCATTCGGGCGGTCCACGCGCGCGGGCGCCGAGGCGGCGATGAGTGCCTACCCGGCGGCAATACGTGACACCTATGGTGGCTATTACTCGCTTGGTCGCATCTTTGTCCGTCTTATTGAGAAGCCGGAAATTATGCGTATTTGCACCACTTACGGACTTCCGCGTCCCACGCTCATGCGGTTTGTGCACAAACTACTGTCAGACGGCTATGAGCGTCGCGGCGGGGACACTTTCGATCACATCCTCCAGGCGCTCACCGCGATTGCGCCCAAGGTGTGACCGTAAAGCCAACGCTATGACCGCCCCAGACGGTCTTAGGACGAAACCGGCAGGCAGCTGGGGATGCCGGCCAACGAGGAAGTGAGGGCACTATGAGTCCGAGCGCATCGTTGCTCATCATGGGCGCCGTGGCGATGCTCGTCGCCGTCGGCGGCCTGGCGGCCTCCGCCCTATTGAGCCCGAACAAGTTCTCGCGGACGAAGGTCTCAACGTACGAATGCGGTATCGACCCCATGGCGTTCAACGCCAGCCAGGGTCGCTTCCCCGTCAAGTACTACCTCGTCGCCATGAGCTTCATTGTTTTCGACGTCGAGGTCGTCTTCTTGTACCCGTGGGCGGTGTCGATCGCCGAGTTCGGTGGCGTTGCCAAGGTGGCGCTGTTCGGGATGCTGACTTTCGTCGAGCTGCTCGCCGTTCCGTTCATCTACGAGTGGGCCCGTGGCGGCTTCGACTACTAGGGGGTAAACACAGTGTCTCTCGACAACGAACTGCCCGCGGGCGTGGGCCTCACCAGCATCGAGAAGATCATGGGCCTGTCCCGCAGGTCGTCGATCTGGCCCGTCACCATGGGTCTGGCGTGCTGCGCCATCGAAATGATGGCGGCCGGCACCCCGCGCTTCGATATCGCCCGATACGGCATGGAGGTCTTCCGCGCATCGCCGCGCCACGCCGACCTCATGATCGTGTCGGGCCGCGTGTCGTGGAAGATGGCGCCGATCGTCCGCAACGTCTACGACTCGATGCCCGAGCCCAAGTGGGTGATCTCGATGGGGGCGTGCGCGTCCAGTGGTGGCATGTTCAACAACTACGCCGTCGTCCAGGGCTGCGACCACGTCGTTCCCGTCGACGTCTACCTGCCCGGCTGCCCGCCGCGTCCGGAAGCCCTGTTCAACGCGATTTTCGTCCTGCGTGACCAGATCCAGTACGAGACGCCTCTGGGCAAGAAGCGCCGCGCCGAGATCGCCCGCATGGCCGAGCAGGCGGCGCTCGATGTCACCCCGACGCACGAGATGAAGGGACTGCTGGCATGAGCAATGAACCCGAAATCCAGCCGACCTCGGGCCAGGTCGAGCCGGCTTCCAGCCAGGCCGGCCACCCCGAAGGCGAGGTCTTCGGCACCCGCCACGGCCTGTTCGGCGTGGCCGATGACGGCGACACGACAGGCTTCGGTGGGCTGGTCCGCCACGTCGCCATGCCGGGCGCGTCGGAGCGGCCGTACGGCCGCTGGTTCGACGAGGTCGTCGACATCCTTACCGACCTCATCGCCGGCGACGGCGACGACCCGGCCCGAGTCATCGAGAAGGTCGTCGTCGACCACGACGAGCTGACGATCTTCATCCAGCGCGATTCGATCCTCTCGGTGTGCCGCCACCTGCGCGACGACCAGGACCTGCGCTTCGAGCTGTGCCTGGGCGTCGACGGCGTCCACTACCCGAACGATCCGGGCCGCGAACTGCACGCCACCTACACGTTGATGTCGGTGACGCACAACCGGTGGCTGCGCCTCGAGGTCACGTGCCCCGACTCCGACCCGACGATCCCGTCGGTCGTCGCCGTCTACCCGGGCAACGACTGGTGGGAACGCGAAACCTGGGACCTCATGGGGATCGTCTTCACCGGCCACCCGGCCCTCACGCGCACCGCGCTGCCCGACGATTGGGTCGGGCACCCGCAACGCAAGGATTACCCGCTCGGCGGCGTGCCCGTTCAGTACAAGGGCGCCACGGTTCCGCCGGCTGATTCGCGGAGGTCGTACAGCGCATGAGCTACGAAAAGGAAACCCTCTACCGGGCCGCTGGCCCCGCCCTCGACGAGATCGGCGACGCGGATATTCCCGAGTACGTCGTCACCGGCGGTGACTGGGACGACATGGCCTCGGAAATCGAGAAGCTCGCCCACGAGCGCCTCGTCATCAACCTGGGCCCCGTCCACCCGTCGACCCACGGCGTGTTGCGTCTGATCGTTGAACTCGACGGCGAATACGTCCGCGAGGTCCGCGTCGGCACCGGCTACCTCCACACGGGCATCGAAAAGAACATGGAGTACCGCACGTGGACGCAGGGCTCGACGTTCTGCACCCGTATGGACTACGTGGCCCCGTTTTTCCAAGAGGCCGGCTACTGCCTGGCCGTCGAGAAGGCGCTGGGGATCACCGACCAGGTGCCCGAGCGCGCCACGCTGATCCGCGTCCTCATGATGGAGCTCAACCGCATCGCCAGCCACGTCGTGGCTATCGGCACCGGCGGTAACGAGCTGGGCGGCACGACGCTCATGACGATCGCGTTCCGTGGCCGCGAGGAAATCCTCAGGATTTTCGAGCGGATCACGGGCCTGCGCATGAACCACGCGTACATCCGTCCCGGCGGCGTCGCCCAGGACATTCCGCCGGGGACGACGGAATACATCCGCGACCTGTTGCCGAGGACCCGCCGCGACATCAACGAGCTGCAAGACATCGTCGTGTCGAACCCGCTGTTCAAGGCGCGTTTCGTCGACGTCGCCGTCCTCCCGATCGCCGGGGCGATGGCGCTGGGCTACACCGGCCCGGGCGTGCGTGCCGCCGGCTACCCGCTGGACATGCGCAAGATGCAGCCCTACTGCGGCTACGAAACGTACGACTTCGACATCCCGACGTACGACAAGAACGACGGCTTCAACCGCACGATGGTCCGCTTCGACGAGTGCTACGAGTCGCTGAAGATCATCTACCAGGTCCTCGATCGCCTCGACGCCACCGAGGGCCAGCCGGTCATGGTGGCCGACAAGAAGATCGCCTGGCCGGCCCAGCTGTCGGTCGGCACGGATGGCCAGGGCAACTCGCTCGAGCATATTCACCAGATCATGGGCACGTCGATGGAGTCGCTCATCCAGCACTTCAAGATCGTCACCGAGGGCTTTAGGGTTCCCCCGGGGCAGGTGACCCAGCTGGTCGAGCACGCCAAGGGCGTCCTCGGTGTTCACCTGGTGTCCGACGGGGGCACGCGCCCCTACCGCGCGCACTTCCGTGACCCTTCGTTCTCTAACCTGCAGTCGCTCGCCATGATGGCCGAGGGCGGCACGATTTCCGACCTCATCATCGCGTTGGCGACGATCGACCCGGTTCTGGGAGGTGTGGACCGCTAATGAGCTTCTATCCCACTGACGTCGAAGAGAGGCTGCGCGACGAAGCCGCGCAGATCGTCTCTCGCTACCCGACCGGACACGAGAGGTCGGCCCTGCTGCCGATGCTCCACCTCGTCCAGTCCGAGGACGGCTACGTGTCGGCCAACGGGATCGGCCTGTGCGCCGACATCCTGGGGATCTCCCGGGCCGAGGTCAGCGCCGTCGCCACGTTCTACACCCAGTACAAGCGGCGCCCCAACGGCACCTACACCGTCGGCGTGTGCACGAACGCGATGTGCGCGGTGATGGGCGGCGACTCGATCTTCGAGGCGCTCGAGCACAAGCTCGGGATCGGCCACGAAGAGACGACGCCCGACGGCAAGATCACGCTGGAGGCGCTCGAATGCAACGCGGCGTGCGACTACGCGCCCGTCATCATGGTGAACTGGGAGTTCTTTGACAACCAGACGCCGGCTTCGGCGCTGCAGATGGTCGAGGACATCCAGGCCGACCGTCCAATCAAGCCCACGCGTGGGCCCGACAAGGTCCCGACGTTCAAAGAGGCCTCGCACATCCTCGCGGGCTTCCCCGACCTCGAGTCGGCGAACCAGGGGATCGGCGCCGGCGAGCCGACGCTGTGGGGCCTCAAGGTTGCCAACCAGCGGGGGATGACCGCCGACGGCAAGGTCGCCGCCCTCACCAGCGGGCAGACGAACTCCGGCGAGGCCGAGGAGGCCGGCACTAAGCGGGTCGGCCACGCGCAGTCGTCGGCCGAGCGCAAGAGTAAGGAGGGCGCCAAGTGAGTGCCATCGCCAATCCTGTCGGTCTGACGCCGATCACGTCGGCGATCTACGACCAGCCGAATTCGTGGCGCCTCGACACCTACCTGGCGAACGGCGGCTACGAGGGGCTGAAGAAGGCCCGCGGCATGGAACGGTCCGAGATCATCGAGGCCGTCAAGGCCGCCGGCGTTCGCGGTCGTGGCGGCGCCGGCTTCCCGACCGGCCTCAAGTGGTCGTTCCTGCCGCCGGATGACGGCAAGCCGCGCTACCTGACGGTCAACTGCGACGAGTCCGAGCCGGGCACGTGCAAAGACATCCCCATGGTCATGGCGAACCCGCACATGCTCATCGAGGGCGTCGCGATCACGTCGCTGGCCATCCGGTGCACCCACGCGTTCATCTACATCCGCGGCGAGGTCGTCCACGCCTACAACCGCCTGCTGGCGGCGATCAAAGAGGCCGAGGACGCCGGGCTGCTCGGCGACCTGCGGATCATTGCCCACGCCGGTGCGGGCGCCTACATCTGTGGTGAAGAGACGGCACTCCTCGACTCGCTCGAGGGCCTGCGCGGTCACCCGCGCCTCAAGCCGCCGTTCCCGGCGGCCGAGGGCCTCTACGCCCGCCCGACGGTCATCAACAACGCCGAGACGATCGCCCAGGTCGCCATGGTGTTCCAGAAGTCGCCGGAATGGTACGCGGCGATGGGCACCGAAAAGGCCAAGGGCTACGGCCTCTTCAACATTTCCGGCCACGTCGCCCACCCGGGCCAGTACGAGGCGCCCTTCGGCATCACGATGCGCGAGCTGCTCGAGATGTCGGGCGGCATTCGCGGCGGTCACAAGCTCAAGTTCTGGAGCCCCGGCGGGTCATCGACCGGCCTGTGGACCGAGGAACAGCTCGACGTGCCGCTGGCGTACGAAGAGGTGATGGCGAACGGCTCGATGCTCGGTACCCGCGCCCTCCAGGTGTTCGACGACACGACCTCGGTCGTCCGCGTCGTCCGCAAGTGGGGCGACTTCTACCAGCACGAATCGTGCGGCAAGTGCACGCCGTGCCGCGAAGGCACGTTCTGGATGAAGCAGATCCTGCGGCGTCTCGAGGCCGGTCAGGGCCGCGAGGGCGACGTCGACCTGCTGTACGACGTGGCGGGCAACATCCTCGGGCGGTCGTTCTGCGCGCTCGGCGACGCGTCGGCGACGCCGGTGCGGTCGGCGATCGAGAAGTTCCGTGACGAGTTCGAGGCCGGCCTGACGACGCCGGCCTGGGAACTGTTCCCGTATTCCGCTTCCGAACTTTTCGAGGAAGGAGGCCACTAAATGAGCGACGACATGGTGTCATTGACCATTGACGGCGAGGCCATTGAGGTCCCCAAGGGCACGCTCATCATCCGTGCGGCCGAGCAGCTGGGGATCCACATCCCCAGGTTCTGCGACCACCCGCTGCTCAAGCCTGCCGGCGCCTGCCGCCAGTGCATGGTCGAGGTGGCGATGCCCGGCCGTGACGGCGAGGTCCGCAAGATGCCGAAGCCCCAGGCCGCGTGCACGATGACTTGCACGCCGGGGATGGAGGTGTCGACGCAGCACACGTCGCCGGTGGCCAAGAAGGCCCAGGAGGGCCAGCTCGAGTTCCTCCTCATCAACCACCCGCTCGACTGCCCGATCTGCGACAAGGGCGGCGAATGCCCCCTGCAGAACCAGGCGATGAGCCACGGTTCACTGCACACGCGGTTCACCGACGTTAAGCGCACGTGGCCCAAGCCGGTCGAGCTGACCGCCCAGGTCCTCCTCGACCGCGAGCGTTGCGTCCTCTGCCAGCGTTGCGTCCGCTTCTCGAAGCAGATCGCGGGCGACGCGTTCATCGACCTCCAGGGGCGCGGCGGCGGTTCGCGTCCGGGCGACGACCACGCGTTCTTGGGCGAGAACATCGGCGGGTTCGACACGCACGTCCTCGGCGTCACGCCGTCGGATGGGCGTGGCGACCAGCTGGATCAGTCGATGTCGACGTCGTTTGGTGACGCGGCGATTCGCGGTAACCAGGATGCCGGGCCGCTGGGTCTGGACGAGCAGGACGCTTGCGGCTCGCTGTTTGGGTCGTACTTCTCGGGCAACATCATTCAGATCTGCCCGGTCGGCGCGCTGACGTCGAAGGACTACCGCTTTAGGGCGCGCCCGTTCGACCTGTCGTCGACGCGCGGCGTCACGGAGCAGGACGCGTCGGGTTCGGTCATCCGCACGGACATTCGCCGCGGCAAGGTGGTGCGCCGCCTGGCCCAGCGCGACATGGATGTCAATGAAGAGTGGATCACCGACAAAGATCGCTTCGCCTTCCACTGGGCCGATACGCCGGCCCGGCTGCGGACCCCGCTGGTCCGCGAGGACGGCAAGCTGGTTCCGACCTCGTGGGGCGACGCGCTCGATCGCGCGGCCCAGGGGATCAAGGCGGCCCAGGGGAAGCCGGCGGCGGCGCTGCCGGGCGGACGCCTGAGCTTCGAGGACGCCCTCGCATGGTCGCGGTTCACGCGGCTGGCGCTGGGGACGAACTCGATTGACCAACGCACGCGCCAGGCCAGCGACGAGGAAGAGTCGTTCCTCGCGACCTACGTGGCCGGCCACGGCATCGAGGTGACGTACGGCGCGCTGGAGAAGGCGGGCCAGGTTCTCCTCGTCGGCTTCGAGCCCGAGGACGAATGCGGCTCGGTGTTCCTGCGCCTGCGCAAGGGCCACCTGGCCGGCACGGTCGACGTGGCCGCGATCGGTCCGGTCCGCACGCGGACGATGGACAAGCTCGGCGCCACGTGGCTGTCGGCCGTCCCGGGTACCGAGGCCGAGGTCGTCTCGTCGATCAGCCTTGGCCAGGAAGGCGAGTTCGGCCAGCTGGCCGAGAAGCTCCAGGCCGAGGGCGCCGTGATTGTCGTCGGCGAGCGCGCCGGCGAGGTTCCGGGCCTGCTGAGCGCGATTCACGAGCTCGCGCGCCGCACGGGTGCGAAGGTCGCGTGGATTCCGCGTCGCGCCGGCGAACGCGGCGGCATCGAGGCGGGCCTCCTGCCCACCCTGCTGCCGTTCGGTCGCCTAGCCGCTGATCCCGAGGCGCGCGCCGACCTCGAAGCCGCGTGGGGGATCGCCCTGCCGGACGAGGCCGGCCTCAACACCCAACAGATTCTTGCGGCCGCGAAGGACGGCGGGATCGGCACGCTGCTGGTCGGCGGCGTCGACCACCGCGATCTCGTGGCGTCCGACGCGGCGCTCGACGCGATCCGCGCTGCGGACTTCGTCATCAGCCTCGAGGTGAACGCCACGGCGATCACCGAGGTCGCCGACGTCGTCTTCCCCGTGGCGCCCCCGGTCGAAAAGCCCGGCACGTTCATCAACTGGGAAGGCCGGCTGCGCCCGTTCGGGCAGGCGCTGGTTTCGCGGGCGATGTCCGACCGCGAGGTCCTCAACCGCCTGGCCGCCGAGCTCGACCTCGACCTGGGGATGGAGACGCTGCGCGACCTTCACCAGCTGGCCAACGACGTCATGGATTGGGACGGGACGCGCGCGGTCTTCGCGCCGGCCCCGGCCGCCCAGACGCCGGCTCCGGCGGCACACGAGGTCGTCCTCGCGTGCCACAAGCCCATGCTCGACGACGGCCTCATGCAGGCCGGCGCCACCGACCTCGCCGCCTCGGCGCGCAAGCCGGTCGCCCGCGTCTCCGCGCGGACGGCCGAACTGCTGGGGCTGGTCGAGGGCAACGATTGCACGATTACCGCGGCGCGCGGGGCGATTACGTTGCCCCTCGTCGTGGCGCAGATGGCCGATCGGGTCGTGTGGGTTCCGGAGTGCTCTCCGGGCTCGCACGTCCACGCTGACCTGGGGGTTGGCGCGGGTGCCTTCGTCACCGTTTCGGCCGCAACGGAGGTGAACCGGTGAACGTAGAAGTTCTCGCGTCGGCCCTGTCACCCAGGGCAGAGGTCGTCGCCGATTTTTCCGACGACACGTGGTGGATCACGCTGATCAAGGGGCTTTTCATCGTCCTGTGGCTGATCCTGTCGGTCATCATGGCGCTGTGGGTCGAGCGTCGTGGTCTGGCGCGCATGCAGACGCGTCCGGGCCCGAACGTCCACGGTAAATGGGGCCTGCTCCAGGCGGTCGCTGACGCCGTCAAGCTGTTGACGAAGGAAGACTTCTGGAAGGCTGGGGTCGACAAGATCACCTACCTCATCGCCCCGATCATTGCGGCGTTTGCGGCATTCATGGTCTACGCGGTCCTCCCGTTTGGCCCGAACGTTCAGTTCGGCTCGGTGTCGACGCCGCTGCAGCTGGCCGACTCCGAGGTTTCGGTGCTTTACATCCTCGCGATCACGTCGATCGGCGTGTACGGCATCATCCTCGCCGGCTGGTCGTCGAACGGTTCGCTGCCGCTGCTGGGCTCGACCCGCTCGGCCGCCCAGATCATCAGCTACGAACTGGCGATGGGCCTCTCGCTCGTCACCGTGTTCATCGTGTCGGGTTCGATGTCGACGTCGACGATCGTCAACGCCCAGAAGGGCGTGTGGTGGTGCTTCGCGTTGCTGCCGTCGTTCCTCATCTACTTGATCGCGATGACCGGCGAAGTCAACCGGTTGCCGTTCGACCTTCCCGAATGTGAAGGCGAGATCGTCGCCGGCCACATGACCGAGTACTCGTCGATGAAGTTCGCCTGGTTCTTCCTCGCCGAATACATCAACATGTTCAACGTGTCGGGCGTGGCGACGACGATGTTCCTCGGCGGCTGGCGCTTCCCGTGGGGCGACCACATTCTCGGTGGCGTCCTCAACACGGGGCTGTGGCCGATGCTGTGGTTCGGCGTCAAGGTCTGGTTCGTCATGTTCCTCATGATTTGGGTCCGCGGCACGCTCGTCCGTATCCGCTACGACCAGTTCATGAAGTTCGGCTGGAAGGTCCTCATGCCGATCGCGTTCGTCTGGTTCACCCTCGTCGCGATCATGCGTGTGACCACCTACTACGACCTCGTCAGCACCGCCCAGCTGTGGCTGGGTGCCGCGGTCGTCGTCCTCATCATCCTCGGCGTCATCTGGCTGTGGGGTGCCCATAGCGACAAGAAGGCCGCCGCGGTCGAAGAGGCGCGCGCCGCCAAGCTAAGCCGGCCGTTCGACGCGTTCGCCGACGGCTATCCGGTCCCGCCGCTGCCGGGGCAGAAGTTGGCTGCCAGCCCGCGTGCCGGACACGGCCCGGGTGACGAGCTCGTCGCCTCGGGGGCCAGCGAGGAAGGAGACAAGGAATGAGCAGGCGTAGTCCGACGCGCGAGGACATGAGTTTCGAGCGCGACAAGAAGGGCCCTGTCGGCGAGTTCTTCGCCCCGGTCGCGGGCTTCGGGATCACGATCGCATCGTTCTTCCGTCCCACCGTCACCGAGCAATACCCGTTCGAGCCGGCCCACGTCCAGCCCCGGTTCCACGGCCGCCACCAGCTCAACCACTACCCGGATGGGTTGGAAAAGTGCATCGGCTGCGAACTGTGCGCGTGGGCGTGCCCGGCCGACGCCATCCTCGTCGAGGCGGCGTCGAACACACCGGAAGCCCAGTATTCGCCCGGCGAGCGTTACGGCCGCGTCTACCAGGTCAACTACCTGCGCTGCATCTTCTGCGGCATGTGCATCGAGGCCTGCCCGACCCGCGCCCTCACGATGTCGAACGACTTCGAGCTGGCCGACCAGCACCGCGAGAACCTCATCTACGAAAAGGATCAGATCCTCGCGCCGCTGGAGGACGGCATGCTCGCGCCCCCGCACCCGATGGTCGAGGGCAAGAGCGACGGCGACTACTATCGAGGCGACGTGACGGGCCCGACGGCCGAACAGGTTGACTGGGTTCGCAAGCACCGTCCCGACGATCCGACGCTCAAGACGGTCAAGTCCCTACAGGAGGCCAGCAGTGAACGTCACTGACCAGTTCTCGACCGGCGAGTCGGTGTTCTTCTGGATCGTCGCCGTCGTCATGGTGCTTGCCGCCATCGGTGTGGCGACCTCGAAGAAGGCCATCCACTCGGCCGTGTGCATGGTGGGGGTCATGTTGTGCCTCGCCATGATCTACATTTCGCAAGGCGCCTACTTCCTCGGCGCCGTCCAGGTGGTCGTCTACACGGGCGCCATCATGATGCTCATCCTGTTCGTCATCATGATGATCGGCGTGTCGGCGTCCGACCAGTACACGAAGACCCCGCTGGGACTTCGGATCGGCGCGTGGGTGACGGGCATCGCGGGCGCCGCGATCCTCATCGGCACCTTCGTCGTCGCCCACCTGCCCGACACGGGCTCGGTGCAGGCGGCGACCGAAGACAAGTCGAACCCGGTCGCCCTCGGCCTGCAGCTGTTCAGCCAGCACCTCGTGTCGATCGAGGCCGTGGCGACGCTGCTGATCATCGCGCCCGTCGGCGCCATGCTGCTGACCCACTCTGACCGGATGACCAAGCTGTTCAACCAGGAAGAGACGGCCGAGGCCAAGATGCTCGAATACGGGGCTGGGCGTCACCACCCCGGGCAGCTGCCCGCGCCTGGTGTCTACGCCGAGTCGAACTCGCCTGACGTCCCCGCGATCTCGGGTGAAACCCACGGCCCGGTGGCCGACTCGGTGCCGCGTGTTCTGCGCGCCACCGGCCAGGACCGCTCGATCGCCGAAGCCAGCCCGACGACGGCGCTCGCGCTGCGTGAAGATCGAAGCGGCGACAAGTCGAAGGGCCTCCACTCCCTCCAGGCGTCGCGTTCCGTCAAGCGGTCGCGGGCCTGGGGCATGGCGGGTGACGCCGCCGAGCACACGCTACGTCAGCCCGGCGCCGCCGAGGTTGCGCCCACGTCGACGAAGGAGGACGCCGAATGATCACGCTCACTCACTACGTCGTCTTGGCGGCGATCATTTTCGCGATCGGGTCGATCACCGTCCTGGTGCGCCGGTCCGCGGTGATCTCGCTCATGGGCATCGAGCTCATGCTTAACGCCGCCAACCTCGTCCTCGTCACGTTCTCGAACACCACGGGGTCGATCGAGGGGCAGGTCATGGCGTTCTTCGTCATGGTCGTTGCCGCGGCCGAGGTCGTCGTCGGCCTCTCGATCATCGTGTCCATCTTTAGAGCCCGCAGGTCGACGTCGCTGGACGATGTCAACCTGCTGAAGAACTGAGGGAGGGAAGATGACTATCGCAGCACTCCTTCACGCAGCGGAAACGGTGCAGCCGGGCGATCCCGCGACGGGCGCCGCCAGCCTGGCGCCGCTCATGGTGATCATTCCGCTGGCCGTGTCCGGATTCTTGTTGGTCGCGGGTCGCCGCACCGACAAGTGGGGCCACTGGCTGGCCGTGTGCGCCTCGTGGGCGTCGTTCGTCATCGGGTTGTGCATCGTCATCCAGCTGCTGGGGCTCGACTCCGCGCACCGCGCTCTGACGGGCACGCTGTTCACCTGGATCACGGTTGGCGACCTCGAGATCGACGCCGGATACCTCGTCGACCCGCTGTCGATGACGTTCGTCATGCTCGTGACGTTCGTCGGCTCGCTCATCCACGTCTACTCGGTTGAGTACATGGAGCACGACCCGGATCGTCGCCGGTTCTTCGCCTACCTCAACCTGTTCATCGCCGCCATGCTCACGCTGGTGCTCGCGAACAACTACGTGTTCCTCTTCTTCGGGTGGGAAGGCGTGGGCCTCGCGTCCTACCTCCTCATCGGCTTCTGGAACCAGAAGATCGAAAACGCCGTCGCGGCAAAGAAGGCGTTCGTCATGAACCGTGTCGGCGACCTCGGTCTGCTGCTCGCGATCATGACGATGGTGTGGGCCACCGGTTCGGTCCACTTCTTCTACGTCGTCGGCGTCTCGCCGGTCACGCTGAGCGAAGGCCAGGCCACGGCGATCGGGTTGTTCCTGCTGCTGGCCGCCTGTGGTAAGTCGGCGCAGTTCCCGTTGCAGGCCTGGCTGGGTGACGCCATGGCGGGCCCGACCCCCGTGTCGGCCCTCATCCACGCGGCGACGATGGTCACCGCCGGTGTCTACCTCATGGTTCGCTCCGGCGCGATTTACACCCTCGCCCCGCACGCCCAGCTGATGGTGGCGATCATCGGCGCGATCACCCTGCTGTTCGGCGCGATCGTCGGTTGCGCGAAGGACGACATGAAGAAGGTCCTCGCGGCCTCGACGATGTCGCAGATCGGCTACATGATGCTCGGTGCGGGCCTCGGCCCGATCGGCTGGACCCTGGCGATCTTCCACCTGCTGGTCCACGGCTTCTTCAAGGCCCAGCTGTTCCTCGGTGCCGGCTCGGTCATGCACGCGATGAGCGATCAGGTCGACATCCGCCGCTTCGGTGGGTTGCGCAAGATCATGAAGGTCTCGTGGATCTGCTTCGGTATCGCCTGGCTGGCGATCATCGGTGTCCCGCCGTTCTCGGGCTTCTTCTCGAAGGAACCGATCATCGCGGCGGCCTTCTCGGCCACCCCGTTTGGCACGGCCGGCGGCTGGATCTTCGGCCTCATCGCCATGATCGGCGCCGGGATCACGGCGTTCTACATGTCGCGCCTGTTCTTCATGATCTTCTTCGGCGACGCCCGGTGGACCACGGAGAGCGAAAACAAGCCCGTGCATCCGCACGAGGCGGGCTGGCTGATGAACGGCCCGATCGTCATCCTGTCGGTGTTCTCGCTGGCGCTCGGTGGCGTCCTCGGCGCGACCAACGCCTTCGAGAACTGGCTGTCGCCGGTGGCCGGCAAGATCGCCGGCTACGACACCCACTATGACGATCCGGTGATGTCGCACCACGCGATCTCGATCATCACGCTGCTGCTCGTCATCGTCGGCGTCGTCTGGGCATGGCGTCAATACATTCAGAAGCCGGTTCCCCAGCGCGCGCCGAAGGGCAACGCCCTCGTTGTCGCGGCCCGCAACGACCTCTACCAGGACAAGGTCAACGAGAACCTCTTCATGGTTCCCGGCATGGCCCTGGTCGAGGGCGCAGGGATCGGCGACCGCGGAATCATCGACGGCATCGTCCGCGGTGTCGCCGACGGCTGCCGCCGGTTGGGTGCGTTCATGCGTGGCAGTGAAAACGGCTACGCGCGTGCCTACGCCTCCTACATTTCGGCTGGCGTACTCGTGGCCCTAGTCATCGTCCTGTTGGTCCAGGTCTAGATAGGGCGGGAGGAAAGAGAAACATGACCGTACTCAACGCAACGTTCCCGTTGCTGACACTCATGGTGGCCGTGCCGGCACTGGGCGGCCTTGCGCTGGGGGTGATTAAGCCCCTGAGGCGCCAGGCCCGGCCGTTCGGCCTCGCTATCTCGCTCGTCGTGTTGGTCGGTGCGATCATCGCCGCCTGCCAGTTCGACTACGGGAAGGCCGACGCCTATCAGCTGGCCGAAACCCACCCGTGGATCCCCGTCATCGGGACGTCCTGGGCGCTGGGCCTCAACGGCCTCGGCCTCGCCATGATCGGCCTGTCAGCGATCCTCGTCCCCATCACCCTCGCCGCCGCCTGGCACGAGGACGATGCGGCCGGCGAGAACGCCGACAACTCCCGCGCCGGCTACATCGGGCTGACCCTCGTGGCCGAAGCCTTCATGATGCTGATCTTCGCGGCCCGCGACGTCTTCCTGTTCTACGTCGCCTTCGAAGCGATGCTCGTGCCGATGTACTTCCTCGTCGGCCGGTTCGGCCAGGGCGGCGCCAAAGCCAAGGCGGCGGCGCTGAAGTTCCTGCTGTACTCCTTGCTCGGTGGCCTCATCATGCTGGCTGGCGTCATCGCCCTCTACACGAAGGCGCCGGCGCACTCGAACCAGTACTTGCTTGAGAACCTCGCCGGGAAGCTCGACACGACGCCGGGGATGGAGATGTTCATCTTCGTCACCTTCTTCATCGCGTTCGCGATCAAGGCGCCGATGGTTCCCGTCCACACCTGGCTGGCCGACACGACCGAGGTCGCCCGCCCGGGCACGTCGACCCTGCTGGTCGGCGTCCTCGACAAGATCGGCACGTTCGGGATGATCACCCTGTGCCTGGCGATCTTCCCGGACGCCTCGCACCGGGCGGCCCTGCCGATCATCATCCTCGCGGTGATCTCGGTGCTGTGGGGCGCGCTGGCGGCGCTGGCGCAGAAGGACCTCATGCGGCTGATCTCGTTCACGTCGGTGTCGCACTTCGGCATCATGATCATGGGCATCTTCGTCGGCTCGAAGCTGGCGTTGACCGGCGCCATGGTCTACATGGTCGCCCACGGCCTGTCGATCGCCGGCCTGTTCCTCATCAGCGGCTTCCTCACGCAGCGTGGCGGCACCCAGAAGATCGACGACTACGGCGGCATGCGCGTCGTCACGCCGGTCCTCGCGGGCACGTGGCTGGTCGTCGGCCTCGCCGCGATCGCGCTGCCCGGCCTGTCGGGCTTCGTCCCGGAGCTCATGGTTCTCGTGGGGACCTTCGGGGTGGCCAACTGGGCCGCGATGATCTCGATCCTCGCGGTCGTGGCCGCGGCGCTGTACATCCTCCTGCCGTTCCAGAAGATCTTCACCGGCGACACGAACCCGGACAAGAAGAATCTGACGGACCTCGACTGGCGCGAGAAGCTGGCGGTCGTCACGCCGCTGATCGTCCTCATGCTGGTGATCGGGTTCTTCCCGCACCCGCTGGTGTCGACGGTCGAGCCCGTCAGTGAACAGACGGTTCTCGCCCCGCTGGGGGACAACCCGACTACTGCCCTGACCACGGATGGGAGGAACTGACATGACTGCTCAGTCATCGCTCGACATCTCGTGGGGATTGATGGCCCCGGTAACCATCGTCCTCCTCGGCGCCGTCATCGGCGTGCTGCTTGAGGCGTTCGTTCCCAGGCGGTCGCGCTGGAACACCCAGGCGATCTACACGCCGGTTGTCCTTGTTGTCGCGCTGTGCACGTTCATCCTCACCTATGCGGGGACGGACTTCTCGCAGGGCATCGACCCGGTGGTCATCTCGGGCGTCCAGGGGTCGCAGCCCACGGGCGAACTGGTCGTCGACAAGTTCTCGGCCGCCAGCCAGGTGATCATCCTCGTCATCGCCGTGTTGGCGACCCTCGTCATGATCGACCGGACCCGTTCGCGGGCCTCGGCGTTCGCGGGCCAGCCGTCCGACATGCCGGGCTCGTTCGAGGAAGACCAGACCGAGCGCCGCGGGTACCAGCGTTCCGAAATGCTGCCGCTGACCCTGTTCAGCACGGCCGGCATGATGCTGTTCCCCATGTGCGCGTCGATGGTCACCCTGTTCGTCGCCCTCGAGATCATGTCGTTGCCGCTGTACATCATGTGTGCGACGGCGCGTCACCGCCGCCTGCTGTCGCAGGAAGCGGCCGAGAAGTACTTCATCCTCGGCGCGTTCTCGTCGGCGTTCTTCCTCATGGGTATCGCCCTTTTGTTCGGCTACTCCGGCACGCTGTCGATGGCCCAGCTCGCGCGAATGATCATCACGGGTGCGGGCTCCGACATGCTGCTGCTGGCCGGCATCACGCTGGTGCTCGTCGGCCTGCTGTTCAAGGTGGGCGCAGCCCCGTTCCACGCGTGGACTCCCGACGTCTACCACGGCGCCCCGACCCCGGTGACCGGCTTCATGGCCGCCGGCGTCAAGGCCGCCGCATTCCTCGCGCTGCTGCGGTTCTACTTCACCGTGGCGTCGCAGATGCGGATGCACTTCAGCGTGATCATGTGGGCGATCATCATCCTGACCATCGTCGTCGGCACCTTCTTCGGTCTGGTGCAAGACAACGTCAAGCGCATGCTCGCCTACTCGTCGATCGCGCACGCCGGGTTCATCCTCATCGCCATCCAGTCGCTCGATGCGAGGGCGACCGCGGCCGTCCTCTTCTACGTCCTGTCCTACGGCATTGCGACCGTCGGTGCCTTCGCGGTGATCTACCTGGTTCGCGGCGTCGACTCCAACGGCGTCGTCGTTGCGGAACAGCAGACGATCAGCAAGTGGGCGGGCCTGGGCAAGACCCAGCCGTGGCTGGCGGTCCCCATGGCGATCTTCCTCCTGTCGTTCGCGGGCATCCCGCTGACGTCCGGGTTCATTGGGAAGTGGATGGTGTTCGCGGCCGGTGTCCGCGGGGGCGAGCTGGTCCTCGTCATCGTGGCGATCGTCGCGTCGGCGATCACGGCGTTCTACTACTTCCGCCTGATGAAGGTCATGTTCCTTGACGACCCCGACCCGGCCACCACCACGGTGAAGGCACAGGGTGCGGCGACCGCGGCCATCGCGATTTGCGCGATCGCCACGGTGCTTCTCGGGGTTGTTCCTGGGTCCGTGCTGAATCTTCTGGACAAAGTAGCTATCTTCGTTCTGTGAGGTCTACACCTAACAGCGAGATTTTCTCCCTCCTCCAGGACCGGCTCACCCCGGCCCTGGAGGAGGTCGAGCGTTCCCTGGCCCAGCAGACGCGCGACGAACGGGGAGTCCTCACGGACCTCTTGTCGCACCTCGCCCAGGCCGGGGGAAAACGGCTGCGACCTCTCCTCGTCCTCCTGTGCTCCCAGCTGGGCAAGCCGGGCGAGGTGTCATCCGACGTCATCGATGCGGCCGTTGTCGTCGAGTTGACGCATTTGGCGACGCTTTACCACGACGACGTCATGGATTCGGCGCCCTCGCGGCGCGGCGTGCCTTCCACCCAGATGGTGTGGTCGAACAACCAGGCGATCCTCGCGGGCGACCTCATTTTTGCCCGCGCGTCGATGCTGGTCGCCGGGCTGGGGCCGGCGATGGTGTTCCAGCACGCCAAGACGTTCGAGCGGCTGTGCGCCGGCCAGCTGGACGAGACGATGGGCCCGCGCGAGGGCGAGGACCCGCTCGACCACTACCTCCACGTCCTCGCCGACAAGACGGGCTCCCTGGTCGCCCAGTCGGCGCGTTTCGGCGCCGAGCTCTCCGGCGTCCCCCAGGACCAGGTGGATGCCCTCTATCGTTTCGGCGACGCCGTGGGCGTGGCCTTCCAGATCGCCGACGACGTCCTCGACGTGGCC
This sequence comes from uncultured Actinomyces sp., assembly GCA_900545825.1. Taxonomy (GTDB): domain Bacteria; phylum Actinomycetota; class Actinomycetes; order Actinomycetales; family Actinomycetaceae; genus Nanchangia. The sequence continues at coordinate 140,717 of URAS01000006.1, forward strand.
TCTGACCGCGAGACGTCCGGCAAGACGCCCGGCACGGATCTGCGAGAGGGCGTCGACACCCTGCCGATCCTTCTGCTGCGCCAGCAGGCGCGCGAGGGCACGATCGACGCCGACGGCCAGGCGATCCTTGCAGGCCTCGAGGGCGACCTCACCGATGATGCCGCGCTCGACGCGGTGGTCCAGCGGCTGCGGCGCCACCCGGTGCTCGAGCAGACCCGCCAGATGGCGTTCGCCTGGGCCGGCCAGGCGAAAGACCAGCTGGATATCGTCGAGGACGGCGAGGTCAAGCAGGCGCTGCTGGCGTTCGCCGACATGCTCGTCGACCGCGTCGCCTAGGTCCTCTCATGATCATCGCGTGCGCGGGCCAGGCCGTCGTCGACCTCGCGGTCACGTACCCCGGCACGCTGGTCGAAAACCAGAAGTACCAGGCAAAACCTCTGCCCGAGACCGCGGGCGGCCCCGCGATGACGGCGTCGTGCGCGCTGGCGACGTGGGGCGCCCAGGCCGTCCTCGTCACCCACGTGGGCGACGACCCACGCGGCCACATGGTCCGCGACGTCGCGCGGAGCCACGGCGTCGATACGAGCCAGGTCATGTCGCCCGAGGGCGCGCGCACGGGGTATAGCCTCATCGCGGTCAACGAGGACACCGGCGCGCGCACCGTCTTCAACGTCCCGCCGCTGAAAGGCCAGGGGTCCCCGCGGTATTCGGGCCCGGCGCCCGACGTCATCCTCGCCGACGGCCACGAACTCGACGCCACCATGCAGCTGATCGCCGACTATCCGCATGCCGCCGGCGTCGTCGACGCGGGGACGTGCCGCGAGTCGACCCTCGAGGTCGCCCGCGCGGTCGACCACCTCGTGTGTTCCCAGGACTTCGCGGCCCAGTACACGGGCCGGCCGATCCCGCCGCTGGACGACGCGGCGGCGGTCGACGCCCTCGTCTGCGACATCGAGGGGATTAACGGCGCCCGCGCGGTCATCACGCTGGGGGAGCGGGGCGTCCTCTTCCGCGACGAGGACGGCCGGGCGCGCCATCTGCCGGCGTACCCGGTCACCGCGGTCGACACGACGGGCGCGGGCGACATCTTCCACGCCGGCTACGCGTGGGGTGTCGCGCGCGGGCTGGGGTTGCTCGACACGCTGCGGCTGGCGTCGTGGGCGGCGGCGTGCTCGGTCCAGCGCCCCGGCGGCCTGCGCTCGGTCCCGTCGGCCAGGCTCATGGCCCAGGTCCCGCCGCTCGACGCCGACTAGGCCGCCTTCGTGCCGCGGCGGTACGTCCTCAGCCCGTCGACGATGAGGACGACGAGGGCGGCCCACACGAACGCCGACCCGATCCAGCGGGCGGGTTCGACGGGCTCGTGGAACATCAGCGTGGCGATGAGCATCTGGAGCGTCGGCGAGAGGTACTGCAGCAGGCCAAGGACGGTGAGCGAAAGCGTGCGCGACGCCGCAGCCAGGAGGACCAGGGGGATCAGCGTGATGAGACCCGCCCCGACCAGCAGCGCGGCGTGGGTGGCGACGTGGGTGGCGCCGGCGCCCTCGGCGGCCAGGCGCTGCAGCGACGTGCGGTGTCCACAGGCCAGGTAGATGAGGTAGCAGGCGAGGAACGGCGCGACGACGCCGGTCTCGATCGTCATCCCGGCGATTGGGGGGACGCGGGTCGCGACCTTCTTTTTCACCAGCGAGTAGAGGGCGAACGTCGTCGGCATAATGATGGCCAGCCAGGGGAAATGCTCGAGCCCGGCGGCGAGGACGACGATTGCGATCCCGCCGAGGCCCAGCGCCGCGGCCTGCAGCCGGCTGAGGCGCTCCTTGAGGACGATCCGGCCCAGCGCGACGGTGAGCAGCGGGTTGATGAAGTACCCCAGCGACGCGTCGATCGTCCGCCCGGTCTGGACGGCGTAGACGTAGGCCGTCCAGTTCCCGATGATCAGCACGCCTGCCAGCGACAGCCGCGCGAGAAGTGCACGGTCGTGCAGCAGCAGCCGCAGCTTCCCCATGCCGCGCGTGGCGGCGAGGAGGGCGAGGGCAAACGCGAGGCTCCAGATCGCGCGGTGACAGATGACCTCGAACGCGCCGGCGGGGCTGAGCGAGCGGAAATAGAGGGGAAAGAAACCCCACATCAGGTAGGTAATGAGGCCGAGGGTGAGGCCGGTCGACGGGTCGGCGCTGGAGAATCTGCGGAGACTGGGCACCCGGTTACGCTACGCCTCACGCGGCCGCACCCGCACGATCGGCTGCGGGCTGAAACGCGTCAGTGCCGCCGGTGTCACGTATCCCACCGTGCCCCGGTGGCGTTAACTTGTATAGGATCACCTACGGCGGCACCCGGCCGCCCCCATTGTGCCCAGCAGAAGCAGAAGGAACATTCGTGAGTGATCGTAAGCTGAACGTCGCCGTCATCGGTGCAGGCCCCGCCGGAATCTACGCGTCGGACATCCTGTCCAAATCGGGGCTGGACGTCGCGATCGACCTGTTCGAGCGCCTTCCTGCCCCCTACGGCCTCGTCCGCTACGGCGTCGCCCCTGATCACCCGCGGATCAAGACGATCATCGACGCCCTCTACAAGATCCTCCAGCGCGGCGACATCCGCCTGCTGGCCAACGTCGAGGTCGGCCGCGACGTGACGGTCGACGACCTGCTGGCCCACTACGACGCCGTCATCATGGCGACCGGTTCGGACCGCGACAAGCCGCTCAACCTGCCCGGCAACGACCTGCCGGAGGTCTACGGCGCAGCCGACTTCGTCTCGTGGTACGACGGCAACCCGGACTATCCGCGGACGTGGCCGCTCGAGGCGAAAGAGGTCGCCGTCCTCGGCGTCGGCAACGTCGCCCTCGACGTCTCGCGCGTCCTCGCCAAGCACGCCGAGGACATGCTCGTCACCGAGATTCCGGAGAACGTCTACGAGGGCCTCAAGGCCAACCCGATCACCGACGTCCACGTGTTCGGCCGCCGCGGCCCGGCGCAGGTGAAGTTCACGCCGCTCGAGCTGCGCGAGCTGGGCAAGCAGCCTGACGTCGACGTCATCGTGTACGAGGAAGACTTTGATTTCGACGCCGGTTCGGAGCGGCGGCTGGCCGAGGTCAAGCAGCAGAAGATGGTCGTTAAGGCCCTGATGAACTACGCGATGGAAGAGGAGCACCAGGCGTCGCGGCGCATCCACATCCACCTGTTCGAGGCGCCGCACGAGGTCCTCGCCGACGAGGACGGCCACGTCCGCGCCCTCGTCACCGAGCGCACCGAGCTGGTCGGCGACGGCACCGTCCGCGGCACCGGCAAGTACACGGAGTGGCCGGTCCAGGCGGTCTACCGCGCGGTCGGCTACTTCTCGTCGCCGGTTCCGGGTCTGCCGTTCGACGAGCAGGGCGGCGTCATCCCCAACGTCGAAGGCCGCGTTATCGACGAGTCCGGCCAGCCGATCACCGGCATCTACGCGACCGGGTGGGTCAAGCGCGGCCCGGTCGGCCTCATCGGGTCGACGAAGTCCGATGCGCAGCAGACGATCGCCCACCTGGTCGACGACGCCGAAGCCGGCAAGCTCCACGCGACGACCTCCGCAGTCGGCCACGACGCGATGATCCAGCTGCTCGAGGAGCGCGGCATCCGCTACACGACGTGGCAGGGCTGGGAGCTGCTCGACGCCTACGAGCGCAAGCTGGGCGAGGACTTTGGCGAGGTCGAGGGCGGCCGCGGCCCCCGCGAGCGCGTCAAGGTCGTGTCGCGGCACGCGATGACGGCGGTGTCGCGTGGTGAGGACGGCGGGCAGCCGCTCGACCTCATCGGCACGCCCGACGAACGCTAGGTGGTAGCGGCCCGCCCTCCCGAGGGCGGGCGCGCCGTCGCCCTCCCTGCGGGGCCCCGCGGGCGGGGGTGGGGCGTTTTTGGCACACTAGAGGCATGCACAAGCATTTCAACGGCCTCAAGACCTTCGGCCTGTTCGCCGTCATGTGGATCATTCTCCTGGCGATTGGCTGGGTGGTCGCGTATTCGACGCGCTCGGCGACGTGGCTGTACATCTTTGCCGGCCTCGGTGTCGTCTCGACGATTTACACGTACTGGAACTCGGCGACGCTGGCGCTGCGGTCGATGAACGCCTATCCGGTCACGGAGCAGGAGCAGCCGGCGATGTATCGGATTGTCCGCGAGCTGTCGGAGAAGGCGGGTCAGCCGATGCCGACGCTGTACGTTGCGCCCACGCGGACGCCGAACGCCTTTGCGACCGGCCGCGACCCGTCACACGCGGCGGTGTGCTGCACCGAGGGGATCTTGCAGCTACTTAACGAACGCGAGCTGCGCGGCGTCCTCGGGCACGAGCTCATGCACGTGTACAACCGCGACATCTTGACGTCGTCGGTGGCGCAGGCGATGGGTGGGATTATCACGTCGATCGCGCAGGCCGTCTTTTTCTTTGGCGGCGGGCGGGATCGCGAGGGCGGTGGCCTGGCGGGGCTCGCGATCGTCCTGTTGGCGCCGATCGCGTCCTCGCTGACCCAGCTGGCGATTTCGCGGACGCGCGAGTATGACGCGGACGAGGACGGCGCCCGGCTGGCCGAGGATCCGTTGGCGTTGGCGTCGGCGTTGAAGAAGCTCGAGAGCGGCACCCAGATGGCGCCGCTGCAATACACGCCGCGCACCGAGCAGGTCGCCCAGGTGATGATCGCCAACCCGTTTTCGGGGCGTGAGGCCCAGCGGCTGATGTCGACGCACCCGCCGATGGAGGATCGGATCCGCAGGCTCGAGGAAATGGCGGGATACTAGGGCTATGTCTACCGAGATTTTGGGTGCCAATGTGCCGTTGGTTATCGCCCACCGGGGGTTCTCGGCCCAGGCGCCGGAGAACACGCTGGCCGCGTTCCGGCTGGCCGCCGAGACGACCGGCTGGGCCGAGTGTGACGTCGACGTCCTCGCCGACGAGACGGCGATTATCTGCCACGACTCGACGTTGGATAGGACGACCTCGGGATCGGGTGCGTATGAGCATCTGACGTGGGAGGACGTGAGTGGTCTCGACGCGGGGTCGTGGTTTGGCCCGCAGTTCGCCGACGAGCGGATTCCGCGGCTGGCCGACCTCGTCGACCTCATGAACGAGACGGGGCTGGCGATGAATGTCGAGCTCAAGTCGCCCGCCGGGGGAGCCCGCGCGGCCCAGCGGCTGGTCGACGCGACGGCACAGCAGCTGCGGCGCATCCGCCCCGACGTGCCCGTTATCATTTCGTCGTTCAACCATCTGCTGCTGCGGCTCATGGGCGAGGCGGGGCCGTGGCCGACGGCCTGCCTGTTCGATCGCGGCCAGCTGGGCGAGGACTGGCGGACCCTGGCGGAGCTGGCCGGCGCCCGCTACATCCACCCGTGCGAGGACGGCCTGACCAGTGCGCAGGTCGCCCAGATGCGCGAGGCCGGATTCGGCGTCAACCCGTGGACCGTCAACGATCCGGAGCGCGCGAAAGAGCTGGTCGCGTGGGGTGTCACCGGCGTGATCGGGGACAACCCCGCGGAAAACGCGGCGGCGCTGTCTGTGGTGTGATGAACGCCGCGTTCGACGATTGGCGCAACCGCCCTCGCTGCTGCTAGTGTTCTACGTGCTGCTTCGGCAGCAAGGCAGGTTACCCGAGTGGCCAAAGGGAGCTGACTGTAAATCAGCCGCTGTTATGCTTCGGGGGTTCGAATCCCTCACCTGCCACGATCACTTCGGTGATTACGGTGCAAGAGGCCCGACAGGGTCGATTGTCCGCCCCGATAGCTCAGTCGGCAGAGCGTCTCCATGGTAAGGAGAAGGTCAAGGGTTCGATTCCCTTTCGGGGCTCTGA